>JAZRWE010000034.1:0-722495 GCA_045599605.1 Thermoguttaceae bacterium
AAAAGTACAATCACCGTAGCTACAATATCACTAGGAGAACGGCTATGGCTTGCAGGGAATTTTCGTAAAAGTACAATGAAGTTGACGCGAAAGCCCCACGTCGACGCGCTATGGCTTGCAGGGAATTTTCGTAAAAGTACAATGAACGCCGACGCATTTCAACGCACTCCATAGCTATGGCTTGCAGGGAATTTTCGTAAAAGTACAATAATTCCCCCTGTATCACGTCGCGAGGGCTCGCTATGGCTTGCAGGGAATTTTCGTAAAAGTACAATTTGTTCGCGCGGCGCGACGATAAAGGAACGGCTATGGCTTGCAGGGAATTTTCGTAAAAGTACAATCGACAGGCGGCGCGACATTGTCGGAAACCGGCTATGGCTTGCAGGGAATTTTCGTAAAAGTACAATTTGATAGGCGCGAAGGAGTAATCGTGATAGGCTATGGCTTGCAGGGAATTTTCGTAAAAGTACAATTGAAGTCAGCAAACCAAAACAAAACAACGGCTATGGCTTGCAGGGAATTTTCGTAAAAGTACAATGCGGCGGGCTCTCGTTCACGGGCGCGCTAGGCTATGGCTTGCAGGGAATTTTCGTAAAAGTACAATCCATTGCGCGAAGTCGCGGCGATCGCAAGCGCTATGGCTTGCAGGGAATTTTCGTAAAAGTACAATTTTACCTCTTTAAGAGTTGTTATAGATTTAGCTATGGCTTGCAGGGAATTTTCGTAAAAGTACAATTTCCCCACTTTGTTTCAATGTCGGAGACGCGCTATGGCTTGCAGGGAATTTTCGTAAAAGTACAATCGAGTATCGCGGGTATAGCTCGAAAGTTCGCTATGGCTTGCAGGGAATTTTCGTAAAAGTACAATCCCGGCGCGTGGAAGCGGGCGTTGTGGTGGGCTATGGCTTGCAGGGAATTTTCGTAAAAGTACAATGAAGCGATCGAGTTCTAAGATATCGGGCGCGCTATGGCTTGCAGGGAATTTTCGTAAAAGTACAATCGATCGCAAGAGAACCCGATCGACTCCATGCTATGGCTTGCAGGGAATTTTCGTAAAAGTACAATTCGTTTTAATAATATCAAGGCCGTTACAAGCTATGGCTTGCAGGGAATTTTCGTAAAAGTACAATTGAACAGAACTTCAAGTTTGCGCAGTATGGCTATGGCTTGCAGGGAATTTTCGTAAAAGTACAATTCTCTCAGGGCCGATAAAAACGATAAGTACGCTATGGCTTGCAGGGAATTTTCGTAAAAGTACAATGTCAACCCCGCCGATACCGTCCGTTAACGTGCTATGGCTTGCAGGGAATTTTCGTAAAAGTACAATTTTACCCCTCCCCGAGGGGCATGCAAGCGTGCGTTTGACTCGGTAAAATACGAGGTCAAACGCAGCGACTTGCGCCTCCTGCACGCCGGCAAAACGCGAAAAAAACGTTGATCGAGAGCAAAAAAACTAGGTTTGAAACTCATTTTTTTTGAAAAAAGTTTTTCAAAACGGCGGTTTTTGTTTGGATCTTTTTCCCTGTTTCCCGTCGTTCTCCTTGTCGTCATTTGGCGTTGGGGAGAAGATCGGGACCTGATAGTTGTAGATCGGTTCGAACGGCATTTGCGTCGGGAAGACGATCTCGTTAGAACGACCTTCAAAAACGCGAACGAGCGATTCCACCGCTTTGGTCGTCGTTTCGAATATCGCTTCTTGGAACCCGTTGACGAGGTAACGAGAAGTGATATGGACGATGATCCTTGCCTTGGTCTCGGGCGTCAGCTCGTTTTGGAGGTCGTCTTTCGTTAGTAGGCCGTAAACGGCGTAGTCGACTACGGGTCTAAACGGTTCCATGATGTCGTCGGCAAGCGCGTATCCGTTGTAGGTATTGATATGTCCGACTCCGAGCCCGGGTATCAAGCCGGCGGCGGCGATCGACCGCGCCACGATCGCGCGTAAGATGGCGTAGCCGTAATTCAGCGCGGCGTTGATCGGATCGTTTCCGTCGTAATCGCGCTTGAAGCGTCTGCCTTCAAATAGCTTGGCCCAGTATTTCTTTGCGGCGACGCCTTCTCGGTTATCGGAATCGTCGCTCTTGACGCCCTGATAGAGCGCCATGAGGCCCGCGTCGTCTTGGAATAGGTTCAATAAGAGCCGCGCTTGGTTCTTGATCTTCTCTTTAACGATCTGCTTCCATAGCCGTTTCTTCATCGGCAAGTTGCCCATCGCGTCGATCTGCGTCCTCATGCGCTCGCCCCCTTCATGGTGCGCGAAGAGCGGGAGCGTCATTCCGATAGGGATCGACTGCTTGTTGCAGTATACAACGACGGCCTCGGCTTCGATCAGCTCCTGTAGCGCGTGAGCGGTGATCGTGATGCGCGGGTTCGAGAGTATGACGACGGCGATATCGTCGATGGAGATCTCTTTTTGGAGTTTGCCGTCGTATTGGACTTGAAGTCGACGGTCGCGGACGCGTAGTTTGTACGCGTTGAGCGAGAAATCTAAAATGTTACCGGAAGCCACAAGCGCGTTTCCTGTTTTAGTTGAAAGGTAGTATTGGCGTTAGAAAAACATGTACCCGCAAGGTTCTTTTTCCGACGCCTGCCGCTCTCTGCCGTGAAATACTTCCATTCTCTCGTACATCTTCGTTGTCATTGGGACGATGCGCACGCCTCCGCGCGGTGGCAACGCGTTGTGTATCGTCTTCATATGTTGGTCGACGACGAACTGACTAGGGCAGTATCGCGAATAGACGGAGTATTGGACCATCTGAAACCCGTCTTTGAGCAACGTTTTGCGAAACTTTCTGTACTCCTTGCGGTCGACTTTGCGTATGACCGGAAGGTCGAAAAATACGACAAGGTACATGCTTCGATACCCCGAGACTATCAATTCTTTACGCGGCATGATATCTAAGAATATACGCCGAACGCTTGGAAAACAAGCGCTCGGCCGTAGTGAGGAAATCAGTCTTTCACAATACTGATGTTACCGAGAAGATCGATACGGACCTTAACGACGTGGTCTCTGTTTAGAACGTTAATAAGAGGCCTATATTTTACAATGTCTCCTTTGGAGTCGTTGTGAAGCCAAGCGCCAATACGTCCCCCTTGTTCCTGTGAAACAGTACGAACAATGAAAAGCTGACTAGGTTTCTCGTCGTCTCCGAAGTGAGTCATAATCGCCTCATTGAGCGCTAACGAGTATTTGAACTCGTATCCTGCGTCAGCGTGAGTTTGAACGATCGGTTCGCCTGCACTCTTACGACGATACGCTTCGAGCATTGTGACGATATTGGCTTTCCACTTCAACTTGCTGTTTTTGTCGATCGGACCAAAAACTTCCATATGGTGATTACTTCCGGTCTTGACGACGCGTTGATCCTTCCCAAGCGTAACTTTGACGGCGTTGTCCCAACAGCGAACTTTCTTGACGATGATGGTTCTACCGCCTCTGGTGTAGACGATCGGCGGATTGGTAGCGAACTTTTTCGGGTCGTTGCCGTTTTCTTTGAGTTTTTCCAAAACGACGCGTTTGATCTGCGGATCGACGATATTTTCACAGTCTTTAGCGGAGATATTCGACAGCGATCTCCGTACGCAGCGTTCATTGGCGTTATTCGGATTAGGCGTTGGGCTAAAGATCGTCGCTTCATGGATAGGTCCGGAGACTTTGCGATCGACGCGATGCGATACGATCAACTTATCGATCGAATTTTTGACGACGGCCCAGAACTCGTTACAGGGTCTCAGCTCGGCGATCTTGTCTTCTAACAATTTGTATAAGATCTTGTGGCTTGAGTCGTCAACAATAGCGGCGTTTTTATTGATAAGTTGGAGTAATCTTGCGTCTGTCGCGGCGATAACGAATGCGTCGACGGCGTGGTGGCGATTGTCGCCGCGGTTCTTCTCACCGTCTTCACCGAGAATGTGGTTAAGGTCCCAAGCGCGGCGGAGCATTGCCGAGATACCGCCGGTCGCCGCTTGAACGCGTTTACGACCGCGCGGACGTTCTTCGCCCTCGGGCGCTTCAAGATATTCGTACCCGTTTTGGTCGACGCCGTAAAGAACGCCTAAGTAACGCAGCGCTAAGCGAGAGGCGTAACGCGTGTCGTTGAGGTAACGGTCGGGCAAGTCGTTCGGATCGACAACTTGTTGTTGAAAACGTCGGAGCTTAGCGTAGACGCGTCCGCGGTCCCCCTTGAACTTACCGACTCGATCTAATATTTCGACCCATTTGGCGTCGTTGGAACTGTAACACTCAAACGGCGTCTTATTCTTTTTGACCTCGCGGTTCTCTCGCGATTCACACAACGTTTTGTTCATCATAGAGTCGTCTAATGAACGACTATACGGGATGATGTGTTCAATATCGAAAGACGGGGTAGGCCCGAAAAGAGACGGGAAATCGATCTGTTTGCCGGTATAGGGACAGATTTGGTTACATTCCTTCCAGAGAAGGAACTTGTCGATATCGCGGCGCGTGATCGCAAATGAAACCCCGAATTCTTTTTGTAAGCGCTCAAGTTCTTCTTGGGCTTTCGTTCGCGCGTTCTCATTTTGACGATTGGTTTTCATTGCGTCTTCACGAGCGGCGCGGTTCTTCTTAAGATCGCGAGCAAGCTCGACGCGAATCATCGCGGGCTTTCCCCATTCTCTGACGATCGCGTTGACGACCTTGCGCATTTCCGTTAGCGTACGTGTTACGGTGGGATTACGGACGTCGCCAATGACGTCGTCGCGAACGAACATCCCGCGATACGGAGAATACTGGAGCGGAGGAAGGAGGTCGAACTTCTTTTCGCGGCTACGCGCTTCCATGAGCTCGCGATAGATGTTATCGCACGCGGTCTTATACGGAACGCGCTTTTCTTTCATTTCAGCGAGGATCTTCTGCGCGGCTTTTTTAGACAACGACGCATAGTCCGGTTCAAACGTAAGTTTCGCCAGTTCTTGACAGACAGTTTGCGGAAAATCGGGGAAGGTCTTTTCGATCTTGTTCGCGAGCGCGTCTTCTTTTTCGTATTCGAGGATGAAACGCGCGAGCTTTTCGAGAACGTCTTCTTGCGGACTTACGGGGTATTCGTTGTCCGCCAAGCATTTCAGGATCTTACCGTAGGTCTTGTTCCCCGGCATCGTTTTTTTGTCTTTGTCTTCGTCGAATTCGAAATTGAATTTGCAGTCTTTTTTCAATTTGAGCAATTTCTTCAACGCCGCGTAGGTTACTGTTGAACTACCGGTTAGAAAATCGGCGACCTTGTCTTGTTCTTCGCGAGTCAATTCGCGCTTGACTTCACGACCTTCGCCGTCTCGTTCGATGATGCGGAGATCGAGCAGACGTTGCCAATAACGGAATTCTTGGAAGACGGGATCGCCTTTTTCAACACAGCGTTCTCCGAGTTCGAATTCACATTTCCCGATAAGGTCTTTCTGGCTCTTCAACGGGCGTTGGAAGAAGATCGCGTTATGGAGCTCTTGATAGAATTCTTTCGTCAGCAACTCAGGATAGAATTCCGCTTGCTTACGCCATACGAGTTCGAATTCTTCAAGGAGTTCCGCGCGAAGGAGTCTACGGGTACGGAGGCGCGTCGTGTCTTGGGACTTGTCCGCTTTGGTTTCGATATATTCGGGATCGATCTGGGAGAGGTATTCGCCTAACGAACGCGCGTTCTCTTGGATCGCTTCTTGTAGTTTCTTGAGTTCTTCTTTAAACGTCGAATCCTGACTTTCAGCGCTTTGGTCCTTTTTGTTGCTGAGGAACCCGCGATGCTGCGCGATCGCGTAGAAGATACGCCCTAGTTCAAAGATATCGACGCGTTCCGACAACGCTTTCGCGCGAAGAACGTACAGATAGACGTGCGCAAGGCGGCGACGTTCTTCTTGAGTTGCGGTTTGCGCAAATTTGTCCCAGAGCTCTTTGTCGAGTTTGTTGAAGAGCTTTTGACGGTTGTCGTCGTAGTTTGGCAAGAGCCCTTTACGGAGTAAGAGATTGAATAATTTTGTGAGTCGGCGTTTACGGCGCCAGGTTTGTCGACGGATCCCGCGAGCTGAACGACGTTCGAGATTACGCGATTCTTCTTTGCCCTTCTGGTAGGCAGAGTCGCCACCCGCCATCCCGGATTCGAAGATGCGGACTCCGCTGTGGACAGTATCGATATTGATAGCGTCGGAGTCGACGCGGATAGGGGAGCCGTCTTCCGGTACAACGGCGGGTAAGATAGCCCAACCGATAGAGGAAACGCCTAAGTCAAGACCGAGAATGTAGTCGTAATGCTGTTTGTGATCCATTGTGATTCCTTTGGAGGCGCCCCGAGTATTTTAGTGACTTTACGGGAGGCGTGCCAAAAATCTTAAGACGAGCGCTTGACGAAACGCGAACGAGGCGTATAGTAAGGTTATTGTACTTTTGCGAGAATTCCCTACAGTCTTAGTAAGTAGAGAAATCTGCGTAAGGCAACGTATTTATACGCCCTTGGCCGCGCCTCCGAGACGCGGCCCTATTTTTTTTCTTGGCGGTTTACTTTTGGCCGCGTCGGAAATCTAAATGCCTATTATACAATAGTTCTTTTCTTTTTCTAGTAAATTATCGACATATTTATTGTGATTTATGGAAAACTAGATGTTGTTTTTGATAATTATTTTCGTTTCTTGACTTCTTCTTGTGTCGCGGTTTAATTAGGGTATCGCGAGAGCGTTATGGCCAACGCGAATAGTTGAGAATTGGAGGAGCGAACGTGGGTAGAAAAAGTAAAGCGCAGATCGCTGAAGAAGCGCGACTTGAAGAACTGCGATATCTCTACGCGATCGCGGAACCCAACGCGGAAATTGTCTATAATACGCGCGAATTTCCGCTGTTACAGGGCGCGGACGCTCCGATCGAGGAGAGCAAGAAGTCGCCGTGCGTTGAGAAGCGCGAGTTGAAAGCCGTCGAGCAGACGAGATTACCCGCGAAAGCGCCGAAGAAACCGCGGAAGCCGCGCGCGAAGAAAAAAGTCAAACGCGACGATATCGTTGAAGATATTGATTCTCCGGAATTTAAGATGTTTTTGTTGCGTACGGTCGGGCTAGCGGATTTCCGGGCGTTCTACGACGAACGCGAGCGCGAACGTCAAGACGCTGATAACCGGGAGAAACAGTGTACGTCGGCGTATGCGCCGGATCTCCGTGATGAAGCGAACATAGAAATCGCGAGCGCGGAACTTACGAATTACGCTGAACCGATTTCTGACGAGCGTGCGGAACTTGGCGAAGAGGTAGAATCACGCGAACAAGAGCCGCTAGCGGACGATCGTCTCGACGACGAGGAAGTCGTGGCGGAACAAGAGATAAGCATTGACGTAACGTCACCGACGCCTGACGAGAGCGACGAAAACAAAAGCGAAGAGAGCGTTAACGCAGTCGAGGATGAGACGAACAGGTCGGAAGAACGCGTAAACACGGATAAGACGTCGGAAGACAAACGTAAGCAAAGTGTTAAGCGTGTTAAACGCGTGCACGAGAAGGCGCCAAACGCGGAGAGCGCGACAGAGTTGGAGCGCGAACGCTATATTCCCGGCGCTATCGCGTCGGCGTCGCGCGACGAGGCGTTGGACGTCGAGGAACTGGAAGCGTTGGCGAGCGCGGGCAACGCGGACGCGGCTTATCAACTCGGTCGGGCGTACGAGGAAGGTCGCGGGGTAGCTCGAAACTGCGAGCTAGCGGTCGAGTTCTATGAATCTGCTGCGTACGGCGGTTCCGCTGCGGCGCAGCTCGCTTTGGCGTTGTGCTATCTCTGGGCGAGCGGGGTACGCGGGAATAAGCGACTCGCGTATCAATGGTTCCGCCGCGCCGCGAAACAAGGCGAGCCGACCGCGTTGTATCAGTTGGGGTTATGCTATTCCGTCGGTATCGGAGTCGACGTCGATCTCACTAAGGCGGCAAAATGCTTCCGGCGCGCGGCAAAACTCAATAACGCCCCCGCGCAATACGCCTACGCTATGGCGTTGCGTTACGGACATGGCGTTCGCGTCGATCGCAAACTCGCGAGGAAATGGTTCGAATGCGCCGCCGAAAACGGCGTTGTCGCGGCGGAACGAGAATTACGAGGAAATTCGTAGAATTTTGGTTTTCCACGATCGGAGCGCGCTTGTCGCGGTCAAAGACTCGGGTATTATTTTTGTAAAAGAGATATCCACACAAGTAAGGAGCGAATAGATGTCGAATATAGGCGCAACGCGTCCTGTCGCGGCGATCACGGGGACTAGTAGCGGCTTTGGTAAGATATATGCGAAGCGTTTGGCGGCTAAGGGATGCGATCTACTGCTTGTCGCCAGGCGGTTGGAGAAGTTGGAAGAAGTCAAAGCTGAGATCGTCGCCGAGTATCAGGTCGAGGTCGAATGTATGGTCGCAGATCTTAGCGTGTTAGAGGACGTCGAACGCGTCGAGAAGCGCTTGGAAGAAACGCCGACGCTGCTATATATGATCAATAACGCCGGTTTCGGCGGAAACCAGAAGTTTCCAGACGTCTTTCTCGACGTCGAGACGAAGATGGTCCTGACGCATTGCCTAGCGCCGATGAGGTTGTGTCGCGCGGCGTTGGTCCCAATGAAGGCGAAGGGGTTGCGACGTCGCGCGGGATATATCGTGAACGTCTCTTCTATCGCGAGTTTCCTTGCGGGGGAAGGAGCGGCGGATTACACGGCGACGAAGGCGTATCTGACCACGTTTTCGCGCTCGCTGCAATGCGACGTCGGGCGGTTCGGGGTGCGCGTACAAGCGCTGTGTCCGGGATTTGCGCGGACGGGGTTCCATGACGCCGAAACGATGCGTTTTTCGCATCTTAAGCAGACGGTTCCGTTCTTCCTCTGGCAACGCGCGGAACGCGTCGTCGACACGTCGCTGCGGTCGCTGCATCGACATTGGCTTCCTAGCGTCGTCTGCATCCCGACCGTTATCTATAAGCTCGTCGGGTACTTTGGGTCTAGTTGGCTCTTTGCGCCGCTGCGCGTTCTCTTTTCCGGCGGTACGGCGCGTTGAGCGATACGCGTCAAGAAATGAAAACGCGAGACAGGTCGTTGGACTTGTCTCGCGTTATTGTTTTTAGAACGCTAGGCGCGAAAACGGATCAGAACCCGCGCGCGGCGCGAATGTCGTTGAAATCGCGGAGATGGTAGTCGATCCCGACGTAATCGAGCGTGCGGCATAACGCGCGCAACGCGACGCCAAGACCGTCGCAGCCGCTGAATCCGCCGAATTGGCCGCCGCCTTTGACGTGCGGTTCGAGATCGAGGAAGACGCCGGGGACGCCGCGGCTTTCCGCGTAGGCGGTGAGCGACGGTAGTATCTTCGCGAAGTCGCGTAGGATCGCTTCGTGGCCGGAATAGCCTTGGTCGCAAGGCACAAAGCCTTTCATCTTGTCTTCGTCTTGACGTCCGCCTTTGTTTTCGACGACGGTCTTCGAGTAGTCTTTGATATGCATCCAGCCGAGACCGGGCTTCATCGCTTCGTATTGTTCGAAGATCTCGGCGGTGGTGTAGCCTTGGACGACGAGGTTAGCGGCGTCGAAGATGAGTTTCATCGCGGGATGATTGACTTGGCGATAGATATCGGCGAGGATCCAGCCGTTGCAGCCGATGAGGTTCGCTTCGACTTCCAGCCCGAACGTCAGGTTGTAGCGATGGCACATCTCCGCGATCTTGCCGAGTCGGTCGACCGCCTGGGAAACGTATCTCTTCGGATCGTCCCCCTTGGGTTGATAGAACGAGAACCCGCGGATGAGCTTGGTCTCAAATTGTTGAGCGATCTCGCAGACGTGACGTACGTCTTCGTTAAGGTATTGCTCAAACGGGATATAAGCGTCTTTGGAGCCGTCTTCGACGTCGAGCAACTTGATCTTGCCGATGGGGGAGCCAATAGAGGAGACGTTGAGACCGTAGTCGTTTTGGATCTCCAGGACGCTGTGGATCTCTTCTTTTGTCAGCTTCATAACGTTCTTGACGCCGTCGCCGAGATTGACAAAGCGGACGCTATAGTATTGCAAGCCGAGCGCGGCAAAGGTCGCGAATTGTTCGACCATCGTCTTGGTATTAGAACATTCGTCGGCGAAACCGGTCAGAATAACTTGTGGGGAACCGTTTTTGATAGTCATGATCCGTTGTCCTTGCAGAGGTGAGTTTGGGAGCGCGGACGCTCATTTAATACCGAGTTTGCGTTTTGCTAACCATAATCCGGAGATCGTCTTGGCGTCGATGATAACGCCGGCGTCGATCATCGCGTCGATCTCTTCCCAAGTCTTTGGGGCAAGCGCGATCTTTTCACCGTCTTCGGGCGCGCTCTCGCCGGCGACGAGGTCGGTCGCGAGATAGAGTACGAGTTCTTCTTGCAAGACGCCGGGAGACGTGTAGATAGGTTGTAGCTCAACGATGTTGCCCGCGCGGTAACCGGTCTCTTCGATGAGTTCGCGAGCGGCTGTAACGATCGTATCTTCGCCGATCTCTCGCGTTCCGGCGGGTATCTCGAAGATATTGCGTTGCACGGAGACGCGGTACTGGTCGATAAGTAGGACTCTACCGTCGGGTAGGATCGGGATAATGCCGACGGCGCCGGGGTGCTTGACGATTTGGCGTTTGAGCGTCTTGCCGCTTCGTCCGATCTGAGTGCGCTCGACGACGTTGAAGATACGCCCCTTGAACAAGATCGGTTCTTGTTCCTGCGTTTTATCCGTGTTTTCCATGATCTTGGTCTCCAGGTATTGAATCGCGCTAGCCTCTAACGACCGCGAGCGAAATTATAAAACGCGCCCGAGATAAAGTCAAGGACGCGTTTTTAAGCGCTAGGCCGCGGCGCTTACCGCGCGTGGATATCCCAGCGTTTGACCTCGCCGAGATCGTTTGCGAAGTATGCTTTGCGTTCGTCGGGTGCGAACGCGACTGCGTCGATGGAGCTAGACGCGCTCAGCAGGTCGTCGAGCGTTCGGTGTACTACGCCTTGACGTATCTCCCACAGCACGACTTGCGCATGATCGCGCGCTTTGACCCCGACGATCATCTTTGCGCTTTGCGGTGCAAACGCGAAATCGCATACCACGCCGTTGTGCTCTCCCAGTTCGTTACAGAGCTTGCCGTTGCCGGACTGCCATACGGTGATATAACGCGGTTCCGTGCGCGCGGCAAAGAATTCGCCGGAGGGCGAGAACTTGCAGTACTTGCGCGGAATCGGGGCGGCGACGGAGATCTGAGCGACTTCTAACGCCATAAGCGGCTTCTTGGCTTTGTCGAAATCGACCGTTTTGGGAACGTTAAGGTCCCAGATAACGATCTTGTATCGCGGATCCGTCTTCGTATAGGCTTTACCGGCGCCGAATGAGAACTCGGCTTCTTCAGGCGTTATTTCTTCGACGAGCGTCGCGACGAGATCGCCTTTATCGGAAACGGCGAGCACGTCGGCGATCTTACCTTCGATCTTTTCGTCGGAAGTGGCGCTGTCGAAATTCATCTTGAGGGCGTGTGGGAAATGTACGACGCGTCGACGCTCGCGTAGTAGTACGAGCGTCCACTGCGGATCGACTTCGGCGTTGAGTTCTTGACTAGGTTCTAGCGCGTCAAAGTGTCCGCTAACGCCCGCGCGACATATCAGCCACTGTGATTCGGGCGAGATCCAGACGCATTCGGCGTTCTTCGTTTCGTCGGCGACGCGCATATGCTTGACCGTCTCGTCTACGACCTCGAATTCTTCGGTAACGGCGATCGTGCGCGATGTGAGCGGTTTCGTGAGGACTTGGGACGCGCCAAGCGCGATGGCGTTGCGCGCGGACTCGGGGGCGGACGTGGGGACGTAGGACGCGAAGTCGGCGGTATCGGCTCCGAATAACGCGGAAGGAAGCTCGACCTCTTCTTCGTCGACCTTATTGCGCGAGGAGCGGAACAATACGCCGTAGTCGTCGGGCGCGGCTCCGCGCATAACGGCGGAAGCGTTTTGTGTTTTCGCGGTAAATACGGGTGCGCGATCGATCCAGAAGAGTCGTTCTCCTGAGGCGTCGAAAGCGGCGGAACCGTATGTGGAGGACATGAGTCCGATCTTCTCGGGTGAGAATTGTTCTAATCGCGCGTCGGAGAATTCGACGTTCCATAGTTCGCATCCGACGCTATTGGGCGTTTCTTCCGCCAGAGCGCCGACGGAGGCGAACGCTTCGGGGTAATCGAAGAGGTAGTCGTCGCCGGCGAGGCTACGTTCGATGAGGAGACGTTTGCTATTGGACGCGAAACGCATAGCGCGTATATGACCGTCAAGTTGCAAGACGAGCTCGGTCTGAGCTTGGATGCGTTCGACGGCTTCTTTGGGGCGTCTAGCTTCGCGTTTTTCCGCGAGTTTTTCCGCCAATCCTTTCTTGGGCGCGAACGGATCGCGTTGACGATGCGCACAGCCCGCAAATGTTGACGAAAAGAGCGCGGCGAGTAGACATAACACGATCGCGACGCGTGATTTAAACGCGTTTGAGCGTTGAAGTATCGGTCCTTGTTCGTAGTCGCTGTTCATATCCAATTTGTCCGTGTTGACATAATACGGCTATAATAAATATCCCCAGTGAAGGATAGCGATTCTTTCCGTATTGGTCAAGAGACGAGCGTGGCGCGGACAAAAAACGGCCCGACCGTATAGACGATCGAGCCGTTCGCTTTGATTAGAGAATGGGAACAAAAACGTTACTCGTTTTCGCTTTTATGTATCAATCCTCCGCGTTTCGCAATAATGTACGTGCAGACGTTGTCGCCCGTCACATTGCATGCGGTCTCGAACATATCGAGTATTGGGTTAACGCCGAGCGCGAGTCCAACGATCGCCATGACTTGTTCGGAACTGAACCCCGCGTTTTCGAGGATCATGAAGAGCAAGAAGACGGAACCGCCGGGAACGCCGCCCGCGCCGACCGACGCGAAGACGACGGAAACAAGTAGCGCGATCAACGTCGTCGGAGAGAGATGCACCCCGAAGAGGTTGGACGCGAGGACGACGAAGACGGGCAAATGCACGCATACCCCGTCCATGTTGATCGTGCATCCTAGCGGGAGCGAGAAGCTCGACAACGAACCGTCCACCCCGAGTTTATTCGCGGTTTGCATCGAGACGGAGAGCGTCGCGGCGCTCGAACGCGTGGTGAACGCGGTGAGGATGGGGAGGCGTAGTTTCGCAACGATCTTATACGGATTCTCACGGCAGAAGATAAATAGCGCCAATGGGTAGACGACGAAGATCATGCCGAGCACGCCCGCGACGACGCAGAACAGGATGTTGATATACGGGAGAAATAGACTGACGCCCGAAAGCGCGAAGTTTGTGAACGCCAAGGCGAATACGCCGAGTGGGAAGTATTCGACGATCCATTCGACGATCTTGAACGAGACGGTCTGACATCCCTTGCATGCGGCGAGAAGTAGTACGAGCGCTTTGCGTTCTTCGTCGTCGCGTTCGGAATCAAGGACCGAACGTATAGCGACGCCGGCGAGGATCGAGAAGACGACGATCGGGAGAAACTGGCCTTTTGCTAGCGCTTCAAACGGGTTCATGAACAAGCCGACGAAGAACGTGCCGAGATTGCCGTCGGAGCCGCCGGACGTCTGAAACGCCTGCGCGCCTTCACGGAAGCGCTCGGATATTCCGTCGGCGCCGTTCATATTGGGATCGAGCAGCAACGCGAGCGCAATTCCGAAAATCGTAGCGAAGACGCTTGTGAGGAAATACCATCCGATAACGGAAACGCCAAGTTTGCTCGACTTGTTCAGCGGTAACGACGACGCGCCGACGATGAGTGAGAAGAATACGATCGGGAAGACGATCATCTTCAGCAACGAGATCAACGCGCCGCCAAAAGGTTGAACGAACGCGACGACCTTGTCGACGGCGTCGGAACCACAGAACGAACATACGAGTCCTAAGACGGTCCCGAGCGCAAAGGCGGTCAGGATCCGTGCTACCATCGGGATGGAGCGATAGAGACGCGACAAACTTCTAAACATGTTTTCCCTATTGAGTTGTGAACGAATCAAGTCGACTTATTTGATTAAGATAAGGCGCGGTTCGTAAGCGCCGAGTTCGACGAAGATCGATTCGCCTTCCTGTTCGGCGGGCGCGCCCAGACGCGTCTCGACGAGCTTGGCGTCTTCGGGGATCCCGAAGCGAAGCGTTTGCGGTTCCGCGGTCTTGTTGACGACGAGGAGCCACGTTCCCTCGGGCGTTCCGAAGAGTCTGGTGGAAGCGACGTCGGCGCGCGTCATCGGCGCGATCTCGAGCGTCTTCCCGGCGGAGGTGAGGATGGAGTTTTGGTCGGCGATCTCTTGCGCCATCGTCTTGACGTCCGCCCAACGTTCCTCAAACGGCTCGGCGATATACGCGCGTCCGCCGTCCGCTTCCGTCTTGTCCATGCGTTCAAGATCGAAGAAGCTGTAATAGATCAAGCCGTTCGCGCCCTCGGCAATGCATTGCCAAGACATGGAGCGCATTTCGTCGAGCGTAGGAGCACGATAGTCTTTCTTGTTCACGCCTTGGTAATAGGAACCCCAGTCGAAGATCTGCGGAACTTGCCATACCGCGCGGGCGCCGAACCCGGCTTGGTTGGTCTTGCGAGTCCAGTCCGCTGCGAGGGAGACGGGCTTGTTCGGAATCGGATAAGGATCGGACCCCGCGACGTCGTAAGTGGAGAGGTATTGGCGATATTCGTCGACTTGATAGAGGACGATCCAGGTCGGTCTGCCGGGATCGAGTTCTTGCATTAGGTCGCGACGCGCGGAGAGTTGGTCGACTAGCGTCGTCGGTAGTTCGTCGTTGATGTACCACGCGATGACGCCAGGACAGTTTTTGAATTCTTCGACGGTCTTTTTGACGCGCGCGTCGCATTCCTCCATAGAGATATTGCGGAGAGTCGGGTATTCGTCTTTGACGCTGTAGATCGTGAAGACGCCCTTTTCGTAGAGTTTGTCAACTTCCTCTCGCGAGATGGCGGCGTAAGGCATAACGCAGTTGAACGCGGAGTCGCCGATAAGGTCGATAGCGTTTTGCGGCGCGCCGGAGAGATACAAGCCGAGCGGGAAGACAGGTTCGCCTTCGTGAATAAGACGTTTGTGTTCGTCGATGTACGCCTTACGCGCAGGGAACTTTTCAAGACGTTCAAACGCGATCGCGAGCGTTTCTTTTTCGTTTTTGCGCGGATCGGTCGCGACGCAGACGAGCGAGTATTTAGCGACGGGTAGTTTCGAGGAATCGAGCTTGAAGCGATAGAAATCGTACCCGATCTCGGCGGGTTTGAGCGCAGCGAGCGTTTTTCCGTCGGCGTCGACGACGCTGAGCGTGGGTGAGAGCGTCTGGAAATCGACCGCTTCGATCGAAGGCGTGTAGCCGACAAAGACGTCGACGGGGCCGCCGACAGATTGATTACGATACAGATTTGTGGTCGCGGCGGTGAAGAGCGTCGGGATGACGGTGGAGATTTCGACGTCGTCAAAATAGACTACCCCGGTAGCGCCCTTGTCGACGTAGCAACTGACGTGAGCGCCTTGCGCGTCGGGGGGCATTGTTCCGCGACATTCGACCTTGATCCAGTCGTCTCCGGTACTTCCGATACCGCTGAAATACGAACCGCCGTACCAGGTTCCGTCCAGATGGTTCCATTCAACGCAGATATGCGCTTTACCGTCGACGAGGTCCTTAGCCTTGACCCAGGCGGAGACGTGGAACGTGTCGTTCGGCTTGATGGAGATCGACTGCGAACAGAGTCGGTAATCGTCGCCAGTGCGTGTCCATTTCAAACACGCGTTTCCGCTATGCGCTTCCGTAAGGTCGATGTTGAAGTAGTTGGCGTCGGCTTTCCAACCCTCGGGGCCGTTCTTTTCGTTAGCGACTTCAAAAGAAGGATTTTCGACAAAGCAAGAGGTCGATTCTTGCGCGAAGCAGTGAGCGCTCGACGCTATCAACACGGCAAGCAACGAAGAGAAAAATCGTTTGACGTTCATAGACGCGTTTCCTTTTGCAAAAGCGGAGCAACCGCGCTTTCCGCGGCAGTCTAGTTGCGAGACCTCACGACGAGATCTGCCTCCCGGATATTATAACACGAATCAAGCGTGTTTACAATATTTTACGCGCGTCTTTATTACGGCGATATAGACGGCGGCGTGAAGAAAATTGTAGAAATTTTGTAAAAGGAAGTTGACAGATAGGTATTATGTAGTAGGATTGCGATTAAGAATCATTCTTAATAGTAAAGGAAAAGAGGATGAGGACCCAGCGAGACGAGATACTACGAGTCATTCGCGATTCTTGTCGCCATATGCCTGCCGACGAGATCTATTTATTGTGCCGCAGTAGCGGTCTAAATATCTCGATGGCTACGGTCTATCGTAATCTTGGCATAATGGTAGACGCCAAGATACTGCGTCGCGTTTCGGCGCCCGGGAGACCGGACTACTTCGACATAACGGTAGCGGAGCACGCGCATAAGGTATGCGAGGTCTGCGGCGAGATGACGGATATCGAAGTCGGGGATCTGCGTTCGCACATCGAGCGACTTTCGGGAATAGCGATCGTTGATTATGAGCTATGCGTGCGTTATATTTGCGAGACATGCGCGGCTAAGGCGAAAGAAGAAGAGCGACCGTTCTAATATAGAGGAGATCGAGTTATGGATAATAAAGCTATGTACAAATTGAGTTACGGCTTGTTTATCTTGACCGCGCGAGACGGAGATAGCGATAACGGTTGCGTCGTGAATACGGCGATACAAGCCGCTTCGACTCCGAATCAGATCAGCGTCTGCGTGAATAAAGCGAATCGCACGCACGATATGATCAAGAAGACCGGAGTGTTTACCGTAAGCGTTTTGAGTCAGAGCGCGCAATTCGAGTTGTTCAAACATTTTGGTTTCCAGTCCGGTAAAGACGTTAACAAATTTGAAACTTTTACGGACTGTAAACGCGGCGAAAATGGGATCTACTACGTTACCAAAGGTACGAACGCGTATCTTGCCGTTCGCGTCGCTCAGACGGTCGATCTGGGTTCGCATACGATGTTCGTCGGCGAAGTTACCGAGATGGAAACGTTAAACGATCGCCCGTCAGCCACTTACGAATATTACCAAAACAATATCAAGCCGAAACCGACGGTCGTTGGCGCGACCGCGGACGGTCAAACGATCTGGCGCTGCACGATCTGCGGATACGAATATGTCGGCGAAGAATTGCCGGCGGAGTACGTCTGCCCATTGTGTAAGCATCCCGCGTCCGACTTTGAGAAGGTCGTTGCGAAGAAACAAGAAAACGTTGCAAATAAGCAAGAAGGAGATAATACTATGGCCGCTAATAAATACGCCGGTACTCAAACCGAAAAGAACCTTGAAACCGCTTTCGCGGGCGAATCGCAAGCTCGTAACAAGTATACCTACTTTGCGTCTAAGGCGAAGAAGGAAGGTTACGAACAGATCGCCGCGTTGTTCGAAATGACCGCGAATAACGAAAAAGAACACGCGAAGATGTGGTTCAAAGAACTGGGCGGCTTGGGCGACACCGCTGAAAACCTGGCTGCCGCCGCCGCGGGTGAAAACTACGAATGGACCGACATGTATGCCGGTTTCGCCGAAACCGCCGAAAAGGAAGGCTTTGCCGACCTCGCCGCGAAGTTCCGCGCCGTTGGCGCTATCGAAAAGCGTCACGAAGAACGCTATCGCGCTTTGCTGCACAACGTCGAAGCTCAAGAAGTCTTCGCGAAGAGCGAAGTTAAGGTCTGGGAATGCCGTAACTGCGGTCATATCGTCGTCGGTACGAAGGCTCCGGAAGTCTGCCCGGTCTGCGCGCATCCCAAAGCGTACTTCGAGATCTGCGCCGAAAACTATTGATCGAGCCGCTGAAACAAGCGAGCGTTCAGTGAGGCGTGCGCTCGCTTCGATCGGTCGAGCGAAAGGATAGATATAGAGGTCCCCGTAATTGTGGTAGATTACGGGGATCTTTTTTATTTCTTGCGGCGCGTGTTGTGTATAATTAGAAAAAATTATAAAAATATTTGTGATACGCTAGTTTTGGCTGAAATCGAGAGATTTTTTTAGTATACTAAAGGCTAGAGAAATAGTTTCTTCACGACGGAAAGAGCGAGGTCGTGACGAGAATTCACGACAACGCGCTTGTTTTCAGTCGGGTGATGAACGAGGTTGCGTTGAGGAGTAGGCGCGACTACTTACGGCGCACGACGCTACATATGTCGCGCGTATGGACGAGAGCGGAGTAATGAAGGACGCGCTACGAAAAGACGAAACTACACGCTGTGAGTAAGGCTGTTTCGCGTTTGGACTAGATATGGAACATCGCGTAATGTCGCCGTGCGTCTGCACAAACTTTCTTTATTGCGATCGATATTTGTCGACCGCGTCACGGAGCTTATCTGCGGCGTTTCTTATATTAGAAACGTCTTTATCGCGACAAGCGGACGATAGTCGTTTGACGTCGTTCCGACAATTTATGGAGACTGAGTTATGAGAGGGGTATTGAGAATTTTAGGCGGCGATCGTCGTGTTAAACGCGGGTTCACGCTTATTGAACTACTTGTCGTTATCGGCATTATCAGTATGTTGATCGGGCTAATGCTCCCCGCCGTACAGGCGTCGCGCGAGTCCGCTCGGCGTATGCAGTGTCTTAGCAATATGAGACAGGTCGCGTTAGCCATGCTGAATTACGCCGACGTGAATAAAGGACAGTTGCCCGTCGGGGCTAAGGGGGTGAATTGGTGCACATGGAACCACTTTCTGCTTCCTTTTCTTGAAGAGAACAATCGTTATCAAGCGCTTAATTTTGGCGCGGGCATAACATATAGCGATATTGGCGAAGAGAACGGGAAGAGTTACAACAACAGGGCTGCGTTCTCGTCGGAAAACAGTCGGTTGAGATGTTACACTTGCCCTAGCGATTCGCCTACCGAATGGATAGGATCCGAAGTGACTTGGCCGAAGTTGAACTACGTCGTATGTGCTGGCGCGACGGCGCTGTATCCCACTAATCAGAAAGGCTGGGGTGGGGACGGCGTTCAAAACGCGAAGAAGAATTGATGGATCGACAGGTACGAGACGAGCGCGGAAACAGTCGAGCATAAGGGCGCCTGTTTCGGCGTGATTCGCGGGGGTAAGAACGATTTTAACGCCGACCCGCCGGTGATCAGAAACTACGATCTCACGACCGGCGGCAACGTCAAACTAACGTCGATCGTCGACGGAACCTCTAATACGCTGCTGCTCTCAGAAGGATTGCAGGGATTTGACGACGATAGTCGCGGTCTGACTTTCCGCGGTTTCAGCGCGTTCTTTACGGCTTTTGTGGGCCCAAATTCGCCGTCACCCGACCTGTTGGAGAACAGGATCGCGGAATGTGTCGACGTTCCTTATGCGAACCTCCCTTGTGTTTCCGCGGGTTATACCGAACCGTTCCGGCTTGCGGCTCGAAGCTGCCATCGCAACGGCGTGAACGCCGCGCTAGCCGACGGTTCCGCACGGTTCTTTTCCGACTCGATCGATATCCAAAACTGGCGAAATCTGAGCTCGACGCAGGACGGCAACCCAGTCGTCTTGGATTGAACGCGCGTACGCCGTCTTGCCGTCGCGTAGTGAAGAGAAAGAATGAACTTGCGGATCGATAGGTAGGCGCTTTGAAAACGCGTTGGAACGACCGCGGGAATTTTCAAGTCGTTATCGCCGGAACGCCCGAGAAAGAATCTTCGAGTCTATATCTCGGGGGAACGGCGTAATATTTACGAACTTCTAACAAATAGTAGTATAACCCTTGCTCTATAAAAGGATATAAAATGACGCGTACCGTATTGGGGCTCTTGTTGTGTTTGTGTGGTATTTGCGGCGTAACGTTTGCGCAAGATAAGCCAAACGAATCTGAGCTGTTGCGAGAAATAGCGAAAGGTCATGAACAGCTTGCGAAGGATATCGAGTGTTTGTCCGGAGTCATCGAAGAGCGCGTGAGTAATAGTGAAAAAGATAAGTCCGGCTATTTGCCTATTCCGCGCGTCTTTTTTTTCAAAGACAACGATCTGTGGCGTTTGGAGTATGAGGACCCGAAAAAAGAAACGGTGATCTATCCCGAACATCCCAAAAATAAGATTACGAAAGTCCTTGTTAGTACGCCTGAACATTATTACGATTTTTGGGCGATCGGCACAACCGGCGTGCCGTACGCGAACCTTTTTAAAAAGGAGGCCGCAAGCGAATCTGATAAGAGCGTGATATATGGGAAGTACAGTATGCTTGGCGCATTATTTGCGGTAGGTTCCATTCCTAATACTAATGTTGCCGATTATTTACTGAACGAAATAGAAAGTATTGAATATCGCGAGTATGAAGACCTACCAAACGCGTTGTGGATCAAAGGCGTTGAGCTTCAAGATCAAAATGAGGCAACTAGTAATTGGACTATCGTTTTAGATCCGCAACAACATTACGCGTTACGTTTCTACGAAACAGTTATTACTGTTCCTCAAACACAAGTGAAATATGAAATTCGTGGAACAAGGACTGTTCAGATTACTTCTGATGGAAAAGTTTTTCCTAAGGAGATCGAGAAACATAGTACGATTGAAACGATAGTTGATGGAAAAAAGCAGACTCAACATATGGATTCTCTGAGTTCTGTAATCATTGAATCTACTGATAGACCCGATCCCAAGCTTTTTACGGAAGAAAGTTTCAAAGAGCTTGGACGTGATTTTGTCGTAATTCCTGTTTCCGCAAGCGGTGAACGCGGAACTGGCGAGACGGTTTATGCCGCGCCTCTTGAAGCGCGAACCTCGGATTATATTGCCCGTAAAAACTCTAAGCTTACTTGGTTGTGGGGAAGAGTTTTGTTTGCAATCGTGGGGGCTGCTTTGATCGCGACGGCCTGTTTGATCAAATTTTTTGGTAAAAAGAAAGAAAATTAGGAGTATGGAAAATTCTGATGAGGGGTTGGAGGTCCCGACTTTCTTCTCAAAAACTGTGTTCATTGGAGACGAGCGGTTCTTCGCGATCATTTAATTACGGTAAGGCGCAGAGTTAATGATTTTTTGACTCTGAGTGCGGTTGTTGTTTATGGTTGAATTGGTCTTGTTTTGTTGTTTAAGTCGTTATCATCACATTGAGACGAGGTTGGAACCACACAACAAGCGTCAAGAACGATAATAAACGACGAGTCGACGGTAAGTTGTTAAAATGAGTTGAGAAGTGATTGTTGAACTGTTTGTTCGTTTGCGATTCGGATCATTGAATAATATATCGGTTTATTAATTATTTTGTTCAGTACTACTCTAACCAAAATTAGTAAGAAAGAGTAATTATTGAACCAAGCAAACATTGTTTCTCGAGATTATGAAGACTTTTATCGATCGATATAGCTACTTTAACTGTGTTTGGGTTTTGATATTAGGATGTTTTTTACAGCTTGGTTGTAATCGAGCGCGTCCTGTTCCCGGCGGTCTCTACGCCGCTCCCGCTGTTTACGACGCCGGGGCGGTACTGGATAAAGACAAGATCGTCGGCGTATTTAAACTCGTTAACACAAGCGATAAGACGATCGCCATTCGTAATGTCAAATTATCGTGCGGTTGTTCTAAGGTAAACTTGTCGAAAGAAGTGGTGACGCCCAATGAATCCATCGACGTTGAAATAACGGTGAATGTTAAGGGAAAATATGGTCCGAATGTTTTTGAGGCGATGGTGTTTACGGATTCGACCGACGTTCCGGTCGTGCCATTACATGTGAACGCCAATATCGCTTTCCGAAAATTGGACGGTACTATCGTTATGGATCTAGGACAATTTGTGACGGAAGAAAAAATACATAAATCATTCACTCTTTTGCCCGGGAAGATCAGATCTGTATCCGCGTCAAATATCAGTTTTTCGCCTTCGCCTTCTCTTAAAGCCAATTTTGAGATCCGTCCGCATCTAGCTAGCGATCGTCAGAATGTTTTACTGGAAATTAATGCTAGAGCTCCTTCGCAAAAGGGGTGAGTTTTCGGTCGAGCTAGACTTGATCGGAAAAGGATCTGATTGGGGGGAGGCGCACGTGCTTCTTAAAGGTAAGACGGCTCCTATAATATCTATTCCTTCGGCTATTTCTATGGGATTTATTGAATCGGGACAAACTGTTAAAAAACAAGTCGCGATATTCGAATGGCAATATTTACCACAGAACGATCCGGTAGACGATCCTGTCGTGGTAAAGGGCGCTTCCGACGGTCTAAACGTACGATTTATAAAGGCTCCACATCCTCAACTAGAATTCTCTTTGACGCATCTGGGGACGCCTGGAACGTTTACTCAACCTGTTGAGATCGAAATTACTCAACTTGACGGGAAGAAGCTCCAACTTAATACGAGCGTTGTCGCACGGTTCTTGTAAGGTTGTTACCAATTAGAGAAAAGACTCGTTAATATTTTCTTGTGCGTTCGATATTCCGAGCGGTATTGGGTGCGAGGAGGTGGGGAGGAAATTCTTTGATTGTTTGTTTTGCGTCACTGCTTGACGTTGTTCTTTAGGCGTTTTACTCTGTATATTGCGTTTGGTCCCAAAAACGTGAGGCAAATATAGACTCTCCCTAAGACGTCGAGCGACTTTATATTGAACTAAATGAGTTCGGTAATTGCGACAACTTAAATAATCTCATAGAAAAATTTTTTAGATTTTTTTTGATTTGAGAAATAATGTTGCTATACTGAAGTGAGAAAGAGGAGGACAACGCCAACATCTCGGGCATTAAAAATCAGTTGACGTTGTCTGATAAGGTTCGAGTTATAGGTAATTCGTTTCCTATTCTTGGAAACGAATCGTTGTGTGGTTTCATATAAGCGGCGCTTTGGAGTTTTGTTCCGAAAGTTAACGCATACTTAGGGATAGGAATATACCGAAGATTTCATGTAACGTGTTGCTAGGTTACGACACATGTAAATGTCGACGGGGGTGAACGGGATAAAGGAGTTGTATTATGATAAAACGCATAGCGTCGTCATTATTGGCGGCGGTTTTGACCGTTTCACCATTAACTTGTTTTGCCGAGGAAGACGGGGGCGACGTTTTCTTGAAAGCGTTAGACGCGCAGCAACGCGGCTCTACGATCTTTTCCGGAAAAGGTTCTTATAAAATGACAAAGGACCAAGGGGAAAAATCGGAAGAAGAGATTCCAAAAGTAATGGATATGCCGAATGCGTCTGACTCCGCATGTCTTGCTATGGATTTTCCACGGTCTGAAAAAGACCAATACTCTAAAAAACAATATCTTAGCGGCTCATTCCGTTTCGATCTTTCGAAAGATGATTATCAATATTTTGAAAGCCAAACGGTTTTTAAAGGGGTATCGGCTAAGCCGGTGATCGCTATCGAGAAAACGCCTTCTCTTAAGAACTTGAGCAAGATGGCGAAGCCGGAAGCCGTCATGCTTGATCCTGCGATCTCAGAAGCGATCGTTGACAATAAATCCTGGATGATGACGGAGTTCTGGCAATTTGGTCGTTTACGAGGCCCACTTGCGCTCCTTATGACTAACGCGATCGCGGAAAAGGGGATCGAAGGCGCAAGAGACGATATTTTAAAGTTGTTTAAGTTGCTTTATAGTAATAAGAACGACGTTAAAGTATTGGAGATCGTGGAAACAAAGCCTTGCGAGGACGGTTCGACTGCTTACACGTTGGAGATTTCGGTCGAGGATAAGGTCGTTCAACGATATGTGATCGCGCCCGACTTGGGATATGTTTGTCCTTGTATCGAGTTGTACGACATGGTGAGCGGTAATCTCGTCGAGAAGTATGAGGCGAAGAATTTTGTCGCGTACGCGCTTACCGGGCTCTACTATCCGAGCGTTTATATTGAATCGCATTACGACGTCGCCACCGGTAAATGTAAAGAGACTCGCGAATACAAGATCGATATGACGACGCTAAAGTTGAACGAGGTAATGAATCCACAAGATTTTTCCGTCGGCGTACTCGAGGGCTTCCATGTGGTCGACGCACGCGATGGTAAAAATGTGGTTTATTCCGCGATCGCTTCCGGATTCTTATCGCTTGACCAAGGCGGTCTTGAACTTGATAAAATATCTTGGTTGACGAGAGACGGAAGCGATTCGCCGACGGCGCTGGTCGTTAACGCGCATAGAGTCGGGATCTTGACGAGGGGCTTGTTTGCGGCGGTCGGAGTCGGACTTATCGTTTGGGTCTTGTTCAGGCGCAGACGTGATAAAACGACCGTTTGAATTCCAAACGCTCCTAGTTTCTTGGCGTGAACGGGAATACCGTCGGTGTGACGCGCTTAGAAGCAGGAACCAAAATTTTGTCTACCGAACTTGATTTGAAACGTAGTCGTCCCGGTGGAACGACTACTAAGATCAAAGTTTAAAAGTTTATTTGTTGAAACCAACCACTATCAATGGATATGATCCACCTTGGGGGAGTTGTATTATGATAAAACCCGTAGTGAAATTATTATTGTCGACGGTTTTGGCCGTTACGTCTTTGACCTGTTTTGCCGAGGAAGACGGCGTCGACATTTTCTTGAAAGCGTTAGATGCTCAGCAACACGGCGCTACGATCTTTTCCGGAAAAGGATCGTATAAAATGACTAAGACCCAAGGTAAAAAATCAGAAGAAGAGATCCAAGAAGAGATCGACATACTGAAAAGCGCAGTTCCGACAGATGATCCTATGTATGATACGATCATAAATAATATTCCTCAGTCGGTTATAGATAAATACTCGCAAAATCAAGTTCTTAGCGGCTCGTTCCGTTTCGACCTTTCGAAAGATGATTATCAGTATTTTGAAAGTCGAACGGTTTTTGAAGGGGAATCGGCTAAGCCGGTGATCGCTATTGAGAAGATCCCTTCTCTTCAGAACTTGACTAAGATGGCGAAGCCGGAAGACGTCTTGCTTGACCCGGCAATTTCGGAAGCGATCGTCGGCGATAAATCCTGGAAAATGACGGAATTCTGGCAATTTGGGCGTTTACGAGGTCCTTTTGCGCTTATTATGACTAGCGTTCTCAAAGAAAAGGGCGACGAGGGGACAAAAGACGATATTTTAAAGCTATTGAAGTTGCTTTATAGCAATAAAAATGACGTTAAGGCGTTGGAAATCGTGGAAACGAAGCCTTACTTGGACGGTTCGACGGCTTACACGTTAGAGATTTCAGGCGAGGGTAAGGTTACTCAACGGTACGTGATCGCGCCCGACTTGGGGTATGTTTGTCCGAGTATCGAGTTGTACGATATAGCGAGCGGCAATCTTGTCGAGAAGTATGAGGCGAAGGATTTTGTCGCGCACGCGCGTACCGGGCTCTACTATCCGAGCGTCTATATCGAATCGCATTACGACGTTTCTACCGGTAGACTCAAGGAATCATGCGAATACAAGATCGATATGAAGTCGTTGGCATTGAACGAGGTCGTAAACCCCGAAGATTTTTCCGTCGACGTGCCCGAAGGGTTCCATGTAGTCGATTCCCGTAATGGGGAAAACGTGGACTATTCCGCGATTGCTTCCGGAGTCTTATCGCTTGACCAAGGCGGTCTTGAACTTGATAAAATGTCTTGGTTGACGAGAGACGGAAGCGAAGCGCCGACGGCTCAGGTCGTTAACACGCATAGAGTCGGAATCTTGGCGAGAGTCTTGTTTGCTGCGCTTGGAGCCGGACTTGTTGTTTGGGTCTTGATCAAGCGCAGACGCGATAAAACAAACGTTGATGTTTCTCGACGCTCCTAGTTTTTGGATGCGAATGGAAATAACGCTAACGAGCACGCTTAGAAGTACTAGAAGCAGGAACTAAAATATCGCGGTTGTTTGGCGATCGCGCGTCTTGTCGGACTATTCGCGCGATCTCCGGCGTTTTGCGGTCGTTTGACGGCATCGTCAAGCGTGCTAATTGGACTTGACTACGGGGAAGTGGGAAGCCTGGCCCTTATTCCAAGGGCGTAGGTCGAGTTACCCGTAGAGAACTGACTCTCCGTTTATATCTATCTATCTATCTATCTTGGGACTCACGAAGACGCTCTGAGTTTTCGTGAGGACTAATGAACCGAGCGAAACGTTTTTATCCCATAAGGTAGGATGTAAAAGATGGCAAACGAACATGACGTATATTCTCAACCGAATAGCTCGTCGACGGTAATGTTAGTCGTAGGCGTCGCGCTTATTTTCTTGGCAGTTTTTGTTGACCAAGAGGTATGGGAGCGCATCGTTCACACATTCGATGTACGTAGTTGGCGCGTGTTTACGTGGACGACGTTTGGGGCGTCGCTTGCTTTTGCTTGTTATTGGTCGTGTGTTTGGCTACGCGACATGAACGAGCCGCTCGACGAAGACGCGTATATTTGCGCTAAGCGGTTGTTATTAGCGACTAGCGTGCTTCTCATTGAAGCGTGGGGCTGGGTATTTTTAAGCGATACAGAATTCCCGCGATATATTGGAGTGCAACTTCGCCAATTTCTTTATTTTGGCCGTTATTCTTCAACCGCATTGGGGATCTTCTTAGGAATTGCGTTACTTGTATTGGGGAATATTTTTATCATCGCAAGATGGCTGAAAGCCGCTTTGGATCGCTCCGTGAACTAGTATAAGAGCGGTCTTGCGGACGAGTTATTGGTAGTTTCTGAAACTGGTTCCGCAATGAGGACGTTGGGAAATTCCTATTGTGGTTTTGTGAAAACAAGTTCTTGTGACGTTGTTTTTTTACGGATAGTAGGTTATACTAGGGAAGGTTGCCGTTTTCGGCTCCTGATTAACGTTGGTATTGACCATATGGGATTAACGTTAGAACTGTAAGGATACTTCCATGGCAGAAAAGACGATCTTTAAACGGATCATCGACAAAGAGATCCCCGCAAACGTGGTTTACGAGGACGATCTTTGTTTGGCGTTCCATGACGTTTCGCCGCAAGCGCCGGTTCACGTGCTCATCATTCCTAAGACGACGGAGATTTGTTCCACGAACGACGTAACCGTCGAGAACTCCGCGGTCATCGCGCATATTTTTAGCGTGATCCCGAAGCTGGCTAAGGAATTGGGTATCGCGGAAGATGGTTATCGCGTCGTAACGAACTGCGGTAAGAACGCGCTTCAAACGGTTCCGCATCTTCATTTCCACATTATTGGCGGTCGCGGTTTCGCTTGGCCTCCGGGGTAATGTTTGATTTTGGAACGTTCGTTCCTTTCCGAACGACGGTTTGAATAAGAGAGCAGGATCCGTTCTGCTCTATTTGTTTGTAATGCCGTTGTTCGATCCACGCTCATCTTGAAGATCGCATACGGTCCTCGCTTTTTTAGTAGATTGATTACTATGGACAAAGTTAAGAAGTATATTGAAGATAATAAAGAGAACTTCCTCGCTCAATATTTTGAAGTTCTCCGTATTCCTAGCGTTAGCGCCCAAAAAGAACATAAAGCGGATATCCAAAAGACCGCGGAATGGTTGGTCTCCTTCCTGACGGAGAAACTTGGGATGTCGGCTCGTATCATCGAGACGGAATCTAATCCGTTGGTTTACGCCGAGTCTCCGAAAGTTGCTAACGCTCCGACCGTGCTTCTTTACGGCCACTACGACGTTCAACCCGCCGAACCGTTCGAGGATTGGAAGACTCCCCCGTTCGAACCAACGATCGTCGACGGTAAAGTCTTCTGTCGTGGCGCTAACGACGACAAAGGACAATGGAGCGCTCACCTCTGCGGTATGCAAACGTATCTGGCGTTGAACGGTTCTTTCCCGGTCCAAGTGAAATGCATCTTCGAAGGCGAAGAAGAAGTTGGCAGCTCCGCGTTGTCCAAGTTCCTGGAAAAGCAAGAGAATCGCGACCTGTTGGCTTGCGACGCGTTGCTTGTTAGCGATACGTCCGCCGCCGGTCCTAAGATTCCCGCGATCACGTATGGCTTGCGTGGAGTCATGAGTTTCGAGTTGAAGCTCTACGGCCCGAATCGCGATCTACACTCCGGTATCTACGGCGGTTCGGTATACAACCCCGCGATCGCGCTGTCCAAGATCATGAACGCGCTCATCGACGAAAACGGCAAGGTCCAAGTTCCGCATTTCTATGACGACGTCGACGAATTGACGCAACTTGAACGCGACGCTTTGGCAAAGAATCCCTACGACGCGGAAGAAGAATCGAAAGCGCTCGACTTGGTCGGCGACTTTGGCGAACCTGAGTTCACCGTCCTCGAACGTCGCGGCGCGCGCCCGGCGTTTGATATCAACGGAATGACGAGCGGTTATCAAGGCGAAGGTGGGAAGACTATCATTCCCGCGTGGGCTTCCGCTAAATTCACATTCCGTACGGTCCCGAATCAAGACCCGGAAAAGATCCAAGCGAACGTCCGTAGTTTCATTAAGTCGTTGATTCCCGCGGGTATTCGTTGCGGTAAGGGGGACAACCTCGAATACGATGAAAAGAACGGCGGCTTAGTCTATAGCCAAGGTTCCGGCGGTATGGTCGCGCCGTTGACCGGCAAATACATTGGCGCCGCGACGACGGCGTTGGAACGCGTCTTCGGTCGCAAGCCGCTTTTCGTTCGCGACGGCGGCTCGATTCCGATCGTCGCGAAGCTGCGTAAGGAATTGGACGCGGAGACGGTACTTGTCGGGTTCGGTCTTGACGACGACGGTATCCATTCCCCGAACGAAAAATTCGATCTCGATTCCTTCTTCGACGGCGTCGAGACGAGCGCTCTGATCTGGGAAGAACTCGGTAAGATCAAGCTCGACTGAGCGAAAACAAGCGCGTCGAGTCGTTGAAGCGCTGTAAAGTTACGTAGGACGTTTCACCAACATAGTGAGACGTCCTCGTTTTTTGTACGATATGTGATCAAAAGGTTTATAAGGTGAACGTTTTGGCTTCGCAATTTAGGATCCCTGCCTCAATGTATTTCCCGGAAGTAGAAAACGCGGATGAAGACGGGATACTCGCCGTCGGCGGCGAAGTAACGCCTACTCTTATCCTTGACGCGATAACGCATGGCGTTTTTCCATGGCCGATCTCGTTTGGCGACGGACCGGACGACGAGGAAGGGGACTACGACGAGGTCGACGAATTCGACGTCGCGGAAGAAGATTACCCGGTCGACGAAGTTGACGACGAATACGAGACGCCGGAAGAGTCGGACGAGGTGATGGCGGAAGTAGAGTACGAGTCGCAAGATACGCCGCAAGAAATGATAAGTCTTAACGCAAAAACGCTGAACGCTTGTTGGAATGACCAAACTCGTGGTTCGTTAGAGACGCTTGCGTCTTCCAATTCCGTGTTAGCGTGGTGGGCGCCGGATCCTCGCGCGATCTTCGATTTAGATAATATCCATATCCCGAGACGCTTGCAAAGAACAATGCGAAGCGGGAAGTTTGTCGTTACGTTCGATCAAGTCTTTCCGGCGGTGATGCTAGCTTGCGCGACAGCGGGTATGCGCAAACAGGAAGGGACGTGGATAACACAAGAATTTTTTGACGGCTATTGCAAGCTCCACGAACTGGGGTACGCGCATAGCGCCGAATGCTGGCTCGTTGACGAGAACGGCGAAATGATTCCGAGCGTCTCCTGCGGAGTTAAAGGACGGTTAGTTGGCGGCGTATACGGAGTCGCTATCAATGGGTTCTTCGACGGCGAATCGATGTTTAGTACGGAGACCGACGCGTCGAAAGTCGCATTATTCACACTGTTGACGCGCCTTCGACACAGCGGGTTCAAATTGTTCGATCTACAGATATTGAACGAACACACAAAGAGTCTCGGAGGGGTGGAGATCCCTCGAAAGGAGTACCAGAAAAGATTATGCGACGCTCTACAAACTTACGTGAAGTTCTGAGCGTCGCATCAAGACGTTAGAGCGCTCAACGTGCTTTGTCAATTGGAGGGGATGCTAGGTATTGCGGGGAACGTCAGCGTGAACTGCGTACCGCGTCCCACCTCGCTTTGGATCGCCATGCGTCCGCCGTGTCCCTCAACGATCTTACGTACGGTCGGGAGCCCTAAACCGGTGCCGCCGATCTTCGTCGAGAAGAACGGCTCGAATATCTTTTGGAGCGTTTCGTCGCTCATCCCGCAACCGGAATCGATGAGATCGATCGCGACGTCGGCTCCACAGGGGCGCGTGCGAATGACTATCTGTTCTTGACTCGCTTCCTCTTCTTTTTTTCCCTTGATCGCTTGAACGGAGTTGTACAAGAGATTTAGGATCGCCTGCGTGAACGAACGCTTATCGATACGGATCGTCGGCAAGTCGTTCGAGTAATACTCTTGGATATCGACTTGCGCTTTCTGCGCTTCTGGGCGGAAGAAATCGACAACTTGTTTCAATTCTTTATTGGCGTCTGCGGAGATCAGTTCTAGATTATGAGCGCGCGTGAAATTCAGGAACTCATTGAGTAGATCTTCCAGACGTAGCGTCTCGCGTTTGATCGTTGCAAGTCTGTTTAACACACGGCGTTGCTGCGGACTGTCTTCTAGATCCTCAACGTCTTCCGCTAAGAGATCCATGTTTAGTCTGATCGTCGACAACGGGTTCTTGAGCTCATGAGCTAAGCCGCCCGCCAGACGCGCGATCTCGGTGTACTGCTCTTCTAAACGACGGTTCAGTTCATTGGGAGTAAAATCTTTGACGTTTGACGAGTTCATAAAATCCTCCGATCGCCGGACTCGCCGTCGAGCGCGTCGACAACGAGAACCATAGTAACAAAAATCGGACGTTATAAACGAGTCCAGGACTCGACTTGGTTTAGTCCTTTAAATACTTGTCCTTGTACGTTAACGAAATCTGACGTTCGATCTCGGACCTCGGCGTCGTCTTGATGGGCAAGAATGGGATCGATTCAAACGGGTCGTCCCTGGAATCGTTTTCTCTTCTTTCCTCTTTGCTATCGACGCGCGACAATATCACTTCGTCTTGCAGATTCGTAAGCCATTCCGGCAACTCGAATCCGACTCCGGCGGGCGTGGCTGCAAATTCTTCGATCTTTCTCGAGAGTTCTTGGAACGTCGGATTATCTTCGCCGCTCTTTCTGACCTCTGTGATCGCCTCGTAGACTAAGCCGCACATTTGCGCGATATCTAACGGTCGGACATAGCGTTCTTGCAGGCGTTCGTAGACGCTTGGAAGCCAAAGACCGTATTTCTGGTTGAGCTTGGCGTATTGTTGCAGATTCGCGTCGGCTAATCCCGCGCTTTGCTGCTTGATGCGCTCTTTCCAGAGCTCGGCGGCCTTGGGACGATCCGCTCTGATAAGAGAGTCGTGCGTCCAATATATCGGCTTGATATTCCACGAGATGCGTTCGTACGAGGCGAGGATCCGGAGGAAATCGAGAAGCATGAACAGCTTTTCACCGCGGTCGGATTGCGTCGTTGTGCTGTTGTAGTCGACGTATTCCGAGTAGTTTTCGCCGATGCATTCCAAGATGATCTCGAGGACGCTAGCGACGATCTCGAGTTTCTCGCGACCTTCTAGGATCGCGTCGACGATCTTAGCGCCGTTTTCAAGGTCCGCGTTCTCTTTCTTCATCGCAATGAGTGAAGAGAGATAGGTGAGCGCGCCCTGATGCAGGATCGCGCGGATATTACGGAACGACAGAAAATCTTGTGTAAACAGGTCGGAACCGTAGTTCTGGATGAAGTTTTTAACGAGCTTCCACTTCTCCTCTTTGGCGATCGCCTCTACGGAAGAGATGCGGATCTGTTGACTATGCGACAACCACGACTTCAAAATGACGTCGGTGATCGCGACTAGGTAGTAACTGAGCGCTTCGTCCTGGGAATCGTGAGGATCGCTTCCAGAATTTGCAGAGTTAACACGCCAACCGCGCGAGGATTCCGCAATCGTTTCCGTGATACTCCGCGACGCGACTTCGACGATCCTATCGAACTCAGTGATCGAGCCGGGCGAGGAGAGACGGATCTGTTCCATCTTCTGCACGCATTTGATCAACTGGAACGTTTCGTTCAGTAATCCAAGACGCGGAACGTACTTTAAGAGACATAACACGACTTGTTGAAGGCGACGACACTCAACGATCGCCTTCGCGTCGCCCCCTCTTGCCGTCGGGATATAAAGCAAAGTTTCCTTCTCGAATTTTTCAAGAAGTTGAGGCCATAACGTTCTGACCTTTTTAACGTCGCTTCTGAATATAGCGCTGAACGCTTGTAACGCGATAGATTTCCACGGCTTAGCATATTTCTCAGTCGTTTCGTCGCGTAATGTTGCTTTAAGGAAGACGATAACGTCTTCAACTTCGACGATCGTCCAGATGATGCGATCGAGAAGGATCTCTTTGGCGCCGCGTAATTGGTCGTATTCAACAAGCGATTCGCTTGTTCCGGAAGGCGCGGGGATATGATAGCGCGACGCTTGGTCGAGGAGTTCGTACAACCCTTTTTCGAATTTCAGCGCCTGATCGCGCCAATCTTCCAAGCGGTAACGCGCGTCTTCAAAATCTTCGTCGTCGATGCTACCGTCGGTAGGCGTGACGAGCAACGGAGAACGTCCCGCTACAAATTTCCAGAGCTTGACCGTAGAGAAGATAAACGTTAGACGGTCGGAGATACGATCCGTCTCGTTTGCGAACTCGTTGCCGCCGACGGACTCTGCGAATTCTGATTTTCCTTCGGCAGTCTCGTCGTCGACGCCGTCGTTAGCGGTGTCGCGATAGCTCATATTCTCGTATGCTGCGCTGAACGTCGGATCGCCGCCTGTGATCGCTTCGTCGTCTTCTTGTTCGTCCAACTCTTCTTCGTAATCGGGTTCCTCGAGCATATCTTCGTCGTTGACGTCGCTTTGCTCGATCGAGACAAGCGGAGAATGCAGCGTGGAATCAAATTGGCTAGGATCGATCGGTTCTGACTTTTCGGTGGCGTCGGCAGAGAGCTTCTCGACGAGGTCCTTGATATTGGCGATATCGACGTCGGGGCCGTATTCCTTTTTAATGACGTCCCAGAGATTGTCTTGCGACAACTCGTTTTCGCGATTTGCGAGTTCTTTTCTACGTTCGATGAGTTGACGTAACGACGCGGGCAACTTTGCGAGTTCTTCCTGCGGAAGTTCGTCCAACATACGATCGACCGCGTCGAGCGCTTCGGGCGAAGCCGTGAATCTAGGATCGGAGACCGTGACTGAGAATAGGTCCTTACCGAAGAACTTGCGAGCGTAGGCGTCGTATTGTTCGCGCGTCGTCTTTACTTCGTTCAAGATTATCTGAACGAAGACGTGTAACGTTATGTACTTCGGGAAACTCTTGACGTTGTCGTTATAGAACTTTTCCAGTTCGTCCGGCGTGGGGAGATTATCGGCGTTGAGCTCGCGAGCCGCGTCTTTGAACGCCGACTTCAGTTGTATCTTGGGGGTTCCTAACGGGGTCTTACCAAGATATTTCGTGGAGAGTATCAGACGACGGGAGAACTCGGCAAGTATCGGATTGTCGGTCTTGAATTCGATCTTCTTATTAAATTGGTCTTGGGGAAGGTCGAGTTTCGGGATCGTCCAATATGAGTCGGCGTTCTCGCCAAAGAAGTCGAGGAACTTTGTCGCCATCTTCCAACGACTGAGATAGTCGTCTTTCTTCCACGAGTTGTTGAAGACGGCCTTCTTCCTACGCGTTGCGCCGGCGTTCTTCTTTTCCTCGGAAGGATTCCAGACTTGTTCCATCCAGGCGAACACGATCGAGTTAAACGTGTAATCGCTTTCGGCAAGCGGGATCGTGTCGGCTTGATTCAGCCAGTAGATCAACAACGAGGAAGAAGACGTCAGCTCTTTCTTGTCTAAGAGAGCTTCGCAAAGCAAAACGAAAGCTTTGGCGGTTCTGAAACGCTCGACGTGGCTCTTCCAGAATTTAACGTCGCCGACGGCTTTTCCCGCCTGATGCCAAACGGCAAGCGCGCGAGAGACTTCCGCCGCAGACTCCCAAGCCTCTTGGCCGGAGAATCCTTCGACGGAAGAAACTTCCGTACTGCCAAATTGATCCCACCAGTCGGCAAGATCGCTCATTTTGTCGGAGAGTTCTAAACGCAATTCGCTATTGCCAAGCGCGGCGGCTTCTTTTTGAAGTCGGCTGTATAGGTCGAAGATATCGTTCAGGAGATCGATAAGACCGTCCAGACGGTGGTCGTGTATCCCGTTTTCTACCGACGGAAACAGACTGTACTGGGCGTCAAAACCAAGGATGAACCACGGATCCGGGAAAGCTCCGCAATCAAGTCCGCGATGAAGAAGGTCTTCGATCTTCGGAAGACATTCGACCGCTTTTTCAATATCGCCGTTATCTGCGGCTAAGTGTGCTTTCGTGATATTGCAGTCGATCTGGGAGAGTATTCTTGACGCGGTGGTCTCGATGATCTCCGTCTGCTGTTTGGAGGCGGCGAAATAGCCCATACGCGCGTAAGTTCTCGCGAGCGAGAAGCGTTGAAGTTGGTCGGCGCGTTTCTTCGCAAGATAGCGATTGAGCGTATGACGCACGCCGGCGAAGGGTTGGAACAGGCGTTGCGCCTCTTCTTCCAAACGCGTTTTTAACGGTTCGGGCGTTTTCGCGAGCAGACGTTCGTAGAACAGATCGCGATAAGCGGCGACCATCGGCGTCAACGTACCGAGCGTGACCGTCGAATCGTGGGACTGTACGTGCCCACCACAGATTCCGGAGGCCATTAAGATCGTACCGGTAAGGACGGCGGCGGACTCGTATTCGTATTCCTTTCGGCGTTCGGGATCTTTTTCGTCCCATACGCGTTCCATGATGGCGTCGAGGATCGAGCGGTGGAGGATGAAACGACGGAAATATCCTTCTTTGTCGATAACGCGATCGTCCCAAGTACCGAAGCTATAATTGACGCGTCTATTGACGGGGTGATCGAAATCGTATGAACGCGGATCGACGGCGATCTCGCGAAGTTTTTCGGGAATGAAAGACGCGCTTTGGAGGATATCTTCGTCAGTCGTGCGCAGGAGCTCCAACGCAATTTCGATGACATTAGCGTATTTGCCGTGAGCGACTCCGGCGCCTTCGTAGTACAAGGGGAGAGCTCCGACCCACTCATGTTCGTTAGGTTCGTGTTTTTCACCGCCTTCTAAGACCGGAATAGGACGATAGCCAAGGAAGTCGTTAAGATCGACGACGAGAGCGCGGTAAGACTCGGCCGAAGTCAGACGCGAATAGTTTTGAGTCAGAATACGACAGACTCGCGCCATAAAGAACGAGTTGAAGAGATAGCCGTCCTCCAGAGTCGGAAGCACGTCTTTGTGGAACTCGCGATAAGCGACGAGAAGTTTAGGAATCGTTTCTAGGATCGTTTGAGCTTGCGTCGCGTTGGAGAACGCGCCGCCTTCTTTGCTCAGGCGCGTCAACTCTTCCGATAAGACGGCGATCGCGTCGCGCCAGGTTTCGGTCGAGCCTTGCTTGATCAAAAGGACAAATAATTGGTTCCAAGCGGAAACGAATTGAGGATCGACGCTACCCGAAGAATAGTTGAGATAACCAAGAATGTTGAGGATCAAAGAACGATCGGTTTCAGTTAATTCAAAATTATGCATCTGGTAAATCCCCACACCAATCTTCATCCCTCGCATGCGTAGACTCGTACGAGACAACGCTGCGCTTGGATCTTTTGCCGTTTTAATAAACGAGGCGTTACGGTTCAATATTTCTACACAATTATGGTAAACTTGATTTCTATTTCAACTAGGGGGTACATGGGTTAATATGCCATAATAACGGCCTAGGAAATAAAAAAATCCTCCAAGTAAGCCTCTTGGAGGAGCGTTACGGATAGCGTGCCGGCGTATGCGCATAGGCTTTACTCGCGACGCCGTCGCGATCGCGTCAGTTATCGCCGAACGTCGATCTTCTTCGCAGCATATGGTGATAGTGTTGAGCAAAACGGTGTGATTCGTCGCGAACCGATTGCAACAAACGTAGCGCGTACGATCTGCGACTCAGTTTCAACGGTTCCTCGAGACCCGGTACGTAGACCTCTTCGTCGCGTTTGGCTAGCGATATGGTCAAGCCCGGTCGGACCGGCGTGTGTTCAAGAACCGACAACGCGGCGTGGAGTTGTCCCTTTCCTCCGTCGATCAGTAGGATATCCGGCGGCGGGTTATTAGGATCGTCGTACGCAAAGCGGCGAGAGACAACTTCGGCAATAGAAGCGAAGTCGTCGATCCCTTCGACCGTCTTGATCTTGTACCGGCGGTAACCGTTTTTAAAAGGTCGCCCGTCTACAAAATGCACGAGCGAGGCGACTGTGTCTTGACCGCCTAAGTGCGCGATATCGACGCCCTCGATAACTCGCGGAGGCTTCGGGAGCTTGAATATCTTTTGGAGCCCGACGACGCCTTTACGAGGATCTATCTGAAATACTTCCGGTTGGACATGTTCTTCTAGCGATCCATGTTCTTTGAGCGTCTCCAACGCCAACAACTGATCGCGATATTCCGCGGCTAGTTCGTAACGCCTTTCCTTCGAGGCAAGGAGCATATCTTCTTTCAATTCGTTTAGAAGCTTTTGACGGTTTCCGCCTAAGAATTCTTGTAATCTTCGGATATTCTTACGATAGACTTCTTGTGAAACTCGACCGCAGCATGGCGCGGAGCATTGACCGATCGAAGCTAAGACACAAGGACGCGTCCAACGACTCTCGGGATCGTTGGCGGCAATAGGCTGAGTGCACGTGCGGAATTTGAAGATCTTTTGTAACGTGACTATTGCGCCGCGAAGATGAGCCGCGCTGAGAAATGGTCCGTAGAGACGAACGCTTGAACTCTTAGGATTCCTAGTCGCTTCAACGCGCGGAAAGTCGTCGCGTATCGCAATCTGAAGGTAAGGAAAGCTCTTGTCGTCTTTGAGATCGCGATTGTATTTCGGTTGAACGTCTTTGATGAGTCGCGCTTCCATCAACAGCGCGTCGATCTCGCTTTCCGCTAATACGTAGTCGATATCGCGGATCTCGCGTACTAACGGTCCTACGCGATGATCGTCTATCGCTTCGCGTTGGAAATAGCTACTCGCGCGATTCCGAAGCCGCTTTGCTTTACCAATGTAGATGACTCGACCTTGCGCGTCCTTCATTAGATAGACGCCGGGTTCCATTGGGAAGTCTTTGACCTTTTCGGCGGCTTTACGATAACCGCTGACGATCTCTTGATAGTCGCTTTCCGACAATGGCGCGAAATTAGAAGGCGCGCTTGAAGACTTCTTAGGCGAGGCTAGATTGACGTCGTCATAGATAGTGGCGCTAAAATCACGATCCGCATCGTCTTCAATAGGCGCGGGTTCGGGACGGCGGTAGAAAATACGTTCGCCGTCGGGACGTTCATAATATAGCGGGAGGGGACTCGCGTTATTCTCCGCTTCTTGTTGGGGAGCGGGAGTCTCTTCTTTATTAGTCTCGTTAAGGGGTAACCGAGGTCTTTCTTGCGCCATCTGAATAATCGTTGGAACTTTGGGAAAATATCAAATCGGAACGTCGCCCGAGGCCCTACCAGGAACATCGCCGGTAGGAGCTTTCGTAACTCGTTAAGAAAGTTACGTCTTATCGATCTTGATATATTATAGTAGCGTTAGGTTCCGCGAGAAGATTGACTTTTGAACCTCTTCCGGGGATTTCTCTAACGTATTTGGGAACAGCGTAGCCGGGTAGGCGATCCGCGATCCGCTTCATTAACGCTAAACCCTCTTCCATAGGAGTTTCGAAGTGCGCCGCTCCGCTAACGCGATCAAGTTGATGCAGATAGTAGGGGACGACTCCAAAGTCGGCTAGTTTTTCAAAGAGTTCGACTAAGACGTCTTCCGAATCGTTGATCCCTTTGAGAAGGACGGTTTGAGAAGTCAGGATATAGCCTTTATTTCTTAGTTTCTTTAACGCTTGCGCGACGTTTGCGTCAAGTTCGTTAGGCGAGTTCACATGGAGAGTCAGGTGAAGAACGAGCGTCTTGCCGTTCGTGTTGGCGTTGAGATCCTGATCGCTTGGGAAATCGTCGTCTATCCGAGCCGGGGTCAAAACGGGTACGCGAGAGTGAAAACGAACCCTATTCACATTATCTAAGGATTTGATATAATGGAGCAGAGACTTTAAGCGGTCATTGGGAAGCGTGAACGGGTCGCCGCCGCTGAAAATGATTTCGTGAATGGAAGAGTCTCTAGCAATCGACGAAAATATTGCGTCGTAATAGTCCTTTACACGAGCGCCTTCCGCGTCGATGTACTCCGTCGGAATCGGGAACAGCGTCGACTCGTGAGTGTGACGTCGGAAGCAGAATCTGCATCGCGCGGCGCATGTGTAGTTCGTGACGACGAGCGCTCTGCCCGAGTACTTTTGGAGTATGCAATTGGCATGCGCGACGTTATTCGAGGACTTTTGTTCGCATAAAGGATCGAGAACAAAGCCGTCGATCTTATCGAGTTCGCGAGGATCGGGTAAGAACTGCTTTACGATCGGATCGTTTAGCGTTCCTTTTTGAACGCGGTCGAGTAGCGACTCCGGGAAAAAGACGCGGAACGCTTGGGCGGCAGCTTGTAAAGAGGACGTAAGTTCGACGGGGAGTTCTAGGCGTTGACAGAGTTCGGCAAGATCGGTTATAAACCGCGTTTTTAGCGTCGCTTCTAACGAAGAGACTGACGGTTGCGTGCGTGTCGGCGTAGAATGTGAATCCCGGTTCATTAACGATTCTCGCGATTACTTGTCGATTAAGGAATAATGGAGCGTAAAGCTTAACGATCGTCGTCATGATCGGCGACGCCGTGTTGAAATATTAAGTCGATCCGATCGGGCGCCGCCTAGCGTTGTTTGTAAGTATATCTTATAAATAAACTTGTTAGAGACGGTGTGGACCACGGTTGGAACGACTTTTGGAGTATATTGAATTATAGGTTCGTTTGCAACGTTAAAACTTTAGGATTTATTACATGTCCACGTTTAATACCAGTGAATTCCGTAAGGGCCTCAAAGTCCAGATCGACGGCAACCCCTACATCATGACCGAATGCCAATTCGTGAAGCCGGGCAAGGGTCAAGCGCTTTATAAGTGCAAGCTTCGCGACCTGAATCGCGGCACGATCTTGGAACGCACCTACAAGAACGGCGACGAACTCGAAGCCGCCGATATTCATGAAACCGACGTTACGTTCATGTACGAAATGGGCGGCACGTTCTACTTCATGGAAAAGGAAACGTTTGAACAATACGAAATCGATAAGGAACGCATTGACGACGCTTGGAAGTATCTCCTTCCCGAAGTCCAATGCAAGATGCTCCTTTACAATGACGCCCCGATCGGTATCACTCCTCCCGCGCACGTCGTCTTGAAGGTCGAATACACCGAACCCGCCGTTCGCGGCAATACCGCCACCAACGTCACGAAGCCCGCGAAGTTGGAAACCGGCGCTGAAATTATCGTCCCGAACTTCGTTGAAACGGGCGAATTGATCCGCGTCGATACGCGTACCAACGAATACGTTGAACGCGTTAAGGAATGATAGCGCGCTTCGCGTTATGAGATAGCGTCGCTCGTGAGTTTCGTTCAGCGAAGTTCGCGAGCGGTTTTTTAGAGTAAGGTCGACTGATTAGCGAATAGTGAGTCGACCTTTGGTTGTTTCTGAAGGTGTGTTTGTCTAAGCGGCGTCTATATGAGTAGTTCTAAGGTTGCATATTTGGTTTTTGACATTGAGAGCGTTCCCGATCCCGCCTTAGTTTCATTAGTTCGTACCGGCGGCGCGCAAGATCCGACGGAAGCGTTGTGCGAGTATCAAGCTGAACTGTTGGAGAAGAAGGGAAGCGAATTCGTTCCTTACGCGTATCATGTTCCGGTCTCTATTGCGATCGCGAAGGTCGGGGAAGATTTTTCGCTGATCGATCTCATCGTCTTAAAGATCGACCAACTTGGGCAAAAGAAGATGTGCGAGAGCTTCTGGAAGGGTTGGAAGGCGTATAACTATCCCCAATTCGTAACATTCAACGGTCGTGGATTCGATATCCCGTTGATGGAGCTGACCGCTTTCCGTCATGGGCTTGATCTGCGCGAATGGTTCAACACTAAGGTGCCTTCTTATCAGCAACCGAGAAATCGTTACGCTAATTCCCATCTTGATTTGTATGATTTCTTAACGAACTACGGCGCGACTCAGATCGTCGGCGGTCTGAATCTTATCTCGAAGATGCTTCGTAAGTCCGGTAAAATCGGTACCAAGGGCGATATGGTCCAAGAGCTGTTGGAGAACGGGCAGCTTGACGAGATCCATAGCTATTGTCGCTGCGACGTGTTGGACACTTATTTCGTGTTCTTACGTTCCGCCGTTTTGCGCGGACTTATTACTAGCGAATACGAAAGCGAATTAATAGAACGTACGCGTAAGTTCCTGGAAGACAACATCGATAAGGAACCCGTATACGGCGTCTATTTGGACGCTTGGCAAAAAGTTTCTGATTTCTTAAAAGAACACGACGAAATAGAACAGCTTGTCGCTCTGTCCGGTAGCGACGACGAAGAATGAAGGGGGAAATATGCGTCGAAAGATACTGGCTTTAGATATTGGCGGGTCTAAGTTGCTTTCCGCGATCGTCGACGTGACCGTGGACGAAAAGGGGAAGCGTGGCGCCGAGTTGAGCGGAATAGCTCGCCGCGCACTTTCCAAAGACGCGGGTAAGACGGGCGTATGGAACGCGCTTCTCGACGCGATCGGCGAGACTTTTACAAAGGCTCAATGTTCTTTGGACGTTATTGAACGTATTGGCGTCACGATTCCCGGCGTAGCCGACCCCGCGAGAGGATACTGGGTCTACGCGCCGTTTTCCGGTATCAAGGATTTTCCTATCGCGGAAGAACTGCAGCAGAAGTTCTCGCGCCCCGTATACGCAGATAACGACGTTAACGCGTGCGCTTGGGGGGAAAAGATCTTAGGCGTTTGTCAAGACGTCGACAACTTCCTATGGCTGACGATCAGCAACGGTATAGGCGGCGGTCTGGTGCTAAACGGCAAGGTCTATCCCGGTATGTTTGCCGGCGCCGCTGAGATCGGACACTTTAACGTCGAAGAAAATGGCGCTTTATGCGGTTGCGGGAATCGCGGGTGTCTTGAAGCTACGGCGGCAGGACCTGCGATCGCTCGAACGTATAGGGAGCTTGTACGACGATTGGCATACGAGCGTACCGAGTCTGAAAACGCATTGTACGAACAGTGGACGCGATATTTGAATTCAGTCTGTAACATAACCGATATCGCTAGCGCAGTAGAGGCTGCCGAGCAAGCCGCCGCTATCAATATCGCTGCAGAGGCGCGCCAAGGTAATCCGGTGGCGCTTAACGTATTTGAGGGTACCGGCAAGTATGTTGGGCGGGCGCTTTCTTACGCGGCGAACTTGATCAATCCTGAGAAGATCGTTATTGGCGGCGGAGTCTCCGGCGCTTTCGATCTGTTGTATCCGAGTTTATGGGAAACATTCCAGACTTGTCTTTTCAAGCAAGTCAACAGTACGATCTCGATCGAGCGTACGGGGCTAGGTTACGAGGCGGGATTGCTTGGCGCCGCGGCTTTGGCGTTGGAACCGTATTGTTGAGCGGTAGACGAATAATAATAAAAGAAGCGAGGTCGTTTTCTATAATCTAGAAAACGACCTTTTTATTTGTCATTCTTCCTCTTTCGTAAATGGCGAAAAGATCAATAGCGGTGAGGCGGAGTCGAAGGTCAGCGTGAATGTATCAGCTAACGCTTCGTTTAGAGTTCCCATAAACCAACGTGGTAGTCGCAGTTTATCTAACGGGTATTTAAGCCCCGACGAAGTTATCTCTTGAGTCGGATCAAACGAGAATATTGAGATCTGGCGCCCCTTTTCCGTCTTGAACTCATCAGATTTTGTAGCTACGTAGAATACGCCTCGGTCTGATAGTATCGCGACGTCGGCGACCTTTTGCGCAAAATCGACGAGTAACGAGAGGTTGCCCAACGTATGATCTTCGCGCTCGCCTGTCGCTCCGAGGATGAGGAGCTTAGTCCAACCTTTCGAGAGACAGAATCTAAACGCCTTAGAAAGATCGTTTGTTTCTTGTTCGAGTACTTTGATTATACGATCGTCAAATTTTTTAGCTATCTCTGAAGAAACGGAATCGCAGTCTCCGACGATGTAGTCCGGCGTTCGACCATTTTTGAACGCTTTTTGCGCCGCGCCGTCGCAACATATTAGTTTTGCGGCTTGTTTAAAAGCCTTGACGCCGAGATCGGTACGCGGAAACGAACCATTGGCAAGGATGACGACGTATTGAGAGAGATCCGTTTGTTCAAGAAGTAAGTCGACCATAGGTCTAGTAAGTATTCGAGTTAATAGTTGTTTCTAAATAAAGTTGGACGTCCGAATCTGCCAAGAGAACGACTATTGAATAAGATCGCGTTTTTAGAGATGATCGCGTATAACGTCTTTACGCCCGTGGATATATTACAATGACGTGATAAAAAAGAGGAACACGATTCAAGTGATTCGTGTTCCTCAGCGATCTTAATTCAGAACGAGTCTGTTATCGATCTCACCATTTGACCGATTCAAGGAACTTCAAGCTTTGCGGAACTTGTTCGATGACGCGAGGAGATTCGTCTTCGATGAAGTAGTACTTGACGCCAACTTCTTGCGCGGCTTTCAAGACTTCCGCGTACGGAACTTGACCGGAACCGAGAACGACGTCATTTTCAACGCTAGTCCCGCCGGAGTTGTTACCCTCAACGCCCTTCTTGAGGTCTTTCAGGTGGAACAAGGCCCAACGATCCGGATACTTGCGGAGCAACGCGGCGGCGTCTTGACCGGGGAAGACGGTCCAGAGAACGTCCATTTGGAAGGAGACGTACTTGGCGTCGGTACGTTCGACCAAAAGGTCGAACATCGTCTTACCGTTACCGGCGGGAAGGAATTCATAGCCGTGGTTGTGATAGTAGAAACGGAGACCATACTTGTCTAAGACCTTACCGGCGTTATTGAAAACTTCAGCGGCGGCGTTGACGTCGTCTTCATTGAAATCACCGTCGTGGGGGATCCAGGCGACGCCGGCATACTTCAGACCGAGCGCTTTCGCTTCTTTCGCGACGGCTTCGGGATCGTTTTTAAAGAGGTTGTAGTCCCAGTGTCCGGCGATAGCCGTCAGATGGTGTTCCTTCAACTCCTTAACCATATCTTCAACGGAGAGGTTGTAGCGGCCGGCGAGTTCGACATAACCGAAACCGAAGTCTTCAGCGGTTTGGAAGCCTTTTTCGACGTCTTGACCGAACGTGTCGCGAAGGCTGTAAAGTTGTAACCCGACGGGGCCCTTGAATACGTCGTTAGAACCGACCTTGAAACGCGCGTCGTCTTGCGCGGAAGCCACGGAAACGGCAAGCGCGAAAACTACGAGGGAAAGTAAAGCTTTTTTCACGGAACTATTCCTTGAATCTTTGTGTTTATACTTTTGAACGCTAGAGCGAGACGACGTACGCCTCGCTCTTCTAAATTGTATTTTTTCAGAATATCAAGTCAAGTTTCTATCCTGAAAAACTACGTTTCAAATGATCCAACGCTCATTCAGCGGCAGGCGCTTCTAGCGTGAATTCTTCGCCGTTCGGCATATTGAAGCCATGGGTCTTACCTTGTTTGAAGACGAGACGTTTCTCTGTCTTGATGGAGTTGTAGAGGACCATTTCACCGGCGGGAGGACAAACGTAGTCGCCAAGACCGGCGAAGATATAGACCTTGCCCTTGATGCGCTTAGCATGATTCGTCGTGTCGAAGTAACCAAGACCGTCGACCCACGCCGGCATGAAGAAACTGTCCAAACGAGAACTGACTTCCATACCGGAGACGTCGCAGAACCACGGAACGATCGCTTCAACGGCGGTTACGTCGGAATCGAGCCCCGCTACCGTTAAGCATTGCATACCGCCTTGGCTACCGCCGGAGGTGATGAGCGTCTTGCCGTCCCATTCGGGTAACGTCTTGACATATTGAACTGCGCGTAAAGCGCGCATCATCATACCGCACCAATAGCAGGATTCCGGCTTCTTGTTTTGTTCGGCGGAGAAGCCGTAACCGGATAAGAACGTCTTTTGAAGGGTTTGATAGTATTCTTCGGATTGACCGTTCAACATACCGTGGCAGTTGATCGTGAAGCAGATCGAGTCACGTCCGGCGCCGATATTCGGATAGACGGGAGCGATGGAGTAACCTTGGTATTGAACGCGAGCGGGAAGCGACTTCTCTTTCGCGTCTTTCGGCATACAGAGGTAACCTGAGACGGGCGCGAGACCGGAGCAATCGACTTTGACGTCGTAAACGAGAACGTTTTCGTCGCTAGAATCGACGGGGGTCAACGACGCTTTGATCGGGACTTGCGCAAGAATAGCCTTTTGACGATTCCAGAATTCGTCGAAATCTTCCGGTTCGGGAATTCCTTTGATCTGATCGAGCAATACGCCCGCGCCGCCGTTGAACTGAATATCTTCGCTGTGTTCGCCGCCGATCATTTTTCCTTCTTCATCCATCGGGAAAACTTGAATGCGGACGAAACCGGGCATATCGATAGACGTTTCGATCAGGAGCGGTTCGTTGGCGCTAGAAACGGCAGCGCCTTCTTCGACTTTACCGTCGTCGCCGGTACGCTTCCACGAAATGTTTTTGCCGTCGACCGGAACGCCGTCTTCAAGATATTGGATCTCGAAGACCATCTTTTCACCGGGGTGGTATTCGAGCGGGTTCTTATTGGTTTTACCGGTGAACGTACCGTTGGCGGCAAAGGAAACCGCCGACGACAAAACTGTTAAAGCGAAAAAGAAAGAAAACAACTTTTTCATTATGTTTCTCCAAATGTTGATAACGAACGCTTAGAAACTTACGTAATTCCTAAGCGTTCGCGTATGAAACGAAGACGAACTACTAGAATAGCCCGTATTCAATAACGTCGTAATCAGAACCGGAAGGTTGTTGCGCAGGCGCGCCGTGGAAACTGCCAGGCCAAGCGGAACCACGAAGTTGACCGGCGTGGTGAGGTCCAAACAAGTTCTTAGGAGTACCGTAAACGCGGAACGTCAATTTTACTTCGGCGTTATTCGCCTTGACGGCGTTTTGGATTACCGACGTGATATTGACGCTTTCACCTTGCCAACCGATAGCTCCAACTTGCGCGCCGTCGACGAGGATCGCGACAACGGCGGCTTCCCAGCGACTTCTTTCAGGTAATTCGACGAGAACTTGTTCTTCGTTCGCGAGGTCGGCGGTCTTCAAAACGAAATCGTAGTCGACAGCGCCCGCGTAGAACGGGTAGCCTTGCGCCGCCCAACCGGGATTCGCGACAGAAAGTCCGGAACCGTCGACTGCGTAAGAAGCGCGTCTATCATGAATGCGGAAGACTAATTCACTAGAAGCGGAAACGGCGACTTCCAACGGTTGTAAGTCGGCGTTCAGAAGTTGAACTTCCGCCAAGCCGACAAAAGCGTTGTCGTTTTCAGGTCTCGTGGTTCCGGCAAAGTCGTCGGCGAGCGGATAGGAGATTCCGTTCCAGTTGGACTTGATCGTCAATACGACCTTGTCGTTAGCGTCAAGCGATAATTCTTGTCCAAATTCAAGCGTTTGAGCGAAGGTATTGCCCTTGGCGAGTTCTAGCGTCATCGGCAAATTCGGTTGCGTTTTGACAACGCCGTTCTCGTCCAGAACGTTGAGCTCAAATGTTTTGACTCCGCGTTTTGCAAGATTGGCTTCACAATAGTTCCAAATACGGAGCGCTTTAATATTAGTCGCTTCCCGGACTTGGAGCGCAATGAACGGAGCGCGATCGTCGTTACCGGAGAAGTTGACGCCGGAACTTAACCACGAAACGCCCTCCAACGCGCTAGAAGCGCGCGGAACGAGTTCTTCTTTCGCCGTTTGGAATTTCAGACCTTTATTAGCGACGATCTTGAATCCTTGTTCTGCGTTTTCGAGCGTGAAATCGCCGACGATCCACGCCGGCATTAGTTCTGTGAAGAGCGTAGCTTTATCGGCGACCAATTTGATAACGTTTTCACCTTGTTTGGCGACTTTCGAGATATCGAAGACGCCGAAATCGCGATCGAACTTCCAAGCGTCGGGAATGGCGTCGAGAGGTCGATCGTTACAGTAGACCTTGAACATCGACGGGTTTTCGACAACGAAGCGGAGGTTGGAGATCGTGGCGTCGGATTTGGTGAACTTGTACAGAACTTCAAAGCCGGATTTGTCGTCAAACTTCTTGGTAATCAACTCGTCTTTGAATTGAACGCCGTTATCCCATGGAGACATCGGATAACCCTTCTTATTCCAGAACCAGTTGTTAGCGCGATAGAAGTATTCGTTTTCTAATGTTTCGTCGGCAAGTTTGACTGTCATATAGTCAAGGACCAAGACGTTATCGTCACAGGGAGCGACTTTGACGAGCGCGTTGGATAACGTCCACGGATCGAGCTTACGAACGTTTTGAACGTTCGTAACTTCGCTTGCGTTGTTTTCGGCGTTAGAGAAAACGAGAACAATAGAACCACAGGGCGTTAGATCGAACGAAAGCGAGCCGTCTGCGTTCTTACGAGCGTAGTTTTGTATCTTCCCGGTCAACGGGTCGAAAACTTCAACGGCGCCGGTAAAGCGAGCGTCTTGAAGCGTAATACTACCGGAGGCGGAGTCTTTGAGATCGATATTGCAGAGGAACAGGATCAACGCGTCTTTCGTCTCACGTAATTGATGGAAGACGTTGTCTTTGTTGGAATCGGCGACGATCTTGAGTTGTTGAGCGCTCAGTTGCGAAGCGATCGCCTCGTCAAGAGTTTGCGTCGTCATTTGGGCTTTAACAACGTCGAACGCTTCTTTGACGTCGGTGGGAAGCGTATCGACTTCGGCTCCGTCGACGAGCGTTAACGGAGCGTTTAACGAGATAACTTGTCCGCCATTCGCAAGGAACTTAGATAGGAGTACGATTGTCTTGGAGTCGAGGTTTTCAGTGGCGTCACATAGAACGACCGTTTTATACGAAGCAGCTCCAACGACGAATTCCGAACCTTTGACGTCGCCGACGCGGCAGATTATGTCTTCCGAGCCCAGATCGTAATCAAGTTGTTCCGCTTCAAGTTGGTTCAGCAAATTGGCAAACTTAGCGCCGACGATCTCGCATTTATTGGCGTTTTCGGGACCGGACTCATTTTGATAAAGCCAAGCGGTGGAGGTCGGTTCGATCAATAAGAATCGATCGTTTGATAGTGCGCCGCGAGACAAGACGTAAGAGAGGCGAGTCCAGTAATCCTCAAGTTTGGAGTACTGTTCGAACCACGGCGAGTGATACGAGAACGTTTGTGGGTGATCGTGTTTACGAGCGCCGCGAATGGAAATATAGGACAAGTGTTCGTCCGTTGTGTTGACGCCGAGCGCGTAAGACCAGTCGCCTAACCTCTTGAGGTCTTCGAACTTGATATCGTATCCTCCTGCTCCGTAATTTTCAGAGATAGAACGACTACGACCGGCTTGACGCGTCGCAGAGTTGAGTTCGCGTACGGAACGGACGTTACCAAATTGGGCGTGCGTATCGCGAGCGAAGTTGTTCATTAACAAGTCTATCGCGGGGCGTTGTCGCCAAAACGCGGTCGCCATATTATCGGGACAGGCGTGAGCGCGAGGCCATTCGTGTTCCCAGTCGTGTCCGGTGTATTCCAGACCTACGCTTTCGCAGTATTCTGCGAAAGGTTTGTGCCAGCGTTCGATAAAGACTTCGAGAACGGTCTTAAAATAGTCGTAACGTACTTTCTTCCAATCGCCAACGGGTTGAATTAACGAACCGATATGCGGTATGAGATCGTAACCGCGGCGGTTTTGGAACTGTTGCGGGAAATCAGAACACCAAGAGAACATACCGGCGGACATGACTTGCGGTTCGTCGGTGAAAGCGCCGGGGATCTTCTTGCCAAAGCGTTCTTCAAAGTGTTGGCGATACGCTTCATGCGTGAAGCCGAGAAAAGCGTCTAAAACGCCTTTTTCCATCAGGTTGACATAGGTCTTGCCGCCGAACCATTGCGAGTGTCCGGCAAGTTGGATCCTACCGACGATCCAGTTTTGACCGTTAGCCGATTTGCCTGGAATAGGCTTTCCGGCGTTATGAGCGTCAAGGATCTCGGAGGAACGATCGATAGTGGTCCCGTCATTAAGTTGTTCGATAACATAGACGACCGAGGCTCCGGCTAGCCAATTGTTATTGGCGTCGACCAGGTCGTCAAGGAAAACGACGTCGAGTCCCGCGCCGCGAGATTCCGGTAACGCTTCGGGAACAAAGCCGCCCGCGAAACCGGAGGGATAAGAGTTCTCGTCGTAGATCCAGATCTTCATATCGCGCTTATCTGCTTCGTCTAGCGCGGCGTCCCAAAGCTTGAACCAGTCTTCGGAGAGATACGGGGTTGCGAGTCCCGGACGCGGATGTACAAAAGCCATGTTGACATTTTGTTTATTGAGATCGGTAAGCGTAGAGCGGATCTGATCTTCCGTCAACAGATCGTTCCAGACCCAAAGTGGCGCCGAAGCGAAGTCGGTACCGGGAGTTGCGAATTGTTTGCGGATCTGCGCGAGCTCGGTTTGGTTGGCGATATTCAGTTTTGACGAGGTCGGTAAATAATCGGGCGACGGTTCAAAATGGAAACTCAACGCCTTGTCTTTGAAAGAACTTTCTTGCGCAAAGGAGTTCGAAGATAGCGAAGGAAATAAGCATAACGCTAGCGATAAACATAAAGAGTATCGAGCGGTAGCGGAGTCTCTTTTCATTCCTATTATCCTTAAAATATTGGGGCGTGTTTATAGGCAGGAAGAGTATACGCGTAGACGACCAACCAAGCCTAAGTTGGTTGGCCGTCTATTTTAGTTAAGCTAATACGAGCTTAGCGATTATTTTAATTCGATCTTAACGACAACGGCGGAGAGCGAATCAGCCGTGAAAGTAAGGACGTCGCCGTTCTTTTCCGTCTTCAGGTCCTTCGGCGAAATGCTGTTCGGTTCTTCAAACGTGTTACGTTTACGAAGCTTAGCCTTGACGTCTTCACCGGATTTCAGTTCGGGTGTAACGATCTGAGCGGAGACGTTTGCATCGGACAACTTGACCGTTTCGTCGAAATTCAGTTGGAAGTCGACGCTCTTTTCTTCGTTATTAACGATCTTGACATAGATAGTCTTCCCGTCTTCCGATTTGGTCGCGACGGCGTTAACGATTGGATTATCGCCGTTGAGCGCTTTGGAATCGGACGTCAATTCGACGAGGAAAGGAGCGTAAGCGTCGCGCCACATCTTCATAACGACGTAGTTAGGCGCGGGGTACCAACCGTTGCTATCGAAATTGACGAACGCATTGTCCCAGTCGTTAGCGGTCTTGTGACGTAAGAAGAGCGCGGGAGCACAGATCGCGAGAACGTCGGCGGCACGCTCGCTGCAGTTCAAATAACCGCCCGCATGGAGGCCGGTACGCCAGTCGGTGGATTGAGCGTTCCATTCGGAATTGAAGATCTTGATCTCGGGATTAGCCGATTTAGCGATCATATCGCGGTGCGCTTCGAAGAAACGTTGGTTATCCCAAGGATTGAACGCGAAGCCGTTCGGATCGTCGTAGCGGTGCGTGGACAGATAATCGAAGTTTTTCGCGGCTCCTTTGATAACGTCGGAGTCCCATTTCATCTTGTCGCCCATCCAAGAACCGCAGGCAATGATCTTGATCGACGGATCGATCGCTTTCATGCGCGGAACAAGTTCATTGATGATCGCGACATATTTATCCGAAGGGGTGTCGGTGTAACGAACTTCGTTGTCGATTTCCCAGTACTTAACGCCGTAAGGTTCTTTATGACCATTTTTAGCGCGGATAGCGCCCCACTTGGTCGTTTCATCGCCGTTGCAGTATTCGACCCAGTCGCACACTTCTTGTAACCAATCGTTAGAACGTAAGGACTGATCGCCGACGGCGTTGATCCATTGCGCGGTACCGATATTAACGACCATCAACGGTTCTGCATTAACACGGCGGCAAAGCGGGATGAATTCGTCGATACCGAAGGAGTTGACGTCGACGTCGTTCCAGAGCTCGATTGGGAAGGCGACACGATCGTCTTGCGGACCGATACCGGACTTCCAACGATAAACGGAAGCATAGCAACCGCCGGGCCAACGGATCATCGTGGGACGAAGTTGAGCGATCGCGTCAAGTAGGTCGGGACGCAGACCGTCGGTGTTTTCTTTCCAAGAGCGTGGGAATACGCTGATCTGATCGATATCGACGCTAGCGTTTTCATTCGGTTGGAATTTCAAAGCGATGGAGGCGTCGGGACTGGAACTGGGGACCGTGAACGTACCAACTTTCTTGATCCATTCATTAGAATCGACTTCGAACGTTTCGATCTCGCGTTTGTTGGCGTCGTCGAGAGCGACGTTGAAAGACGCTTTACCTTTACCGCGAGTCCAGAACGAATAATCGTAAGTTTCTTCTTTTTTCAGCGAGAAGTTCTTTTGAGAGAGTGTGCCTTCACTGTGGTAACGAAGATAACGAGAGCTATTGCGCGCGTCGCCGGATCTGCCTTCAACGCCGCCGGTAACGTCCCAATAACGCACTTCGATAGGCGAGGTCGTATTCGGTTTGATATCGGCGAGGGTGAATAACGTTTTACGACGTAGGTCGCGGACTTGGACGGCGCCGAATTCCGCTTTTGTCGCCCAAGTACCAACGCCGACGCAACCGGAAGTAGGGGCGTCGTCGGAGAAATCGATGACCTCGTGGATCATTTCTTGGTTGACGAAGACTTTAATGTTTTGACCGACGACCAGGATACGGATATCGTAGACTTGACCTTCTTCGATCGGCGGGATATCGGTCTTTTTACCAATAACATGGCGTCCGCCGGAAGTCGGCGTTTCTTTTTCGATAGCGACGCAGGTGTTGTCCCAACCGCCGAGATTCAGCCAGTAATAGCTCTTTCCGTCGTCGGAAACGCGGAACATGACGAGAAAGCCTTCGCGTCCCGAGACCTTTTTCGCTAAAACGCGAACGTCGTAATCGGTCCACGGAGAATCGCCTTGAAGGTCGGCGCCGAGGATATAGCGACAGTCGATAGAAGTCGAATCTTGTTTCAAGACGCCGTCGTCATAACTCCAACCGGACATTCTACCGGCTTCAAGAGAACGGTTCCAAACGAGTTCTCCCCACAAGCCGCCGTTACAGGAGTTGTAGATGTGTTCGAGGAAATGCGAATAGATTTTTTCGTCGATCGTTTGAAGCGTTTTTCGAGTATCGATCGAGGCGGAGACGGAGTCTTGCGCCAAAAGCGCGCTATTTCCGCCGAAACAGGTGAATACGGTGCCTGTCAGGACTGCCGATAGTGAAAACAAACGTGATACGAATGAAGGGCGTACTTTCATTAAAGGCCTTTCTACAAGGAATGAGGTGTAACGATCGCGAGCTATGCTTTAATGCATTGTCTTGTAGTAGCGTCGACAAAGGGAACTATCGAATATGCGCGAAACGCAAGCCGATAACGCATGTTTCTTCTACGAACTTACGAACCGGCCCCTTGGAATAAGACACAGCCAACGATCCATTTATCAATCTTATCAGAAAGTTTATCTGTTTTCAAGTTTTGAAAAGAATTTCATTATTATGTTTCGTGGGGATTCCATAGCGAATAGGGAATGATTTTTGGGAAAAAGTTGGCTTATCTATCGACTTTAGCACATAATTTGATAAAATAGACGATAACCGTGGAATGTTGGTTCGCTTATACTAATGAGCTGTATTAACGAGAGAGCGCGCCATACGTAGACGGGTCTTTTTACCGTCGTCCATGTAACATAATATTTGTCGATATAGGATATCGACATATTGAGGGAGTCAAACATGCTTGATAGTTGGTTGTCTGATCGGTCCAGAACTTTTAGTTCCTCCGGTATTCGTAAAGTATTCGATCTTGGCGCTAAGTTGGAGAATCCTATCAATCTTTCGATTGGTCAGCCTGACTTTGATATGCCGGAAGAAGCCCGCCAAGGCGCTATTAACGCCATTAAGGCCGGTAAGAGCAGCTACACGCCGACTCAAGGAACGAAAGCGTTTATCGATAGAATTCAAGCCGACGTCGACGCTAAATATCATGACTCCGATCGTAAAACGTTCATCACGAGCGGTACGAGCGGCGGGTTGTTGTTAGTTATGCTTTCCTTCGTCAACCCCGGCGATGAAGTTATCCTCTTCGATCCTTACTTCGTTATGTACGAATCGTTGGCGAAGATGCTTGGCGCTGTTCCGGTCTGCATCAACACCTATCCCGATTTCAAGTACGACGTTCAAAAAGTTGCCGACGCCATCACGCCGAAAACGAAGATGGTCATCTTCAATTCGCCCGCGAACCCGACCGGTCACGTCGCTTCTCGCGAAGAAGTTGAAAGCATTGCGAAGTTGTGCGCTGAAAAGAACGTCATCCTCGTCAGCGACGAGATCTACAAGTCTTTTGCTAACGGCGAGTTCTATTCTCCTGCAGAATTCAACGATCAAGTTATCGTACTCGACGGTTTCAGTAAGTCTCACGGTATGCCCGGTTGGCGCGTTGGTTTCGCGCACGGTCCGTCCGAAATGATCCAAACGATGTTGAAGTTCCAACAATACACGTTCGTTTGCGCGCCTCACGTCGCGCAATTAGCCGCGTTGGAAGCTTACGACGCCGATATGTCCTATTATTTCGATGCTTATCGTAAAAAGCGCGATATGTTGATCGAAGGACTTTCCGACTTGTACGATCTTGGTAATCCGCAAGGCGCTTTCTACATGTTCCCGAAAGCCCCGTGGGGTACCGCTTCGCAATTTGTTGAAAAGGCTATCTTGAAATACAAGTTGCTGATCATCCCCGGTAACGTCTTCAGCCGCCAAGACACGAACTTCCGTCTTTCTTACGCTTCTAGCGTTGAGACGATCGAACGCGGTATCGACGCGTTGCGCAAATTGGCTAAGGATCCTGACTGATAGTTGCGCTTAGCGAGCGTTCGTTCGACGAATCAGAAACGAACAGAAGAAATGGCGTTGTCCAATTACGACAACGCCTCTTTTTTTAAGGAGAATCTAATGAGAGTAGGGTATTCTTTTGCGACGCCGATCGTAGCGTTTGCGTCATTGTTGTGTAGTTTGGGTGTTGCCGATCTTACTCATGCCGCCGCGCCTCAACTCAAGTTGGTCGGCGACTTTACTGTTGAGATCGTTAATAACGACGTTACTAAGCAATTCACCGTCGAGAAACCAACTTGGTTGAACGTGGTCGACGAAAAATACGATAATCTTCCCGTCTATAATCCGTCCGCTGTAACGTGGGGACGCGGTCGCGTACTACGCGGCGTTAACGCTTGTGAATGCGCCATGTTCGGCGCGTTGGATCCCGCCTCCGTTGTTATAAAGTCAAGCGCTAATGAAGTTCTGGCTCGCGGAACCGATTATGAGTTTGAAGATGGCGCCGGCTCTCTCGGTCGTCTTGAAGGTGGGAAGATCGGCCCGAACGACACGATCTTGGCGAGTTATCAATGTATCGAGTCGCGTATCGATTCGATCGTTATCGACGCTAACGGCGACATGTCATTAGTTGCCGGAACGCCCAAAGTTCTTTCCCCCGAGCCGCCCGTCATCGCGGAAGGTCAAAAACGCTTGGCTAATATCTACTTGACCGGTCGTATCTCTAAATTAAGCGAATCCGCGTTATTCCCCATCGACGAAGTCTTTTCGAACGAGTTGAATTCTATGGACGCTAAAGCGTTTGTCGAAAACGTTGACGCGTTTTATGCAAATAACGGCGGGCTTGAAACTCCTAGCGTTGCCACTGTTGGGGCGGCGAAGAAGTATTTACCGAAGACGTGGGCGAAGTTGACCTCCGGCGAAGAAGTCAAGGTTTTGGCCTGGGGCGATAGTGTTACAGCGTGTGGTTTCCTGCCTGACGACCAACGTTGGCAAGTTAAATTTGTCGAGCGCTTACAAAAGATGTTCCCCAAGGCGAAGATCGTTTTGATGACGGAAGCGTGGGGAGGGCGTAATAGCGACACGTATCGTAACGAGCCAGAGGGCAGTCCTAAGAACTATAAAGAAAAGGTCTTGGCTCTGAAACCCGATCTTATCGTGTCCGAGTTCGTTAACGACGCTTTTATGAACGAAGAAATGGTCGCTCAAAAGTATGGCGAAATGAAGCTTGATTTCGAAGCTAACGGTATGGAATGGATCGTTTTGGGACCTCATTACGTTCGTCCCGACTGGATGGGATTGCCCTCTGAAAGTGGCGTTGATAACGATCCTCGTCCCTATGTTAAGGGATTGAAAGAGTTTACCGTTAAGAATAACGTTCCTTACGCGGATACGCCTAATCTCTACGGTAAACTGTGGAGAGCCGGTATTCCTTACAATACGTTGATGACAAATAACATCAACCATCCTAACGCGTTTGGTATGGAATTGTTTGCCGCCGCTTTGGCGCGTTTGTTCGAAGAATGATCTTTAGGTTGTTTGAAGAACTGATGAAATAAAAAAGGTTGTCGATCTCATACAGATCGACAACCTTTTCTTTTGGGTTAACGTTGAACGTAACGCGGTAAATATCTCAAGAGATAACGTCTTCGTATTGAACCTTTTCAATCTTTCTCAGGAATGCGTCCATCGAAGGACAACGATCTTTGGGTTCAGCTTTGAGACACCAGTGGATCGCGGCGGCAAGCGTCGGATCGATCGACGGCCGATAAGTCTGAATAGGTTCGGCGGGTTGGTCGTGAGTCATAGCGGCAAGACCGTTTGTACCGCGAGGCCACGGCAGTTCTCTCGTACACAATTCGTACATCGTAACGCCAAACGAGAAGATATCGACTCTTTCGTTAGTAGCGCGGCGACGAACGAGTTCGGGAGCCATGTAGTTTGGGGTGCCGGTCCTGTTGCCCGGGTCGGTGAACGGGGATTTGTTGGGGAGAGAGAGGCCAAAGTCGGTAAGTTTTAAAACTTTACCGTCGCCGGTAAAGAGTAAGTTACGAGGACAATAGTCGCGATGGATGAACCCCGCCTTGTGAACGACTTTCAAAGCTTCAGCACATTGACGGATATAGTGTAGACGCGCTCCGACAAGCATGTCTTGTTTCATCATGAGAATATTATTTAGCCCCGTACCTTCAAGGTACTCCATGACTAGATAATGCTCTTTGTTGGTCGTAAAGCCTTCTTCCAACGTTCTTACGATGTAAGGATGGTCGAATTGAACGGCGATCTCGCCTTCACGCGGTTTATGAACGCCCTTCATTGCCTTGTAGCGTTCTTCAACTTGACGCGTCTTTTCGGGGTCGAGGATCTTAAGCCCGACGATCTGTCCGGTCTCGCGGTCGCGAGCCATGTAGAATTTAGACATCGTACCGGAGATAGCCGCTTTTAATAATTCGAAACGCTTATTGTAATCAAGCTTTTTTTTACCGAATAAGTTTTCTAAAAAGGACATAACGCAACCTATATTTTTTTAACGCTATCCGCATGTTCGTTTATTTTGGCATATCGCAAAACATATCGTTGATAATGGGATCGCGATCAATGTACTCGTTTCTTTTCCAGACGTTCAACAACTTTTTTGGGAGCGAAAGCGGTGAAGCGGTTAGGGACGGTCTCGATCGTAACCGGGAGATACCCGCCGGGATCGCCGTCAAGTTGGTAGGGGACGGGGGACATGTTGACGTCTTGTTCTTCGACCGTCAGTTTGAAATTAACAGCTTGTCCGAGTTTGGCGTTAGGGAGGAAGCGATGCATACTTCCCAATTGAGCGCAAAACACATCGAATAGCGCCAAGCAGAGCTTTCCACCTTGGAAGATGCAATAATCGAGTTTTTTGTCGACGCCGACGCACTTAGGGACAAGAGGTAGGCCCCAACCGTATCTTGGAAGATTGAAAACGAACGACCACTTGCCCGTGATGGAATTAGTATATTCTTTCTGACCTTCGACCGAGTTAAATTCAGTTTTGATCTTGGGATACTTGTACGACCCCATCGAATTCAAGATCGGCTTGGTATAAGAAAGGTAGCTAATATGCGCGCCTTTCTTGGTTTGACGTTTATAGCTTTCTTCACGTGCTGAGTGTACGCCGCGAACGACGTCGGCGTCGATTCCTGCGCTTACCATGACGAGGAAGATGCGGTCGTTTGCCTTGCCGACGTCAAATGTGATAGGCGCGCCGGTAGCGATCATCTCGGCGGAGCGTTCAGGATCGAAAGGGAGTTTAAGATATTTGGCGATGAGGTTAGCCGTCCCGGAGGGAAGTAAGGTGATGGGGACGCCCGGTACCGTTCGGTTTGTCAGTTCCGCCGCAGTTCCGTCGCCGCCTACGCCAACCAGAGCGCGAAGTTGGTTTTGAGCGAAAAGTGAATTGGCTCGCGCCGAGACTTCCGTAAGATCGGTGTACAGTTCGGCAATAAAACCTTTGGCATTGAGCGCTTGTTGTAAACGTTCTGCCCGAATTCTGGGAGATTTACGACCGGCCTTAGGATTGACGGAAATCAACACGTATTGAGCGTCTTTACTAGACTCCGACATAAATGACCTTTCGAGGATCGGAATGTTGAATACTTACGTATGGAATGATATATAAGGTCTACTATCGGATCGTATCGGAAATACGAAGACGAAGCGCTTGGAAGTCTTCTTCCGAGATCAAATAAAACCAGTTGGCGAAGCGTTGGTTTTTGAGTTCCGCTTTCTTTTGAGCGTCTTGCGATAGGAATATCGCTTCCGCTTCGTCTTCTACCGATTCTTCAAGGAATTTAGAGTCAAAGACAGAGTAGGCGATACACGCGCGTTGGTCGTCAAACTTTTTACCAAAGATCAATACGATCTTGATACCCGACTTAAGCGTCAGTTCGACGTTCCCGCCTTCGCCGACCAAGAGCGGCTCGATTTTTTGTTGATCGAGAGGATCGCTGTCGAAGAAACTAAAACCAAATTCGCCTAAGGAATCCTTTTGGAGAACTAGTTCAGCTCCGAATTCTTTTCTTGTGAAACAGGAACATAGCGAATCCGGTTTCTTCCTGACGTCGGAGATCTTTAGCGAGCCAAGAAGGTCGATCGTGGAGTTGAGTACGTCGTTCTGGGCAGATTTGGTTTGAGCGTCGATCTCTGACCAAGTGTTTTGGTACTTGATGAATCTTGACAAAGACCAGACTCGTGAGAGCGACTCTTCTGTAGATTGTTTGAAGATCGCGATGCCGTTGCGTTGGATTTTGGTTTGCTCAAATCCGGCTTCCGTCTTGACGAGCGAAAACGATTGGTCGCGCGACGTTAAATAGGCGACGTCCCATCTGCTGATACGAAGCAGATCTCTGTCGACCCAGTCTAACGGATCGAACGACACACGATCGGGAAATTCTGTAAACTCAGTCGTACCAAGTTCTTGTGTTGAGTCGCCGGAAAAATCGACGACGTAGACGACGTCGTCGTTAGGGAAACGTACGTACCGGTCGTCGCGAGTTGCCGAACTTTCCGGAATACGAGAACCTATCAGTAGGTTGACAAGCTCTTCGCCGTTTTCGCCCATAATTTTGACAGACAGGGCCGAACCGGCGGCGAGATCTTTATCTTCCTTGTCGGACTCGAGATCGAATGAAACGTAATTGACGGGATTAAGTAGCCCACATTCTCTATGTAATTCGTCGGTCTTGGACGATTCGGTTATGGAGTGCGCCTCGTCAACGACGTCAAGAACGGATAACTGCATTAAGGGAGCGACGACTTTGGCGACCTCTTCCGCATTTTCTGCGGGGAAGTTAGACATACTCGGAATCGTCCATTGTTGACTGTCTTTACTTCTAACTAAAACCATCTCTTCAAGTTCGCCGGTTTTAGGATCGATACGCGAGAATTCGATCTGGCGCATCTGAGAAACGTCGTTAAACGATTCAAGTAATTTGAGTCCGATACGTTCTTTGGGTTTTACGTCCGGAAGGCGGGGTTGGAATTTTAACCAACAGATCAACGCGATGAAAGCAACGATTCCTAGTAACGCCGTTTTTAGGATTTCGTTTGTTTCTTTTTCCATATCGAAAACATCCAAGCATTTCTTATGTCTAAGCAAGAGAGCGTACGCACACTCCCCCCCAAGTATAGATTATACAAAAATGAATGTTTTTTCAAGAGAAACTATGACTTATGACTTTTATATTCCCTGTGTTTCGTAGGAATCATGTCTTACGAGAGATTGTAGAGGGTAAAAGCAATAATATCTTGATGATTATCGTCCAATGATTAAAATATTACATTAGAGCGAGTATTCGCTTGATCATATTTTCGTCGGAGGAATAGTTCATGTTTTTGCCAGTGTTTGCCGCCTCTACACCGTATAGCGGTTTGATCTCTTTCGTTGGAGGTATCATCCTTCTCATAATCGGGTATATGACGTATGGACGTTTTGTTGAGAAGATCTTGGGACCCGACGATCGTAAGACTCCGGCATTGAAGCATACCGATGGAGTCGACTACTTGGTTTTACCCGGTTGGAAGAATATGTTGATCCAACTTCTCAATATTGCCGGCGTTGGACCGGTCATCGGCGTAATCGCGGGTATCAAATTTGGCGCCATCGTCTTTCTTCTGATTCCCATTGGGAATATTATTGGCGGCGCTACGCACGACTTTATTTCCGGAATGGCGTCTTTACGCAATAAGGGCGGTAATCTTCCCGGTTTTATTAAGCTCACCTTAGGGGATTGGCCTTATCGCTTTTTCTCCGTATTTGTCATCTTCTTGCTGTTGCTTGTCGTTGCGGTCTTTATCAATATTCCCGCGCACCTGATCGACGGATCGCTTATTCCTAAGATGGAATGTTTCTGGTGGGCGGTTGGCGGCATCTTCCTTTACTACATCGTTGCGACGATGTTCCCGGTTGATAAGATCATTGGGCGCTTCTATCCTATCTTTGGCGGTATCTTACTTTTGGGTACGCTTGCGTTGTTATGCGCGTTGATAGTTAGCGCGGTAAAAGATCCAACGATCTTACTAGAATCCGAGGTTTTTAAAACGTCAAAGACCGTGTTCTGTGCGGATCACCCCATTATCCCGTGTTTGTTTGTTACGATCGCGTGCGGTATCCTTTCCGGCTTCCACGCGACTCAGTCTCCGATCATTGCGCGCACGATGAAATCGGAACGCGAGGCTCGCGCTTCTTTCTACGGCATGATGATCCTCGAAGGTATCATTGCGATGGTTTGGGCTGGCGCCGCGCTCGCTATATACAACAATTACTTACCGGAGTTGGGGGCCGAGTACTGGGCGAAGAGTCCCAACGGCGTTTTACCCGATATCACCACTCTTTTCTTGGGAAGCAAGTTTGGTACGATTACGGTGATCGCGGTCGTCGTTCTTGCCGTTACTTCCGGTGATACGGCTATGCGCTGCATGAGACTTAGTCTTGCAGAAATGATGAAGGTCGATCAAAAAGCCATTGGTAACCGCTTTGCTCTTTGCTTACCGTTGGCGTTGATAGTCGTTCTTCTGCTGGTTTGGTCTAACCAAGACAAGGAATCTTTTGGTAAGCTGTGGAATTACTTCGCTTGGGGTAATCAAGTTATTGCGATATTTACTCTTGGCGCCGGAAGCGTTTGGCTTTTCGCTAAAAGAAGAAACGGTTGGATCGCGAGCGTCCCTTGCTTGTATATGACTTTTATCGTTGTCATGTTTATTCTCTGGACGTCGCCGGAACACAAAGGACCGCAAGGTTTTGGTCTACCGATGAGCGCAGCCGGGATCATCGCTTTGATCTGCGCAGTCGTGTATACCGCTTGGTGTATTCTGCGTGGTCGCAAATTTGCTAGAGTCGGGCGCCCCGAAGCTTGGAAAGAGTTTGACGTAGAGAACGACGAGGCAGTCGAGAGTATCTCGGAAACCGCGAGCCAACTTGAAAAGTAGTTTTTCGAGGTGTGTTTATAGGGATTTCTGACTTTGGAGCGTAATACAGCCCGTTTTGTCGTACGAGAGCATGCCGTTACTGTTTTGGCAGTGGCGGCATGGTTGTTATGTGTATCCTGTTTGTTTCTTAACCGTTCGTGTGGCGCGGAGGGAAACACAAGCGACGTAGGATCCGTTTCTGTTGACAATTATGTCGACGGGGAAACACAAAGTTATCCTATCGCGCTTTTGAAAGGACGCGTAAGCTGTCATACAAGCGAATACGTCGTCGTCGAAAACCTTTCTTCCGCTAAAAAGACGCGAATATCTCGTGTGAAGGCGTTTCGTGGAGAATATAAAGCGTTGATCGAGCTAACTCCCGGCGATAATTTTTTGACTATTTCCGACGGAAACGCAGTTAAGCAATTAAAGATCGTCTATGAAAAAAGCGCCGAACCTTATTTTGTTCGGTTAGTCTATTTCAAAAGTTCAGATGCGGTCGTAACAACCGACGACGCTGAATTAAGCCAGAAACTTAGGATCGCCGGTATGCTCTGGCAGACTGCAACGGCTGAGAGTTTTCACGACGCCGGATTGGAACGGCGAACGTTTACTCTTGAATTTGATGAAAACGATAATGTGCTCGTTTGGATACAACATGGTAAACGGAAGTCGTCGGATTATCGTTCGCTAACGGAAAATGAACGTTTTAGAACGATATATCAAGAAGTAATTTCCGGAAACATTGGCACGATCTTTGCTAAGTATTTTGTTATGATCGACTCTGTTGATCGTAAATCGTTTAACATAGAACGCGAAGGAAGAACGGCGTTGGGCGGCGGTAGCGTAGGGATGTTGGATTCATCTACGTTTTTTACCTGGCCGACGTCGTTGGAGTCTGTTGCGACCACGTTTTTGGACCCTTCTTCCATCGAGGAAACATATTTATTTGATTCGGCTTATCGAAATTATTATTGGGCGTTGACTTCGTCTTCGCTTGGCGCCGGATTACACGAATTAGGGCACGCGTTGGGGTTGGAGCATTTAGACGACCCCAACGACTATATGAGTCGTGGTTTTGATAAATTTAATAGAGTTTTTACCGTATGCGAACCATATGGCGATAATTCGATTAATTACTTTAAGTCGGAAGATGTTGCTCGGTGGGGGCAAGTAAACACCGCTAAGTTACTGAATTCCCCGTGGATCAAAAAATGAACTTCATAAAGTTTTAGGCTTCACGATATAACGTAAAGGAAATGATTTTGGCTGACGTTTTAAATCTATCTTGCTTTGGAACAAAATTATCGGAAGAGAGCGGTATTCTCAATTTGATGAACGATCTTGGCGAAGCGGTCGCTTTACGGCCCGATATGTTGATGTTGGGAGGCGGAAATCCGGCATATATACCGGAGGTTCAGAAAATATGGCGCGATAATGCGAAGAAGTTTATTTCTAACCAAGAGGCGTTTGATAAATCGTTGGTCTGTTACGACGCCCCGCAAGGCGATCCCGGTTTTTTAAACGCGTTTGCCGACCTTTTCCGTAATCGTTTTGGACTTCCGATAACATCTAAGAATGTTGCTGTTGTTAGTGGCGTTCAACTTGGCGCTTTTTGTTTGCTCAACTTACTTGCAGGGAGAATGCCGGATGGACGTAATAAGAAGATTTTGATACCTGTGTCGCCCGAATATGTAGGCTACGCGGATATGGGTATCGATCTGGGACTGTTTGTCGCATGCCCCGGTAGGATAACTTATCCCGATCCTGACGATCGAACAGTATTTAAATATGCCGTTGATTTTGACGCGTTGGACGAGGTCGTTGCGCGTGAAGATATCGCCGCGATCCTTGTAAGCCGTCCTACTAATCCGACGGGGAACGTTCTAACACGTGTGGAATTAGCGAAACTTGACAAACTCGCCGATAAGATCGGCGCTTGGTTGATCGTTGACAACGCCTATGGAACGCCTTTCCCCGGTGTGATTGAAGATACTTCTGAACTTGAATCCGTTTTTTATAGCGATCGAACCATTCTTTCTTTCAGCTTATCGAAGATCGGTATTCCCGGCTTGCGTACCGGCGTCATAGTTGCGCGAGAGGACATTATAGAACGACTTTCCGCGATTATGGCCGTCGTTGGGCTTGCCAACAATTCGTTCGGTCAACGCATAGCTAAACCGTTATTTGAGAGCGGCGATATCTTAACGATATCACGCGAGATCGTACAACCTTTCTATCATCGTCGGAGAATGAATGCGCTCGAGATGTTGAAAGGGATACTCGATGAATACGGTGTGGAAGGACGGCTCCATAAAAGCGAGGGAGCTTTCTTCTTGTGGCTGTGGTTACCGCAATTAAAATTGGGAACTAAGGAACTGTACAAGAAACTAAAGGAACGCGGGACGCTTGTCATACCCGGCGACGAGTTTTTCTACGGTTTAGAGACTTATTCGAGTGAAAAGATCGATCCGGAATTCCTGAATTCGCGTAATAAGATGTTGAGGATCAGTTTTTCTGCTTGTGAAGACGTTTTGGAGAAAGGTTTCCGCACGATCGCTGAAACGGCGCGTGAATGTTAAAACTGTAAAATTTTATTAAAACTTCCTATTTTTACAAAACTTTGTCTTCAGAGAAAAGCAAGTTCACTGTATAATGGCTATATATGTTTTCACCTGATAGGCGGCTTCGAATCGAAGTTATTGGGTGAAAGAGCCGAAAAAGTGAGAGGATTATGGCGTCCGTGATTGATATCGAGTCAAGTGAGATCGTAGGCGAACCGCGCAATATTGCGGTGATCGGCGCTAGCGGTAGTATAGGTACTAGCGCGCTAGACGTGATCGCTCAGTCGCAAGGGAGATTACGAGCCGGCGTGTTAGCCGTAAATCGTTCCGTCAAGAAGGTCGTGGAGTTAGCCAAGCGCTTTCATCCGGATACGGTCGTTATTGCAGACGCGGAAGCGGATCGAACCCCTTTGACAGAGTTACCTGCCGGAATCGAGGTCTTGTTTGGTTCCGACGCTCTCGACAAGGTCGTTACTCAATCTGAGATCGATATTGTCCTTCTCTCTATCGTCGGAGTCGCGGGATTGCGAGTGGCGTGGAGCGCGTTAGAGGCGGGTAAGAAGTTGGCGCTCGCCAATAAAGAAGCGCTTGTTGCTGGCGGTACGCTCTTGATGGATCTGCTTGAAACGAACGGCGGAAGTTTGTATCCTGTCGATAGCGAACATAGCGCGATCTATCAATGCTTATTGACTAGAAGAAATTCAACGACTACGACGCGGGTCGATAGCCGAGACGTTGAACGCTTGATTTTGACGGCTAGCGGCGGACCTTTTAGAACGTGGTCACTTGAGCAATTGGCAAACGCCACCGTTCAAGACGCGCTGAAACATCCCACTTGGGATATGGGGGCGAAGATCACGATCGATTCCGCTTCGACTATGAATAAAGCGTTGGAGATCATTGAAGCGCGTTGGTTGTTTGGATTGGACCCCGATAAGATACAAGTTGCTATCCATCCTCAATCGATTGTTCACTCGATGGTTGAATTTGTCGACGGCGCCGTAATGGCGCAACTCAGTCCGCCGGATATGCGTTTGCCTATCCAGTTTGCACTTTATGAGGCTAAGCGATTGCCCGGACCGACGCGTAAGTTTGATTGGAAACAAGCGTCGACCTTGGATTTTTATCCCCCTGACTTTGAACGCTTTCCTGCAATGAAGCTCGGTTTTGAAGTCGCGAGTGCGGGCGGAACTGCCGGCGTCGTGCTTAACGCTGCGAACGAGGTCGTCGTCGACGCTTTCCTCAACGGTAGAGTTTCATTCGACCGAATCCCTAGTTTGTGTAGAATGACTCTCGAAGCACATAATTTTGAATCTAAGCCGACTTTGGCGCGTATTTTTGAACTAGACGCTTGGGCTCGAAAGGAGACTGTGAAATGGATCTCTCGTTGACGACTTTATTAGGAGTCTCCGAAAACGCTTCTATGTTAGCTAATATATGGTCTGTCGTGTTGCGTGTGATCATCGTATTGCTCGGCGTTAATATGCTCGTCATCGTTCACGAATGGGGACACTTTATCGTTGCTCGTATGTGCGGCGTGCGTTGCGATAAGTTTTATATCTGGTTCGACGCATACGGGTTTAAATTCTTCAGCTTCAAGCGTGGCGACACCGAATACGGTCTTGGTTGGCTTCCCCTTGGCGGTTATGTCAAAATGTTTGGACAGGAGGATAATCCCGGAGGTATCCAGGCAGAGATCGATCGTGCAAAGACGGAACGCAGTGAAAAGGCTTCCGAATTGTCCGAAGAAGAAAAGAAGTCTAAGGATGAAGAGATCGCCTCTCTTGAAAAGCAACTTTACGCTCCTGATAGTTATTTGTCCAAGAACGTTTTTCAACGCATGGCAATCATTTCCGCCGGCGTTTTTATGAACGTTGTCTTTGCTATCGTCTGTGCGACCGGCGCCGCTCTTATGGGAACGCCTGAAACTTCCGCGCGTATCGGCTTTGTCGCCCCCGGCGCTCCGGCATGGGAAGCGGGACTTCAAGAAGGGGACCGTATCGTCGGAATCAACGATGATAAAGATCCGATCTTTTCGTCGATCCTCGTTGCGTGTATGGACGCTAAAGAGATTGAATTCGAAGTGGTCAAGGCCGGTTCCGATACCGCTGAGGTCGTTCCGATCACTCCTCGTTCTGCGAAAGGCGCTTTGACGCCGATGATCGGCGTCGGCCCTTCGACGTCCCTCGAATTGGCTGAAACGAGCGACGGGCGTCCTTATACTGACGCTTTAGCTAACGAGGAAGAACTCGAAGGTCTAGGCGCGTTGAAAGGTGGAGAACGACTCGTTTCGATGAACGGGCGCCCCGTCAACTCGCCGGTCGATCTGGTTCGTTATTCGCGCTTGTTTATTGATAAACCGATCGAGTACGTATTTGCGCCGACTTCTTTATTGCGCGGCGGAGAACGCGTTGTTGACGAGAATAAAGAAAAAATTACCGTAACGATTCCCGCGGCTCGCGAACCCAGTATCGGCGTTCGACTTTCGATGGGAGAGATCGTTAAGATCCAACGCGGTTCAGTTGCAGAGAAATGCGGCCTACGCGCTCGAGAAGTTGACGAAGAAGGTAATGTCGTCCGTCGTGGCGATATCATTCTGGACGTTGATAACGAACCGGTCGTCGACCCGATGGCGTTCCCTTATCAGATCTTTAGTATGACGAGTAGGGAGACCTTCAACGTTCAAAACGACGGCGCCTCGAACGAAGATGACGCCGACGGCAACGAGAAGTTCGGCTCTCGTAGCGTTTCGCGTTCCATCGTCTTGACCGTAAATCGTGAAGGTAAGCGAGAAGACGTTACGATCACGTTGCCCGCGTACGCGCCTTACTCTGGAACGGCTTCGAGCCACGGCATTATGGCTTGCGGCGCTTTGGGAATCGCTTTCGAGGTTAATCCTGTCGTTTCCGGTACGGAAGGAACAGTTACTTTTGACGGTAATCCGGTAGGCGGTAGTATCGTTTCTTTTGAGGCGCAGGTCGCTAATCCCGGCGCCAAAGCTTCCAAGGAAGAGCAAGCGAAGTTTAAGGCTCTGACTGGAAAGAACCCCGCGAAATTCGAAGCAGGGGCGCTCGTGGCCGCAACGACTAACGTTGCCGGTAAGAATGATACGCAAGAAGACGTTGCCGAAAATGTGATGAATTGGTTCACGACCGTTTTACCGAGTCTACCGCAAGGAACTCCTGTTACGATCGTAGTGAAGACGGTCGATGGAAAAGAGTCTACGCTCAAGACCAAAGTTGCATTGTCTGACGAAGTTTATAGCCTCGATAGAGGATTGTATTGGGGCGTTGACGCCGTCTTCCGTCGTACTAACAATATTGGCGACGCCTTAGCTTTCGGATGGAGTAAGACGCTCGAATCTGCTTCACAAGTCTTTGTTTTCTTGAAGAACGTCGGTAAGAATGTTTCCGCAAAAGCGCTTGGCGGTCCCGGTATGATCGTAGGGACTGCTTATGCCGCTGCAGGTCGTAACGACGGCGTATTCCTGTTGTTCTTGTGCTTAATCAGCGCGAACCTTGCCGTAGTCAACTTCTTGCCTATTCCGGTCTTGGACGGCGGGCATATGGTCTTCTTGCTCTATGAGTTGATTGCGAGACGCAAGCCCAATGAAAATATCCAAATCGCGCTTAGTTGGGCAGGTTTTGTCTTGATCCTTACCTTGATGTTCTGGGTCATCTTCCTTGATATCGTTAGATATTGCTTCTGAGCATTAGTGTTCGCGTGAATAGTCCCACTTGTTCGTTATAGGCGAGTGGGATTTTTTCGGCGACGAAATTGTATTTTACCTTGTTTGAATATTTTGTCTTTTTTCTGTAAAGAGAAAAAATGAACTGTAAAATATCGAAAACGATCGGCGCAGCCTCTAAAGAAGACGCAAGAATGATAAGACTGCAAGCGCTCAAGTTGGGAATAGAGCTATTGGATCGCGCGATTTTTCAACTACTCTGGGCGTATGCCGGCGGAATGCTTTTAACCGCTTTATTGTTGCCTATTTCGATAAGGTTTGCGTTGTGGGCGATCGTCCCTGGATTGATTTTTGCTTTTGTGGCGCATCTCTTTCACGAAACGGCTTCAAACTTTCGTGAATATCCTTATTGGCGTTCTTTTGAACAACGACGTATAGATCGAAATTATGTGTCGTTACCGTTAGCAGTCACTGCTTTGATCTTGGTTTTGGCGTTATTCCATAATAAAGTGTGTGGCGATGGAATCGTCTTTTTTATCGGCGTTATGGCGATCGATCTGTTTTGGGCATTATCGAGCGCGCGTTCAAGCGATAGCCTTTACTGCGCTTTAAAACATAGCCTTATGGACGAGCGAAATGAACGACAGGAAAATGAAAAGGAAGCGCCTCAACACGCTTACGCCGTTGTTTTAGAGAAAGATCTAACGCATGAGCCTGAGATCGAAGTTATCGAACAGCCGGAAACTACGGACGAACTAATGGTTTCTACTCAAACTTGTAAACGCGCGCAATCCGGAGAGGTCAGAGTCTTAGGTCAGAGTTTGATAGAGTTTGAAAAAGATTCGGAGCTTACCCTTGCGTATATCTCTTTTTGCCCGCCGTTTGAGAGTATTCCTGAGTTTGAATTTGAGCTGATCGCCGATGAAGACGTCAAGGTCAAGGCGACGTCGATACAACCGTATGGCGTTAGACTCGAAGCGCGTAGAACGCTAGAGGTTGGACAAGAGGACCAAGGATGTGTTTGTACGCTTGAGTACTTCGCGACGGTTGAAACTGAGACAAAGGCATAATTACTCTCGGGGGAAATAAAAAAGCCTACGTTTTGACGACGTAGGCTTTTATTATTTCAACAAAGAAAGCGTTTCCTAACGCTATTTCATTTGTTCTCCACTTCGGCTTTTTCTTCTGTTTCAGCTTGTTGCTCTTCGGCGTTTTGAGCTTCCGCGTTGGCGTTGGCGTCTGCTTCTGCCGATTCAGCGGAGAGGGTAGAATCGGCGGCGGTAGACGGGACGATCAGACCGGGGCGAACGACTCGGAAGTTTCTGTTACGAGCATTACCAAGAGAAAGTGCGTTTTGCGCGGGACGTTCTTCGATGGTCAACTTGCACTTTTCCAACTTCCCTTTACTGATGTATTCGATCTCGACTTCGGCGGCGCCGATCTTTTCGATAAGTTCGCTGACAACGTTGGGATCGGTAACGTCTTTACCGTCGATCTTGCACAAAACGTCGTATTTCTTCAAACCGGCTTTCGCTGCCGGAGAATCGGGAACGATAAATTGGATCAACGCGCCTTGACCTTCTTCAATGGGAAGGTGGTAAGTCAAGAGTTCAGGAACGCTTTCGATCTGAGCTCCGATCCAGAACTTACTAGCGGAGGGACGAGTTGTCGTAATAGCATTAGGGGCGTTGAGAATGAGGGAGTTCGTCGGGTTATTAGGATCGGCGAATTGTTGGCGAAGCGCGTCGAATTCCTTCATGAAGCTTTCGTGTTGAGCGCGCATACGTTCTTCCATTTGACGAATGGCTTCAAATGGGGAGGAGGACATGCCGCTAAAGAAATCGTCGTCTTCTTCCGAGGAAATGATGTTCCCAACAATCTGCCCGTTGGGAAGCTGGATCGTTGCGTCGAAATTGTTTTGAGCGTCGTTAGCGTCGAGCGTCTTCTCTTCTTCGGTAACCAGTTTACCGTCTTGCCAGACCTTACGCGATTGAACAACCTTACCGTCCGGAGTCGTTTTGTTTTCGATTACGACCGAATAGGAATTGGACGATCCGTTAGGCGAGAGGGTTATGGACGATTGGATCGGTGAGTTTGAGGCTTGCGCGGAGGCAGGTTCTTTGAGTTGTTTCGTTTGAGCGACGGCAAGACTACCGCCAATAACACAGACGCCGAGAGCGGCGGAAAGAACGGCGATTTTGGAAGTTCTGGATCTCATCATAATGCTTTCTCCTTGTTGTTAATATTTTGAACAGGATTTGGAGAGGTTCAAAATTTATGCGTTAAATTACCTTATGGGAAGGTCTTCGTGTCGGACTTCGTAGGAATCCACCGGAAGGATCAAAACTCGTCCGTCTTCTAGTGGAAAATGATACGATTCACGCTTTGCGTTAACGCGTCCGCCATCTTGTGACAATTGTTCGAATAACTCGTTTGGAAGTTCAAGACTTGTCGTGTTCAGAACTTGCGGATCGAAACTGTCACGTTCGATACAAGGCGCCGACACGTTGGTCAAACCGTGTTTAGGACAGTTAAAGGTTACCGTTCTAATTGGCGCCGACGATGTTTGAGCGTCGACTAATCCTCCCGATCTTGCTAGTCCAACCTCGTCTCTGTCGACCGCTAACGTATCGACGGGACGAGACGACGCAGTAGGTTCGTTTGATTGTGAAGGAAACTCGACTTGCGCAACTTGAACGGAACTTCCGGGCAATGGTTTAGACGTGTTTGGGTCATTGGAGGAAAACCAGAAAAGACCTAACGCGCAAAGGAAGGTTGCCGCCGATACAAATGGGAGCCCGTACGTCGTTGTTTTTTTGAGCGCGTTCCGAGGGATCGAAGACCGACCTACGCTTGGAATGAGTTGTTCGTCGGAAGTGGAAATAACTGAACGGGGTTGCGCGATATCTTTTAATGCCGCCTTGAAAGTTTGAGCTTCCAAAAACGCAATAGCGCATGAACGCCAACCATTGGATATTGTTTCCAACTTCAATAGTATTTCACGTCGTTCTTGTTCGCTCAATTCGTTGTCGACTAAACGTTCGAGCATAACCTCGTCTTCGATCGTCAGTTCAGAAAGCGTTTGAGCGTTGGCTTTATTGGATAATTGCCCGGACATCGTGTTGGCCTTGTCTGAATTTCTTTTATCTAATTACGCAATCTTGTTATTGGTTTTGCATGAAATCGCGTAAAAGTTTTTTGAGACGAATTCTGGCTCTGTGGAGCTTGGACTGAACGGAAGATACCGTGAGATCAAGTTCTTCGGCGATATCTTGATAACTTTTATCTTCCGAGTATTTCATCAGCAGTATCTGTTGTTCGTCTGCGGAGAGCTGGTTCAGCGCGTCTCGTACGCGTTGGTTGCGCTCTTCGTCGAGGAGCCAGGCCAATGGATCGTGACGATCGGTATCGAATTCCTGAGGGGAACTAACCTGTTCCTCGATTTTTTGGACCAATTTCCGTTTGCGTCCAAGGGTTCGACGATATAACGCTGACTGGACTATCACTAAACGATTAAGCCAGGCTCCGACTTTGGATGGATCGCGTAATGGACTTTTTTGTTTAGCCGCGGCAAGCGCGACGTCTTGAAACACTTCGTCAACGGCGGCATATTCGCCAACTTGACGCGCAATCTTCGACTTCATCCATTTTTCATTGTCTTCAAGCGCCGAGACCCAGTCGATACTGCCGTCTTCCTGAAGATATGGAGTTGACGACGAACTAGGAGACACGCTTTGTGGGAGCGCGTTGTCTTGTTGTTCAGGCGTCAAAACGTCGTTTTCTTTTGATTGTCGAACGGACATGAGCGTCAATATTAAAAATATGCCAAGGCGAAGTACTTCATTGGGTTAACTAATGGAGTAGTTGCCAAATGCACGAGGGTGTTGCAAACTTTTTTAACTTTTTTGAAAGTTTATTAGGAATACTACAATTGTATCGAACATCAAGCAAGCCATCGCGCTTCAGTTTTTACCGTAATTAAGCGTACGCTACTTCTTGTGTCGGTTTCGACTGTAGCGCGCGATGAAATATGCCGATATTAACGACTGTACCTATGCCTATGCGGAAAATCAACGTTGGTTTAGGTTCGTATTGCATTTGTTATTCGATATGTATTGACGGTCGTTAATGTAGATAATTGTTGGGACCGCGGATTATGTCGTGGTTTTAACGCTGAAGGGAAGAACGCTCATGTTACCGGAAACAAATTGGTCTGAACCGCAAAGAAACCGTTCGAATCGTAAAAAAACACATTTTTTCGATCGTTGCCTTCTTATTGTCGCTGTTGCGGTTTCCACATGCGCGGTCGAACGAAATATCGTAGCCCACGAACCGATCACAGAGGCTGAGCAGGAAAGCGTCGCGCCTGTTAGCGCCGGTTCGCTTTTAGATGCTACGCGCTCAAATGGCCGTATTGGGGGATATCAATACGGAGGAAGTTTGACGCCTACGCCGGGTATTAATTCACGTTTTACTAACGATGGCGACGTGAAATATGGTAGCGCCGGAAATATTGTTGGGATTTCCGGTATGTCTTCTCGATTTGGAAACGCTCCAAGCGCGACTTTCCAATCAAAGAACAATTTTGAGCTTCTTAGACTTCGTAACGAATACAGACGCGCTATGGACGAGTATTACGCGTCGCGTAATGTACAGAACGCCCCTCGTCTCATTACAGCGACAGCGCCTCAGAAGTTTCCTAGCGCCAAAAAGTATTCTCCCGCCTACGGAAAGACTCGTGAACAATTCTTAGCTGAACAAGATAAGTTGTTTAACGAAGCGTTACAACCCGGAAAAGCTGTTGAGCCTGAGAAGAGCGTTTCGGTAGATCCTGCACAAAGAATCTGGATGCGTGGCCAGAATCCTAGAACGTCTAATTCACTAAGCGATGCAATGAAGAACGGGAGCTTGTCTACGGAAAACGCCGGTCTACTGGATTACTCTCGTTATGGTAATTGGGGGACGGATATGCCCGGCGCGTTGAATGGTAATCTTGGCGGCGCAGTGGGGGAAAATCTTGGAAACGCTTGGACTTTCCCGCCGCTTCCAAAAACTCAGGCTGAACAATACGAGATGTTCATTGAGGAACTTGAAGGACAGTTATTAAGTAGCCCCGACGTTACGCCTCTTTCACCCGTTCAAATCGATTTTCAAGACGGCGTTGCGACTGTACGCGGAGTTGTTCCGACCCCGACGGCAAGAGTTGCCGCAGGTAAGATCTTGTTGGCGGATCCCCGAGTCAAGCGCGTCAATAATTTGATGACCTATATTCGTAATGACGAAAGTAGTTCCGGTCTAGTTCCTGTTATGCCTGAGCCGGTAACTGATGTTCCGAATAATTGAGTTGGCCTGGAGAACGTTCAACGGGTATTTACGTCTGAGAAACGTACTTTAGTAATATTTTCTCAAATTTGTCAAGTTTGACGAATAGGAATAGCCGATAGACAGAAACGTGTATTATGGACTAGAAATAGGCCGTGATATTAATATAAGCGAGTAAATGGCAGGAAGAACGAGTAAGTGAGTTTTATGACCAAAGATGACGCGACAGATGACAACGTTGGTCGGTCCGTCGACTATCGAGCTCATTTCCATGTGGTGAAGCGCGCAACTACTGAACCGCTAGGAATGAGATGGTTGTTGATCGGAACAACTTTTGCGTTCATGACCATATTTTTGTTGTTTCCTCTCGTATGCGTGTTTTTTGAAGCGTTGACCGACGGCGTTGCCGATTTCTGGAAGGCTATCGTTGATAAAGATTCGTTGAACGCGACGAAAATGACGCTTATTGCGACCTGTATTGCCGTTCCGCTAAACATCGTGTTTGGTTTGGCCGCATCGTGGTGTATTGGGAAATTCCAGTTTTGGGGTAAGGGGGTGTTGATCTCGCTGATCGATATTCCTTTTGCCATCTCTCCGATTATCGCGGGTCTGCTTTTTGTTTTCTTGTTCGGCTTTCAGTCGGCGTTGGGACGCTGGTTGTTTGAACATGACGTCAAACTGCTTTACGCGACGCCCAGTGTTGTGATCGTAACTATTTTTGTTACTTTCCCGTTTGTTGTGCGTGAATTGATTCCTGTAATGCAAGCTCAGGGTACGGAAGAGGAACAAGCCGCGCGTGTGTTGGGCGCCAATGGTTGGCAGATCTTTTGGCGCGTAACGCTTCCCAATATCAAGTGGGCTCTTCTCTACGGCGTGATCTTGTGTAACGCTCGCGCAATGGGGGAATTTGGCGCGGCTGTCGTCGTTGCTCGTAACAGCGTCAAGACGAATACATTGCCTTTACATATCAACGCGTTGTATCAAGGATACGCTAACGGATCGGCGCCTTTTGCTGTGGCGACTTTGCTCGCTACGATGGCAATTCTGACATTAATTGCTAAAACGTTGCTTGAAATAAAAATTCGACCGGCCGACGATTCCGAGAATTGACGACGAACGTTGGAATTTGAAGCATTATGACCTATGGACTGGGAATGCGACAATGGGTATTGAAGTTCGAAACATCACGAAAACTTTTGGAAGCAATTTCAAAGCGTTGGATGACGTTAGTTTACGTATCGAATCCGGCGAGTTGGTCGCATTACTTGGACCTTCCGGTTCGGGTAAGACGACGTTGTTGCGAATTATTGCCGGATTAGAAGTGCCTGATCGAGGTAGCGGCCCCGTCTTATTCTGCGGCAGACAAGTCGATTCACAAAAAATTAGTGAACGCGGCGTTGGATTTGTTTTCCAACACTATGCGTTGTTCCGGCACATGACGGTCTTTGACAATATCGCTTTCGGTATGACGGTCAAACCTAGACGACAACGTTTACCCAAAGAAAAGATTCGTGAAAAGGTCCAGGCCTTGCTTCACATGATACAGTTGGATAACCTTGCGCATCGTTATCCCGCTCAACTTTCCGGCGGCCAGAGACAACGCGTCGCGTTAGCGAGAGCGCTTGCCGTTGAACCGCAGGCTCTATTACTAGACGAACCGTTTGGCGCGCTTGACGCTAAAGTTCGCGTGGAATTGCGCGCATGGTTGCGTAGACTTCATGACGAGATACATTTGACGAGCGTCTTCGTCACACATGACCAGGATGAAGCGTTAGAACTTGCCGACCGCGTTGCGGTCATGAACGCTGGAAAGATCGAACAGATCGGTACTCCAGACGAGGTTTTTCATTCGCCTAAGACTCCGTTCGTTATGAATTTCCTTGGACAAGTCAATCAGTTCAGAGGAAGAATGGAACGAGGACGCGTCTGGATCGGGCGTTACGAAGGTAAAGGTCCTAATTCTGACGGTCAAGAACTTGCTAGTTCCTCTAGTTCACCCGCGACGATTTATATTCGTCCTCACGATTTTAATATTTCCAAAACGCCGCAAGAGGATAATCTTTCGTTTCCTGCGACTGTTACCAAGGTTCGTTCCGCCGGTAACCTTGTCCGTGTTGAAATGGTGACGGATGGCGGTGAGACGCTGATGGCGGAAACTTCTCATCAGGAACGTAGCGCGTTACAAGTTGAGACGGGCGGAAGATTCTATATGACTCCTAGAAATTTCCGCGTGTTTGCTGATAAGGAAGGCGAATCGCAATCAAGTTGCGCCAAAGAATCGGTAGGTTGAGAACCAAACCTAAATAGAGCGCTGTTTATAGAAACCAAAGCCGGTTATTCGATAGATCATCGGATAACCGGCTTTTTTATTATCGCTTACTTTCCAAGTGATGCGCTTAGAAGATCATTCAACAGTCGGGAAAGCAGAGATTCTCAAACGAGCGGCGCCCATTGGGATCAATTCTAATTCTTCCAACGGCGCGGCAGTCTTAGCGGGGCTGAACGGAACAGGCGCGCAAAGCCCATATTCGTCGAGCGTCCAGTTCGGGAGCTGCTTACCGGGCAATTTGATAGAATAAGGAACAGCGTCGACAGTCCACGGGAAATTGTCCTTAGGCCACGCGCGCTTATTGATTTGAAGCTTGGAGAGATCGAGCTTCGCGGGGTCGACAAGGCCATAGTTCCAATTCGAATCGGGTAAGATATCATAGGACGGCCAAGCTTCTTGGTCTGCGCCTTCTTGCCAGCCGGAATCGCCTTGCGCGATCTTACGACCGTCGCGTTTGACGTACTTCTCTTTGATCTTCAAAGAGTAGGTAAGCGGACCGTAGTCGATACTTACGCAGCCTTTGTTTTGATCCCATTTACGGAAAGAAGCTTGCGACGGGAATGTGGCAACGACGCTTTCGCCGTTCTTCCATTCACGTTCAATACGAACCCACTTTTGCGGTTGCGGTTTGTCGCCGGAGAAAGCGATCGCTTTACCGTTTAACGCGATAGTCGGTTCAAGGCTCCACTTGGGAACACGAACGTAAAGCGGGAAGGTTAAGCTCTTGACGTTTTCAGGAAGCGAGACAGCGATCTTGACTTGGTCGTCAAAGGGATAGTTCGTCGTTTCAATAAGCGTAACGTCGACGCCCTTACCGGCGCCAACTTTGGCTTTGACCTTGGAAGCCCCGTACAACGTGGCGGCCAAACCGCCGTCGGGAGTCGCGGTCCAAAGGTTCTCGATGTAGTAAGGCCAACCATGGGTATGGTTGTGTTGGCAGCAGCGGCTACTGAACGGATTCATCGCCATAAACGGTCCGGCGTTGTCGATACCGGGGTGGTGGTTTTCGGCGTCGGAAATCGGTTGGTTAGGACTGGTGAGATAACGCAAAGCGCGGAAGTCGGCCATGACGGCGGCTGGCGCGGTATTGAACGCGACGTCTTCGCAATGATCGACCCATGAGAGGTCGCCGGTGATACGGAAGAGGATCATATCGCTCGTCATTTGTTCGAAGATACCGCAAGTTTCAACGCCTTGACGCGGATCGATGTAACCGACACGAGAGTTCTCATCGCCGCCCCACATACCGCCGGGAACTTGACCGTAGCAGGCGTGGATAAGCCAGAAGTCGTTGTACGTAGCAAATTTATCTGCTTCATTCTTGGAGAGCATCCACCAAGTGGCGGGTTGGCGGAAGCATTGAGCCACATTGACGTTGTGCCAGTTGGGCAACGTCGATTCTTGCTTCCAGTTCGCGGTGTTGTCGTTGATCTTCTTAGCGATCGTCAACAACGTTTCGTTACCGGTAATGTTATAAAGCCAGAAGCAGCTATACAATAAGTCGCCGCCGCGGCTGTTTTCCCAGTAGGTCTTCAGGAACTTCTTTTCCGGATACATCGCGATCCAATCGAAATACTTCGACATGAAGTCGATCACACGAGCGTCGCCCGTGTATTCGTAATAGGATTGCATCAAGAAAAGAACGAGCATATTAGGCCAAAGGTCGCAACCTTTTTCACCGTCGGGATCGGCGGGACCAAAATAACCGTCTTCACGTTGACTCTTGAAGATCGCGTCGATCCAGATCTGCGCTTCCGCGATCATCTTTTCATCGCGAAGAAGGTAGGCAAGATCTACGTAACCGCGGAGCCAGTAGGGAAGTTCTTCCCAACCGTACTTACCGCCTTCTTGAAGCCAGGCGTTGTCCTTTTTTTCAAGCCAACGGCTCAATTCACCAAGTTGACCGGAGAGACCGTCGCGTTGTAATTCGAGATAACGACCAAGCCAACCGTTAGCTTCCACTGCCCCGAGGGGGAGCTTAAGGAAGGGAGAAGGCGTCAAAGGGGCGCGATTGGCGAGATAATGTGCGTTCGTTGCGGCCTCATTAGGACGATCCACAACTGAGATCTGGTCTGCGCCCATACAAGTCGTCGCTGCAAAACAAAGTACGACAGACGCCATTAAAAAAAGTGATTTCATGGAGGAATAACAGGGGTTAAAGGTTGATCTAAGCCTTCTATGTAGAAGACCTAGAGAAGTGATTTTATTCACAATGTTCGTTTTTCAACGACCATTATTTTTTACCCGATTTTGTAATTTTTGAAAGGCCTGTTTGTATTGCTCGCCATTCTGGTGTCCAAGTTGGGTTTCGTGGTAGATCGTCTTTTGCTTGGACGGAATCGAATTGAAAGCGGAATAAACAGAACTAGGGCTACAAGTTACGTCAATAAATCCGACTGTGACGTCAATGACGGCGTCGTCGATGAAGCGAGCAAAGTTAACGCCGTCAAGGTAACGAGAAGCTTCCAAGACTTTTTCGTCGCCTTGATAAAAATCAACGATGCGCGGCCAACCGGGAGAACGACCTTTGAGGAGACCGGAATGGTCGCACAACGCGGGAACGGATGAAAGGATCGCGCAAAAATGTTTATTTAAACCGCCAAGTATCAACGCGGAAGCGCCACCTTGACTCGTACCGTAGTATCCCATCCTATTCGAATCGACGTATTCTTGATCGGCAAGCCAATCAATGACTCTATCGATACCGAGATAAACGGCGCGGAAGAAATATTGGTCGCGATCGTCGCCATTGAGATAGCAGTAACGCTTACCGAGTTTAGCGTTATAATCGTCATATAGTTTGGTGCGTTCTTTTCCGTCCAAGGGGCATTCGTAAGGGAATACGTTCATGTTGAGGACAACGAAACCTTGGTCGGCAAGCCAGGCTTCGGCTCCAACACCGGGCCCGGCTCCGGGGACGTTGACGAGAGTAGGATATGACGCTTCACCAGTCTTGGGAACGGAGAGATAGCCATAAACGCGTTGGTTGTTGACGGTGGCAAAATTGACAGCGTAAACGTCGTGTTTATCGTTGGAGGCTGAATCGATCTTGGTTTGTTGAACGTCGATATCGATAGCTCGAACTTCTTCTTTGCCTTTGGCCCAAAATTCTTCAAAATCGTCTGGAAGCGGAAGACCGGGTTCGATCTTTTCAGGCTCGAAAGCGAGGCCGGCAAGAGCGGAACAGGGCTTTTCATTACCTTCGGCTTGAGCTTGAACTTGAATCTGTAAAAAACCGGGGAAGGAAAGACCCACTTCAAGTTTGACTGGGTTCGCTTGGGAAAGATCGTAAGTCGTTCCTTCACCAACGGCGTCACGACCGTCGTTAGTGAGTTTAACGCTCAAGGATCCGGTGTTCGCAAGTTCTCCGTCCGCTGTAAGCGCAGAGATGGCGATCGTTGCGTTTTCATTAATTTGATAGCATTGCGAATCACGATCGAAACTGAATTTAATTGCGTTGATTGCAACATTTTGTGCATAGGTTGTCGAAGCCGCTAAGAAAAGCAACAACAAAAATAACGAATTGACATAAGTCTTTCGTATAAGGTAAATGTTCATGTAAGTGACTCCAGAGGTTGTTAATCTAACAATTGTCAAATTGAAGTATGACAATTAGGTATGGGCTTTATTGAATAACTCAAAATCTAACGCCTGTATCAGGATCGTATTTGAATTCAACATGTTGGACTGTTCCGTCAGAATACTTGGTGTCTGAGACAAAAACACCGTGTTGAGCGTCGTCGTTGGCGACGACTTCGCACATAACTTTCCATGCGTCCTCAGTTCCCTGAGTACGTTCGCATACCTCGACAGACTCGGGAGAGCCTTTTGCGCCGGCGCGAATCAGAAATTCACGATCGGCGCCTACTTTGGTAAAGACAAGGCCTGAGCCGTCGGGGAGGATCGTAGTGTCAAAAATCTCGCGATCGTCACCGTCCGTATAACGACTAACATATCCCGGAAGATGCATATTCTCCACGTCTTTGTGTAACACCCAGTAGGTGTTTTTGACGATATTCCCTTGAGCGTCAATAAGATAGTGCCCGACATTGGCGTTGTTCCAACCGTTCCAACCGAGCATGATGTGGAAATGCGCGGGGTAATCTCTATGCCCGTTGGGGAAGTGTGTTTCAAAGCCGTATAAATTGATGTGGTCGACAAAATCAGGTTTGTTTGTCGCGGTCCAACCGTATGCTCTACACACTTCAAGCGCGCCAAGCATATAGTTTAATTGAGCTTTGATCTGAGCATAAGGATAGTCGCCGTCACGATACGGTCCGCAACGTCGAACGTCCCAGTTGTGGAAGACGCCCAAGTAGACCGATCCAAACGCGACTTCTGTAAATGCGTCTGTACGAGGTTTAGCGCGCGTAGGAGTAAAGCGCGCGCCGTTTTCCGTTTTTTCAAACGGCTGTTTGGTATCGAGGACGCGACTGATATTGACTCCCGGCCAAATTACTTCCGTGAGAGGCGGTTGCGCATCTTTACGATTAGATTCGATCGTGAAATAGAAACGATGAGAATCTATACCCGTACAGGCTTCGTCGGCTACAAGGCGCCAATCGTTATTGTTCTCGTCCGGGAAAATAACTTGCGGTTTGATCGAAGCCGGATCTTGAGTTTGGTCTTCCGCACAGATGACTACGGTTCCGTAACGCGTGGTTTCCGCACCGAAAATTCTCGACGTTGGAACGCTTACAGAAAGTATCGATAAAATAAGAGATAAATACAGATGATAGTTTTTTAACATGACCGTCTAATACTTTCTAGCGAATTGCATTAGAACCTGAATCAAGAGTTGAATATAAGAACGTACGACGCATTATGACATGCGTCGTACGCTGAATTATTGGAGCAAATTGGTCTTCATAAGAAGAATATGCTCATTGTTCCATACGACCTTTGTAGATTTTAACGCGTTCGATCAATTCTTGATCTTTACTTTCGCTCAAAACTTTTTCAACTCCCTTAGTCGCGAGTTCGGGGAACTGCTTGCGAAGGATCGTGTCGTGGACGTGATCGGCAATCGCTTTATGAGCGGCGGCGGCAACTTTCGGATCGGAGTCGTCGGCACATTGAATCGCAAATTCAAAAGATTTTTCATTACGGTTCGCGGCAAGACGAGACAGAACTAACGACTTTTCATCGCTACGCGTCGCTTTGGCATAAGCTTTTTGTAACTTCGCTAATTTTTCATCACGAGAGATCTCGATACCGATTTGGTTGTCGGGCAGAGAGATCGTACGAATGAAAGAACGAAGAAGCGCGATCTGTTGAGCGTCGCTCAGTTTACCGGAATCAATGAGTTTTTCCATTTCTTCGGCAAAGGTTCCGTCAGCCCAGACGTTCAAGACGCGAAGAGCCATATTCTTTTCATCTTCTTTCGAAGAGTTGAGATACTTCTCAATAGCGGCTTTCGCGGCTTCGCCGCCGGTACGAGAGGCCAAGGTCAGAAGAACTTCGTTATAAGCGGCGGGAACTTTACCAAGCATCGCAAGAATAGGAGTCGCGTCTTTGTTACAGAGAGAAGCGACAAGATTTTCGGCAGCGTCGCGGTCCTTACCACGTTGCATTTGAACAATAGAAGCAACGAAAGAGGGAACGTCGTCGGGCGTGGAGATCTCACGAGCTCTTTGGAGAAGGAGTAAGCGGTCGGGGCATTCCTTAGCCATAGTCTTTTCGAAGAGACTGGGTCTAACGTCGACGGCACGGTTGGCAAGGATCGTTGCCAAGTCTTTATATTGTTGAGCGTCGGTCGTCGCGTCTAACGCTTTGAGAAGCGCGGCGTCAAAACCGTCGGCAACGACAAAACTACAAATCGTGATCGTCAGATCGCGATTGACTGCGAGGTTCTTAACAAAGACGTCGACGTCGTCGGCTGTTGCCATTTTTTCGAGAGCAAGGAAACCGGCTTTCTTGAGATCGGCGGAGTCGGAAGCAAGCGCTTTGAGGGCGTATTCGCGATATTTTTTATTGTCGCGAGCGGTGAGCCCCGCAAGGGTTTGCTCTTTGGTCCAGTCGTCGAGTTCATCGTATTTCGCTAGCCAAGCTTGAACGTCTTCTTCGGAAGCCTTGGACAAGCGCAAGGGGGAGATGTTTTCCACGCTATCGCGCGGGATCGCGGGCGTAAGCTTTCCAGTCAAAGCGGCGGCAGCGGCGGGAATATCTTGGGCGTCTTGTAACGCCTTCAAGGCGGCTTCGCCGGGAATCTTACCCAAGCATACCGCGGCGCCGTCGACAATACGTTGGCTCGAAGATTTCAAGAGTTCGGCAACGGCGGGGACGTTTTTATCCGTACCGATATAACCAAGTTGTTCAAGCAACCAGACTTTGACTTCATCGCTGACATCGGCTTTCATCGCGTCGATGATGAAATCACAGAGTTCGTCCAACGCTTGCGCGTCTTTGGCTTGTTGAGCGGCGGCCATTTTAGCGCGGAATTCGTCGCGCGCTTTGAACATAGGGGTTTCGGAGTGAGGATTGACCAATTCGCCAACATAAACTCCGCCGCGTCCGGTAACGACGTCGCGTTCCAAAGTGAAGTCGCGTGAATTTAATCTTTCCAGTAAGTCGCCAAAATCAGCGGCAAACACGCTTGTCGTACCGAGTGACAGAGCGATGGCGAGGGATAATAAATATTTTTTCATAAGAACTGACCTTATGTTATCTATACTATTCTAAGTATGTACAAGATGAGACAGCGTCGTAAGTTCCGACTCAAACTTCAATTTGGTAAGGAGCGCGTTGGATCTTAGAAACCATCGCGGTAGCTTCGCGGTCGTTTTCGAATTCCATCTTATCCTTATCCCAAACCAAGTCGCGTTGGAGTTTGTAGGCGATGATACACATATGTCCATAGTCGGAGACGTTGGCGCCGTAGAAGACGTCTTGGAACGGTCGGGTTCGGTGGCGAACGCAATACAGGAAGTCGTCGGCAATGTTGTCGGCCCCACCGCTGTAACGTCTGACGTCGACGGCATGAAGGGCGTGGATATCTTGAGTCTTACCGAAGATATAGGTGCCTTCTGTACCGACGATGGTAATGTTACTTCCGGAGCCCGGATATTCGCCGTGATAGAAATTGACGCCGTTTTCCATCTCGATCTTGACGCCACCGAAGGGATTGCGATCGGTGTTAGGGGCATAGATCTTCTTGGGAGCGATATGGTCCATACCGCAGGAGTAAAGAGCGCCGCCGAAGTTGTGACCGCCCCAGTCGCCAAGCCCGCCCGTACCGAAAGCGGAATTGAAACGCCAAGTCATCGGGTCAATAGCGCGGCGACTGTATTCAAAGTAAGGCGCCTGGCCGACCCAAGCGTCCCAATCGACTTCGGCAGGACACGGTTCGGGATCGTATGTACGTTCTGAAGGAGCCCCGGCGCAGTTGGCATAGATCTCTTTGACTTCGCCGATAGCGCCCGACATAATAATAGGCGCAAGATAACGACCGTAGTCTTCCATAACGCGTTGTGAACCGCTAGATACGACTTTATCGTACTTACGAGCGGCGGCGACGATCTGACGGCTTTCCATCAACGTGAACGTTAACGGTTTTTCGCAATAAACGTCTTTACCGGCTTTACAAGCGTCGATCGTCATCTTCGTGTGCCAGTGGTCCGGCGCGGCGATAGAGACAACGTCCAATTCCGGCATTTCATACATTTCTTGATAGTATTGGAAACCTTTGACCGGATGGCCGTCCATTTCAGCAGGAATACGGCGAGTATCGATATCGCAGCAGGCGATAAAACGAGAACCGGGACGAGAACCAATGTTACTGCGTCGCGTTCCCCAACCGATCAAACCAACATTGATGGTCTCGCTAGGCGGGAAGAAGCCGTCTTTTCCTAAGACTTTGCCAGGGATAAACATCGGAAGAGCTCCGACGGCCGCCGCACCAAGAAAAGTTCGACGCGAAACTTTATTGACTTTACTCATGTTAGTGATCCTATTTATTATGGATTTCCAAATTGACGATTAGTAAAGCGATAGGACGTCACATATCGAAAGAATATGAAATATGACGTCCAATATTGTGTAAGGAACATTTACCGGTTCCTTACGGAAAATACATTTAATTGTTTTGGCTTATGGTTGCCGGGGATTACTTTCATTTAGCCGAAAACTTGACGCTGAAAGCGTGTTCTGGAACAGAAGTTGGGAGGGGAATCAAAACGAAGTCGTCTGTAATGACCGGCTTGTATTCTTGACCTTCAATGAGCTCGACGGCAGCTATGCGTTGAGGAAGGAGCTGAATGATAGGACGGTTCGAACGTTCCGAGCCATTACCGTCGAGAAGCGCAAAAGAAGCTTCTCCTTTCAGAGGTTCGATCGTGAGCGTCCAAATCGTTTGGTCTCCTTGTTTTTCCGAAGTAAGCGTTTGTTTCCAACCCGAATCTTGATTGGCAAGCGCGTTTTGCCAAGCGGGATCGCCATAAAGGGCGACGACGTCGCGATCGTAAAGAAGACCTTCACGTTTAAATTCGGAAAGTAGACCGTCGTTGGAATTTTGTTCCTGCGCTTTTTTGTCTTGTTCTAGTAAATAGAGTAACGCTTGGTTGTTAGCAAATACAGATTCTGCAACAGTGAAGCGGCCGGGTTGTTCAATGTAATAATCTTGAACGCCCCAACCCATGTAACCAAACCAAGTGGGAACTACGTAACCCATTAACATATCGACGTTAGCGTGACGGATCATCATCAAAGCCATGCAACTAGGCTTGTCAATGTTCCCCCAGAGACAGTTCCCGGAAGCAAGGTGGACCTTGGAACCGGTTGCGTCGATAAGGAACGGTTTTTCTTCGGATTGCTTGGACGGGGCGCCAAAGAGTTTGTCGCCTTGCGCAACAAAGAAACCGTTGGGATAAGAGTACCCTAGACTCCAGTTGTTTTCCGACGCATGGCCGGAGGTGACAAAAAGTTGAGCGTCGTTTAGCGCGTCGGCGATAGCGTGCGTCGTATCGCTAGGAGCGTCGTTACGATCTTCCTCTTCTTTACCTTCTTCTTTAACTCGCCAATGGTTTTGTTTACCTTCGTCAAAAACGACGCTAGATTTGAAGTATTGAGTGGCGATCGACGTGGCTCCACAAGCTCTTTCGACAGACATAGGTTGAACTTGCGTTAAGCGAAGCGCGTCGTTAGCGTCGTAGCCTGTGATAATAGACCAGATCACGTCGCCATAAGGATCGGAGTCGAGCTCGCGCGTCTTTTGCCAGATCGTCGCGAGACGTTCGATCGTTGCCTCTTCAGGTTTGATAACGAAACAAGCATACTTTGGAAACATCGTTTTCAAAGCGTCAAAAGCTTGATCGTCCCACTTGATCGTTTCAACTTGGTATTGATCGGCATACTTCTTTTGAAGCGCTTTTACGACGTTAGCCCAATCTTGATCGTCAAGAACGGAAGGAGTTGCGACGATCGCGTACCCCGACTTGTTAAGCGGGTCTTCGGCGAAAACGGTATTCGGAGCTATGAAGTTCAGCACGCTAACTAATAAGACGCTTAGCGACGCTAGAAACGTAACCTTGCGAAAATTATTGTTCAAAAACATATAAACCACCTAGCGAGTAATCGCGATGAGGAGCTATCAAATTCTAGTGTTCTTCATCGACGCTGAAAGCAATTGGCTTTTAAAGACGAAGAACTTTGTGTCATTATAAACGTTTTGGTTGGTTAATCCTAGAAAAACGAATAATTTTCTAGTGAAAATGAAGTTTGTTTATTGTTCGAGCACTAGAATTTCGTAAATCGGGATCGAGGGGATCGTCAATTCCACGCGATCGTTTTGTTGTGTGTAAGAAAGCTGAGTTCCGGAAGGTTCTAGGCGAATACTTTTCACCGGCGTGGTCAGGTTGAGCGAAAGTTTGACGTTTTCGACCGGATCGATCGCGTCAATGATTCCTGCTTGTTCATGCGGACCGGAAACGTTGACAAGATGGATGCTCAAACGTCCGTCTTGAGTTTTTCGGATCGACACATCCAACGGCTGTTTCTGTTCAAATTGAACGATCGGGTTCGAGAACGCTTCTTGCATAGCCTTTTCCAGATATTCGTGGAAAGTCGGAGCGTCAGCGTTAGTGAAACCTTCCGGCGATCCTACCGGCGTAGGAATAACGACGACCTTACCCTTTCCAAAAGAATAACTACTGAGGAACCAGGTATCGTCTTGGTTTTCAGAAGCCAGCTCTTGCGCGTCATTTAATACGGGACGAATTTCTCCAAGAGGTTCGTTTCCAATAATTACGACTGATCCGCCATTCTTTATGTACTCCGGAAGTTTATGTTTTAATTCTTCAGACCAGAGTCCTCCGCGATAAAACACGACAACGGGAATCTCGTCAAGTGTTTCAGTTAAATGTTGGTCTAATCTGACGTCAACATGGTAATTCAATTCGAGAAGGCGGTTCAAGACGGGGCGTTGCCAGCTCGGCATGGGAAATAATGGCGCTCCCGCCAATGCGTTATTGTGATAGTACTGGGCGGTGGGGCAGAATAGAACGACCTGCGGAACGTTAGTTGAGTACTGACAGTATTGTTGACGTTCGCGACAGAATTTTCCCGCTTCCGCAAGCGGCGGGAGTTTGTCAAGATTAACGGCTCCGTCCGGAGCCTGAGTAATATAGGCTTGGAAACAACCGCCTTGCGCTAATACGCAAGCTGCTTCACGCGAGAGTTGGATCGCCGACTTCGGTCCCCAGTTGCCATAGTCGCCGGAAACGCTGCCGAAACTCCATGCCATAAGATCCCAGGATCTGTTCTGCGTCGACAGTAGGCGCGTTGAATAGCGAGCAGCGTTGACGGAATTATTGGGCGAGTAATCGCCGGAAATGAAATCTACGTTAGCGGTTACAGATTCCCCCATATGATCGGTGAAAGCCCAGTTGCTAGCGATTTGGAAATCGGGAGCTTGGGATTTGACTTCATTTACATAGGAGCGAAGATATTCACGAAAAGCCTCTTGATGGAATTTGTACCAGTCTTCCCAACCTTCTTGATCAGGCGATGTTGGAATATTTTCTCGCCCTGTCTGCTTTTTAAAAGCTTCACAAGCTCGTTCTGAGTAGTCGAGACAAGTCGCCCAACATTCGCCGTCGACCCAGATACCGTCGGTTTGATATTCGAGAGCCATTTCGAGGATCTGAGGAACGAGTAATTGAGTGCGGTAATCGCTAAACACGGAGGTGATGCGATCGGAACGTGAACCGTCGCCATTGACGACGGCCCACTCAGGATGGAGCGTAACGGCTTCCGTGTCCCAAACGCCGGAATAGTGAGTATAGAGCGCGACCCCGTTTTTCGCAGTTACTTCACGCCAGATTTTTAAGGAATCGGCAACGACTCCCGGCGCTGGATTACCGACTTTTGTCGGATAGCTAGTTAAGCCCGGATGTCCTTTGCTATCTACTTGAATGAAATCAGGGCGTAGTGAATCAACGATCGCTTGAACCATTTCCGGCGTAGTTGTGGCGCCAATGTTAGTCGCGCCTTTCCCGGCATGGAAGTCAAAGTGAACGCCAAAAAATGATTCGGAGCGTTTAAGACGTTGAGGCGCGTCCTTGGTGTTAGACGGCTCTGTGGCAAGAGTAATAAGGGGAAAAAGGAAGGTTGTCAACATAACATAAGAAAATAAGTATGTTATTGTGTTTTTAGATTTAGCGTATTTAGTCATTTTGAACGTTCGCTTGGAGAAAACGTGAGTTGAGACGTTGGAGGAAGGAAACGATTATTGTTTCGAGGAAAAAACTGACAAAGGACCTGCTCAGAATCGTTCGATAACTTTTCTGGACAAGTCCCTTGATTTAGTTTGTTGTTATTATGAGACGGTTAGAAGTTGATTCACTTCTTGATTTCAAAAGGCGTAGCCGGAAGACCTTCAGCGCTATAGAGATTGCAGTTTTCCGGGAACATTTGCCAAGCATAGCGAACGGCGGTCGGTTCAACGCCTTCAGCGGAAACGACGACCTTGTTGCTTTCAACGATCGTAGCGTTAGCCCAGACGTATTTACCGTCGGCGCCGGCAACCGCGAAACGATTAAGGGCGGCGTCCGTCTTTTCGAAGGTACGATCGTTGAGTTGACCGGCGACAAGACCGGATCCAACGTGGTCGAAGGTCAAGGTCACTTTGTCGCCTTCAAATTGAGCGTCAGCGACCATCGGGGAACAGCATTCGCCGATTTCCTTGTTATAAGCGTTCGCCAACGCCCAGAGGGCCAAACGGTTACCGACGATCCACTTGTTACGAGGATGGATGTCTTTGATCTCGCCGGCGTCCATGATGACGGCTTGACCGGAGTTAGCAACTTCGAGACACATCGTTTGACCTTGACGGAGGTAAGGCCAATCGCCTGTTTCGTTCGGATCGTCTTTAGGATCGGTGAAAGGCGCGAGTTGTACCCAGTAGAACGGGAAATCTCCATTTTCGAAGACTTTACGCCATTCAAGAATCATCGCCTTTTGCTTATAGTAGTAGAATTCATGTTCGCCGGCGTTGGTACAGCCTTGGTACCAGATCGCACCGCGGAAGTTATAGCCCTTCCAAGGAGCGAGCATGGCGTTATACATACCGCCGCATTTATCCCAATCTTTGGCTTCCGGACGAGCGGCGATAAGCGTTTTGCCAACTTCGACCGTTTCAGGAACTTGATTCCAACCGGCGTCGGGAATCCAGCTATTGATATTCGAACCACCCCAGTTGGAATCGATCAAGCCAACCGGGACGTTGAGCTCTTTGTTAAGACGAACAGCGAAGTGGAAACCGCAAGCGGTACAGTCTTTTTGAACGCCGTCTTTACAAACGCGCCAACCGGGAGTGGCAACGTCGTTGAGTTCTTCGTCTGTAATAACGTGATTGGCACGATTGAAACGAATGAAACTGTAATCGCCGTTGATCTCGTCTTCGGTACAAGCTAAACGCTCTTGGCCCCAAGAATTGAGAGGCATTTCCATATTGGATTGACCGCTGCAGATCCAAACTTCGCCGACGAGAATGTTGGAGAAAGTAAGAGTATTCTTGCCTTTGACGACGAGATCTTTACCTTCGAAGCAGGCTTCTTGCGCGGGTAATTCGACTTTCCACGCGCCTTTTTCGCACGCAGTTGTAGTGGCGGAAGCGCCGTTAAAAGAAACTGTGACTTCTTCGTTAGGATCGGCCCATCCCCAAACGGAAATTGGCTTTTCGCGTTGGAAGACGCCGTTGTCAGTGAAGCACTTAGGGAGCGAAACATCAGCGAACGCGGAGGACGTCAAGGAAGACGCAACGATTGCCGAAGCAAGGAGCGTGAATAAGGTCTTTTTCATCGAAAATACCCTTGGGTTAAAACTAGGAGGCTTAACAAATAAACGGCAAATATTGTTTGCGCTGTTTGTGGTTTCATACAAATACGCGTACGAAACTCTTATTATAATTTTAGCAAACTAAAACTCAAAAGAAACAAAGATTTCTAAAATAATGACAAAGAGGTGTGTTATGTGGAGCTTTTCCCGAGTAAATAGGTACGAAAGACGGCGCTTTGGTGCGCCCGTTCTTTAATTTTGTTTCTATCGATAAATTCATCGTTTGTCGCGCTTTTGTTCGAAGATGTTGACGTGTTATGTTCTTTTGCGATTTGACGAATCTGCCTTACGATAAGTGGTATTTCTCGATCAAAAAATTGACGAGTCCAGATTGAGTCAGGTAGCGTAAGATCTTTCCACCAATCGGGCGGAACTAATTTATTCTTAGGATCAAGGACTTGCGAGAACACTTGAATAAGATATTGCGCTATCTCTGGATCTGGTTTTGTGGAAATGCTACGCGCCGCTTCGACTACGACTCCTTGGATCAGTGTTTCAAAACGAAAAATGAAAGGCCAGTACTTTTCTTCGTATTCAAAATTTGAAAGGTAAGTTAAAAACATTTTACTTGTTGGGTGTATTGGAAAATTAGGAATATATAAATATCGATCCTAAGGTCGTTAGCGGCTAATGTAAATAAATACATATGCCGTGAAATCTATACTTGGATAGAGTATAAACAACCTGTTATTCGTTTTCAAGTATTTTTATTAAAATGAAATGAAATTCATGTAAATATTCTAAATTATCTTGCATAACGCGTTCGCTTTTTTCTTGACCTTTTGTCTGACATTTCTATAATCCCTATCGGTCTAGGAGAAATTGTGATGGTACGTTTAACAATAACAGGAATGACCTGTAGTTCATGCTCAGCTCGCGTTGAAAAAGCGTTATCAAAAGTTCCCGGAGTCGATAGGGCGACGGTGAATTTATTGACCAACTCGGCGAGCATTGAGGGAGACGTCGATGTTCAGCAATTGATTACGGCTGTACGACAAGCCGGATACGGGGCGTTTCAAGAAGATTTAGACGGAAATGCGTATCATTCTTCTGTAGGAGTTGAGAATAGGAAAGAACGCTTCTTTTCACGGTCGCTCCTGTGTTCTTTGTTTCTGTTTATTGCCATTTTTTATTTTGCTACCGGAACGGCGTTGTTTCATTTCCCCGTTCCTCGGTTCATTGATAATCATTGTTCATTAGGCGTCGTTCAGTTATGCATTGCGCTTTCTGCAATCTTTATAAATCGAAGTTTTTTTGTCAGCGGTATTTTAAGTTTGCTGAGAAAAGCGCCCAATATGAACACGTTGATAGCGTTGGGATCGGGCGTTTCTTTTTTATATAGCTTGTGGAATTTACTAACTGTTATTGATGCGACGATCAATATTGGGGCGCAAGACGCAGGGGAATTTGGACGTTACTATTATTTCGAGTCTTCTGTCGCCATTTTGTTTTTCATTAGCATTGGAAAGCAATTGGAGAAACTCGCGAAGGGGAAAACGACGTCGGCTTTAAGAGCGTTAGCTGCGTTAGCGCCTCAACGAACTATCGTCATAAGAGATGGCAAAGAATTGGAAATTGACGTTAAAGAATTGTCAATAAACGATGTTTTTGTTGTTAGACCCGGTCAGAGGATACCGGCCGACGGAGTCGTTGTTGAAGGCGTCAGCGCTGTTGATGAATCGGTTTTGTCAGGAGAAAGTTTACCAGTTGACAAAGAATCCGGAATGAAAGTCTATACCGGAACGCTCAATTCTTACGGTTTATTAAAATGTCAAACGCGACAGATCGGCGCTGATACCGAGTTTGGAAAAATACTTAGTTTGACGGAAGAAGCGGCGGTGAGTAAGGCTCCTATTGCTCGACTTGCTGATAAAATTTCCGGAATATTTGTTCCGGCGATCTTGTTGATCGCTTTGGCTACTACTGTAATTTGGTTGTTGATCGGCGCCGATTGGAATTATGCGATCGTACGCGGTATAACTGTTCTTACAATTAGTTGTCCGTGCGTATTAGGGGTAGCGACGCCGGTATCCGTGATGGTCGGTATGGGAGTCGGAGCTCGTAACGGCGTTCTATTTAAAACAGCTGAAGCTTTAGAGGTCTTGGGAAAAGTTCGGACGATTGCTTTTGATAAAACCGGAGTCATTACGTATGGGAGGCCGCAAGTAAACGACTTTTTCCTTGGGAATTCAGAGTATACCTCGCAAGAAATTTGGAGGTATATATATGAGCTTGAATCTAGGAGCGAACATCCGTTAGCTAAAGCGGTAACCGCTTTTGCGCAAGAGCGCATGGAGCGTTCGATTCTATGTAACATTGTGGATTTTCAAGAGCAAGCAGGCAACGGTTTGTTGGGGAATGTTGACGGAGTTGGTATTGTTGCGGGAAAAATCGATTTTGTGAAACAATACGTAGATATTCCGAAAGAGGCTTTGGAGGTAGTACAGAACTGGGAGAAAACCGGAAAGACAGTTGTTTATTTTGGACGAGGGACTACTTTTCTGGCAGTGGTTGCGATCAGCGATTCTGTGAGAGTCGAAGCGCCGGACGTTATTCGGCTATTGAAGAATAGAGCGTTAGAAATCCGTATGATTACTGGAGATTCTGTTAATGCCGCTCGAGCGATTGGACAAAAAGTAGGAATCGACGCTATTGTCGCCGGCGTTTTACCCGGTGGAAAAGAAAAAACTGTTCGTGAGTTGGCGCAAAAGGGGCGTGTTGCTTTTGTAGGAGACGGAATTAACGACGCGCCCGCTTTATCACGCGCCGACGTTGGAATTGCGGTTGGGAAGGGAACCGACGTTGCTTTGAATGCGGCAGACGTTATATTGATTTCGGATAATTTGGAAAGCGTTGCATCTGCCTATCGTTTGAGTCGTTATACTCTGAGAAATATTTACGAAAACTTTTTCTGGGCGTTTGGGTATAATTTAGTTGGCATACCGTTGGCTGCCGGCTTTTTGAAGCCGGTCTTAGGATGGACTTTTAGCCCTGCTTTCGGCGCTTTTGCAATGAGTATGTCGAGTTTGTGCGTTATTTCTAACGCTTTGCGGCTGAATTGTATCAAGCTTAATAACGCAAATTCAACGCTCTCCAATCGAGAAAGCGTTATCGAACAAAGCGACCTTTGCGATACAGGAAAGATTACGAGTAATACTATGAAGCGAACTTTGAAAATTGAAGGAATGATGTGCCCGCATTGTGAAATGCGAGTTAAGAAAGTTTTGGATGCGTTAGAAAATGTTTCATGTTCCCTAGTCGATCATAAGCAGGGCGTAGCCGTAGTCGAGATTTTGGAAGGATCGGAAGATATGGACGAAATTTTGAGAAATACCGTTACCGAACAAGGTTACGACGTTCTTGCTATTGAATGAAATAGAAATAGAAATTGCTCGAACATTTCCGGATTGTTCGTGATATGTTCGAGCATTTTTCTTTGAATTAGTTCATTTTTTACAGCCGAAACGCGAAAGACCTAGTTTGAACATGATCCACACTGCTTTATAGGCTTCTTTACGATTGATTTTTGAGACGCCCTTTTCTCTATCGACAAATGTGATCGGTATCTCCGCAAAAGTAGCTCCTGCTTGCTTTAGACGAAATAATGTTTCTTCAAAGAAAGAATAGCCTTGGGATATGAAATTCTGAAAATCTATGCGTCGGAGTGTCGAAACACGATAACAACGAAATGCTCCGCTATTATCATGTGTTTTTAATCCAAGAGTAATCCGGGCAAATAAGTTAACGCAACGACTCATTATTCGCCGTTTTAACGGCCAGTTGCGCGTTCCACCGCCCGCTACGTATCGTGAACCGATAACCACGTCGATAGGATCGGATACGTCTAGGATTCTTTCAATAAGGCGCGGTACATCGGGAATCGGATGGCTGAAATCTGCGTCCATATTGAGAACGAAGTCGTAGTCGTTCTCGATTGCGAAAGATAACGCTCTAATAACGGCTGAACCAAGTCCGCGTTCGTTTGTTCTTACGATGGCTTTAAGACGAGGTTCTTGGAGGCTGGTTTCTAGCGCCCATTGCCCCGTTCCATCAGGTGAATTATCGTCTACGATCAAAATATCAGCTTGCGGTGTGGTTTGAAGAAGTTGCTTAACCAAATCGCGGATATTATCATATTCGTTGAATGTTGCCAATGCGATCAGTATTTTGGGAGAAGAATTTGTAGCTTTGTTCATGGGAAAATGGTTTTGGTTTATGTTGACGTAGCGGTATGTATAAAAGGAAGGGACTATTTGTCTTTCTTAATCGGCGCTTGCGGCTTTGAAGACGATTTTAATTTCTCATTGATATCTTTCATAAACTCAATGTATTCTTTGTCTAATTCTTCAAAACTTTTTCCGGTAAGACGCTCGAGTGAATCGGGTGCGTCCGTACCTTGATATATCATATATAGGTATTTAACGTAGGCGTTACAGTAGGTTCCGTCTTTGTAAAACATTAGAAAGAAAGATAGACCTGCCGCTTGTGAATACAACAGGTTCAGATCTTCATAGGCCTGAAAGGCTTTACGAGAGAGACCGGCAAACTGTCTTAGCGGTAAATAAGTTTTGTCTATAAACAATGCTTCTATGGCGTCCTGTATGCGAAAAACTCCTTGATAACCTCCGATTTTCGCTTTAGCGGTTTGGCGATCAAGTTGGAAGGTCTCCGCGGTGATTGCAACGCCTTCCGCTACCCAGAAATTAGCTATGGACGCTAATTTAGAATAGTCAGATTTACCTTTAGTGGAACTGGGGATATTACATTCGTTAAAAAGTTGATGGGTAGCTTCATGCGCTAACATTGGAAACAATTCGAAACAGTCATTAACTTGCTCGTCGGCGGGTTCATAAACAAAAATGCAGCGCATATCGGGAAAATATCCGCCTACGCTTTGATCTGCATGTTTGTCATGCTTTTTTAGCTCGCGAACGTACTCCGCTCGATTACGATACAGAATGACTTGGTGACGTTTGGAAACAATTGCGTCATTAGCGTATAATCTGGCCGCCCATTGATTTTCAGTCGCTATGAATGGATAAAAGAGACGACTCCAAGCTTGATAATAGAGTTCAAGAAATCGTCCAATTTCCACTCCTCGTTCAAGCGATACTCGCGAAAGTATTGTAAAGTGTTCAGTTTCCACTTTCCAACCTGACGCGCTTGCAAGGATCTTCTTTTCTTCTTCCTCTTTCGAGACCCATTTGTTTTTATAGTAACGTTTACCGGCGTGATAATTATCAACGTGTTCTTTTAGGATCCAACCATAAGAAGGATCGTCGATATATCCTTTTTCAAGTTTTCGTATCTCCCACTGGGAACGCCATTCGTCGTTATATAACGAGTAACCAAGAAATTTTCGAGCTTGTTCGTGATCGGGATCGATAAATAACGTTTGTAAAACACAAGCAACGGTTTCGTAACCTTGTTTCTTTGAACCAAGACGTTTGGCGGCGGCAAACGTTTCGTCCGCATACTGTTTCTTAAGACGTTGTAACGCTGAGAACCAACTTTGTTGATCGGATGTGGCGTCAGAAGGTAACTTTTTATTTAATGGTTTAGTCGCCAAGATCGGGACTTCAAAGAAATATGGCTTTTCATGATAGATATAAGAACGCGTGACCTTGGCTTCCAAAGTCATTCCGCGTTCTTCGCATTTCTGCGCTAATTTTTCCAGTTTCTCTTGGTATTCAGCGAAAATATCAGCGCTTGATCGAGAAGAAGCAGAAACGGGATTATCGTTCTTGGATTTTGCCTGTGTGTCGACGGAAAGTTCCCGGGAAGAGGAAACAACGGTTTGTGAAGAGACAGGCGAATTATCCAATACAAGAAATGAAAGGAGAAACGCGCATAGGAGTTTGAGGATGAAGGAATATCGAGCGCCGTGTCTTTTCATATTCTAAACAATATTCGTTAACGTTAGGATAGTAAGTGTGTTCTACTTTGAACAAAAAACTTGCGCCCATTATAGAAAAACCTACAAATGGACGCAAGACTTGGAAAAAGCTTTATATGACCTGAAACATTATTGTTTGACGATCTCATACGAGAAAGCCTTAGCTGAATCGATCGTCACTTTGAGACTAGCGTTTTCAGCTTTTAGGTTTTCTCGACTAACTTCTTTTCCTTCACGATCTTTACCGATCAAAACAAACGCCCCTTGTTTAAAGAAATCTGTTTGTAAGAAAGCCGTAAAAACGGGCTCTTCCGGTAAAGGCGTCAGTTCGACGGTGTTTTCAGATTTTCGTATCAGACGAAATGCTCCTAGGGTAGAGCATACGCCAAAATGACTCGCGGTATTATTCGGAGCAAGACGAAGATCGAGGTCGTGAAGATCGGGAGCGGGAATAAAAGACAATTTCCGATCGTTTCCGTCTTTTTCAATGACGATCGAGCCGAGCCGGTAACGAGAATCACGAGTTCCAGAACCTAAAAGTTGAAGTCTGTTACCCGTTTGACGATCGTAAAGACCAAACAACAGGTTGTAGTAGCCGGCGTCTAAGTCTTGTGGAACTTTTACAACGAGTTGATTTCCAAATAGATCGGTTTCAATTCCTTCCCATTGGTTGCTAGGTTTACTCGGCTCGCCGATCGGTAAAACAAACAGCTCGGGTTTATCGTTCCACCAAGTTTGAGGTCTCTCAAAATGTAGGAAAGGTGTGTAAGGCTTATCCGTCGGGCGAATGACATTACAAACAATTTTTCCTGTTAGAGTATCGCTATCAAGAACCCGGACGTTTTCGTAAGTTGTACGGATCGGCGTTACTTGATTAGGAACTTGCTGACGACCGTTAACAAAGTAATTTTCGCTTCCGTCGATCCTTAATTCAACAAGCTGACCATTTTGTCGAATAACTCCACCGTAAGCAGAACCTGAATTTTCTACGATCCAGAATCCAAATTGCGGCAATACGATATTTTCCGATACGCCGGGAATAGAAATGTTGGTAAGTTCCCAGTCGTCGACGCCACGATTCACAAAGACCGTTACGCCTGATTTCCATTCGATAATTTGACGATGGATGCTGTCGACAAATTTTACGTTCTTTAGTTCATCAAGAGCAAGCGATCTAGCAAAGTTTTGAAGAAGCCAGTACTTACGGACTGTGCCGCGAATTGACATGGACAAGTCTGCCATCAACGCATGACCGGTTAGGACTTCCGAGGAAATATAGTCGTCGCTTTCGATACCACGAAGCGCGCGAGAAATTCCGCCTTGGTATCTGTCGCTATATCCGACGCCGTGAAGGATGAATCTCGCGTGATTAACGGCGTCGAACCACGGAACATACTCGCTGTCTTTGCTTTCGATGACAGTAGAGTAGTTTTCTTGAGTAGGCGTGATACGACGTAAAATAGCGTCGGCGCCTTCGAGATGCCCAATAAGCGCGTCATTTCCGGACTCGCTGATCGTTATGGCATTATTATTGAATTTCTCACGTACGAGATCGAAGTATTTGTTCCAATAATCAAGCGTTTCAGCTCTTGAGTGGAAGTTACCTTGTTTGTCAAGGAAATCCATAATGTGGATCGAAGAGAATACGTCCGTGAAGTATGCTGTTTGCATAAGTTCTTCACGAATGATATTCAAATTTCGTTCCGCATATGGCAGGATAGTATCCGGCCTGAAACGATAGCTTTGAGCGTCAGGTCCGGGATTGTGCCAAGCTTTTTGCGGTAATCCATCCGGATTGATTATAATATCGTCATAGTTAAACGAATCTGCATCCGGATAGAAATCAATGTAGTTGTCGTGAAGTCCAAAGGGAATACCGTATCGATCGCAAAACGCTTGCGTGTCTTTGAGATCGTCTAAAGTTCCTTTTGCCGCGTTAGGCGGCCAAATGTCGGGAAGACGTACGTCATAGCCATAATGTTGCCAGTCATGTTGGATCAACAACGAGTCGGTAAGACCATATTCAACAAATGCCTTCATACGTTCAAGAACGTACTTGTAAGAACCTCCCCAGTAATCATAGACAAAACGTCCGGCCTTTTGGGGAACAAGCGGCGCCGGCGATTTATCGAATCCGGGCGCATATTTGATTGCACAAGCCAAGGCTCCATCTTCGCCTGAACGGAGCGTTAGGCGGGAATCTGGGGCTGTTGTTAAAGTGTAAATATTCTGATCGGGATTTACAACGAATTTATCGATAGGTCTCGTGGTGGCTTGAAGGAGAGAAAGACCATTGTCAAAATCAAAACCAACATGGCTAGAAGCACAGCCAAATCCATCGCCGTCTTGAACAAAAGGCTGCGTGGGGGATTCGATACAATGTCCATGACCAAAATAAACGCGCTGTGCTTTATTGGAGATAGGACCAAATTGTAATGAACCTATTTCGGTATTGTGGGTTGCGACAAATCGGAAGGCAAGACCGCCGAGAGTCTTAGAAATAAAACACGCCAACGCGTTATCGGCGTCCGCAAGCTGTTCTACCGATTTGAGATTGTCTTCTGAAAAATTGGCGTCATTGGGGAGTTCGCCAATAATTTCCGAATGATGTTGGTAGGCAAAAATTCGTGCGGACTTCTCTAGTTCAGTATTGTCGACAAAGACGGTCGATACGTTACAGGAACCTAACGGCTGATCGTAACCAACGTTCACTCCTTGGTATTGGGCTCTGACTCCGGCAATTTGGATATATCGTTCTTTGGAACCGATGGCGATCCAACCGTCGCAGATACCGCTGTTTCCTAACGTAACGACGGCAAGCTGGCCGTCGTCTAAATCAAAACCTTGGGAAGTCGCATCAATTTGAATTCCCGAGCTAGGGATATTTGATTTTAGTGATGTTGCAAACTGTAAAAACTTTTTCTCATTGGTTTTACGTAGCTCTTCACGTTCTTCTTCTGTTGCGATTTTAATTTCTTGCGGATCGGCAATAACAGCTACGTCGCCCCAGAAACTGTTGTCGCAAGTAGTGTCTTTCTTGATACCGGGGTCTGCCTCGAACGTAAGAAGAATAAGTTGATCGGAGAATTGAGATAGATCAAGATCGACTTCAGACCAGTTCGTTCCCGCGTATTGTTCATTTAATAAAAGCGTTTGAGCTTCAGGATCGATCTCAAGAGCTTGATTTAAAGCTTCGTCCGAAATGTTAACGTTGTTTTTACCAAGCGAAGAAGCAAGTACACGGAAAATTACTCCGTCAGTTGGCGGTTCAGGAGCAAAAACGTCTCGCATTGCTCGCGAGAAACGGAGTGTTATGTTGGATGACTGTGGAAGAGAGACTAAGAAGCGTAATCCGAAGATACCCGGGCCTCCGGCGTAGGGCGGATGGATAGACCATGACGATCTACTAACGCCGTTTCGAGTCATTAAGCGCGGATCGAAAGAACATTTGACGTCGTCGTCAACGCCGGACCAACCAACCGGAAGATAATTCGGTTTACCGTCGTATTTCCTCCAGTATGGGAGATAGTTGGTCGAATTGGATTTGGAAAGATTAACATAGGAATGAGAGTCTAATACTTCGGGGAAAAGTTTCTTGGCTACGGGGAGAAATTCTTTTAGATCCGTGGCAAATATCGGACGTAGATCGACCGTTTCCGTTACGTTATTATATTCAAAGGAGAGTTGAGCTCGAATGGGATAGTGTGCGTCACGGAAAGCGCCTTTAACGGCGAAGTGAATAACTCCCTCGTATACGGAATTAGCTTCGACGACAAAAGAAGATCTTACCGATTCAGGAAAAGCCTTTTCGGACAATCCGTTGGTCGTGGATTCGTATAGGAATACTGTTTCAATAGATGAAAATTCCGCCGACACGGTGATGGGGATATTCGAGGTGTTTTCAATGTGGAAAGGCGATTGGTAAATATGCCCTTCCACTGTAATTGGCTCGACCTGAGGGAATTCAAAGGAAAGTGGACCTCGGGTCTCGCGATTACTTGTGAAAGCGAAGAGCGGTGAGACGCTTATGAAAGTTACGGCTATTATGAGCCAATAACCAATTGCTTTAATTCTTCTTGACAACATAATATGTTCGCTTGTGTAAAATTGAATGGATCTTAACAATTGAACGTTCAATACTACGACCTATCAGATCGTTAGGAGACTTGAACTTACTATCTACAATGACTAGAATTCTGATTTACGATAACCGCGAATTGTTTCTAGCGTATTTTTCTCGATTGAAGATAGCGAGATATTATTTTCATATTTCGTACGGTATATTTCAAGTCTTTTCGAAGGTCGAATACTGAAATTTCGTGATATTAAACGTGGTATTGACCGTGAAATAGAAACAGAAAGAGAGACGATTCTGAATTGAAGCGTCTCTCTTTTCATCATAGGGTTAATCTCGATCATTTAAAAGAGATCAGTCCCATTTGAGGATGGCGCCTTTGTCGGCGCTTGTCGCGAGTTTCGCATATTTGGCAAGGTAACCGGTCGTGTAACGCGGTTCAGGCGCTTTGAAGGAAGCGGCGCGCTTCTTGAGTTCCGCGGCGGACAACTTAACGTTGATCGATTCATTAGGAATATCGATTTCGATGATATCGCCGTCTTTTAAGAGACCGATCGGACCACCGGAAGCAGCTTCAGGACTAATATGGCCAATACAAGCGCCAGCGGTACCGCCGGAGAAGCGACCATCGGTGATCAAAGCGACGGAGTCGTCAAGTTTCACGCCTTTAATGGCGGCGGTAGGAGCAAGCATTTCTTGCATACCGGGACCACCCTTCGGACCTTCATAACGCACGACGACGACGTCGCCCGCTTTGACTTTACCATTGACGATGCCTTGGTAAGCTTCAGGTTCCGAGTTAAAGATGACGGCGGGGCCGCTGTGTTGCATCATTTGCGGTAAAACGCCCGCGGTTTTAACAACGGCGCCGTTAGGAGCGAGATTACCGAACAAGATCGTCAGACCGCCGGTCTTGCGATATGCTTTTTTGCAAGTACGGATGCAATCCTTGGGATCGAACGTTAATTGCATTTCTTTAACAGACTTACATCGACGACGAACGCTCATGGGTTCGGCATTGCAACGCTTACCCGGCGCGACAGCGTAGCACTCGAGCGCTTCGTCGGTAACTTTCGTTCCACGAAGATCGTAATCGTCGATATTTTGTCCAATGGTCTTACCGGTAACGGTAGGCGCCTTGTAATTGAAGGCCGGAACCTTACCGCGACGTAATTCACCAAGAATCGTGTGGATACCGCCGGCGTTATGAACGTCTTCGATATGGTAATCACAACTCGGCGAAACCTTACAGATGTGCGGCGTGGTAGCGCTAAGTTCGTTAAAACGGCTGAGCGAATAATCCAAGCCCGCTTCGTTGGCGATCGCCAAGAGGTGAAGGATAGTGTTAGAGCTACCACCCATCGCCATATCGAGGATCATGGCGTTGTCGATCGAGCTTTGCGTGATGATATCGCGCGGAAGGATCGGGAAATTAACGTCAAGCTTTTGCTCGGCGGCAGTGAGCTTCACTTCTTCCTTCTTCGCTTTAGAAGCGGCGATCTTTTCACGGACTGATTGAATGTTGACCATTTCGACGATACGGCGCGCCGCTTTACGATAAAGCTTACGGCGATCGGAACTCGTGGCAAGAAGCGTGCCGTTAGTCGGCAAAGCGATACCGATAGCTTCGCACAGACAGTTCATACTGTTAGCGGTGAACATACCGGAACAAGAACCGCAGGTGGGGCAACTCTTACGTTCAACGTCAAGAAGTTTTTCTTCTTCGACGAGACCATTTTCAACGCCGGCAGCGGCGGAGAAGATAGAGATAAGGTCGAGCGGCTTACCGTCTTCGGTACGACCGGCTTCCATAGGACCGCCACTCGTGAAGATCGTCGGGATATTGCAACGAACAGTCGCCATCAACATACCGGGAACGATCTTATCGCAGTTGGGAATGCAGATCATGCCGTCAAATTTATGGGCGTTGATCATTGTTTCGACTGCGTCGGCAATAATTTCGCGACTCGCGAGGGAGTATTTCATCCCGTCATGTCCCATTGCTACGCCGTCGCAAACGCCGATCGTGTTGAAAATAAACGGAACGCCGCCGGCGTCGCGAACAGCTTGCGCTACAAATTCCGCGACTGTTTCCAAGTGAACGTGCCCAGGAATGATATCGACACGACTGCTGACAATTGCGATGAAGGGACGTTTGAAATCTTTTTCATTGACGCCGCAAGCTCTAAGGAGACCGCGATGAGGCGCGCGGTTAACGCCTTGTTTAATCAAATCAGATCGCATCGACCAATTCCTCTATCGATTATTATGACATGAAGGTGCGTTAGTTGACGACTAACAGTCCAACATAAAACAAAGCCGCCTAACCGTATTCTATAACTTAAAATATAAAAATAATATAGTTAAAGTTGCGCGGACTAAACTATCATAATTATAATCTTTCTTTTCTTGACGTCGACGCCTGAAAATTAGGAAAAGGTAAACCAAAATCATTTAATTGATAACATTTTTAACAAGAATCAGAAGAAAGGAATTCCTCATAGTTTGGATTATGCCAGACGGTAACTGGCGGTTATTTCTTGTATAGTGAGAATTACTGTATCGGAGTATCTTATGACATATGAAAAGACTCGTTGCGTAGTCGTTTGATCGTCTCGGTTCTTCGACTGTGAACTTGGATAGACGAAGAAAAGCGACTTTCTTATACTCTGGCTGTCGAAAAAATGTATGTTCATGAGAAGTGACTTAATTAAATTCTAACGCATCGTGTTATATAGAGTGGTAAGACCAAAGAAAAGCTCCGGACAATCACGATCGGCAGCCGTTTCAGGAAGAACAGATTTTACAAGATGACGACTAAATGAGGGGACACATTTCTAAGAGACGAGGGACACAAAAAGGGGCATATTTTAACGTCAACTGAGGGGAATCGAGGTTAGTTGAGGTTAAAACTCTCTTAGAGATTTGGACCGCAAAAACACGGAGAAACCTTATGAAATACGGCATATATAAGAAAAAAGGGAGCATTTTACTGCTCCCTAAATTTTAGCCTAATAGCGAAGGCGGGACTCGAACCCGCACGCCCATTACAGGCAGGGGATTTTAAATCCCCAGCGTCTGCCATTCCGCCACTCCGCCAACGGTACTGAGATTTTAACGTAACTATTCTTTCTGTCAATAAGAACATTTCCAAATAATTGTCTTCGTAATAACTTTACTGCTGAACTAGATTGTGTTGACGTAATAATGAAATATGCGCTAGAAAGAAGAAATAAGAGAATTTCGTTTCATCTGTAAGTGAAATAGAAATTGTGTCTAGGCGTGGATTATCGCTTGGTTTATAATAACATTAATAGTATTAGTTGTCCTTTTTCCGGGGGAGATTTACAGAGAAATGTTAAAGCGTTTTATTCAACATCTTTCTTTTGTGTCTTGGTATGCACAAGTACGTTGCTTAGGGAAGAAGATCCCACTCCAAACCGTGTTGGGGATCTCCGATAAATGTAATCTTCATTGTAAACACTGTTCGGTCGTTAAACCGGCTTCTAGCGCAGTATCGAAAACATATGAACAGATTCGTGACGAATTACAACGTTGTCGTAAATTGGGTTCTCGTTTTATCGATTTTGAAGGCGGAGAACCGTTTATTTGGCGTGATGGCGATAAGACGGTAGACGACCTTTGCGCTTTAGCAAAGCAACTTGGCTTTTTTTCTACGACGATCACCACTAATGCTCAGATACCTTTTCATGCGCCTCATGCTGATTTGATTTGGGTAAGTCTTGACGGGGTAGGGAAGTGGCATGACCTGATCCGTGGCGACGGCGCGTTTGAACGTCTTGAGAAAAATGTTAATGCGTCAGATTTTCCTTTTCTCAATGCTAATATGGTTGTGAACAAACTCAATGTTGAATCCGTGGATGAAGTGGTTCAGTATGTTTGGGATTCCAAAGCTTTTCATAACCTTTCCATAAATTTCCATACTCCTTTTCCTGGTACAGAATCGTTGGCGCTTGATTGGGAAGTTCGAAAGGAAGTTATTGACAAAGTCGTTTCCTGGAAGAAAAAGGGCGCGCCAATCATGAATACCTATCGTGGTCTAAAAGCTCTCAAAGATATGACATTTAAAAAGTATTGTTGGATCGCGAATTTTGTGTCGGTGGACGGTACCTTTTTGCAACAATGTCCCGGTCATGATATGGGGCTCTGCGAAAAATGCGGTTTTGGTATGTCTTCTGAAATGACGGGAGTCTTCAAGCTTTCGCCTGAGACCGTTCTTGCGGGACTTAAAGCTAGAATGTAATTAACTCTGTTTGACTCATCAGGAGCTTTATTGTGAAAAAAATAGTCGACGTTGGATTGCTTGGGACCATTACGCTAGTGTTGGCTCTATTGTCGAATGTTTCGTACGCGGATATCTCGCGTCTTACTGTTGACGCTCGGGTAACGCCAACGCTAGGTGTGGATTCAGAGACGCCTGAATTTGGATGGGAACTTTCGACGAACGGGTATTTTGACGTCAAACAAGTTTCGTACTCGATCAAAGTGGCTAGTTCTCTTGCTTTGTTAGAATCGTCTCCCGATTGTTGGGCAAGTGGAGAAGTCGCTTCTCAACAAACTTTTGGCGTTCTTTACAAAGGCGCAGCCTTAGCTTCGTCACAACGTTACTTCTGGTGTGTTGAATCACATTGGCAAGGTATCGATATCAATAATAATGTCGTCGAGTTTCGAGACGTCGCTAACGGGGAATTTATTACCGGCATTATGCGCGATCACAAGTGGGACGCGTCTTGGATAACGGCAAAGCGAACTGATTCCGATCCCATGCCGTTTTTGTATCGTGATTTTTGTCTAGATCAAGATAAAGAAAATGTTCAAGACGCTTTCTTACATATTTGTGGATTGGGACAGCAGATCGTTTCGGTGAATTCAATACGAGTAGGTAACCGCTCGTCTGTCGATCCCGGATGGACTAATTACAAGAAGTCTTGTCTTTATACGACGTTTGACGTTACAAATGAGCTTGCGCTCTCCAATGACTGTTCTATTTCGGTCTTACTTGGTAACGGTATGTTTAATGTTCCCGGCGGACGATACGTAAAATTTCAAGGTTCGTTCGGCATGCCCCAACTTATAGCGAGACTTGTTATTCGTTATAAAGATGGAAGTTCGCAAGTTGTTGTCTCCGATGAAAACTGGAAGACTTTACCATCCCCGGTCGTTTTTTCATGTGTTTATGGCGGCGACGATGTAGACCTGTCGAAAGGTATCGTTTCTAAGGACAGGACGCTCGTACAAGGAACTCCCGCTAATGTAATACGAACGGAGGGCCCCGGCGGTGTGTTACGCGCGCAAATCCAACCGCCTGTTGTGGTTTGGGAAACGATGAAACCTCTTACCGTCAAAACTCTTGACGATGGGAAGATCGAGGCTGATTTTGGTTTTAATTTTGCCGGCCGTCCGATAATTCGTTGTATACCGCACGAGAACGATCAAGTAACCATTACGTTAGCAGAGATGGAAGGAAAACCCTGGAACGGACATAGCGATTCTTATACGTTTGGTGAGTTGCCTGCTCTCAAAGACGGCGAAACGCGTATTGAGGCTGCTATAAACGAATCTAAGGAATTAACTTCAAATTCGGTCGATCCTGCAGAGAAACTAGGGTCCGTATTTGGGTATTGGGGATTCCAGTACGTTTATATTGACGGCGCTGATTACGAAGCCGATTTAGAAAAGAAAAGTAAGAACGATTTCAAACGTACGCAAATTATTGATATTGAAGCCGATCGAATTGGCGCCGATCTTGAAAAAGTTGGTTCCTTTAACTCTGACGGCGCTTACTTGAACGAGATCGATCAAATGATAGATCGTTCTGTTCGGAGTAACATCGTTAGTCTCTTTACGGATTGTCCGCACAGAGAGAAGTTGGGATGGCTTGAAGAGACGCATTTGATGGGGCCGTCGATTCTTTATCGATATAACCTTCAAACTCTTTTTAGAAAGATCTGTCGCGACATGACGGAGGCTCAACTTGAAAACGGGATGATTCCCGATATTGCTCCGGAATATACGCGGTTTGTTGAGGGATTTTTCTGGTCGGCAGAGTGGAGTTCCGCTTGCGTTCAAGTTCCATGGCTTGCGTATCGTTGGTATGGCGATGAAAGTATTATCGAGACGCAATACGATACGATGAATAAATATGTACGGTATATGGCGTCTATAAGAGATGAAAATGGACTCGTCAAAGCCGGTTTAGGGGATTGGTATGATTGGACGCCTGAACATAGTCATGCGGGTTATTCTCAACACACCCCCGGCGAATTGACCGCTACTGCCTACTTGTGCGATAACGCTCGGATCATGGCTATATTTGCGGAGAAATTGAATAAGAACGAAGATCGAGAGTACTATTTACAACTTCAAAAGCAAGCAGTCGCTGATTTCCAAAGAGCCTATTTTAATTCGGAAACAAATGTGGTCGCTACCGGTTCGCAAGCGTCTTATGGTTTTGCGCTAAGTTTTGATCTTATACCGGAAGAGTCGCGAGAAGCTGTTTTTGAAAACTTTCTTGCCGAGATCGAAAGATGGGAGTACCGTCCGTCATGTGGCGAAGTTGCATGGCCGTTTGTAATTCACGCGCTGTCAGATTTTGGTCGAGCGGATATTCTATGGAAGATGGTCCAACGCGACGATGCTCCCGGTTATGTGCACATGCTCACGAAATGGGGGATGAAAACGTTATCGGAAACGTGGGATGGACCCGGTAGCTCTATGAACCATTTTATGTTTGGAGCTATTCAAGAATGGTTCTCTTCCGACGTGGTTGGAATTCGTCAAGCGGAAGACTCGATCGCCTTCCAAAAGAGCGTTTTACGTCCCTGTCCTATGGAAGGTAAGATCGAACAAGCTAAGGGCGATTACCGAACACCCTACGGAAAGATCGTTTCCGATTGGAAGATCGAAAGAGAAAGCGGCTTGTTTGTTTGGAATGTCGAAATTCCAACAGGGACGACTTCGCAACTGGAAATTCCTGTTGCCGATAAAGAGACTGTGGTGAAGATCGAGCGTCTTGAAGGGGAGGAGACAACCGTATTGAAACCGCTTACTTCTTTTCAAGTCGCCAAAGGAGATAATCCGGATCGACGCGTTACGAATTTAGGTTCCGGCGTCTATCGAGTTTCGATTCAGCTTGAGAAATAGAAATCTGTTTAAGCTGACTTAATGACGTCGTAAATAAACTTCGCTTAACGAATATTATTAAGTTAAGCGAAGTTTTTTGATGTATACAATAAAAGGAATTACCTATATAAGAAAGCTTTTATCGTTTCAGCCGCGCGTTCAATGGGGCTGACGATAGCGTCGTTTTTCATTTTCAGTACTTCGAGTTTGGCAACGCATTCACGGCGTAGATCGTCGTCCTTAAACCATTTTATAAGGTGTGCGGCCGCTTGTTCTGAATTATCTTGATAAGACAAAAATTCAGGGAAGAGCATTAGATTGCGTTCTTTTTGAGTATATTCGGTCGACTTGGGTAAAAATCCTTTGGGATAAAACGGGGTCTCACCTTCTAAACTATCAATGTAAAGCAAGTTAGTCAGGGTTATATACTTCACACGTTTAAGGAAACGTAAGGCATAATACTCAAGCTTACTAATACGGTATGTAATGACCGTCGGTTTACAAAGCGAAAGTAGTTCAATAGAGACCGAGCCGGAAACGCCAAAGCAACAGGTGGCGACCCTCATAAGTTCCGGCGTTTTGCCCGCATAGACCGGATAGTCTAAGTTACGTTGCTTCAATACGTTCTTTATTATTTCAGCATGAGAATCCTTGTAGGCTGCAAAGATGGGGTGAACGTCCGGCGTCTCTTGGAGAACCCTCGCAAGGGTGGTAAGGATTCCGTCAAGATTATGAGCTACTTCTTGATCGCGCGAACCGGGTAAGAGGGTTAGATAACGGCGTTTCGTTGTATTTGACGCTTCAATAACGCATTCCGATGACGATACGCCTGTTTCTTGAGAATTTAATGAATTGATAAACGTCTCGTCAATTTTTCGAGAACGCGCTTCTTCGAAAAAGGGATGACTGATAAACGTTGATTGGCAGTTGTTATTTTTAAACCAAGAATCTTCAAAATGAAAACACGACAATACAAGATCGACGTATTTACGCATCTTTTTAACGCGCCACTGGCCCCAACCCCAAATCTGTGGCGGCATAAAATAAACGACGGGAATTCCTAATTTTTTAGCCTTTTGCGCGACTTTCCAGTTGAAGCCGGGAAAGTCTACAAGAATGACGACGCTAGGTCGTTCCGTTTTGAAGATCGTGTCTACTTGATTTAAAAGGCGAATATAGTTGGGAAGATTTACGATCGCTTTTTTTAGCATCATTGCCGCAAATTGCGTTAGATCAAAACGAACGTCGCAACATGTTGCCGCTGTTTTAGGTCCGGCGTATCCAATAAAGCGAGCATCGGGGATATTGCGCGATAGCGCTTCAACTAAGCGAGCTGCATGGACGTCGCCGCTTGGATCTCCCGCTGATATAAAAAATAACGGAGATACGGGCGCTTCTGATCTTTGGCTTGTTCCGGAACGTTTCATCTATTGATTCTTTGTTAATAAATTAAGAGATAACGGTAAAGAATTTAAATGGAAAAGTCTAATGCAGACGGAAGTTTCGACTCTTCTAGTAAATCTGCGTAAGAAACACTATTCAAATATCGTTGTTTATAAGTCTCAGCCTCTTCGAAGATTTGGTCAAGTTTCCTACGATCGCGCTCAGCAGGAGTTGCTACGTCTACATTGGTTGGCGTTGATTTTTTAGGGTCGCGAGACAACAGACTTATGACATAACCGATCGTTATTTCTTCCGGTGATGGAATAAGTCTGTATCCTCCTAAAGGGCCTCGAATGGGTTCGACCAATTTATTTTCACGCAATTGTCGAAACACTTGTGCTAAAAATGCTTGGGAAAACTCATATTTAGTAGCGATTTTTTGAATTGAAGTCGGTTGGTGGCTCTTATACGCACGCGCAAGCTCTAAAACTGCTAACGTGGCATATTTACATTGTTGAGTTTCAATTCCGGCGCCCATATCCGACTCCAAGTATAAATCAGTTTACGACGTTTTGAGGAGCTTGTGCGATAAACGCTTTAATATTCTCAGCCGTGATTTGAATGAGACGACCGCGAGCTTCATAGGAAGCCCAAGCGTTATGAGGGGTGATAAAACAGTTCGGAGCTTTTAGAAGGGGATTCGATTCTTTCGGCGGTTCAGAAGAAAGAACATCCAAGCCGGCCCCGCCCAATTGTCCGGAACCCAGGGCGACGGCAACGGCTTCTTCATCAAGCAAAGGTCCACGCCCCGTGTTAATGAGCCACGCGCCTTTTTTCATTTCGGCAATTCTCGTTGCACTGACAAGATTACGAGTTTCTGTTGTTAACGGGCAGTGAAGGGATACCACGTCGGAAGTTCTAAACAACTCGTCAAGAGTTACTGAACGCGTTCCGTCGAACTCTTTACCGACAGGTAGGTGAGGCCCAAAAGCCACGACGTTCATTCCGAAAACTTGCGCGACTTGAGCTACTCTACGACCGATAGCGCCAAAACCTACGATTCCAAGTTGTTTACCGTAAAGCTCGTTTAGAGTTCCATGGGAGAAAGAAAAATCTTTACTTACGGTCCATTCGCCCGTTCGAACGGCGTTTGTATTTACTGAAAGGCGCGTCGCGAGATTCAGTATGTGGGCAAAAGTCGTTTGAACAACAGATTCAGTACTGTAACCTGGAACATTGGAAACGATGATTCCGCGCGACTTAGCGTGTTTTAAATCGACGACATTGGCGCCCGTCGCTAAGATTCCGATATATTTTAGATTGGGAAGCGCATCAATGATAGAGGCGTCTAAAACAACTTTATTAGTTAAAACGATTTCCGCATCTTGAGCGCGGGAAATCGTTTGAGCGTATTCTGTTCGGTCATAAACGATTACTTCTCCAAATTGATGAAGTTGATCCCAGTTGAGATCTCCCGGATTGGTGGTATAAGCGTCAAGAATAACGATTTTCATGGGAATAAATCACCTAAATGAAAGTAAAGTGAAAACGTTAGCTATATGTTTAGCGTTGAGGGAATGGTTGAATACTATAAATTATCCATAAGGAGGGGAAAACGAAAAGACCGAAAAAGATGTTTCTTTTCCGTTTATAAAGCGTGAGCCATTTCAAGACAACACATAAGGTAAACGATCTTCGAAAGTAATAAATGGTAGGAAGACGAATTTTTCTCTTGAAAAATATATCCCCCTTGAAACGTAATGTTATTGACGTCAAGGGGGCGTATAAACGTGATATCAGATATGGACGAGTAACGACTTATCCTTCACAGGCGCTTCCCATCGGGACGTAAATATACTCTATTCCTTTCCCGTTTTTCGGATCAAGATTCCGCGAATATTTTTGTGATTTTTCATTATCCCAATGTTCGAAGACTCCGAGACTTGCAACGGGTTTACCGCCTTGGCGATAGACGATTCCGGAAGGAGCGTCATAAGGCGTCGCCATTTCACGAAGAATGTCGTCGGCGTTTTCTCGAATCATTATACGCGGGACATTATGATAAGCCGGTTCCTCATTGTTAAACGTTTGTGAATACATAATGTCAAGACCGACCGATTGAATTGCGACTTGATCAAACGACGCAAGAAAACAAGCCGGCCACTCAGGATTTTCGTAGGGAATCGTGCGGTTATTGAACGGGGCGTTGGGGAAGTGTTGAGGATAACTTTTCCATTTACGACCGCAGTACAGACCGTCAAGGAAACAGATCAACGTTTTAGCTCCCAAATTCGGCGAAGCACAAAGGTCGACGAGTGGGTTGTATGCATTCTTTGTTCCTTTACGGGTAGTATTAAGATATTCGTGCATTTCAGCCGTACCTCGAATCGAGCCCGCGTGATTTTTCGAGGTCATCGTTAAAGCGGTTTGACCGTTGTCGCCGTCTTCCATGTAGTTGTATGGGTATGAGTGCAATTTGAGCATTGCAAGATTGACAATATAATGGGAGTCGACAATCTGGCGCGCCATTTGTTTAGCTTCATTAAAACGTCCCGAGGAGAACTCGACTGCCTCGACCCAATCGGCAGCTTCGATTGCACGTCCAACAGGGTTCTTAGGTTGTTCGGGACGCGCCGGACCGTCTTGTAAGATACGAATATTGGGGAATTCACTCCAAAGTGTCGTCAACATCGCGGGATAGAATTGTCGCTTAACGTCGTAGACGATGACATTTTCTTGGGGAACGCCCGCTTGATTAACGAGTTGACGTACAACGGCCAACACCATTTGGGGGGTTGCGTCGCATAGGTTATCGCTTTTACGCGTGCCGCTATTGTTAAGGTTGATCTTTACCGCGACGATCTCACCCTTTTTATAGCCTCGATCGAGCTTTCGAGTAGTCGAATTGTAATAGTTAAAGACCTTGTGCCACGCGGTGACGTCATCTTCGGATTCTGTTAGCGTTCTTAACGCTGTTGAAACCATTTCTTCACATTTGTCACGGTCAGTGTATTTATCAAGTTGCCATTGTTCTTTTTCTTCCTTCCACTTACCAGGCCAACGGGCCGCTTCGGGAAATCGCGTCATCACTACTCGACCGGGGAAGATTCCCTTGGCTTCGCCAATAGGTTGGTTAGACGGCCCCGGACGCCAGTCAAAACCCTGGGCAGGATTATAATGTTCGTGAATATTATAACCGGACGGATTAACGATCTCTTCACCGGAAACAGTTGACAAAGCCAGTGGAATGGTGGCGGCGGTTAAGGCTGATTTCGCCAAAAATTCGCGTCGTTGCATAATAATCTCCTTTTGGGAATAAACGCACCCTACGAGAGAGAGAGTATGAGGGAATAAGGGACGTTACGATTTGTTCAATTCTTCTACAACTTCAATAATACTTCACTGCGAAGAACAAAAGCCTCTCTATCTACCTAAAAGGTAGAATAATGACGTCAGAATTTTATATTATTGGGTTGTTGACGTCAACTATTTGATGTTGAAACAGAAGTTGGCAAAATTTACCGAGGAACTTTAAAAATATCACTTTGGAACGCTGTTTTGACGCTTATCTAATCAAGAGTCAAGTCTATGTTGTTGAATTGAAGATCCGAAGCATTCAAAGTCGTAACTAAATAATGTGAACTTCAGAAGACGCTGAAAAAACTATCCTGTGCAACTTCGAATGAAAGAAAATAGAATAACGTGAAATCGTAGGAATGAGAAAAATAAGCGTAATCTGTGCAACAAGAGAAAAAAAAGGTCCCAAAACAAAGGGACCTAAAACGGAGAGGACAGGATTCGAACCTGCGGAGCCCTAATCGGGCTCACGGGTTTAGCAAACCCGCGCATTCGGCCACTCTGCCACCTCTCCAAAACTGATGAACACATTATAGTATTCATTGTGATTTTGACAAGAGACTTTTTATGAATTTTTTTAAACGGGAATAGTCGAGACGTTTGGATTATGTAAAAATATATCGGTTAACTTATGTAATAACAATAGTTGGAGAGAAGCTGATTGGTTCTGTTCCCGATCGTTACGCTAGGAGGATAAAGTCACATGGAATATTAAAACTACGTTTATGAATAGATGAACAAAAAAACCGCTTGTACAAAAATGTACAAGCGGTTTTATTGGATTCAGAATAGAAGAGGATCACTTCGTCTTCTTGGTCGCTTTCTTAGCGGCGGGCGCCTTAGCAGCCTTAGCGGGAGCGGCGGGCTTAGCGGCAGCTTTCTTAGCGGCGGCAGCTTTCTTCGCGTTCTTCTTTTTACGATCGCGTTGAACTTTTTGAACCATCATCTTGCCAGGCTTGAAGGCGACGGTTTCGTGTTCATCAACCCAAACTTCAACACCGGTGCGGGGATTACGGGCATTACGAGCAGCTCGTTTCTTAACTTCGAAGACGCCGAAGTTTCTCAATTCAATACGACCGTCGCTAACCAAAACCTCTATAATAGATTCAAACGTCTTTTGAACGATTTCTTTCGTTTGTTGTTGCGAAAGATCCGTCTTTTCAGAGACCAAGCGAACGATTTCTTTTTTGGTCATTGGTAATGTATCCTCTTTTATTACGCCATTTTAGCGTTAACAAACTTAAATTGCAAAACTAAACTAGGAAACTTACTTCATATAATCCTAATTCAGCAAGAATTTTAAAACGCGACGTCTGTTTGTCAAGCCTTATTTAAAAATTTTGAACTGTTTAGCTTGTTATTATTGCTTTTATATCCTAATGGCTTTCTAAAAGATATTGAAAAATAATAACATACGTAATTACGATTTGCGTAGGGGTGCGAATTGTTGTTAGTTCTTAATTATGAATTCTTTACATAAAATCTTTCGAGATTGATACCGCCGCCTTTTATTTCTTCTGTGAGTAGTTGGACCTTATTTTCTAACAACTCTAGCTTTCTACGTAAATCGAGAATACAAGGGTCTTCATGTTCTTGTGATTGTTGAGTTTGACGCGGTACTGAAGGATAAGATAGGTGTCTAGCAAGTGCTGAAAAGAAAAAGAGCGGATCGCGTCCAATGGATGCTTTGGCGATTCGCCCTTCACGTTCGCCAAATAGTATTGGTTGCGGTTCTTCATCATCATAAAGTTTGTAATGTTCGCTTCGAACATATACCAGTTTAGCAATGTCAATAAATCCAACTTGTCGTCGTAGAACAATATTGATCCAGTGTTTCCAGTTATCGTCAAATATGGGATCGTTAGCGATCGCGTCAAGTCCTTGATCGAACCCTAGACGATTACGACTTAAGCATTCAAATTGATAAAAGAAAACGCCTTGCGAGGTTGGCGCGTTTGAACGGTAATTGGCTTCTCTTTCAAGAATCTGAAGGGCAATGCGGAAGTCTAAACGTCCGTCCTCTCTTTCAGCTTCCTTGATAATAAAAACTTGGAAAGGAGTGAAATAGTGTAACATCCTTTGCATTGCAATATGCATTTTACCCGAGAGCTTAACTTCTGTTAGTAAAATCCCAATTGCTAGCGGTAGGTTAGTTGCATTAAGTAGTTCGTTGCGTAAGCCGTAAAGAATTTCTTGACTTGAATAGCCGTCGATCAAACGTTCATGAAAAGTCTTAAAAAAATAATTTTGTTCAATATATTCTTCTTGTTTTAATAACATGGTGACGCCTAACGTAGATATTCTTAAAAAAAACGCGTCGCCTTTCATATGAAAGACGACGCTAAGTTGTTAGAAAAGACTATCAAGTAATACGTTGACGATCGATCTCGTCTTTGTTATCGTCCGCCTCGCGTTTTCTAAACCACAAGCGAATAGGTACTTCTCCGATCGGCAACTCGTCACGGATCACGTTCAATAGAAAGCGACGATAACTCGGCGTGAACGCATCCGGCATATTACAAAACAGGACGATCGTCGGAGGGGAGACCGAGATCTGTGTTGCGTAATAGATCTTGGGCTTATGGTAATGGAAGAGTGGGGGAGGCGTATGATTTAACGCAGCCGTTATCAACTTATTCAAACGATTTGTCGGAACACGCATTTTACTTTGTCTGAACAACGAACTTGCATGTTGCAACAACTTTTGGACGTTCTTCCCGGTCATGCCGGTGATAAAGGCGATCGGAACGTGCCACATCGTCGCGAATGTCTCACGTAGATAGTCAGCCCATCTGCTAGTCGGCATTTTGTACTGAACCATCTTATCCCACTTATTGACGACGAAAATACAAGGCTTGTTGTATGACTCGATTAGCGAAACAAGCTGCTTGTCCATCTTCGCGATCTGAAGGGAACAATCAAAGAACATGAACACGACGTCGGCTGTACGAATACTACGCTCGGCGCGAGTTAGAGCGTAAAAGTCCAGGTCGCTGCCGATGCTTTTCTTGCGCATGAAGCCAGGCGTGTCGATTGCGACAAAGGACTTCCCGTCCATTTCAAAACGAACGTCGACACAGTCGCGCGTGGTACCGGGAATAGGACTGGCGATAACACGTTCTTCCTGCGCTAAGGTGTTGACAAAAGTACTTTTGCCAACATTGCGTCTGCCTACGATCGCAATCTTCATTTCGGGCTCGGAGTAGTCCTTGCCGTCGTCGAAGAAAGATTCAACCGGTAACGCTTTCTCAATGGCGTCCATCAAAGAAACACGACCGCGCTTTTGTTTGGCGCTAACCGATACGACTCCCCACCCAAAGCGATGGAATTCACGAGAGTCGTATTCTTGGGTTTCACCGTCGCATTTATTAGCAACTAAGAGAATAGGAACTCTTAGTTTACGTAATCTTTCAGCCACATACTCGTCAAGCGGGGTCATCCCGTCCCTCGCGTCCACGACGAATAAGATCAAGTCGGCTAAGTCGATAGCGGCCTGGATTTGTTGTTCGACGTCTTCCGAGAGATCGTCTTTGTCTACGATTCCGATACCGCCGGAATCAATAAGTTCAATATAGCGCGCAGAGATCTTGGGCGAATCGTCAAGTTTGTCTTCTTCGTCGAAAGAATATTCTTCGGCTTCAAGAATCTCTTCTTCTTCTTCTTCTTCTTCGTCGTCGTCGTCTGAAGATCCGGCAACGTTTACTGAGGGGAAGGAAGTTTCTTCATCCTCAAATTCCATCAAGGAATCCGTCGGATATTCAATGTCGTCGGATTCGTCGTCATTTGAAGATGTAACTTCAGGAACAAGGAATTTTTCATCGACGCCATCTAAACCAATGTCGAGTAGGAATGATACTCTATCTCGAGTTACGCCTGCAACGGAGTCAACGATGGAGACTCGTTCACCGATAAGCCAGTTGAAGATACTGGACTTACCGACATTAGGTCTACCAATAATGGCAACTTTTGCTATACCCATACTAAGTAAAAAATATAAAGGCTAGTAAAGTATTCCGGGATGCTCTACGCGGGCTCAGTATTTTTCAAGAACAAGCGCGAAAGAACGGCCGGAGTTACCGTGGTTTATCTTGATGAAAGTATTGTTGGTCAAAGGCTGAAGGGTTTTGGAGACGTTGATCGGGCAATCGCTCGCGATCGAGTCGCAGTTTCTTGTCGGAGGCAACTGACCTTTATCGACGGCCAAAAGTGAGGCGGCTAGTTCAACTGCGCCCGCGCCGCTTCCAAGGTTGCCAAAGTTACCGCCCGCGCTGAAAACAGGAACGTCGCCAAGTTGTTGGGCGATTCCTTTCGCCTCAAGTTTATCGTCTTCGACGCCTAACGCATTGGAGTTAACGTGCCCGATATCAGTCTTGGATCTATCCGCCGCTTTTAAGGCAAGACGTATTGACGATTCAACAGACTCTTGCTGGATTCCGAAAGTCGCCGTAGGCATGATCGTTTCCGCGAAACCCAAAACGGACGCTAAGGGTTTGGCTCCACGAGCAAGAGCAAATTCTTTACTTTCAAGTACGAATGCCGCCGCGCCTTCACCAACAACCGTGCCGCATCTATTAGCGTCGTACGGACGAGGATTATTGTCCGGAGTCTCAGACCAGGGCGCTAAACTGTAAGCTCCCGCTCTTGCCAAGACGGTAGGATTGATCTTGTTGCCGGCGCCTCCGGCAATGATAACGTCGGCTCCGCCGCGTTCGATAATGCGACATGCTTCCATGAACGCCGCCAAGCTAGAACCGCGATCTAAGGTCGGGGTGTTATTGGGACCACGCGCGTCCAGAGCAATGGCAATGTGGCTAGCGACCATGTTGGGTAAGTATTTCAGCATCCAAAGAGGCATAATGTTTTCTAACGAGGCGGGCCCCCATGTTGAAAAATCATGCTTGCCATCCTTAATACCTACCTTAAAGGCGTCCTTAAGGTATTCGAGTTCAAGACCGATCAAGTCACAACCAAAAATACACCCCAAACGTTCCGGGTCCACGGAACGCGAATCGCCTTCCGTGACTAAACCTGCATTTTGACAGGCCAACGCGGTTGAAACAACGCCCATTTGAATATCCCGACTCATGACCTTGATATTCTTTTTGGGTTTGATGTAGTCCTTCGGACGGAAATCAGGAACCTCGCTACCAATAGGACGCTTCTCAAGTTCTGTCTTAATGGAATCTAAATATTTGACGCCGCTTTTTCCTTCAGACAAAGCGTTCCAGTAAGAGTCAAAATCAATACCAATAGGACTTAGAACGCCAAAACCCGTAATAACGACTTCTCTCTTACTCATAACTAATCAAACGCTCAAAAGGAAAATACCGCTATGCTTCGTTAGGAAACATACTCTGCGGATAAGTTTGCCTAAAACAGAACCACCGAAATGTTAATGTTTCAGGAGGAATCCAAACTAATATGAAGGAATGAAGAACCCTTGGAGGATTTGTCTTTGTAATGAATCGAAAGCGCAAATTCCAACGGTCCTCCCTGTAATCGTAAACTAAATCGTCGTTTTTTTCAAGCCCCGCGACTTTATTTTTGTATTCGCTATAATCTTTTAGGAAAGGATATGCATTGTGATGGATGTACCGATTATAACAATGTTTTGAACTTTGAATTGACTCAGACTATCGGACCGACGACGTGGCGCTGAGTTGTTTATGTATCGCGACGTTCTTGAGAAATTTTTGTGTTTTTTAAGAAACAACGATAGGTAAATGGAGTATAAACAAACAATAGGACTAAAACAGGCTGAGATCTTCCCAAGGGGATACGGACGGCGTTGAGGCCTAATATCTCCTTGGGGGATTCTACTGTTCCGGTTTTAGACATGCTGACATGAATGAGTTTATTAACGCGTATACGATATGGTGTGTGCGTTGTTTGTTTTGGTAGTGTAGTTTTATTTTTGTGATTCTTTCAAAAGTTTTGGAATATAGACAGAAAGCTCAATATGAAAAATAGATTATTGGCTACTTTGATCTTTGGTCTTAGCGCTTCTATGATCGTTCCCGCCTATGCGCAACAGAAGGCTAGTTCTTCGCGACGTCAACAGCCTCGTACGCAAGCCGCTCCTAGCGCGACTGAAAATAAATCCGTAACCGACGGTGCTTCTGTTTCAAATGAAAACGCCGGTCCGCAAAGAGACTTTGCGCGACCTTCTCGTCCAAACAATGGTCCGGAAGGTCCCGGGGGAATGCGTGGCGCCCGTATGGGGAGTAGTTTTGCGTTGATGGCTTTACAAATGCAAGCTTATCAAACAGCGCGCGATGAATCAGGTAAAGTTGATATTGCGAAATTTACCTCTGAATTCATGCAGAAAGCTAAGGCTGCCGACGAAAACAACGACTCCATTCTTTCTGCAGAAGAGTTGCAGAAGATGTTGGAGAATATGCGTCCTAATAACGGTGAACGCCCAGATGGTGCGAATAGAGGCGGAGATGGAAGAAGACGCGCGTCAAGAAATGGCGACGTGAGTGTTCGCCTTGATTCTTCCGACGTCGTTTATCGCGCGCAAGAAGGTCCGCGACCTGGTAACGGCGGTTTTCCGGGCCCCAATGGTCCTAATGGTCCCGCTATCAATCCGTTGATGAACGCCATTTCGGAATCTTCTGATGAAGATGGCAATGTCGATTTGAAGAAACTCGAAAAGGCGCTTACCAATGCTCTGAAAGAAGCTGATAAGGATTCTGATGGAACTCTTGATAATAGCGAATGGATGAGTTTCAACGGAATGGGAGGCGGTTTTATGGGGGGGGCGCCCGGTCAAGGCTTCGGCATGGGGGGACGTCCCAATACCATGTGGATCTCTATGTTGCAACGTCAGGTCGTTTCTGAATCTCAGACTGCCGATGGAAAAATCGAAATTGCCAAATTCCGTTCTAAGTACCTTGAATTGTTGAAAGAGGCCGATTCCAATAAGGACGGCGTGTTGGATTCCGACGAGGTTCAAGCGCTTTTGGAAAAAATTCGCGAAACTATGGGCGGACCTAACGGCGGTGGTTTTGGTTTCCCCGGTATGGGAGGCGGACCTAACGGCGGCGGTTTTGGTTTCCCCGGTATGGGGGGCGGACCTAACGGCGGCGGTTTTGGTTTTCCCGGTATGGGGGGTGGATTTGGTGGTCCTAATGGCGGCTCCTCGCCTTTTGAGCAGTTTAAAAATAACGATGGTAAGATTGACCTTTCAAAGATCAACGAAAATATGCCTTTCGCGGCGATGCTGAAAAATGCGGATACCGACAAAGACGGCTTGCTAGACGATAATGAATTGCAAGCAATGCAAGAACAGTTACGTTCTCAGTTTGGGCCTCGCGGTAATGGTGAGGGCGGGCCTGGGCGTCAGAATGGCGGCGCGCGCGGCGATGGAAACGGACGTAATATGCGTAACCGCGATTCGTTCGGATACGAAATTTCTGAAAGCTCAATAATTCGCGCGCAAGAAGAGTTCGGCGGGCGTGGAGGTCAACGCGGAAATCGGGAAAACGGACCGCAAGAAGGGAGACGTGGTGGAATGCCCGGCGGCATGGGAGGAATGCCTAGGATGGGCGGAATGCCTGGAATGCCCGGTATGGGAAGAGGCGGCTTCGGGGGTAATAACGTTATCCAAAAGGCGGCTAATAAAGCCTTAAAAGAGGATGGCGGTTTTGATATCAAGGCTTTTGACGTAGAGCTAGGGCTTCTTTTAAGTAACGCCGATAATGAAGACGACGGTCTTTTGAATCGAATCGAGCAAGAGGAGGCTTTTGGACGAGTTGTGGCTGTTGATGAAAATGCCCCAACTCCTAATGGGGGAAATACGCAAGGTGAAAGAAGAGGACCCGGCGAAGGTCGAGAGGGAGGGAGAAGACCCGATGCGCAAAATGGCGTGGATATGAGCGATCGTATGCAGGCTTTTAGAGTTCAGGTCCCCGATGATTCTTTTGTGGGGGTTCCTGCTAATGAGTCTTTCAAATTTGCTAAGGCGCGTAAAGAAGGCGACTCCGCTGAAAAATCTCCTATTGAGGCTGATTACGCGATTGGTAAGTATGAAGTTCGCAATCGTGAATACAAAGAATTTGTCGACGCTACTTCTCGTAAAGAATTACCCAAAAATTGGGTTGATGGAACTTACCCTGTTGGTATGAAGAATTGTCCGGTCGTTAATGTTTCACTAAAAGACGCCGAAGATTATTGTGAATGGCTCGCCAGTAAGTATGAAGGTTGGACTTTTAGACTTCCGAGTGAAGCAGAGTTCGAAAACGCCGCTGCCGGTACCAAGAAATTGCGTTACCCTTGGGGGGCAAATTCCGGGTTTACTTATTCCAAAGGAACCCTTACGACGAATTGCCAATACAATGCCGCCGTTATCGCCGACTTGTTAGAAAAAGATACTCAGGTCTCCATCGCTAATAAGAAGTCTAAGTTGTCTGATGTGGTAACTGTAAATGCCAAGGGCGTCGTGGCTAAGGGATGGCGTGATACTAAGGAAAAGTCTGGCTTTACGTACTCTGACGTGTTTATGGATCAAGTTAAGTTGGGCGGGTATGTTGTTCCCGTTACGCAATACCGTTCTAATGAAAGTCCTTACGGGTGTATTGGTATGGCGGGTAACGCCGCTGAATGGACTACGAGCGTTGTTGACGGTAAAAACGTTGTTCGCGGTGGTTCGTGGTATTCATCCGCTGACGAATGTTCTTCTGTTCATCGCGGTGAAACGAAGGATTCGTCGAAGGGCGATCCTACCGTTGGTTTTCGTGTTGTCGCTGAAAGAATTGAATGAATCATACGAAACGGTTCAAAAGACGGTTGATTTGAATTGAAAAGGAAAGACGTTGAAACGATAGGTTTCAACGTCTTTATTTTTGCTATTCTAATTGGGATTTAACGGACCTGTACCGACTGGGATAACAAGACGTTGGTAGGGGCCTGTTTCAGGTGCGTTCGCTTTCCCATTTCGCAACTTCGGCGAGAAATTGTTCTTGAGTTTGCTCAAGACCTTTTTCTTGGTCTTCCAAGAAACGTTTTTCCATACGCGAAAGGAACAATTCGTAATTAGGCGTGATCGTCGCTGTTGCTCTTTGATAGAAGCAGGTGCCGTACAGATGGTCAGTCTCGTGTTGGACGATCCTTGCCTTGAATCCCTTCCAGAAGTATGTCTGAACTTTACCGTTCAAGTCGACCGCTTGAAATTTAATTTCTTTGGCTCTTGGAACGATCATACGGAGGCCGGGAAAACTGAGACAACCTTCTTCGCCCTCTTCGCTTTCGCCTTTGAGCTTAAGGATAGTAGGATTAATGAAGACGTATTCCTCGTCTTTTCTTTCTCTATCGCCGGTCGGATTGATAACGACCAACTGGTAGGGCAAGTTGACTTGGTTCGCCGCCAGACCCACGCCGGAATTATCATACATAAGTTCGAACATTTCCGCTACGATATCACGGATTTTTTGATCGATCTTACGCAAAGGCTTGCTCTGATAAGCAAGTATCGGGTGCGGATATTTTACAACGTGCATTCTAGCATTTCTCCGAACATTTTGTATAATCAAACATTTAGAAGGGGATAGGAATCCTTCTCCACCGGGCGTTTCTACGATTATAAAAGAAATTTTTTATGCGACAAGGTGTTTCACAAGCAGTGACGCTAGTATAGATGTGTTGAGAGATGAAAACGAAACGTTTCGTGAACGATTCAATGAGTGTACGTCACAAAGTGATAATCGAGACGGGAGAGGAAGGAACTAAGGACCGTTCTGTTGATAATTCCAAAGCTTCGGCTTTTGATTGGTTTCGTTCTAGTGTTGGCTCTATTGTTTTGCATGTCCTCGTTCTACTTCTCTTAGCCTGGGTCTTTGGGGTAAAGAATGTTGGAACTCTTGTTGGGGAAAGAAAGACCGATGAAGTCGGGATCGTATTGTCTGATTCTCGTAATGTTTCAAATAACGAGGTGACGGAAACTGAATCTTACGATCCTGTTGAGCAGTCTTCCATTGAGCAGACTACTTCTCAGGAATTGAAGAATGTTACCGAACAATTACTTCCTTCTAACGAAATAGGGCTTTCCAGTGAACCTACCGACTATTCGTCGGTCGTAGGTAATGTTGCGTCGGGTAGTTCGAATAATGGAACCGGCATGGAGGGACAGGGCGTCGCTTTTGGCGACGTGCGAGGCAACGGTAAGAACTTTGTCTATATCCTCGACCGTTCTGACAGTATGGGATGGAAGGGGGGGATTCCCATGAGACGTTCGATTGCCGACGCAATTGCTAGCGTCAAAAGCTTAGATCCAAAACTTGGTTCGAAAAAGTTTCAGCTCTTGGTCTATAATCATGACGTCGAGGTTTTTGAACAGGGAAACGGGCTTATTGATATTACTGAACCAAATAAGACAAGGATGATACGCTTTCTCAATTCCCTTGTCGCTACCGGTGGAACGAATCCGGAAATTGCTTTAGAGAAGGGGATAAAGATGCGACCGGACGTCGTTTTCTTTCTAACCGACGCTGATGAAGAGTTGTCTTCACAAGCATTACAGAGTATTAAAGCCTTGCGGATTCAGTATAAAGTCAAGCAAATATGTGTTGTGGAATTCGGAAAAGCGTCGGAGCCTAAAAAAAGATCCTATAGACAATTAGCAGGAGAGAATAACGGAACCTATATATTCAAGAATATAGAAGCGTTTTGATCGAGAAAAGTGAAAGTATTTCTTGTTTATAATCTTGAAACTTTCTTATCCGTTATAGATAATTTGAAGCGCTATAAGTTATATGTGAACCCTTGAAATAAGAGTTTAGAATATTCCAAGTTAGGAAGTGACGTTAAGTATGTCGAGTTATTGCGATCGATCTTCCTTACGATTCCTTTTAAAGGTCGTGGTGGTTTGTGTTTGTCTGTTTGGCGCCTTAATTGGCGGTTCATTGAATGAATCTTTGGCTATAGATAGCTCAACGTCACAAATTACTCCCTTATCGATGGAACGTATCTTTGCAAGTGGTGAATTTGGAGAACGTGGAGTTTTTGCTGTTTGGGCGTCTAGCGGGAGCGCGTTCATTAAGAGATTACCTTCTAAGGAAGTTCCTTATTCGCAAGATATTGTATTGGAAGAACCGACAGGCGAACAATCGGTCTTGGTGAGCGCGCAAGAGTTAATTCCGCAAAAAGAATCAGGTGAAAAAGCTGAAAGAGCTATTCCGGTAGACAGTTTCACTGTTTCTAACGATTCTAATATCGTACTGATTTATTCCAACTCAAAACGCGTATGGAGAATGAATACCAAGGGCGATTACTGGATCCTTGATCGAAAGAATAAGGTTTTCCGTAAGCTTGGCGGGAACTTTGCGACTCCGTCGTCACTGCAATTTGCTAAGACGTCGCCAGATGGAACTCGGGTGGCATACGTTTATAAAAACAACATTTTTGTTGAAGAGATAGTTTCAGGAAAGATCGTTCAATTAACGTTTGATGGTAACGCGGATATCATTAATGGTACGTTTGATTGGGTATATGAAGAGGAGTTCGATTGTCGCGATGGTTTCCGGTGGTCGCCCGATAGTAACCAAATCGCATTTTGGAGATTAGATTCTTCTCATGAACCTCAGTTTGTGATGTTGGACGACGTAGATCTTTCTACTGTAACAGGCGCAACCAGAATTGAGTCTACCCAGATTAACGGGGATTTTCAGACGAGTTATAACGACGGGCAAGATGAGAAGGAAGATTCTTCAGAAAGTTCTTCTAACCTGGACGCGACTGAGAGATTGAAAAGCTATCCTAAACTCGTAACGTTTAAATATCCAAGAGTTGGATGTGCTAATGCGGCGGCTTCTATTGGAATCGTAACTTTACCCGGGAGCTCTGAGGGAGCCAATGAGTACGATCCTGCTGCCGCTACTAAATTTGTTGACTTCCAAGATACCGAAGAGTTTTATTTACCCGGCATGGAATGGTATGAAGGTAAAGGAGGCTTGATCGTGCAAAAGACTCCGCGTTCTCAGCGCGAATGTCTCACTTATTCGATTGATCCCTTTACGTGTGTGCCGACGTTACTGTTTAGCGAGTCCGACCCCGATGGCGCTTGGCAAACGGTGTATTCTATTTATCCGTTGGGGGATGGCGATCGCTTCCTACGAGTCTCTGAACGTGACGGTTGGCGACGATATTATCTTTCTTCGTTTTCAGATCTTGAACAACTTGTTCCTGTTTCAGTGAACAATGCCGATGTGATCGACTTTGTTTCTTTGGATTACGATCATAATGGAGAAGTGATTGGCGTTTACTATTACGCTTCTCCTGATAATAGCACGCAACGATTTCTCTATCATTCCACTCTTTCTGGGGAAAGCGCACGCGTCGATATTGTTCGACAAGATTCGGATTCTGAGTTCGATGATAATATTTGGGGGTTTGAAACCTGGTCTATTTCCGCTGACTCCAGTTGGGCTATCGTTAGACGTTCGGCTTTTGGCGTTCCTACGAGAATCGATCTTGTTAAGCTTGAAGACAACACTGCGAATATTGTCAAATGTTTAGAGAATAATACAGAGTTACGGAAGAAACTCGCACGGGAAGAATTTGGCGCAAGTAGGTTCATTAAAGTCGAGATAGATCCTAAGTTTGATTTTGAATCGGAAGACGCCGAATCTTCTGCAAGGAAAGAATCGGTGGTTATCGACGGTTGGGTCATGTTACCGCGTGATTGGTCGCCGAATGATTCAAAGCAGTATCCTGTTCTCGTGTATGTTTATGGTGAGCCCGCGAGTCAAACCGTATTAGATTCTTGGGGTGGATCGACATATCTGTATCATCGCGCCATTGCCGAAAGCGGATGTGTGGTCGTAAGTTTTGACGGACGTGGTACTCCGGCGCCGAAAGGACGTAAATGGCGTAAGAGTGTGTATCAGAAATTTGGCGCTGTTGGAAGAAACGATCAAGCGGCCGCTCTTAAACAATTCTTTGCCACTTTTCCAAACGCTGAGAAGTTAGATAAGACGCGTGTTGGCGTATGGGGGTGGAGCGGCGGAGGAACTTCAACGTTAAATTTGCTGTTCAATTATCCTGATTTGTACACTTGCGGTATTTCGGTCGCTCCTGTTCCAGATTACCGTAACTATGATACCATTTATCAAGAACGTTATTCCGGGTTGATTTCGGAAACTCCTGAAAGCTATGCGCTTGGTTCGCCTATTGGGTATGCAAAGAACTTGCAGGGAAAATTACTTTTAGTTCATGGTTCTGGTGACGACAATTGTCATTTCCAAACGTCAGAACGTTTGATCAACGCCTTGGTCTCTTCCGGGAAAGAATTTGATATGTTCGTGTACCCATTCCGCTCACATGGAATTTTTGAAGGACAGGGAACGACTTTGCATTTGCGTAAGAAAATGATGAAGTTTTGGGAACGAAATTTGTTTGACGTTTCCAATTCCAAATGATTTCAAAAAACAATTGTATTATTGGGGTAAGGGCCGATTAGACCTTTCACTTTATGGTTCTATTCAATATATGACACAAGTATACCTTCAAACTGTTGTGTTATATAGAAATGGAGTGATTTATGCAAAATAAGAATTTTACGTCTTTTTGGGGACGTTTAACTTCTTTGTCATTAGCGTGTGCGTTGACGCTAAGCGCGGTTGACGCCGGCGTTATTGCACAAGATAACATTAAACAACTTCCCAAAGAGTTGAGCGCCAATTCGTATCCTATTAGCGTGAACGGTTTTCATGTCGTTGATTTTAAGACTGAAAATCTCGTTGCTCCCGAGGGAATCGACGTTCTTGCTCCTCGTTTTAGCTGGAAATTGTTTTCCCAGGATCTAGACGAAAGACAAAGCGCGTATCAATTGATCGTTACCAAGGCTTTTGATTCCGAGTGCGTTGTCTGGGATTCCGGAAAAGTTGAGTCTGATCGTCAACTTTATGTGAAGTACGAAGGTAAGGCGTTGGAGCCCGCGACCGAATATATGGTCGAGTTGAATGTCTGGAATAAGGATGGAGAGAAAAAGTCGCAGATCTATGCGCCTTTCTCAACCGGTCTTTTTCCCACGGAAGCCGACCCCAATCCTTGGAAAGGGAAGTGGATCGGCTTGAATTCGAGAACCGTGCAACCGACTCCCGCCGATCTTTCTAAGGCTGCTTGGATTGCGTATGAATCGTCGATGAGTTTGCCTATTGGCGCGTCTACGTATCGTAAGACATTCGAAGTCGCTGATGTTGACGCCGTCGAAAGTTCTATTGCAAATATATCAGTCGATAATCGCGGCGTCGTCTACCTCAATGGTGTAAACCTTGGCGGATCTGACGAATACAGACGCGCCGCTTCTCGCGATCTGCGTTCGGTACTGAAAACGGGTAAAAACGTGTTAGCTGTTCGTGCTGACAATGTTGGCGGTTCGCCTAACCCCGGTGGTATTGTTGGCGCTTTTTATTTGAAAATGAAAGACGGTTCTAAAGTCGAATATGTTACTGACGAATCGTGGAAATCGAGTGAAGGCTTTGCCGAGTCCTTTGTTGAGACTGATTTTGATGATTCTCAATGGGGAAATGCCGCCAAGCTTTGTAATTGCGGTGATGCTCCTTGGGGGATCGTTGAACCTGCCGCTTTAGAATCGCCTTCTCCTGCTCGATATTTATCCAATGTTTATTGGATGAAGAAGGATGTTGCCGTAAAGCGCGCCGTGGTGTTTATTTCCGGTCTTGGCTATAACGAATGCTATCTTAACGGTTGCAAATTGGGTAATCAAGTTTGCGGTCCCATGTACACCGATTATTCAAAGAGCGTTCCTTATAATACTTACGATGCGACCGATTACCTGCAAGCGACTAAAAAGGCTGGCTTCAATGACGTTGAGATCGGCGTTGTTCTTGGTAATGGGCGTTATTATGCTCTTCGAATGGATAAATGCGTCCATTATGGCGATCCTTGTTTGTTATTCCAAATGCAAGTTGAATATGCGGACGGTACGACCGACGTCTTTGTCAGCGATGAAACTTGGAAAGGAACGGATCAAGGTCCTATTTCTGAAAATAACGATTACGACGGTGAAGTTGCCGATGGTCGTTTTGCGAAACTAATTGATGCTGATTCTGCTGAAAGCGTCTTCAAAGAAGGGGATGCGCCTCGCTACTTAGAAAATCGCTTTGGAAAATCATTTGTCGTCGAAACGCCTTACGACGTCGATCTGGTCGATGGACCTAAGGGAAAATTGGTTGCGCAAATGATGCCGCCTATGAGTGAAACGTATGAGATCAAGCCCGTTTCTATTAAAGAGATGGAAAAAGGTCGTTGGATCTTAGATTTTGGCCAAAACTTTGTCGGTGTTCCTCGTATTAAAGTTAAGGGTGATGCAGGAACGAAGGTACAAATCCGTTTTGCCGAGTCTTTGACTCAAGACGGCGAGCTTTATGTCGATAACTTGCGAACTGCCAAGGCTCGCGATATTTACACGCTGTATGGCGATGCTGAGGGCGAAGTATATGAACCTCGCTTTACGCAACATGGCGGACGTTACGCTGAGTTAGTAGGGTATCCCGGAACTCCTGATCTGGATTCTGTTATTGGTTACACCGTCACGACCGATCTCCCGCAAGTGGGCTTTTTTGAAACGTCTAACCCGACGATTTCTCAAATCTTTAAGAATATCGAATGGGGTACTCGCGGCAACTACTTGAGTATGCCGACTGACTGTCCTCAACGCGACGAGCGTATGGGATGGCAAGGTGACCGTGCGGCTGAATCCAAAGGCGAAATGTACATCTTTGATAATTCGTCCCTTTATAACAAATGGATGCAAGATATTGAAGAATCGCAACATGAAGATGGTAATGTTTCCGATGTTGCGCCCGCTTATTGGCCTCTTTATTCGGCAAACGTCACTTGGCCGACTGCTCAACTCATTATTCCTCAAAGCTTGTACGTTATGTACGGCGACGATGATTCGATCGTTAAACATTATGATTCTAGAAAGAAGTGGATCAATTTTATGTTGTCGCTTCTTAACGATGATGGAACTATTTCGAAGGATAACTATGGTGATTGGTGCGTTCCGCCGGAACGTCCTGAGTTGATCCACTCGGAAGATCCGCTTCGTCAAACCGATCGAACGTTATTGTCCACTGCGTATTTGATTAACGACTTACGTATTTCTGCTGATTTTGCTGAGCATATTGGCGCTGATGACGACGCCAAGAGTTTCCGTGAAACAGCGGATTCGATGCAAGAAGTTTTCAATAAGCGTTTCTTCAACGCTGAACAAGGAATCTATGACAATGGCTCGCAAACCTCTTCCGTCTTACCTTTGGCTTTCGGACTTGTTCCCGATGGTGAACGCCAGAAAGTCGTTGATAAGTTGGTAGATAGTATTGTCAATAAAACGAATAAACATCTTGGGACGGGCTTGATTGGCGGTCAATGGGTCAATCGTCTTTTGAGTGATGAAGGACATATCGATCTTCCCTATGCCTTTGCTACGCATACCGACTTCCCGAGTTGGGGATATATGATCGAAAAGGGCGCCACCACCATTTGGGAACTTTGGAATGGCGACACTGCCGATCCGGCCATGAATAGCGGTAATCACGTTATGTTGGTTGGCGACTTAGGGATCTGGTTCTTTGAATATCTTGCCGGTATCAAGGCCGACGAGTCCGAACCGGGGTTCAAACATATTATTATGCGTCCTAACGTCGTGGGGGATTTGACCTCCGTTAAGAGTCAATTTGATTCTGTTCGCGGTCTTATCAAGAGTGCGTGGAATGTTGATAATGGTAAGTTTACATGGGAGATCACTATTCCCGCGAATACGACTGCTACTGTTGCCGTTCCTACTTCCTCCCCCGAGACTTTGTCGATCAATACAACTCGCTTGTTCATCGTACCTCCGCAAGGCGACGAGATTCGCCCTGTGAAATACGATTCTCAAACCGAAGCTTTTGATGTTTCGGGGTTGCAAAAGAATGTGCTTGACGGTCGAGTTGAATTCGAATTAGGCTCTGGAAATTACGTTATCACTGCCGAGTTAAACTGATTGCATAACAGTTGAACTTGTCGTTGTAAATTCAAGCGTCGCTCTATTTTCTGAAATGGAGCGACGTTGTTTTTTGAGTCAAAATATTGTTAACGAAGATAGGTTCGTTTTTTACTTTCGACAGAAAAAGTGAAACACGAGATAATAAGAGTGAAGAGGTTTTGAACGCTAGCTGATGAGAAAAGCTGTCCGGTAGTATACCGTGTCGAGATGTAAAGAGAACAGAACTCTCCTAAAGTAAAAAAGAACCCTTGGAAGTAGGAACACTCCAAGGGCTCAATAAGCTATTCGCTAATTACCGTTAAGAGATCATTTGAAGGATTCTTCAACAGCAACGGCGACGGCGACGGTGGCGCCAACCATCGGGTTATTACCCATACCGATAAGACCCATCATTTCAACGTGGGCGGGAACGGAAGAAGAACCGGCGAATTGGGCGTCAGAGTGCATACGACCCATCGTGTCGGTCATACCGTAAGAAGCGGGACCGGCAGCCATGTTGTCCGGATGGAGAGTACGGCCGGTACCACCGCCGGAAGCGACGGAGAAGTACTTTTTACCATTGTCGTTGGCCCACTTTTTGTAGGTGCCGGCAACGGGGTGTTGGAAACGAGTCGGGTTCGTGGAGTTACCGGTGATGGAGACGTCAACGTCTTCGTGACGCATAATGGCAACGCCTTCAGAGACGTCGTCGGCGCCGAAGCAACGAACCTTAGAACGTTCGCCATTGGAGTAGGCCTTTTCACGAACGATTTCGAGGTTACCGGTGTGGTAATCGTATTTCGTTTGGACGTAGGTGAAACCGTTGATACGGCTGATGATTTGCGCGGCGTCTTTCCCAAGACCATTCAGAATGACCTTAAGAGGAACTTCACGGACCTTGTCGGCATTACGAGCAATACCAATAGCGCCTTCAGCGGCGGCGAAAGATTCGTGACCGGCCAAGAAGCAGAAGCAACGGGTCTTTTCGCTCAACAACATGGAACCAAGGTTACCATGGCCGAGACCAACTTGACGTTGTTCAGCAACGCTTCCGGGGATACAGAAAGCTTGAAGACCTTCACCGATAGCGGTGGCGGCGTCGGCAGCCTTTTTGCAATCCTTCTTGAGCGCGATACCGGCGCCGAGAGTATAAGCCCAAACGGCGTTTTCGAAGGCGATGGGTTGAATCGAGCGGACGATCTTTTCAGCGTCGACGCCCTTGGAGAGGTTATAATCACGAAGCGCTTCAAGGTCGGCGAAACCATATTGTTCCAAGACCGGCTTGATTTGACCGATTCGTCTTTCGAAACTTTCAAACGTAACCATATTTGTATACCTTATATGTTATATTAGTTTAGTCTTTAGGAAAATTCAATTACTAGGAAACGAATAATTCTGTTTATATCTAGCAACTGAAAGGAAAGAACAAATCGTATCATTCAACACGAGGATCGATCTTCTTGACGGCTTCGTCAAAACGACCGTACGTCTTAATATTGCTTTCGTAAGCTTCTTTGGGATCGACGCCCTTCTTGATCGCTTCCATCATCTTACCAAGACTGACGAACTTGTAACCGATGATTTCGTTGTCGGCGTCAAGACCGATTTCAAGGACGTAACCTTCCGCCATTTCAAGGTAACGGGGACCCTTTTCCAAGGTCGCATACATCGTACCGACTTGCGAACGATGGCCTTTGCCGAGGTCTTCAAGACCGGCGCCGATCGGAAGACCGTCTTCGGAGAAAGCGGATTGGGTACGACCGTAGACGATTTGAAGGAAGAGTTCGCGCATCGCGGTGTTGATGGCGTCGCAAACGAGGTCGGTATTAAGGGCTTCAAGAATCGTTTTACCAATAAGGATTTCAGAAGCCATCGCGGCAGAGTGCGTCATGCCGGAACAACCGATCGTTTCAACAAGCGCTTCTTGAATGACGCCTTCTTTGACGTTCAGCGACAACTTACAAGCGCCTTGTTGCGGCGCGCACCAACCAATACCGTGGGTGAAACCGGAAATATCGGTGATTTGTTTCGCTTGAACCCAACGACCTTCTTCCGGAATCGGAGCCGGTCCGTGATTAGGACCCTTGGCAACGCAGGTCATTTGTTTGACTTCTTGAGAAAATTGCATCGTAGCGCTCTCCATTTCTCTTGGGTGAAAAAATAGAAGTTGAGACGAAGAGCTAGACGTGTAACGTCAGATGTTTCCATATCATCGAACATAGTCCGGTAGGATCGCGATCGTCGGCAAGCAGGATGTAACCTAAACTTAAACGCAAAGACGACCGCGCGACTCATACGGAATCCATGTCCCTTCGCCCTCTCTTTACCGTCTTGTAATCATAACAGAATTACTGAAATTGTGAAGGGGAGACGAGGGCTTTTAGAAATTGAAAAGTCGTTAAAAAGTTATTGTTTATTTGTGAGGCGGTTGTTCAAAAAATGCGGCGTAAGAATCGTTTGGATCCGGTGAAAAACTTTTTCAGGAGCTTGGGTTGCATCGAGTAAATAAACCTCGCCGGACGAATATCTTTTCCAATTCTCAGCTGCTAGACGGTAGCCTTCCGAAACTGCGTAGTGGTACTCAGCTCCCTTAGATTCGATTCTGTCTTTGGTTCTACAGAGCCGTTGAGACGCCACGTCTGCCGGGCAATCGAGAATAAGCGTGACGTCGGGTAATACGCGATCCGCCAATAAAACGCCGATATTCCAAATTTGCTCTATTTCCTTTTCTGATTTACCGACTGCATATCCTTGGTAGACCACTGTGGAAAGAAGATATCGATCAAGAAGAACGAGTTTATTCTCTGCAAGCGCAGGCTTGATTTTTTCTTCGACTAATTGGGCTCGCGCCGCCATAAACAGAGCAAGTTCAGATTTAGAGCAAATTGATAAGTCTTTACGATCGAGCAGCAGGTTTCGGATACTTTCCCCAAGAAGAGTATCTCCCGGGTCTCGGTATAAAACATGATCCAAACCAAGTTCGTTAAACCAGTTTTTTAGGAATTCTATTTGACGTCCCTTTCCGGCTCCATCACATCCGTCGATCGTTATGAACATTTTAAGCTCTCCTGGTAAACGAACGAATAACTCTGTTTGGTTTTATTATGCTACTGCTCTCATTCTATCACGACTGTTGTCGGTCACAAGTATTGAGGTATAATCGATGCGGTCGAATACTGCGAACGAAATAGTTCCGGCAATATCGTTTTAGAATTGTTTGTTTGATCGTTGGTGTGATCTTCGAGGTATTTTCATGTTGAACGACAATATTTCTTCGCGTCAAGAGAAATTGACTGAATGCATGGCTTTATATGCTGTTACCGATCGTTCGTGGGTCGGACGGCAAACGTTGATAGAGCAAATTGAATCCGCGTTGGTTGGCGGCATTACTTTCTTACAACTTCGTGAAAAAGATCTTTCTGAGGATCTATTTGTTCAGGAAGCGAGAAAGGTCAAAGAACTTTGTGTTCGTTACGGCGTTCCGCTTGTGGTCAATGATAACGTTCAGGTTGCTTTACTGTGTAATGCAGACGGCGTACATCTTGGGCAGGAGGATATGAGTCCTGTTGAGGCTCGAAAAATACTTGGAAATGATAAAATTGTAGGGGTCTCTGCTCATACTGTTGAAGAAGCAATAAAAGCGGAAAAGGACGGAGCTGATTATATCGGCGTTGGCGCAGTGTTTACTACGCAAACAAAGGCAGACGCAACATCCGTATCCAGGGAAGAACTATCAACGATCTGTCGGACTGTCTCTATTCCGACAGTGGCGATTGGCGGAATCTCGTATGAAAACATAGAGCAATTACAAGGGACTGGAATTGCCGGTGTTGCTGTCGTTTCCGCAATTTTTGCCCAACCAGATGTTGAAATGGCTACGTTGGCTTTGAAGGAACGCGTTATTCGTACCCTGGGTAAGTAAGATAGTGCGTTTCCCCATTTTCTTTTAAAATTTGTAACGAGTATTGGTATGTATTTTGTCAATAGAGAAGCTCCTAAGCAGATAACAGGCGCGATCTTTGATTTAGATGGTACTGTTTTGGACACAATGGAACAATGGGATACGCTTGGATTACAGTATCTCCGAGAACATAATATAGCGCCTGATCAGAATTTTTTAGACAAAATCGGTACGATGTCTTTACGAGAAAGCGCCGAGTATTTCCATACAGAATACAAACTGGATTTAGACGTCGATGAGATCGTCAGGGAACTAGTGGAGCGATTACGTCTTATGTATTCGCGTGACGCTAGAATGAAACCGGGGATTGCCGACGTTTTACGTCTTTTAAAGCGACATGGCGCCGAGGTGACCTTAGCGACGGCAACTTCGAATGAACTTGCGCAAGCCGGTCTACGAAGAACGGGGGTTTTGAAGTTCTTTGACGGCGTTTTTTCGTGTCGCGATCCTGAAATCAGAGAGAGTAAGACTTCTCCCAAAATATTCGAACATGCTTGTAAATTTATGGGGTCGAAGCCTAGTGAAACTATCGTTGTCGAGGATGCTTTGTACGCGATCGAAACAGCAAAGGCGGCCGGTTTTTTTGTAATTGCAGTCGAAGATAATTCCGAACGTTTGCGTAAAGACACGATAATGAAAACTGCCGACGTTTACGTTGAGGATCACCAGTCCTTTTGTGATTGGTTGAGAACTAATTTGCGCGACTGAACAAGGGAGATGTGAGTCTCGATTTTTAGTTGTTATTATTGAATATTAGTTTTTTTCATGGTAGAATCTAGAAGTTAACGGAAGTTAGAGGTAATAGAACTTCCACTACATATTTTTTCTTTGGTTAAGAAAGAGGAACAATGCGTACTTTGAGTAAATATTTTGCTCTTACAGTCATCGCTCTGTTGATTTCTGTGACGACCGTTTCGGCGCAAGATAAGATCCGTACGGTCGTTATTGACGGTCAAAACAATCACAATTGGCGTGAAACGACTCCGTATCTTGTCAAGATTCTTGAGGATTCCGGTCTGTTTTCCGTCGACGTCGCCACGTCTCCTGATCGAGGCGGCGATATGAGCCAATTCAATGTTGATTTCGACAAGTATGACCTGGTGGTTATGAATTATAATGGCGATCGTTGGAATTCCGAAATGGAAAAAGCGTTCGTTAAATTTGTCGTCAACGGCGGCGGTTTCTTAAGTTTTCACGCCGGTAACAATGCCTTCGCGAATTGGGCTGCCTATAATGAGATGATCGCGCTTGGCGGTTGGGAAGGTCGTAATGAGGACAGTGGTCCGTACCTCTATATCGACAAAGAGGGTAACACCGTCGTCGACGCCGTTGAACCCGGTCCCGGTGGCGATCATGGTCCGCAATGGGCTTATCCGATCGATAACAGAGCTCCTGAACATCCGATCATGAAGGGGTTGCCCTTGAAGTTCCGTCACTGCACTGATGAACTTTATCAACGTCAACGTGGTCCGGCTCACAACGTCACCATTTTGGCTAGCGCTTATGCCGATCCTGAATATCGCGGTACCGATCGTAATGAACCTTTGATCCTTACTGTTCCTTATGGAAAGGGACGTTGCGTTAACAATATGTTGGGACACGCCGGCGAGCAATGTGAAAGCGTCGATTTCATTGTCCTTTTCATCCGTTGTGCCGAATGGGCTGCCACGGGTAAAGTTACCACCGAAGTTCCCGCGGATTTCCCCGGTGAGGATGAACCGGTTTATCGTAAGGTTCTTGACTGATTTTTTTCAGTTACCAATAAAAAAGAAATGAATAAAATCGCTCTGATGAAATCATTAGAGCGATTTTTTTATCTATGAACGAAGAACCTATCTACTTTTGAATATGCGATAATTTGTGGAGTAATGTTGTCCCAAAAAAGAAGGCGACTACGGCAACTTCCGCAATAATTGATGTGATTCTTTGGATGAGCGCGACAATCGCTGCAAGCGAATCAGGGGTAATCGACCAATGAGCGTTACTTGGTTCATTTAATATCGAAGATAAATAAGGGAGTAACAACGCAGAAATAACAGCTTCACGTATTCCTAGACCGCCAGGAGAAATCGGAACTGCAAATCCAAGAGTCATTGCAAGCGCCACGATACAAACATATCTAGGTAATGAGAGATACAATGGAGGCGTAGAGATACCAAGACCTTGAATTGCCGACCATAATGAAAGTCCGAAACCTAACCATAGGAATATCATTAACACCATTCCTGCTAATAGGTTTTTGTATCTAAGGTTTTGTAAGCTCTGTTGAACTTGTGGATCGCCTTTTCCTATATGAAGAATTTTTAGAAGACGAACAAATAATGGAGGCGTTAAAGGAAGAAGCGATACAACAGAAACCCCTAATGCCATACATGAAAAAATAATGTGCTGACGAAAATAACACAAGACAATTATGGCGGCGATAAAGGCTCCTATTCCCATCATCATTAATGTCTCGTAAAAGACACATGCGGCAGCAATGCTAGTACGAACCTTGGGACCGGAAATCATGTCTGATCTGATCAAAACAACGAGAGCTTTACCCGGAATATATTTCCCGAGTTGACTAAAATAAAACGCTTTAAACGCTTGCCATAGTTTAGGACTTTGTCCAAGCCAACGTAATGATAGGTACCAAAAGAAGGCGGAAGGTATAAAAGCGACTATATAAAAGATACCGGATAAAAAGAGCCAACGGTATTGAATACGCCAGTTGTATTGGACGATATCTTGCCAACTCTTCCGTAATAACATTGACAGCCATACGAGGACAAACGTGAGTATGACTATTTTGAGAAGAGCAAGTAGATGTTTTATTAAGAGCTTATTACTTTGGGAAGAAGTTACCGATTCTTGATTACTATTACCTCGTTTTTCACCAAGGTTTGAACCGGAATCTTGGCGACGTTGAAAAAAAGGCGACAACATTTACTCACTCTTCATAAATAGTTGAAAAACAATGAAGCGGTTCATGCATAATGGGAAGTGCGTATTTAATCGTTACTAACTTGGCGATTCTCTTCTTGATTCCGAAAGTTTTTGAGATTCAATACGCTGTCACGCGCCCTGGTCAAGAAAACGTCTTTTCCTTCGTTACGTTCATACCATATCGGAGCTCCGAAAAGGACGCGCGACAGTAGCGGAACCGGAAGGAAAACGCCTTTAGGCAAAATTCTATTCATGTTATCCAAGTAGACGGGAATCAATTCAAGTTCCGGCTTTTTCTTAACTAAATAAAAGACTCCGCTTTTAAATTCTCCAACGACGCCGGAGGTTGAACGTCCTCCTTCCGGAAAGATTATAATGGAGTACTTAGACCCCATTTCATCTAACATGTGGTACAATGGATTATTACGTTTAGAAACGTTTTCTCGGTCAACCAGTATGACATTAAGAACGCGAATTGCTAAGAAACGGCGAATGGGGCCGCCTAGCCAATAATCTTGCGCTGCAACCAAACGTGTTTTAGCTCGAATATCATGTGGTAGCGACGCCCAAATAATAACGCCGTCAATATGACTTGTGTGATTAGCAATATAAACACGTTGACACTGGGCGTCGGGATGACAGCCCACCCAGCGAACAGAAGCGCCGCTGATGAACTTCGCCAGCAGTATCAATAAGTTTCTTACCAACCACGTAATTATTTTCATAAGCTTTCAGAAGGTATTATCTATTTACTTGAAACACTTATTGTGAAACAATCAACGAGCGTTTACTCTGCTGACGGTTACTACAAAAGACTTTCGAGTAATAAATGCATTTTTCTAAGTTCGCTCTCAATATTTAGATTAGATTCCGGAACGATATCGACGCATAACGATCTTGTGTAACCAATGTGGTTTAATTGATCGACAAACTTTTTGTATTCTAGGGTTCCTTGTCCCAGTTTGACCTGAAACTGCTTGGCGTTAGTATCACGGAGTCGAATATGCGAAACTTTAGGCAAAAGCGCGTCAAAATTCACAGGCGTTTTATGTCCATAGATAAAGTGCGAGGGATCTAAGGCAATCTTCATTCCTGGAATTCCCTTCAACAAACTAGTAAGAGAATCGACTGCTTCAGAAACGAAGTTTTGTTCTGTTAAGACAGAGACTAGAACCCCATAACTCATCGCAAGTTTAACGAGTTGAGCTATACGCGCAAACTCTTCATTGAAGGGATAACCCGCGGGGGAGGATTTAACAACAAGCGTAACGACCCCCAGCGTTTTACAGAGTTTTAAACACAACTCGTATTTTGCCATGTAGTTAGGGGCGTCGGTCGGAAGATTAAGGAAAAATGCGATCGGGGTAATTTGACGACATGACACACACAGACGGCAGACCGCTTGAAAATCCTGAACTAGCCATTCTGGGTGTAATTCATTAGCTCCATCGCCGATAACAATTTCTGCAGCATTGTATTCTAAGTCAGCTAACTTTTGCAGACTTTTGGCAAGAGTGACGTCTGGAAAGCAGTGAGTTGAGGCCGCTACAAACAACTCGATTCTCCCTTATCTTTATAGTGTTGGCAGACACAAACTAGTAATGCGCTTGTGTGTTCCAGAAGCTTTACCGGTCTGATGGTTTGCCATAATTCTATGTAAATAATAGAGATTCACTCGCATTTACAAAGCTCGATCGACTATTCCGTGTACCTGAGAGCGAAACCTTATTTTTACCATTATACCGATTAAATCGTTTTTTTCAACATCGTTGAATTTTCAAGGTTCAAAAGATTTTGAGAATGAAGAGTGTCAAATTATCCCGACAAATCTTAGTGTGAGATAAGGTTTGCCGGGAATTTAACATAAAAGAAGAACGATGTGACGCCTATTTTTCTCTGACGACGATCGCTCTATCAATATAGATAGCGTCTACTTCGTCTGGACGTTGAGGAGGCGCAAACCAGAGATAGGCTGTTTTGGGTAATTCCGTACTTCCAAGGTCAATAAGGCTGTAACTCTCTCCTTTGATCTCAGAAACGGATAATTGTTTATGAAGGAGGCCGCGTTTGCTTTCTTCGTCGTAAACACCCAAGGTCATAGCCGTGCCATCCACAGCATCGGCGTCGCAACGAACGTATGCATAAATGTGATAAACAGGCGATTGATCTGAATTTTGTTCGGCGTTAGCAGGAAGAAGACAATCGATATAGCGAGTTACATTCCAACTTGTAGCCCATTCGTTATGGGCGCCGGGCATTTTTACCGCTTTACCGTTGGAGGCGTTAGGATCGGAAACGTTAAAGGTCCATTCTCCAAGTTTATGTTTGTTGAGATCGAAATTTTGAATCTCAAGCCACGCTGTTGTAGGAATATCTTGACAAGGGCTAGGCGTAGCTGTTTCGTTTGAGGTGTAATCGTCGAAACTCGTAAGCAATTCTTGTTTATATTGGTTAAAAGCCTCGCTAGTTTCCACCTCCTTCCTTTTAGTAAGACCAAACTCGTCAAATTTTGCAACTAGTTCCCGAGCTGCTTGCGCAGGATCGCTAGGACCAACAAAGTTCAAACCGCGAATTCGACATTCTTCACGAACGCTTCGATATTCTTGCATCCAAACTACGTCTAGCGGAATCTGTTCACGTCTCACTTTCGAAACTAATCCCTGATAGCGTGTGGGATCCTGCGCTTCCAAGTGTTTAGCGACGGCTAAGACTTCTTTTTGTATTAAAGTCGCTTTTGTTAGGGAATCGGTGTCGAGCCAGCCGTTTGTGTTTGTTTTAAAGATTCCTAAATAGTAATTGGCCTTTTCGACAGCGTCGGATAAAACGTCAAAATATTGACAATACAGAGGAACTAGTTCAGGGGCATAATATCCGGCAATAAATTCTTTAACCAATTCTTTAGGATCGAGGGAAGGATCCCAGAGCAGTTTAGCGACGACCCAGTTACGTAATTGAACAAAGTCGCCGGTTTCACATTGATAGTCTCCTTGTTCAAAGAAGCCGACTACATTGTGATTGACGTAAAAATTGATGTTGGGCGCCAGAACACGATAATTGGGGAAGGGAAGAAGATAGAAGGCAAAATCTGTTGCATAATCCCAAACAAATAATTTATTGGCGATCTTACTCCAACCAACTAAGTCGTCGTGAAAAGATTTATTGACCTCTGCTTCCAGGGGTTGAGCAAACGAACACTCGATAGAGCAAAGCCTTACGACGACATTATTACGAGGCTTTGTGATCTTGGGGGGCTTACGCGTATACTGGTAGGCTAGTGTTTCAATATACAAATGCGGGAATTCAGCCTCTAGCGCTTCGGCAATTTTGTTGACTCCACGTAACAATGAACCGGCGTGAGAGCCTTCTTCTTCATCGATTGCGCGACATTTTTCGCAGGTACAATAGCCGTGCCAATCATTTTGACTAATAGAAAGGAAGGAGGCTTTGGGGTTATTACGTAAAACTTCTCGCGCATTTTTAACAATTTCCGCGAGCAATTCGTCATTAGAAAAACATAATTGAGTTCCCGCTGAATAGATCTGTTCGGGGGCCAATGCTTTTTCAAACTCTTTATACTCTTGTGACTGACCAACCCATGCGGGGATACCAACCTTACGAACGCCGTCGATTTCCGGGAACCATTCAGGGTGTTTCAAGTAATACTTTTGTGGGGGAATCAAGTTGTAGGAAGAATGAACAAAGTATTGAAAGATGTGGTGGCTTCCAAACTCATCAGGAATATTTTCACTATTACCGTTACACTTCATTTTGACGGCAAATGAACCGTTAAAGCAATCACGATAGAAAGATTCTCTATATTCTAGCTTAGGCGTATAAATAATATCGAGATCGTTAGAAATCGTAAGCTCTTGAATATGAGGAATCGTTGATTCTGTCGACGTCCACCATCGACATCCAAGTTTTTTCTCTAAAAACTCATAAACTGAGTATAACGGTCCTCGTTGAGGAGAGCCACTTAGAACAATAGAATTACCTACTGATTTTAAGATGACGCCGTCATAACCAATTTGGAGTTCATTAACATCGTTTCCCAAAGCCTTCTGAGACAGATTACCGGGTCCAATAATAAATAGTTTGGCGAGCTCTATTGAATCCTGATTGAGTACGTCGCTTTCTTGAATAATAGGTAATTCAACATCCGTAACTTGCTTGAAAAACTCTTGTAATTCATTTGCCGCTGTTTGTTGGATAGGCGAAGGCTCGTTCGGTAACACGATTGAATAAGCCGAAGAACCGGAACCGGCTAGTTCAATCTCTGTTCCTTGGCTTCTAACAGTTACGAGAAATAATGAAACCAAAAGGCATAGCGACTTCGCAACTATGGTGTAACGTCGTTCTTTCATTTGGGGCTCCGTATGCTTTATATGAGGAAAACGCGAATCGCTTATAAAACGAGTTAGAGATTTGTGGTTTTCAATTTACAAATACGTAATCGTTTTGGAATGAATCGTTTCCGTTTTGATAACACACATAGGATAAAACACATAGGATAAAGTTTACTGACAAACTACATGACGCTGTCGTGGTGGGTGGTCAGAAATGTAACCAGTTCCTCACGATCTTCTGCAGGTAGCTTTCTGTCTTCATGTTCCGTAATATTATCGAGTTCAAGCGCTGTTTGCGCTTCACTAATTGCTTTATTGTAGTCTTTTTTCAATAAAAGTGTACGGAAAAGTTTTACTCTTTTATTCGCGTCTGTTGGAGACAGGTCGACGGCCTTTTGATAAAACTCGAAGGCTGAATCCAGGAAGTCTTGATTGGTTTCCGGTTGACGTTTATATAACGTCATGTCAAAATCTCCACAGCGTTCATGCATTGTAGAGGAGTGTGGGGAAACCTTAAGGATATGTAGACGTGTTTGGGTCCACCTTTCTTGGTTTACGTCTGCTCGAGATTGAACGTATTCTAGTCCGGCAAAAAAGTAAAACTGTTCGGCTACCGGAACAGAAGCTTTGTCGATCTTTTGAAAACTTCCATTATTTAAGGCGGCTAAATATGGGCTTGCCGAAATATTTTGCGGATCGTATTGGAGTGAGAATAAGAAAGAATTACATCTCGGTTTAAAGGCGGTGATATAAAAAACACACAATATTATGAGCCACGTCAAAAGGAATAATTTAACTTTTTTCAATGAGGGAAAATACGTATTAATTCCTGTATTTGATGAGGAAACGAATGTTTGATTAGCGACAATAGCCGCTAAGAAAAAAAGTGAAACTGAAATAACCGGATATAGTATTCCCCCTGCAACGCACAGATTTAATAACAACGCAAGCATCATTGTGATAATAATGATTGTTGTTTGGTTTGAATGGGGATCTGTAAACGAACGTTCAAATTCTTGTGAGATAGGGAGGAGGGCTAAGCAGACAATAAGGGAGGAGGATAGGAATTGAAAATCGATGGGCGTTTCTTGAAAAGGTGAACACAAGACTAGTAGTACCAGACCAAAATATGCGCCACAAAGAAGAACTGACGTCTTTCCTTTATTTTTGGGAAGGGAGATATTTCTTTGTTCTAAAGAATTAACAGACGTTGTTGGACGTTGTAGGTCGCATATTACAATTGCTGTAATCGAAAAAACAAAGACGAGGAATGCGATTAGAGCAGGTAAACCAAATAGGGCTGCAATTTCAAAAATGAAATTGTGAGGGTCCGCTATAAATTCACTTGCCGTTGGTAGAATATATTGAGGATATATATTCTGAAATTCACCTGGACCGATACCTAGAATTAAATGGTCGCGGATCATAAGAGACGTAGACATCCAGTAATCCAGACGGTATCCTAGGGATTTGCCAGCTTCTGTAAAGACTTCGCGGTCAAGTTGCCCAGTAAAGCATGCGATAGCCGGAACTAGTATTGTTAAACCGAGGAAAACGCCTATGGCAAGAATAACGCTCTTTCTAGTAATTTTTGATTTTTGAATGGAAGCGTGAAATCCAAGCCATAAAAATAATAGAAGACTACCAACAATCGCCGACAAAAAGCCGGCGCGACTTTTGGTCAGAATCATTGCAAATATAATGGTGACAAAACCTAGAATGAATAATAGGATACGAAAATTTTTAAAAGTGAAATCTTGGACGTTATTATCCTTTTTCCAAAAGAACAAGAGCTTTTCGGTTTTAGATAAAATGAGGGTAAGACCCAGAATAAAGACAGGAACTAAAAAACCGGCAAGCGTGTTGGCTAAACCGTAGGAACCGGAGGGTTCGGAACTATCTAGTAATCTTTTTTCAAAAAGTTCCCGTTCTCTGGAATCTGCTGAAAAGTTCAGGTTGGCGTCTTTTAGCATTTGCTCGGGATTCTGACGATAGGATTCTCGTAATTGAGGATTTATTACAGCGTATGAATAAATTGAATAGACGCTTTCAGCTATTCCGCAAACAAAAATCAGTGATAATAATCCAATAACGAGCTTTTGAGAGATAAAATTTTTATAAAAGCGAAGAAAGTAATAAAAGGTAATAGGGGTAATCACCGTCCAATAAGTATTTGAAGAGAATCTTACGTCGCCGAGTTTAAAAATGACAACTCGTAAGTACGAAATGGTTATCAGTATTGTAAAAAACAGGAGAGAATAGTCCGCTATTGGAATAAATTTATTTTTAATAGAGGGGAAAGTGTCTTGGGAATCATCTATATTATTGATTTGATTATATTTTTTATAGACCAATAATGTAATTCCGACTCCAAAAAGAAAGAATAAAAGCGCTATCGGTAGGTAATCTCCATCGCGCGTATTCCCTTCTGGGATTGCAAAAATCGACGACACTAAAAAAATTGAAGTAAAGAGCCCAAATAATTTTTCCAGTAACTTGGGGCGTAATTGACTTGCATTCTGAGTAGACGAAGTAAATTCTCTTTGAGAAGAAGTTACTTGTGACCGCTTGCTTTTTATGGATTTCATTCTTGTAGCCTAAATGAATAGGAGGGGCGTGCTATATTAATACCACTACGCTGACGTAAATGGTTTTATACAAAATGACGTTAACAAGTGGACGCTTATGTGAAGAGAAATGTAGGCGTCTACTATAACGGTATTCTTTTAATTACTAGTATATAGTCTTTTGAATAATTCGCGAGACATTTCTTTTAAGAGCTCTTCACAGTGAATGTTTGATAATAATAGTTACGGATTTTCTTTCAGTAGGGGAAAGAAAAAAGCCTCAAAAGAACACAGGTCTTTTGAGGCTTATTTTTAATTCAAACTCTCTTCTTGTAGAAGCGAGCGAGTCGTATCACTTTCTAGCGACATGGGTATCACGAGCGGCTTGGGCAACAGCTTGCGCGACAGCTTGATGCGCACGTTCGTCCCAGGCGTACGGCAGGATCATGTCAGGAGTCAGTTCGTCATCAGAAACGACGGAAGCAATAGCGCGAGACGCGGCCATCATCATTTCCGTATTGATATCAGAGGCTCTGACGTCCAAAGCTCCACGGAAGAGACCGGGGAAGACAAGAACGTTGTTGATTTGGTTCGGTTTCGCCGAAGAACCGGTACCGACGACGGCGGCGCCAGCTTCAATCGCATCTTCACGTTCAATCTCAGGAATCGGATTAGAGCAGGTGAAGATAATGGCGTTAGACGCCATCGTTTTGACCATTTCTTTGGTAACGCAGTGAGGCGCGGAAACGCCAACAAAGACGTCGGCTCCAACCATCGCGTCAGTCAGACCACCTTTGATATGACGTCTGTTCGTGATAGCGGCGATTTCTTGTTTCGGAGCGTTCAAGCGAGGATCGCCTTCACAAATGACGCCCTTGGAGTCGCAGATAACGACGTCTTTGACGCCAAAACGGAAGAGATACTTGGCAATGGCGATACCTGCGGCGCCGGCGCCGTTGATCGCAACATGAAGGTCTTCCATTTTTTTGTTGACGAGCTTGAGAGCGTTCAGGAGAGCGGCGCCAACGACGACGGCGGTTCCGTGTTGATCGTCGTGGAAAACCGGAATACTCAATTCTTCCTTGAGGCGGCGTTCGATCTCGAAGCAACGAGGAGCCGAAATGTCTTCCAAGTTGATACCGCCAAAGCTACCTTCAAGTAACTTGATAGTTTCGACAATGGTGTCAGTGTCTTTAGAACGAATGCAGAGCGGGATAGCGTCGACGCCGCCAAACGCCTTGAAGAGCGCGCATTTTCCTTCCATGACGGGCATACCGGCTTCGGGACCGATATCACCCAGTCCGAGAACGGCGGTACCGTCGGTGATAACGGGAACAACATTCCAACGGCGCGTCAATTCAAACGACAGTTCAGGATTAGCTTCAATAGCTTTACACGGGGTGGCAACGCCGGGCGTATAGGCGAGGGAGAGTTCTTCGCGGCTTCCAACAGGGACGCGAGCGACTGTTTCAATCTTACCGCGCCATTCCGCATGCTTTTTCAACGATTCTTCACCGTAATTCATATCGATTCCTTTTTAGCTGGCTGAACTTGTGGAGAAATTTCTATATATATTATCGGACTTCGCGTTTTTGCGTAGTAGTAACATTAACAAAATTTGAAATACTTTACTGCGTTATTGTGACAAATGTTTCTAACAATACCGCCTATCCAATCAAGGTCGTTGGGAAGTAAGCCGTTTTCCATTTCTTTACCAAGTAAATTACAAAGAATGCGACGGAAGTATTCGTGACGCGTATATGATAAAAACGAACGACTGTCAGTCAACATACCTACGAACAAACTTAATAACCCCATATTAGAAAGAGTCTCGAGCTGTTCTTCCATACCGTTCTTTTGGTCAAGGAACCACCAACCGGCTCCGTATTGCATTTTTCCGGGAACTGTGCCGTCATTGAAATTAGCGACGAGGGATGCAAGCAGGTAATTGGCTGATGGATTCAGATTGTAGACGATCGTCTTAGGAAGTTGCGATTGTTTGTCTAGGTCGTCGAGGTAACTAGATAACGCCAGACCGTAAGCTCCGTCGATCATGGAATCACAACCGGCGTCGACGCCTACTCTCTGCATGATACGTGAGGAATTATTACGCATTGCTCCAATATGAAGTTGCGAGGTCCATTCTTTTTCAGCGTCAAGTCGACCGAGGTCAGAAAGTAATACTGACGATAAGGCGATAATTTCATCTTCTGAAATCGTCTCTCCTTTCAATATCTTAGCGAAGGAGGATTCCAATGAATGAGTGTTTGAAACTTTTTTCCATTGGAAAAGACCAAAGCCACAATCAGAGAGACGTGAACCATGTTTGTGGAAATACGAGTGTCTATTGGCCATTGCAGCACGTAACGCCGCAAATGAAGAAATATCTGAATTGGCAGCTTCTGATAACTTACCTAAGTAACGAAGATAAGAAATCACTCCTTCTGGTGTGGAACAAGCGTTTGGGAATAATTTGTCAGGTCTGAACGTAGGGAATACGCGAACGGAAAATCTGCCGGCTTTAACGTCTTCCGCAATTTTTTCGTGCCATTCAAGCGAGTCGATAGGATCGTCGGTCGTACACACCAACTCGACATTCATTTGTTGCATAATTCCGCGAGCCGAGAATTCTGATTGCGCAAGTTTCTCATTGCAGTCATCCCAAATTCCACTGGCGGTTGTTTTGTTCAAGAAACGATCGTTAATACCAAAAGGACGATTTAATTCTAATGCGGTCCAATGGAAAAGGGGATTGCGCACGGTAAGGGGACAAACTTCAGCCCAACGTTCAAATTTTTCCCAATCCGAAGCGTTTCCTGTAATATACTCTTCTGGGACGCCTGCCGCTCTTAATGCTCTCCACTTATAATGATCGCCTCCAAGCCAAATTTGTGTCATGTTTTCAAATTGGCGATCGCAAGCAATTTCTTTTGGGGAAAGATGGCAGTGATAATCAACGATGGGTTCGTCCTTGGCGTATTCAAAGTAAAGACGTTGTGAACTCGTTGTCTGAAGAAGGAAGTTTTCAGAAATAAAAGCGCCCATTATTTTCTCCATTCGGTCTAATAATTATGACAATGCGTCTAGCGAGGTAATATACGACTTATTTTTAAAACATCAAACCCAAAAGCGTATACAAGGGAGAACTGACGCAAACGGAAAATCTGTAAGGGTGTACGAAGAAATAGGTATGTTGACATATAAAAACAGCTGAACGTCCGAATTATTGAACGCTCAGCTGCGTTTACTTAATGGTCATGCGACAACATGACGCTTAGAATGATCAACCATTGTATTTCGGACCAGCGGAACGAACAGCATCAGAAGCTTGATCTTCAAAGGTCTTGAAGTTTTCATGGAAGGACTTAGCGAGCTTTTGAGCGGTTTCGCGATAAGCAGCTTTGTCAGCCCAGCTGTTTTCGGGAAGAAGAACTTCAGACGGAACGTTCGGGCAGGAGGTCGGGACGCTGAGGCCGAAGATGTCGTCGACTTGGTAATCGACGGAATCAAGCGTACCATTGTGGATAGCGTCGACGATCGCGCGCGTGACCTTAATGGAGAGACGTTTACCAACGCCGTAAGCGCCGCCACTCCAACCGGTGTTGACGAGCCAAACCTTGGAGCCGTACTTAGCCATGTTAGCGGCCAACAATTCAGCGTACTTGGTCGGGTGCCAAACGAGGAACGCGGCGCCGAAGCAAGCGGAGAAGGTCGGTTGCGGTTCTTTAATACCAACTTCGGTACCGGCGACCTTGGAGGTGTAACCGGAAATGAAGTAGTACATCGCTTGTTCGGGGGACAACTTGCTCACCGGAGGAAGAACACCGAAAGCGTCGCAGGTGAGAAGAACGATGTTCTTCGGATGACCGCCTTGGCTGCCTTCCTTGATGTTTTCGATGTAGTGGATCGGATAGGAAGCGCGAGTGTTTTCGGTGAGAGAGTCATCGTCGAAGTCGACTTCGCGAGTTTCGGGATCGAAAACGGTGTTTTCAAGAACGGTGCCGAACTTGATCGCGTTGAAGATTTCGGGTTCGCTTTCAGCGGACAGGTGGATGCACTTCGCATAGCAGCCGCCTTCAATGTTGACAACGCCTTTGTCGGTCCAATAGTGTTCGTCGTCGCCGATGAGCTTACGGTTCGGTTCGGTGGAGAGAGTCGTTTTACCGGTACCGGAAAGACCGAAGAACAAGCAGGTGTCGCCGTCTTTGCCTTCGTTCGCGGAGCAGTGCATGGACAAGAAGCCTTTTTTCGGCATCAAGTAGTTCATGATCGTGAAAACGCCCTTCTTCATTTCGCCGGCGTATTCAGTGCCGAGAATGACGAATTCTTGACGTTCGAACGAGAGGTTGACGCTCGTGCTCGAGGTGAGGGACGGCGTAGACGGATCGGCTTTGAATTGACCGGCGTTGAAAACGACGAAGTCAGGTTCGCCGAATTCAGCGAGTTCTTGAGCGGTCGGACGGATCAACATGTTGTGCATGAACAACGCGTGATAAGCGCGAGCGCAGATGATACGAACCTTAAGGCGGTTTTCCGGATCCCAACCAGCGTAAGCGTCAATGACGTAGAGGTGGTCGCGAGTATTGAGGTAATCGATCGCGCGAGAGCGGTTTTGCAGGAACGCGGAATCGGGCATCTTGATATTGACGGAACCCCACCAAATATCGTTCGTGCTTTCCGGATTGTCGACGATACGCTTATCTTTAGGGCTACGACCGGTCTTCTTACCAGAGGAGTTCATCAACGCGCCCGCGGAAGTGATCGACGCTTTTTCGTAGGTGATAGCGTCTTCATAAAGTTTCGCGGGGGACGGATTACGAAAAATGTTGGCTACGGTGATTCCGTATTGAGATAAATCGAAACTCATTCTTTCAACCTTTCCGAGTCTTTAACCCCGACTCTTAGGGTTTCCTGAATTCTCTAGGCGTTACAGAGAGACGGTAGGCGTTTCTTTGTGTTAGACGACGTAAAAATCCAGGGCTCTTACCGATACACGCAACTGTTTCTATACCATCAGAAACATGCGGAAAACGGCAAAACCAAATAAAAAGTTGACGTATACGCACTGCCTAAATATATAGGAAGGCGTCAGGCGCGTTAACCTTCACGTAATCGGTCCGGTTTTGGCGACCGATTACTCCGCATCGGCGCAATGTCCTGTAGTCAAACTTTTGTGATTATAACCGATAATTCATGGATTTAACAGGCCCCGCTGTAACACATTTCTTAACTTTTTAGTCGCTTCATACTGTTTAAGACAGTTTTACTGATAATGCCGAATATGCTAAAATGTTGAATTATTGGGGCTAATGAAATATGATCGATAGCTTTTTGAGGGAGGTTACAAATGAAAAATATTTTACAATGACGACTTCGTGTTTACTGAATCATATGTTCATCATTTCCTAAAAATGAATTTTTCGAACAACAATTGTTGAAGTTGATATTCGGGTTGAAATCGAGAATAAATTTGACAGAATTGTTGAATGAAACGTTATCGTTTGGATATATTATCCATCGTTGAGGTGGATTCTTCTGTTATTGATTCGGGGTCATGCAGGTTGTAGGTTTGTAATGCAGTTTACAAAACATAGAATTCTTAGATCGTTACTATTGCCGCTCCAACCACTGGTATATTTATTAGAGGCGGTTTATCCAAGCTCGTGTCTGGTTTGCTCACGCCCAACTTTGGGAACGAGATCTTTGTTTTTCAAACGTTCTTTGTCGCTAGAAACTTTTATCTGCTCGGAATGTCAAAGTGAATTGATTGCTCCCTATCAAATGTTTTGCCGAATTTGTGGAAGAAAGCTGAAAGATCCGTCAACTTTGACGGTGTGTGAAAATTGTACTTTTGAAAGACAATATATTACGTCTGTTGTTCCATTGAATGTTTATAAGGCTCTTACACGTTCTGTTATTCTGTTTATGAAAAATGATAAAACGGGTATGATGGCCAAAGTAATGGCAGGTTTATATTATCAGAACCGTTTGGAACAACTGAAGTCGTTTCATCCGGACTGTGTAATTGCAGTCCCTATGAATTGGCGAAGGAAAATGAAGCGAAGCGGTATTAATGCGCCGGAGATCATGGCGCGTGAATTGGCCAAAGAACTAAAATTACCATGTTATTGTGATTACGTTAGGCGCAGTCGATCGACGGTTAAGCAGACCGTTATCGATTGGAACGATAGATTTCTTAATGTTTACGATGCATTCGAGGTTAGAAATAAGCTAAGGTACAGAATTGCTGTTTTAGTGAGAGAAATTATCGATAATACATGGTTAATATTTCCTGGACTCAGGAAGCGGTTTAGACCATTTGATATTGTTGTTGAAAAGAGTCTTAAGGCTATTATTCATAAACCGTCGAACGTTTTTGTTGATAAAAATGTGATTATTGTCGACGACGCCTTTACCTCAGGAGCTACTACAAACGAGGTGGCGAGAAAACTAATGTTAGCGGGAGCACAGAGTGTTATGGTGGCTTGTGTTGCTAGAGCGGGATCTATGAAGAACAGTGTTTTGCATAGGAAAGTGAAAGAGTTGGAGGACTTGGAGTCTTTGGACGATTAAAATGAATGATATTTGAAATGATTTTGAGTTTCTGAGAACGTTGTTTGATTTTACGCTTGAATGGAAGTGAACTAGGTTGTTGTTTTGGTATTACGATTGATATTTGGACCGGTCTTGTGGAAAGGTTGAAAAATCATTAGCATGTCTCGATAGGAATAATTCCTGCTGTAAGAAGGAAACTCAGGAGACTGATAATGGGCGCGGTTTGTGAAGAACGTATAAACGGTGATTTGTTGATTGGAGATAAAAAACATCAAGGACCCAAGAAGGTGCTGATCGTTGATGAGTCTGAGGAAACGCGCGACGTTCTTTCAACTGCTCTTGAAAGAAGAGGCGTTAAAACATTTACTGCGTCTATTCCTCGTAGAGGCGCTGTTATTGCTCGTGAAGAAAAACCTGATCTTGTAATTTTTGACATTGATTCTGTGACGGCTCCGCCTGAACAGGCTCTTTCTGCTTTTTCAAAAGAAGCTGAAATCGATGAGGCTCCTATTATGGCTATTGGTTCCGGCAAGTTTACTGTTCCGGCAAGTGAAGGGGAGTTTATTTCTAAGCCGTATCATTTTTTGCCGCTACTTGAAAAGATTGAACAATTCTTACGATCTGCCGGCGAGGTGTATGTAAGCGAGACACAAGAGTGAACATCGCGTAAACGAAGAGGACTTTAGTAGGTCTTTCTTGGATTGGACAATGATGCAACAATGTCCGATAATGTTTGTTATGTTCGGTAGTGTGTTGGACTGTAAGTAATGTCGTTGTTGGAGTTGTCCTCTGACTACTGTCGACGATCATCAAATTATATAATATATGTATCGCTTATAGAACCATTAGCTATAGATAAATTCTTGGCTAGATTGAAAAGTAGAATTGACTATGGTTATAAGAACAATATTAAAGAATTCTCAGGAATTAGAATTGGTTTTCGAATCAAGAAAACCGTTTGTTTTATTTTCAAATTAAGTTTAAGAGCTTTATAAAATGATCCGAGAGACGTCGTAAACGGATTTGAATTGAGAGTCGATTGTTTACAAGTCGTACTTGAAACTTAATACCAAATTAAGGACTTCCCTTCCCCTTCTGATTCAAGGGGCTGGGAAGTAATTTGTAAATGAAGCGAGCGATACTATTAGAACAATCTATCTTCCGGAATTTCCAACGGACGGGGACCGGAAGTCGCTAAACGAAACCTTTTCTTCGGCGACTTAGAATAAAATGCCTCGATAGCTTCGCAAGTCAAGGTTTCAAGATTATGAAGATCTTCTTCAAGCGGAATGATTCTTTTAAAAGAATTCCAGTCGCCTAGTAACGCTCCGGCGCGACGCGCAGTTGACTCTCGTTGCATTACCATTGAACTTTTAAGACGAATCTTAACTCTCTCCAATTCATCCGGCGTAATCGGCTCTACGCTTAATCGATCTACTTCATCAATAATGACGTCTAGCGATTGTTGCGCGCTTTCCACATTTGTTCCGCAACTACAGACTACGTAGCCCATTGTGTCGAGAGAACAATGAGAAGCTGAGACTGAGTAACATAATCCGCGCTTCTCTCTGACTTCGGTAAATAATCGCGAACTCATTCCCCCACTCAGGACTTTAACCCCTCCGAGAGAAAGCCAATAGTCAAGAGAAGTATTAGGAACGTCCTCGTAACCTAGTACAAATGTAATTTGAGTTGTATTACTCGGAACGTGGATCGTTGACTGCGGACTTAATGTTTGAGTTGTTGGCGTGAACTCAATAGGCTGCCAATTACCAAATAGTTGTTCAACTTTGTCGCGAACTTCTTGCCAATTTAGGTTGCCCGTTATTGCAATAACTGTGCCGTTGGGGCGGTAAAAATTTCTATGAAATTCCTTGACGTCATTAAGTGTGAAACCAAGAACGGAATCCTTGGTGCCGATCGTAGGCGTACCGAATTTCCCCGGCAAAAAAATGGTATTAAAGGCGTTGTAAGTTTTACGGACCGGATCGTCTTCGTCAGACGTTATTTCTTGTAGCTGTATTTGCTGACATGAAGAAAATTCTTCATCAGGAAATTGAGGTTCACGAATTTGTAATGCTAGTAACTCAAGAGTGCGTTTCCAGTTGTCTCTAAGGCCGGTGGCGTTGAAAGAAGCGTAAAGTTTTGTGGCTCTTTCCGAGGAACGCACGCCAATATTTTCCATTGCCTCTAAGAGAGAACGATTATCATACTCGCCTGCCCCGCGATTAGTCATCTCGCAAGAGATACTTGCGAGGCCGGGACGACCGTCTGGATCGTTGATCGATCCAGCAGGAATACTAATACCAACGGCAAAAGATTCGCTCCAAGACATTTCTTCGTACAGAAGAACAAGTCCGTTTTCAAATTGAAAACTATACGGAGCTTTGGAAGAAGTTGTCATAATAATTCTTAACCTTTCAAATCTTGATCATCGATCGTAAGAAATGACGGGGGAACTTTTGTCAACAAAGGTTTCGGAGTAAAAATAACGTAGTGGGCGAAAACCGATAGAGTCGTACATACGGATCGCAACTGCGTTTTCAGCTGTAACTTCAAGTGTTACACGTTTCATTCCAATATGTTGAAAAGAACTAAGCGCTTTAAGTACAAGCGCTCGTCCTAAACCTCTACGACGTTGAGCGGGATGCACTGATACGTTTTGGATTTCACCTATTCCCTTTTTTTTCTGCAGGCATTGTATTGCCGCGCAATACTCAAAAGGTACTAAATCTTTTCCAGACGATTTTTCTAAGTAACGTCCAATCAACCATGTGGCTTTAGGTACAAATGAACTTGCGGTAGCTGTTGCATGAACAAGATGTTCACATGCCGCATATTGTCGAAAAGTTGGGAATATGCGACCGTCTAAATCTTGACTGAAAGCTGCATGAACTAGCTTGGCATGGGTCTTAACCAAGGTGGAACGCCAAGGGGTCCAAAAGTATTCAGACGACAATTCTGGAACTACGATAGGCTGTTTGGAAAAATCCAACGCCATAAGTATCCTTTTGACATATCGTATTTCAACAGACATTGAGAATATCTAAAAGGTTGAGTTGATTAAGCGTAATGTATAAATGCCATAAAGTTGTTCAAAACTAGCTATATATCTAGTTTGGCAAGAACAACCATTATGAATTGTAACGGTTTTTACTTCAGATACCAGATACTAAAAAAAACTTGTTCAAGAGAAAGAACGAATTTTAAATAAGATTGACGACGCTCAAAAAAGTATGGTTGGATAAAAGAGTGAGATAATTTAAGTACGCAGTTGACGTGGAATCAGGAAAAAGAAAAAGCGTTCATTGAAGCCTCAATGAACGCTAAAGTGTATTTAAGTGAAAAGAAAAACTTACTTTTCAAGAACTAACACAGCCGGCTTATCGGTAATGGTAAGACTAGGAATCGTAATAAGCCCGGCGTTATCTACTTCTACGACGCCTGATTTATCCCCCATGGACCATTTTATGATTTCATTAGGAGCTATTTCAAAGTTTTGTAATCTTCGAAGGGTCAAGTCTGCATTTGCCGAGGTGGGAATCTCAAAAATTTGGGAATTCAGTTCTTCGGCAGTGGCTAAACGAAGTTCGATTTCAAACTTTTCCGGACTATCGAGACGGTTTTCCCAACGGAAGTAGGCGCCGCGTTGACCCGCGGGGGCGTCGGCTTCGCGTGCCGGCCAAGGAATCTTGGAATCGGTGGAAGCGTTGGTAAAGACAGGATAAGCCTCGTCTTTTCGGATCGAGGTCCAATCAAATGTCTTGAAAAGGTCGTTGTGTTTGGCAACTTTCTTGTCGTTATTTTCGTGACCAAAGTTTCCCCAGTAAGCGATATAGGAGTATTTTCGCGCTTCCATTCCTTCAAACAAAACTTCGTGGTAAGCAGACCAATCGTCATTAGGAGCGGAATAGTCTAAACAAACAGGCGGATCAGACATTCCGGTAGGGGCGCTTGCTTCTCCTAGTTGGAGCCGATCGTAAGCATGCCAAACTCCGGCGGGAACATTGGCTTTAATAGCGGCAAAAACGTCTCCGTGACGAATACCAAGTCCAAGCGTTCCACTTCCGCCCATTGAATTTCCACAGAGATAGACGCGTTCAGGATCGATCTTGTAGGTCTTGATCGCCCAAGCAATTTCGTCGAAAACACGCTTTTCAACAGGTTGAAGTTCAGCGGTGGCTTTTGCCGCATTTTCAGCATTGATCTCCGGTTCGTTAGCTTGACGACCACCCCACCACCAGTCTGTTTCTTTGTTGTTGAAACAGTCGACATAAATACCATAGAAATCTTCCGGAACGGTATATATGTCGTGGTTGCCTTCCGTTAAAGTACAATCTAACGCCGTTTTTGCGGAATGCCCGGCAGAATGAAGAACTACATACAAAGGGCTATTTTCAACAGGACCTTGTTTGGGAAATACGATATAGAATTGATCTTCTTGATTGGGATTTTTCGCTCCCCATTTACTTAAGGAACCATGTGAAAATAGTTCTGTTTGACGCCCATTAAAAACTTGGGCTTCAACAAGGCGAGGTTTTAAGCTTTCTTCGGCCTGACGTTTTACGATATTTTCGATTCGTGTACAGTATCTTTGGAAGATCTCGTCACGAGAGACAAGATTGAAACCTTCATATCTTCCGTGAAAGACGCGAATCTCAACGGCTTTGGGAGCTTTTAACAGTTCAACGATCCCGTTGAGGGTCGAAATGAATTTTTCATCACTGGGAATGTAGTCGACTGCAAATTCTAAAAGATTAGCAGTAGTGAGGAAATAATCAGGTTCGGAAACAAACTCTTCAATAGGCGGTATTTTGTCAAGGGAAGCTCGGCAGTAAGGGGCGAACCAACGTTCAAAATCAGCGAAAAAGACGTCAAATTCAGCCCTACGCGCGGCTTTCCATTCTTCATCTTGTGTGAGTTCGTCGAAAATGCTTTCAACAGCCGCTATCTCTTGGAGACTTTTGTTATAAAGCGCGATTATCTTGTCCGGTTCATAATCTGTAAAGTAGTACTTTTTGATTAACGTACCGCCGTGATTTTCGTCAAAGATCGCTTCGCCAATATTGAAACGGCTAAGTTCGGCGGCTGCGATAAATTTTTCCCAAGCGACCGAGTCGGCGTCTTTCGGCATAGCGGCGAAGGTGGGCCATTGGGCAAGCGATAATTTAATAAGATCGCGACCGCAAGTCTTTTTTAACGCGTACCATGAACGTTGAACGTCTTCCGGGGCGTCTTGCGGAAATTCTGGACGAACGAATCTTTCAGCAAAAGCTTCAAAATTAGCGCAGTAGTTCGGTTGTTCTTCAGAGGAGATTTCATCGGCTGAATAAACAAGCGTGTCAAAAAATGAATGCTCAGACGTCGGAATAAATATACCGCCGCCTAATAACGCTATTGCCAGTAAGCTCCTGTTAACAAGTTGGGTGCACAAGGTAAACTTCACTATCTAGCTCCTCATCGAGTTAATCAAAATGGTGAAAGATAATAATATGAAAACTGTATCTGAGGTATTCTCAAAATGACGATAAAGAAGAACTCGTTTAACTTTTAAAGAAAACGAGTTCTCTTTCGAAAACGACTCGTCAAACTACACTACTCAACGATTTTTTTATAGTTGATCACAACCGCTTGGGGAACAGAATCAACTTCGATCAAAAGTCCCTTGGTCGCAAGTTCTTTTCCAGACACCTTAGAACTCTCGTTAGAATCGACATTGGTGATTTGATAAGTCGCCGTTTCATCAAGTCCGTGTAAAGGAAATCTACCGGCAACCATTTTAGAGTCAGGACGACAGAACATCTGAACGACTCCTTCCCCCTTCTCTTCATCGTTAAACTGCCAACCGATCCAAACGTCTTGTTCTAGTGAGACTGAAGTCAACGGGTAATAATCGCGACCGAAATAAGGACAGAGCGATTCTTGCCAGATCTTTAAGTTTTTACGGACTGAATCCCAATCGGCGCTGTCATCTCTTGCGTCGTAGCAGAAATTGAAATACGGTACAAATAACGATCTGAACTTATAGTCGTCAAAGGCGCGAGTACCTGAACCAAAGTAAGGAATCCACAGAGCAATACCGTAGGTGTGAACTTGTTGACCAACGGGCTCAAGTAAATAATCGCTTCTTAAAAGCGGCACGGCGCGACGCATTGTTTCCAAGTCGTTTCTACGACCTCCCGAGGCGCAGGAGTCGATACGTAATCCGGGATTACGTTCTAACAACGCGTCCCAGTAAGCAAGGTAACCCTCGACGTAGCGGATCTCGGTAATTCCCTGACGGTCTGGAGTGTCTGCTGCTCGCCAAAAGCTCAAGGGATCGATGTTGTAGTCTTGACGATAAAAATCGATTCCTTCCGTCTTAATAATGTTGTCAATGTGTTGAATCAACCATTCGCGTGCTTCTTTGTTACCAAGATTTAATATGCCGCCCTTCTCTTTTCCCAAAATCCATTCCGGATGGTTTTCGGTCAACCAAGTACCGCTTGCAACACGTTCTGGTTCAAACCATACGATGGTTTGAACGCCTCGTTCTCTACCAAAATCGGTAATAGGACGAAAACCGCCGGGGAAACGTGTTTGATCGACTTCCCAAGTCCCAGTCTTAGTCCAGTTACCCTCACACGGATACCAACCTGCATCCATCCACCAATAATCTAGTTTAATAGCGCGTTTAAGGTAGTCGGCGATAAATTTTTGTTGAGTTGCGGTAGTAGCTTGCGTCATCTCTGTAAAGAAATGCGAACTACAGGCAGCAAGGTGAGTTTCGATTATCTTACCCTGTGTATTGGAACTATTTTCAGTATCAGGTACACGAGGAACGTTGAATTCTACCATCCAACGTCGCCAAACGTTCTGCGCGTCATACCAGGCGTCTCTAAACCAAGGTGCGACAACAGCAATGGGGGAACGAACTTCTTCGCCAGGATAGAGACTAAAGTGAGTCAGTTCTTGACCTGCGGAGATGTGTGTTTCTTGTTCGCCTTGCCGTTCGAATTGAGCAGACCATTGACCTGACCATCCAAGAACAACGAGCCAACCGCTATGATCGGATTCAAGATTGAAGTAAGGAAGATAGGAGTTCGTGGGTCTTCCACCTTCCGTAGCAAGTTCAAACTTATTACCCGGATCAAGTTGTTTAACATGAGGCATGTAGTCGTCGATTCGACAGGGACTACCGATCGAGTAGTGTAACTTAAACTCATGTTGTTCGTTCCAACGTAAAGCGTCGCCACATTCAGGATCCCAACCGCTGAACCCTCTTCTTTCAAAAAACTGACGGCCAAAAATCGAATCAATGACCTTGATGTTTTCAATGATGGGGGTAGAAGCATCCTCGGAGAGATTCTTGAAATTTAACGTCCATTCTACAAACGGAAAGTCAACGTAATCAATGACGTTACAAATGACTTGTAATTGACCGTTGGGTTCGGTAAAAATTAGTTTGCGGACGATCTTACCATTTTCTGGTGTCGATTTTTCTCGTTTGACCTCCCAATCCTTCAGGAATTCTTTGGAAGACTTTCCGTTGTAAACAAAGGAAAATGGATAATCTAAACTTAATGTTCTGTCATAAGTATCTCTACTAATGAGAGCTAGATCGCTTAAATAGAAAATTTCCCCGTCTTCAAACTCAACGCGAGCATCGGCCCAGTCAGATTGATCGCATGAAATTCCATCGCCGCCATCATCGATTATGAGCGATAACTCCGAAGCGCCATTTAATGGAACATTTACAGCAATTCCTTCTTGATTACCCCGCATAACGTCGGTGTGAAATAATTCACCGGCTTGGGTTTCGAGATGGAATCGAACCGAACCGGATCCACCCATGGTAGAAGAGGCGTTAGTATCAACTCCAACGACTCCAAGAAAGCGTTTAGCCGGCTTGGGTAAGAAAACGTTAATATGACTGGGCGCGTGACAATACAGACCGCGATCAAAATGTTTGCCGGCAATTTGTAATTTCTTGCCCCCGCGATTGTCTAAGAAAACTGGATCGTTGTTTTGAATAACTTCAAGACAGCTTTGCGGACGGACCGCTTCTTGCGCGAGTCTATCAAACTTTGCCGCGATCCATCGTGCCTTTAAATCGGCTTCTTTGGAATTTTGGGTCTCGAACGCATGGATGACATTAACCGATGTAACAAGGGAACTTAATACAAGCAGTAATGTTCCGAGATTAAATTGTTTATTAAACATGGAAGCATAAGATGAAATAATGGGGTTGGATTTAGTTACAAACATAAGGAGAACGCTCCAACAATAAAGTTGGTTGGTAAACTTTTTATGTTGGATATCGATCTCATTATTAATTCGAAATTGTTTATATTTCAAATTGTCTTCGTTCGTAGTCAGAAGGAAGGAAAAGACGTCCAAAACATGATCATTGAAGTGATTATCACTTGTTCGATAACGCCTGTTTGAGCGCTGTTGCGAGTTGATCCGGACAAGAAGTTGGTTTTCCGCCACAAGAAATACCGCTAAGTCGTTGGATAACTTCTTCCGCTTTCATACCTTCAACAAGTTTGCCGATTCCTTGTAAGTTTCCATGGCAACCGCCTTGAAAACGAACATTGGAAATAATTCCATTATCTATCGAAAAATGAATCTGTCTTGAACAGGTGCCTGAGGTGTTGTATACGTAGTCCACTATAACTTTCCTATTTATGGGAATGAATTACTTTAATATCTCTTTTCAATCAGAGAAAAGGATAAAATATTGAAAGGATTATTCTTCTGTCGTAAAAGAAGTTCGATAAACACTCTGTTGCCCCGGAAGTAATTTTGATTTTTCAATCAAGATTGAGATTCCGGGATTGGGGGCGTCGATCTCGTTATCTGTTGTACAAGGAATAACTTCAAACGAGGTCTGAACATCGCTTTGGGTGCGAATGACTTTTTTCAGCATTACGTTTTCGTCATGAGGATCGGGTATCGTTAAAATAACGACATTATCGTTTATCTCGACTTTGGCGGGAGATAAAAAACGCCTTTCAATATAGGCTTCGTGATCGGGAAGCGCTTCGATCGTATCCTCTACAACGAGTTCTCCACTTGCTTCAAGAGTTGTTTTTCTCACGATTTTGGTAACGTCGTTTTTGTAAACAGGCGTTAAATCGATGATGGCAAACGACTCTTCACCTAACTTGCCTATTTGAGTTTCAGTGAAAACAGACTTTTGATCTACTAATTGTAATTGATTATTGATCGTTGGAACACTGTGGCCAAAGTTATTGTAACGGAGAAGCTTCCAACGATCAGATTTTTGTGACATGTCCCATAGATTCATACCGAGCTGTTCAATTTTAGTATAATTTTCAGGGCCAAGTTCCACAAGCCAACGAACGCCAAGGTCGTCGTAAACCAAGCTACCGGCGTCAAGATGTCCATGGGGAGCGTTAGGGCGACCACACTTAATGCCTAAATATGCGGAATTAGGATCCCAAGAGTTTCTATACAGAGCGACGCAACATAGTTCATTACCCAAACCAACATATCCAAGTTCCTCGGGGGCATTGGCGTTGGAAGAGGTGGTAACGGCTGAATAATTGTCTAAGCGGCTAATCGATTCACTATCAAGTTCCGGTCCCCAAAGTAACGCACAGACAGATACTCTATCCCCTATTAAAGAGTTAAAAGTCTTATACCCCTTCCCTTTAATTTTTCCGTGAGCAAGTAAATAAGCGTTGTTTATCGCTTGGTTTTCATTCCAAACGATATTGGGATCGTTTAGTTTGGCGCTGTACCAAAAGGCTGTGGCCTCAAACATTTTACCGCCGCCGGAGTCCGGATAATTAAACGCATTGCCCGTAGTTCCAAATACATGTTCATAATATTGGATCGAGCGCAAGAAACCGGGATCCTCTGAAAGACCAAAGTTGTTACCAAGAGCTGTTTCCAATGCTTCAAAGAATAAAATGTTAAATCCTGTCCCATATCCCCAGTATCCGGGACCTTCTGTGTAATTGCCGTCAGGTTGATAGGAGGACATGCTCCAAGTGATTCCGTTTAGAGAATCCGTAATAGCGTCAGTGAGGATTTGACGTTCTTCTTCGATAATGGAGTCTTCATAAAGCGCGAGCGCTCCATAAAGGTTACCACACCAACAAACTTGGTTCCAATTGGCGGTATTTCGTTTCCACCATCCTTTATTGTATCGGGTCTCCAAGATTCCTTTTTTCCAAATCGCATCTCGGACCTTTTGCTTATTATCGGGGGTAAACGTGTCCTTACAAGAATCATAACCAATAGCAACCGCTACTGTCATTTCTGCGACGTCGAGGTAATGTTGCGGGTGCCAATCTGAAAACTCAGAAATAGCTACTAGTTCTTTTTCGACGCGTTTGGCATATTTTTCATCCCCTGTGTAACGATAGAGAAAACTCCATGCAAAGATACGTTTTAATGCTTGCCGTGAAACTTGAAGTAAACGTATTCCTTCAAGTTTATATTCAACCGGAGAGTCATTTAGACGTTTGTCGGCGTCATTTTTTAAAGCCTCGTAATACATTTTCCAACGAGGATCGACTTCGAGTTTATGTTTGACCCTTGAAATCGCTTCCGGTGTAAGAAGAAGCCTGGGTGACGATTTAATACTCCTTAAGGCATTAATAATGTCGTCTTGGGGAATCTGATGATAGTTAGGATTTACGGGAGTCGCTACATAAACGTCTTCTGCGTTGACTCTAATTTGATTTGATATAAGAAGTAACAAAATAAAAAGTGGAACAATCCAAGGGGAAAATCTTTTCACAACATCCTCCTCGACGTAAATATAGGTGAAACATGGAAGGTTGCGGAGTCTGTTTTGATCAACCTATGTTACGCTTTACCTAGCGACGGCTTGTCGGCTATTACGTTTGTTATGGGTATATGTTTATATTTAAAAAGGCGTTCTTATCTCAAACGCATCGCAACGCCTTTCTTTTTATAGATTCATCTATAGATTTTATCAGTTGATATATTGTCTTTCAACAAAAACTCATAAGAAAAACACGCTTACCAACTAGTAAGCGTGTTTTTGATATTATGCCAGACCAGGATAGTGGCGCTACGCACATAAGACGTAACAAAATTTTTGTTCAACTGTTCTCAAACGTTCCTTTTAACCTGGAACAGTTGCTGAGATTTATCGCCTAGGCATTCAGTATACCAATTCCGTAAGCCTTCACCATGTGAAACCGTCTGTTGTTCGACGTCAAGGCGTTCTTTTACTCGATCAATAAAGTTTCGATACACTGTCGCGTCATGAATAAGTTGTCCACCACCTGCAATACACCCACGAGGACAAGCCATTACCTCGACGTAATCATACTGCACTTTATTCTTCTTGAGTGCATTTAATAACTCACGAGCTTTTCCATGACTTGAAGCGACAGCTGCTTTCACACTGCCAAATTTTGGAATATCGATTTCCAACTCATCCCAGAGTTGAACCCCGGAAGTTCGTTTTAGTGCGTCAGGTTCCGGCGCTTTTCCGGTAGCCAAGCGATAAGTCGATTTGAGAATGGCGCTTGCGGTTCCACCCGATATATCGAGCAGTGTTTCGCCTGTAATAACTTCTTTGATGGGAGAATCGAAGCTCTCAAGCGTTAAGTTTTGACGTTGCCAACCACGTAATTTCAGAAGGCGAGCAAACTCACGCGTTGTCAAAACATAATCAACGTCGTTAAAGGTACCGGTTTGAAGATAAACGTCTCGTTTTTTGGACATACAGGGTACGATAGAGACAATTCGAATCTTCTGGGGATCGATTCCGCTGTTTTGCGGGAAGAATTGCTTCACCACAGAACCGAGGATCTGTTCCGGCGTCTTAATGGACGATAGACGACCGGTGAATTCCGGAAACTGTGATTTTACAAATCTTCTCCAACTCAAACAGTTAGAGGAGAACAACGGTTGTGAATAACTGTCACGCTTTTGTAAGCGTTCCAAAAGTTCACGCCCTTCTTCTAGTACCATTAAGTCAGCGCCGATCTTGAGGTCGAAGACAAAACTGAACCCTGTTCGATAAAGGGCTGAAATTAGGCGACTAGTCGACGGAGTTTCCGAATCGATTCCAAACTCTTCTACGCTAGAAACGCGTGATGAAGGCGAGAGTAAAGCGACGACCGTCAAATCTTGATCGGCAAGAGCTTCTGCCACTTTAACGGCGTCGTCACGGGCTGTCAATGAGCCAATAGGACAATGTGTCACACATTGTCCACAGTACGTACAATTGGTTTGCGAAATAGGCTTATTCCCGACCGTACATACCGTCGTACGGGAACCGGTACCGGAAACTCGCCATACGTTTACTGTCTGATGCTTCTCACAAACTTGGATACAGCGCATGCATTTTACGCATTTGTCTGCTTCCTTTATAAGAGGAGAATCTGGATCAAGAACATTCTTTTCAAACTTTTGCTCGTACGGCTGATCGTTAAACTTGAGCTTTAATTGTCGTAAAAGATCTTGTAAAGCACAGCTTCCGCTTCGAACACAAGTTTTACAGTCCGTCTTGTGCTGGGAAAGAATGAGTTGCAAATTGATCTTACGCGCTTCAATAACGCGTGGCGAATCAGTATGGATGACCATACCTTCTTCGGCTTGAACGTCGCATGAAGCAACAAGACGTTCTTTTCCTTCAATTTCAACAACGCACATTCGGCATGCGCCGATTTTGTTAATATTTTTCCAATAACAAAGTCTAGGTACGGAAATACCGACGCTTTCAATTGCGTCTAAAATCGTCGAACCTTCGGGAACTTGTGTCGTTTGTCCGTCAATAGTTAAACTTACCATTTTTCTCGCCGACCTCCTCTGAATGCGCCAAAACCAAACTGGTCACAACGCAAACATCTTGACGCTTCGTAATGCGCTTCCTCCGGCGACATTCCGATTTCAATACATTCATCGTCTTGTTTACGCTGACACGCTTCTCTATTAACAGTATTAACACGACCCAACTGTTTGATATCGTATAGGTGAGGCGCGGGTAGTTGGACGTCTGACGATATTTCGTGGTGGAATCCCAAGTATTCGTCGATATTGGCCGCAGCCACCTTTCCGGCTGCGATCGCTTTGGTAACAGTTGCAGGCCCGGTTACACAGTCGCCGCCGGAAAATACGCCTTCCGCATTAGCGACGTGGGTCGAATCGTCCGCAATAATCGTTCCCCAACGTTCGAGTTGGATACCGGCTTTCTGCAAACCTTCTGTCTCAATATTTTGTCCAATAGCAACGACGATAACGTCTGCGGGAATTCTTTTTTCAGGCGCATTGGCTGTAACGGGCCGAGGACGACCGGCTGAATCATAAGCGTCGATTTTCTGAGGTTGTACCCACAACGCCGATACAACGCCATTTTCGCCAACTTCAATGCGTACCGGTGCATGTAGGGTTAAGATTTCTGCGCCTTCAGCAATTGCGCCTTCAACTTCAGATTCAAGAGCCGTCATGTCTTCTTGACGGCGACGATAGACGCAAGTGACTTTTTTGGCTCCAAAGCGGATAGAACTTCGAGTGGCGTCCATTGCGACGTTTCCACCGCCAACGACAACAACGTTTTTGCCCCTCAAATCGTGCCGTTCTCCATCGCCGATAGCGCGTAAGAACTTAACGGCCGAAGTGACGCCTTGCGCTTCTTCCCCTTCGATTTTTAATTTTTTATCCGTATGTGCGCCTAAGGAAATGTATACGGCGTCATATTCTTGACGTAGTTCTTGATAAAGGACGTCAAAACCGATGTTTACATTAAGATTTACTTTAATACCGAGACTTAGAATAGACTCGATTTCTTCATCAAGCAACTTATGGGGAAGTCGGAAGTTGGGAATTCCATAACGCAACATACCGCCAAGTCGCTTACGCTTTTCGTATATCGTAACGTCGTGTCCCATCAATGCCAAATAGTAGGCGACGGTTAGACCACCGGGGCCACCGCCGACAACGCCGACCTTTTTACCGGTAGACGGGGCGCATTTAGGTTGAGGAACACGCGCCGAATGATCTACAGCAAACTTCTTAAGACCTCGAATATTGATAGTGGAATCGACCCAACCGCGACGACAGGTATGTTCACACGGATGTTCACAAACATATGCACAAACCAACGGTAGCGGGTTATCTTTACGTAAAATACGTACGGCGTCTTCAAAACGCTCTTCACGCACTAAGGCGATATAACCGGGAATGTCAACATGAGCGGGACATAACTGAACGCATGGAACCGGGGATTGAGCTCCGTCTAAGCAGTGATGATTATTGATGTGTTCTAGGAAGTCGTCCTGGAAGCCGTCCAACCCCGTCAAAACAACTTTCGCCGCTTCAACTCCAATCGCGCATTCTGCCGTAATGGCAATCGCCTGCGCTGTATTTCTAATCAGATCAAGCGTTTCTATGGTAGCGTCGCCGTCTAACACTTTATCTAATAGATTAGCTAGCTGTCCAAGACCGATACGACACGGCGGACACTTTCCACACGTTTGAGCATGCGCAAGAGTTAAAACATTACGAACAATATCAACGGGACAAGACCCGGGAGGATTTAACGCAAGTCTTTGCTCCGCAGTTTGGCGCAGTTGATCAACTGTTACTTGCGTACGACTGGGAGTTTTGAGGTTTAGTCTACTCAACAGTTCGATTCCTAATTCTTACTGACTAGCAGAAAACTGCTTGAAAAGTTGGAAAGTTGCAACAATCAACACTCCAATAACATTGAGAAAACATTTGTTTCGTTGCCGTCAAGAAAAACGTCGTTTATAACAAGTATTATAATAAACACTCTCGTTTACTCTTTAACGCAAGCTCCACAAACGCTCTCGTTTGAATCCGGTAAGGACGATCAAAAGAGGAAACGACAAACATCGTCGCTCAATCCCCTGCTCCATTATATCTCTCACCTGTTAAGAGTCAATAATTGTTAAAGTTCAAACAGATATGTTCGATGTTATGATTGCTTGAATTTTTTACCGAAAGAATTCCTTCATTGAAGTTGGTTTTTCTTGTTTTCATTATGGTTAGGAATATAATACTACTAATACGTGCCATTTTATTGTCGGAGGATTTAACGATGCGTTTAAAGTTAAGCTTGGTTTTATTACTCTTCTCATTTTGGGGAGAAGTCTATACAAGGAACGCTGATATTTGTTGTTACGCTGAAGAACAACGCCCTGTAATTGAAGCGAATTATGTTGAATTTGAAACAGCCGATGAACACAAGGTTTTTTATTTTGAATATGTTCCTGAAACTTTTGATCCGGCAAAGCCTTCCACATTGATCTTAGCGCTTCATGGCCATGGTTCTGATTGTGGACAAATCTTTAACGGCGTCCACAACGAGTACAATGCTACAAATGATTTTGCTGTAAGCCATAATTCTGTTGTTGTGTCGCCTAATTATGGTTCGGGGACTTCTTGGATGGGGCCGGAAGCTGAACAAGATATGCTATGTATTATTGCCGATCAAAAAAGTAAACGTCGCTACGATCAGGTAATTGTTTCCGGCGCCTCAATGGGAGGTTCTTCGGCTTTGACAATATTTGTTCTCCATCCCGAATTGTTTGACGGGATTGTTTCAATGAATGGAACTGCAAATCATTTGGAGTATGAAAACTTCCAAGACGCAATTTCCGAATCGTTTGGTGGGAGAAAGTCAGAGATTCCTTTGTTATACAAGCAAAGAAGTGCAGAGTATTTTCCTGAACTTTTTAAAGACAAGCCTACTGCTATTACTATTGGATCATTGGATACTGTCGTTCAACCGGATAGTGTTCGCCGATTGGCTCTTATCCTACAAAAAATCGGTTGTCCCGTCATGCTTATAGAGAGAACTGATATTGGACATATGACTCCCTATGATGAAGCAATGAAGGCTTTTGAGTTTGTCTTTAAGGAATTAGCCAATAAATCGAATAAATAGTCGCCAATCGCCGGTACTCAGAGTAGTTCATTGAGGAGATTTTAATGCGAAAAGTGATATTGAGTCTCGTTATATTTGCTTTAACCGCATGTAATTGGGACGTGTATAGTGTTAAGGCAGAAGAGTCGACAAAAGTTCAAAAGACGAGTGTGGATTTTGATGGAAAGCCGGCGCTACCTTCATTTGGAACAAAAGCGGGGAGTTGGTTCTATCATGATAAAGAGAAAGGATCGCAATTACTTCTGTTGGGATTTCCTCGTGGAGGAATCGAACAGAAACCGGATTATCGCGTGATTGCGGATCTAAGTTCAGAGACGAGCGCTACGCTAACAATTCCTCTTGGCGACGCTTCTAACATTGCTAATTCTAGTTGTCTGATCAATAACGTTGGTAATGTTGATGTAGCCGTAATTTGGACCGGTTCCACAATGAGCTCGCCAATTACAGTTACCTCGGGCCAAAGTCTTGTCGTTGGCGCTGAGTATGATGCGGGGGTTTCGGAAATAGGTCTTAAAATCTGTTCTTCTCGATTTGACGATAGTGGTAGTTCCTGTGCTATCGAAATAACTCAATTTACGTATCAAACAGCTCCGGTGAAAAGCGGATTATCGCTTGATCCTGTTCGGAAAGAACAATCGTTTGACCTTATTGAAACAACGCCTAATTTTCGTCCCGCCCTATCGAAGGCAATGGTTGTCTGGGACTGGCGCATGCAAGATGGAATCGGTACTGAACGAGAACCGAGAACATTTATCCAAGCTCTCGAGAAGCAGTTGCTTAACGGACAAGCGCTTTTAGACGATTTAAGGAAAAATCTAGATGATTCTTCGTATGAATCTCTTTTACCTTATGATGAAGCGATTTGTGACAATTTTGAAGACTTAGCAAACAAACTTGACGACTATCAGGTTCAATGGACAAGGTTCAAGAGTGAATTTGAGTCTATTCGTAATGCGGGAGAAGAAGCGAAAGCTGAGGAACTTTGGCGTCAAGTTCATACATTGAAACGCGAACTTCTTCTCGAAACACCATATTTTCGATTTAAATCTCTTGTTTTCTTAAAACATGCTCCAACGGTCATGAGCCACCAATTAACACAAGCTTACGGGTATTGCGCTAGACCGGGCGGAGGGATTTTTACATTAGAAAGACCAGACGATAATTCTCTGCTAAGTATGTTCAAGGCTGTAGATACCACGCCTTCGAACTTACCCTCAGGCTCTTATATGACTCCTGAGTTATCGTTTGACGGTAAGGATCTGTATTTTGCATTTTGCGAGGTTCCATCGACGCCTAAGCTTTGGCGCGATCCGGAGACGATGGATCGACGTTTCCATCTATATAAGATGGCATTGACTTCAGCTCAAAACAAGGCGGACCGTTTAACAAATGGGGACTATGACGACTTTGCGCCTCTTCTTCTTCCTGATGGCGATTTGATCTTCTGTTCGACGCGTCGTGGCGGTTTTCATCGTTGTGGCGCCGGACCTTGTTATGTCTACACGCTTGCGCGCGCTAAGGGAGACGGTTCCGAACCTCATGCGATTTCCTTCCATGAAACTAACGAGTGGTTCCCGACTCTTGCGCACAATGGTAGGATCGTCTATACTCGGTGGGATTATGTTGACCGAGATGCGGTGTATTATCAGCAACTTTGGTCTACACGTCAGGATGGAACGGACGTTAGAATCTATTATGGGAATAACACTTTTAATCCTCCTGGGATGTGGGAACCTAAGGCTATTCCCGGTTCTGATAAACTTCTTGCTATTGGTGGACCTCATCATGGAATGAGCGCTGGAAGCGTTGTTACGATCGACGTCTCTAAAGGCGTCGATGGAGTCGAACCGGTTACTCGATTAACTCCCGACGTGCGTTTTCCGGAGGGGGAAGCCCCACTTCCTTCTATTCCTCAATTACCCGACATGTGTGATTTTGATTACACGCCTAGCGGGTATTGGATGGCAGGAAGAGAGGCTGAACGTTATGCGGAAACGCCGGAGGAAAGACGTTGGCCCGTCCACTGCTTTAAAAGTCCGTATCCTCTTGCTGAAAAATATTTCATTTCTTCGTATAGTTACGATCAATTGTTAGGCGAGGCAGGACCTAATATTCCTAATCAATTTGGAATCTATTACTGCGACGCTTTTGGTAATCGTGAATTAGTCTATCGCGATCCGAATATTTCCAGTGTCTGGGCGATTCCTGTGCGTCCGCGTCCTCTTCCGCCTGTTGTTGCTTCGACTTTAGATGAGGAACGTTTACGTTCGGAATCGCCGACGGGAACATTCTTTCTACAGAATGTATATGAAAGTTGGCCGACTAAAATGCCTGCCAAGATTAAGTCTTTAAGAGTGGTTCAAGTATTGCCGAAGACGACCCCGAATGCTAATCAACCAATGGTTGGCGCCGCAAATGCTTCTCCTGGTAAACAAGTACTAGGAACAATACCGGTAGAAGAAGACGGTTCGGCTTTCTTTGAAGCGCCCGCAAAGATTCCGCTTTTATTCCAAGCGCTTGATGAAAATGGTCGAATGGTTCAAGGAATGCGTTCTCTTGTGTATTTACAACCGGGGGAAACGGCAGGATGTACCGGTTGTCATGAAGATCGAATGGCGGCGGTTCCAAGTGTTAAAACTCTGGCCTCGACTCGCCAACCTTCAAGAATCATTCCCGGTCCCGATGGTTCTAAGCCATTAAGCTATCCGATCCTTGTTCAGCCCATTTTAGACAATAAGTGTGTGGAATGCCATAATACTGAAAAAATGTCCGGGAATATTGATCTGACAGGTAGTGTCGACGGACATTATACAAAATCCTATAACGCACTTCTAAATTATGTGCCTTACACGTATTGGGGGGCTCCGAATGGTAATTATGAGCCTCTTTCTGAACCGGAGTTGTTTGGTTCGCGTGTAAGTAAACTGACCCAATTACTTGAAAAAGGACATTACGACGTTGAATTGACGCTGGAAGAATGGGAAAGACTAAATGTCTGGCAAGACGCTAATGCTCTTTTCTATGGGACGTTTAATGAAGCTGATCAACATAAGCAGCAAAACGGAGAACGCATCGACGGGCCGGAACTAGAATAATAACTGGGGGACTTTTACTGACTAAATAAAAAATGGAGCTGGGAAAAAATTTTCTCGGCTCCATTTTTGTTATTACACGAAATATATAGAACTTATCGAATAGTTATCATTCGATTTCTTCGTCAAAATTCTCGTCTTCGTCGTACTCGTCCTCAGAATTGGCATTATTAAGTCGAACCGGGGGAGCCGGCTCAACTTCCGCAGCAATCTTCATTAAGACTTCTTGCTTCAACGCTTCGGTGAATTCAGGATTGTCATACAGATATGCGCGGGTTTTTTCGCGACCTTGTCCAAGTTGGGTATCGCCATATTTAAACCAAGAACCGGATTTGGTCACAAGCTTCTTGGCAAGCGCCAAATCAAGAATATCGCTTTCGTAACTAATACCGCACGAATGCAACATATCGAATTCAGCAATTTTGAAAGGAGGCGCGACTTTGTTCTTAACAACCTTTGCTTTTACGCGTTGACCGATGATCTCATCGCCTTCTTTAAGTTGACCGATTCTTCTTACGTCGATACGGCAGGAGCTGTAGAATTTCAAAGCCTTACCGCCAGGAGTCGTTTCGGGAGAACCAAACATCACGCCAATCTTTTCGCGAATCTGGTTAATGAAGATAACGGTCGTTTTACTTTTAGAAATAGCGCCGGTCAATTTGCGTAACGACTGACTCATCAAACGCGCTTGAAGTCCCACAAACTGATCGCCAATCTCTCCCTGAAGTTCTTTTTCAGGTACCAAAGCCGCAACGGAGTCAACGATAACGACGTCGATTGCATTCGTCTTTACCAACATTTCTGCGATGCGCATAGCTTCTTCACCGCTACTAGGTTGGCTCACCAACAGCGCTTCTAAATCAACTCCAAGACGCTTAGCCCAACTTGGGTCAAACGCGTGTTCAGCGTCGATGAAGGCAGCAATGCCGTCGCCTTTTTGGGCTTGTGCGATAATATGAAGAGTCAGAGTGGTCTTACCGCTAGATTCAGGTCCAAAGATCTCAACAATACGTCCCTTGGGGATGCCTTGTCCACCCAAAGCCAAGTCTAAGGAAAGACAACCGGTGGAAATACCTTCAAGACAGGGTGATTGTTCTAAGCCAAGGGGCATAATTGCGCCTTGACCATACATTTTCTCAATTTGAGACACCGCGTCTTTCAATTCAGGACTTTTGTTGAAAAGACTTTGGATCTTGGACATTTTGGGAGCCTTCGAGATTCCTTCGGAATCTGCTGAAATATTTTTCTTCGCCATCATAATCCTCTAAAAGACGTGTGGTGTAAAAATCTAAACAAAATATACTGTATATAGTATACGATGAAAAATATATGTCAATCCTCGAATGATTAATTGAATATTGATAATGTCAATTAACTAATCAAGGTTGTCTTGATCGAAACTTTGTCGTCCAGAAATTGCGTCCGCAAGCATTTCATTATTCGCAAATTCAAGCGAGCTTCCGGTTGTAATTCCTCGGGCAAGTCGCGTTATTTTAATAGGGGTTCCCTCTAGACGGTTTGTAATCGTTAAAGCGGTTCCGTCGCCTTCTACGGTAGGATTGGTAGCCATGATTAGTTCTTTAAAGGAACCCTTTTTGACACGTTGAATGAGCGAATCGATCGTCAATTGTTCGGAATTCACGCCTTCTAGTGGAGACACGCGTCCAAGAAGGACGTGATATACTCCTCTATATCTCCCGGTTTTTTCAAGGGCAATCAAATCGCGTGGTTGTTCTACAACGCATAACAAACTTTGATCTCTTCGTGAATCCCGACAAATCTCGCACAGCTCTTCTTCGGCAAGATTAAAACAGCATTTACAGTATCTAACGTTTTCTTTCATAGAACGAATCGCGTCTGCCAATCCGCAGGCTTCTTCATTAGAAACTTTTAATAAATGATACACGATTCGTTCCGCGGACTTCTTGCCAATACCGGGTAAACGTTCAAATTCCTTCATCGTTCTTGCGACCGATTCGGTTAATTCACTCATAAAATCGTCCTCTACACACGCAAATACCGATACAATACCCGATTATATAACCATATGAAATGGGGCTAGATTATTCCAATGCTATTGCTTGCAAGCCCTTGTGGACTAATCTTGGTTCAATGATGATTTCAGGACGCGAAATATCGAGTCCTAACGAAACAGACAGATCGTCAAAATAACCTTGTAGATTACGCATTGTTAGTTGTGCGTCTCCGCCTGCCAACAAAATTGCAATATTGGACATTAAACCGGTACGAACTTGTGCGCCCCGGATTTTCCAATAAAAAGAGGCTATTGCTCCTGTTAGTGAAAAAACAACCCCTACTCTAATTGCTGCTTGTGTCTCTGTTGCCGGATAATGAAACAGGTTTTCTATATTGGGCAAGCCGTTATGGAGAACAGCTTCGTTTTCCGGATCTTCGATCATAGGTAAAGAAGCTGTTTTAGCCTGTAACGCTTCTGCCGCTAAGCGCGAACCGGGAAGAATTGCGCCGCCGCAAAACGTTCCGCCAGAATCAACATAATCAATAGTGGCTGCCGTTCCAACGTCAACCACTAAAAAAGAGCGACCAATCCCTAGAGTCTGTATACCCGCATAAGCAGCTACTACCCTATCTATTCCTAGTTTTTCGGGGTAATCATATTGTACTGCAATTGGAACGTCTGCAAGTGAAATGAATTTTAGTGTATCACTTGGACGTATTTTAATAACGATCTTCCGTAAACTTGCTATTTTATCACGATTGACGCTAGAAATATACCACGTCACGTTCATTTTGTTAGAAAACGGGAGATTTTGAATCCAATCCTTCGTCGACGTTAGAGTATACGAGGAGTCCGAAAATTCCAAAAGCGGAATTGCCCCGTCTTGGTTATCCCATACGCAAAACTTTGTTCGCGTATTTCCAATGTCGACTGTAAGGATTGGAGAAAACATATTATACTCGCCTTCGGAGTAAGTTCCTGGACAAAGCAGATAGTACTGCGAATCAGGGAATCAGATTTTGATCAATTCGTAGTCCATAGATCCCAATCCGATTTCAGCGCCGTACTCAACAACAGAACGCCAGTTTGTTTCGGGGTGCATCGCTTGGAAGTGGTCGCCGTGCGATTCTTTACCGGCCAAGATGCTATTGGGAACGACCGGTTGAGCGTTAACAGCTTCGGCACACGCCAAATCAAGAGCAACGGGATCGAAGGAGGCGAACATACCTACATTCGGAACAACGGGGACGTCATTTTCTGAATGGCAATCACAGAACGGCGAAACGTCGGCAACAAAAGAGATATGGAAAGCCGGACGGTCTTTAACGACCGCTAACGTGTATTCGCAAATCTTTTTGTTAAGGATCTCGTACTTTTCATCCATTGCCGCGTAAACAGCGTCTTTAGGACAACGACCTACGCAACGACCGCAACCGGCGCATTTGGATTTATCGATTGTCGCCTTGTTTTTATCGTTAAACGTAATGGCGCTATGCGCGCAAGTTTTAGCGCAAGCTTTACAACCAATGCACAGTTCTTGATCGACCGTCGGTTTTCCGTTTGAGTGCATTTCCATCTTACCGGCACGAGAACCACAACCCATACCAAGATTTTTAAGCGCGCCGCCGACTCCGGCACATTCATGCATCTTAAAGTGGGTAAGCGAAACGACGACGTCGGCATCCATTACGGCGCGACCGATCTTAGCTTCTTTGACGTATTGGCAGTTAATGGGAACCAAAACTTCATCGGTACCTTTGAGACCGTCGGCAATAATAACATGACAGTCAGTGACGAAAGGGTTAAATCCGTTTGCATAGGCCGTGTCGAGGTGGTCCAAGGCGTTCTTTCTACTACCGACGTACAAAGTATTAGCGTCGGTCAAGAACGGTTTACCGCCAAGCTCTTTGGTCATGTCAACGACAACGCGAGAATAGTTCGGACGCATGAAGGCTAAATTACCCATTTCGCCGAAGTGGATCTTTAATGCGACAAATTTACCGTCGAGATCAAGTTTCGTGTAGCCGGCGCGTTCAAGTAACCGACGAAACTTTTGAAGTAAATTTTCGTTCGGATTAGTTCTAAAATCAGCAAAGTAAACTTTTGATTTACTCATTGTTTCTCCATAACTCTTTTCTTCTACAGAGCAACTGTAACTGTACAACAAATACCTTCGAACGGGTAAATGTTATCTGATATAATCAATTCTAACTTGAATACGTGGCTTTTACCGTTTAGCGAAGCAGAACTGACGACAAGGAAATTGACAATAAGCCCTGTCAGTTTTCAGTAACGTTGTCTTCGTCGACGCTAATAACATTCTTGCGGGAGGACGTGGTAGTTTGCGATTCTTCCAACGCTCTTTTATTCATTTCGCGTTCTCGTCGTATGCGTTCCTGGGCTCTTCGACGAGCTCTAAGGTCCATTACGTTTTTCTTGGAAATCTCAAGAAGTCTTTCCGCTTCCCAACGGTTAGGACCACGCATTTGTGTATGGATATTCTCTAGAAATTGTAAACATTCCTCATCCTTATCAAGTATATTTCGATACTTAATTAGAAATTTGGCTCTTCGTAAACAATAAAAAGAATTGTAAGGTTCAATTTCAAGAGCTTTTAAATAAGCTTCGTCTGCATCTTCAAATTTTCTTTGGTGTTCTTTTAATACCGCGTTCCAGTAATAAAATCGTATGTCACGTTCGTTTTCCGGTATTCCCGCTAAAATTTCTTCAAAACGTTTTTCTATAACCTCATATATCGGTTTGTTTTTGAAGGAAACACATGCGCGTTGAAATATTTCAAAAACAATATAAGGTGAATTAGGAAGCGTATTATAGACTGTCTCGTTAATATTGGAAATGTTAGGGGAACTATCCAACATCGATAATATCAAGTCCGTGTAAAGCGAAGTGTACTTGAATGTTCTGTTAAAACATTCTTGTTGTAGATCGCTCAATTTGTAGATAGAAAGATAACTACCGTTTTTAAATAGTTCATACGAATCCCAAGGGGTAAATGATATATCGCGCCTACAATACAGCTCCATTAATGTTTGTTCCTCTTCCCACGAGAGGTTTGTCGTTAATGGCAACGTCTTCATTATCATACGATTAGAGTCAACAAACAGAGGACAAATACTACGTGAGACGTAGTAATTGTGGGTCGATGGGAGTAAATTTGCGAGTACGTTAGGATCGGAGCGTAATTTTCTAACGGGAATCTTGAGATTGATACTCTGAGCTCGCAACATAATGGCTAGCTGTTTTTGTACTTCGGTTTCTTTCCAAAGTTGTTCGGCCGACGTTTTGAATTGCTCGCCGATATAAGGAAGGATACTTAAGCGAAACTTCTTAATATAAAGGCTTGCCAACTCGTCGCGAATTTCATACGAATCGTCCCGCTTTTGTAAGAATTCTTCAAATTCATTAATTATTCCGTCTAAACCTGATTCGGACATATAAGGTAATTTACTATCCGTAATCGTTGCTGCAAACGCAAGAAGACGCTCGCGTGTTACTGCGTCTGAATTTTCTTTGAAAACAACCGTACTTCCAGACAAGCAAATAAGAATACTCAGGGAAAGAACGATCAAGCCCTTCTTTTCTTGTTTCCTTAGTTCTTCTAATTTTCTTGTTGCTTTTGGCGCTCTATTTTTATCGCCTAAATGCGAGGTCAATTCCTCCCATTGCTTGAGGTTAGGTCTTCCGAGACAGACTCCGCATAAGATCGCAAACAGTATCAGATTAGTAGGAAGGTAATTATTGAAGTCACAGCATGAGGATATGATTTGTCCTATAACTAATGCAATTGCGCCTAATGAAAGCGCAAAAGCTTCATAACTATGTCTACCGCGTAACAAACGTCCCAAGAATATAAACAATAGGACATACTCTATTATAAGTAAACCCAAACCTATATATCCGAATTCGAGTAAAGTTTGTACAAACACATTTTCAGCATAATAGAAAAGTTTATGGTGTTTTAATGCAACGTCGTTAGATCTATTAGCCAGAAAATATGTTCCCAGTCCTGAACCAAACCAAACATAATTCTTAGAAGATTCGAGCGCTCCACGCCAATTATCCCAACGAGTGTCTTGTTCTATTGCTGTTAGACCGGCGTCATCTTTTTCGACTAATGTCGACATACGCTCATCAACGGAGTTATAGGCATTAGTGCTTAATAGGACGCTTAAGGTAAGGATAACGGGAACAAATAGCACAAACCAGTAACGTCGTGTTTCTTTTCTGAGCAAAAGTGAGATACAACCGACGACAACGAGGACTATTGACGCCGCTATTGAAGCTCCACGTGATAAGGAAATCAGGATCGCTGAAAAGATTCCAGCCGTCATTACCAACCACAACAAGAGTCGCTTATTAAACAAGTCAAAAAAATCTCCCAGTAGTAATTTCCAGGAGGAAGTTTGAGTAACCTCATAATCCCGTTCGTGTGCGGATTTATTGTGTATGTGACGACTCTTACGCTCTTTATTGACCCAAAACGCCGATTTCAAAAATTCGCTAGCTGTTAGAGTTATTCCAACGCTCAATAATAAAACGAGGTAACCGGCGCAAGCATTTTTGTTTTGAAAGAAGCCGTACGAGCCGTCAGGGTACCATTTACCAAAGAGTCGCTTTAAGACTCCGGTATGTAGCGCTGAGGGATTAACACGGGTAATGATACACAATAACGCGTAAAAGAAGCCAAATATGATAATATACTTCAGTAGGAATGAACGAGATCTTGCGGTATTGAAAAGAATTGAGGAGGATAAAAAAACTATTAACGCACACCAAAAAGGAATTATTGCCTGACGAGTAGCGGCTGGATATACGCTTATACAGGTCCCCCACTTCGGGGTTTTATTGATTTCGGTCTTTTGGGATACGAACTCATTTTGTAAAGCTGAATCAAGAAGTAACGCTTTTTTTAAATCAAAGTTATCAGCTAATGGCTTTTGGAAAGCGTTGTCGAGGAATTCACGGTTTCTTTGTTCTAATTCCGGATCTATTGAAACGCTTTGGAGCTCATTGTTTGCGATTTGGTCTAACGTTAAAACGCTATCCGGAGGTAGGAGTATTTGCTTTAGTTCAAGTATATGAGGCGAAAAATGAGCAAGCGCTTTATCAGACAGGGGAACGACTTGAAAAATGCTGAGCGCTAATCCAATGAAAAGAGGAATAGCGACTATCAGAGTCGGTACGTATGAATTCTTTTGTCTTTCTCGGATTGGGGTAGTCCACAAAGTGAGTAAGGCGCATACGCAACTAGCAACGCTGAAATAAGTAAAAATTTGAACTGTTGAAGAATCTAAGCCTCCGTTACGCCAAGGACCTAAAATGATGAGGCCCAATACACAAATTTGTCCTAACAAACGTACTAATTGGTTGAACAGCATAGGAACTCTTTCTGACAAATTGTGAATAGGGCAATGATACAAACTATTAGGATACTAGCGCGTTTCTGCTAGACTAATTTTTGTGTCTACGTTTTAAAAGTTGATCTAGAGACAGGGTATTCAGCACGTCGTTATTCGTTAACCCTGCCCGATATGCTTGCGCAACTCCAAAGCGTAAATATGGTAACTGATCGGCTGCGTGAGCATCGGTGGAAATAACAATGGGAATACCGTATTTCTTTGCTAAAATCAATGAATCAACACACAGGTCAAGACGTCTTGGTTGAGAATTTAATTCAAGGCATTTGTCGTACTTTTTGGCATTTTGACACAGGAAATCGACGTCTACCTCTATTTCTCTTTCAATACCGATCATTCTTCCGGTGGGATGCGCAATGACGTCAACATATGGATTGGTAAAAGCGTCCATATAGCGTTCGTGAATCCGGCTTTGCGATTGACGTTTTCCAAAGTGAATGCTCGCGATCACCCAATCCGCTTGCTTTAAAGTCTCGTCAGAAAGATCGAGACCGCCGTCTTCAAGAATGTCGACTTCAACGCCTTTTAGGACCTTAAATTTAATACCTCGATCTTGTAATTTTGTATTGAATTCGTCAATAAACTCCCAATATCGTAGAAATTCAATATCGTTCATTCCCCGAGCGGAAGTAACGTTTTTCGTATGGTCGGTCAAGGCGATATAGGAAAGTCCTATACTGCGCGCCATTGAAACCATTTCCTCAATCGAATTAGCGCCGTCTGTATAAGTCGAATGCATATGCATATCGCCCTTTATATCGGCGACTGATATTAATTCAGGACTTCCCTTCTCTAACCAATCCCATTCCGTCTTACCCTCGCGTAATGCTGTCGGAATAACAGGAAGATCCAAGAACTCATACAAGCGTTCTTCAGTACGCGAGGAGATGCGTCTTACTCCTTTGTATAGTCCAAAAGGTGTTAGGGTATATCCACGAGAAGTCGCTCTTTTCTTTAACTCATTCCAGTGGGATCGGGATGAAGTTAATAAGACTTTGTGAGCGCCGTAAACAAAGTCGGAAGCGCAATAAAAGTCCAATTCGATTTCAGGCGTCGGGCGATTGTTAAACGGCATTACGAATGAATCCGGACGCAATATCGCTTTAAGCGATCTTGCGCCTTCATACACTACCTTACTGACAAAAGAGGACTTTTTTACTCGTTCGAACGCACTGGGAATATCGTTAGTTTCTATCAAAAAAGAAAGTCGGGTAACAATGTCGTTGCCTCTTCTAACCGATCCAACTTTTTCAATTGAAAGAGGTTGATTGGAGTCAAGATTATTCTCTTCTCTCGGGAAACGATCGTATTCAAAGTTTTGATTTTGTCGCTCTTTATGAGAAGTAAAAAATCGGCCGACTCTACCAATAATATTTTGTGTCCGTTTTTTTACAACGTCGATTGTTTCTGAGGATACAAAATCGCTTACCGACGCTTTAAGACTGGAATACTTATGCGGTTGTTGGAGCTCACTTATAATAAAATCGGCTAATGCATCGGCATTTGCGCCAAACATAGTCTTTTCGGAGTCGATTGATATGTCTGGTTCAATCGCAGGAATCAGAATTTCTTGATCTTTCGAATGTTTGGCCGAAACAGTATCGGTTTCCAAAAGAATTATCTCTTCTAAAAGATCTAATTCTTCTTGTTCTGAAAGACGACTGATACCGGATAGATATCTTTCACTACAAGCTTTTCTTAAAGTTGCAGTGTTCCTGATATTTAATTGGTTACGCAGAAAATCGATCATGGGGATGTCTAACGACTTTAAGCGTAGCATTCCTACGACCGAGGGAGAGATTTCTCGCAACAGATGCTCACGTAAGCGTGAAGTACCCGATAAAATCACTTCCTGTAAATTGTCTAATGATTCTGGCGAAAAACGCCCGAACCAATATGCAATCATTCTGTCAAGTTCTTGTCGATCTGAACGATCTGTCGCCGCGTTTTGAAAAACCTCCAGAGGGATCTCTAATCTACTAACGATACTAGCGATAGAACGAATTTCGTTTGTAAAATAAGAATTTTTATCACGATACTCCAATAAGGAAGCAGTTTGTTCAAGAACTTCTACAATTTCGGCATTGTTCATACACAAATCCGCATTTAATTATCTAGAGGTTAATGGATATAACTCTTATTTAGCAATACGAAAGGCTTTATACTATACTGTAAAACAATTGGGGCTCGAGACATTACGTCTCGAGCCTAAACTAATTGTGAGAAGACCTCACAAAACGAGCCACGACACGCAACTCGTTTACAAACCTACAATATTAGTGCTTGAAGTGGCGGCGACCGGTGAAGATCATCGCGATTCCCAACTCATTGCAGGCGTCAATAACTTCTTGATCGCGCTTGGAACCACCGGGTTGAATAACAGCGGTAATACCTTTAGCGGCGCGAATACCGTCGTCGAACGGGAAGAACGCGTCGGACGCAAGAACGGAACCAAGAGCACGTTCCCCAGCTTTTTTCACGGAAATTTCAACAGAGTCTACGCGACTCATTTGACCGGCGCCGACGCCGATCAACATTTCGTCCTTGCAAAGTACGATCGCGTTAGATTTGACGTGGCGTACCATTGACCAGGCAAAGCGGAGGTCGCGCATTTGTTCTTCGGTCGGCGTCTTATCGGTGACGACCTTCCATTCCTCTTCCGGATCGTTTTCAACGTCAGAGTCTTGTAATAAAGCCCCGCCCGTCAAGTTACGAACAGCCCAACTAACAGTGGCGGGCGCCAGACTATCGCCGCCACATTCCAACAAGCGGACGTTAGCGTGCCACTTCGGAACCGTCGTCAGGATTTCAAGCGCTTTGGGCGAGAAAGAAGGAGCAATAATGGCTTCGACAAACAAACCGGGTTGAGCAAGATAGTTAGCGGATTCTTCATCGACTTGACGATTGATACCAAGAATCGAACCGAAAGCGCTAAGCGGATCGCCTTCCATGCCTTTACGAACAGCTTCGCTAATGGTATCGGCCACGGCGGCGCCACAAGGATTATTGTGCTTTAAAACAGCCACGGCGGGACGATCGAACGAACGCGCCATTCCGAGAGCGGCGTCGAGGTCCAGAATATTGTTGTATGACAATTCCTTACCGTTGAGTTGTTTGGCGGAAACAGCGGAAGGACCGGTATATTTAGGATCGACATAGAGCGCGGCGCGTTGGTGCGGATTCTCGCCATAACGCAGTTCGGAGGTCAATTTCAGCGCGGAAGAAACCGTGTTCGGGAAGACTCCTGCGCCGTCATGTTCCGCGAAGTAACGAGCAATCGCGGCGTCATAAGAAGCAGTGTGAGCAAAAGCGTCGCGAGCTAAGCTACGGCGTAATTGTAATGACAACGCTCCATTTTGTTGGATCTGTTCGAGAACCGGAGCATATTGGCTGACGTTGGTAACAATACCAACAAACTTATGGTTCTTGGCGGCGGCACGAACCATCGTAGGTCCGCCGATATCAATATTTTCAATCGCTTCGGCGTCGGTGACGCCGGGTTTCGCAATCGTCGCTTCGAAAGGATAAAGATTAACGACGACTAATTCGAAAGGTTCGATTCCATGTTCGCTAGCGGACTTCATGTCCGATTCATCATCGCGACGGCAAAGAATACCGCCGTGAACCAAGGGATGCAACGTCTTGAGACGACCGCTCATCATTTCCGGAAAACCGGTGTAGTCAGTAACGTCGGTAACAGGAATGCCATTAGTTTCGAGATGACGTTTCGTTCCCCCGGTACTGAAGATCTGTACGCCTGCCGCGACAAGCCCTTTGGCAAATTCAGTTAACCCCAATTTATCGCTAACACTGATCAAGGCCCGTTTAACTTGCGGATCCATATAACGTCCTTCCCTTTGGCTGTCGCCTTTATAAGTCGATTTTATCCTACGTTTCAAGCATTCCTAACAATGGATATAATGGAAGGAACACTGAACACAAATCTAATTTTCTATACCAATACTAAATGGTCAAGCCCTGAAAAATCTTAATAGGCTCAAGATTTTCGTTGATGTAACACAAATCCCCGGGCTCTAGCAATTGCTATTGTCTGTCCTTTTTCATTTTTAATGACGGCGTCTCCCAATGCAGTTGAGTGCGTACGGCAAGTCTCAACAGCTTCTGCTGTCAGTCTGTCGCCAATGTTTGCCGCTTTACAAAAGGATATCGAAACGTCAAGAGAGACAACAGCGTCTTCTGTGTAATTAGATGCTGCTGCCAAAACGTAATCAGCAAGGGAGAATAATACCCCACCCTGACAGATGCCAACGCCGTTTAAATGCATCGGCCCAACTTCTAACTCTGCTTTGGCCTTTCCTGATTCCACTTCTGTCAATGTTATTCCAACTTGTTGACAGATGAATTTATCGGCAAGCATTCGTTCGACTTGCGCCTTATGTTCGGGCGCAAGATTATCTTGGTCGATCTGATTACTTACGTTCATAATATGGCTCTAACGATCTAAACGAATATGGTTAGTGGCAACAAACACGTTGTTGTGTTGAATACGGACCGTGAAACCGACGCGTTCACCCATTTCTTCTAAATCGAACTGAATGTTTTGTAGGTCAAGGTTGGGATTAACTTCCACCTGCCCAATAAGTAAGAATTCACCGGAAGGGGTGATTTTCCCGTAAAGATCGACGATGTTGATCTCTTTATCCCCAAGATAGCGCGTAAACTTAGCGACGATTCCCTCGCAGTCTTTACCAAAAGCCGTAATGACGTAGATATTGGGATTTACTTCTTCTTCTTGGATTACGCGCTCACTCGTCGGGAACAAAATCGCCAAGCAGTCCTCCAGACGAGGTTCGCTCATGATCTTAGCTTTTAACTCTTCAGGAGTCCATTGTTCCGGAGTCGTAAAGGTCATGATTAACGTGAAATAACCATCCAGTACCGTTTGACTACACGATTCAATGTTGCCATTTAAATTATTGATTGCAGAACTAACGCCGGCAACGATACCGGGACGGTCAACAGCAGTCACATTTATTACATATCCATTAGCCATAATAATCCCTCAACAATCATTGGTGAATAGTAAACAATCTTCACACAAAAAGCCCTATTGATACTCGAACAATAGGTCATTCATCACGGACGCTAAACTCCAGTTTCCATCGACGAGGTCCGGAGATTTCTTCGCACCAAATTTCCAAAAAGCCCAATTCGGTAACAACTGAACGAAATCTTATGGAAACATACTCCGGTTCAGATTCCTTATTAGTAGTTTGGGAATTCGTCTCTGCTGCTGGATCTTCCCATAACATTGTTTCAATAGGAGCAATCTCAGTCAGCTCTTGGTTATTGTCGTTTTCATACCAATCCAACATAGCTCCCGGTTCGTCAAACGGACGCGAGGAACAGGAGAAAAATCTAAAAACAACAGGCTCTCCAACCACCAGTTCAAACTGAGTTGCAGATACTGAACATTCTGAACCTTCTTCCATGCCTTGTGGAGCAACACATAGCGCTTTCAGGGGACGAGAAATGCCGGGAATTGCCAGTCCGGATGATTCGACGCCAATGTAATAGGATTGTGCCGAAGCTGCACGAATCCTCACGCCCCCTCTATTTTTCAATACAGCATAGTATGCCGCTCCGTGGGACACAGCATGATCTAAATCGGCGTTAGGATGAATATTTCTTGGCGCTTTCTCGGGGAACCATTCTGACAGCTGCTCTCGTAACCTGTTTACTAGTAACTCAGATTTAAAGACCCCGCCGTTTAGGATAAAGCAAGTTGGGTAGATTTTAGCTCCCGTCTCGTCTACACAATTGTACAAAAATTTCGCTATGTGACGAGTAATCGCCGGATCGGACTCGTAAGGTAGACCAATTTCCCGAACGCCAATTCCTCGGGGAACCTGGGGGGCGTCTGCCAAGGAACATTGAGGAAAGAATCCGTTTAATACGATGGAAATTGCGTCTTGTTTTGGAAAGTCGATCGAAATCGAGTCGCCGATCAATTGACTTGAACGACCTAAAACTGTGATTCGATAGTTATCGTCTGCGTAGCCGGACTGAGAGACTAAAAGACGCTCTTTAGCGTTTCTACATTGGAATTGTAAAGATCCGGACTGCCAAGGATCAAGTTTCTTCCCTTGTTGCGCAAAGAATTCAGTGGCGCGATAAGCAAGCGCCAAATCAATATTATCGCCGCCCAATAACAATCTCTTACCAACTGCTAAACGGTTTAATATTAAGTTACCGTCTTCGGCTTCGACACGTATTAACGAGAGATCGGTTGTACCGCCGCCTACGTCACAAACGAAAATGACGTCGTCGACCTTTAATTCCTTACGCCAATCATCTCCTTTTTGCGCCAACCATGAGTATAGCGCGGCTTGCGGCTCTTCCAGGAAGAGTAGGGTTTCCGGGTTAAACCCGGCGGCGATAGCAGCTTCATACGTTAATTCGCGAGCGCTTTCGTCAAACGAGGCGGGTACCGTTATAACCACCTGTTGTTCAAAGATCGGCGAGTCAGGGAATGCGTTGTTCCACGCGGAAACGAGGTGGGTAAGATATACTCGCGAAGCTTCAACCGGCGATACTTTACCGATAGATTTTGGAACGTTCCAAGGTAAGATGGGGGCGTGTCGATCGACTTTGGAGTTGGTTAACCAGGACTTTGCCGACGCTACAACCATTTCAGGGGATTCGGAAGCTCGAAGATACGCAATCTGCCCGGATAGATATAATGCATTGGGATTTGTGGTTCCTACAGGACTTTTACGAGCGCCGTCTCCATCACGTCCTTTGAACAATCGCTTAAAAAACCCCGGCTTTTTGGTCGAGTTAAACGTAGATTTGACGTCTGCGCTATCTTGTTCTTCGGAGGTTTCTAGCTCGCTAGCAATTGAATCCCAAGGAAGTTTCCATTCTGCTAACGAACGTTCTTCCTCCAGTCCAATGTATAAAAACGAAGGAAGCTGAGTTCGGGATTCAACGGTGGAGGTTGCCACAAATTGAGGAATCGGTAGTGATTGCGGTTTGGCGTCTGCGTCGTCTAACAGACAATAAGCCAACTCGGTATTGGTCGTTCCTAAGTCTATTCCTATAGCGTATTTCATCAAAACCACACGCGAAACCGTAACTATAAAATCGCTCGGTAAGATTTCTTCTTTTCGAGCTGTTTGAACAACTTTGAGGGAATAATAACGTCTTTGAGCATTAATCAATCTCCTCTCTATTATACGAATCTTTTTAATAATTTTAAGTAGGTAAATGCAAGCGCTGAAAAAACAAAGAGGCAACGTTGTGTACGCCGCCTCTTTTCTTAGAAAGATTATATTAGATGTGACTACGATTTATTGGATTTCGTCAAATTCTTCAGGCAACCATATCGGTAGATCTTTGATCGAGTCACGCGCTTCTTGAGTGGTGGGAACTCCCCATTTCTCAAAGAACGGACCAAGATTTTTTCCGGTATTGTGAGAGAGACGAATCATCCATTGATCGCGTTTTTGTTGATCGGTATTGGGTAATTCTTCTTGCGGGGCTTTTTTATACTCGGAAATCGTCCGAATCATCGGTTCCCAACCAAAGTCTTGAAGTAATTGAACCGTCATGTTTAACGCAAGGAATGGTTCCTTTTTCCATTCCTCAAAGTCAGAACCATTGGCAAAGTACTTAGTCAACAACTTCATACGATTTTCTTTCGTAAGATCGCGACGTGCTTGCCCGGGGTCCAAACCACAAAGTTTATTCATGATGTACAAAGTAAAGTAGTTAACTGTAACTTCACCGGATCCTTCGAACGTCCAGTATCGAGACTGATGGTTGTGTCCAAATTCATGGAAGAATCCCCAATCTCCTTGCGAACGTAAGCGTTGATCGTCGACCATGACACGTTCAACGTCAAGATGCGCCATCACTGGGTAACCGTTATGCATATAACCTGCGGAAATCTCGCGGTCGCACGTTATTCTTTCTGGTCTTTCGCGATAGAATGGGCCGGAGGCTAATTCCGCTTCCAAGCGTATGATCTGGTCCCAGGTTTCCATGAGCGCTTGCGGATCGTCCAATTGACGAATCGTCTCCGACGGCACGGTAACGATAATATCTTCGCCTTGAAGTTCAGCCCAAGGCGCGGGATTATTTCTAATCGTTTTCCAGTTGTCTAAGCTTGTAACGTCTTTGATAAAATAGGGCGCGGAAACGGCTCCGGAAATTTCAAAATCGACCACGCCAAGACCTGTGGCGGCGATATCCTGAGGAACGTCGATATAGACGAGACCGCCAAAAGGATTGGCGATTTTGGTTTCAGGAGAAATGATCGGTTTTTCAAGAGAGATTTCAGGATAACGGACCCAGTCGTTAAAATGCCAGATGGTATCGGTGTGTACGCCAATTCTGACTTTAAATTGCTTAGGGAATTTGGCGAATAGTTCGGGGGAAACACGGACGGTAACGACCTCGCCGGGGGCGGCATAGAGACCGGTGGACGCCCAAGCAGGTACTGCTGTTTTAACAGGGACCTTGACCGCATTGAGACGTTTGGCGTCACTTGGCACAGGTCCTGGGAAGTCGTTTCCGGCCGCTAAAGCCGGGACTGTATTGGAGTCAAGTTCCCCTATCGATTGTTCGTGAATGTAACGTTCAGTTTGAATCGCGATAACGAGACGATTCAGAACATCTTCAACTTTTACCGGCGCTTGGATCGTAGGAACAACTGTTTCAGACAACTTTGCGACGATGGCGTCGCAAACGCTTTGTTGCGTTTTGCCCAAGTAACGATAACTCAACGTGAGAGTCGACGATAACTGACGACGTTGGTTTAGATTTAAGGTTTCAATGAGAACGCTAGGCTTTTCGAGGTCTAATTTTTGTAAAAATTCAATGACCTCGTAGGGGTTAATAAACGTGGAATAAACGTCGGATCCTTGTGAAGAATCAACTTTGTAGCCTTGCTTGGCGGTAGCGTCAAGTGTTCCGTGAGTCCATTGGATCGGAACATTGAATTTTTTGAAGTTCTTATTACCGGCATGGTCTGTTACGAGACTTTTCCCAGGAGATAGCTGGCTCCAGCCCCATCCCAGACCGCTAGTAATAAATCCTGCCCCGTTATATACATTTTTAAATAACGCGTCGTAATCGCTGTCGCTGAGTGCAACTGCGTCGGCAATAAGAACGTCAAATTTTTGGGGTATCGAATCGACTGATACTGCATTAAAGCCTTGTTGTTTTAGAAAATTTGCCGTTTGCGCGTCTTTCCATACGGCAACACGAATTGAAGCCGCCGTTTTGGCATTCTTTTTCTGATTATTAGAACACCAGTAGATAACGTTATTAAAGAAAGTCGTAGCGTCGGAAGACGAACTAATCGTTTGGACTTGGCAGTATCCGGGGTGTCCAAAGGCTACGACGCGCCCTTTTTGAACGGACGCCGCCATTATGACTGCCTGATTAACGTCTTTTTCATATTGACCAACGACAACCGGAAAAGCGTTACTATTTAGAGCAATCACGGGGCCGGGAATTCCGCTTTGCGGTAATACGCTTACACCTTCGGTAAGAAACGCGACGTCATCCGCATTAGTTAAACGAGTTTCCTGGGCGTCAGCAACAACGCCTATGCATGCAAGCGCCAAAAAGACGCTAAATAATCTGTTCAAAAAGTTGCGCATATTCATTTGAAAGCGTAAAAATTGTAAGGTGATAAATATTAAACCAAAACGTGCTTGTTTAGGTACTTGGAATTCAATCGTCGACAAAAGTTCCTACTTCATGCGAATGGGAATCGAAACCGGTCAGGTATTCAGTAATCTCGGGCGCGTCGTCAGTGAATTCAAAAAAATAGTGATTACGAATATGTTGGAGTAAGAACCTCTTTTGAGATCCGGTGGGAATTGCCGGATCTTTGGCTTTGTCTAAGATTTCGGCAGCGTCTCCGTAAGCCAAGCATTTTAAAACACCGCGACCAGAGAGTTGCTTAAAACGTATGCCTTTCAGACGTCTCCCATTGTCTGTTTGGGCAACATAGCCCTCGGCGAGAACAAATGTACCGACGTCGGGGAGTTTATCCGGCGCACGTTTTACGGCTTCAAACCCATTGCCGACATTCACAAACCAACCTTCGGCGCTCTTCCAGTACGCGATTTCACGGTCTGAACCGAGAATTACGTAAAGATTATCCGGTCGAAGTCTTTTAATCTTGAGTTGCGGTTCATTGACGACGATTGAAGGAGACGTAGAGGATTGAATCTCAACTCGCTGAACGTCCGACGTTGTCGGTTCAGCTGGAACGATCAAGATCGGGTTACGACATTTGGGACAACGCCTTGTTTGACCACGCAATTCGTCCTTAGCGTCGATCTTACTACCGCAATGTTTACAAATCACTCGGATCGTCATCATTTCCTCCCGAAGAAGCGGAATGTAGCTTTATCGAATAATCCCTTCTGTTGTCGTGGAAATTCCTAAGGTCAAATAGACCGTGGGAAGATTTCCTTTTATCACTATCTCGATATTTTACTCGACACTTGCCGATTTGACAAATGTCCAAGAAAAATTTTTGTAGTTCCACAAGAGTAAGATATCAAAAAGCTCTTTGAGTTCTAAGTTCGGTATTGCTTTTTCTCTACGTCTTTCATATTTTTCAGATTCTTTTAAAGCCTACTAGAATAATTAAGGAAAATAATCTGAGGGTTTGTGAGTATGTTTGTAAGACATATAGTATGTTGGAGTCGGTCTTGAAATGGTTTAGGGAATATCTAGCTTGTGAGAATAAGGGGGGAGTTTTGATTATGAAGATTTGTAAACGTTTACAAAGTGGTAGAGGAGAAAGAATCAAGCTCTTTAGGTGATTGGGGTATTGTCAAGTCGTTCTCGTTACATTCAATAAAGAAATACCTGTATGCGTTCATTCCATTATTACTGTCTTGAGGTATATCTTGTTGGACTGCGGTTTGGGGTATTGTTTTTAGGCGTAGAGGTCTCGCAAGAGGTGTAAATTTGTTTTGTTAAGTGAATTTCCAATTCCCTTAACTTAATATTTCGAATCCGTCGTTTATATACGAGTTTCTTTGAAATTTGAAACATTTGAACGGTAACGAAGATTTTCCAATGGAAAAACACTTAGAAGTCAATAAATTATTGAGAAAGAGTTACTATGGGAAGTAGAGTAAAGACAAACGATTGTCTTCCTCCTACCCCCCTTCTTTCTCGGTAAATGAAGACCAGATTCCTAGAATGAACTTACTATCCATTCTTCTCGCTTGATTTCTTCACTGAGGAAGCGAATGTTTTTGGATAACGTGGTCATTGGGGATTGGACTTGGAATGGAACTCACAAAACCCTAAATCCCCCAATCTCTGGCTAGAAGTGTAGCTGTTTATATTGGGGAGCAAAGTAAAATTTCCGATGTAAGAACCGGCGCCTTGCAACATCTGCGCTCTGCAATCGCGGACAAGTCTGAAATTGAGTGTTGAGAATGACTGTGTTCGATGAACAGAATGCTTAGATAAATCGACATATCAAGAATTTTTTCGCAAAAATATTCGAATACTTCTAGATTTTGTAGTTGTACAATCATTGGTCTCGAACTATAATTGTGGTGCGGAGGAGGACTAGAATATTATCCGGAAAGCGTCTGCAGGCGTGTTAAAAGAGAAATTTCCTCCCCTATGCTTCAGGTAAATTGCAATTTGAAAGGCTATATCATTATGATGAATCGTCGTTCTTTCCTTCAAACCAGTCTCTATGCGGCTGCTGTTGCTTCGGTCAGCCCTTTTAGCGCTTCCGCCATCGCTGAATATAAAAAGTACGAAAAACGTATCCCGATCGGGCTTGAACTCTATTCTTTGCGCGACGTCATTAATCACGACACCTTCCCGAAGTACATCAAGGAAGTTGCCGAGATGGGGTATGAATGCGTCGAATTTGCCGGTTACCACGGTTTCAGCGCCAAAGAAATGAAGAAAATGCTTGACGACGTTGGGCTCAAGGCTACGAGTACCCATATCGGCATGGGCCAAATCCAAGGCGATGAGCTCAAGAAGAGCGCTGATTTTGCCGCGGAAGTTGGTTTCAAGTATCTCATCGTTCCCGGCGGTCTCGAAGGTCGTATTCGTGAAAGTCACGAATCCAACAAGAAGTGTGCCGAAGAAATGAGCGCTTGCGCTGAAGAAGCCGCTAAATTGGGTATGTTCGTTGGTTTCCATGGTCATACCGGCGACTTCCTTAATATCAATGGTACGGAAGATTCCGCTTGGGTTACCTTCTTCAACAACTGCGATCCTCGCGTTGTTGCCCAAGTTGATGTTGGTTGGTGCAATAATGCCCACCGTAATGGCGCTAAGTTGACTGCTGTTGAAACCCTCGCCGCTCTTCCCGGTCGCGGTAAGGTTTTGCATGTTAAGTCGAATGGCGACGTCCACGGTTGCGTCGTTGCCGATTCTGACGACCAAGTCGATTGGAATGCCGTTCTTGAAGTTGCTCACGAAAAGGCCGGTACGGAATTCTTCATTGTCGAACAAGAACAGTGGAAGAAGACTTCCTGTGATTCCGCTCGCGAATGCCTGGAAAACCTTAAGAAACTTGGTTGGTGATTTTTCTCTAGCTTGTTCGTATGAAATCGAATAAGCGAAAGAAATTAAACGTTCAAGTAGAAACGTCGTCATAGCGCCCAATAAGAGTTGTGACGACGTTTTATTTTTATACGTTAATAGTTGTCAGAAACGAGTAGTAAGGGAAGTAATATGAATAATTTTGAGTATTGTAATCCTGTGAGAATCGTCTTTGGTAAAGGGCAAATTGCAAAATTGAGCGAACTCATTCCTCAAAACGCGAAAGTCTTAATGACTTACGGGGGTGGTTCGATCAAAAAGAATGGCGTGTATGACGAAGTTAAAAAGGCGTTAAAAGATTTTGAGGTTTTAGAGTTTGGCGGAATAGAACCTAACCCGCAGTATTCAACTCTGATGAAAGCGGTCAAACTAGTCAAGGAAGAAAATGTTACTTTTTTACTTGCTGTTGGAGGAGGTTCTACACTTGATGGTACGAAGTTTATTGCGGCAGCCGCTAAATATGAAGGCGAAGATCCTTGGGATATTCTAGAAAAAGGCGCGCCTGTTAAAACTGCATTACCTATTGGCGACGTTATAACCTTGCCCGCCACCGGTTCTGAAATGAATTGTTTGGCTGTGATTTCTAAAAAGGAAACAACGGAAAAGTTAGCCTTTGGCGCTCCCGCTGTGTTTCCGCAATTTTCTATTATCGATCCTTGCGTTACATTTTCCCTACCCTTACGACAAATTGCCAATGGAATCGCGGATACTTTTGTTCACGTCGTTGAACAATATGTGACTCATCCGTTTAATGCCCCTCTTCAAGATCGGCAATCAGAAGCCGTTTTACTCGCGCTTGTTGATGAAGCTCCAAAAGTTTTTGCGAATCCGGACGATTATGATACTCGTGCCAACATCTTTTGGATGGCTACGCAAGCGCTGAATGGTTGGCTGAACGTCGGTACGATTCAATGTTGGGCGACTCATAATATTGGGCATGAACTTACTGCGCAAACCGGCGTCGATCACGGAAGGTCTCTTGCTCTTGTTCTTCCTGGCGTTTGGCGTTCTCAACGTAAGGAAAAAGGAGAAAAGATCGTTCAGCTCGGTAGGCGAGTCTTTGGAATCACTGAGCCTGATTTCGATAAGGCGTTAGACGAGACTATCAACGCTACCAGGAACTTCTTTAAGTCGCTTGGGATTGAAGCAACGCGAGAAGCGTATGGCGTCACGGACGAAGTCGTTCAAAACGTGGCGAGTTTGATTGATTCGCGCGGGGTGAAATTCGGCGATCGTGCTAATATTGACGGGGCAAAGATCGTAGAAATACTTAATCTCTGTGACTGAAGATAGACATTTCTTCAGTAAATTAAAACTTTTCGTCGTCTAATCGTCTAAATGTTTAGACGGCGATTTTTGTTTTGCGATATTTTTATAGGGATATTCGCATATACTTCGTTTTATTCGAGATGTAGACCATGCTTAGCTTACTACTTAGACGAGTAAGAAAAACTCTCTTGCTCTTGGCTCCCTTGTTAATTATTTATACGAGTCTAGTACTACCTTGCTATGCTATGATATCGCTTCCACATGTATTTGGAAATGGAATGGTTCTACAGCGTGAGCAAAGTGTCGCTATTTGGGGGAAAGCGGCTAGGCATGAGAGGGTTACGCTCGAAATTGGGGGGCAAAAGTACGATACGCAAGCAGATTCCCAGGGAAAATGGAATATTAAATTATCTCCCCATGAAGCCGGAGGCCCCTTTATTATAAAGATTTCCGGAACAAATACTGTTGTTTTGAAAGACGTTTATTTTGGAGACGTCTGGCTTTGCGTCGGTCAATCCAATATGGCTGTTCCATTAAAAAAGATCGACAACGCTCGGACTGAACTTTCCGCTGCTAATTATCCAAGAATTCGATTTTTAACGGTACCTGAACAGGGAATGGAGGCGCCTGTTGACGACTTTGAAGCTAAATGGCAAAAATGTACGCCTGTTACTGCGCAAGAACTCTCTGCAATTGCTTATTTCTTCGGTCGAAATTTACATGAATCGCTTAAAACGCCCATTGGCTTGGTCGTCATGGCTTCTAATGGTTCAACTTGTGAAGCTTGGACTGAAAGAAGAGCTATTCAAGATATTCAAAATCTTAATGTTCTAACGCTTCCGGAACGAGACGCTAAAATTGCTGTTTGTCAAAGGACCGGTTGGCTTTTTAACGGCATGTTAGCGCCGATCGTTCCCTTGACAATTAAGGGCGCTATTTGGTATCAAGGAGAATCGAATACGAATCGCGCTCATCAATACAGCATGTTGTTTCCCGCGATGATAAGGAATTGGCGCGACCGTTTTCAACAAGTTGAACTACCTTTTTATTTTGTTCAGTTGCCTAATTTTATGAGAATTAAGGAACAACCTAGTTCAAGCGCCTGGGCTGAATTACGGGAAGCGCAACATAAAACAGCCTGTTCTATGCCCAATGTTGAAGAAGTCGTTACTATTGATATTGGAGATGCAAATAATCTTCAACCTCAAAATAAAGAGACTGTTGCAAATCGGCTTGCTTCTCTTGCTTTGTCACAAACATATAATCAGGAAATTTCTTGGCGCGGTCCCGAATGCCGAACCAGTGAGATAAAAGGTTCAAAAGTTTATTTGACTTTTGACAATGCTGAAAAAGGCCTTTGTGCGGTATCTAATTCACAGTGTGACGATTCTGAGTTATTGGGTTTTTCTATTGCCGGAGAAGATAGAAAGTTTTATTGGGCTAACGCCAGTATTGAGGGGGATCAGGTTGTTGTTTCTTCCCCTAACGTTCCGACGCCTGTTGCCGTACGGTACGCTTGGGCGGACAATCCTGTTTGTAATCTTGGAAACAGTGAAGGTTTTCCAGCTTCGCCTTTTAGAACGGATGATTGGCCCGGAGTTACCGTCAGGGGGCAATAGTTTGATTGGCTTAAGAATACATAATCAATTTAGACGATTGCGTGGTGGTGTACATGTTGTCTTTTAATCGAACTTTGACAATAACCTTTGGGCTTGTTACTTCCCTTGCCGTATTATGCCATTCCGATAATCATTTTTTGGGGTGGTTCTCAGACGCTTTAACAACAAATCAGGTTTATTCGGCTGAATCTAAGAAAAAAATAGGAGTAAAAAACGGTATGAATTTCTTAGGTCCGGCGTCAATGGAATTACATAATGTTGAACTGATTAGTTTTCTAGAAAATTATTCTGAAATCTATGAGTTTTCGTTTTTTATTGATCGCAGGGTCGATCCTACTACTAACTTGTCAGGAACCTTCATTGAAGAACCGTTTGTTTCTGCTCTTGACAAACTACTGACTGATGTTGATTTGAGTTTCTGCATTGTTGATAATGAAGTATTATACATTGGACCTCATGACGCAGCAGGCGAGGCTTTGTTGTTGTTTGCTGTTAAACGTGGTCAAATGCAAAAACAAGCTCCACGTATCATAGCAGAAAAATTGAACTCAAAAATCAATTTTGACATAGATAATTTAACTCAACCACGCGAAATTTTTGAAGCCTTAGGAAAACGGGCGAAATTGAAGTTTTCAGGTTTTGATAAAACGCCTTTTGACTTGTGGCTTGCGAATTCTTTTCAGAATGTAATTGTTGGCGATTTACTAACAATGATGGGATTAGGGTTCAATGTCGATTATCGTTATGATTCGGAATCTGCTTCTATTAAACCCTGTTCATTAAATAGAGAACAAACAGTGTCTCGTTCATACACGCGTGTATACGGCGTCCAGATCGAGCAAAGTCGATATCCAAACTGTGTTTTCTCTGAAAAGATGGAAGAAGGTGAAACAGTCATTTCTGTCATTGGAGCTTTTAGCGATCTTGCACAAATCGAATACGAGTATTCGACCATAAGACGAAAAGCATGGAGCGAACAGATGGATATCGCATTAGATATCGGGAATTCCCCAAAGTCAGAAAGGGTTCCGAATTCGAATAAGAGTACGAGAACTCACGTAGAAGTTTCCGGTTCGGTCTCTAATCAATCGTTGAGTTCGCTGTTTGATTATTTGAAAAACTCGTCGAAAATTCGTTGTGTACTCGATCCTTCAATGGAAGAACTTGGGATTTCATTGGATACACGAGTGTCATGCAAATTTAATCATTCAGACGTTAAGGAAATTGCCGGTATCATTGCGAAGCAAATTGGCGCTAAGACGATTATTGAAGGTTCCAAAATAACTTTTACGCGAGATTAATTTACAGATAAGAGCCCAAGTCGCCAATAATGACTTGGGCTCTTATCTGTTTACAGTTCTTTACTCGATAAACTAGGATTTAAGAATTCTATTATTTTTACCTGAGAAAAAACCTTCTAAATCAAGTGTTACAAAATTAAATCCAAGTTCTCTAAGAGAATCAACGAGCTTTTTTCGAGTTTCGTACGAAAGAACCTGGGATATTGAATCCTCCTTAACTTCAATTCTTACGACGCCGGGAACGTCTACACGCGCACGGCAAGTATCTACTTGAAGAACTTCTCTAATTATGATCTCGGCGTTTTCAATTTGCCTCAACAAGTCGTTATTTAAGGTTAAATTATATGCAACACGGGTTGCAAGACATGGATTGGAAGGTTTTTCTGCAACTGAAAGCCCCCAGTACCTTGCAAGTTCTCTGATTTGAGCTTTGGTGAACCCTATTTCGGCAAAAGGACTTTTTACCCCGACCTCACGGGCGGCTTGGGAACCGGGACGATAATCCCCTGCGTCATCCGCATTTGTTCCATCAATAATTATAACGTCTTTGCCAATAATCTTACTAAACTTTTCGTTAGCAAGATTTCGAATACAAGAGAACCTGAGTTTCTTGCACCAATAACACCTTAATGGTGAATTTTCGATAAAGCGTTCGTCTGAAAATTCATCAGATTGAATTACTTCTAGTTTCAACCCGATTTCTGTGGCAAGTTTTCTCGCTGTGGATTTTTCTAATTCTGTGGATGATGGACTTTCGGCTAAAAAACCCCAAGGCGGGAGAGTTTCTATACTCTTTGCCCTTTGAGAATGAGATAGTACGAGCGCCTTAGCAAGCGTCGTACTGTCAACTCCTCCTGAAAAAGCCAGAACGCAATCGTGAGTTGAAAGCCAGTCAAACAATAACTCAAGCTTTTCTTTAACTTCTATACTTAACTTACTATCCATTAATTTCTGCGCGCTGAAAAATTTAAAAACGTAACTTGGGAATAACTCGGTCGTTTAACTTTTTAAATCAACAGGGTGAGAGCGAATGCAAGAAACAATCAACTCCAATGGAGATGAATAAGCAAATAGCAAATATAGTGAGTAGGTTTCTAGCTAGGTACCAACGGAACATAAACCAATCAATACCGGCTTTATTAATCATGTCCCAACATTCCATTGGACCGTGATAAAACTTGCGTTGAATCTTTTTACCGGGATCTTTCAAGTATAGGTTCATTACTCTATACAATTCAAACGCAAGAGGCGCCGAACACAGAACGAGTAACGTTGTAACATTCAAATATTTCAGTAAGACGCCAATAATTACGACAGCATAGCAGGCCAGTAGTAGAAGTCCACCAAATCGAACCGCGCTTTTTTGCGAACCAATCAAAGCGGCAAGTGTGTACTTTCCCGCTCGTTTGTCGGGTTCTAAATCTAAAATCGAATGGACGTAGAGTATATTTGCCGCTAAAATACCCATTGGTATTGAAAGGAATATGACGCTAGGATCAAGTTTTCCGCAAACTGAATATGATATGCCGCTCATGACAACGGGACCAAACAAAAGTCCGACAATTATCTCTCCAAGTCCATGGTAGCTAAACTTAAACGGTGGAGCGGAATAGAAGAAGGCAAGTACCACGCCAATTAAAAAACAGATGACGATTGGAAGTCCACGGTAATAAAGGATAACTCCACCGAGGCTTGTGGCAACTAAGCCAAATGCAATAGCAACGTAGAGTAAATGTTTAACGGAAGTTAATCCCATATCCAGATAGGAACATTTTAACGATCTTGCACGAATTCCGCCGTCAACCATTTCGCGACGTTTTTTAACTGCCTGTGAGGTATAGTCAAAGAAATCGTCAAAAAGATTGGCGCTAGAGTGTGCAAGTATTACGCCTACAAGCGCAAAAACTCCCAACAACACATCCAAGGAGTGTAGCGAATACTCTTTCTTGGTTACGATCACTGTAAAAGCCAAAACGGCAGGAAGAAAACTCTGGGCAAAGCTTTGATAACGCGCACACTTGATCCAAAAGAATAACTTGGCAAGCAATTTTCTTACGCCGTTCATGGATTTTTCCGTTCAGTAATAGTAAAAGTTTTCTGCAGCCACGGGAACGCTATTGAATCCCGTGGCAAACTATTTTTAGATGGTAAAGTCAAAGAGAAAGCGTTTCGCCGCTAGCCGGAGTTGCCAACGCTCCCCATACGCCATATGGACTTTTACCTGAAACTACTTCAATTTCGGATAAATTACCACAATCGATCGTTTCTGCCACAAAACGGCAAGAACCGTCTGCCAAAACAACATTGGCTCCACCCGGATGGAAGCTAGAGGAACCGCCGCAAATGGACCCTCTATAGGAGCAAAGAGGCGAATTAGGCGGAACATTGGCAATAAAGAGAGATTGAGCAAATACGCCGTCGTAAAAGAAATTGTTTCTCGCATACGGCGTAGTAGACGATAGCAAAGTGGGATTGCTTGTGGAACGTCCTTGGGCGACACATTCACTTGGCTTGATCGAGCCGTTAACTCCCATAGAGGAGATCTCCACTACTCCTCCTTTTACTCGTTCGTCGTTAGCTCCGGAAGCAATAGCGCTTTCACCGCCCGCTAACGTGTTGCTAGTTCCGTCGATGCAATCAGCTAAACGCTTCGCTTTCAGCGGCCTAAACAAACCTCTTAGGTCGGTCGACTCAATTTTACCGGAAGCATCCGGAATTGCTGCGTCACCTGCACAAAATGAAAAATTGAGTCGAGAGGCAACTTTCCAAGTGGAAGGCTTACCCGTTCTGTTGGGATCGGAAGGACACGTTAAGGTCGATATCGCCCCATCATTCCAAGGTTCTCCATTAGTAATAACGTCGGTAAAACCGGTTACGTCTTTACGCTGCATGTCGTTCATGAAAGCGTCGTAACGCGCTCCTTGCTCAACGTAAGGAAGGAGAAAAATTCGTCCACTATAATATCCACCCATGTAACCGGGAACGCCTAAGACTTCGCTTACACACCCTGCCGGTAGTTCGCCCTTAACATCGTGAATATTGTGTAACGCAATACCAACTTGTTTCAAATTGTTTAAACAAGACATACGTCTCGCGGATTCCCGAGCCGCTTGAACAGCCGGAAGCAAAAGTCCAATAAGAACGCCAATAATTGCAATTACAACTAACAACTCAACAAGAGTGAAGGCGTTACGTCTAGATTTAAGGTATTTATCAAAACAAAGTTCCATTTTTTCGAAGAACTTCATTTCCTTGTCGTATGTTACGGCATTAAACAATTGAACATCAAGCATATGATAAACCTGTTAAACATTCGGTGTTACCTAAGAGTTTTCTTAGGAATCTGCATAAATTAACGCTTTTACTTGCATTCTATCCCTGCAAACTAGAACGTCAATAGTTGTTTTTGACTAGAAAGCTCAGGTTGAACGCATCTTGCTCGCGTAAGGTGTCAGTTAAAACAAGAAGCTGACAAATTGTTGCGAACGTTCAGCCTCTTGTCTATTACAAACATTTTATCTTCGAGTAGAGTATGCGTTCATTCTAACCAAAAGGCTTCTTCAAGAGACTCGGGGATATCGTTTTCTCCAAGATAGATCAAAGGACGCATATAGTCTTCCCAACGCGAGCGAACTTCACTTGCCTCAAGGGTTTTAATAAGACGATCTGTGTCGTCGACCTCATAGTAAGCAAAAATATCGGTACCGGAGAGCCAAATGGAGTAATTTCGGTATCCCGCTTTCTTAAGTAATTCCTTCATTTCAGGCCAAATTTCGCGATGGCGTTTAATGTATTCCTCACGCATGGAAGCGTCTTTTAATATCCAACGTTGAGCAACTCTCATGGATTCCTCCAAAGGTTAGGTCTAAGGTGTTACTAGTAATAGAAATATCAAAACGAGGTAATTATGTTTTGACGAAGTCAATCATTGCCGATCGCTTCGTTTTTGATAATCACCCCATAAAGGTAAATTTAAATCTATCCAACATTTTAACGCATGAAGTTCATCTTCGTTTAAATGAAGGTCGCGATGATGTGAATCGTTCAGTACGGTCCAGATTTTACTCTGTGATGTTCCGAAAGAATATGGTTCAGCTTTGGTAGTCTTTCCCCCTCCCCAAGTATAGTCAAAATAGTGAACGTCGCCGCTTTGAACCAATGAACGGTACGAACTGGGAATTTTATTCTGATCGCGAACCGAGGTGAGATCCAATTGTTTGGGCTCAATTGAAGCAGTCTCTTGAGTATGACATTGGACGCAATGAGCATCAAGAACCGGTTGTACGGTTTTTTCATACCAAAACGGTCCCTCCCCCCAAGGAGGCGCGATTAAGGTTTGAGGCTCATGCTTTGCTGCAATTGTTAAACCGCCATCCGGGGTGTTAAGTCGATTCTCATGACAACCAATACACGATCTTTGTTCTCCCGGTTGTAATTGAACGACAGAACGCATGCGTTGGATTTCGTTAAAATTCTCGTCTAGTAATTCAAAAAATAAGACTTTCCCAGAAGGAGCAATGAAGTCGGCGCTACCGTCGTTTTCAATCTTGACAGTTCCCAATACCCCCTTTGCAACATATGAAGTCCATCCAAAGGCGCCTTGTAAAACGTCGACAGGAGAAGCGTAATATTCCATGAACGGTTCATGGTCAGTTTGATAAGTTCCGTTTTCTAATTGGGCTAACGGAGTTGGCATTTCCTGACAAATTCGAAGATACTTGGCGACGCCAGGTGCAACTTTATCTTCCAACCCCTTATAAACGTTAGTGATAGAAAATCTACCGAGTCCCTGTCGAGCCATTGCGTCATTGGTTTGAGTATTTATGATCGGTGGAACGTCTTTTACAATGAAAGGTTGAGGACATACTGTGTCGATAGAATCGTCTATTGTTAACAATTCACGGTTTCCGAACCTATCGATTAAATAGACTCCGAAACGATCTAACGCAGCATAAGATACAAGGATCACGTCGTGAGTAATAGGAAAAGGTTCTCGGAAAGTTTCGGTACGCGCCCAAAAACCAGGCCATGGAATTTCAGGCGTGATTGAACGAATTGACGAAGGTTCGTGGGGGCCTTTAGATGTATCCAGAATTGCGATTGGACCATTCAAATCACCAAAGTGAGATATCATTGTACAACATATCTCGTTTGATTCTGGTATTCGGCGTCCGTTAGCATATCCTTGTGGTAGATTGATCGTATTACCAAATACTAATTCAGGCGATGTTCCATCCGGACGTATCGTCCATAGTGTGTGCCCGTAATCAGCCCCTTTGTCCACATATTCTGAGCGGGTCCAGATAATGCGTCCGTCAGACTCAATAGAGGGAGCAAATTCAGTTAAGTTTGCAAATGAAAGTTCCTTTATATTTTCACCGTTTTTGTCCATGCGAAATAGAACAAACGCTTGAGGACGCCAACAAATAAATTTCTTTTTACAGCGTGTGGAAACGAATACTAGATCTCCGTCGGGCAATTCGATCGGCCAGAAATCATGAAAAGGACCGTCTGCGCTAATTCGTCGTGTGGTATTGGTTTGCAAATCTAATTCAAAAATCCGAAAGTAGTCTTCGAGAGAAGATCTATAAGAATAGAATAATTTAGTCGAATCATAACTTATAGAAGGATTTCTGATGATTCCCTTGCCGCCTTTGACTAGCTCGCGTGTCGTAGATTTTTCGGGAGTCAGTCTACCGTTTTCCCATGGAATATTAATTAGTACGACTGCTCCGCCGGGATTCCAGGTGGAGTCGAAAAGATCGCTGTAATTATGAGAGGGCCAAAACGGGTGGCGTTTATTGGCTAAAATCTTTGTGAGAGATTTTAATTCTTCGTTAGAAAGAAATAATTCACGTTTTAGTTGGCGGATATTCCAAAATAAAATTCGTTCCCTCAAATGATATTGAATTTTGTTTTCTTGCGACGCCTGTTTTTGATCTTCTAATAAGTTACGATACTGTGCCCAAAGTTCTATCGCTTGATTTTTTATGGAGAGTAATGAAGTTGAATCGGATTCCGAAACTGAAAGATCGTCAAAAAATTGAACTAAACTTTCACGCTCTTCCGGTAAATTTAATTTGCTTGATAAAGCCTCGACGTCAACGTAACGTCGATTTACTGCTCCCGGTATTAAACTGCCTTTAATAAAATCAAGTTCGTCAAGTTGTTCGTTAGCGTCACTCTGCAATCTTTCAAGATAATCTTTCAGTTGACATAGAGGGCGGTGGCAAGGATCGTAACGGAATCCTGTCAGACGATAGGATTCGTTATTTTCATCTCTTATTTCCAGAACTAATTCTGGACCTACTAGACCATAGACGCCTTTTAATAAAAATTTACATGAATCGTGTTCACGGAGGGTAAAGTCTTGGAAATTCGAACTTAACGATACGTTTTTGTCGTCAAATGAGTTAAGGTTTAGGGAAAAATCAGTTCCTTGATTTGCATATTGTAACTTGGCGGAGAAATTGGCCTTCTTAAAGTGAAGCGGTCGACCTCCGGCGGCTGTATTTCGACAGCCAAGGCATACGGAAACGTATATTCCTCGTTTGTTATATTCCGGTAAAAAGGTCAAAGGAATTTCGAAAATACTGAGTCCTAACTCCTCGTTGTTCAGCCCATGAAGTTCAACTACGCTACCCGGCATACGTTCGTCAAGAGCGTCGATTTGGCGCCAATAAACCCGATTTTTGTTGACAAAAACGATTCCACGAGTTGGGAGATTCTCGCAAGAAATAACCGCGCGATCGTTAGATAAAAAACGATTTCCCTCAATTTTGAGATAAAGTTTGTCATTGAGGATCGCCGCGCTAACTCGTTGTTCGACTAATGGACCGTTTCCGAAATTTCCCGGAGCAAAAGCATACGCACTTTCCGACGATGTTTTTTCCCAAGGAAAGTCCAAGCAAACGTCGAATCCTTGTTTGACTTCATCTAATGTTGGGAAAGTGGGTAATGGAATAATGGATTCAGGTTTGTGTTCCGGTTCGACGTATTCAGGATAATGTCGCTGAAGAAGCCATTGTTCACAATCGGCAAACCCCGCCGTTTTTAAAAGAGCATTTTCTTCTGCTAAAAAAGCTTCTTGAAGCGAGAAATCGTACTGAGATAACGGTTGGGAAATATTTGTGTTGATAAGCGACCAATTATTTGCCTCTCCCATTGGTATCGAAGTTAACCAATCAGAACCGTAGTTAGTCAATGAATCAGAAGATAATTCAGAGGTTGTACCGTGGATTACCGCTACCTTATCCCAGTCTACCCCATCAAGCGATAATTCAATTTCTATTTCTAACGGGATGCGATCTAAATATGTTCCAAGACGATCACGAGAGAATACTATCTTTCCTATTGTTATTGGCTCATTCCACTCTATTTTTACCCATTGTGGTAATTCCCGAGAAGGCGTCTCTGAGGCTACCCACGAGTAATCATTACCAAACTTCCCATCAATAATATTCTCTGTTTTATGAATCGGATACCCTTCGATACATGAAGAAGTTTCGATATGTTTGACATTTGCCTGCGTTAAATTCAGGGAGGTAGATTCGTCGTCGGATTCGAAAACCAATAACTCGTCAATTGCAGGGAAACCGCCGGTGGAGGAATAGATATTAAAGCGGAGGAACTTTGCCTTTTGAGATTTAAACAAGACTGTATTGGGTTTATTAGGGACGATCTGTAAAAAGGAAACGCTAACCTTTTCGTCTGCAGCTTCTGTGTGTAAAGCTGTTTCAAGCAAGAATATAATAATACAAGATATTAAATACAAAACCAAGTGAGCGCGTCTTAAATCACAAAACTCAATATATCTTCGTGTGTCGTTCATCTTTGGATATTTTCTTGCATCATCTTTTCGAGATCGTAACGCACATTCAAAAAGCCGGGGCTTTTTCTGGTCAAAGGAAAAACTTCACTTATACAGTACACAAGCACGCTTCGATTTTCTTACGTGAATTTCCTAATGGTGAAATCGATTTTCCTCGTTAGGACACTTCTAATGAGAATAGACGCGCCGGAAGTCTCAGAACACGCTATTCACTCGACAAATGTAAGAAGAACAATGAGGAACAAAAGTAATTGCTTACAAATTGAATTTTTGCTCCCGGATTGTACGGTACAGTTCTTCTGAGAAAGTATAAATACAAGGAGTTCAAATAACAAGAGTTTGAATGTGATTTCCAGAATAATAATCGATACAATCAGTATTATGGATAAAAATGTGAAATCCAATCTAGACCTTATGAGTGACTTTTGTTATTATATGGGGATATTATCAGGACTTTCCTGTTTCATAGTTAACCTTGAACCCGTTGAGAATCCGATGTTGCGCCATTTTTACAGCCTGCGAGTTAGTCTTGTACTAGCATTGCTTGTCTCCCTTGGGGAAACTTTTGCTGTATTAGGTGGATATTCTTTGGAAGAATCTGTTCGTGCAGAAGAAAGTCTCATTAAGAAGAACACCGTAAAGGAAACGCCATCTTCTTTTGTTCCCGGGTTGATAAGGATCGATTTCTCTATTACCACTTCAACCCCTACTTCCTGGGAAGGGGAATTACATCTTTCCCGCGGTGAGTTTGCACAGTTAGTTACGCTGGGCTCTAAGGCAAGTAGTTCGACAGATTTTTTATTTACGGATTCTACAAGAACGAGTTTATCGTTGTTTACCCGTTCTTTGACTTCTTTTTGCGGTGTTGAGACAACACTACTAGCGCCCAAAGAGGCTAGTTTAGATATCAAACTTCGTGACCGTATAACAGGTAGAACGCTTGTTAAGACAATTTTTGTAGATCGCTTAATTGATTCCGCTATCAAAATTCCATTTGATAATGCAGGTAATGGTATCGAAATCGTTCGTGCGCCTGCTGATGAATTGCCTGTTTGTGTTGAATCGATTCAGAATGTAGAGGCTGTTAAAGGACACGTGACAACTGTTTTTCAGCCTAATGAAATAGTGCGCTTGAGCGTTTTCCCACGTTCGATAACAACTCAATTGCCTAATGAGCTTATTTTGTCTGTTGTCGCTAAGCAGAAAGACTCCAAAGAACCTTTCTGGACAGAATCGCGAGAGTTATCACTAGAAGAATTACAATCTAGTGAATCACTTCTTAATAATGTTGCAGCGGACTTTGTGCCTTATCGATTTGAATTTAACGCGCCTAAGAATCCAGGTGTGTTTGAGATCGTTTTGGAATTAACCAATAAGGCTTTGAGTCCTGCTAAAACAACTTTTGCCTTGACTGGAAATGCAAAGCGAAAAACTACGCAAACTATTTTCGCTCGAAGAAGCATTCAAGGAATCGTTATTGCTGATTCTGAAAAATCGGTTATTGGAAGTCAGACGCAAACAGTTTCGATAGACGACTTGCGTTTGGAATTATTAGAAACGATAGATCCCACTAATCCTACGTGGTATAAAGCGTTTTCAAAACGTTCCTTTACTCCGTTCCATAAGTCTTATCCAAAGACTAAAGGTGGATTACTTAATTCCTCGGCTGTATCAGACGTAACGCCTAAACATGAGCGTGAGAATTTAGAGGATGGTAATTCTTTTCAAACTTTTGTTAAATCGTCTGAACGTGGTTCACAAGAAAATGACTTACCGAAAGATATTGTTTTAGGTCAAGTTACAGACTCTCAACAACAAAGTTCCAATAATACCGTTGGTAAGAATCTATTAGGGTTGGTTCCTACATTGCCTTCTTTGGGAAAGAATAATGGCGATCAAAAGATGGAACAACTCTATTGTCTTCAAAGATGGGAACAAGATCGATTTCAATCGTTTATTAGAGATTTAAACAGAAATACTTGGGGTGAAGTCAGTGGGTTATGGGAAAAACCTTTAAGTAGTGGGACTTCTCGCCCCTTCAACGAGGAGGAATTAAATAAATTTGCTTCCGTTCAGTCTCGTTTTCTGAGATTGTCTCCCAATAATCCAACTGGTTCGGATGTTTCGTTGGGAACAAATTGGGGACTTGCTTCTAGTTCCTGGGAAGCCTATCCTATTCCGATAGACGTTCCGGGGGCCCCTTATATTCTTGAAATCGAGTATCCCGCCAACTTTCAACAAAAGTTGGATATAAACATTTTAGAACAAAGCGTGTCGGGAGGATTGTTCCAATCTTCCTTTTCTTGGGGATTGGCTGTTTCTGACGACGTCTTGTCAGATCGTACTACCAATGAAATTGCTCGATATACTGCGCTTTTCTGGCCCAATACCGCAAGTCCTATCGTTGTTGTTTCCAATGGTTCTGCCACGACTCCGGCGGCTTACGGACAAATCAGAATATACAGAGCGAATTCGGTTGAAAATGATAAACCGCAGAGAAATAATGGTCGAGCTTTTTCTCTTGCGCTTACTTCTCCCGATCTTGTAGGTCAGTTTTCCGGAACGAAAGGAGAATCCAATTTTGGTGTTTTGGGCGCTGAGGATTGGAATTCTTTTAATGAGGCCATGACCCGAATGCTGTATTATTTATCAGCTACAAAAGTTGATTCTGTGACAGTAACGGCAATTGGGGATGGTGCGTCATTATACCCAAGTCAACATATTAATTCGTCTTCACAATATGATGGCGGAGCCTTCTTATTAGGTGGGGGCGATCCTGTAAAAAAGGATGTGTGGACCACTCTCCTAGCGGAGGCGGCGTGTCATCATAAAAGCGTCGTATCTCTCGTAAAGTTGAATTTTCCTCTTCCGAAATTAGAAAAGAAGATACGATCCTTATCTGCTCTTTCTGCCGAAGATCAATCTTCTTTAGAAGGAATCGAATGGATAGGAGCTGACCGACGTAAATTGATTGATTATCGACTTTCTCAGGATGGAACAGGGCCGTATTACAATGTTCTTCATCCGGAAGTTGAAAAAGAAGTTCTTGCTATTATTAGAGAATTAGCTTTGAAAAGTTCTTCTTTCAACAGTTTTGACGGTCTTGCAATTGACGTTGGTAGTAATGGTTGGTTAGCCTTACCTGACGACGTTTATTATGGCATGGATGATGAAACGATTGCTAGATTTGTTCGTGAATCAAATTTGCAGGAAGTTTTGGCTAGTAAGGGGAACTCGCGTGTTCAGGATTTATTACTCGCTAAGGGAAATGAACGTTATAGAACGCGAGCGAAATTTATTCATGACGTTTGCTTAAACGAATGGATCGAATGGCGTATAGAAGCTCTTTACCGATTTTATCGCCAGATTCGTCTAACGTTAGCGGAATCGCGTCCTGATTTACGTTTGTATCTGGTTGCCACCAATGCGTTAGATGGTTCTGTTTGTCAATCCGAATTATATCCTTCCTTCTCAAATACTAATAGAGTACGTCAAGCTTTACGTCTGGTGGGGTTGGATCCGTATCGTTTTGCTTCTGAACCTAGAAAAAAGAATTCGGTTTCTCAGGTTGCTTATTCAACAGTCGATCCTACGATTAACAAATATGATAATTTGATAACCTTATTGCGTCCGGAAATCGTTACCACTTCCGAGTCGTCTTCCCTTTACGCACAGCGTAATGAATTAAGATCTCCGGAAGCAATTTCATTATTTAGTGGCAATCAATCATATCCTGGCGCATTTTTTTATCACGAAACACAAATTAAGCGTTTATCAAAATTTAGTGAACAAAGTCCTATTCAGCCGGCTGTGGCGGAATTACGTTCGCAGGTAACTCCTGCCGGGTATGAAAATCTTAAACGTTACGCAAAATCTTTGGCTGTTGAAGACTCATTGTGTTTTTTTGACGGCGGCGATCTGATTCCTATGGGACAGGAAGAGATTGTATGCAACTGGATGCGTATTTTTACGAGTTTACCTAATCAGCTTTTTAAAACCTGGACGCCAAAATCTGAGGTCAACAGTAAAAATCTACTGGAGCAGTTGTCGACTACAACAGACGAAAAATCTATTCAGCCCTTAGTCGTTCGATACTACCGAACTGATAAAGAAACTTGGATCTATTTTTTAAATGCTTCTCAGTTTCATATCGGGGTAAGATTTTTATTAAATCTTCGTGCCAATTCTGACTATGAGGTGTTGATAAGTGAGCGACATGAAGTTCCCAGGGTGTTTGGACAATCATTAGAATGGAATTTTACTGCTTCCCCCTATGACTTGATGAGTATTCGCGTAAAAGATCCAAAAGCGACCATTGAATCCCTTGAAGTCATACGTCCGCAAGAGATTTGTGGAAGCGAAGGAAGATTAAATAACGCCGTTCAAGATTATATCGATCGTGTGTCACTTGCATTATCGGGACTTGAATTAGATTTTCGTAATGGGGATTTCGAAGATAATACAAGTGTCTCAGTAGACGGGGAGAATACTGAAATTGTTTCCTCTGTTTCTGACGCTGATGATTCTTCTAGCGATACGAAGGTAGATAAAGGTAACCTTTTGGGATTGGAAATGCCGAAAGTTTTGTTTTTCAAAAAGAACAGTGATTCACAAGTTTCGGCTCCTGCTTCTAGCGGAAAAGTTGAAAGTGATTTTTCAGCCATTCCAGGTTGGCGAGCCTTTGGCGCTAATGACATAGACGTGCAATTAGACGAACGTATAGCTTATAAAGGTAAAACAAGTTTACATATTTCTTCTCAAAAAAATGTGGGCGGCGTCATTTGCCAACCTTTTCAAGCTCCGGCAACTGGAAGATTATGTGCGCAAGTTAGTTTTGGAGTGCCTCTTGAGCTTCAGAACCTTGATCTGAATGTTTGTCTTGTGGGAAGCTATAAGGGAGAACAGTTTATTAGAAGAATCAATGTGGGTTCTACTGTTTTGAAACATTCACAAAACCTTTCGGGCGTTGATGAAGAAAATGGTGTGGTGTGGGTACGAAAATCCGTTTTGTTTGATCGTTTGCCTTTAGAAGGTCTGGGAAATCTTTCTCTTCGTTTTGAACTATGTGGACCGGGGGAGGTTTGGTTAGATCAGATTAAATTGTATAAATTAATTCTTGCAGATGCTGAACAAACCGAATTAATGAAAACTATCAGCGCAGCTGAATTTAGACTTGCCAAAAATCGTTTAACGGATGTTTTGTTTATACTTGATGGCTATACTGCCAAGTTGTTGAAAGAGGAGATCAAGGGAGATTCGCCGCTTTTAGCAGCAAGAGCGCAGCGACCACCTGTGACCGCGAGACTTCCTAGTGAAAAAGAATCTGAATCTTCAAAAAAATCTAGTGTTTTCAATCGTACTTTGAAGCGCATAAAACTTTGGTAATTAGCAAGAGAAGATATAATTAAACGCCCTCGCTCGGTGGTATAGCTCCAAGCGAGGACGTTCTTTTGTGGGGGCTTCCTTAGAATAAACTTGTTACTCCATTAATTATTTTGTACGCACATATACTATTGCTAAATCACCTGAATATAGACTATTCGAACTCTCCGATCTGATTTCTAAAACTTTAGAAAGATATCTGGTTTCGAGGTTATTGTTGTCGAAGCGTTGGTTAATCGCCGATTTCAACATTGTTGTCAGAACCTGTGGATCAAATCCCGGGGTGTGGGCTGACAACATAATGAAACTGTATTGGGGATCAAGAATGTTTACGATATTATTTAATAAAGGTTGTAGATTCCTTGATAATCTCCACACCTCCCCCTTTGCTCCATGTCCATAAGTTGGCGGGTCAAGAATAATTCCATCGTAAAAGGATTGGCGATTGATCTCGCGTTTTACAAATTTGACAGCGTCGTCAACAATCCATCGAATTGCGGCGTTTTCTCCAAATGAAATAGCTGCGTTTCGCTTAGCTTGGAGTACAACGTTTCGGGCGGCGTCTAAATGTGTTATTTGAGCCCCGGCTGATGCTGCGGCTAATGCGCTTCCCCCTGTGTAACCAAAAAGATTCAGTAAACGAGCGGGCCGGTTTAGAATACATTTAGCCTTTAAGCAAAATTCAATGATACGATCCCAATTCTCGGCTTGTTCAGGAAAAACTCCAACATGTCCAAATGGAGATCCCTTTAACTCAAAAGTGAAATTATTCGCAAATTGCATTTTCCACGGTTGGCTAGACGACCTATCGTCAGGTTGTTGCGAAGAAGTTGCAATGTTCTCGACAGAAAAAAAACGTTTGCCTTTATCTGTTAGAGGACGCCATCTTCCTCGAACTCCCAGTGCATTACTGTCATTATTGTCGGGAGAACGATGAGACTTCTTTTCTTCAAATCTTGCGTCCGCTAATTTCCACGATTCTCTATCGCGCGGCGCTGTTCCAACTGCGCTTGGACAAAGACGATCAAGAAGTAATTCGCCAAAACGTTCTAAACGTCTACCGTCTCCAAAATCAATAAGTGAATACTGTTCCTTAGAAAACATTCTCCAACCTTTATGGACGAAATCCTGTTATTAGCAAAATTTGAGTATCACAATTGTAACAATGAGGCGCTAACGTACAATAATAAAAAGTCAAAGAGGACTTTTTTATTACATAAAGAGAATAAGAAAATTTTGAAAAAAGGTCTTGAAGAAATTTGGATCTGTATTAGAATAAGTGAACTTTCGGGGCATGGCGCAGTCTGGTTTAGCGCGTTTGACTGGGGGTCAAAAGGTCGCTGGTTCGAATCCAGTTGCCCCGACTTAGAAAGTATAAATTCCCTTTTCGGGGCATGGCGCAGTCTGGTTTAGCGCGTTTGACTGGGGGTCAAAAGGTCGCTGGTTCGAATCCAGTTGCCCCGACTTAAACCTCGCTCTTTGAGCGAGGTTTTTTTATTTTATCGATTCATAATATCCTGGTTGCCTATTGGTTTCTTCATCCTTATTGAAGTTTGGAAATAATAAAGGACTGTGCTTAAACAATTTTTTGAGCACAGTCCTTTATGAATCTAATCCAGAAAGGTTTCTTGCCTATATCTTCTTTTAGTCTGCCGCTCTTTCTTTGAATTTTTGATACGAATCCTTTAAAACGGCTAGTAATCTTACGACGTCTAATTCTTCAGGCGTTTTGAATCGTAGGTATAGTGATTCTGTGTTCGATTCACCAGGTTCTATTTGAGGTGAATATCCAAGTTTTCCTACGGATTGTAAATCAACTCCGCCTTGTGGAAAATTGATTTGAACGCATAAGAACGATGCATTTTTAGTAAACACGGTCGTCCAAGGAGATTGAATTTTAGAAATCGAGTAAGGAATGGCAATTTTATTTGTCCAAACGACGTCGACGTCTTTGGCAATGCTTTCGATCGTATCCAAAACTTTCCTAAGCATTTCAAGAGTCCATCTCGGTTGTTTACTTGCACCATAAAAACCTGAGGTAGATAGATGCCAATCTCGGCCTTGGGATTTCCACGGAGTTAAGTCGGAGCTAGTATCCCCTTTCAATAACTTTGTTTTCTTGTCAAAGCTTTCAACTGCTTGCTTCAAAAACTCTGTAAATTCAGGCGTGTCTATTTCAGATAACGAATAGACCTTTAACGATATTTCTTGCCATATAGGAGTATTCTCGATTTTGACTCTCGGCAACGTTCCATACAACGGAACTTCTTGAAGTTCTTTTAAAGGTTTTAAAGCTAAACTTTTAGACAGACTTTCCGTTTTGAATGTGTTGGGGCCTGTATGGAACTTTAGACTCAACAACCATTCTTCGTTAGTATCTGCTTGCATAAACCAGATAGAACTATTACTCTCAGAACGAATTTCGACAAAAGCCTTGTGCCCCCAATTAGTTTCAGCTAAGCAAGAATACTCTTCAAGCTTTTCAACAATTGCCGTAAGCGCTCGTCCATCCCACTTACACTCCACTCCCGAACTTGTGGTCCTAAACTCCGTATGCCAACGTTTACCGTCGATATCCCATGGTTGGTCTACCTCGGCTGTTTGGGTGGGAGTTTCTTTCGCCAAATCTTGATTATCTGTTTTTTGAATAGTATTTGGCGCTTTTTTAAACGTTTGGGGATCTAAAACTGTTCTTTCTTCGAAAACACCTGTTTGGAAAATAGGAATCAACGCTTCACCAGTGTAGGAATGAAGAGCGTTCTTGGAAGATTCGGAGTGATTTTGAACTTGTAGTGTGTATTCAATAAGTTGTTCAGGAGTTCCGGCGAAGACTAACTTACCTCCCTCAAGTCCGGCTTCCGGACCAATTTCAATAAGCCAATCAGCATTTTTAATTACGTCAAGATTATGTTCTACAACAACAACTGTATTTCCCAAATCAACAAGTCGTTGAAGAACGTCTAACAATTTACGAACATCTTCAAAATGTAAACCGGTTGTAGGCTCGTCTAATATATATAAGGTACGTCCTGAATCGACCCGATACAATTCAGCGGCTAATTTGATACGTTGAGCCTCTCCGCCTGAAAGTGTCGTTGCGGACTGTCCGAGGGGTAAATAATCAAGTCCGACGTCACAAAGAGTTTGTAAAATCTGAGCTATTTGTGGTACAGCGCTAAAAAGTTCAAGCGCCTCCGCACACGTCATTTCAAGTACGTCGGAAATGGACTTGCCGCGAAATTTGATTTGGAGAGTTTCTGAGTCGTAACGTTTTCCTCTACATGCGTCGCAAGTAATGAACACATCAGCAAGAAAATGCATCTCGACTTTTAAAATCCCTGAACCCTCGCATTTTTCACATCGACCACCGGGGACATTAAAACTAAAACGTCTCGGAGAATACCGTCTCAATTTGGCTTCCGGGAGTTGGGAATATAATTGTCTGATTAAATCAAAAACACCGGTATAGGTCGCTGCGTTAGAAGTGGGGGTTTGCCCAATAGGCGCTTGATCGACTTTAATTACTTTATCAATACGTTCAAATCCAACAATCGAGTCGCAGGCGCTGTACTGGCTTTGTGAGTGTGATAACGCGCGAACTAAATAACGATGCAAGACGTCTTCAACAAGAGAACTTTTACCACTTCCGCTTACGCCGGTAACCACCGTAAAAGCTGAAAGGGGAAAAGGAACATCAATTGATTTCAGATTGTGTTCTCGCGCTCCCTGAACTATGAGCCACCCTGGTAGCCAATATGGTAAATTACCGACGTAGCCGACGTCTTTGGGAAAAACTTGGATGTTCTGAGTAAGTTCTTGATATTGTCGTCGTCTTTCTATCTCGGTTTCGGAGAGTTTTACACTTTGAATATTTCTTTTAATGTTTTCCCAAACACTAGTAGAAGCATTATCGATTTCAGAACTAGGAGACTTTTTGCGAATCCTTTTAGTCGTTGACTTTCCGACTTTTTTAGTTTCCGAAGACGCCTTCACCGACTTCTTTTTAACGCTTGTGGTAGAGCTTTTACGAGGTTTGTTCTTTTCTTCGCATGTAGGAACACCACTGATTCCGTCAGATGGACCATGAGTCTCCTCAGTGGATATATGACTCGACTCACTTGAACCACTCACATTTTTTTTAGCTTTGGTCAGCTTCTTTGTGGAAGAAGTTTTTTTTACTTTCGCTTCACTTGAAGTTATTTTTACGCTCCCCTTCCTTTTTGAGGAAGAAGGTAAAGAGTCGACTGAATTGGCGTCTATGGAATGTTCGCTTTCTTCTGCCAATAATAAAAGCGGCTCGTCCGTAGTTGATTTATTTTTCTTAGAACTAGTTTTTCGTCGTTTTGAACGCTCCTTTTTTTCTTCAACAACAGGTAGATTCTCAGAATCAGACGAAACTTCAGAAAACAGATCAGAGGTTTCGAGCGATTTCAAAGTGCGTTTTTTCATTGCCATTCTTACCCATTTTAAAGTAACGTATGCTATACACGCTACTTGACGATTGTTTTACGAAAAAAGCCGAACGGTCTTCTGACTTTTCAGACGATGATTCGTCGGTTTACAGGAATTGGAATTGATTTCTTTCCGGCTAAATACGGACCTGTCACAGAATTGGGATCATTTTTTATCTGTTCAGCTTTTCCGGAAGCAACAACCTCGCCGCCCTGTCTTCCAGCCCTAGGACCAAAATCCAAAATATAGTCGGCATTCTCAATGACTTCTTGATCGTGTTCGACTACTAGAAGCGTATTTCCTAACGCACATAATTTTTTCATTGCGCCTATTAATCGCCGATTATCGCGACAATGTAAACCAATTGTAGGTTCGTCTAGTACATAGAGAACTCCAACTAATCCACTCCCTATTTGTGCCGCTAAACGAATACGCTGGGCTTCACCGCCAGAAAGTGAAGGCGCGGGTCTTGACAAGGTCAAATAATCTAAACCGACGTCTAAAAGGAATTGAAGTCTCGCGGTAATCTCTTTGATTAGATCTCCTGCTATTTGCTTTTCTAACGGAGTTAATTCTAAATCCGTAAAGAATACCAATAGTTCACGTAATGGCGTTCGACATATTTGGTCTAGCGTCAAGTCATGAAAGCGGACGGCAACAACATCGTCTCGTAACCTACTACCAAGACAATAGGGACATTCTTGATTATCAAGCTGGAATTCTAAACGACTTCTAAAGTACGGAGCAAGTCTACTAGCTTCTTCAGAAGCCGGATATATACCTTTATATTGATATTGAAAAACGACTTTACCTGGTTTAGCGTCATAATCAGTTGAATTCTCTGCACGCTCATTAGCTGAATGCGCATTTGAAGCAATCTCCATATCGCGTTCATAGACGTCTATCCAGCGATCGTTCAAACCATTGAAAAGAATTCGTCTGAATCGTGAGTCAAGTCTATCAAAAGAAACGTCCAACGGCGTTCCTGTTTCCCTTGAAAAAGCTCTTAACATTGCTGTGGTTAGGGGCGATTCAAACTCTGACCAAATCGAAACGGCGCCTTCAGCTAGCGTAAGTTTAGGATCGCGTACAAAGTTATGAGGATTAGCGCCGGAATGAACTCCCAAGCCCTCGCAATGCGGACACCACCCAAGTGGATTATTAAAAGAAAAGTGTCTTGGCGTCAAAACTTCAAACGCTCGTCCACATTTTTCACAGGACAGCTTTTGATTCATTGTGTAAACGGGCCAATCCTTTTCAGACTTTCTGTTATCAGCAATTACGAGTCTTACAACTCCTTGCCCCCACTCTAACGCTGTTTCGACACTACTCGCAATTCTAGCACGTCTGCTTCTTTCGGTTTTTTCGTCGTCTGAAATTTTTAGAGTGATGCGATCGACCACCACTTCAACATTAGCTGTCGATTTTTTACTTAATTCAGGAGGCGAGTCTAGCGTATAGGTAACGCCATTAACTCTTACTCTAACAAAACCTTGCGATTTTAGACGCTCCCATAAATTGATATAGTCGTCGCTAGAATTCTTCTTCAAAGGCGCTGTTATCAATGCACGAACACCTTCGTTGTGCAATAAAATTCGCGCAATGATCTGATCTGTTGATTGTGTTCCTATGGGAACGTTACAATCTGGGCAATACGGAACTCCTAATCTTGCGAAAACGATCCGCAGATAATCTTGAATTTCAGTTACCGTTCCAACAGTAGAGCGTGGGGAGCGACTCGTCGTTTTTTGTTCAATTGCAATAGAAGGCGAAATACCTATTGTTTTTTCGACTTTAGGCTTTTGAATCTGTCCTAAAAATTGTCGCGCATAACTGGAAAGGCTTTCAACATAACGTCGTCGACCTTCGGCGTATGCGACGTCGATAGCGAGCGATGATTTACCGCTCCCGCTAGGTCCACAACAAACAGTGATTTTATTACGGGGAATCTCAACAGAAACATTCTGTAAGTTATGTTCACAAGCCCCATTAATGATGATTGGACCTTCCTCGTCTTCGTTGCTTAACTTTGAGTCAAGATCCTGTTGTTTCTTAACAATTGACCTGACTAGCGCCGTTCGATCTCTGTTCAGAAATTCATTTAACGCTACTCCTGTTCGTGATTCAGTGACTTTAGCGATATCTTCCGGCGTTCCTTCCGCTACGATTCTTCCACCGGCTTCTCCGCCTTCCGGACCTAGATCAATAATCCAATCCGCTGTTTTGATAACGTCAAGATTGTGTTCTACAATTAATACAGTGTTTCCTGCATCGGCAAAACTTCGAAGTACTTTGAGTAATAAACGTACGTCGGCAAAATGTAAACCGGTAGTCGGTTCGTCAAGTAAATACATCGTTTTACCCGAACTTTTCTTAACCAACTCCTTGGCCAATTTAACACGTTGTGCCTCTCCACCGGAAAGCGTTGGAGAAGCTTGACCCAACTTCATATAGCCAAGCCCGACGTCGTAAAGAGTCTGTAGTTTTTCACGTATCTTGGGAATATTTTCAAAATGTTTCAGCGCTGTCTCGACGTCAAGTTCTAAAACCTGGTCTATCGAGAGCTCCTTGTATTTAACGGCAAGGGTTTCTTGATTAAATCGCCGACCTCCGCATACAGGGCAAGTGGTCCAAACATCGGCTAAAAAGTCCATTTCCATTCGAGACGAGCCGTTTCCTTCACATGCTTCGCAGCGCCCTCCGGAAACATTGAAACTAAACCGTCCCGGCGTAAATCCCTTAGCGCGAGCGTCCGGGGTTTCGGAATATAACTTACGGATTTCGTCGAATAATTTAATATATGTTGCGGGATTAGAACGCGGGGTCCGGCCAATAGGCGATTGATCAATCGAGATAAGTTTGTTTAAATGCTCCACTCCTTCGATTGAACGAAAAGCGCCCGGCGTTCCATTAGCATGATTTAATTCTCGTGCTAAGACTTCTTTTAATACATCGCTAACAAATGAACTTTTTCCACTTCCGCTTACTCCCGTAATGCAGACGATCCCGCCAAGAGGAATCTTAACGTCGATATCCTTAAGATTGTGGTGTGTAACCCCACGAACTACAAGCCAACGTCCATCAGGTTTCTTGCGTTCGCTTGGAATCTCAATTTTTTCCTCTCCAACTAAATACTTAGCTGTCAAACTATTATTAGTCTGTTCCGTGAGGACGCTTGCAACAGAACCGGAAGCGACAACATGACCGCCATGGACTCCGGGACCGGGACCAAAATCTACTAAATGGTCGGCGGCAAACATTGTGTCTTCGTCGTGTTCAACAACTAAGACGCTGTTCCCTAAATCTCTGAGCTTAAATAAAGTGTCGATCAAACGGTCATTATCACGCGGATGGAGACCAATTGACGGCTCGTCTAATACGTACATGACTCCAACAAGACCACCGCCAATCTGACCGGCCAGTCTAATGCGTTGCATTTCTCCACCGGAAAGAGTCGGGGCGGAACGTCCTAACGACAAGTAGTTTAGTCCAACATTGCTTAGAAACGAAAGGCGCCCTTTAATCTCTTTAACGAGGCTTTGTGCAATAATCTTCCCTGCTTCTGATAGATTCAGTTCACTAAAAAACTCGATCAAATCGGAAATTGGTAAATTATTTAATTCCGCTATTGAATATGATTTTTTAGTCTCAAACAAGGGAACGTTCGATTTAGTTTCCAGAAAGAACGCACGAGCTAGATCGTTGAGTCGTTGACCATGGCAATAATCACAAGGAATAACGTTCATGTAACTTTCCATAGCGGTAAGTTGCATCTTGTTATTCGTTTCACGATATTGTTTTAACATTTTAGGAATGATGCCGTCAAACGTTCCGATCCATTTGTGTTCAACTTGGTTATTGTACCAGTAGAAAGAAATTTTAAGTTCCCCTGTTCCCCACAAAAGCGCGCGCTTAACGCCTTCAGATAGCCTGTTCCATGGAGTGGTAAGAACGGAGTTCTTTTCTAAATCATATTGTTTTTCGAGAGCGTCAGCTACGCCCAAGTATATATGTTGCTTCCAATGTCCTAGTTCTTCCCAAGAACCAACAGGAACAATACAACCTTGTTGAAATGTTTTTGATTCATCAGGAATCAACAAATGCGGATCGAAGGTGTGTACCACCCCGATACCTTGGCAGTGTCGACACATACCTTGTGCGCTATTAAAACTAAACAACTGCGGAGAAGGTCGTTCAAAACTAATACCACAGTGTGAACAGGCATAATCGGAACTGAAATATAACTCGCTTTCAGTTGGGATATCGAAAACGTCTTTCTCGCTGTTTTTCGATCGCCTAGATTGAGAAGTTTTAAAAATATCTTGGGAAAGTTCCGTGTTTTGAATTGGCAAGAAGTTTTCTTCTTCCTCTTCGAGAGACGTGGTAGATTCAATAATCGGCGATTCTACTTCGCTTGACAATGAATTTTCCGCGTCATTAGAATCTTGAATAGCCGTAAAGGAGAAAATCTTCTCAAGATCGTTTTCTACATTCTGATAAATATTGGGAACAAGATTGTTTTCTTCGTTGTTACCGATATTGGAATCTTGTTGTTTAGCGACTGACGTTTCGCATAGAACAATGATTTGTCCTTTACCCAACTGTAACGCCAAATCAACAGCCTCAGTTAAACGTCGATAAGAAGTAGCCGAATTTTGGAGCTTGTCAATAACGACGTCAACAGAGTGTCGAGCTTGGCGGTCTAGGTTAATAACGTCGTCAATCGAGTAGAAGATACCGTCGACTCTAACTTTTCTAAAACCTCTTTTCCGTAGACTAGTTATTAGTTCGTTACATCGCCCTTTTTGATTACGAACAAGCGGCGCAAGAACTTGAATAGAAACATTATCGGGAATGACCTTTATGCGATCTAGAATTTGAGACCGAGTTTGAGCTTCGATCTTACGTCCACAATGTGGACAATGTCCAATTGCGACTCTAGCATAGAGAACTCGTAAGTAATCCGAGATTTCAGTAATTGTTCCTACTGTCGAACGAACGTTTTGTCCGCCGGTCTTTTGGGAAATCGAAATGGCGGGGCTTAAACCGGAAATGTGATCGACATTAGGTTTGGGAAGCTGACACAAAAACTGTCGCGCGTAACTTGATAAACTCTCGACATAGCGTCGTTGCCCTTCCGCGTATAACGTATCAAAAGCAAACGAACTCTTACCACTTCCACTCACGCCGGTAAAACAAATAAACCGACTTCGAGGTAATGTTAAATGAACATCGTCCAGATTATGTTCACGAGCGCCGCGTACAACGATATCAGACATATTCAAACCAAATATTAAAAATTCGTTTTAATCTGTATTCAAGTTTCCTAAAACGTTGTTATGCGAAATCAGTCGTCATTTGTAGAAAAAACATAACCTCAAACACCTCAAACGTATCCTCGAAATAAATTTTTCTTCCAACAAAACTAATTACCCGTTGTTCAAACAGTTTTATCAAACGACTTTGTTTAAACAACGTATACCCCGCCCCCTTGATGAATCTACTTCACCATCTTGCGGTTCTACGTCTAACCTTTTCCAAGTGTTAACTTTGAAATGCAATCTGTAATTATAGTATATCTTTGTAGGAATTCAACCGACAATACAGAGAGATTGATTGAAATAGTAAGCAGCAATTTTTTCTAGAAAATCTCTGCTAGTCAGTCGCGTACGGTAGAGTTGTTTAAGAACCGTTTCTTACGCAAACCTCTTGTAACTTTTGGTATAGTTAGAGCTATTAGTAATTCTCGCTTAAACTTATTTGAACATATGCGGGGCACAGAGAAATTAAAAAATATTAGCGATGCGTAAAAATCCCATTGACTATATCAAATTAAGTGATAGTATTTGGTTACACCGTTGATGCGGGGATAAAGGCAGTGACGCTTTTACAGAGAGCCTGCGATGCTGAGAATCAGGTAAAAAACGAGCTGTCAAATGGGCCGCTGAGGGCGCCGTCAAATGTGCAAACAGAGTATTCGGCGACGTAGAGACGCGCGTTAGACGTCAGGATATGTTGGTATCCGATAAGCGCATGGATTATGTTCCGTGAATTCAAGGTGGCACCGCGGATAATTATATTCGTCCTTGATGGTAAGCAATCATAGGTATTGGACTTTATGATTTGTTTCTGTCAAGGACTTTTTGTTTTGAACCCTTGGCAGTGTTAGTATTCTGTCGAGGGTTTTTTTATGCCTTCGAGCCAACAAACAGAATATCCCACGAACATTTAAATTTTCCAGGTTATTAAGATGAAAATCTCTCCTGATCTTGCTGAAGTCAAAGCGATTGCGGCAACCGGCAAATATAAGGTCGTTCCGTTAAGTTGCGAAATTCTATCTGATATTTGTACGCCTATTGAAGCGTTGAGTATTCTGAAAAATGTTTCAACGCACTGTTATATGCTTGAATCGGCGCAACAGAATGAAAAATGGGGACGTTACACTTTTCTGGGATACAATCCTAAGCTTGAGATCACGTGTCTAAACGGTGAAATGAAGGTTGGTAACCTTACTTTCAAAACCGATAATCCTTCTGACTATCTTCGTCAAATTCTTAATGATTACCATAGTCCGCGATTTGATAATCTTCCTTCTTTCACCGGCGGTTTGGTTGGTTATTTTTCCTATGATTACTTAGGATACAGCGAACCCTCCGTTAAAATTGACGTTGAAGATAACGAAGAATTTAAAGACGTCGATCTTATGTTATTTGACAAGGTTATTGCATTCGATAATTTCCGACAAAAGATAATCCTGATCGTGAATATCTCTCTGGATGCTCCGGAAACCGAGTATAACAGAGCTGTACTTGAACTCAAACAATTGCGCGATCTTCTTCAAAAAGGCCATAAGAAGAATGAGCCCGCGGGACGTTTATTGGGGCCTGTAACGCCTTTGTTTGATCAAGAGCGCTTTTGCGCTATGGTGGAAAAAGCCAAGAACTATATTCATGAAGGCGATATTTTCCAAATCGTTCTTTCTAATCGCCTCTCAGCTCCATTCGAAGGTAGCTTGTTTAATACCTATCGAATTTTGAGAACAATCAATCCTTCTCCCTATATGTTTTATTTTTCGGGTACCGATGTTGAAGTGGCAGGCGCTTCGCCGGAAACGCTCGTTAAACTTGAAAAAGACGTCCTTCACACCTTCCCTTTGGCCGGTTCACGCCCTAGAGGGAAGAATGATGAAGAGGACAAAGCTCTTGAAATGGAATTGTTAGCTGATGAGAAGGAATTGGCTGAACACAATATGCTTGTTGACCTGGGGAGAAACGACCTGGGTAAGATCAGTAAATTTGGAACCGTTGAAGTAGAAAAATTACATTCGATTGAACGTTATTCGCATATTATGCATATTGGTTCAACCGTGAGAGGCGTTATTGATTCCGATAAGTACGATGCGTTAGACGCGATCGAAGCGGTATTACCGGCAGGAACGCTTTCGGGAGCTCCAAAGATTAGAGCGTGTCAATTGATCGCCGAACTTGAAAACAATAAAAGAGGCGTTTATGGCGGCGCTATTGGGTATGTCGATTTTACCGGAAATATGGATACCTGTATTGCTATTCGCATCGCCTACAAAAAGAATGGAAAAGTCTTTGTTCGAAGTGGCGCTGGCATCGTAGCCGATTCAGTTCCCGAAAAAGAATTCCAAGAATGTATCAATAAAGCTAAAGCGTCTTTGAAAGCCTTAGAACTTGCCCAAGAGGTTGAATTATGATCTTACTCATAGATAACTATGACAGTTTTTCCTACAACCTCTATCAGTTTGTTGGAGAAATTTCGCCGGATATTAAGGTTATTCGTAATGATGAATTGAGTGTTGAAGAAATTCGAACGCTTGCGCCTAGCCACATCATTCTGTCGCCCGGTCCCGGACGACCTGAAGATGCGGGAGTGATTATCGACGTGGTTAAACAACTCGGTCAAAGTATCCCTGTTTTCGGTGTTTGCTTGGGACATCAGGCTATTTGCATGGCTTTGGGGGCGACTGTTACCTACGCGAAGCGTCTTATGCACGGTAAACAGTCGGAGGTTGCCTTGGATACAACAAGTGTGGTTTTTGAAGGATGTCCCTCAACCGCTCTCGTTGCTCGTTACCACTCGTTAGCAGCAGACCCAGACACGATTCCAGACTGTTTGAGAATCACCGCCAGGACTACCGACGGTGAAGTTATGGCGGTACAGCATAAAGAATATCCTATTTTCGGCGTTCAATTTCATCCTGAATCTATCATGACTCCCAATGGAAAAACGATCCTTCGTAATTTTATTGAAAAGGTGAAGTCATGATTAAAAACATTATCGAAAAGCTTGTTAAGAGAGAGGATCTTTCTTTTGAGGAAGCTTATGCCGTAATGAACGAGATCATGAACGGCGAATCGACTCCTACTCAAAATGCCGCCTTTCTTGCGGCTCTTGCGAGCAAAAGTTCTGGATTAGAAACATTAGCCGAGATTTCCGGTTTTGCCAAGGCAATGCGTGAACGCTCGTTGAAAGTTCAGACCAATATGGATGTGTTTGAAATTGTTGGTACGGGCGGAGATAATGCCAACAGTTTTAATATTTCCACAACTTCGGCATTAGTAATTGCCGCGAGCGGCGTGAAAGTGGCTAAACATGGAAATCGTGCCGCTTCTTCTAAGTGCGGAGCGGCTGATTGTCTGGAAGCTCTTGGCGTTAATATTAAACTCTCGCCTCAACGTTGTGTCGAACTTTTACAAAAAGTGGGGATTTGCTTCTTTTTTGCGCAAATGTATCATAGTTCGATGAAATATGTTGCCTCGATCCGCAAAGAATTAGGCTTCCGTACTGTTTTTAACATTCTTGGACCGCTTACTAATCCCGCAAGTCCTTCTATGCAATTATTAGGCGTATACGATCCTAGTTTACTTGAACTTTTGGCGCGAGTTCTTTATAAGTTGGGAATCAAACGCGGAATGGTGGTGTACGGTCAAAATCGACTTGATGAGATATCGGTTTGCGCTCCAACTTCTGTTTGCGATTTCGCTGACGACGTATACAAATGTTACGATATTTCACCGGAGCAATTTGGATTTGAGCGTTGTGAACAATCCGACCTACTTGGCGGTTCACCGGAAGAAAATGCAAAAATTACTCTAGACGTGTTAAATGGGATAAAGGGACCTAAACGAAACGCTGTTCTTATGAATGCCGGCGCTGCGCTTTACGTTGCCGGTAAAGGCGCAAGCATCCAAGAAGGAATCGACCTTGCTTCTCAATTAATTGATAGTGGTAAAGCGTTAGACGTATTGAATCAATTTATTCAATTAAGTAATGACGAGGTCCAACAATGACTATTCTTGAACAACTTACAGAATATGCCAAAGTTAGAGTCGCGAAAGCCATAGAGCAGACGCCGCTTGAAGTAGTTAGAGCGCAGGCATTAGCTACTCCGAAAGGACTTTTTACTTTTGAAAACGCTTTAAAAGGCAATGATATTTCTTTCATATGCGAATGCAAAAAGGCTTCTCCTTCCAAAGGTGTGATTGCGGAGGATTTTCCTTACCTTGCAATTGCGAAAGAATATGAAAAAGCAGGCGCTGATTGTATTTCTGTTCTAACGGAACCCAAGTGGTTTCTGGGAAAAGACGCGTATCTTCAACAAATAGCGTCCACCGTCTCTATTCCGTGTGTTCGTAAAGACTTCGTGGTCGATGAATACATGATTTACGAGGCTAAAAATCTTGGCGCGGCCGCCGTCCTTCTTATTTGTTCGATCCTTTCGGAGACTCAGATGGGGAGATATCTGGAAATTTGCGATACTCTTGGACTTTCTGCTCTTGTTGAAGCTCACGATGAACAAGAGATAGAAACCGCCCTGAAATTAGGCGCGAGAATGATCGGCGTCAATAACAGAAATCTCAAAGATTTTACGGTTGACGTTAACAACAGTCGTCGACTTCGTGAGCTTGTTCCGGAAAGCGTACTATTTGTGTCGGAAAGCGGAGTGAAATCTGCCGATGATGTGGCCAAACTCAAGACGATTGGCGCTGACGCCGTATTAATCGGTGAAACATTAATGCGAGCCGAGAATAAAAAAGCGAAGTTAGCTGAACTTAAGGGGAAGAAATGACAAAGATCAAACTTTGTGGTCTTTCTCGCCTCTGTGATATTGAGGTTGCTAATCAACTTAAACCTGAATATATCGGTTTCGTTTTTGCCGCTAAAAGCCGAAGATACGTTTCTCCTACGGTGGCGTTAGAATTAAAATCTGCTTTGGCCAGCGACATAAAAGCTGTTGGGGTTTTTGTAAACGAACCGATTGAGAATGTTGTCGAATTGGTTAAATTCGGAGTGATCGACGTTATTCAGTTACATGGAAGCGAAGATGACGAATATATGACGGCTCTAAAAAATGTCGTCGATAAACCGATTATAAAGGCTTTTAGTATTAATTCAGCTGTTGATGTAGAACTTGCTCAAAAGAGTCAAGCTGACTTCGTCTTACTTGACTCCGGCGTGGGAGGAACAGGACAAACTTTTGATTGGGAGCTATTAAGCCATATCAAAAGACAATACTTTCTTGCCGGGGGTCTGGCGATTGATAATGTTGAGTCTGCTGTTAAGCGGCTTACGCCTTATGCTGTCGACGTAAGTTCAGGAATTGAAACAAACGGCGTTAAAGATCCTGTAAAGATGACGAATTTTGTTCAAATCGTTAGAAAGGAAGTCAAATTATGACAAATCCACAAGGTCGTTTTGGTATACATGGCGGTCAGTATATTCCAGAAACGTTAATGAACGCTATTATCGAACTTGAGAAGGCTTACAATTATTACAAGGACGATCCCGAGTTTAACCAAGAACTTACTACTCTTCTCAACGAGTATGCAGGGCGCCCTTCTCGTTTGTATTATGCCGAAAAAATGACGAAAGATCTTGGCGGGGCCAAGATTTATCTTAAGCGAGAAGATCTAAACCATACAGGCTCACATAAAATCAATAATGTGCTTGGTCAAGCGCTGCTCGCTAAAAAGATGGGAAAAACTCGTCTTATCGCAGAAACTGGAGCCGGGCAACATGGCGTTGCTACTGCCACAGCCGCCGCGCTGTTGGGGATGGAATGCGTTGTGTTTATGGGCGAAGAAGATACGATTCGTCAAGCTCTAAACGTTTATCGCATGAACTTATTAGGGACAGAAGTAGTTCCTGTAAAAACGGGAACGGCGACATTAAAAGACGCTGTTTCGGAAGCAATGCGAGAATGGGTGTCACGTATCGACGATACTCACTATTGTCTTGGATCTGTTATGGGGCCGCATCCGTTCCCTACGATCGTTCGTGATTTCCAGGCGGTCATCTCACGAGAATCGCGCCAACAGATTCTTGAAAAAGAAGGTCGTTTACCTGACGCTGTCGCAGCTTGTGTTGGCGGCGGTTCAAATGCGATTGGGAGTTTCTACCACTTTATTCCAGATGCGGGGGTAAAACTCATTGGTTGTGAAGGGGCCGGTCGTGGTATAGACACGTTTGAAACGGCAGCCACTATCAATGTTGGAAAAGTTGGTATTTTCCATGGAATGAAATCTTACTTCTGTCAGGATAAATACGGTCAAATCGCGCCGGTTTACTCCATCTCCGCCGGTTTGGATTATCCTGGTATCGGACCGGAACATGCTTATCTCCACGATACCGGCCGCGCTCAATACGTACCGATTACGGATGATGAAGCGGTCAATGCATTTGAATATCTCTCCAAAGTTGAAGGGATCATTCCGGCTATTGAGTCATCTCATGCTGTGGCCTATGTTCAAAAATTAGCGCCCACGATGAGTAAGGAGCAAATTATCATCGTTACAATTTCTGGTCGCGGCGATAAAGACTGCGCGGCAATCGCTCGTTATCGAGGGGAGGATCTCCATGAGTAATATCAAAAAAGCTTTTGAAAACGGAAAAGCATTTATTCCTTTTATTACGTGCGGTTATCCGGACTTGGAAACCACGGGGGCAGTTGTTCGTGAAGCCGTTAAAAACGGCGCCGATCTTATTGAACTCGGCATCCCCTTCTCTGATCCTACCGCCGAAGGCCCGGTGATTCAAAATGCCAATTATAAGGCGCTTGAAGGTGGGATAACAACTGATATCATCTTCGATTTTGTAAAAAATTTGCGAATTGATGTGAAGATACCGTTGGTATTTATGACCTATGTCAACGTGGTCTTTTCATATGGCGCTGAGAAGTTTATTTCCACGTGTCGAGAGATTGGGATTGACGGGCTTATTTTACCTGATCTTCCTTTTGAGGAAAAAGAAGAGTTTTTGGACATATGTCATAAGTATGGCGTTGACCTGATCTCGCTTATTGCGCCTACCTCTGAAAACCGTATCGCAATGATTGCCAAAGAAGCGGAAGGTTTTCTTTATATCGTTTCGAGTCTGGGAGTCACTGGAACTCGTTCCGAGATTAAGACTGATTTGAAATCTATTGTCGAGGTTGTTAAGCAAAATACGGCCGTACCTTGCGCTATTGGTTTTGGTATTTCAACTCCCGAACAGGCAAAACAGATGACAAATGTGGCCGACGGAGCTATTGTTGGGTCTGCAATAATTAAATTGTTAGCTCAACACGGTAAAGACGCTCCCAAGCATATTGGGGAGTATGTTAAGTCGATGAAGGATGCAATTAGATAAAAATTGACGTTGGCATAATTTTTCTAAGGAGTTCCATTAGAATTTTCATAATGGAGCTCCTTTTTCTATATCTGGCAATGAGTATTTCGAGGGCTTTAGAGAATAAATTTAGTAAGAATATAATTATGGTTGTTATTGAAAGCGTATTCTTCTTTGTTAAAATGAAGAAGCTCATCATTACGATTTAGTTTGCGGTATTTGTCTACAAACTAAAAAGAGTCGTTTTCGTACCTATTAAAAGGTAGAAACGATAAGTATATTGTTTCAACTTCACAGATACAGATTCCACTTAAGGTGTTTTCATGAGAAGTTTATTATTGGCGTCTGCTTTTGTCGGTCTTCTTGTTTCTCCAATCGTTTCCTTTGCGCAAGATGCTAAGTTTCCTCCTGTTCCGTCTGCGCCGACTGTCGCTCACCGCGGTTTTTCTGCGATTGCTCCGGAAAACACGATCAGTTCCGCTAAAAAGGCTATTGAAGTTGGCGCGCAAGGTAGTGAATTCGACGTTTACTCTACAACTGACGGAGTTCTTTTCCTGACTCACGACGGTAATCTCAAGAGAACGACCGGGTATGATTATGCGTGTAAAGCCATTGATTCTGAAAAACTTTTCACGCTTGATTTTGGTTCTTGGAAAGGTGAAGAATTCAAGGGTGAGAAAGTTGCTACTTACGACGCCGCTTTGAAACTTCTCAAAGGAACCAAAACTCGTCCGGTCGTTGAGATCAAGGAAAATGGTTTTGAAGACAAAATCGTCGAAGGCATTCGTAAGTACGATATGGTCGATACGGCTATTGTAATTGACTTTAACGCTAATCGCGTTAAGAAAGTTCGTGAACTCGAGCCGAATCTTTGCTGTGCTTGGCTTTGCTCTTTCAAAGTTGCCGAGGAAACTCCGGAATCGATGGCTAAGAAAATCATCGATACTTGCAAATCTTGTAATACCAATGTTGTTGACGTTGAATACCATGCCGTTTCCCCCGAATTTTTGAAGATTTTGGATGAAGCCGGTATTTTTGTCATGTGCTGGACTGTCGATAACCCGCAAGATATTGAAAACTTGGTTAAGATGGGGGTTAAGAGTATTACGACTAACCGTCCTGACCTTGTCCTCGAAGCTCAAAAAAAGGCTGCTGCTGAAAAATGATTTCTTTTTTCAGTATCTAAATTTCAAGACCGTCAGACGTGGATCTTTTCGAATGCGACGTTTGACGGTTTTATTATGTTCACGTTCTTCCATTGTTTTATAGAGAGCGATAACTCACGTGTCTAAAACCCAGATTCAAGGATTTAGAACCCCAAACCAGTTCCAAAGAAGTCATCTCTCTGGGCAAGAAAACATTGCGCAAAGAGTTCTTTATGAGGATAACCATTTATTGGTATTGAATAAGCCGGTAGGTCTCGCAACAATGGGAGTTGGAGCTAATGAAGAATCTCTATTTACCCTTGCTAAACGATATATCAAACAAAAGTACCAAAAACCTGGGGAAGTCTATCTAGGAGTTGTAAGTCGTCTTGACCTTCCTGTGTCTGGGATCATCGTTTTTGCTAGAACTTCAAAAGCTGCAAATCGGCTTAATGAGCAATTTAGTAAACATAGTGTAAAAAAAATCTATCATGCGTTGGTAGAAGGGCTTCCTGCTGTTCCACAGGGGGAATTGATAGACGTCATTTGTGAAGACAAAAAGTTACGAAAGCTTTGGATCAGTAATTCGCCTAATTCATTAGCCAATAAGCGCTTCGACCCCAAAGAAGCCAAACTGCATTATCAGGTATTAGAGCGTTTCTCAAAAACAGCGCTAGTAGAAGTCGAATTATTGACCGGAAGAAAACATCAAATTCGTCTTCAAATGTCTCACTTAGGTCATCCGATAATTGGCGACGGCAAATACGGAGCTAGGCCGATTCCTCAATCGGGTATTTGTTTACACGCATATCGTCTGAGTTTTATTCATCCAACAACACGCATCGAGTTAGATTTTCATTGCGATCATCCGGATTGGAGTCGATGGGGATCATAAATTTTAGATTAAAATGATTCCGTTTTTAAACCTCATATTCTTTGATAACAAGACATTCCTAGTTACAAATTTTGACTTGTTACGGCTTTAACTTTTTGAAACAGGATTTTTGAATGGCTCTTTCCTCGTTATATCAACGTATTCAAAGCAGTCAGCTGATTCCTGCTGATAGATTAGAAGAGGTTTTTCAAGAGACCTGTCTTGAAATTTTTTCACGGCTTGGGGTTGAAACCAACGTTGAAAACGCGGACACTGAGGAGATTTCTTCCAAGCGTTCTTTGGACGAACAAGTTGAACCCCAGTTCGATTTTAGTGAACTTGATTCGCAAAAGAGTTTTGAAGCTTTCTCAAAGGCAAACGTTCAGGAAAATTCGTGTGTACGTGTTCATTCGGGGAGCTCTGATTCCCGAATTGATGAATTCGATATTCAAAAGACAAAAAAATCTTCTCGAACGCAAGAAATCGAAAATTCATGTTTATGTTCCTCGAACGCGTCTTCGGTAGGAGTATGTGATGAGGAGAGAAGTCATACAACTAGTGAAACAAATGGATTTTCACATTTATTAAATACTAAAAACCTACATGATTTCGAAACGCTATTCCTAGAGAAGTTATTAAAAAACAATCTAATAAATACCTGGCAAGCCGATAATCTCAGACTTGGGCGGTCTAGTTTTAAGCTTGGAGATTATAGGATCGTTGATTTATTAGGAGAAGGTGGAAACGGTAAAGTTTTTTTAGGGCGCAATCCTGAAATCACATCAAATGTAGATAAATCAGGGGTAAAATTTAAGGGCGATGTGGCTATTAAAGTTTTGCCGAAAAAGAAAGCGTCCCCCGAAGCTGTGGGGCAGTTTCTCTTGGAGAGTGAAATTTCCAAGCGGTTGAATCATCCAAACATTATTAAATGTTTTAGCTCCGCACAAGATTTAACGATTCACTATAGCATTTCAGAATATGTAAATGCCGGAGATGCACGAAAACTACTTTCACAATATCTTACTAGTAAAAGCAAATTAAATTTCCGTGTTGCTACATATATCATTCTCGAAGCAGCTAAGGGATTGGCCTATATTCACGAACAAGGCTTAATCCATCGTGATGTTAAACCTGGAAATATTCTCTTGATGAAGTCAGGCGAAGTAAAATTAGGCGACTTTGGTATGGCCTGCCCCATTCCTAATTTTGCTTCTACGGGAAATCTTTCGACATTAGGAAAATTTATTGAATCATGGGAAAAAGATAACGCTCAGAATTATTTTGGTTCCTATGAAGCGAGAATAAAACAACGAAAGAAAATCCGCGGAACGCCGGACTATTTGTCGCCGGATCAAATACGAGATCCAGAAAACCCTCAACCAAGTTGGGACGTCTATTCGCTTGGTTGTACGCTTTACTTTATGTTGACAGGAATAGTCCCATATCCTTCTAACGATTCTATTGAGACACTTCTTGCACATATGAAAAGTGGATCCCCGCCGGAGCCATGCGAATTCGATTCAGCCATTCCTCAAAAATTGTCTGATATCGTAATGGCGATGATTCAAAAAGCTCCTTCACGCTCTTCTGTTCAACGCGTGAACACAATGCTACAAGTCGTTGAATTATTACAACCTTGGGTTGATAAACAACAGATATCAAGTTTTATTACCTGGAAATTAGACAACTCGGATAATTTTTGGACGCAAGAAGTTTTAGACTCCTGTTTTTCAGAACAGAATTTTGGATTTTCAAAAGAAAAGTCCTTACTAAGATCAGGTAAAAATTCGTTACGTTCAAAAGCTGAAAATGAATCAAACGGAACGATTGATTTATCGAACCTTCTCAGTTCTCAGCTAGATTTTTCAACCTATAAACAACAAACGACTTCAAAAGTTAAAGTTATTCAAACAGAAAGACATATAAATCCATTTGAGTCCCCTAATGTTACGGCTGAAGATATCGATAACCTATCTTCTTCGCGTCCGTCGCTTCTGGATGTTGCATATAAGACAACTGAAAAGGTAAAAGAAAATAATAAGAATCATGCGGAAAAGGTTCAAGAGTACAAACTTGCTACTATAATTAAAAAACAAGAAGAAATAAATCGTAAGTTGGTCCAATACATTCTTTTTCCTATCTTAGGAGGATTGGGAATTGTATTGATAATGTTTCTTCTTAAGATCCTATATTAACGAACAGCTAACATTTATGAAAAATACTCTTACCAACCTTACGGAATGTGAAAGTAGAATTCAGTATCAATTTATAAATCAGGACTTGCTTAAACAAGCGCTTACACATGCTTCTTGTTCTAACACTCATATAGAGTCAAATGAACGCTTGGAATTTCTGGGGGACGCGACCTTAGGATTTGTCATTTCTGATTTGTTGTACAGTCAATTCCCTCTAATGGCAGAAGGAGATCTTTCCAAGCTCAAGGCTACAATCGTTAGTCGTAAAACGTGTAAGAAACTGGCTTCTAGACTTGAACTGGATAAATTTCTTTTAATTGGTAAAGGGGTAACCTCTATATCAGATTCCCTAATTGCCAACGTCATGGAATCTGTTATTGGCGCAATTTTTTTAGATGGAGGATATGAGAGAGCTCGACGATTTATTGAAAACAATTTCCAGCAAGAAATAGATTCATTTTTTAACATCCATTCAAGTGATCCTGCGTCGTTACAAGATAAGAATCATTCTTTTGAGGAAGCGTTGAATACTCAGGACCCGAATGCATTAGTCGATTGTTTAGATGAAAATTTCAAAGCAAAACTTCAAACAAAAATTCATCATGACTTTCCAACATTAATGCCTGTTTATCTTCTGTTAGACGAAAAGGGACCGGCTCATAATCGTTGTTTCAAAGTCGCTGTCCAAATAGGTAAACGGCAATTTCAAGCAGCTTGGGGAAACAGAAAAAAAGAAGCGGAACGACGAGCTGCCGAAAATGCTCTTTGTCAGTTGCAAGGAAATGAACCTCCGTATTCGGATGGGGAGTAATATTATATAAAAACCTCCGTGTAGATTGGGTCTATACGGAGGTTTTGTTTTTGCTCGTTTTCTGTGAGCTTAAAAACGGAAATCGCGAATTCCATGTTCGATTAGCGAAAGATGTTCGGACGCTATGGTTCTTATCTTTTCATTTGGAATTTGTAAAAGTTCTTTGGATATTAATGCTTCGCCCTTAATACGAGTATCGTTAGACGCATAGTCGACAAGATATTCTTTCAAGGTCATTAATGCATTAGGATGGCAACAATTCGCAATTTTACCTGACTTGACTAACGACATAAATCGATCGCCTGTACGTCCTTCACGATAACATGCCGTACAAAAGCTAGGAATATAACCAAGTTCGATAAGCCAATTAATGACTTCGTCAAGCGATCTACGATCGCTAACGTCGAATTGAGCTGAATTATCTTCTGCGTTTTCTTCTTTTACATAACCGCCAACGCTTGTTCGAGAGCCTCCGCTGATTTGAGAAACACCTACTTTTAGAACTTTCTCTCGTGCTTGGGGGGATTCACGCGTAGAAACGATTAAACCCGTGTACGGAACGGCGACCCGTAAAACAGCAACGATTTTTTCAAAGACGTCGTCTGAAATTGCATTGGAAAACAAATCTGCTTGAATGTCGTCGGCATTCCTGATTCGAGGTACGCTAATTGTGTGTGGCCCACATCCTTTTGTGGCTTCAAGGTGTTCCGCATGCATTAGAAGACCTACAAAATCATAACGATATAGGTTCAAACCAAATAAAACTCCACAACCGACGTCATCGATTCCACCTTCCATTGCCCTATCCATCGCTTCTGTATGATATGCATAGTCATGTTTGGGACCTGTTGGATGAAGTTGTTCATAAGCCTTTTTATTATAGGTTTCCTGAAAGAGAATGTAGGTGCCGATTCCCGCCTCTTTCAAGAGACGATAATTTTCAACGGTCGTGGCGGCAATATTTACGTTGACGCGTCTAATTGCCCCGTTTTTATGTTTAACGCTATAGATCGTTTTAATACTTTCCAACACATATTCTATTGGATTCTCGATTGGGTGTTCGCCTGTTTCCAAGGCTAAACGTTTATGTCCTATGTCTTGAAGAGCCGTTACTTCCGCACGAATTTCATCTTGCGTTAACTTCTTTCGTCGAATGTGCTTGTTTTTCAAATGATACGGACAATAGACGCAACCATTAACACAATAGTTGGACAAATACAAAGGCGCGAATAGTACGATACGGTTACCGTAAAACTTTTGTTTGATTTCCTGAGCCAAGTTGAATATTTCCGTATTCAGCTCCGGAATATCACAATCAAGAAGAACAAGCGCTTCACGATGTGTAAGACCCTTACAGTCACGCGCTTTTTTTATAATAGACTTAATTAGTTGTTCATTGTGTTTGTTTTGGGACGCATAACTTAAAGTCGCTTGTATTTCATCGTCGTTGATAAATTCTTCTGCCTTGGGCGACATGAGGTCATACATAAGTAATTCCTTATCTAAAAATCCATAATCGTAAGCTGATAACGCTAAATATTATTTATGTTCATTAGTAAATTAGCGTTTTCGATTTAGTATGAAGATATCAAAATTCGTGATTTTTCCTTTCTTGTTTAGTAGTGAATATAATTTCACAATATATTGTTAATAACAAATAAAAAAACCACGCTAAAGTCCTACTTTAAACGCGGTAAAACGATAAAAAATACGAACGTTGTTCAGTTATAATATTGGACCGATTGATACGGTTTGATTACACGCAACCTTCTACAAGTAATATCTCAAAGATCCCCATAGTATCTGACGTCCATAATCACCGTACAAATAGTTAACGATGTGTCTCATCATATCTCGGTTGGAAGGAATATAAACCTCCTTCCCTTGCCTGAATTGTATCTCTCATATTCATATCTGTCAACTATTCAAGTATTAGGGGAATCGTGTATGATGGCGATACGGAGTCCGCAATTATCAGATTTGTATGTTGGTAAAAAGTTGAACCTACTCGCAGAACGGCAGTTTTCGGCTACACTTCTCCAACTTCCACCACGTGCAACTCGTTCGCTTGTTGCCCCAACGCCAACAGGATCGACAAGAAGCTTGTCTTCGTAATCGCTGTACCCGTCCAGGGTCCATTCGCAAACATTTCCAATCATATCGTAAAACCCCCACGGGTTTTCGGGAAACTGACCTACCGGAGTAGTCTTATTCTTCCTATCGCCAATATTAACGTTCTCTTGATGTGATTTTATGATATCGGACGATTTGCCAAAATTAGCGTCAAGGGAGCTTAGTCTTTCTCCGACATAAAAAGCAGAAGTTGTTCCTGCACGACAGGCATACTCCCATTGAGCTTCTGTGGGTAAAGAATACCGCCACTCTTCTCCCAAAAATTTTCGTAACTCTGTTCCATACTCCTCTTCATTTAACTTTTGAACAAATTCAACACATTCATACCAAGATACGTTCTCAACAGGCGCCTCTTTGTAATCTGAAAATTTACTTGGGTTCTCTCCCTTCAAGGCTCTCCATTGCGCTTGTGTTGTTAAACGCCGACAAAGGTAAAAATCGTTGGTCAAGGTGACGTCGTGTTGCTCTTCGTCGGCAAAACGTCGATATTCAGAAGAAGGACTCCCCATTCGAAAAGTGCCGGCTGGTAACAAACGAAAATCCATTCTTAATGAATTTGACCAAAACTCAGGATAATTCACTTGAAAACCACCTTTAAATTTGTACTTTCGATAACATTAAATCGACGACGTTACTAAAAGAGCTTTTTGTTTTTATCGTGCTCATTTAACGAGTGTGCGACTGTAAATACGTCGAGAAATTGGTAGTCAATAAATTGACTGGAAATGTCGTTCTTTACGTTACTCCAATCAGAAAAAAGTAAATCGATATATGATGAGTCGACAGCTACCGACGTATCCAAAATTTCAACTTGTTCTTTAACTTGCGGTATTACGGTAGATCGATTACCGGAACTTGTATCAAAATTGAATTCTGGAACATATGCCTCAAACAATGCTGAAGAAGGCGTATCTCCGACATTCTTCCAATTAGGAATGGACAATGACCAATTGGTATTCTTATCTATTACGACAAGATTGTTTCCATCTACGTAAGAACTGTAAGAACTAGGTAGACTAACGTTAAATCTTTCATCCACGTCTTTATTCAAATTCGAAATGACCAAAGATTTTACTCGCGAGACAGTCGTTGTGGTCTCATTTCGAGTGTTGTAAGAAACAAGGCTACCAACTTCTGCATTAAAAAATGAACTAGAAGAATTATCGCCATATAACACAACACTACCGATCGATTCTTTAGGTTCAAGAATCAATTGCTCAACGCCAGAAACTATTCGAACGTAGGATACCGGCATGGAGGTTGGGTCGGTGTTGATATTTTCCTCATCTACTGCGCTCGCAACGTCTTGTGAAATATCTTCAAAAGTATAAGTTCCTGAGAAAATGCTAGAATTATTGGAAATGACAGCTGAAACGTTGTCCCCGGAATCAGTAGCGTAGTAGGAGTCTTCACCGCCTTTGTTGAAAAACACTTGAACGTTGGAAAAATACTTGGCCGTCAAAGCATAACCGCCCCCCATCATTGCCAACGAATCGTTACTTGTCTCAAATCTGTCATCCCAGTAGGAGTCTTCGATTACAGCGGAGTCATTTCCACCATTCCCCTCAATAACAACGTTATTGATACCGTTAAACATATACATGATCCCGTCTGAACGTAATAATGAGCCGGAACCATTGGAATAAAACAAGTTGTCCTTCCCGGACGTTCCCATTAGTTTTAGGGTTTCATTTTCGTCCGATCCGGAAAATCTATATATAGAGAAACCTGTGGTTGCAATCGCCTTCTCGTTACCAAACCAAAATGAAGTAGAATCGTCCTCTGAAATAACAGAAGACGAATTAAATGGTGAAACTTCAAGAGCGCATTCAATATCGCCACGATTACTGTTAAAATTCAACCCTTTCCAATAATTGTTTCCCAAATTCCAACTAACATCACCTGCGCCAACGACAAGCGCGTCGTCTTCCCACATAAGAGTAAGCAGGTTATTGTCAGAATCATCAAACAATGGATCTACAAGAACAAGTTGATCTTCTGTAATAGTTAATAATTTAGCTACGATCGTAGATAAATCGGCTTCTGATTCGACGGTAATCCAGTACTCGCAGCTAGGATCGGTAAACCATTGAACATTACCGCCGGTTTTGGTTGGGTTTGAAACAACAATAGGTTCACTTTCTAAACAGGCTTCCCTAACAGTAATTTTTGTACTTTCCGGTAATCCAAGCGCATTAGCGTCCCAAGTAAATATACCGCTTGATTCAGACGTTAGTGAAAACACATAACGTCGCTGGCCCATATCGGTTGGTAAATTGCTAAAAGCATATTTATCAGTGACGCCGAGAACGATTGGGGAATCGTCGTCGAAAATTGTTCCCTTAACAAGTGAATCCTCGTTCGTTAAATAGGCGTTTTCAACATCTACTATCGATAAGAAAAAATTTAATTCAGGATTTTCGTATTGTCCGTCGACTAGCGCTAACCCCTCAGGCTTAATAGGCGTATAATTACCTATTACATAACAATCGATTTGACCAAATTTTTCGCCGGCAGCTATCGTTATTGGATCGCCAACAGATACAACAAAATTCTCTCCCTCAATGGCTGTTCCACCTAAAGCTACTTCAAAATTAAACGAAACGTCCAAACGAGCGGGTGAATCTAATTCTACGACAAAACGAACAAGCTTAGATCCGGTATCCCCTTCATAGGCGGTCATTTCTTGAACGGTCATGTTCGGCAGGACGGTTGGTTGGACTTCGATCGTTAGGACGGCTTCCGAACTCCAGTTACTTCCGTCATACACTGAAATGTTAACAGTACGTGACGTTAGATCGCACAATTCAGACTCGTTAAAGTATGAAAGTGAAGAAAGGACTTTTTCATAATCCTTGACCGACGCAGTTCCGGTAATCGAAATCTCACCTGTTTGAGCGTCAAAAGTGGCCTTTAGATCGGTATCCGCCACCATGACGTCTAACATTTCCCGTTCCCCATCCGGACGTACTTCAAAGGAAATTTTGGCTTCGGTTAATGTTACTGAATCAGGATCCACGATCTTGATGTTGTTTGCAGTAAAGACCTTGTAAGGTTCTTGACTTCCTTCGACAAAAATCACGCTGACGTCGTTGCCTTCAGATTCGACGTCGAGGTCAAGAGTAGGAGGAATAGTTCCTGCTTCACTTGCTAGAAAATCTAATTTCGTATTAATGCCGTTAGAAATACTAACCGTTTTGGTAATAGGATTTACCATCCCATTACCTTCAACTGTAACTTTATAACTACCATTCTTAAGGAAAAGTTGATATCCCCCGGACGTCCAAGAGGAAACAGTCACTGTCTCGCCGGTATTATCCCCGGTAAGGCATTCAATAGTGACGGAAACGTTAGAAAGCCCCTCGCCTACGTCATAAAAACGATCCGAATCAATATCGTCGTAAATAACGCCTAATAAATAAGCTCCATCAACACTAGCGCCTTCGACGCTTGTTCCGAAATCGCAAGTAACGATATATGGTCCTATACTTTTACCTGTCTGCTGGATCGAAATACCGATTTCAGAATAAGCGGCGTTTACCATCGAATCGCGATGTGTATGTGAAGAAACTCCCCAGTCAACGACAAAAGCCGCTTCAATGTATGAGGCAACTGACCATCCTTCACTTTCGACAAAACTTCCGCCAATATTCTCGCTTAGTGAAATAATTCCGTTATCATTACTTCCATTTACGAATCCTGCTTTGGCAACACGCTTGGCTAATGGTTCTTCACCGGAACAAAGGTGGCTAACGTCATTACGATTCTTCATAGAAGAAGAATGGGAAAACGCAGCTTTTTCTAATGCTGCATTAAAGGCCAAAGGGGAAGATACAGATATAGATCTCATTTCCTCTAGGAAAGTGTCAATTGAACCACTCGGATAATCGGTCAATGAGATCGCGGAGTTTACCAGTTTGTTACGCGCCACTAACGAGTCGGAAGTAGCAACGCTAAAAATACGATCTATCTCTCCCTGGGGATCGGTTCGAAATCTATTGATTTGTTCTAGTAGTTCCTGTTCGGCCCCGGAAGGGCTTAAACTTGAGGAAGAAAGATCGTACCAATTAGCTGTCGGTAAGGCGTCGCTACGAGTAACGGCTGTTAACATCCCCCCCTGAGCAAGATCGGCGGCTAAAAGTTCACGCGTTTCCAAGGTTTCAAACTTTAACGTTCGCGATTTGTTAACACGTCTATTAACAGAATTCGTTTTCTTCATGAAAATACCTTTTTTAACATCGCGATCTTTTGGGGACAATAAACTATAACTCATTTTTTGACGCAATACGCCTAACGTATTTGATTCTTGAAACTATCAAAAGTTCCCCTACTCAAGGATCAAAAATCGCTATTAAACAAAAAAGAGACAACATAGTTAACGGAATCGCGTAAGGGGAAATTCTGTTAACTACATTGTCTTCAGTAGCCAAACAAATTAACGAACGTTATTTCTTTTGTTCTTCCGGGAGAACAAAATCCTCTCCACGAGTCTCAACGACATGACGTAACCAAGGTTCTGGATAACCGATACTCGGATACTCTCCTTGCGGAGAACGCGTATATCCATCGTTGAATTTAACAAGAAGATCGTTTGCTAACTGTTCCCAACGGTCATGAACTTTTTCAGTCTGCATAATCGAATAATCAGTCAAAAACTGTACTGCTAGTTCCGGTTCGTCTTGAAGAAGTTCAGTCGCTGTTTTTTCAATTGAAGGTTGTAAACGATAAAAATACGTTTCGAGTTCTTGTTGAACCTTCAAGATATCAGGAATCATTTCCTTGTAGCGTGGATACGCATAGTTAGCTACAAAATTAAAGACCCACCATCCGGACTTCATATCAAAACGTGTGATAGACCCTGTATTAGTGGAAGGCGGCGTCTGCTTTGAAGCGGCATAGATCGGCGAATAGCAAGAAGTATACGTATCATCCCATCCAAACCAAACTAGCCCCCCGACGACGTCAGGGAGATCGCTGGTGGAACGAGTAATCATTGAGAAACAAGTTTGTTGCGTAGAAATGGGGCGTTCCCAGGCATACTTCTTTCCGTCGACTTCCCAAAATAAAGGTCGACAGCGCATCGGATAACCATAGGGGCCGGCGTCGACGCCTTGGGTCATATCATATTCTGTGTTCTCATAATGGTCGCGCATAAGAGCGGCGATATCGGCTGTCGAAAGCTTATGATCGGGTTTTATAGACCAAGGATAAGGCTCGGCTCCTTCGACGCCTTGCGCAAAATCTACGGGGAGATTTAACGAAGGCGCTGCTCTACGAAACATACTCCATACACGTTTTTCACAAGCACGCTTGTCGCTTACTGTAAAATTCCCATAAACCTCGCAGAAAGAAAACGGTTTCCCTGAATTGGGGTCGTACATTCCCTTTTTTATTGCAAAGGATTCGATGTTTTTAGAATAGATACAATTCTCCGGATCGTCTTTCGGAAAAACGCCAATACGAGCCATATTGGCATGACCTGAAATCTCCCCATCCGGAATTCGCATCGCAACCCAAACACATCCGTCGTTTTCTCCGTCGGGCGTAGCGCCGGTTCCACAGATATCGAAGACCCATGCTTCGTTTTTATCACAAACGGAAATGGATTCTCCTTCGTCAATGTATCCATATTGGTCAACCAATCTTCCCATCAACTCAACTGCTTCACGAGCTGTTGAAGCTCCTTGCAAAGCAGCAGTCATGAGTTCAGGATACATAAATTTTCCGACTTTATTTTGAAGTGCGAGATCGCCTTCCCATGTCGTTTCTGCAATGGCAACTTGACAATCGTTCATTATGCCTTGGAAAGATTCAACGACTGTTTCACCGACAAAACCCAGGACTCTGTGAGTTGAAATACCTTTAAAAACGTCGCTCCCACCACGCGGAACAGTGGAGCCGTCAGACGCTTCTACAATAGCTAGTCTTCCGAAGAATCCCGCTGAGTCAGCTGTATAAGTGATCATACAAGCGTTTTCAGAAGAAGCGCCTTTAGTAACAATTAGATTAGTACAAGCCCAGAGATTATGAGCGCATAGTCCACTCAGTAGGCTTGTCGCTGCCAATATTGCTGTTAGGGACAAAACCAAGCGGCGTTTTCCGAAAAACTTCATCATTTTGATACCCAATCTGTAATCTTAAACTCCACGCCTATTCATTTCCCCAAAGAATAAACGAACGCTTTTATCTATTTTTGTTATTTTATCCTTGTAGCTTTAGAAGTCAAGTTTTTCAGTTACGCTCCCTTTGTGGAACAAGACAAAAGAAAAAATCTTATACATTATTTCATTTCATTCTTGTTTTTGGTATCCTATGGAGAGTGAAGTAGCGTTTAAATTTAGAGCCTTCACGTCGATTTTATGTTTATTGTTTGTGATAAACGACGTCATATCGCTGTACTATTGGTTAGGAGACCTCTCATTATGAACAGCAGCCATGATTTTAATAGACGAACATTCTTCAATTCCGTAGCCGCGGCTAGTGTTGGCGGCGCAGCATTGTTGGCCTCCAACTCCACGGCTGCTGCCGAAGAAACTAATCCCTCGCAAGAAGCTCCCAAAAAAGTTACGGCTTCTTTTCCTGTGTTGCAAAACGTTTCGGATTCCAGCGCTTCCATCTCCTGGGCCTTAAATGCGCCTTCTACCGGTTGGGTTGAATGGGGAACTACCCCCAACCTTGGAAAAGTGGCGCGTAACAGTGAGTTTGGTTTGAATCCGTATGAACCTGATTTTCTTTCTGCGCGTATTACCGACTTGGCTCCTAACACCAAGTATTATTATCGTACCGTAACCTGTTCTTTTACTTATAAAACGGCATACGATAAAACAGCTTCTGAGCCAGAATACAGCGATATCTATTCGTTTGAGACGACGGGACCTCAAAAAGAATCTGTTTCTTTTGCCGTCATGAATGATACGCACAACACATTACCTACGATACAGGCGCACTTAAAGCGAGTTGAAGAATTAGATCCCGATTTTCTTTTCTGGAATGGCGACCTTTGTTCTGACTACATGAACGCCGATCGCGTTAAGCAAAATATCGCGAATCCTAACGACCGACCGTTTGCTTCGCAACGTCCTCTTGTTTTTGTTCCTGGAAACCACGATCGACGCGGACAATGGGTGCGTAACCTTAAAAAATGCCTTACGACCTGGATGCAAGACGACCCCAAATACTATGAATTAGGCTATAACTACGCTTTCCGTAAAGGCCCGGTTGCATTTATTGTTCTCGACACGGGCGAAGATAAACCTGACTGGCATCCTGCTTGGTCGCAAATGGCGAACTACCAACCCTATCGTGAACTGCAAGCAGCTTGGCTTGCCAATGTGTTAACACGTTCGGATATTCAGTCTGCGCCTTTCATTATTGCATTTTGTCACATTCCGCTTTATGACGCCGATCCAAAGGCTAATCCCGGTAACATTCTTGATCGTTACGCTTCCTATCAGTGGCCTGCTAGCCAAATGTGGGGACCGTTATTTGAAAAGCATGGCGTTCAACTTCTTGTTGCCGCTCACCAACATCGTTTTAGTTATGCGGAACCGCAAGGTTCCCGTACCTGGGCCCAGATTGTAGGAGGGGGGCCTGAATTGAACAATGCCTATTCTATTCACGGTGAAGCGACAAATTCTGAACTCAAATTGACCTGTGAAAAATTGTCTGATAATTCTATCGTCGGCTCCTGGAGCTATAAGCCGAGATTTTAGTTGTTCAAAATTTGAGTTCAAATAAAAGAATAGCGTTCAAATGAGTTTATTTTCATTTTTAAAAAATTCCGGTCTTTCGCGCCGTTCATTTCTAAGAACTTGTGCGACGACCGGAATTGGAGGTAAGTTACTCAACGCCGATAACGCCCAAGGTAAATCGATTGAAGAACTACCGCCCGGCGTTACGCCTTCTAATCCGCGTGAGCTTCTCTATCCTACTCCTGAACCTTCTAAAAATTTGTTTACGGTAGATTCAGGAAGTTATGCGGCGTCATATCCAATGTTACAGAATGTTTCGGAAGATAGCGCGTCGATCGTTTGGGCTCTTAATACCCCTTCTACCGGTTGGGTTGAATGGGGGACGACCCCAAGTTTAGGGAGAGTTGCTAGAAATTCAGAGTTTGGATTAAATCCCTACGAAGAAAACTTTCTTTCAGCTAGAATTACAGGGTTGTCGCCCAACACTCGATATTACTATCGTACCGTTACTTGTGGTTTTCACTATAACTCCGCTTATGATAAAACCATAGGCAATCCTCAGTTTAGTGAAGTCTATTCGTTCAAAACGGTTGGCGCAAATGTCGAAAAGGCTTCTTTTGCCGTAATGAACGATACGCACAATCAATTAGACGTTATCCGCGAACATTGTAAACGGCATGAAGAATTGAACACTGATATAGTGTTTTGGAACGGCGATCTTTGTCACCGTTACTTCTTCCCACTAATCGCAAAAACGAGTATTGCCAATCCTTGCGACACGCCTTTTGCCGCTCGGCGTCCTTTGGTATTTGTTCCCGGTAATCACGACAAGTGGGGACCCTACGCTCATCAGTTGAGTGAATGTCTTACTCCTTGGCGACAAACTGATCCAACGTTCCGTTCTTTGGGATATAACTACGCTTTTAGACTTGGTCCTATTGCGTTAATAACCCTTGACGCCGGTATTAATTCGGAAGACGCCGTTGCAAAGAATCAAGGTATTATGTCGTGCGAACCTTATCGAGAACAACAAGCAGCTTGGCTTGAAAAGGTTTTAACGCGTCCAGATATTGCTTCTGCGCCGTTTATCGTCACCTTTTGCCATATTCCTTTGGCGCCTCTTTCCACCTCTGAGGAAAAAAATCCAACTAAACCTTTAAAGTGGGCTGCATACGACCCTCTAAGCGCTCGCTTGTGGGGGCCGATTCTGGAGAAATACAACATCACTTTGATGATTTCAGCTCATTTACATAAGTTTGATTTCTCTCCTGCCACTTCAGAAAGACCTTGGCCCCAACTTTTAGGGGGTGGGCCCTCAATTAATAATGCTACTTGTATTCATGCTGAGGCCGACTACAACCAGTTGACGGTTACGTCTGAAAAACTTTCGGACCGCTCGGTTCAAGGAACTTGGACGTTTAAGCCTCGTAACTGACTAATTTTCAATTTAAAGGAAGAGGGGTGCGTTCGATATCAAACGCACCCCTCTTTTTATCTTGGCGAATAATTATTCAACTATTTAATTACCCCTGCTTTAGAATAATCAAAAGGCACAAAACCTAACTTTTCTGCCGGAGAACCGGGTTGTAAATTAAAATTATTGGAATCAGGATCAATAAACAGCGGATCTGCAACCATGCCGTCAATATCTTTTCCCGATTCCTTAGACCATTCATCATGAGTTTTTCCGGCAAAAGTAGCTTCTCCCCCGGCGTTAAACCAGAGGTTTTTCTTATATATTGCCTGGGCTTCGTCTGCGCGATACCCTAATGCGATTCCCTCTTTCCAGTAAATAATATTGCTTTCAAACGTATCAGAGAGATGGTCTTCAACACGTGTGATGGCAATCTGATGAGGAGGATTTCCAGTCTGGGCGGGATTGATTTTGCTTCTAGCTAAAATATTATTACGAACGATATTGTCTTTACCATAATGTTGATGAAAAGAACCGTCGGTAGTATCGTAAACCAAATTGTTCTCGAACAAAATACCTTCGCTTCCTTCGTCCGGATAGAGGCCCCAACCACCATAGGCATAGGAACTAATATCGTGAATAACATTATTACAAACACGCGTACCGGTAGACGTTCCTAAAGTATAGACGCCTCCCATATCAGACAGTTGGCCTTGGCCTAAATTCCACATATGGTTGAATTCGATCCTGTTTCTAAACGCGTGGCCGCCTTGATAGCCCCAAACCCATCCAACAGATACACCGGTATAATAGAAATCGGTAATATCGTTATGAAGGATCTCGATCTCCTCAGTATTTTGTCCAATCCACACAGCCGTCGCCGAGGCAAAAAATCTTCCACCTTCCGAAAGCGTGCAATTTTCAATTTTATTACGAAGATCTAGACTCCCACCACCAATGCGAATAGCTCCTGCGCCTAAATCTGTAAACACAGAATTATTGACGGAACAATTAGTACAGTTTTTGAACCATAAGCCATATTCGCCAACGTGAGAGACCTTACAATTTTGTAAGACAATATTTGAGGCGTTTTCGATATTTATTACAGCTACTGTGAAGAAAGCTGCCTGAGCCGGTTCGAATTGTGACGGTCCGGGCGAAGAAAGCTCGCCTGTATAAGAAACGTCAAGACAAGCGCCTTTCATAACAGACTCACGACGAGGAGCGTCTGTGAAAGAAAACTGAACATTCTCAAATGTAATGTCCTGAACGCGTTTTTCTTCTTCATTTAAATCTGAAGAAGAACCGGAGATCGTTAGTAATTGATTGACATTAGAAATAGGCGCAATAAACTGTAATGTATCTAACTTTTCATTAGCCAACGGACGATAGTAAACACACCCTTCGTTCGCAGAATAAAACCACTCGCCGGGCATATCAAAAGCTGTGCGAAGATTTTCCAAATAGTACATCGAGGTATCACGCCAAGGATTCCAGCTTTGCATTGGAGAACCTTGAAAATGTAACGTGTTGGTCTCAGGAGAATATCCAAGAAGGATACGGCGCGTTGTATCCCAGTGATGGTGAATGACCATATGAGCGTACTTTAAATCTTCCACCGACAACGTGTCTAGCTGTAAATCCTTGAGGTCGCCTTCCTTGGCGCAGATTTCTTGTTGCGCGTAATTGGGTTCAGCGTCTTTGAAAATCTCTTCGGCGACAGATTGGGGGCGTAAGAACCCCTTGTTGGGAAATCGTGAACGAACAGCTCTTCTTTCTCCAACAAAAAGTTGTTCAAAATAGATCGGTTTACCGTTGATCTTAGGTAGTTCTGCTCGCCATATCTCAGTTAAGTTATTAGGAAAACCCTTCTTTTGTTCGGCAGTTGCGATTTTCCAATTGTCAATAACTTGACCTGCAGAAAGGATCGTCTTTCCTTCTACGCCTCGGTACAAGGTGTGTGAATCCAATTCTGTTAGTTCCAACGCAGCGGTTCGAGTAATAGAATCAGGACCAAGTTCGATACAATATTTACCAACTTTACCACGACTTCTTTCTGCACGAATAGCGTCACGCGCTTTTTCTAACGTTGCAAAAGGAGATTCCTTAGAACCGGAATTTAATTCGTCGTTACCATTGCTTGAAACATAATAGGTTCCTACAAAATCTTCAGCAAAACAGGTCGGTAAAACGCTCGTGTTGAGCAACGAAAAAACAAATAAGAAATTAAATACCGCCAACCTCTTAAAAAATGATTTCATGGAATCTCCTTTACTCGCTCTTAAGTACAGCCACTCGAAATCAAGCGTTCTCAAAAATGACAAAGAATGGAATCAATCCCATTTTTGAGCTTCGAATAAACGTTGTACGTATTTCGATAAGACGTCGGTTTCAATATTAACTTTGGATCCAACGCTTTTCGTCCCTAGCGTAGTTTCAGCGAGTGTAAAAGGAATCAAAGCAACGCTAAACAAATCGGGTTCACAACGAACTAACGTTAAACTGACGCCGTCGACCGCCACCGATCCTTTAGGCGCCATATTTTTAGCAAGATCTTTAGTAATACGGAAATAGTAATCAGCACATTCACCTTCGTGATCGACAATTTTTTCAATGACGGCAAGGCCATCGACATGACCGCTGACGAAATGCCCACCAAGACGCGCATTGACAGCAAGCGCGCGTTCCAGATTCACCGGAGAACCTTCCACGAGATCGCCAAGATTCGTTCTCGAAAGCGTTTCAGGAACCGCTTGAAAAGAAAGTGTGGTCGCCGTTTTAGCCACGACTGTTAAACAGCATCCATTAACAGCAACGCTATCGGAAATCTCAACTCCATCAACTATTTTGGAAGCTTCAATAACCAACGTACAAATAGTTCCGTCATTTACAATGGAAACAACTTTTCCTAGCGTTTCTACAATACCTGAAAACATTTGTAACTCCTACTCAATACAATAACATTTCAACTTAGTGCAAACTGTTATAAACACAGACTTCTACCTAATTATAGCAAACATCGGTAAAATTAACAGAACATTACAGATTCAAGACTTCATATCTTTCTTGAAAACATATAAGAAGTTTTACAGATCAAAATCTGAATTCATAAAACACGTGGAAATAGTTTTGGTGATAAAGGAAGGAAGGTCTTTCAAGAAACAATGCAGTATGACGCAGTACTCTGTAAAAGATTATTTAGTTTTGTTATATCGAGTCATAATCGTATGCATTGGATCACACCGCAACTCTTTCAGTATGTTAGATGTTCAAAACTAGTAAAATTTCATTCAATTATTCCTTAAATGGTCGTAGAAAACTCCAATACAACTATTCCCAAAACCCTAAATAAGTCAATACAACCCCACTGCTGAACGAAACCAAATTCAGTATGAAGGAAATATTAAACGCTCTACGAAACGATAAGGTAATTTTTCCCATTTGGAATAAAGCCGCTTCTGCGAAAACTACGCATACCTCTAATAGGCCAATAATGGTTCCATAAACAAGCGGTGTATCGACAATCGAATCTGGTAAATACCAGACAATTAAATTTAGCGTTGGATTTGTAAGTACGTTGGCTAATATAACTAAGAGGAATAAATACACCGATCGTTCCTTAAAACGACAAGCAACGCTCGCCTCTATCACAATGGTTGCCAACAATGCTTTTAGAAACAGGTAAAGCATAGGATATACAGAGATAAAGCTTTTAAAACAAGTATAAAAAGAGAACTAGTGAATCTATAACCATCACTAGTTCTCTTATAACATCCTAACGCAAAGAGTATCTCTTACTTTTTAATGATCTTTCCGACGACCCAGTTTTGGAGTTCCATGCCGTTCAAAGCTTTAGTAACTTCGTTCGCAATCTCGGGCTTAACAACCAAAACAAGCCCTAACCCCATGTTGAAGACGCGTTCCATTTCCTCATCGTCAATCGCGCCCAGCTTTTGTAACCAACCGAAAACAGGCGGAATATCCCAAGAATTAGGAGTGATATCGCAGGCAAGGCCTTCCGGTAAAACGCGAGAAAGATTTTCAACGAGTCCACCGCCGGTGATATGAGCGACGCCGCGAATTCCGTCATTGGCGCCGAACTGCTCAAATAATTTCAACGCGGGCTTCACATATAAGCGAGTAGGCGTCAAAAGCTCTTCTGCAACCGTCTTACCAAGTTCCGGAACAAAATCATCAGGGCCCAAACCGGCAATCTCAAAGACCACACGACGAATAAGCGAATAACCATTGGAATGGCAGCCGCTAGAAGCAACCCCGATCAAAACGTCGCCATCTTGGATAGCCTTTCCGTCGATAATCTTAGAACGTTCGGCAACTCCTACGCAAAAACCGGCCAAATCGTATTCGCCGGGATTATACATTCCGGATAAGATCGCCGTTTCTCCGCCGATCAGAGCACAGCCAACTTCCTCACAGCCCTCCGCAATACCGGTGACGATATCCTCTAAGAGATTAGGATCGTCTTTGGGCATAGCGACGTAATCAAGGAAAAACAGCGGTTCAGCGCCACAACAAATAGCGTCATTAACACTCATAGCGACCAAGTCGACGCCCACGGTATCATGTTTATTCGTTTGACAGGCAATCTTGAGCTTAGTACCGACGCCGTCCGTACAACTAATCAAAACAGGATCGTCATATTTTTTAGCGACGCCATCTTCAGTCGCAAGTCCATTGAGCTTGAACAATCCGGCAAAACCGCCATCTAATCTCATAACGCGAGGGGAAAACGTCTTCGCAACCAGTTTAGGCAACCGAGACATAGATTCCGCATATATGTCCAGATCCACGCCAGAGCTCTTGTATGTCGCTTTTTCCATCGGGAACGCTCGTTTCTACTACCAATAATATATGCAACTAAAAAATCGGAGACGCAGCCGACGTCCGGATACGCGTCTTAAACTTCCAATACAGGGACTGATTATAAAACCACGACTATAATGCGTCAAGGATTTACCGTAGAAAATCAATACGTGAAAAGAAAATCATACATAGGGGGGATGCAACAAACTTAAAATCACTATAATATAGATGATGAACCGGCTTATTTTCTTCGAAACCTTGAAAATATTGTTCGGTCTACATAATGTTGGCGAAAAACAATCATATTTAGGAAAAAATCGTCGAATGTTTGAACAAGACTCCGAATCCCCTAATCAAGACGCTATGTTCGAAGACAGTTCTAATCAAACCGAAAGCGTCGTTACCCCGAATATCGATCAAGAACAGGAGTTGCCGATTTTAACCTCGGCGAACGGTTTGTCGGATGTTGAAAATACTACGGAAGAACTAATTCCCGAGGATACCGGTTCCCAAACGTTAGAAGAAGCGCTTGAGAAGTATCAAATCAGCTTATCTCCTAAAAAGGTTCGTTTGTTGAAAGAATACTGCGAACTTTTGTGGACATGGAATGAGCGACTCAATTTGACGCGTCATAACACCTTTGATAAATTTGTTTCTCGCGATCTTGTCGATTCTATTCACATTGCCAACCAGTTACAAAAGGGCGAACACGTTTTGGACGTAGGTTCCGGTGGCGGCGTTCCCGGGCTCGTCGTTGCAATACTTCGTCCCGACGTTGTCGTGGAGCTTTGTGACGCAACCGGTAAAAAAGCGGAGGCGCTTGGCGCTATAGTCGACGCGCTCGATCTTGACCTTAATATTTGGTACGCGAAGGCGGAAGATCTGCTAAAAACTCGCCATTTCCATACGCTTACGATTCGTGCGGTTGGTAAAATGCGAAGTTTGTTATTGATGTTTGCTAACGTATGGCATACATTTGATCGCATTTTGATGATCAAGGGGCCCAATTGGTTGGCTGAACGCGGTGAAGCGCGTCACTACAATATGTTCAACGCTTTAGCGCTTCGTAAAGTCGATGAGTATGAAAATCCGGGAGCTGAACACGGTAGCGTAATCTTACAAATTTGTAGGAAAACGCGTATGGAAGAAATGGAACGTCGCGCTAAGGAACGTCTAGAAGGTCTTCCATATGACGGTGAGATCGAGGATATTGTTGTGGACAATAGACCGCGAGAAATCTCGGAAGATTCAACGCGGCGTACTTCCGGTCGTTCTCATGCTAAAAATGGTAATCGCGCCCCACGTGCCAACTCTTCCGGTAATAAGTTTGGACATTCGAACCATTCTCAAGACAATAGAGAGCCTAAGGACGGAAACACCCCCACCACGCATGCTCGTAACACCGGCAAGGCGCCCAAAGGTTGGACCGGTAAAAAACGCGATTTTAAAACCGATGAAAAGTCCAATGACCGTTCAAATTCCAAGAGAGGTTTCGAACGCAGAGACCGTCAAAATTCTAAACCTCGTTTCGGTAAAGACAGCCGTCGCGGTCACGGTTTAAATAAGTCAGATCGTGGGACTTCGGATAAGGAATAATTTCTAAGTTCGTATTGTCTCGTAAACGCCGATTTTGTGCGTGTCTCCTATTTGAGAACCACAATAATTTTCACATTGAAGATCGTTCAACAATATTGCGTTGTTTAAAATACTAGAGGATATTCGATGAGTAGTACGCAAAATCCTAAAACGCTTCAACATAACGCAACCGTTTCACTTATTTTATGCGTTTGTATTGCCTGTCTACTCCTGTTAGTTGGTTGTAAACCAAACGATTCCACCGACGACGGTTCGGAACTAGGTGTTACCGCCCCTAACGCGAGTGTTGACTTTCCTCAATTCTCTTCTGAGATACGTTCCTTATCCGACGACGAATTATCTGCGTTAGGCGTGAAGAACGACGTGCCCACAGAGTTTGTCTACCCCGGAGCCTATTTAGCTCAGGTGGTTTATCCGCAACGTCTTTTAAGCGTTGAGCATGGCGATGAGGTTGTGGATTACTTCTCCAAATCTTCCTTCCAAATCCCAATCGATAGTCTTCTTGCTAATTCCTCAATCGCTGTTGCTAGTAGAGGCTATACTTTTGAGATGTTAAAAGACGCTAAAACTGGTAGCGACATTCAAGCCGGTTTTCCCACGCCGGTAGAGGTTGTTTACTTAAGTTCCAATGAGTCGTTAGACAAAGAAGCATTATTCGCAGAAATCTATAAAAACGTTGAGCAGGAAAAGATTCAAACTAAAAAGATCGGGAAATACGAAGTAAGAATTTTCGAAAAACCGCTTCTTATGCAACTGGATCAAACTGGAAGTGCAATCGGTAAGATTGATTCCATCTGTGCGTGCGTATGCTTCCCAACAGATAATACCGCTGTCTTTATGTCCGGTACTTCAACGGCATTGGAAAACTATTTCAGCGACAAAGACGGCGATTCACGTGGTATTGCGGCTCAACGTTTGGGGCGCGCCGACGTTAAAACAGCCTCTATCGTTTTCCAATATGACTATGACTGGGAAGTCGCTGCGACTCAGCTTGTTCAACTTCCGATTCCTGTAACTCAGGAATTAATGCAATCGATTCAGTCAAACGTTTCCGCATTCCAAATCGTTTTTGACGCCTCGAAAGAAGACGGAGCGTTAGTAAGTCTTGCCGCCAATGTGAAATCTTCCGAAGGCGCCGGCGATCTTCGGAAATCCATTGGAACCGCATTAATGAAATCCGTCGACAACATTAAGAAAATGACGGAACAAGGTGGCGAACAAGCTGCAAATGTTACCTCACTAATCGATCTGTTAAAAACAATCAATCTTTCCGCTGAACAAAATGTTGTAAGCGGTTCGCTCAAGAATTCTGCTGAAGCGCGAAAATTTTTCATCGATATGATCGAAAATCTGAACGATGCGCGTGACAATGGGGCAATTTACGCTCAATACGGCGCCGCCGAAGAAACCTTGTTCCAATTGAGTAGATTGTTTACCAATTATTTTGGTAAAAACAAGACATATCCGGCCGCTATCTGTGACGCGGCCGGTAATCCTTTGTTGAGTTGGCGTGTCACTTTATTACAAGTCATGGGTGAACAGTATCAGAAACTTTATGAGCAGTTCAAACTTGACGAACCTTGGAACAGCGAAAACAATATTAAACTTCTTGACCAAATGCCCGCAATCTTTGCTTCGCCTTTTGATCCTACACTGAAAAACAAGACGCAATATCTCGTTTTTAATACCCCTGGTACGCCTTTTGGAAATGCCGTTCAAGGGTTAAAACTTCAAGATGTTGACGATCCTTCCAGGACGCTCTCGGTTGTTTTAGCCGCTCCTGCCCACGCCGTTGAGTGGACTCGACCTGAAACCTTCGCGTTCAATCCCCAAAAACCTACCGAAACGTTCGGACCATTTATTTGTGCCGCTACGCTCCTTGGTGAAGTTATCAATTCTCCCTGTGACGATTCAGAGAAATTTGCTAAAACGATTGCTTCTTATATTTATGGAGTTGTCGACGAAACATCGGCGACTTCCGAGGCAGTTCAGGAAGAAAATTCGCCCGAAGCGTCTACAAGTGAATCTTCTACGGATATTGAGGGTACCGATGAATCCGTAGTCCCTTCTGAAGAATGAGCCGTTAAACAACTCGGTTACTTATTGTCGAGGTAGCTCATAGACCGGTTATCAACTTGGTTTATGAGCTGCTTTCATAGAATCAGGAGCAATGGAGGCTCATTATCTATTGGGATCAAAATGCGAATTAAAATCTTATTTGTTATTCCCACCTTAGATCGCTGTGGAGCAGAGAAGCAGTTGACACTACTCGCGAGTAATTTACCCAAAGACAAGTTTGAGGTGAAAGTCGCTGTTTTAACGCGAAACGGTCCATATTCAGACGTATTGAAAGCCAATGGAATCTCGTTTGAATTGATTGGTAAGAAACATAAATTTTCTCCACAAGCTTACTTTAAGCTAAAAAGACTAATTAAAGAATTCAAACCGGATATTGTACATACCTGGTTGTTTGCCGCTAATGCCTATGGAAGGAAAGCGGCTTTTGCCTGTAATACGCCGGTGGTGATCTGTGGTGAACGTTGTCTTGATCCGTGGAAAACCCAATGGCAAAGTTGGATAGACAGAAAGTTAGAACCTAGAACAGACGTCTATGCCGTCAATAGTTCAGGTATCGTGGATTTCTATGTTAAACGCGGCGTCCCTAAACAGAAATTTGTCGTGATTCCCAACGCGGTAGAAAAGAACGAGGATAAGGAATTCGATCGATCGAAACTTAAAGCGGAACTATTAGAAAATCTAAATTTATCGATATCGCCAAATCTAGTAAATCCCTCTCCAAAAAACGCTGTTTTTCAGGAGATGAATATTTCCGGCGCAAACGAGAGACCTTCGAATGAACTACCATTCTTGATTGGTCTCGTTGCTCGACTATGGCCTCAGAAACGAATCAAAGACGCATTATGGGCCGCCGATCAATTGAAATTTGCTCAACTCAATTTTTATCTCTTAATTATAGGTGACGGACCTGAACGTGAAGCGCTATTGCGTTACAGAGATGATTTAGAACTCAGCGACCGCGTAATTTTCTTAGGAGAAAGAAATGACGTTGCGCGTTTCATGCCATGTTTTGATCTTGTTTGGAATTGCAGCGCTTATGAAGGACAATCAAATTCTATCCTAGAAGCGCAAAGTCACGGAATACCTGTTGTAGCCTCAGATATTCCCGGAAATCGCGATTTAATAGAAACTGGAAAAACGGGGGCGCTTATTTCAGAGTTCGATGGAGATGAGACTCGACGACGAACAGCGTTCTCCCAAGAAACTATTCGCTTATTAAAACCGGAAAACAAACGTCTACTTATGCAATTAGGCTACGCAGCCCGTTTACAAGTTGAAAATGCCTTCTCGTTAGAAAGAATGATCGAACGTTATGTTAATCTTTATGAGGAACAGTATATTAAACGATGCTCCTCTTCAAACTACTAGGTCGTTAAAGTCTTCTTGAAGAAATAAAGTCGTGTAATGGATTCATTACACGACTTTTCTATTATTGCGAAATGTCCAAAATATGAACTCACACTTCAGGTAACTCGTAACCTTTGCGAACTTCTCTACTGAGATGCATATTAGCCTCGTCGTCCCCAATGAACACTTCTTCTTTAGGATCCCATTTGAGACTACGCCCTAACAATCGCGCAATATTCAGTAAATGGCAAATCGCAGCGCTACGCCGTCCAATAGCAATATCAGAAACGGGGCGTTTTCCAGTTATGATACAGGACAACCAATTATCAACATGATCCTGAACTTGAATTTCTTTCTTTAACAACTCTTGCGCCAACTCAGGCGGATTAGAAGTCAAGTTGCCTCGAAAAATCTCCAACTTTCCCTTAGTCCCTAAGAAAATTGCGCCGCCCCTATTTCCATTTCCCAGACGAACGGTTATACCGTTAGGATAACGGTATGCCAGACGAGGTTTAGAACAGATTTGATTCCCACGTTCAGCCGTTTCAGATTGGGAATAGATAGGCAACTCTAATTTTGATCCTTCTTCAACAAGGATTTCTGCTGGGCCTGTAAGATCCATTCCCAAGGCGCTTTGAATCTGGTCAAAACCGTGAGTTCCCCACCCTGTCATCTCCCCTCCGGAATAAGGCTTGAAAGACAACCAACCAGGGTTAGCTCTCGGTGTGAATAGATCGATATTGTAGGGAACAACAGGCGTTGGGCCACACCAAGTTTCCCAATCAAGTCCTTCTGGAACTTGTTGGGCGGGCAAATTACAGAGCCATGGACTTTCATAATTAGCGGCAATGACTTCTTTAATCTCTCCAAGTCCGCCATTTCTGATAAAATCGCATCCAATCACATTTTCACGCATCGAACGTTGTTGGCTTCCGGTTTGGAAAACTACATTATTACGTCGAGCGGCCTTTTCCATTAACTTTCCTTCGTTAATAGTCAAGGTAATCGGTTTTTCGCCATAAACATGTTTTCCTGCCAGGCAAGCATTAATACAAACCAATCCTCGCCAGTGTTCAGGAGTTGCTGTTACGATCGCATCCACATCTTTTCGATCAAGGACTTTACGGTAATCCTGATACGCTGCTTCACAACCATTGGCTTTTGCGACACTTTCTGCGCGAGGAAGCCAAACGTCGGCAACACAAATAGGTTGAGTCTTGGGATTTTTAGCAGCAATTGCGTAGACTTCCGAACCACGACGTCCAACGCCTATACCGGCAACCCCAATTCGTTCATTAGCGCCTGGTCGATTTCCGTCTGCTAATGCAGTACGAGCGATGAGTTCAGGTATTGCACAGGCTACCGACGTCGTAGTCATATACCGTAAAAAGTTCCGTCTTGATTTATTAATGTTCATCTTTTTTTCCTTTGAAACAGCCATAATGTGAAATAACCTTTCCTGTTCTACTAACTCAACTGTTTGTTTAGCTAACTAATTTACGTAAAAAGTCAATTGAACGTGCCGCTTGTTCCATCGTGCCACATTCCACGCTCATCACCACATCTTGTGGAACACTCTTTAAAATGGCTACAATATGTTCCCAATCGACTACGCCGTCTCCACATGCGCAACCAACGGCTGTTCCCATAACCTTGCCGCGTTCAGCGGCCGACTGTTCGAAAGAAATGTCTTTCGCATGCATATGGATCACGCGATGTTTAACGTGTTCTAACCAACTCACAGGGTCTAATCCGCCTAGATAAGCATTTCCAGTGTCGAAATTAGCGCCAATACAAGGAGAATCCACTAAATTCAAGATTCTATCATAACCTTCAACACTTAACGAATAAGTTTGATGTGTTTCTAAACCAATTTTAATACCGCGAGGTTCACAAACTTTGGAAGCTTCCTTAATCGAATACTTGATCAAAACATAGTCTTCCTCGGCCGTTGTCCAACTTTGTTTATGTCCTTCGTGAGTATTGATTATTGGCGCGCCAGCTTCCTTTGCAAATCTAGCGGCTTGTTTCAAGTATTCAACAGCAATTTCCGGCTTAGATAATTGAGAGTGTGAGGAAAAAGCCGAAAGTTTTAGTCCGTGACTTTCTACTGCATCTCGAACGCGAAAAGGATCGTCTAACATTGAGACGCTGTGAAAGTATCGAGCTTCACTTAACAGTTCCCTTCCCCAATGAACCATTGGTTCAACGTACTCATACCCCAACTCAGCGGCAAATGCAATTCCCTGTTCAAAAGACTTATGAGCAGTTCGAACTGCTTCTAAATTTAAACCAATTCCAATCTTTCCCATTTCACACTCGTAAAAAAGTTTTGTTATTCGTAATTACATAATTCACGTATTTCATCTTCAGCCTCCCTCCGATAATCTCATCGAGAAGGCCGTCGGTCTCCGCTTCGATGGCGCGTAAGTCGGCTGTGATCTCTCCCAGCGTGCGCAGCTGCACGGGCTGATAGAAATACTTGGTGAAAGAAAGCTCGTAGCCGGCTTTCTCCGTGCCAGGCTTGATGAATGCCAGCGGTGCATAAGGCTTCACTTCGTTTTCGATAAAGGCTTCAATGCCGCCTTCATAGCTGAAAGGCGCCTGCTCTTTATCGGAATTCGGCTTCACCGGCTTGTCCTTTTTGTCTACGATGGGTTTTCCACCTTCATCCAGCTACGGCATATAGACTGGAACTTCCCAATAACCGAATTCGCTTGTCGGGAATACCTTGCTGTATTTCGGATCAGCATCTTCAAAAGCCATATAGAGCTCAAGGAACGCCTTGCGGATATCTACATCCACTTCGCTGTTCTTCTCACCGAGATTCTTGCGGAGCGGCTTCTTGAAAGAGGTCGCATCGATCAGCTGTGCCTTGCCTTTGCGGCGATTTTCTTTTTATCGGAGAGTACCCACAAATAAGCGCCGAAGCCGGTGTGGTAGAACATCTTTTCCGGCAGCGCCTCGTCCTGTTCGGTAATACCTGCGGCATCGAGGTTCTTTTTCATCTCAAGGACTGCTTTCTTCGTCGGTTCAAGAACTGCTTCAAAACGGCGGCGCCATCATGGACAGAATGATTTTTCAGTAAACCCCAACATCATATACATCGACCAGACAGGCATTTGCGATACCGAATATAAAGGACTCAAGCTATCCTAAATTGGCTTTTTCCATGGTTATTTGTCCACTCCTTCTTCTGTCAGTTCCATGATGTCCGAAATATCGCAGTGCAGCGCATTACAGATCTTCACAAGGACTTCCGTGTTGACATTTTCGTTCCTTCCCAGTTTGGCAAGCGCTCCGGTGGAGATTCCGGACTCTTTGCGCATCTGTGTTTTGGTCATGTCTTTATCAATCAGCAGTTTCCAGAGCTTCTTATATGATACAGCCATTTTGCCCTCCGATGGTCCTACGATTTCCAAACAAATATTTGATAATCGAATATTTTATTTAATTATATGTCTTCTCCCTCGAAAAGTAAATAGACTTACAGAAGATGTTAGAAAATAACGAACGTGCTATTGGTAAGCGCAAGGTCTACACCTATCACGGGTGTTAGAAATCCGCGAACATGCGAACTCGCGCTATGTCCACTAAAAGAGCAAACCCTGAAAGAAAATTAAGGAGACGCCACAATGGAGGAGAACATGACATTCGGCGCCTTTGTTCGGGAAAAGCGTCTGGCAGCCAATGTAAACCTAAAAAAACTGGCAGAACTGTTGGAGATTGCTCCAGCTTATATGGGCGACATTGAAAACGATCACCGCTATCCGCCGGAGAAAGAGAAAATTTACAAGATCGCAGAGATACAGCACCTTTCCCAAGAGGATACTGACTATATGTTTGCTCTTGCCGGTAACACGAAGAAGAATTCTGTTTCACCTGATATTGCCGACTACATCATGGATCGGGACAAATCCCGTGTTGCGCTTCGTCTTGCCCGCGCTACCGGCGCAGGTAAAAAGGAATGGGAACAAATCATCCGACTTCTTGAAGGTAAAGAGGACTGATACGGAGGAAAACACTTGATTTATCACGACTATTCCTATACACAGTTAGAAGCAATGGCGGGCCTCATACATATACAGGGCGATAAAATTACCTCATATGATAACCAGAGCGGGCATTACTAACCAAACTCAAAATCCATGAGCGCCACAGACAGAGCATTCGGAAAACTTCCACCCGCCCTCTTTCAGAAAATTAAAGGACATTAATGCTGAAAACAATAGAAGAATACACCGACTATCTGTTCAGCTGCTGTTTCACAGATGGCGCCTTGCGCCTTTGATCCCGAAGAACATAAAGATCATCTGAAAGTGTCATGGGAATTGTTTGACAACTATTCCTGTGAAGATATCTATCCGGTATGGGATCAGTATCTTCACACAAAATGTGAAACGTCTGAAGATGTTATCAATTTCGTAAACCTCTTTGTCTATTATGAGACATCGGAGCAGACGGTCCGGATCCAGTAGAGTTTATCGGCTATCTCTTCCGCAAGATAGATATGGACAAATACTGGGATGAAGCCGGAGACCTGTTTGACGGACTCGCGATAAACATTCTTTCTAAGCAGGGACTTGTAAATACGATGGAAAACCCATATTCAGTCCGCTGAAAGATGAACGGATATTGGCTGGCGTCGCAACTTGGAAAAACAAATAACGCAGAGTAAATTAATCGCCGGTGACCTTCGTGGTTCACCGGCGACTTTATATTTTCAAATCAATTTTTGATTTGACTATGTTCGCATCCGGCAGAAAGATATTCTTTCAAGCCGTTGCTCAATCCAAGCTGAGCATATTCCAGCGGTTTATTATAGACTAGCCAATCCAACTCGCTGCGCAGGAATCGATTATCGGCAAATTAATTTTCAATGCCTATCGTATCAATTGCGATCTTTGATCCGCCTGCATAGAAAAGCTCGACACAGGCGGTATCCATGTTATACTCACAGGAAATCAGTTTGCCCATAGTCAGCGCCCCCTTCTCTTACTCACGAAATCATTCCGAAATGCCGTAGCGCATCCATGATTGCCTTTTCTTTTTCAAGCGGGCGCTGCGGTACATGAGCATCTTCGGATTTCGGCTTATTATAATTCTCGCCAACTTCCCCACCGCATTTGCGCTTATCTTGCACCAGTTCCTCCACGTCCACATCAATGTTGATATGTGTAATGGGATTTCTCAGAACTAAGCGACATACCGTCTCAACTTGAGGTTTCTTATCTGCTAGGACGAAATCAAAGCGTCTTTTCATAAACACGGTAACGCTTATATCGTTTAGCGCCTACTCGTTCCAAGACGTGAGTAATTTTGTCATTGTTTTCGTCAGTCCATCCCAATTCGGCATTAGTGAAATTCATATGTTGTATCCCCGAATTGAAAGTTTCAATAATAAGCTTTTCAGCAACGCCTTTTTTACGGAACTCCGGCAACACACACAAAACCATAACACGAGCGCCTCGTACACGCTTCATGCGACTCTTTAAACGTAAAATTCCTAAATACGGAATTCCAAACCAAGAAAGACTTCCCTTCAAAGGTTGAACCGCTTCATTGAAATCAGGAACCGTAATAGAAAATCCAATCGGTCTTCCTTCAGATTCCGCAAGTAAAACCATATCCGGACTTGCAAACATACGTAAAGTAGCCGCATACTCTTTGATCTCTTCTGGAGTCAAAGAAACGCTTCCCCAATACCACTCCGAACGCACATAATCGTATATCTCCATACATTTCTCTACGTCTTGTGAGAAATTTTTCATTGAAAATGGGCGAACAGTGAAATTATGACGTTCTTGCAAACGATCGACTAATGGTTTCCATTGCTCGGCAAAAGATTTTGAAGCCTCGTCAAAGTACCAAGAAAACAGATCGCGATTCTTTTTCAATCCCCAATTCTCAAGCAATGTTTGATAGTAACTGGGATTATAAGTCATCATTGTTTTAGGAGGCGTGTTAAAACCGTCAACTAACAAAGCGTACTCATAATTTGTTGAAAACTCAACCGGTCCGAACAAAGAATCACGTTTTCTTTCTTCTTTAAGAACACGCGTTCCTTCATCAAGTAGCGCATTAGCAACTTTTTGATCGTTAATGCATTCAAAAAAACCAAACATTCCAACGTTAGCATTATTTTCTTCATTGAAACGTTCGTCGTCAGAAACCAGTATTCTTCCTAAAACTTCATCTCCCTCAACTGCAATGAATTCTTGAGCCCAACCATGCTTAAAAAATGAATTCTTTTTGCGATTGAGTTTCTCTCGGCACAAAATATCTAACGGAGCAATCCAATTCGGATCGTCTTTATAAATCTTTTTAGGAAGGGCGATAAATCGTTCTCTATCTCGGGAGGTTGTAACTCTAATAATTTCCATTGTAAAAACCAAAAGATATACCCAAGACGCACACGCAATAACACGTAAACGTCTCTAAGCGCTAGAACCTAACGCAAATTAAATTTTATCGAAACCTAAGTCGCTCAGTCAATGGTTTTGTCAAAAACGCGATACACCTTATTGCAAACCGCGCCGCCCTTTTCCAAACTTCCGCGTGAAAATTGGTTCGATTCAAGTACCCATGAGAACTCAGCCTCTTCAACGCCACATTCCAAGGCCTTAGGAACAATTGCGTTCAACAACACCAAGCCCAAACCCGACATTTGGTATTCCGGAAGGACGTTAGTACTGATTACGCGTATCCTTTTAATCGCTTGTTCGCGGTGTCGAAGCAATTTAATAAACCCGAATGGGAATAACCTTCCGTTGATTGCTTTAATACGCGGATTATAGTCGGGAAGACAAAAAGTAACACCAATTGGTTGTCCGTCGATCTCAGCAACCACGGCCAACTCTGGTATCATAAGATACTTCAGTGATACAGCCATCGACTTGATCTCACGTTCTGACATAGGGACAAACCCCCAAGTATTTGTCAGAGAGCGATTATAGATATCAAGAAACATCTCATAATCTTCGGTAAAACGCTTCTTGTTTAGCGGTCGCAATTTTACGTTGAAGCGTTCCATGATCATTTCAGCAGTATGTAAAAACCGCTTTTGAACCTTAGGCAACATGTCAACTTTTCCCCAGAAAGAGAAAAGATCTTGCGACTTAATAAATCCCGCATTCTCAATCAGTTTTTGATAATACGGAGGATTATATGTCATCATAAAGAATGGCGAAGAATCAAATCCGTCAATCAATAAACCGGTAGTGTGGTTCATGGAAGGGTTCATTGGACCACGAATGACGGATGCGCCCTGTTCTTTTAACCAATCGGAAGCGGCTGCAAACAACGCATTAGCGACTTCTTGGTCGTCAACAGATTCAAAGAAACCAAAAAAGCCAACACCGTCATTATAGCGTTCAATATGCCCAACATTCCAAATGGCGGCAATACGTCCTACGACCTTACCGTCTTTTAACGCCATAAACGTCTTGATCTTATTACGGTCGTAAAAAGGTTCTTTTCCAAAGCCTAGCAACCCCTTTTCTTCCGCCAAGAGCGGAGGAATCCAATATGGATCGTTTTTATAAAGTTCCCACGGATACATAAGAAGACGTTTCTTGTCTCCTTTAGTAACTGGCGACATTATTTTAATTTCACTCATATGCTCATTAACGCTTTCTCTTGGCTAGATGTTCTAATGAATCTTCTTTCTAGCCTTTAAACTCCTTAAAAAGAAGTAAAAATTCAAGGGATGAACGCTACTTTAACAATTAGGGGCGCGCTATTCTCTAGTTCCCCAGGTATTAAAAAATGCTCGACATTCAAAAGGTTGACGTGTTGTTCTGGTAATTTCCCCCGTAGGAACGCCTATGGGGAGCAAAATTTGAACGCGTTTGTTAGCAGGCGTACCAAGTATCTTGGCTATTCGTTCAGCGTTTTGATCGCGACGCAAAACCCCATCTAACCAAACACTTGAATATCCTAAGGCTGTTATTGCAAGCAACATGTTCTCAACAGCCGCAGCACAATCCTCTTTGTAAAAAGAAATGTCATTAAAAACCGGACGCTCGTCAGCAATACAAACGATCATCGCCTTTGCTGTTTTACAAACTGGCGTGGGGATAATTTCCGCTATCTTTGCAAGAACGTCCGGATCGTCAACAGCAACAAACGAAGGCGTTTGTTGATTACAAGCAGATGGAGCGAGAATAGCGGCCTCAATAATCTTTACAAGATCTTCTCTCGAAACTTGTTTATCGCTAAATGTCCCGCGATAGCAGGCGCGTTTAGCAATCGCATCAAAAAATTCCATACCACTACCTATATTCTTTGATCGTTTGTTGCCGTAATATGACTTGAGCTTTCTTCATTACTGCGCAATATGAAACAACAAAACGTCTCCCTCTTGAACAATGTACTCTTTCGTCTCGCGATGATTTAAACCGGCAGCTTTAACCTCTCGTTCCGATCCTAAACGAACCAAATCGTCGCAGGCAATAACTTCACAGCGAATAAACTTCTTAATAAAGTCGGAATGAATCCTTCCGGCAGCTTCTAACGCCGTTCCATTTTTACTGGTCAACCAGCTACGCACTTCTTTATCACCGGCAGTTAAAAACAACATCTGCCCGGAATTATCCATCAACGCCCGAACAACCTTGTCACGTCCGACTAATGTCAAACCAAGGTCTTCACACAAAGCGTTTGCCTCTTCTGGTTCCATCTTTGACAGCTCCAACTCCAGACCAACAGAAGCTGCCATGACTGGTTGTTTCTCAGTCGCGAACTTATTGTATTGCTCGAAATCAGTTTCGTCATCGCCTGTATTGACAAAAATCATTCGTCTTTTTTCAGTCAAGAATCTGAATGAACGAGTCGCGTGATACTGTTCAGCATCCATTTCTTCTGCCAACAACGGATTACCGGCTTCCAAACGTTCACGAATCAATTCGAGTGTGTCAAGCTCAATGTGCAGCTTTTCAAGTTCTTCTTTGGGAAGATGCTTTTTAAGTTGTTCGTTTACCTTTTGAATACGGTTAGAAGCAATTTCCAAATCAGCAAGGATCATATCTTCTACAAAAGAATTCATTTCCTCGTCGACTTTAGCTCCACTAAAAGCAGGGACGACACAAACAAGATAATCGGCTTCTCGTAAATAGGCTAATTTGGAGACATTTCCAACTTGATCGCGACTCAATCCAGGGGTGTCGACGATTTCCATTGACGCGTAAGTGACCTTTTTAGGATTATAGATCTTACACAGGGCGTCAAGACGAGGTTCCGGAATCGACGCCATCGCCGATTGAGAAGAATGAGAAGCCGAAGGATCGGGGGTTTCGCCACTCAACCAAGAAAACAACGAACTTTTCCCACTCCCAGAATACCCAACTAAACCGATTTTCATAACGAACTCTTAATAAATTGTCGTATTAACAAAAATATTGCAATCAAATTTTCGTTATTAGTTTGATTGCATCATGTATATAAAACACAGGAAATTATATCTGTATTATGAATGATACAAAAGCCCTCCACAATGCGGACAATCAAAAGTGACGTTCCTTGAATCTTCTCCAATGAAGGCTCACATACAGGAACTATACCTCCCCGCCAACGGAGCTAGCGTCTCATTTTTTCAAAACCTGTCCATATCTCTTCTATATTATAGAAGCCCATGAACCGACTATCATTTCTTTTGATTCACGCTGTATGCGTATTAATAAGTTCAGCCTCCAATATCCAATTTTCTCGCTGAAAATGATTTCGTAGTTTTCGAATTCGTCTCAGCATTGGTAAAGCTTACTGTATCGTCCCCAAATCCCCTGTCTATCTTGTCGGCCAACTCTACTTTTTTAGTAGAAGGTCAGCTACGGAATCATGGAACTATTCTTTTCTCAATCACAATTTAGGCGCTCAATTACCTCGTATTCACGCTCCTACGTCGTATTATTTCTCCACAACTTCCTGAATAATTCCTGCTTTATATTCATTTATCCCAAAACGCTTTGAGGTAACGTTAAAGTGGCGCTTATTAGCGCGGAGTCTGAACGGATAATTCTATACGACAAATCCTGATCTGCCGCCGAACCTAAAGCAATTGTTCCATAAGTTACGAAACCTCCGCTTCCGACATGTAATACCTCAATTTTTCAGTAGTGATACTACTCATCGTTTATGATTGAACTTAACTGTTTCGTATTATATCAAAACGCTGTTATTTTTCCAGATTTCACAAGAAATCCTCTCGACACTTGTTCTCACTTTCTACTAAAGGCGCTAACGTGAATCTCAGTAAGAACGAACGCGTCTAGCTTCATAAAATAAAATTGCCGCTGCATTCGAAACATTGAGACTATCAGCAATACCTAACATCGGTAAGCGAATTTTTTGTAAAAGTGTATTCTCTCTGTCCTCTTGACTTTCTACCGCCCAATCTTTCGTGAGTCCTTCAGCCTCACTACCTAATACGATCGCGGTAGGACGGGTATAATCCAAACTCGAGTAAGGAATGGATTCATCGCAAAGAGCTGTCGCTCGTTGTATCTTGTGAGTTCGTAACCATGCCAACAATGATTTTGCGGGAGCAACAACAATTGGAATATTAAAAATAGCGCCGAGACTTCCACGAATGGCATTAGGATTGAAAACGTCGTAAGATTCTGCGGCAATCATAAGCGCATGGATCCCGGCTCCGTCTGCGCTTCTTAAAATAGCGCCAACATTTCCCGGTTTTTCAACTCCCTCAATAACGCCAATCAATGGCGCTTCAAGTTTACTATCTTTTTTCTCAAAAATTTCTTCTAGTTGCGTGAGCGTTGTCGTTTTGGAACGAACAACGCCTACAACTCCTTCATTCCGTTCTCCAAAAACAATTTTTGCAAAAACGGTTGCTGACACGGGAATTGTAGGAATCCCTAACGAATCTGTTTTTGACAAAAGTTTATGCAAAATGTTTCGGCGATCAGAATTTCCGTACTGCTTGTGCAAGACTTTATCAAGATCAACTTTTTCATCCGCATACACGTCGGAGCCTGCGTTCCAAAACAATTCGACAACTTCAAAACCGGAAGTCATCGCTCGTTCTATCTCTCGAATTCCATCAACCAAGAAGAGTCCCTCGCGTCGTCTTGAACGACTCTCTTTTAGCTGAACAGCATTCTTTACACGAGGATTATTAACGCTAACGATCGTAGAAAACATTATATTTCCAACTCTTCATCTTCTAACGGAAACGCAAAACCTCTCTTGCGACTCCCACAAGCGCCGCTATAAAGCACCGCCTGAACCAACGCCTTAGTGAACTTAAACGATATAATTTTGTATCGTCTACTTCGTTTTCATTCTATTGGCAATATGCGGATAGTCAAGAAGAACTGAATGTTAGAAATCACTACCTCTCACAAGCGCATAAAAAAACCGCAAGCCAGGGCTAGCGGTTCAAAATGTTTCAACGTTTGTTCATAAAAACAAGGTCGTCGTCTCGGGAATGTTTTCTAAGAGCTCTCGCGAATAGTCTACATATTTTTCTATTGTCCAAGGAAGAAACACGGCAAAAACAAACGCCATCACTGAAATCTTCAATACAAAAGCAATACTTTGATCCTGAATTTGGGTAATTGCTTGAAAGATTCCAACGATCAATCCTATTACGATTCCAGCCACAAGAACAGGCGAACCAATTAAAAAGGCTAGTTTAATACCTTCACGCGTCAGTGAAACGATCGAATCAACAGTCACTGTTATCCCTCATTATTAAGCGTTATCATTATGTCTAAACCCGAAAGTGTAGTATTCTACACAAAACTTTCGATTAAGGACTTAACGACTAGAGTCCAACCGTCCACCAAAACAAACAACGCCAACTTAAACGGAAGTGAAACAATCGCCGGCGGCAACATCATCATCCCCGCTGAAACCAGTACGCTTGCAACAATAATATCGATAATCAAGAAAGGAATGAACAATTGGAAACCAATCAAAAACGCTGTTTTCAATTCACTAAGTACGAAAGCAGGCGCTAAAACTTTCCACGGAACGTCTTCGTAATATTCGGGAATCTCAGACTCAGGAATATATTTCAGGAATAATGAAACCGCCTCTGCTCCACCCGTATGCTCTATTTGCTTCCAAAGAAACGTTCTTATCGGAGCCTGCCCTTGTTGTAACGCCTCGGTGTTCGTCATTTCCCCCGTCGAATACGGCATAATTGCCTCTTCGTAAACTTGAGTCCATACAGGAGCCATTATCAAAACCGTAAGAAAAATACTCAAAACGGAAATGATTTGATTAGAGGGAATCTGTCCTGCTCCAATTGCCTGACGAAGTAAAGAAAATACAACGGAGATTCTTATATACGACGTCGTTATCAAAAGTAAAGCAGGCGCAAGTGAAAAAGCGGACGTGATCAATAACGTCTTTAATGTTGTTGAAATATTCTCGGGCCCCAAAAAACCTTTCTGTGAAGTTATTAAATCCCAAGGCGTTCCCTGAGAAGCTTCCCCTTTCTCTTCATCTGTTAAAGGTACTACTAAATCAGCGTGGGAAAATGAAACAGGAGGAATCGACTCGGTTTCATTGTTTTGAGAATCTACTGTGGGACCGTCAATCATATTCCTGGTAGATACTGAATGCGTTTCCCGCTCAGTATTCATGCTTGTGGATTCGATACCAAGCGAGGTACGACTAATAGTACGACTAGACTCGTTAGACTCACGATCTCTGTTTTGTACAGCCGCAAAAACAGAGGCGAGCCCAACCACATACCATAAAACTAAAATGCTTAAGAAAAAAATCAACTTTCGAATAGCGATCATACGCTTGCAGCAACCCATCTTACTCATTGATATTTTCTCCCATTAGTTTTTTCAAAGAAAAAACTTTCGATTTGACCTTACCGGAGTTTTTCGTCTCTCTCATCAAGTCAAGTAATGTCTCCACTTCTTTGGGATCTGTAATTTCTGATATTTGTATAGGCTTACAACCAGAGGCAAAAGCTATCAATAAAAGTTTTGTCCCCCAATGAACAGTAACTAGTTCAGTCTTTCTACCGATGAAACAAGAGTCCAAAACAGTAATTAATGGCGACTTTCCGCTAAATCTATTTGGTACTAGCAACTTCAAACAGTAAACTCCGCCTAAAAATGTTCCCAAGACGAGAGCCAACGCACCGATGCCGGTAATCCAAGACCCTAAATAAGAATTTCTTCGTTCTCCAATCTCGCTAGATTTCGGTTCTGATTCCTTGATAGGAGTCTTTTTTTCAGACTCTAAAAAGGAAGTACTCTTCTTATTTTCAGTTACAGAAGACGTAACATTCTCATTAGAGAGAACGAGTTCCTGCGGCAATTCCTCCTGTGCAAACACAGTCGATACGAATGTTAACAAATAGATTCCCCAAAAGACGATTACCGTTTTATTAACGACAGTATCAGCATTATGAAAGCGTTCAAACATCGGTAGTTGCCGTATTCGTTTTTTGAGTATAACGCTCATATTAGTCATTCTCATAGTCATCTTACACATGTTTGAACAATAACCGTCTAATGAATTACTTCAGTCTGATTATAAGAACAATCCATGATCCTTATCAAGGTCAAAACGTTGATTGTATTTCTTATTGACAAAATAGACAACGTATAGATTATTAATAAAGTTTACCAATTATACAATACTTGCCAAGTCAAATACGTTAGCTATACTATTTCTAAGAAAAGCGTTATTTCCCTAGCGCTCAGTAAGCTCACAATTATAAGAAAAGGTAATATGAAATGAAAGTAATTCCGATTGAATTGGGAGAACGTAGTTATGATATCGAAATCGACCGGAATAGTCTTTCGCACATCGGCGCAGCAGTAGCCTCTCTTGGTAATGTATCACGCGTGGTCATGGTTACCGATGAGAATGTCGAACCTCTTTACGCTGAAACAGTCTCAGATTCGATCCTAGAACACGGGCTTGATCTCGACGTCACAGTCATTCCTGCCGGTGAAGAAAGTAAATCGATAGAATTCGCCTATTCTCTCTGGGAACAATTTTTAGAAATCAAAGTAGATCGTCGTTCAGTCGTAATAGCATTAGGCGGCGGAGTTGTCGGAGATCTTTCGGGTTTCGTTGCCGCAACTTACGCTCGTGGTATCAGATATTTCCAAGTTCCTACGACTCTGTTAGCACAAGTGGATAGTTCCGTTGGTGGTAAGACTGCTATAGATCTCCCTAACGCAAAGAACATGGTAGGCGCATTTCATCAGCCGTGTGGCGTGCTCATCGATCCTTTGGTTTTGCATACGCTTTCAGACGAACAATATAAAGCCGGCTTAGGCGAAGTAATTAAATATGGTTCTTCGCTCGATTCAAATCTTTTCGAAACACTCGAGAAAAATGTCGCCGCCATTCGTCAACGCGATCCCGACATTTTAGGCGAGATAGTTGCTTGGTGTTGTAAAATCAAAGGCGATATCGTTAGTCAAGACGAAAAAGAAACCTCCGGGTTACGAGCGTTGTTAAACTATGGTCACACTTTCGGACACGCGCTTGAAACAACTATCGGGTACGGTAAATTACTACATGGTTTTGGTGTTGCCATCGGTTCTGTTTTAGCGGCCAAGTTAGCATGTTTCCTTGGAAAAAACGGGGACGAACGCTTCCAGACAATTACCGATTCATGGGTTGAACGTCAAAGTAAATTAATCGCCGATTTAGGCCTGCCCACTTCACTTGACGAGTTAAGTTCAATTGTCGCCGATTCACGATCTTTGGATCCCAAACATTTAGTTGACCTAATGTCTACCGATAAAAAGGCTGAATATGGTAAGCTGAACTTTGTTCTTCCTACCGCTTGGGGCAAGAGCGCTTTGATCAAAGACGTTCCTATTGAGAGCGTCTACAAAGCTTTTGACTGATTTTCTAATCGAATTTTCAAAACAACGCACTAACTGTTCCGCATGTCGCTAAAACAAGATTTCAATTTAGCTAAACAATCAGGTTGCGCGGCATGCGTGGTTACAGTACTGATCTTTGTATTTGGGATTATGCAAACTATCAAGTGCTCACAGTTTGTCAGAATCCCTTCTATTATTGAGATTTCATCGACTCCCGACTTTCAATGGATTTACGTGGAACATATCGCTTCCGTCGTGGATCTCAATACTGCGACAGAAGCAGAATTATCTTCTCTTCCTAACATTGGTTCTAAGCTAGCAAAACAAATTGTTAGTTATAGAGAGACTAACGGTAACTTCCAAGAAATGGAAGATTTGTTAAAGATTAAAGGAATAGGGGTTAAAAAACTTGAAAAGATCAAGGCTTCTTGTACTCTCGATAATGAAGAAATTCCCGAACAGTAGGTGTAGGAATTTATGAAATAAATCAAAGTACGTTCCAAATCATAACTTTTATCTATTGGAAGACTCGCCATGCCTGATAATTCACTATTGACCTATCTACTTTTTATTATCCCTCCTGTTGTTTTGGCAGCTATAGCTCAAAATTCCCTCAAATCAAGATATGCCAAAGCCAGTGAATCTCCTTCATCGATAACAGGAGCGGCAGCAGCACGAGCAATCCTTGATTCAGCGGGGCTTAATTCTGTATTGATAGAACGTATTCCCGGCGTTTTGACCGACCATTATGACCCGCGCGCTAAGGTCCTACGACTAAGTGAAAACACTTATAATAATAAAAATTTAGCTGCAATCGGAGTTGCAGCTCATGAAGCGGGGCATGCGATCCAGGATGCTCGGAACTATACGCCAATGATAATTCGCCAAGCGGCAGTTCCTCTTGCTTCTTTCGGTAGTAATTCCGCGATCGTTTTTATGATGATCGGACTGGGGATCGGACTTCAAGCTCTTGTTTTAGCCGGTGTAGTTTGCTTTGGTCTGGTAGCATTTTTCCAAATCATAAACTTACCGGTTGAGTATGATGCAAGCGCGCGAGCAAAACATCAACTTGAAGCGCTCGGATTTATTGGAAAAGATGAGTTACCAATAGTTCGCTCAATGCTTGGAGCAGCGGCATTAACTTACGTTGCCGCTATGTTATCTTCGACCCTACAATTCCTTTATTACTTAATGAGATATTTGAATAGCAATAGACGTTAACTTAAGAATCATTGTAAATATATTGGTTCCCCAAAACACGTTTGTAAAACATTTATTATTTGTTCTACAAACGTGTTTATACCGTCAACAGAGAAGTCAATTATTTTGTTGTTTCGACCATGTATGGCCGAACAAGCAAGCGTTTTGAACCAATGTAATAATTGGAACCGTCAAATGCCGCGATCCTAACGACACTTTCACCTGAAAAGTCGCTAGGAACAATAAGCTTCGTTGAAAAGCAACCATTTTGAGTTACTGTTCGAACAGCGTCAACGACAAAATTATTGGCGGCAATGTAAGTTTGGCGAAAATCCTTTTGGGTTTCAATGGATTCAACAAACGCTCTTGAACGTACTGGTTTCTTAATATTAGAACGAAAACCGTCTAAGAGTAATTCAACCTGAACGACTGACTCTTTATCATTTAAATTAGGAATCGAACCGGATATCACAATTTCTTTTGAAGAATACGCAATGTCCGGAGCGCTAACCTCAATCCGTTGTGGCAATTTTATTCGTAGTAACGGGTCGCCCAATAGGTTAAATTCTAGAATATGTTCTCTAATTTGTTCTTCCAAATGATTTGCTGTTGGATCAAATATAGCAGCCGCTCTGTCTAACGTTTGTCTAAAGGAAGAGTTTTTACGTTTTGTTTCTTCTGCCGCCTTTAGTGATTTCTCGAGCCGATCGTTGATTTTTTCCAGATGTGAGCCAAGAGCGGCTATTGGGGTTTCACTCTCTTCCTCTTGAATATCAACATCGACGTCCTGCAGAAGTTCTTTTGATTCTTGCTCTCCCCCCATTTGAGATTCATCCAAGAGAGGTTCAAGCTCAATCTCTACCGAGTCTTCTTCCGTAAGTTCATCATCTTGTTCCTTGTAGGAACAAAGTGCAAGACGTTGTGCGTCCAAGATTACTTGGCCCAAGAGTTTCGGTTCGTCTTCAACGCCTGACAAATCGCTTGAAAACGCAACTTCGAGTAAAGAAGCGCCAAGTACGCACATTCCATACGGTGCGGTCAGCCTACTTGCTGCATAAACAGCGATTGGTCCATTGGGGCTGATCGCCAATTTTTCTCCTACTGACAAACAGTTTGCATCATAGGCGCCGGTATAGCAAGCAAAGAATAATGCTATTGGCGACTTGTTCGGATTATTTAAATATGCGCAATCTTCAATTTCAAAGACGCCGTAATCACAATCGTTTTCTTCAAAACGATCTAATCCCTGAACATGACCATGTCCCATATATACGGTGAATAAAGAACCTTCATTCATCTTCTTCAAAAAGACGGAGTTAAAATCAGGGGGATACGGACAAAACACACTTGAAAGCGAGCATTGAGTTAATGTTACAGTAAAATCCTGCGGAAGAAATTCTGAAAACATCTTACGCGCCATATTATTGATCACCGAATCCACTAAAGATGATACTCCCCCTAAGGGATTTGGTGAATTATTCAAATTCTCAGATCGACTTCCAATAATTCGTAAATCAACGCCGTTAGGCCCGGCAAATAAATTGATCCGTCGAACCCAATTCCCCATCTTTGAAGAATCTTCATACCTGATAATCTTTGTAATGATAGCCTTTAATTCTTCAGGAGTTTCAACAGGAAAACGTCCAATGGGTACGTCTGCTAAACCATCATCATCTAAGTCGGCATAAAATGAATCGGTGGCTAAAACGTCTTCGCCGCCTAAAACAGGTAGAACTGACGTAGCCACACGCGCGGCAGGAACTACGTCTCGCCATCCATATCTTGCGTATGAAGTAGGCGCCCCGTCCCCAACTAATACAATCGCCCCTATCTCGCGTTCACTTGCAATCTTTATAATCTTACTTCGGATATCCTCAGGACTCACAAACGGTTCTGTTTGAATATCCATAGTTGTATCCCCGTCTTTTTTCAAAGGTAAAAGGTAAACCTCATATCCTTGATTCTGACGAAACTTTATCCAAGGCTGTAACTCGGATATAAAAACCGGTGGGGTAACAACTAATACCACCGGTTTGTCTTTGGCTACCAGTCTTTCTCCTACTTCTTGCGCATAGCATCTATAATTCTTAGTAGCATTAGCAATACATACAGATAGACTTAACCAAAGAAGAATTAATATAACGAACCATTGTTTGATACAGACACAAGTCTTACAATACTTATAAAAAGCTCTTTCAATAACACAATAGTTCATCATATTATCCGAAACTTAAGGAACTGAAATGCCAAAACTCAAACCCCAAGGGTCATCCCTTTATAATTCTAGCGCGCTCAGCAACTTCTTCTGGAGTAATTGTCGAGGCGGCGTCGAATAATTCCATATGGAAAGTACCGGTTCCGCCTTTTCGTATCTTTGTTTTTTCTTCGGCCACTTCACCACATACGCCGAAAGTACATATGGCGGAAAGAGTCGCTTTTAAATCGTCAATTCCCAATCCACACTTACGGCAACCGGCAATCCACAGACACACGATACTCGTCAACATGCATCCACAACCGGTGATTTGAGTCATCGTAGGCGTTCCGTTTAAGACCCCATAATAGTCAGAACTATTCGCAATAACATCAATAGGGCCGGATGCGGCTAATACTGTTCCTCCAAGCGTTTTAGAAAAGTTTCGAAGTAATTCTCCGTATTCGCGCCAATTGTCTGCGGTGATCGTATCTGATTCAGAGACGTCGACGCCGCTTGTAGCTCCAACTCCATATATCAGAGTTTTCATTTCAGACATATTTCCACGAATAGCGGCAAACTTAACCTCATGAAGCAATTCCAAAGCAGTTTTCGTACGTAATGTCGCAGCCCCGACTCCTACCGGATCTAGCGTAACTGGAATCCCCAAACGATTCGCGCACTTTCCCGCAATTAATGCGGCGTTACGCATAGATTCGCTCATTGTCCCAATGTTGATGTTGAGGCCTTGGCTAATAGACACAAACTCTTCCACCTCTTCCGGACAATCCGCCATTACAGGTGAACCGCCATAGGCAAGAATGATGTTTGCGCAATCATTAACCGTCACATAATTGGTTATACAATCAAGCAACGGATGAGACTGTTTAACTTGCTTAATAGATTCAATTATGTAATTCTTCTCCATCCCATCTCTCCCCATAGGAACAAATGCATATTATTATGCGTGGAAATGTTAGTAAAAATACCCCATAAAGTCAAGACAACGGCTTACTAGAAATCTAATGCCTATCGTCTTTCTTTCCTTGAAGGCAACATCTTTCATACTATAATTATAAAGTAACAAAACGAGACACGACCTCTACTAATGCGGTCCCCGCTCATCTTGTAGTAAAGGTATTAGAAGAGAATGCCCACTAAAAATTTATACTTTGTGTTAATTGTTGTTTTACTCTCTATTTTTATCTCTAGTAAAACGTCATTAAAAAGTCAAATCGCTTTACAAGTTGCTAAGCAATTACAAAAACATTGCCTTGAGACGCCTAGTTCAGATCAATTATTTCAGGGGGCTCTTTCCGGTATGACAGCTGCTGTTGGCGACGACCGCTATACTGAATATATACCTCCTCGAGCTAAAAACGAATATATGCTTGAACTCCAGGGCCAATACGCCGGTGTGGGGTTAACAAATTTCATTCAAGACAGTAAAACAGGCGAATTTTATTTTGTCCCCTTGCGGAATTCCCCTGCCCATAAAGCAGGCTTACAACTTGGAGACCGTATTGTCGAAATTGAAGGCAACAACGTCTCCGACATGTCCATAATCGATCTCACCAATCTACTACGGGGTGAAGAAAATACATCCGTCGCCATAAAAATTAGACCTCGTTCTTCTCTAGTAGAATTCCAATCATCGACATCTGAACCGTCAGAAACGGTCGTTCACAATAATTCCGTAACAAGTACACAAGAGGACGTTGCAGAATCTAACGAGTTACGTGACGTCACGCTAGTTAGAGCCGTTGTGCAGCAAGATATTGTCTCAGGCGATAGAATTGATTCTCACGGCAATTGGATCTATACGTTAAAAGATTATTCTGATATTGGTTACATTTGCATTAATGAGTTTACAGACTCCACAGGAAGACAAACTTACGAGGCTATAAATGAATTAGAACGTCAGGACGTTTCGAAAATCATTATGGACTTCCGAGGCAATCCAGGCGGTATGCTCAGAGACGCTGTCGACATCTGTAACGAATTCCTGTCAGACGGCTCTCCTATCGTGGAAACCCGTAATAAAAAAGGCTCTGTTGCACGTTATGTAGCTAATCGGTACCCGAGACGTCGTTTTAATGTTGCGATATTGATCGACGGCGGTAGTGCGAGCGCCTCTGAAATCGTTTCGGCCGCTTTACAAGACGCAGGCGTAGCTAAGATTATTGGAGAACGTTCATACGGTAAAGGAACAATCCAAGGAATTTTTGAACTTCCCGGTAATTTAGGAGTGTTACGAATGACAACAGCGTCATTTTGGCGACCTTCCGGTAATCCGATCCATCGTAAAAAAGGAGCAAAAGAAGATGATGAATGGGGAGTTTTACCCGATCCCGGTTTTGAAGTTCATGTTTCACTTGTTCAAAAATTTTACACTTCCTGGATCCGAAAAGTTCGTGTGTTAGCCCCCGAAGCGTCTGCTTTCGACGCACAAACGTTGGGATTTATGACTCAACAAACAAACGACGTCTTACAACGGTTGATCGAAGGTCAAGGTCTAACGCGTCTTGAAGCGGCGGCAGAGTTAGGATTAGATCTATCCCAAATTAGTCTAGACAAACCCAATTCGTCACAAAATGTCGAAGGAAATCCCAATTCCAGTGAGGAACAAGAAAGTTTAGAGGAAGAATCATCTGATGAAAATTCCACTCGTTTTCTTGCTTTTAAACCGTTAGGACGCGCGCCTTATTACGATCCGCAGTTAGACAAAGCTATTGATTATCTCCTTTCCAAACAAGCGATTGATTCCCCAAAACCTCAACAAGAGAAAGATTTGTTAGAAGTCGATCGCCAAGAGCGTCATAACGAACTTTAGAAACAACAAAATCTCCATTCTTATCGTAATGATTAGAATGGAGATTTAACTTATGACGCCCAAACCGTCAAACTATCAACTACTCCACAGGGGTTTTAGGTATAATACCGGTCGTTCCACCACCACGTAATGAAAGATCAAACGGTTTATTAGTTGCCCACGTACCTCCGGTAAAATCGGGGAATTCAATGGGGTGAGAGCCGTGAGTAACAGACCATAAACTCAAAGGCGTAACGGCGCTCCAAGTAGCCCCGTCATATACGGAAATATTAAGCGGAAGCCCGTTATGTAGTGAATCGATCAATTGATAATCACAGACAAAGTCCATTCCGCCATGTCCGCCAAATTTTATTGCGTCTTCCATGATAAATTTTATCAATTCAGGAGTATATTGGGCTTTAAGTTCCTCCATCTCCTCTTCAGAAACAGGCGTATTGTGTTCTAAATATATGCGAGACGGTTCCGGGTATTTTTGAACGAACCCCTTGGTACCGCTTAACATATGGATACGCGAATACGGACGTGGAGAAATACGGTCGTATTGGATTTGGATGACTTTACCATTCTGTGTTTTAACTAATGAAGTATTCATGTTACCGGTAAAATCTTTGCCGATAAATTGTTTATGATATTCACTTCCACGCGCTAATATCTCTTCAAACGCTTTACCACAAGTAAAATCTGCCGTTTCAACAGAAGTCAAAAAGACCGGCCGATCGCCTGCGTTGATACGCATTGCCTGACATACGGGCCCAAAACCATGCGTGGGATACCGATTACCTTTGTTGCATGCGCCAATTGCAAAACGATAATATCCGCCTTTTTTACTAAGCGGCGGCATAGGTTCTTGGAAGATTGTTTCTGCCGGGAAGTAATGGATGTATGCCCCCTCGCCATATACCAATTCTCCCAGCGCTCCTTGGAGCGCCATATTGATAGTTAGCGCTTCAAAAAAGTCAAAACAACAATTCTCAAGAATACCGCAATATTTTTTTGTTCGCTCTGATGTTTCAACTAATTTCCAACAATCCGCAAGCGTATATCCAAGAGGAACTTCACAAGCGGCATGCTTACCGGCTTCCATAACGGCACAAGCCATTTCCGCATGGAGATATTGAGGCGTTGTAACATAAATCAAGTCAAGATCGTCTCGTTCAACCAAATCGCGCCAACTATCTTCATCTCTATAATATTCAGCAGGCGTAGGATAATCGATACTCTTAAGATATTGACGTGCTCGTTCAATAGGATACTCATAACAGTCAGCAATAGCGCGAACCTCAACCCCTTCAAGTTGAGTTAAACGTTGCATTGACGCCAAACCGCGATTTCCCATCCCAATATATCCAACTCTAATATTGGAGATAGCGGGAGCTGCATAGCTTTTCATGTTGAACAAACACTTGTGATCTTTTAAGATCAATTGAGTCTCTTCAACATCGTCGCGTAGATTCTTCTCCTGACCATAGACGGCAGCTGTGGCTGCAAGCGCCGGAAGCCCGACAAGACTTTTTAAAAAATCTCTTCGTGAATTCATAGTTGAGCCCTCATCTGAAAAGATAGTATCGAAACGTTTAATAAAAAACGCTATTTACTCTCTTTATACCAAGAGTAAATAGCGTTGTCAAACGAAACGACTATCAAAAGGCTCAACGTTTATTTTGAATACTTCTCATTACGCTGTCGACACCCCAGCCAAGCTTTCCCTGAAGATTACTGTAATACTTGTTCTCAGGAACACGAATCATTTTAAACGAGAAAGGCGCGCGCCTAATCACGACCAAATCATCGTCGGAAAGCTTTCGCCGAGCAATACCGTCAACGATTAAGAAATCCTCCACAACGACCGCACGCAACTCATATACACGAGATGAAGAATCTACGACGGGGCGAAAACTCAACGTCTGTGGAGAGAGCGGCGTAATGAGAACGGCGTCTAATTCACTACGCAAAATAGGACCGCCGGCCGAAAGACTATGACCAGTCGAACCAATCGGCGTAGCAAGAATCAGTCCGTCGCCTCGGAATGTTGTAATCATCTCGCCGTCGACAGATAATTCGATACGCAATAACGAAAAGGGTGGAATACCTTGTATCGAAACTTCGTTGACAACCAAACAATTACTACAACAATAACGATCGTCAAATTCTCCCTGCCAATCTGACGGGTGAGCGCAACAACTAAGATTAGGAGAAATCTCCTCTAAAGTTGGCGTCTCCACGCCCGGCGTTTTCTTTCGCCAAACTGAACAATTCAATAACAATTGCTCTCTAACCTCAAAATTGGCAAAGGCGGGAGAATTCAAAAACGGAACGGTTTGATCAAAGTCAAGATTGGCAAGGAAACCAAGCGTACCGAGGTTTACCGCTACGATAGGAATCTGGTTTTCTCCCATCTGATGGATAGCACGTAAGATAGAACCATCACCACCAAAAACGATAGCCACGTCGGCGTCTACATTGGCAAGGTTGATATTGTTTTCGAAATCCTCTACCACAATATCGACAACGCGTTCTATCTCCGGTCTAAGAGCTTCAACGCCCTCAAGTACGCCCTCACGAGAACCGTTTCCTAACAGGATAGCCTTCATACTGCCGCCCTTGCCCAATCCACTTTTAAAAGTCTTACGAACAATACTCACTTAATATTATGAGCTTTTTCGTATTCACAGATCTTATCTTCAAAACGCAACGTAAGTCCTACGTCATCCCAACCGTTCATCAGGCACTCGCGACGAAATTCGTCAATTTGGAAGGAGATCTTTAAACCATATTGATCGGTGATCTCACATTTCTCTAAATCAACGTTAAGTTTATAGGGGGCGTATTTCGCCTGGCGTTGGAAAAGTTCTTCGATCTGTTCCTCGGACAGAGTCACAGGTAAATAACCATTCTTGAACGAGTTGTTATAGAAGATATCCGCGTAGCTAGAAGCAATGACAACACGGAAACCGTAGTCGGCAATGGCCCAAGGAGCATGTTCGCGACTAGAACCACAACCAAAATTACGACGAGCAAGAAGAATCGTTGCCTCACGATATTCCGGGCGATTCAATTCGAATTCCGGATTCTCGTCATAATCGTCGTTCAAATAACGCCAGTCAAAAAATAAGAACTTTCCAAAACCACTACGTTCAACACGTTTCAGAAATTGTTTCGGAACAAGTTGGTCGGTATCGATATCGCTTCGATCCATCGGCACAACAAGACCTTCGTGCTTTACAAACGCTTGCATATCACTAATCCTCTTTATAAGATCAAATCAGAACACCAACTTTCTGAAACTCAGTTATATTTCCATTCACGAATGTCGACAAAATGTCCGGCAACAGCGGCAGCTGCGGCCATCGCGGGCGACACAAGGTGGGTGCGTCCACCCTTCCCCATTCTACCTTCAAAGTTACGATTACTCGTACCCGCGCAACGCTCCTTGGGTTGTAAACGGTCAGGGTTCATCGCCAAGCACATACTACACCCAGGATCGCGCCATTCAAAACCGGCTTCGATAAAGATCTTGTCCAGACCTTCTTCCTCCGCTTGCTTTTTAACCAAACCGCTACCGGGAACAGCAATCGCCTTGATTCCATCGGCGATCTTATACCCTTTAAGAACAGCAGCGGCGGCACGGAAGTCTTCGATACGTCCATTAGTACACGAACCAATAAACACCCAATCGAGTTTGATTGAAGTGATGGGAGCCTTCGCCTGAATATCCATGTATTCCAAAGCGTTCTTAGCCATTTTACGTTCTTCAACGTTCTCAAAATCTTCCGGCGAAGGAATGCAATCTACGACCGGAACACTCTGAGCAGGATTCGTTCCCCAAGTAACGGTGGGCTGAATATCAGCGGCGTCAAAGACGACTTCCTTATCGAAGACAGCGCCCTCGTCAGTCGTCAATTTCTTCCATTCAGTAACGGCGGCTTCAAATTCTTCGCCCTTCGGCATATAATTACGTCCGCGTAAATACTCAAAGGTCGTTTCATCAGGCGCGATCATACCAACTCGCGCACCCATTTCAATCGCCATATTACAGACGGTCATACGGCCTTCCATCGACAACGAGCGAAATGCCTCGCCGGCAAACTCAACGGCGTATCCGGCGCCACCGGCCGTGGTCAACTTGTTAATGATGTAAAGAATCAAGTCCTTCGCGAATACGCCATTTCCGAGTTTACCGTTAACGGTGATCCGCATTTGTTTCATCTTCTTTTGACGAAGCGTTTGGGTCGCCAGAACATGTTCAACTTCACTAGTTCCGGTTCCCATCGCCATCATACCGAAAGCGCCATGCGTCGCAGTATGGCTATCGCCACAAGTCAGCGTTCCGCCGGGACGCACATGTCCTTGTTCCGGAGCAACAACGTGAATAACGCCCTGTTCAATATCAAATAAATCGTAAAGTCTAATACCAAAATCCTTACAGTTTGCACGCAGGGTCTCGATCTGTTTACGAGCAATAGGGTCGGCAATAGGCTTATCGCGATCTTTGGTCGGAACGTCGTGATCTTGCACAGCCATAACACGATCGGGGTGTCGAACGGTTCGACCGGCCATACGAAGTCCTTCGAAGGCTTGCGGACTTGTAACCTCATGGCAAAGCAACTGATCGATATACAGAATAACGGAATCATCTCCCGGTTCTTGGTAAACAAGATGGTTTTCCCAAATCTTATCGTACATCGTCTTGGGCGTTTGTACGTCTTTAGGCGATTCGTTCGTCATTTCAACCTCACAGTCACCGCTAATTATATTTCTAGTATAGTCTTATGTCATTGGAGAAACGGAGTCAACAAACCGTCCCTCGAGCGTAATTATTCTATCCTTTTTTGTCTAAGCGTCAAGCGCGCTCGAAGTTGACTTCTAACGTGTAATATCCCAACCCTCATAATAAACCCTCATAATAAAAAACGTAGAAAGAATTCTATTTCTTTCTACGTTATGATGTATTAAACAAGCGCATAGAGGTTTGAGGTTCCCTCTATAGTTTATTTCATTTAGAAGCCCCGTCTTTCAAGGCAATCGCTTTATTCATAAATGAATCAATAGCCTCTAAAAGTTCCGGCTTAATATCGTCGCCCATACCTGAAATACCATGAGTGAAACCTTCGTTTTCAGAAAACTCCACTAAGGGGGCGCCAAGCACTTTCAGAGACGCATACATCAACTCATTTTCTTCCACGCGACATTTCCATTCGATCTTTCGATCTCCCATTACAAAGAAAATGGGAGGAAAATCGGCGCTCAAACCACCCAAAGGAGCGTTTTCATCAATAACAGGATTGTATTGTTCGCCGGGATATTTAAGAAGTTCTTTAACATGAAAATGCGTCGTCATCTGTCCGCTAACCGGAATCAAGCCCGCAAGTTCGTCTCGACTCCCTCCGCAGGCTTCCAACCATTTAGGATAAGTTCCAATCATCGCGGTCAAATATCCGCCCGCGCTTCCTCCGGAAACGAAAACATGAGAAGGATCGCCACCATACTCGCCGATATGGCGTAGCACCCAAGTAGTGGAAGCAGCTGCGTCTTCAATAAAACCTGGAAAAGCGACTTTTGGAGAAAGGCGATAGCCCACCGCAACTATCGCTAGTTTACCTTCTTTAAACGCCTTCAAATTCTTCAGCGCTGACGGAAAGTATTTCTGGCCGCCGGTAAGTCCACCGCCATGAAACCATATAATGGTTGCATAAGGCGTTTGTGAAGTCTTGGGGTACAAGATATCTAATTTACATTGCGTTTTTTGGTAATCCTCAGCGTCTTTGAGCTGTTCATCCGAGTAGTACGCGATATTCGAAACCGTTTCGTACTCGACTTGCTCAATAACATCTTGTGCTACTACGCAAGAATTCATGCAGGCTCCATTTGTAAAAAATGAATTCCATGCGCAAGATATCGCAAAAACGAATATCAACAATCTTTTCATAACTAAATCACCCTTTTAATATGTTGTAATATTTCAGGTCAATCCATAAATCCTAACAAACTATTCAAGAGTAGGTACCGCTCGTTCACCGCGTAATTCTTTTTCGCACCCTTCTTTTTCGTATACGCCAAAAAACATTGTATTGGTATCCAACCATAACGCTATGCGTCGACGCTCAGAATCGGACAGTTCAACTCCATGGTGATCTTGAATCAATTCGTAAAGCTTTGATGCGCGAGCGCCATATTTTTCAGGAATCGTTCGAAGGGAATCAACATAGTCGTTGAATGCATAACCTTCGCGAACAAGATTTGAATACGACGCAAAGAATCCAGCATTATACGGGGTCCTATCCAAGTTCATACGCCCACTCTTTTGAGTGTCCTCATTATGACAAGACACACAATGCTCATCTAAAATAGGCTGCACAAGTTCAGGATAATTTAAAGGCTGAGTTCCCGGCCCTTCCGAAATGAGAACAGACGGTTCACGACGTAAAGCAAGTGGAATCTGTTTTCCATCGTTCAAATTGTTACCTGTTTCACGATTATCCCCTATGGCTGTCTCACGAGATTCATGGCACCCCACGCAAGACAGGTTCTCGTTAGGACGCAAAGCGGTACCGCTTCGCATCGATTGAACAACAACGCCATTTTCATCAAGAGCTTGGAAATAGATCTCGCAATTTGCAGGCACGTAAAAGCAAGCGCTTCCGTCCTCTTCAACCGGAGCTGTTCCCCATACTCTACGAGTTAGTTTTACAGAGTCAGTTGAAGTTGCTTCACGAATCCCCGTTTCATACGGCGGATATCCGGAAGGCGTCGACATACAAAAAACCTGAACAACGCGAATCGCAGAGATTTTAGTTCCATCGGGGAAAGGTCTATCCGAGGTATAAACGTTTTGTATCGACGCCACGCCTTGCGGTCGTTCAGCGTCAAAAGACAACGGCCGAACAAACGGTTCATCAACGATATCCTCTGTATTTTCTAACGAAGGTACTACCGGCGGCATTTCACGAGCCACAAGAGGGATAGGCGTCGACGCCCCAATTTCAGAATCGCGATAAATCAGCTCACGGTTTCCAAGGTCGTCAACTAAATAGATACCATAGTTCCCAAGTTCATAACGATCCCCCTCTTTTCCGCTGAAAGAGGAAAACGCATAGTCAGCAACAGCCAAAAAAAGATCTTCCGCCAGAGGCCACGGAGTCCCCCATACTTGATATCCGTCTTGGCTTTCCGGAAACCCGATTTCCGGCGTCATACGAGTAATAGGGCTATAAGGATCGTCGGGCGCATTGGGATCGATTTCGATGATGGAACCAAAAGACTGCCCGTGATGTGGTCCGGCAGTAGCAATCAATTTTGACGAACCGGGAATAGCGCGAATATCTAAAACTGAATCTGGACGTTCATGCCTAGGCGCATAGTTCCCACAAATTGCTCTTGGATTTCGACCGTTAGGACTCGTAGTCCAAGCGCCGTGAGCAATACAACCAAATCTATCAATATAGTCCCAACGAGTCCAAAGAATCTGTCCGCTATTCGATACGCTAGGCGCCCATTCATTAGTTTCATGTCGGCTTAAACAGCGCATCTTAGAACCGTCAGGATTCATATCAAACAACGTGTAGTTTGGACAGTCACGACCACATCGTAAATAACCGTTTCGTCTTTCAGTAATGAAAGCAATTCGTCCATTGGGTAAAAAACACGGATCAAAATCATTCCAAGTTCCGTCGGTAACCATTCGTAAGTCACTACCATCGACATTACAACGGAAAATGTGGTAACACCGTCCTTCTTGCGTATGTCCTCTTGAAAGATCTAACGTATCGATATGCTCCGCCGAACCTTCACATTCACAATAAGCAAACGCAATCTCTTTTCCATCAAAAGATAACTCCGGCGCAATAAAAGCTCCCGTATTTAAAGACTTCCCCTTGAGCCTCGATTCATTTGTGACCACCGAGTTGGCTAAAAGATCTTTATCAACCGGCGCATACAAACAATCGCTGATATCCCCAAGTACGTTTGCGTCATTAGCAGAACCGTTATCCGGTTCTGCAAGACGGCGTAACACGTTAGATAATATCGAGCAATCAAGCTCTACGGTACTCCCAAAGATATTATCAAGCGTGAAAAGGCCGCCGCCGGCAACTGCCGATCTACCATAGAATTGATCGCAAAGGTGATTATAATCCGAGCGATTTCTCTTGACAAACAATAAGCGATCAAAATTAAGTTCAGCCCGTTGGAACAATAACGAACGACGTAAAAAGGACAAAATCAAATAAACTTGATAGTTTGACTTTTGGTCGTTCTTAAAACGCTCAGATAACTCATGACATTTTTGAAGAACATCGAATTCTTGTAAAACGTTCTCACCTAGCGTCTCTCGGTTATTATGAAAATTCTCGTCTAAGTCGTGAACAGTCAAAAACAGTTCGAATGTTCTCCGAAAAATAACATCTACCGGATCGCGATCAGAAGGTAGAATCCCAATTTGACTACTCGGTAGTTGACTGGCAATAGCCGAATAGTAATCGTCTCTTTTTAATTCAAAAATCAAACGATTATATTGTTGAGTAAGATCCTCAAAATAGGGAGAGTCTGCTAATTTCTTTACAACCTTCGGGTTCTCAGAGCAACCAAGTAATTCGGCAAGCCATGAAAGGGAATCTCCCTTCGTAACCGTCTGTAAATCATATCGGGCTGAGCTCCCTAATTTGGAAGGCAATGAACGGAAAACGTATTCATTACAAAGAAGTTCTAATTCAGCAATCGCGCTATAGGGTTGGCCGTGTAATTCAGAGTTTACTCTAAAAACAAGATACCGCGCTTTAACAGCGTCGTTAAACTCGACGATCTGTCCGTTGTTCAGTTCCTCATCACTACCAGTAAAAGTTCCATGTGAAATGGGAGTACGTCCAACCAAACTCCAATCGCCGTTCTTTCCAAAGGCGTCACATTCAAAATCACCTTCTTCTAAGTTCTCGAACGCATAAAATTCATACTCTCCGACAAGCCCGTTTTTATTTCCGTCATTGCGCGGACAGTATCTAAATCCATTTAACTCGTATACGCTCCCAAGGTCGATCCGAAGTTCAAAAGGTCGCGCTGGATCATACTCCCGCGAGAACTTTTGCTTCGGATGCTGATCGACACAACCACACTGATACCAACAAGAAATTGGAATTGGCGAATAATCATAAGGCGCTTGCGAAAACATTGAGTGCCAAAACGTTTGACGATCGCCGTCAAAAGCTTTATACGCCTCATATCCGAGGTTTTCCGAATTTGTCGCAACGCTAATAGTCACGACCTCTTTTTCACAAGAGGTCTCTTGTGAAAAAACGTATTCCAAAGGCATGAGGCTCAAACAAGCAACTATTATGAACCAAAATCTATCTAGAAAATCAAAATGTGACAAACGATATTTATGCATTTGAGGAATTACCGCTAAATAGCGTGTGGGAAAGTAATGGCTTCAAAATCAACTAATATCCGTAGTCGGAATATCGTTGTCTGATTCTATCTCATTCATAATAGACATTCAAGAGACTTGATTATCGACAAAAAAAATATTCCATCCCCCTTGAAAAGAATAAATGGATGTTTATAATGAGGACCAGTGGAGTTAAGTTATTCCACATGTAACGACTTTCAACGAGACCCCCTGCAATGGGAGGTCGTGAACCTGGTCAGGCGAGAAATCGAGCAGCCATAAGCGGTTACTCTTATGTGCCGGGGTTCTCGTTGAAGGTCGTTTTTTGTTTCTTGGCGTATGCCTACTAAAATGATCCAACGTCGAACTTCTGTTGCGGCAGGTACGACTTTTGAAACGTAGAAGCAAATAGTTTTGACGTTCGTTTTGTTTTGACTCATTAACCTTTCAACTATGAGGAAATACAATGAAACGTTCTCGTCAAGAGTCGTCTAACGCGCCTGTGTCTGGATTTCTTTTTTCGGAAGGTCTCGACGTTTCTCAAAATGAGCACGAATCTGTAAGCAACGATCTCGCCGGGACTCAAAAATCCGAGTCTAAACCCAAGCCCAAAAGAACGCGAAGCGCTAAGTCATCGAAGTCTACGGTTCCAACAGTGGTGGAGTGCGATGATTCCCTGTTACCGGAATCGTCTGTCTCCAATTTAGAAGTTCCGAGCGACTCTAACTCCCTTGGACTTTTCCCAAACACGGAAGCGCCGTCGGTTTCTTCTACTCCAAACGCCGAAGCCACCGCTTTTTTACCTGAAATAGTTCAAGTGGAGTCACAAGATTCCCACCTCGGCGACTCGTTAAATCTCAACCCGGAAATTTCACCTCTCAACTCATCTCCGGCGATTTCGGAGAAACAGGATACAAAGAATATTGACGGCGAATCAGATAATTCGTTGTGTCGCGTCGATACTGTTTCTACAACGGAATGTGAAACAGCTTCTTCTATTCCTAATACTTCTGAAACATTAGTATCGCGGGAAGAAAACACTTCCAAATTCCAATCGCCCGAACCGAGTAAACCCAGTTCATACCAGGTCGTCGCTAGACGATATCGTCCTCAATTATTTAATGAATTAATCGGGCAAGAGACCGTAGCACGCGCCCTATCTAATGCTATCGAAACCAATCGCGTAGGGCATGCTTACCTGTTTACAGGAGCCAGAGGCGTAGGAAAAACATCGTGTGCACGTATTTTTGCCAAAGCGCTCAACTGCGTTCATGGACCGACGACGCACCCCTGTCTTCAATGCGATAGTTGTATCGGGGTAGCCACAGGCGACGACGTCGACGTTATTGAAATCGACGGCGCGAGTAACCGCGGTGTTGACGAAATCCGTTTGTTACGCCAAAACGCAACTATTGCTCCAACAAGATCGACTTACAAGATTTACATCATCGACGAAGTCCATATGCTGACGCGAGAAGCGTTTAACGCTCTTTTAAAAACTTTAGAAGAACCACCCGCACGCGTTAAATTCATATTCTGTACGACCGAACCTAACAAGATTCCAATAACGATCTTGTCAAGATGCCAACGGTTTGACTTTAGCGGAATCAACGGAGCTTCAATATCCGATCGATTGGCTCAGATCGCTGCTCAAGAAGGAGCAGAGGCCGAAGAAGGCGTCTTTGAAGTACTCGCGCGGCGTGCTAACGGTTCAATGCGAGACGCTCAGTCTCTATTGGAACAATTGCTGTCGTTTGCCCCAAACTTCATTACTCAAGCCGACGTTCACAGCATGCTTGGTTCTGTCGATGATAGAAAGATCTTTGATCTTCTCGACGCAACAGTCAAAGGCGATCCCGCCAGAGCTTTTGAACTGCTAGGGGAAGCCGCTAGTCAGGGAGTCGATTTTGGTATTCTAATCGAACAGATATTAGGCGTATATCGAGATTTAATGGTCGTCGGAAGCGGTTGCGGCGCAAAAGAATTAATGTATTCCCCTGTTGCTCGCTTACAAGAATTACAATCGATTGCAAAAGTATTTGGATTGCGTCGTATTCTTGCTTCGCTACAAATTTTGGATCAAACAGTCCAAAGGATGAGAATCAGTTCCCAAGCTAGAATTCTAGCGGAACTGGCGTTCGCGCGTCTTTGTCAGTTGGATTCATTCCAAACAATAGATTCTCTATTAGTTCAATTAAAACAGGGGATCGTACCCAACCTTACACTCTCTCCTGTTCCCAATGCCTTGACGAGCGAAGTGGCCTCGACAAGTCAAAAAAAAAATGACGAGTTGAATTCCGACGACTCGAATTCAATGTTGCAACGTTCCGAGACATCGCCAGTTCTAGCCGATGCTGTCCTTGCCGGTCCGGACGCCTATAAAGCTGAACAATCTGGCGTTACGAGCGTTCAAATCCCCGAAGACTCCAATTCGAACGTCCTAGACGTTTCGTGTTCAGATAGCGCTTGCGACGCTACTCCCCACTCAGTCCCCCCCACTGTTTCGACGTTAGAAGATCATTCTTCTGAAGATAACAATTTACAAGCGCAGATCTTAGCAGCTTGGCTTTCGTACTCCGAGAATCAATTATTCGATTGTTGGACGAGAGCCACCAATTCTAGCAGCGTTCTACGAGAACACGCTCAAATGGCGGCTACGATTCGTACGGAAACGCCTAATGTCTTTAACGTCCTATTTCCTTCAAATTGTGTAAAGCAACAAACGTATTGTGAAAACGAAAAAGCAAACATTATTGAGTCGTTGTCGAAAATCTTAGGCAGTCCTTTAGAGCTTAGATTAATTATCGATTCCACGTTAACGGCAACGAGACCTGATAACGAGATTACTCCTCCCGTTCCCTCTACCTCTATTCCCAAACAGCCGCCATATCCAAGTGATCGAGAGACATATGGTCATCAGGAAACACGTTCTGAAAAAAACGTCCCCCTTCCTAATTCTCGTGAACTCACGACTGCGTTCAATCAGCATTATATGATTCAGGGAATAAAAGAGTATTTTAATTTAGAATTAACGGAAATCAAAGCGCCGGAACCGAATAAACCTAAACCGAAATCGAGGTATTTCTTCCAATGAGTCTTAATCAAGAACTTCTTTTCATTCCGGAAATAGTAGGTCTCGATGCGCGCTCTTCAATTGTTCGTATTCCTCCTGAACTTGATGTTCCCCTTACCCCAAGAGTTCGACGAATAATAGATTCCAGAGCATTTCGTCGTCTCGCGAATATCTCGCAGTTAGGATTTGTACGCTTTGTATATCCGGGCGCTACTCATACACGTTTCGAACATTCATTAGGCGTTTACAGACTAACGCTCTTGCTTTTAAAAAGATTAGCTTACGATGAACGCTTTGCCTCCTCAGTCAGAGTTCAAGAAGCCGAAACCCTGATTTTGGCTTCATTACTTCATGATATCGGGCACTTTCCGTATTGTCATCTCCTCGAGGACCTAAAACCAGCCGCTCTTGATTCCCATGAAGCAATCGCGCTAGAAATTTTAAATAGGGAACTTGCGTCGCTAATACAAAGCGACTGGGGACTTGATCCGGCAGACGTAGGCGCGATCTTATTAAAGCAACCCCCGAAGCGTTTGAACGACTCAGAATCTGAGTATCAACGTAGAAAGAGCGTCTTTCATCTTTTGTCTAGCATTCTTTCAGGTCCTATTGATGTTGACAAAATGGACTATCTGATGCGTGATAGTCACGGCGCAGGGGTCCCCTACGGGAAAAACTACGATATCGACAGACTTGTTGGAAGCATTTGTCTCAATCAATCCGGTGATGGAGTTGCAATAACCACCAAAGGGAAAACGGCTGCGGAGCTGATGGTTTTCGCACGTTACGTGATGTTTAGCGAGGTTTATTGGCATCACGCGGTACGTGCGGCAACTGTAATGTTCCAACGTCTAGTTGACTGCATTGCTCAAACAATAAGCTTTCCCACGCTCCTCCAAGACTTCCGACAGTTATCTGACCAGAGTTTACCTAGATATCTATTTGAGTCTAGTCAACGCGTGGCCTCAGACAGCCAAAACAACTTATCAGAAGCAACGCAACTATGCGACGGACTCTTTGGGGAACAACGTCGACTATTCAAAAAAGTCAGACAATTTAGCGCAATGGAGGAACCTACTCTTTATAAAAGAATTGCCGGTCGTCCATATCCAGAATTACGACAAATCTCCTATTTACTGGGGCAAAAGATTGACGTTTCCCCTATAGAAGTCCTTGTTGACGCCCCGCCGGTAGATAAGGAAGTCGAGTTTAAGATCGATGTATTTGATCAAGACGAAAATATTTACCATCCACTCTCAGAAGTTTCACCCGTAGTAAGAGCGTTAGCAAAAGAACAATTTGACGAATACGTAAAACGCGTTCGTATTTTCGTCGCGCCGGAAGTTGCAGCCAAGGTTCGAGAACACAAACAACTCGACCTCCTTATTGGAGAAACATTGGACGAACTAGATAGTCACAGAGTCTAACGCTACAGGTCTCATATTCACATGAACCTCGGCGTCGCCATGTGATTTACGATCAACTAAATCTATAAATCTGACGTGTGAAGGTTTAAAACTAAGCCATTTGTGTTATACTATTTTAAACGTCGGAAATCATTCAACGAATAATAGTCATTTTTAGGAAGAAGTTCATGAGCGAAGGCTCCTCAAATAACCAAACAAGAACCTATTTAATGCAGCGTTTTGAGACGTTGGGAATCCATCCTCGCGGTAAATTAGGACAAAACTTCCTAATCGACCTCAACCTTCTGCATTTACTTCATGAATCTGCACAGCTTGAGAAGACCGACGTCGTTCTTGAAGTTGGTACAGGAACAGGTTCCCTCACGGGCGCAATGGCGCTAGAGGCAGGCGTTGTCGTAACAGTAGAAGTCGATAACGTAATGCACGAAATGGCAAAACAAGAACACTGGGATAAAAACAATATCCGTTTCCTGTTTGCAGATATTCTTGAAAACAAGAATCGTCTCAATAGAGATGTTCTTAACGTTTTACGTGAAGAATTGGCGAAATCGCCAGAACGTAAGTTCAAGTTGTGCGCAAACCTTCCCTACCAAATTGCAACGCCTTTAATGTCGAATCTGTTGTTGACAGACATTCCGCCTGTGTCAATGACTGTTACGATCCAAAAGGAAGTTGGCGATAGAATTTGTGCTAAACCGCGCTCTAAGGATTACGGAGCGTTAGCCGTTTGGATGCAAGCTCAGTGCGATTGTCGTATTGTCAGAATCATGCCACCTAGCGTTTTCTGGCCTCGCCCTAAAGTCGATTCTGCAATCGTCCAGGTTGTTTACAACGAAAAGAAGCGCGCTAAGATCCCGAATCTTCGATTCTTTCACGAATTTGTTCGCGCTCTCTTCTTCCACCGTCGTAAGTTTATTCGTTCCGTTCTTTGTAGCGCTTTCAAAAATCGCTTAGAAAAGGAACAAGTCGATCGGATCTTAGGTGAAATGGATCTTAAAGGAGAAATCCGTGCTGAAACTCTCAGTGTAAAACAGATTTTGGCATTGTCTGAAAAGTTTCGTGTTCTATTTCCGCCGGAAGAACAGGTTATTTTGAGTTGACGACGGATTCCCAAGATTTCATATACAGACGCGTTGATCCTTATTAGACCGACGCGTCTTTCTTTGTAAATAATTTCTTTTTCGAATAGTGTTGCTCCATGACTAATCCTAGATTCATCCTGCCCTCCCCTTTCAACGTTATCTCCACGCTCATTCTCCTTTTAGTTTCGACGTCTACCAAAGCATTTGAAACGGTAAGATCGCCCCTTATGACCGTCGACACTCCAGGAATTGAATTAACAGTAGATTTGGACGATACACGCGACATATACCTTTACGCAAGTTATGGGAACGACTCCTATGACTATGATCAAGCAATTTGGGCGCAGCCAACATTATTCGATGATAACAATAAGCCAATTGCTCTAACAACGATTACGCCTACGTCCGTAGTTACAGGTTGGGGCAGTCTTTTAGTTGACCACAATCATCAAAATAAACCATTACAAATCGGAAAAGAAATATATAAATCAGGCTTTTGGGCTCATGCGCCTTCTCTTCTTCATTTTCATTTAGACAGATCATACAAACGATTTACAGTAACCGTAGGTCTTGATCCCAACGCAATTCGTGGTTCAGTTGTTTTTGAGATACGAAGCGCTCCCGTTATTCTTCCCACGCCCAATCAATATAAATATCCTGTTCCTCAGTCGCCATATTCCCCTATTCCTGAAGCAGCCCGTTCTTTCTTTCACTTCGATCCCATCGGCGCTCAGCAGTTATTAGACGCAGGTATTGAACAACTTGTGTTTTTGAGAAGATACACCTATAATTCCAACCATGTCTATACAGATCATGTAAATTGCGACTGGCTCCCCGGAGCAGGGTTCAGTATTCTAGATTTACGCTCGGGAGAAGTACGGGACCTATATTACCAAGAATTACACAAAGGAATGATACAACGTTTCGATATTTCTTTCGACGCTAAAAAAATCGTTTTTGATTTCAAAGCTTCTCCACAAGACGGTTATCGAATCTACGAAGCTAATGTTGACGGCACAGGAATTCGTCAACTTACATTTCCCACAGCCAACGAACAAGAATTAGTTGAACAGTACCGTAACTCTGAATACTTACATGGTACGGACGATCTCCACCCTTGTTATCTACCGGATGGTGGAATTGCATTTGTTTCCACTCGACCACAATTCAGCGTTCTTTGCGACGCCTCCGACACTTTCACTGTTACCAATCTCTATCGAATGAACAGCGACGGCTCTGACGTTCAACCGCTAACTTTTAGCGCGCTTAACGAACAATCGCCGGCAATCCTACCGGATGGTAGAATCGTTTATCATCGATGGGAATATGTTGATAAAGCGGCGGGAAATGCTAAGGCGTTATGGGCGATCAATCCTGACGGCACAGGCGCATCTGAATTATATGGCGATAATATATCATTCCCAGAATCTATGATGTACCCTCGTCCTATTCCCGAATCAGACAATAAGATCGTTTTTCTTGGCACGTCGCATTGCTGTCCCAACAACGCTTTTGGTACGGTTATAACCATCGACTCCAAAGAAAATTCACGAAATGTTGACGCTATGCATTACGTCACTGACGATGTTAGGACGTATCATCATAATGGTTTTCATTTCCTTGATTCTCAAGGCGAATATAAACACGATCTGACGGGCGTTCCAGGTCGACTGTTCAAAGATCCCTATCCAATATCCGACGATCTTTTTATTGCTTCACGAAAGCCACAAGGTCTAAAATGGTCTGAACCGACAGGTTACGATCTTGTCCTGCTAGACAATGACGGAAACGAGACCGCTCTCCTTTCAGATGATTTTTCCTCATGTTGGCACGCTTTTCCGCTTTGCGTAAGAGAAAAACCGGTTATTCGTTCAAGCGTTATAGACCAAGAGCTAGCAAATAAGAATCTTGCGTTGTGCACAGTAACAAACATTTACATGGGAATGCCCAATGTCCCACAAGGTTCTGTTAAATTTATCAGAATACTGGAACAAGTTCCACGTTCGTGGTCCGCACGAAAATCTTGGGGAGACGATCACGAAGGTACAACTCACGCTCACAGCGCAGTAGCTAACGGATCGCTTAGCGTTAAGATCCAACTTGGTGTTGTTCCAGTTGAAGAGGATGGCAGCGCCTACTTTTATGTGCCTGCCAATCGAGCAATCTATTTTCAAGCGCTTGATGAGCATTATAGAGCGATACAAACGGAACGAACCTACGTTAATTATCGCCCGGGTGAAAAGCGCTCCTGTGTTGGCTGTCACGAGACTCAACAGGAAGCCCCAAACATCTCAAAATCGCTCGTTCCTCTTGCTCTTGTAAAGGAACCACATTTCCCTCAACCCCAATTCGGTCAAACCAAGGCAGAATTTACATTTGACTACGATAGGCAAATCCAACCAATTTTAGACGCCCACTGCGTATCTTGTCACAATGGTAAAGAAGGTTCACCTACGCCAAGTCTAAAAGGCAATGCGCAAGGTACATATTCCGTTTCTTATTGGAATCTTGTTAACTTAGGAAACACAAAAGCGCAACTTCTCGGAAACAGAGCGACACGAAACGAGGACGCAGCAAGTAATGATATCAGTTTTATAAGACAATATCAAAGTGGAACCTTATCAAGTCCACTTGGAGCTTGGCTTTTCGGGGAAAGTTCGTTAATTGACGCCCCGACTTCAGCCAACGAGGAACTTTCAAAACTTATTGAAGTCCACCAAAACGCCAACATTACTCTTTCAGGACAAGAATTAGTAACAATATGTAATTGGCTCGATGTTAATGCTCCGTATCATCCTTCGTATTTCGGAAAACTTCATGAAAAATTTCAAGGGCGATTAGATTATCGTCCCGAGGTCTCACCGGCTGAGGCTCGATCTCGCTCACTTCCCGAAAGGATAGAATCATTATATCAAGTACAAACACCATAATCCCAACACCACTCTTTGAACCTCCAATTTTTTTAAATTTTACTAAGTCTCAAGAAGATTTTGAAAGAATCTTGCAAAGAAGGGTGTTTAAATCTCGTATGAAAAGTGTTACAATTAGAAAAGACGTTTTAGAAGTCGTTGACGTTTTGGACGTTTTATGTAGAATCATGAAGGGTTTGTAAGATACGCTTTTAAACGTCAAAAGGTGTTAAACTGTTTTTACAAACTGTTTGTCGTGTAGAGATTTTGTCTCTTTCGTCAAATATTACTCCGATAAAAACGCGATCGTTCTGAATAAGGTTCCGATTAAGTTCGTCAACTTAGTTCAGGAATGTTGTTTATACTTAATGAAAGGTATTTAATATGTTTAGTCTTTTCGGTTTTGCCGGTTCCCCGATTCAGATGATTATCCTCGCGGTTATCGCCTTCCTTCTTTTCGGAAACCGTTTACCCTCCGTCATGCGTTCCGTCGGTCGTAGCGTCACGGAATTCAAAAAGGGTGTTGCCGGAATCGAAGACGAAATTGATTCTGCCGCAAAAGCTACCAAAAAAGAAGAAAAACAAGACGATTCAGAAGAATGATTCTTTTTTGTCGTGAACGTTTCTTCACCGGATGACTTTCGAAGCGCGTTATATTCGAATATAACGCGCTTTTCCTTTATATTAACGACAAAAATCGACGCAACCAGATATTTGGGCTATTATGAAACGTGTATTTATTGTATAATACAGGCGTTCATAACTATACTGGCGAAGTATAGCCCACCAAAAAGTAGAGGATTTTATGGCCAACTTTTTTACTGATAACCAGGATATTCAATTCCTGCTTGATTATTTTGATCTTAAAGATATTGCCGCTCTTCAAGAACGCGAAACGCCTAACGGCGATTCTGATTACCTTCCCCGCGATATTGACGATGCGATCGACAACTACCGTAATGTTCTCAAGATCGTCGGTGATATTGCCGGTAATGTGTTGGCTAAAAACGCTGAAACCGTCGACGCCGAAGGCAACACGCTTAATGCGGACCAAACGGTTACTTTGCATCCGTTGGTCCAAAAGAATCTCGACTTGATGAGTCAAGCCGACCTCCAAGGTTTCACTCTTCCCCGTAAATATGGCGGTATTAATTGTCCGACACTCGTCTATACGATGGCGACAGAAATCGTCTCCCGCGGTGATTGTTCGTTCATGAATATGTTTGGTCTCCAAGGTATTGCGGAAACGATTTACGCTTTTGCCTCCGACGAGATCAAAGACGAATATCTTCCCAAATTTGCTCGTGGTGAAGTCACGGGGGCAATGGTCCTTACTGAACCAGACGCCGGTTCCGATCTTCAAGCCGTTAGACTTCGAGCCGATCAAGACGAAAATGGTAATTGGGTCTTGAATGGCGTCAAACGCTTTATCACTAACGGGTGTGGGGAAGTTTTACTTGTTCTTGCTCGTAGTGAAGCCAATATCAGCGATGGTCGTGGCCTTAGTTTGTTCGTTTGCGATCGTGGTCCTACTGTCAAAGTCCGTCACTTGGAAAGTAAACTCGGTATCCACGGTTCCCCTACTTGTGAACTCGTTTTCACCAACACGCCTTGTCGCTTGATTGGTGAACGTCAACGCGGATTGATCACATACGTTATGTCGTTAATGAACGGCGCGCGTTTGGGTATTGCCGCTCAATCTCTCGGCGTTGCCGAAGCAGCTCAACGCCTTGCTCGCGACTACGCCAATTCCCGTGAACAATTCGGCGCTCCTATCGAACATCTCCCCGCCGTCGCCGAAATGGTCGTCGATATGCGTGTTCGTATCGAAGCCGCTCGCGCGCTTTGCTATGAGACTGCCCGCGTCTGTGATTTCGAGAATAATCTTAACCGTTTGCTCGAACGTAACGCCGACGCTCTTTCTGCGGAAGAAAAGAAATCCTTTAAGCAAAGAACCCGTAACCTCAAGAAGCTCAACGCGATGTTGACGCCGATGAGTAAGTACTATTGTAGTGAGATGAGCATTAGCGTTGCCACCGACGCGATTCAAGTTCTCGGCGGTAGCGGTTACATGAAGGATTATGCCGCGGAACGTTATTATCGTGACGCCCGTATCACTACGATCTACGAAGGTACTTCGCAACTACAAGTCGTTGCGGCTATTCGTGGCCTTACTTCCGGCGTCTATAAATCCTATCTTGAGGAATTCGAATCTAAGGAATACAACGACGAAGTTCTTGACGATTTGAAAGCCAAACTTGTTACCGCCCACGCCAAATTAGAAGACGCTATTGCCTGTGCTCGTGAAAAGGGCGCCGCTTACGTCGAACTTCGCGCTCGTAAGATCGTTGACGCCGGTATCGCGATTTTAGTTGGTCACTACCTTCTTGGACAAGCGACCAAATGCGATCGTAAGAAGAAGGTGGCGGGTTACTTTGTTGCTAAGAGCCTGGCTGATATTACAGCTTCCTTTGCCGCAATTCAAAATGGTTCCACCTACGTTCTCGACGATTATCTCGAATTCGTTGGTCCCGTCTCCGAAATGGAGTGATAGTTCGCGTTCAAATGCGTTAGCGTAATTTTTACGCTTTGACATTCTCCCCTCTTCTATGATCTTTATAGAAGGGGGGATTTTTTTAAGTCAATAAATAACAGTCGCTTATAGTAAACACTGTTAACAATATAACTATAATTATTCTTCCTTCAAAAATCATAAGAAAATCACCTAAATCTTCAAAACACTAGAATTTTTCTATTGAATCAGCGCTTCCTTCTGAATATAACATTCTTAGAGGTTGTTATAAAGATTTTCTAAACATAACAACCTCATCCTTTAATAGCCCTCTCCCTACAGTCTAAATATAGCGTTCCCGTTTATGCCTGCACTTACTTGTTTGCATAAACTTTTGAATACTTTTTCAAAGGATCAATCATGAAACATCTTCAATTCTTTTCTCTACTAAGCCTCTTGCTTTTCGTCGCATTGGCAGGATGTGGTCAGAAAAAACCTGCTGACTTTCCGGAAGTTCAACCTTTTACCGTAAAAGTTGTAGACGGCGATAAGCCTATCGAGGGAGTTCAAGTTCTGTTTATTTATGACAAGAACCCAGTAATCTCTGGTTTGACGGACTCCAAAGGCGTTGCCACAATCACTACAATGCTTCAAAAGTTCACAGCCAAAGGCGCCCCTGCCGGTGATTACAAAATCCAATGTACTAAAGAACCTATTGTCGATCATTGGAAAACGCCCGAAGAACAAGCTCAAATGTCTAAAAGTGAAAAGGACGCCTATATTGACGAGTGGCTCGCCAAATGCGCCGAACAACCTCGTGAAATTCCTAAAATTTGGAGCGACTACGATAAAACTCCTTTGACCGCTTCAGTTCCAGTTGGTGGAGGCGAAGTTACTTTTGACGTGGATGGAAAAGCAACCAACTAATTCCTCACATTCTAACTTTTCAACAACTTGTAATCCAAAATTTACAGCAATCCGCTGTAATAACATTGTTTTCATTATTAAGGAGACTTTCTATGAAAGCGTTGTCTTCTAATCGTCACGGTTTCACTTTGGTGGAACTCCTGGTTGTTATCGCAATCATCGGTATTTTGATCGGTTTGTTGCTTCCCGCCGTCCAAGCAGCTCGGGAAGCCGCTCGTCGCATGCAGTGTACCAACAACCTTAAGCAGATTGGTTTGGCTTTGCACAACTATCACGACACGAATAACGCATTCCCTCCCGCTCGTACTTCTCCCGGTACCAATGAAGCTCCCGGCGCTTGGGGATGTGTTAGCTTTTATGTCGCGCTCTATCCATTCATGGAACAAACCGCGCGTTGGAATGCTGTTTTGGCAGCTGGCGACGCTTCTCACTCTTTCACAAGTTGGTCGCAAGTTTGGACCTGCTCCACCGCTGAATTCCAGGCTCCCATCAAAATGTTAGGATGTCCGTCCGACGCCGCCGCTAGCGCGCCTTCCTACTATAATAAGGGGCAATGCGGTAGTTATCCCGGTAGTTACGGCGACGCCACTGTCTCTGTCACGGAATCGGGTAAAAACAAGCGTGGTTTCTTCCCCGGCGGTTGGGGCTTCTATCCTCCAACCTACGGCGGCGTCCAATGCAATACGATGGCTTCGCTCATCGACGGCACCTCTAATACCTTGGCTATTGCCGAAGCTTGTGTCGGTGATTCTGCTTCTAGTCAAAAGGTCAAGGGAGGCACAGTAGTTTGGGAAGGCGGCTCACCTAATGCTTGTTTAGCCTATGTCAATTCAAGCAATCCGACTGTCTACACGACTTCTAACGTGCAAAGTGACTCTCGCGGATATCTTCACACCGATGGTCGTCCGTGTACAATGGGTTTGACAACTGTTCTTCCACCAAACTCTCCTTCTTGTACGACTAACGCTCACAATTGCTGGGGTTGGTGTTATCTAAGCGCTTCAAGCTACCACGCAGGAGGCGTCAACGGTCTTCGAGCAGACGGTTCCGTTGCGTTTTATTCTGACGTCATTGATTGCGGTTCTAAATTGAGTAGCGTTGACTACACGACAGCCGATCCGGTCGGTAAGAGTCCCTTTGGTGTTTGGGGCGCTCTGGGATCTAAGGATGGTGGCGAATCCATCAACTAATAATTCAAGGTCCAATATAAGTTCAAAGTAGTTCTTGAATCGAGAGTGGAGAACACATACTTCTGTGTGTTCTCCATTTTTATAATGTACTTTACTCAATTTAGAAAATCCTGTCTCCCATCCTACTTTATCATCACCCTCCTTAGTTAATTTCTGTTTTAACGGCCTCTCTCCTTCTTGGATTTAATATCTGGTGTATCTCAAAGTCATCTGCCGGTAAGAAAGCATAAAAAAACCCCCGTACACTAAACGCACGGAGGTTTAATTTTCTTAAGAATTAACGAAGGTGAATTTCGTTATTCTCAGCTGTGGTATTCTTGAAGCGAAGAAATATTTTCCAAACCACCACGAATGGCCTCAATACCTTTCAAAGCGGCAAATGCAGCGGCAAGCGTCGTCATGTAAGGAATTCTGAGTCTGATCGTGTTCTTACGAATGTAAGAGTCGTCATTTTGTCCACGTTTTCCAAGAGGCGTATTGACCACCAATTGAACTTCACCGTTCTTCATAGCGTCAACGAGATTCGGACGACCTTCATTGAGCTTTTGTACCATCTCGGCCTTGATTCCCAAATCACATAACGCTTTGTAGGTGCCTTCAGTCGCCAAAATCTTAAATCCAAGACGCTCGAAACCGCTAGCCACGTTAGCGAAGAAACCACCTTTACGATCGTTCTCAGAAACGGTCATAAGAACGGTACCGGATGTAGGCAAAACACAACCGGCCGCCTCTTCCGCTTTATAGAAAGCGAGACCGAAGGAGTGAGAAAGTCCGAGAACTTCACCCGTAGAACGCATTTCCGGTCCAAGAACAGGGTCAACTTCCGGGAACATGTTGAACGGGAAGACCGCTTCTTTAACGCCAAAATGTCCAATCGTTTTAGGAGCAAGATCCAGATCGGCAATCTTTTCCCCCAACATAACGCGAGTCGCAAGAGCCGCCATTTGGATGTTGCAAACCTTGGAAACAAGCGGAACCGTACGGCTAGCGCGCGGATTTGCTTCCAAAATATAAACAACATCGTTCTCGATAGCGTATTGGATGTTCATCAACCCCACGACGCCCATCTCAACGGCAATACGTTTGGTATATTCGCGAATCGTTTCGATATGCTTAAGCGGGATACTGATCGGAGGAATAACGCAAGCTGAGTCGCCGGAGTGAATACCGGCAAGTTCGACGTGTTCCATAACGGACGGCACAAACGCAGTCTCACCGTCAGAAATAGCATCCGCTTCCGTTTCAATAGCGTTGACCAAGAAACGATCGACGAGAATCGGACGATCTTCCGAAACGTCGACAGCCGCCTCAACATACTCAACAAGTTGTTGTTCGTCGTGAACAACTTCCATACCGCGGCCACCAAGAACAAAGGACGGACGAACCATCAACGGATATCCAATGCGCTTCGAAATCTCAATCGCTTCTTGAACGTTGGTCGCCATACCTGACTCAGGTTGCGGGATATTGAGCTTTTGCATCATATGTCGGAACAAGTCGCGGTCTTCCGCAAGATCGATCGTCTTCGGAGAAGTACCGATAATCTTAACACCGTTCTCAGCCAGATCGTTAGCCAGGTTCAACGGAGTTTGTCCGCCGAATTGGACGACGACGCCGTCAGGTTGCTCGGCTTCATAAATACTCAAGACGTCTTCAAGCGTTAACGGCTCGAAATAGAGTTTATCCGAGGTGTCGTAGTCGGTTGAAACGGTTTCAGGGTTACAGTTGATCATAATGGTCTCGTAACCGCTATTACGTAATGCCATTGCACAATGGACGCAACAGTAGTCAAATTCGATACCTTGACCAATACGGTTGGGGCCGCCACCCAAGACCATAATCTTTTTCTTCGGGCTAACGACGTTTTCATCGACGCCATTGTAGGTCGAATACCAGTAACAAGCGTCATCGACGCCGCTAACTTGTACCTTATTCCAAACCTCTTTAACGCCCAAAGCACGACGTTGTTCACGAATGGATTTTTCAGAAACTCCCAGGATACCGGCAAGGTACTTGTCAGAGAAACCGTCAAGCTTAGCTTGTTTTAAAAGTTCGTCCGGAAGCGCCTTCCCCTTGTATTGGAGCATCTGTTCTTCCAACTCTACCAATTCACGCATTTGTTCGAGGAAGTACTTCTTGATCTTCGTCTTATCGTGAATAGACTCAACGGTAGCGCCCTTACGCAATGCCTCGTAGATAAGGAAATAACGCCAACTATTAGGAACACTGATACGTTGCATCAGTTCGTCGAGAGAAAGAGTATTAAAATCTTTCGCGAACCCCAAACCACAACGTCCCTTTTCCAAAGAACGAATCGCCTTTTGGAACGCTTCTTTGAAATTCTTTCCGATACTCATAACTTCGCCAACGGCACGCATTTGAGTACCAAGCTTGTCTTCGACGCCTCGGAACTTTTCAAATGCCCAACGAGCAAACTTAACGACAACATAGTCGCCGTACGGTTCATACTTGTCAAGCGTACCGCCACGCCAATAAGGCATTTCGTCAAGGGTCATACCGGAAGCCAACTTCGCGGAAACAAGCGCGATCGGGAAACCGGTAGCCTTAGAGGCCAATGCGGAAGAACGGCTCGTACGAGGATTGATTTCGATAATAACCACTCGATCGGAGACGGGATCATGAGCAAATTGGACGTTAGTACCACCAATAACGCCAATCTTCTCAACAATACTGTAGGCGTACTTTTGTAAACGCTCTTGAAGCTCTTGACTGATCGTAAGCATCGGAGCCGTGCAGAAAGAGTCGCCGGTATGAACGCCCATCGGATCGACGTTTTCAATGAAGCAAACGGTGATCATCTTACCGTTGGCGTCGCGAACGACTTCAAGTTCAAGTTCTTCCCAACCGGTAACAGATTCTTCAACTAAAACTTCAGTAACAAGACTCGCAGCAAGACCGCGAGCAACTACCGTACGGAATTCGTCAATGTTATAGCAGATACCGCCGCCAGTACCGCCCATCGTGTAAGCAGGACGAACAACAACGGGCAGTCCCAATTCTTCCGCTATCGCTTCCGCTTCTTCCATTGTACGCGCAATAGCGCTCTTAGGCGTCTCGATACCAAGTTCTTTCATGGTATCTTTGAATGTCTGACGATCCTCGCCACGTTCGATAGCGTCAAGTTGGACGCCAATAACATTCACGCCGTACTTTTGCAAAATGCCGGCTTTTTCAAGCGCGGTGGCAAGATTCAAAGCCGATTGTCCGCCAAGATTGGGCAGGAGCGCGTCCGGACGTTCTTTCGAGATAATACGTTCAAGAGACTCAACGGTAAGCGGCTCAATATAGGTGGCGTCAGCCATGACCGTATCGGTCATGATCGTAGCAGGATTCGAATTGACCAGAACAATCTTGTAACCAAGCGCACGCAACGCCTTACAGGCTTGAGTACCGGAATAGTCAAACTCACAAGCTTGACCAATTACAATAGGTCCGGAACCAATAATCAGAACTTTCTTAACGTCGTCGCGACGGGGCATTTTGTCGTCTCCTAAAGAATAAATTGACGCTACTAAATAGCTTCGCGCGCCGACGACTCACCAAAGAAAGACGTTCAACTAACATACTAAAACCAAGCATGAAAGCAAACGCTTCCGCTTTGGTTCACGTCCCACTATAAGAACACAAAAAAAAAACGCCCCGCAACGCGCAATTGCATAAGCAATACCCGCGCTCGAAGAGCGTTCATAGGACCTAAGTCCAGACGCCCGTTCAAGCCAAAACGGAACGTCGCGATAATGCGTTTTGAAGAGCGTTCTCGCGTTTTATCGTCGTATAATCACGTCGAAGCGAACGGCGCTCCTAGCTCAATTACGAGCTCGCCTAAAACTACTTTATTATATAACGACGATTTTTTGCGTCAACACACAAACTAATAATTTAAGCAGATTAATGACATGTAAAATATATATTTAAAAAGCTTATTTTACATCCTTTTATAACTAGACGTGTAAAGATTATGGCTTCGTTAATAAAACGCCCAATGCACAAATAAAAGGTTCCATACTCAATACAGAATTGTTAGAGCACATTGACACATAACGAATCATTTGTTCTTCCTGTTCGGTTAACTCCGTATTCGCTTCTTCTTCACCTTCCTCAGAATATTCCTTCTTAAAAAGTCTTTGTACTCGCGTAACGATCGTATCGGAATCAATTGTTTTGGTTTCAACAGGAAAATCAAATGCGAAGATATCTTCAATTTTGCTTTGAACGAGCGTCATCTTCTCATTCGAATAGTCGTTCATAAAACGGGGGTCAAGGAATTTCTCCCACTCGTCACCAGCAACTCGCGAAAGAAGATTCGGTTCATTCTCGCTTTTGGTATTCGTTTCCTCGTTTAACGCCGTGACATTAAGTGCAAGTATGTCGTTCACGACAACATCTCTGTCACTCTTTTTGGGAATCATATTCCAACACAATGCCCCTAACACCAGAAAAATACAAATTGGAACACAATACCAGAAGTCTTTGTGTCTCGTAGAAATACGATTTGCGTATAAAATTCCTGGCTTACGTTCCTCAAAAAGAAGCTCCAAAGATTCGTCTACTAAAAAATCTTCGAGATCCTCGTTAAGACGTTGCCTAAAAACATTCTCGTCGAATTCTGAAATTTGTGGCTTCAATTTATTGGAATTCTTCATTTTATATCAGCTCAACAACTATGCATCGAGAACTATTAGTCCCAATTCTGTTGAATTTACAAATCATCCTGATATAACGTCATTCATTGTTTCAAATAATTGATCAATTTCTTCTTGATCCGCGACAATGAAACACGTAATGTTCCTACACGTTTTCCAGTCCGTTGGGAAATTTCTTCGTCGTCAGCTTCTTCGACGTATTTCATCCAAAGAATAAGATACTCTTCACGAGTCAAGACTTCTAGCGCTACACGCCAAATATTCTTGTATTCTTCCGAACGAACCGCCTTTCCTTCTACTGTCTCGTTATAAAAACGATTTCCATTAAGGCGTTTCTCATTTCCGGTAAACCACGAATCATGCTCCCCTAAATCGGCTCCTCGTTTTGACATATCACTTTCGTCATACGAAATAGTCCGACGTGTGGGATCCCAATTACGTCTTTGCCAATCCACACAATAGTTGTAAGCGATCCTATACAGCCAAGGAGACAAAAAATCTCTTCCTTGCAAACCATGAAGAGTCGCAAAAGCACGGGTCAAGGTCTCTTGCGCAATTTCCTCGGCCAAGTCCTTAGATTGGAGTCGTCGGAAAATAAAACGAATAAGGCGAGGACGATAAAACCGATCAATCTCATTAAAGGCGTCAATATCACCGTTCTGAAATCGCTCGACCAATTTAGCGTCGCCGACGTATTCTTTTGTCATTCTCAACCATTTCGCAAAACATCTTGAAGTCTAAGCAGTAAGCGTCAAAAGAAACACAAATGTTATGAGTATTCGAAAAAACGCAGTCGCCGAACAAAACGGCGACTACGTCAAATGTTTTTATTAAGATATTAACGGGGTTGAGATCCCTAAATCATTTGCTCGCTTGTTCAATAATTTTATCACAAACAATCTTGGTAATCTCTTTCATTTCGGCAACGCCAACCTTCAAAGAGCTAATAGTAGCAGTTTTGTCTTCGTTGCAAACCACTTCAACATTCTTCAAAAGTTCTACGCCAATAGCAGCTTCTTTAGGAAGATTTTCTGCGTTCTTTACCTTCATACGCAGGACAGCCAGACCGCCGTTCGCAAGATCGCAAAGATTTTGAGCGGTTTCAGAATCGACGACTTCGGTGGTAGAAGTCAGAACGATTCCCTTGTCAGAGCCACTAGCCTTAGAACTAAAGGACTTAACCTTTTTAAGGAAATCAGCGGCGGCAACAGCGTTAGGATCGTCTTTTTTGGTGGCCAACCCCTTAGCGACAGCTTCAAAGACACAGGATTTTACGATATATTCGAAATAGACCTTTTCGTCACTCCAACGGCTTACGACAAATTCGTTGTTATTTTGGAAACGACTCGTTTTCTTTTCAACGCTAGCTTGTGAACCGCCTAAAACAAGAACGTACTTGTCGACGTCTTTAACTTGCGTAATGCCGAAATAAACGGTTGCCTTAAGTTCACCGTTATCCTTAACAAAAATCTTACCAACGATGGTCGCGTTTTCGTTTTTGATTACTTCAAAATCATTACCTTCCTTAAGAAGCTTCGCACCGTCGAAATAAGCAGGATTAGCCCCAAGAACATAAGTCAAAGTAATCCCAGAAAGAACGTCTTTAGGTTCTTGCGGATTTTCAGGAACGTCGACAGCCAAAACAATATTATCAACATACTTGAAATAGCAATTGAAAGCGGCTTCCGCGAAAGATTTTTTACCGGAACCATCAGAAAGAACGGAAGAAATATAAGCTTGCGCGGCTTTTTTTTCTTCATCCTTTTCATTAGCGACAGATTCGTCAACCTTACCGGCAACGTACTTAGCGATCTTCTGAACTTCGGTCATAGACCAAATATCTTGGAACGCCCCGATTTTAGCCATAGTAGAAGGAGAAGAACAAACCACTACGTCGTCGTCGGCAAAAGGACAATCCTGGGCGTTAGCGTTATTATTATTCAACAAGGACAACACGGAAGTTACGCAGGCCAAAGCCAAGCAACTTTTAAAAACAAACGACTTTCTCATAATACAAACTCCATACAAATTAAAAAGATTCCTAAATTCGACTTCAGCCAACGTCATGCTTAGAAAAGCTCACTTGTAACAAAAGCCTCTGGTGTATGAAGACGAACAAATCGAAATTTTGTTACTTACTTTATTCAGTTTTTTTAAAAAATTTTCCTTCGTTCTCCTTGTATAGTATTTCGTTCTCTTCCCGCATAACAAATAGTTTACATCAAGCGCTCGATTCGGAAAACAATATAGCGGCTTTTTTCAACTTGAAAGGCGGAATTGAAAATATATAATCAAATCGTGAGTGATCATTCAGTTGAATTAGGAAAACAGGACGCCAAGTAATTAAGAAACTTTAACAACAGCGTCTCGTGTTCCTTTCATAAATAGAACCGAACCCATGTCTAATCCATATTTTTTCGACGCCGAACTTAGACGTTCAATCGAAAGCTTACTCCTACCTGAAATTCGGACTCCCGGACAGTATATCGGAGGAGAAGTCGGTCAAATCGTTAAACACGCCGATTCCGTAAAAGCAAGAATGTGCTTCTGTTTCCCCGACGTATACTCTATTGGCATGTCCAACGTCGCGCTTGCAGTCCTTTACGACGTGGTTAATAAAAGGACACACCTTGCTTGTGAAAGAGCTTTTTGCCCTAGTCCTGACTTCGAAAACCTACTACGGAATCAAGGACTTCCGCTTTACTCACTGGAAACGTTTACGCCTTTGAAAGCGTTCGACGTCGTTTCCTTCACATTACAATATGAGCTTTGTTATACGAGTGTTTTAACAATGCTCGATCTTGGTAATATTCCTCTTCACAGAACGGAAAGAGAAATAGACGATCCTTTGATCGTAGCGGGTGGTCCAGCCTCATGTAATCCGGAACCGCTTTCTGATTTTGTTGACGTCTTCCTTTTAGGAGACGGCGAAGAATCGTTACCGGATCTTCTTGAATATTGGGCAGATCTTCGCTCCCGCGTTGGATACGATCGTCCTTTGAGCTCAACCCAAGGGAATTTTGTTCAAGGCTTTAATTCGGGAAGTAACTCACGAGAATTGAGAAGAGAGGCATTACTCGAAATCAGTAAGAAGTTCCCTTGCGCATATGTTCCGGAATTCTATTCTGTTGAATACGATGCGCTTGGAAGAGCGCGTCGACCTCGCCCCATAAACGACGACGTTCCGGAGTACATCCATTCGGCGGTTGTGAAAGATCTTAATGCGTTCCCCCCCCCGCAACGTCCGCTCATTCCGTTGATTGAGAGCGTTCAAGATCGCGTTTCAGTTGAAATTATGCGCGGTTGTCCTCAGAAGTGCCGTTTTTGCCAAAGCACGCAATTAAAACGTCCTCTTCGTTTTAGATCGGTCGATCTTATTATAGAGTCGATCCGTAATGCTTGCGCTAATACTGGAGTTTCAGACGCAACGTTACTTTCTTTATCGTCAAGCGAATATCCAAAATTCGAAGAAGCGCTTCAAAGGATTCGAGACGCGCTTTGTCCTCAGGGCGTCACTTTATCGGTTCCTAGTCTTCGAGTAAACCATCAGCTGAGCTCGGTTGTTCAGGGATTGTCTACCGAACGCTCCTCAAGTTTAACGGTAGCGCCCGAAGCCGCGAGAGACGAAATGCGTCGTCGTATTGCGAAACGCGTTACTAACGAAGATTTATTCTCCGGTTGTAAAGCCGCCTACGAAAACGGATTTTCGCGTATTAAGATGTATTTTATGTGCGGATTTCCTCACGAGACAGAGGAAGACCTTTCCGGTATCGTTGAACTTGCCAATCAAATTTGTCGTCTAGGTAAAGAAGTTAGAAACAGATGGCCATCCGTTGTCGCAAACGTGTCTAATTTTGTTCCCAAGCCGCATACGCCACTCCAATGGGAGGCAATGCAAACGCGCGAATACTTTACTGAAGCTCACAGGATCCTTCGGCAAACACGCCGCGAAAGGCCCGTCGACGTCAAATACCACGAACTTAATGTGAGCTTATTGGAAGGCATGTTAACGCGCGGCGACCGTAGAGTTGGTAAAGTTATTGAAACAGCCTGGCGACTTGGCGCTAGACTCGATCCTTGGCGCGAACATTTTCGGCCCGAGATCTGGGAAGAAGCAATCGCCGCCAATCGCTTAGACGTCAATCTCATTGCGCATACGCCATATTCGTTGGATTCAGAACTTCCCTGGGATCACATTGTTCTGTTCAACAGTAAAGAACGTCTTAAGGAAGAACATGAATTAAGTCAACAATGCAAATTAACCAAACTCGGTTAACACTTAATCAACGTTCTTGTTCCATTAATCTCCCCCATTTTTAACCTAAAAGATTATGAATATGTCTAACCTCTCTCGTCGCCGTTTCTTATCGTCGGCCTCTTGCGTCGGCGTAACTGGAACGCTTATCGGCGCATCCTCCCTTTCCACTATTAGCGCTGTTGAAAAAAAACAGGAAAGTGTTAATTCCAAAACAGCCGCCGCTGAAACCACATTTTCGCTTGACGGCCGTAATGTCAAATTTTATTCCTCCAGTGTTTCTGAACCCGTGAGGATATTGCAGATTACTGACGCTCACCTGTTCCTTGACGATGAGCGAGGTAAGGCTTACCGAGAAAATTCTGACCGAATGGCCCATGCCTACAACGTGACCAGACATTACCAAACAGGCCAAGAAACCAATCCGATCAAGGCATTAAAAGAAATTGCGGAATCCATTCCGGAAAAGAAAGTAGACGCAATCGTTATGACCGGCGATATCGTCAGTTTTCCTTCCGCCGCAGGCGTGGATTATGTAAAACAATGCCTTGATCCCCTTAATATCCCTTATTACTACGTATCAGGGAATCATGATTGGCACTTCGAAGGCCTCCCCGGTTCTGAAAAAGATCTCCGTGCGGAATGGATCGAAAAACGCCTCAAGAACTTGTACCCTCGCGGCGTTAATCCCCTCGCCTATTCTGTAAAAGTCAAGGGAGTCAAACTCATCCTCATCGATGACTCGATCTATGAGATCTTACCGGAACAATTGGATTTCCTACGCAAAGAATTAGCCCAACAAGATCCTTCGCTTCTTTTCATGCACATTCCCCTCTACGCTCCCGGACGTCCTGTCAGCTTCGGAGTCGGTAATCCCAACTGGAAAGCGGCAAACGACGGTAACTATGAAATCGAACGCCGTCCTCGATGGCCCGAAAAAGGCCATTCGGAAACAACATACGCTTTCCGTAGCGAGATTCTGAAAGCTTCTAATTTAATGGGAGTGTTTACGGGACATATTCATCGTCAATCTCTTGACGTCTGTGAAGGTAAACCGTTACACGTAGCCCCCGCTTCTAATGACGGTTCAACGTTAACGATCGAGATCTTACCTCTGTCGTGACAAAAATCCCAGACAATTGTTTAAAATGTGTCGATTTTATCGGTTCTAACGAGCAAAACATATACGCCTCAGAAAAATTCGAAAATAACGACCATATTTAAAAACTTTTACTGGAAAAAGTTTGGTTTTGACGTTAAAATAGTCACAACGCCGTTTCATAGTTTTTGGACGGCGCGGGCGATAAATACGCGGCAAAATCAATATGTACAAATTTTTGTCGTCGTTTGTGGGTGAACGCTTACTATAACAAGCGTTCCCCTCATTAGGCGCCAATGTGTTCATACTGAATAGAACGACACGCCAATCTCTCTCGGAGACCCAGTTGTTCTATCTATTTTGCTAACAAAAACTGTATTTGTTTGCGCAAGATAAGCCAAAGCGTTTGGTCTTTCGTCCGCGGTGGACGATTCGATCTTTCGATTAAAGGAGACGTTCCCTCATGAACTTGGTAGGAAAAATTTTTGTAGGTATTATCGCGTTAATGAGCGTCGTTTGCCTTACAGTTAGCGTAGTTTCTTACGCGTCGCACCATAATTGGAAGGAAAAGAACGCCGAACTTACCAAACAACTTGACAGCGCGAAGCAAGAACAACAGACTCTTAACGCTCAGAAAGCGGAGTTGGCGAAGAAGATCGAAGAGGAGAAGAGTACTTACTTAAAGTCTATTGCAGCTCTCACCACTAAAGCGGCCGCTCTTGAAAGCGAAAACAATACGTTGAAAGCCGATAACGATAAACTTAATGAAGAGCTTTCCAAGCGAGTTGACGTTATCTCCGCGAATGACAATTACATTGCCGACATTCGTCAACAACTTCATAACGAGACATACAATCTCCAAAACGCTCAACAGCTTCGTGCAAATTATCTTCAAGATCTTGCCAGAACGATGGAGAAATTGCACGAACTCTCCGCTATTTACGGTCAGCTTGAGGATCAAAACAAAGAATTGGTCAAATCTTACGACGATGCGTTGGTTGTTTTGAACCAAAATGGTCTCTCTCCCGACCCGAGCAAGTATGGCGATCTTCCTCAATACCCTGTTCAAGGTACGATTGAAACCGTCGAAGCCGGTTCGACCGGTCTCGTTCTTATCTCCATCGGTTCCGATGACGGTTTAAGCGTTCAGAATAAATTGGACGTTAAGCGAGGCGATAGTTATCTTGGTAAGATTGAAGTTGTCACGCTCGAACCTAATCGCGCCGTCTGTAAAGTTCTGCCTGAATATCGCCAGGGTGTAATGCAAGAAGGCGACGACGTATACTCGCAAAAGCTTAACTGACAGTCGTTGAAGTTTCCGGATTAGTTGTTCCTTTATGGATGAACTAGGAATTATCTAAATAACTTGGGAGTACTATGATGGCCCGTAAAGGCGCGACTGAAAAACCTAAGAAAGAAAAGGCCCCAAAAGTCAAGAAAGAAAAGAAGTCCAAAAAGGATAAGAGTCTTGAGTCTTCTGGCGCTTTCGAAGCTTCGACGTCCAAAAAATCCAAGAAACCTGTTCGAAAAGCAGAAAAAGATGTATACACTCTCGTTCTGTTGTTGAGTTTTCTCTTCTTCATTGCAGCGACCGTTTTCCTTTATTTGGATTTAGGCGCTTACAAGTAATCAGTGAAGTTTACGTTCTTCATATTAAGGCCGCAGCGAGAGTTGCGGCTTTTTCTTTTGTAGTTTGTATTGTAAAGTAACATCAATTTTGAAAACATATTTATAGCCTTTAAGCATCAAAATTATATATTTTCAAATACGGAAATAGTTACAATACGGCGCTTTTAAAAAAGTAAAAAAGTTTTAAAATAATAGGGTCGTAAGTTTTGGTCAGTAGACGCTTTTGTGCTAGCGTTCGCTTGATCGTATAATGCGACCTGAGCGGACTCGCGTTCCCTCAGCGCTAACAACATGGTAAATCGCTTTCTCCATAAAACGTTCAAAGGAAATGTCAATGGATAGCCGTACTCTAATTCTCAATACCATTAAAAAGGCTCTTGCCGACGTTGATAAGAGTAGCTTGAAAGAGCCCGCTATGCCTATGATCTGGGAACACCAGGGATTGTCGAAAGAAGAGTTAATGAACGTCTTCGCTCAAAATCTAAAAACCGTCGCCGGTGAAGCAATCCTTTGCGCTGATACAGAAACCGCTGTCAAAGAAATTGGTAAGAAGCTCCAAGAAATAGCTAAACAATCTTCAAATGAGCAGCCTTACAAACTAGGCGTCTATGCTTCTGAACTGATTAGTTCTATTATTGGAGAGGTTTTATCTGAGAATCAAGCTTGGGAAAAGATGGATGCTCCAGTTGACCCCAACGCGGATCCCAAGATTTACGAAAAAATGACAGCAAGTCTTGTTTCTCCGATCGTGCTATTAGCCGATACCGGTTCCTGTCCAATTGAAGCGCGTTCCGCTTTTGAACGCTTCCTTTGTTATCTTTCTCCTGCCTGCTTGGTCGTTGCTAAAGCAAGTCAATTACGCGAGCATCTTCCTGACGCTTGGGAAGAAATTGAAACGAAGATGCATAATCCGCAACAACGTGGTGAAGTCGCAATCGTAACCGGACCTAGTCGTACTGCCGATATTGAAAAGAAACTAGTTCTCGGTGTTCATGGGCCTCAAAAGTTGATCGTGTTCATCATCAACGACTAACGACTAATTCAAAGTCTTGTTGAGCGACATGTATTTCCTACAAAGCAACAAAGAACGACGCGCATTTCAACTGAAGTTCTGGTCGTTCTTTGTTGTTTTGTAATTTCAATTCATATCGCACATTTTTTATCCTCCAACTGTTTTCAATGTTTCTAACGACTTGACAAAACAGGAAATTTTATGAGATTTGCCGACGTCGTCATTAATAGTGTTGTTCTATCTGATTTTGAAGAAAACGCCTACATCGTATCTCGAAAGGACTCTACCGAGTGCGTTGTGATCGACCCCGGTATGGAAGCCAAACCATTAGTAAAATACCTTCAAGATCGTAATCTTTCTCCCCAAGCGTTATTAATCACTCATGGACATTGGGACCATATTGGTGGAATCGACCTCCTAAGTTCATATTGGAAAGACATACCGGTCTTTATCGGCGCAAAAGAAGCTTATAAGTTGGGAGATCCAAACGGAAATCTAACAACCTATTTTGGGTTCAGCGCTACAGTTGCCAGAATTCCGTGTGAACTCTCCGATGGAAAAGAGTTTGAAGTAGCAGGTCTGCGTTTCAAAGTATTAGAAACACCGGGTCATGCTTGCGGTCACGTTGTTTATCTTTTAGAAACGCAAGAAAGACCGATACTTTTCAGTGGCGACCTTATATTTGCCGGTAGTATTGGACGATCGGATTTCCCTGATGGAAATTTTGCCACGCTCATTAATTCGATTGCAACTAAAATTATTCCTCTTCCTAGTGAAACCTTAATATACCCAGGGCACGGTCCTAGTACAACGCTTCAAAACGAAAAAAGATTCAACCCTTATTTCTCTAAGGAGTATTTAGTCTAGGTCTTTCAGCCACATTAACATACGCCCTGACCTTTGTAATATTTGTACGACACCATTTACATTCGAAACAAACGGAGTTTCCACAATGGCGCCACACTTTATATTTGAAATGAACCGTGTTACTAAGCGGTTTGGTGAAAAAGTCATTCTTCAAAACATCAGTTTATCCTTCTACTATGGCGCTAAGATCGGCATCGTTGGTGAAAACGGAGCCGGTAAATCCACGTTATTGAAAATCATGGCGCAATTAGACAAGGATATTGACGGCGAAGTTAAATTTGTCAAAGGCATGACTGTCAAATACGTTGCGCAAGAACCAGAACTTGATCTTGATAAAACGGTTCATGAAAATCTTCTTACTGCCGTCTCAGCGATCCAAACGAAGATAGATCGCTTTAACGAGATCTCGATGTTAATGGGTGATCCTGACCAAGCCGACAACTTTGACAAGTTGATGGAAGAAATGGGAACGCTACAAGAAGAGATCGACCATGTTGAAGGCTGGGAATTAGATCGCAAAATCGAGGTCGCGGCAGACGCGCTCGTCCTTCCCCCTGACGACGCAATCGTCCGTAATTTATCTGGTGGTGAACGTCGTCGCGTCGCCTTGTGTCAAGCGCTTCTCGAGCAGCCTGATTTGTTACTACTTGACGAACCTACCAACCACTTGGATGCAGAAACAGTCCAATGGCTTGAATGTGCTTTACGCGATTATCCTGGGACAGTCATAATCGTGACGCACGACCGTTACTTCCTTGACAATATCACTAAGTGGATCCTTGAAATTGATAATACTCGCGGTATCCCATTTGAAGGTAATTACTCGTCTTGGTTAGCTCAAAAGGCGGAATTGCTTCGCGTTCTTGAAAAGCAAGAATCTCAACGCCAAAAAACTCTTAAAAGAGAATTGGAATGGATACAGACCGCGCATAAAGGGCGACTCCAAAAGAATCAGGCTCGTGTCAAATCTTACGAAAAACTTGCCGCGGAACAAAAGCTGGACGATAAGAGTGACGCAATCATCCAAATTGCGCCCGGCCCACGCCTTGGAGAAAAAGTTCTCGTCGTTAATGGTCTTTCAAAGTCGTTTGAACAAGGCGCCCAAAAAATCACTCTTTTAGACGACGTCTCCTTCACTGTTCCGCGTGGCGCGGTTGTTGGTATCGTTGGTCCGAACGGAGTTGGTAAAACAACTCTATTTCGTATGATCGTGGGTGAAGAGCAACCTGATTCCGGTAGTTTTGAACTTGGCGAAACCGTTCAACTCGCTTATGTAGACCAACATCGTGACGCTTTGAACGATCAAAACACTGTTTTCCAAGAAATTACCGACGGACGCGATCATGTACAACTTGGTAATATCGAAATGAACAGTCGCGCTTACGTTTCGCGTTTTAATTTCAGAGGGACTCAACAACAACGCCTCGTAGGTGTTTGTTCCGGTGGTGAACGTAACCGTGTCCATTTGGCGAAGCTTCTTAAACGCGGCGGCAACCTCCTACTTCTTGACGAACCCACCAACGACCTCGACGTTTCTACGATGCGCGTCTTAGAACAAGCTATCATGGAATTTCCCGGTTGTGCATTAGTGGTAAGCCACGACCGATTCTTCCTTGATCGTATCTGTACTCACTTATTGGTATTCGAAGGAAACGGAAAGACTCGTTGGTTCGAAGGCGACTTCTCATCATATGAAGAGATGAAGAAGGCTGAAAATCCCAATTTTGGTGAAAACCGTCGTGCGAAGTATCGAAAGATTCCAAGAATCTGAATACCACATTAAAGTATCCGTATCAAAAACAAAAGGACGCGTCACTCAAAGTAACGCGTCCTTTAATATTTCAGTGCGGGTAAGAGGACTCGAACCTCCACGGACTTCGTCCATCAGAACCTAAATCTGACGTGTCTACCAATTCCACCATACCCGCTCGAACGAGCTGTGCCCGTCGACAAAAAGTATTATAGTAAAGAAGTAAAATAAAGCAATAGCCATGAGCTGTATTCTAGCGCATATTTATCCACATCTTCAATGAAGTAAGACAAATATCAAAACTAACAGCAACCCTAAACTAACTCCAATAAGACCACATATGATCCAAAACGAATTGATAGCCTTCTTTTGGCGACGAGTCAACCGTTCAAGAGATTCATTTGTCCTATCGTCTTCATGTCTAGTTTTATCTATTTCCGAGCTTCCTCTCTCCGCAAACGCAGAGTTTTCAGATTCAAAAGCTTCTGAGCGTTCAAACAACTCTTTGATTTCAGGAAAGACCTTTCCGGCCTCTTGCCAACATTCCCAATCTTGACGCCAAACAGGCATCAAGGGACCTATACGACGCTGTTTGATCCATTCCCTAAAAACATCTCCAGTGGCCGGCCCATATTCCTGTCCGTCTTGTGTTCGAGCATACCACAACAATTTTGGATCGTTGAACAAGGTTTCTGATGAATCAATTTTTCTATCATCTCGATAAGGTCGTCCAGAATCAACAACCTGTCGAATAATGTCCCCTACCGGCGCCTCACCGTATTGTTCTTCGTTTCCCAAGTTCCTTTTACTTATATTATCGTGTGAAGAATCAGCAGGATATGCCTTGGCCAAACTTCTTTTATCCTTGTGAAAATGCTCGCCAGGCGCGCGAGTACTCTCCATAGGAATAACCATGCGAACGTTACATTTGGGACAAAAACCGATCTTCCCGGCAAGCTCGGATTTTACGTTTAAACTATGCCCGTTGGGACAAAAAAACCGAATTCCCATCTTTGCCTCCCAAATAAACTCGAACCCTATACGAGTTGTCCAGTAACGAACAGGAAAACTCAAACAAACATTATTATAACGTATGAGTCCAAACTTAAACAAATGAAATACTAAAAGCCAACCACTCCCAAACTCCTATTATGAGTACAATTCCAATAATCGTAACATATCTTCAATAAAAACTCGCGGCCTAAATACGAAATTCAAGCCGCGAGCCCACGTACGCCTCAAGTGTAAACTAGCCGCATAGGCGCTTATTCATCATCAAGATTAAACAATCTCGATCCACGCGCCTTCTTTTGCGCTCCGAATGACGGCGTCACACACTTTTTGCGTTCGTGCGGCGTCGCTGATTGTCGGTACAGGATACGTCGGAGTTCCGCCTCCAATTTGAGTCAGGAAATCAGCAAGTTGATTGATAAAATAATGTTCATAGCCAATAACAGTGCCGGGAACCCAGTAGTGATCCATATACGGGTGTTCAGAATTCGTCACGAGAATCTTTTGCCAACCGGTAAGATGATCCTCTATCTTTTTTCCTGTTTCAGGATCGGCATAGCGGAAGAATTGAAGATACTCAGGCTCTTCGAGATTAAAGTAACAAGCGCCATTCTCTCCGTTCATTTCCATTGTATTAAAATTCTTACGTCCACGCGCATAACGAGAACTTTCAAAAGTTCCCATAGAACCATTCTCGAAAATGGCAAGGAACATACAAGCGTCGTCAATCGTGATTGGCGTTTTTTCTCCCGTCAAAGCGTTAGTACGTTCTTTGATGAAGATTTCGGTATGCGCGCATACTCTTTTAATCGGGCCGTTCAACCATTCGGCGCAATCGATCGAATGAGCAAGTAAATCTCCGGTAACCCCACTTCCGGCAACATTAGCATCCAAACGCCATAGAGACGCCCCGCCGACAGGAACCTTTGTGCTTATCGTGTAATCTTGGTTATAAGTGGCGCGATAATGAAAAGGTCTACCGATTCGATTTTCATCGACAAGTTGCTTGAATAAGGCAACAGAAGGATTACGACGGTAACAGAAAGAAACACAAGACGGCACGCCAGCTTTTTCAACAGCAGCAACCATTTCAGTAGCTTCTTGTGAGTTCATTGCAAGGGGCTTTTCACAAATAATGATCTTGCCGGCTTCAGCGGCGGCAATAACCATATCTTTATGAAGGAAGTTGGGCGTAACGACGTCAATAATGTCGATATCATCACTTTCGACAACTTTACGCCAATCAGTCTCGATAGATTCATACCCCCAAGCCGCTTGAAACTTCTTTAAATTCTCGACATTACGAGCGCAACAACATTTCAAAACAGGCTGGTAAGGCAAATCAAAAAAGTGATTAACCTGATTGAACGCATTTGAATGCGTTCTTCCCATGAAACCGGTTCCTAACATTCCGACATTTAATTTTTTCATCGAGACGTTCTCCCTATAGCTAAAAAACTTAGCTTCAAAACTCTTGTGTTCAGAATCCCCAATCGACTCAAAAGAGTCGGTCTCTTTTTTCTAAACTATTAAAGGCCTTGTTCTCGCCATCGTCGAGAAAACGCCCTTTACGAATTAGAATACAAGATTCAACATTCAAATGCAAGTAAATTCGGTATAATCTTATAAAAAGGCTTGAATCGTAATATAGCATTACGGCTTGCTTCATTAAATATTCACGTATCAATTTTCCTCCGATACCAAGAAAAGTTTATTACGCGTCAGTTCAGAGATCGGTACGACTTGGAAGTTTTCTTGTTTCGGAAGACGTAAAAACATATCCTTGAATAGGTTTAAAATGTCATTATATCTCCCCGTATATGTTGAAAAGATCATCACTCTCCTGGAACAAAATGGCGCAACCGACGTTCTTTTAGTGGGGGGATATGTTAGAGACTATTTACTTGCGCGTCAGAATTCTCGACCTTTTACCGCAAAAGATTTTGATATTGAAGTTTACGGTTTGAGTTATTCACAAATTAAAGAAATATTAAGCCCTCATTTTAGAGTTGATATCGTAGGGCAATCTTTTGGCGTGTTAAAGGTTGGACGTAACGTAGATATCGCTTTACCAAGACGAGAATCGAAAAATGGCTTAGGACACAAAGGTTTTGATATCGAAACTTCATCAATGTTATCGCCAGAAGAAGCTTTTTCTCGTCGCGATTTCACTATCAATGCCATTGGAATGCGCAAAGACGGTTCCTTTTGCGACCCCTATGATGGAAAAAAAGACCTTGAAAACCAAATACTTCGTGCGGTAGGTCCGGCTTTCAAAGACGATCCCTTACGCGTACTACGAGGAATGCAATTCACTGCGCGATTTGGTTTTAAAACAGACGCCCAAACTTTACGATATTGTCAAGAAGTCTTCCCCGAATATAAAACGTTGGCTGCTGAACGAATCTATGAAGAATGGAAAAAATGGGCATTACAAGGCAAATATCTTGATAGAGGTCTTGAATTTTTAAAAAACAGCGGTTGGCTCCCGGCTTTTCCGGAACTCCAAGCGCTAGTTGGTTGTAAACAAAACCCCGACTGGCATCCTGAAGGAGACGTATGGAATCACACGCTTCAAGTCTGCCAAGCCGCCTCCCTCCTAATCAACTCTCCAAAAGTTATTCTTTCAGATGATGAAAAACTCTATATAATCTTCGCCGCGTTAACTCATGACCTCGGTAAACCTCAAACGACGTCCCTTGACGAGAACAACGTACTTCGCTCCCCTGAACACGCAAGTATTGGAGCTAAATTAGCTCGAAAATTTCTTGAAAACATGAAAGCGCCGACTCGTGTTGTTGACTCAGTTGAAAAAATCGTTCATGAACATATGACAATTCCCACTGGGACCGATTCAACTGGAACAGCCAGTCTATCCCCTTCTCCGCGAGCGCTACGAAGGCTAGCAAAGCGTTTAGAACCGGCTAATATAAAAATATGGGCATTACTGTGTAAAGCAGATGCGCTTGGTTGTTTTCGTCGAGATAAGTCAGAAGAGATCGTGATTTCTCAAACCACCAAATTTGATATGGATTTTTGGCTAAACGAAGCCCAAAAACTAAATGTTATTGAATCAGCGCCTACCCCCCTAGTTAATGGACGCGACATTATCCCGCTAGGGGTAAAACCGGGACACCAAATGGGAATCATTCTCAAAAACGCATTCGAAGCTCAACTTGACGGTCAATTCATAACTACGGAAGAAGGTATCGCTTTTATATTAAAATCAGGTTGGCTTGAAAACTGATTATTGCTCAGCTACTATTTACGTATCGTTGTATTAAAACAACAAACGGTCTTTTGTAACGAGCACAAAACATTGAACAAGAAATCCTTTTCGTCTATAATCATAGAAAGGTACCTTCTTGTTCGCTTTTCCCCTAAACCCTTTGTGTTTAAAGTAATGTCAGCCGTTACTCCTGAAGAATTTTTAGCGTTGCTGAAACGCAGCGATTTACTGGAAGACGAGGCGTACTCAAAAGCTTTGACGGATATTAAGAGCGAAATCCCCAATGTTTTTTCCGACGTCAATCAGCTTGCTGATGAGTACATCAAACGCGATCTTTTAACCACTTGGCATGTTCGTCAACTTCTGAAGCGGAAGTATAAAGGATTCTACCTTAGGCAGTATAAGATCCTTGGACACCTCGGTTCCGGTGGAATGAGTTCAGTATATCTTGCTGAACACACGATCATGCGGCGCAGAGTCGCAATCAAAGTATTACCCAAGCGACGTCTCAATCCAGTCTATCTAGATAGGTTTGCTAGAGAAGCGCAGGCTATTGCCTCGCTAGATTCTCAACACGTTGTTCGAGCCTATGACGTAGATCGTTTTGAAGACGTTCATTATATCGTTATGGAATATTTTGAAGGTCAAAATCTTCGACAACTTGTTGAAAAAGAAGGGCCATTAGACTATGAAGACGCAGCGACCTATATACGTCAAGCGGCGTTAGGACTTTCTGATGCACATAAAAGAGGCATAGTTCATCGAGACGTAAAACCGGATAATATCGTCGTTGACGAACGGGGATTCGTGAAAGTACTCGATTTGGGTTTAGCGCTTCTTGACGAGGGAACGTTCACGCTTCAAGGAACGGTTTGCGATGAAGACAAAATTCTTGGCACCGCCGATTATCTTGCGCCGGAACAAGCGCTAGACAGTCATAATGTTGACGCACGAGCTGACATATATGGTTTGGGCGCCACTTTATATTTTTGTCTTGTTGGAAAACCGCCATTTCCGTTTGGCACTATTTCCGAACGACTTTTAGCACATCAACGTAAAGAACCGGCAAGTATCTTTATCGAACGACCGGACGCCCCAACAGATCTCGTTGAAATCTGTTCTTGCATGATGGCTAAGAAAGTTGAACATCGTATTCAAACAACTGAAGAAGTGGCCGACGTTATGCGACGTTGGTTGATCAAACACGGATTTGCTCAACAATCTGACTTCTCTTCTGAAAATTCAGATAATGTTAGACCTCTGCCGGTATTAGATGGCGAGCATGATTTTCTTCCTGCTAATAACCTTGCAACTGAAATAGGATTCGAACGAAACACGGAATCATTTAGACTATCAGATGCGGAACTTCATGATTTTGCTCAAAGAAACACGGAAAACGTAGTCGACTTATACGATGTGGTTGACGGTGAAACCTCCGGTTCTAAGTTCCGTTCTTCAAAATCTTCAAGGGATTCAAGCTCTTTTCGCCAGAGTAACAACATGGTTTTGTCCCAAGACAACTCTCTCTCTGGAATCGATCCGTTAGAGTTAGTTCTTAACGAGATAGAAGACGCATCTAAAGTCCGGTCGGCCTTAGGGACTTCGTCGTCCCTCCCAAACGGCTCTAACAATACAGTTGTTCCATTACAAGAAACAAATCCAATTATTACTAGTAAATTTCAAAGGTCCACTCAAGCTAAACAATGTTACGATCCCTCAAATCGCTCTCAATCTAACCAACAAGTATTAAATACCCACACTCAAGAAAATGTAGCGAGTCCCCAACCGACCACTCTTTTCGAACATCGTAGAAGTTCGGCAATTACTAACTCAGTAACAGTTGATTCGGAGAACGACCGTTTCGGTCAGTTCTTTGGAGATTGGTATCGAACGGTGCCGATTTGGTTTTGGACGGTAGCAATAGGCGGTTATGCATTAGCGATCTTCCTTGCGGGCATTCTCTTTACAATCCTCTTACATTTGAAATAGTTTCTCTTAATACCATATGAAACAAAAAACGCGTTCTCAATAAAGAGAACGCGTTATTCATTTCTAGGCGTATGAATCCTTACGACCCAGACGTAGCAAACCAATGTCACCAAATCATCAAACTCAACGAGGGTTGAGTTCCTTGTACTTGGCCCAAACAGCCGGATCCGGTTCAAACAATTTGGCTTCGTCAGCAGACGGAACTTCCAACGGACGAATGACACGGAAACCAACATAAGGAGCTTCCGTCATCCACCAAATGCTTTGCGGGAATTGAGGATCGTGTTCTTTCCAGCTCTTATCGGAAACAATACGCTTCGCGCTACGGCAATCTTTTGCTTCATGAGCGCAAGAACCACCACGAGCGACTTCACCGAACATACCATAAACGGACAAAGCTTTTTTCGGAGCGACGAACGGAGTCTTGACCTTACCATCGGCGAAATCTTTATAGGCTTTTTTATCATATTGGTCCATGACCCATTCACAGACGTTTCCGTGCATGTCATAGAGGCCCCAAGAATTAGCTTTCTTGGTCATAACTTGGCTGTAACCATCAGGACTGTTACCAAGATACCAAGCGTAATCGTCGAGATCGGCTTCATCATCACCAAATTCGAAAGCGGTGTCAGAACCACAACGGCAAGCATATTCCCACTCGATTTCAGTAGGAAGGCGGTAGTAACGACCAGTCGTAGCGGTCAGCCATTTGCAATACATTTGGGCAGCGTAACGGGTCATACCGCTAGCGGGATAACCTTCCTTGTTGCTCTTATCATAGCTGATCGTACCGATACTATAAGGAGCGGTAGGAGCGGCAAGAGCGTCAGCAAGAGCATCACGATCGGACTCAGATTTGACAGCGCCAGACTTGTGAGCGTTCGCAAGGTAAAGGAGAGCGAACAAAGAGAATTCTTGCCAGGTAACTTCGTGTTCTTCCATCCAGAAAGGAGCAACGGTCGTTTTGAACGCAGGAGCTTCGTCCTTTTCACCGGAATCGCTACCCATCGTGAATTCGCCGCCCTTAATCGGGACCATCTTGAACGTAACGGTTTGACCTTCAACGTTGGTTTGCAACGTTTCTTCGTACGCTTTCATATCAGCTTCGGTAGCAGCTTCAGCGTCGGCATTTTCAACAGGATTAGCAAGCCATTCGGTAGCGTTTTTGTAAGCCGGGTTATCGCTCAAGTCCTGCGCGAAACTAACGGCGCTAAACGTTGCGGCGACGGCACAAGCCGCGATCAACAAACTTTTTTTCATTATAGCTCCTTAAATATTCGTCATGCGACATTCAACAAATTGTCGTCTAAACGATCGAAGAATAAACCTATCGGCGTATTCCAACAATTGAATCGGCTCGACTTTAACGCCGTCCGCAAACAACATGAATAACGAAACCACAATGTTTCGACAACAGAGACTAATCCCCGCCCTTCATATTGTCAATTTCCCCTCATTATACAGATTTAGGAAATTTATTCAACCGTGGACAAACTTTATAAATCCCCTTTTTCTTTATGAAAACCAATAATCTGCAACCTCGACTCCAATGTTCCCCTGCCCATCGATCATTAAAATAAACATTAAAATCCGTACAATATACATACTCCCTAATAAGAGTCAATGATATCAAGTATAAAAGAACTATTATCAATTAATTCGCCCATTACAATAAAACATATTAAAGCTCCAACTTCGTTTTATAAAGCTCAAACGGACGTTTGGACGCTTACTCGCTTTTTCTCGTTTTAAACAATCACACGACGCGTCTCTCATCGGGTACGCGTCGTAATAAATAGAATCATCGAGAGGACGACGTTGGACTCGCTATTTGTTATTCGCGGAAACGATCAAGGACGGCGTTACGCATTAGACGAAGCGGTCGTATCCATTGGACGTGAAGCGACCAATAAGATCCGTTTACGCGATCCGGAGACCTCGCGTCGTCATGCAGAAATTCGTCGTAAAGATTCAGGGCGTGTCATTGTTGACCTTGAAAGTTCCAACGGAGTGTTTGTCAACGGAAGACAAATACATTCAAAGAAACTTACGAATGGCGATCAAATCCAAATTGGTAAAACAATTCTGTTATATGCTTCCCGCACACTTGACGTCGGTGCGCAAGAGCCGTTAGTCGACGTTTTTCAAGAGGCGTCAACTAGTAATAAATCAAGAATCTTACATTCGCTCGCTCCCGAAGAGAGTAGACAGTTATTTGACAAAAGCACTGAAAATAAAGTTAAGGCGGCTTGGTTAGAAAAAGCGCGCGCACACCTCAATTTTATGTATCACGCAACTTTGGCAACAAGTAGGACGCTAGACGTCAAACGACTTCTTGACAGGATACTAGAATTGATCTTTCAATGGGCACCAGTCGATCGCGGATGCATTTTTCTATATGACGCAGACGCCGATAATTTAATTCCTAAGTCCTCTCGAACTCGCAAAAATGGAGGACGCGTAAAAGTTAGTCAAACGATCCTTAATTACGCGTTTCAAAATCGCAAAGGCGTTTTAACAAGTAACGCAAGCGCCGATGAACGTTGGGAACGAGCAGCAAGTATTATCCAAGCTGGAGTCAAAGAAGCGATTTGCGTTCCAATGCAAGGACGTTACGGTCTCGTTGGAGTCATCTATATCGACGTTTCTCGGCGCTTTGTTGAAGATTCTTTCGAAACCTCCAACGTCGGAACGTATTCTCCTTCTGTTAGTCCTTCAGAGTCGCCCCAACAAGAAATATTAGAAAACGTCGTTTCAACACAAGTCAACGAATACCAGGTTTCGTTAAAATCAACAGAGTCGTCAGACAGTTGTGTTGAACTACTCGATTCTGAAAACTTAAATCTCCCTGTTGAATCGATTGGTAATGACTTTGAGATCCCATCCAATAATTGCAACGCGACTTATTCCCCAACAGAGGAGGTTCAACAGGGAGAGAATGCTAACCTCAATATCCAAGAAAACGTAACCAAAAAGCTTACGCTCGATCATTTGAAATTAATGATGGCCATTGGAAGACAAGCCGCCCTAGCAGTTGAAGACACGCAGTATTATCAGGGAATGGCGCAAGCGGAACGTTTAGCCGCAATCGGTCAAACGGTTGCAGTTCTTTCCCATCACATCAAAAATATCCTACAAGGTATTCGGGGCGGCAGTTTTCTTATTCATACCGGGCTCAATGAGCACGATGAGAATCTAGTTGCCAAAGGTTGGAATATCGTTGAAAAGAATCAAACTAAGATTTCTGATCTAGTTTTGGACATGTTGACATTTAGCAAAGAACGTACTCCCGTATGGTCTTTTACCAACTTTAATGAAGTTATGTTTGACGTAATAGAGTTGATGCGTGGACGAGCCGAAGACTTGGAAGTCGATCTTGAATTCTTTCCGGATGAATCTGTTCCCCCGTTCTATTTTGATAAGGAACAGATTCATCGAGCAATCGTAAACCTTGTAGGAAACGCGTTAGAAGCTTCCAAAGACTACAATCCCGACGATCCTAGAATCGTTAAACGTGACGTCGTAAGTCAAGACAATAATTCGACTTTTCAACCACCCATATTCCCACGCGGTCGTGTTGAAACAAAAGTACATTTCGACAAAGAAACCAAAAAAGTTTATGTGTTTGTCGACGACGTCGGTCCCGGCGTTCCTGTAGATATGCGCGCCAACCTCTTCCGTCCTTTCACTTCTAAAAACAAAAGCGGCGGAACAGGACTAGGCTTGGCGGTAACACATAAGATCGTACAAGAACATCAAGGAAAAATATCAGTTGAAGACTCTTTACTTGGTGGTGCAAGATTTATAGTCGAACTACCGTTGGTGCTTGAAAAGCCCCTAGAAGAAGATCAAAACTAATCAAGCTCTTTTTCACACGCGATTTATTTAACGCATAGAGGAACAAAATGAGTAGCAATTCGCAAAACTTATCGTCAAATGACGTTTCCTCATCTACCCCAGAAGTCCAACAGGAGCTTCCCCAAAACAGCGTTAGTGACTCGACGCCTTCGGAAAGTGTAACGGAACTCTCTAATAGTCCCGAAAAATGTACCACAATATCTACAAAAAACGAATACGAACTATCCCCCACCGCAAACGCGAAGGAAGATACAATTCACAATCCATCTTCCCCTCCTATTTCTTCGCCAATTTCCTCACAACCTCAACCGGCTCCTGAAAACTCGTTTCGCCGTCTTCCTCCACTCAAAAAGTCCTTATCCCCTGTACCGCTGTCACAATTAAAGCTCGACGAGATAAACGATTGCTTCGTACAACTCGTCTCGCGTGAAAGGCGTACGACAAAAACAGGAAAGCCGTTTTACAAAGTTCACTTTCGAGACTCACAAACTACATCGTCTTCCACGATTTGGTCGGATAGTCCACTGTTTTTTGAATGCGAGAATCGTTGGCAAGACGGCGCGTTCTATAAAATTCGGGCGCGTTTCATCAATACTAAATTCGGACTGAGTTTGTCGATCGAACAAATAAGAAACGTTACGCCTGCTGACGAACAAGACGGGTTTTCAAGAAATAAATGTATGCCATCGTCTGATAATTCTCCCGAATCAATTTTAGGAGAACTACTTGCCATTGCTAATGAGTACCTTATAAATACCCCTCTTTTACCGTTGATACAAAAAATTTTTAAGGACAATAGAGTTCCTCTTTGTCAAGCGGCAGCTTCACGAAATCACCATAGGAGCTATCCCGGTGGGCTATTAGAACACACGCTATCTGTTACAAAGATCGTTATCTTTCTGTGTGAACATTTTTCGGCAATAAACCCACTAGTCGTACAGGTGTTAAACAAACCTCTCGTCATTGCAGGCGCCTTACTGCATGACATTGGCAAGCTCTCTGATTCGGTAACTCTTGTTTCCGGACCTCAACATACGTTAGCCGGCGACTTAATCGGTCACGAAATACTGGGAGCACAAATTGTTGAACAGTATGCCTGTAATCTTAATTTGGACAATGATCTCAAAACCTTATTACAACATCTTATCCTAAGTCATTCACGTTTTCCTGATTGGAAATCTCCATGTCAACCCAAGTCACTAGAAGCATACATCTTACATTATGCCGATTACTCAGATTCAACCTTTATAAGTTCACTCAATATACTTACTAGCGACAACGGTAATGGTGGTCTTACACAACGTAAAGGTCCTTTGGGAGAACCATTACTCAAACCAATCCAACCATTACCGTCGATACGATAACGTTGTTAACAGAGAGAGGTTATCCCAATAGCTGAACTAAAACGTCAATCTTCGTTGTTTGTTTTACGGCGTTGATATAATGAGATATTTTAATTGAAACCACCAAAACATTGTGGTAAATTGATAAACGTTTATATTCATAGAATTTCGTTAGTAATTCTAGAATGTAGCCAATCAAATTTTGACCTAACAATTCGTCAAACACAATTCACATAAAAGGACGCCATGGGGTTAACAACGCTTGACTACACAGTACTGGGCGGATACTTCGTTGTAATGACAATTATCGGCCTTTGGTCTATGTTTTTTGTAAAAAAGCAAGAGGACTATTTTCTCGGGAGCAGAAGTTTCGGAAAACTATTTCAGATGTTCGCGGCATTTGGAGCTGGAACTAACGCTTCCGATCCGATCGTTACGGCCAAAACGACATTTACTAATGGTCTCAGCGGTGTATGGAGCGGCCTTCTTTGGCTCTTTGTAACGCCCTTCTATTGGATTTGCGGCGTGTGGTATAGAAGAATGCGTTGCCTAACGTTAGGGGATTGGTTTCAAGAACGTTATCAAAGCAAGGCAATAGCTTTCGCTTATATGATTTTTGGCGCAGTCTTCTACATGGTCTACCTTGGAGTCGGAATGACGGCTATCGGCAAGATGGGAGCGCCATTGATTGGAGCCGAAACGCTATCAATATTGGGACACACAGTTCCTTTCGATAAGTTGATCATCATATTAACTGCAGTATGCGTTTTATTTTACGGTGTATTAGGTGGGTTACGAGCCGCGTACTGGACTGATCTAATTCAGGGAATTTTTATAGTTATCTTGTCGATAGTATTGATTCCAATCGGTCTTAATGCCCTCGTCAAAGATGAAGTTGCTACCCACTCAACTCCGACCTTAACCCCTGTTGAAATTCAAACGGAAGAAAGTGATTCAGTAATTCCTAATGATAACGTAATAGCGTCCTCACAAAGCGCTAGCGATTCAGTTTCTGGTTGGCGTAAAGGATTTTCAGTTCTTCATAAACGTGTTCCTGCCGAATACTTTGAAATCCTAACTAGCCCGAAAGGCGGTGAATTTCCTTTACACTATATCCTAGCAATCACGTTACTTAATCTTCTAGGTATTGTCTGTCAACCACACTTTATCGCCACTGGCGGCGGTTCTGCTAAAACCGAGTTTAACGCACGATTTGGTCTCGTCGCAGGTAACATTCTAAAACGCTTCTGTACAATAGGTTGGGCGTTAACAGCTCTTGTTGCCTTAGCTTATCTTGCTAGTAATATCGAACTCGCAGCCGATCCAGATAAGGTTTGGGGAGTTGCGACACGAGAATTACTCAGTCCTATGAACGCAGGCCTTGTCGGTTTAATGCTAGCCTGTCTCCTTGCTGCATTAATGAGTTCTGCAAGTTGTTATATGCTAGTTGTTTCCGGTTTAGTCGTACGAAATGGTATAGCGCCGTTCGCCAAGGATAAAGTCAGCGAAAAGTTTTATATCTTGGCTGGACGTATCTGTGGCGCGATCGTTATTATTGGCGCAACGATCGTCTCTTTGTCAGCAATGAACGTTTTCGAACAGCTAAAATTCGCTTGGGAAATTCCAATCGTTTTTGCCGCGCCCTTCTGGATTGGAATGTATTGGCGTAAAGCGAATAAATATTCCGCTTGGGGTACGATTATCATAACCCTGACGCTTTTCTTCATCATTCCGATGAACGCAGCAAGATTCAACCAATCTTTACAAACCGATCCGAAATTCCTAGGTACCAATGAATTTATCGTAACAAGTGAAACACGCGCAGTCTCGCCTACTGACGTAGAACGTCGAGACGCCGCAATCCAATTATGGGAAACGCGTTACGCGCAACTTTTAGACACGCTTGATCCTTCTATGTCTGAAAACGAACAAGAACGCGTCGTCTTTAGTGAGTTAGGAGCCAAACCCAAAGGACTATCGCTTGGCGACTCGATCATCGATGAATTTAAGACCGGTGGTAAAGCGATTTTCTGGGGCAAGGGAGTAGTTCCCTACGATTCCGATGGAAATGAACTCACTATCAATTCAGTCGGTAAAGTTATTGCCAAAACGATTGGCGAGAAAAAATACTTCGTCTTACCGGATGAACAACTAGAACTTTTTGACGACGATTCGACTATTGTTGAACAATTGAGCGACACACGTACAAGAACGTCTAATAAATACAAGTCAACCGAAGAATTAGCCAAGCTTGGGGTCACCCTAAAAGGTAAAGGGCCGTTTGAACTGGACTTCCTTCTTTACAAACGGCTCGGGGTAAATCTTAGCGCGCAGAGTAACGGAACGCTCGAAGCAATGCGTTTACCAACACGGCTTGTTTTACCTTTCATCTTTTTAATTTTACTTAGCTTGATAACGCCTAGTGGAAACCAAGAGTTACTTGATAAGTATTTCGTCAAGATGAAAACCCCAGTAGATCCCGATCCCGTTAAAGACGCGATAGAACTGAAACTATCGGAGGAAAATCCCCATCGTTTTGACGATAAAAGATTGTTTAAGTTTTGGGGTTTAGAGTTTAACCGTCCGAATATTGTCGACGTTCTTGGCTTTGTTATTAGTTTCGCGCTCTGTATCGGAATCGTTTGGCTTATCGTAGTCGTTGCTAATTACCAGCCATGATATAAAAACGTAAATATTTTTTCTGTTCTTCGCTAGAAAATCAAAGCGTAGTTTTAGCTTCCTAAAACTACGCTTTTTTAATTCGTCTAATCGAACAAAAGTTACGGTGACGTCGCAAGTACTCGTATATATTACCAACCTTCGGACTTATACTTCCAAACATCCCACCCAAGATTCATATTGTCCCCAGAATTATAATCTCATATTTTCATTCTCAGGAACGCGACTTCTTTTTATCCTTAGACGACGGCTTTAATTCACAACGGAAATTGTTAACACAACAACCACATCCCTTGTCCTTACAGCCCCCGCTACAACCGCCGGTCTTATAAGTAACGACCGCTTTTCTCACCAACAAGACGACCGCGCCTATGACTACCATTCCCACAATAATCTTCTCGAGCATTTCCATGATCCTCATTTACCAACTTAGATTCCAGCTATGGGGTAATCACTTCATTTCGTCATTAGGGCTACAAGCCTATATGAAAGAAAGAGCCAATTTGAAAAGTCAGAACCGCTAAAATAAATCCAATGAAAGTTAATACTCCCCATTGAGCTATCGCCCAATGCCAAGAGGCCTCTTTGGCGACAACAACGAACGTCGCAAAACAAGGAGCGCCTACTAAACAGAAGATAATCATGCAAACCCCAACGAGAGGCGAATAACGCTCGGCAATCGTCTCACGTAAAGATTTAGAATTTTCATCAACCGTCCCTACCTTGAAAACTATACCTAGTTGAGCGACAAAAATCTCTTTCGCGGCCAAAGCGCCTACCAAAGCTGTTCCAATACGCCAATCAAATCCTGCGTATTCAATAACAGGTTCGAACGCCTTACCAATTTTACCGGCAATACTATATTCAAGCTTCGCTTCAGCTTCAGCATTTTGACTTTCATGCCATTCCTTCAAGAGTCTAGACACTGGTTCTACGTTGTCGCTTCCCCATCCTGCAATTTCATCGGCGCTCTCAATCTCTTCTTCTGCCACCAATAGGTTATCAATGTCAATCCCGAGCGAGGAAGCCTCCGTTTGTAACACTTGACGTTCCTGTTCATACTTAGCGAGTTCAGATTTAGGCAACATCGGAAAAGTAGATATCGCCCATAAAGCGATAGCAACGCCAAGGATAGTCGTACCGGCTTTCCGCAAATATAACCACCCGCGTTCTAACGCGCGCCGTCCAACCGTTCTCATTGTTGGCGAGTGATATGCGGGCAATTCAATCAATAATGGCGTGTGTTCATTACGAAATGTCGTAACAGAGAGTACCGAAGAAACAATCGCGGCAATAATGATACCGGCAAAATAAACGCACCAAAGAGCAGGCGCCTGCCACTTTTCTGATAAAAACGCGGGGATTATCAACATATAAATCGGAAAACGCGCTCCGCAACTCATAAGTGGAACAACAAATATCGTACAAAGGCGAGATTTGCGTTCCTCAATAATACGAGTCGCCATAACCGCGGGAATAGAACACCCAAAGCCAACTAACATGGGAATAAAACTCTTCCCAGTAAGACCAAATCTTCTGAGAAAGCGATCGGTTAAAAATGCGCCACGCGCCATGTATCCGGATTCTTCAAGGATGGCTATTGCGCCAAATAAAATGAAAATGTTAGGGAAAAACGTTAGTACACCGCCTACGCCGCCAATGATACCGTCGACGATCAACGATCGTAACAAACTATCGGGGGAATTTCCCCAAACAGAATTATTGAGCCAATCGCTGAGAATTTGGAATAACGTTTCTAACCACCCTACCGGATAATTTCCAAGTGCAAATGTTAACCAAAAGACCAGATACATTGCACAAAAAAATATCAGTAAGCCCCAAAAGGGATGCGTCAAGATCCTATCGCAACGATCTGACCATAGTATGCGTTCACGCTTTTCGTTACGAACAGATTCAGCGCAGATCTTACGCACATTTCCGTATCGTTCGGCGGCAAACTTGGCGGCAACCGGTACGTTGGTCTTCACAACTCGATTATCAACGCTAGATATGTTACTCAAAGCCCTAGATGAAGTTTTGACAACTTCATTAAGATTATTATCTTGCCATTCGTCGACAACCGTTTTGTCATTTTCCAATAACTTAATGGCAAGCCATCGACGACGAACAGCAACGTCGTCACGATCTTTTAGCTCTAAATAAGAACGCACAATGTCATCAGAATCAGATTCCACTCGTTGTCCGGCCAGAAGCCATCGTATACCTAACTTCTTGTTCAACCTTCCGGAGAAGCTTGTTTCCTCCTTGCTAGCAACTATATCTAGCGCAGTAACAACATTATGAATCTCAGTTTCAATAGCGTTTGAATAACGTAGATGATCACTCTTATGTTCTCCACTGGATTTTTGAACAATTACTTCCTTTACGTAATCAGTAATTTGCTCAACCCCCCTTCCGGTGGAACCGACAACTTCAACAATAGGAGCCGCAAGAATTTGCTCCAATTTCTCTAAATCATAAACGATCCCCCTAGACTTAGCTAAATCGCACATATTAAATACGACGACCATAGGTAGACCAAGTTCTTTAAGCTGGAGCGTCAAGAACAAATTTCGTTCAATATTAGAAGCATCAACAACGTTGACTACAACGTCAAAATGTTCGAATAAAAGATAATCGCGAGCGACGACTTCATCACGAGAAAAGGTTGTCAAACTATATATGCCGGGTAAGTCCACAAAGTTGTAGTTTATGGAATCCCTTTCCAAACAACCTTCCACCTTTTCAACAGTAACGCCGGAATAATTACCTACCGCTTGTTTTTCACCAGTTAGCTTATTAAAAATAGTCGTCTTACCACAATTAGGATTACCAACTAAGGCAACAGTAATACGAGCATTTTTTACGGTAACCATTATAGACGTCCTTTAAAGATATCCGTTTACCAAGAGACACGTATTTCAATACATTCTCATTGCTTTCGTGTTATCACACGTTGCTATTGAGCGTTTCGCTCATTTTGAAAACAGCGTCCAACAAAAAAAGCGCCGTTATCACCAAACGACGCTTCGTTGCTCAACAACACATTGACATGGGACATATCATCATAACAACACGTTTAATACTTGAACTTAATAATGTCCCACACTCTATTGTCCAGGGCTCAGGCAACTTCAATTGCGTTTGCCAATTCGCGACCAAGCGCAAAACGGCTATCTAAACAACCAAGAATCATTTCACCGCTACGAGAGTTACGAACAACCTCAACCTCAGCGCCAGGGAAAAGTCCTAAAGCAGCTAAGCGTTCTTCAAAGGCGCGATCCGTTTTCAAAGATACGATTGTAACTTTCTTACCGCGTTCCATCTTCGCTAAACTCATATCCAACCCTCTTGTGCAACTCAGGGGATAATAAAATATCACAATGTTTGCTACGTCGTCAAACGACAATACAAATATCATAATTTAGAAAAATGTTTTGTCAATCTAACATATGAATAAAAGTCTAACTTTTATACTGAATCTCCCCCATCCCTGAAAAGAGAATATCATTACCAGTTAAAAGAATCCTCTATGTTATCATTCACCATTTCGAAAACGATAACAGAAACTTACGAAATATCGAGACTTGTAATATTTTTATCTCTGTTGTAGAATTTGTAGTGGTTCACGATGCTGGGCGTCTAACGCTTGTGCCCGTGAAAACAGCCAAGCTTATCTTGTCCGACGTTTATTGTATCGATAAGGTTTGCACCATTTTGGTATTTCATCCCTTGTTACCCCCTAACATTCGCTCGGAGAAAGGGTCGCAATGAAGTTTACTAAAGGATTTTCTCGCCTTGCTTTACTCCTCATTACTTTGTCACTATCCAATTCATCGCTAAACGCTAATGAACCGGTACGATCCCAAGAAGAAGTATTGAGAGCTAAGATCGTCGATTATATGCGCGCTGCCGCTAGCGTTCAATGGACTCCCAAAGAGGACATTCCTTACTATAATCCCGAACACGGATTTTCTTTCAAAAAGGGTGAAACCTATTACGGCATCCCTTATACTCAGTTCTCTCGCAATAACAATCTCGCTTCTTTCTCCACTCAGTTACAAACGATCGACGGAGTACAATACTATGTCGGGCCCTGCGAATTCAACACCTACTGGGGGTCAGACTGTTCTGCGTCCGTTTCCAACGCCTGGAAACAAGCCGATCCGAACTTTCCTTCGCTTCTCACAAGAAGACTTATTCCCGATCGTCCGAAAGACGTTGTTCCGGTTGGAAAATATGCTTTGAACTTCTATGATTCCACCCCCGACATCGTTAAGGAAAACGGGCTAGAAGTTATGAAGCAAGCCTATTCCCAACTAAAACCCGGTGACGCCGTTATCATGCACGTCGACTATGACGGTCACGCCATGCTCGTCTTAAAAAACGAACCTGAAAATGGCCGTCTCTTCATTAGCGACCAGACAGGTCTCTCGCACGGCGTTCCTAAAGGTCGTAATGGCCATTCAACCTTCCGCATTGATTGCGAATACACCTACGAAAAGCTGTTTGAAAACGCTTATATTCCGGTAGCTCTAAAAAAAGTTGACGACGCAACTCATGAAATCGAGCTCTTTAACGGTAAAGATCTTGATAATTGGACTGTTAATATTAAGGGGGAAGGTTCTCCTATCGACCAAGACGTATTTACCGTTCAAGACGGGATCCTCCACATAAGCGGCGAAAAGTTTGGCGGTCTCATGACCAAAGATTCATTCTCTAATTATCGCCTTACCGTTGAATTCAAGTGGGGTGAAAAAACCTACGGCAGTAAAATTGGACACGCGCGCGATTCCGGCGTCCTTATCCATTCTTTTGGTCCACAAGATGCTTGTTACGGCGTTTGGGCCAAATCAGTCGAGGCTAATATCTGTGAAGGCGCCGTTGGTGATTTTTGGATTGTTGGTAACGAAGAAGATGGAATCAGCGGAACCTGCGACGTCGTTGAACGCAACGGCGGTTTCGCGTTTGATCCCAAGAACGGAACCCCTAAAACCTACGTTGCCAATTCTAGCGGTTGTTTCCAGTGGAAAGGTCGTGATGAAAACTGGCAAGACATTACCGGATTCCACGGTCCTGCCGACGCCGAATATTCCGACGATTGGAACGAAATGGTCATTTACGCGGTTGGAAATGAGATGCAAGTCTATGTTAACGGTAAGTTCGTCAACCGTGTTTATAACTTGAAGCAGTCGGAAGGTAAGATACAACTTCAATCGGAAGGCGCTGAGATCCTTTTCAGAAGAGTTTCTTTACGTCCCTGGAACGAACAGCTTGACTAAGAGGTCAAGAAGGCGCCTCCGTACTCCAATAGTTGAAAATAAAAGCGCCCGAAATCTTACAACGATCTCGGGCGCTTCTCATTGTCTATATTACCGGTAAACAGCCAGTAACCATTACTACGCAATCAAGAAAGTAGTTGTTCTAACTCGTTAGTAAGCTTTTCAAAACGCTTCATAGCCGCTAGGATAGCCTCTGGTTTCTCCATATCGACGCCTGCATTACGTAAAATATCCAAAGGAGCGGCGGAACACCCGGCTTTCAAGAAGCCAAGATAATCTTCGCGCGCCGAATTACCGCCTTCAAGTACGCGATCAGCCAACGATATGGCGGCAGAAAGCCCCGTCGCATACTTGTACACGTAGTATCCACGATAGAAGTGCGGAATCCGTAGACATTCCAACTCAAGTTGGTCGTCGACGACAAAATTGGGGCCAAAATACTCGTCGAGGATCTCGCGATATATCTTCCGGAATACAGCGGCGGAAAGCGGTTGACTAGCCTCTGCAAGCTCATGAGTTCTGAATTCAAATTCCGAGAACATGGTTTGTCGGAAGATCGTCGCGCGGATCGAATCCAATTCACGATTGATAATCCAAGCGCGCATCTTATCGTCTTGAGCGTTTTTCAGTAGATAACGAGCAAGTAGTTGTTCGTTGAACGTACTGGCAATCTCCGCCAAGAAAATAACGTAATCGTAATAACGGTAGGGTTGGTTCTTCGCAGAATACCAACTATGCATCGAGTGACCGCCTTCATGCGCAAGCGTAAAAACGCTTTCAATTGTAGAAGGTTTATAGTTCATCAAAATATAAGGCGGCGTGTCATAACCGGGACAACTAAACGCGCCACTCTCTTTGTTTTGATTCTCATAACGATCGGCCCAACGATCCTTAGTCAAACCATTTCCAATAGTCTCAACATATTCCTCGCCAAGCGGGGCCAATGCCTTTTGAATCAAAGCAACAGCTTCTTCCCACGAATAATTGACTTGGATATCGGAGAGGATCGGAACATAGACGTCATAGAAGTGGATATCGTCCAACTTCATTAATTTTCGGCGTAATTCGTAATATCGATAAAGTGACGGTAACGCACCACGAACACCATCAAGAAGGATACGATACGTTTGAGCCGGTACCTCTTCCGTAAACATCGACGCTTGTAGCGCCGTCGAGAAGCCGCGAGCCTTAGCATAGAAAACATCCTTACGAATAGAGCCTTCTAACAAAGCGGCGAAGGTATTTTGCTTGGCTTCGTATTCGGCATACAAGTTTTCAAACGCGGCTTTACGTACGCTGCGATCAGAAGAATGTAAAAACAGTTGGAAGGTTTCAAGAGTCAGCGGCGCTTCTTCCCCAGACTCGTTTTTGGTCGACTTGAACTTCGTTTCAGCATCGTTCAACAAACGAAACGCCTTGGAAGGCGCATCTGCAACGTCCCCCATTGAAGCAATCAATCGTTCTTCTTTGTCGGAAAGAGAATATGGTTTGAACCGCAGGATACGTTCCAACTTCAATTTCCAAGGAGCCAAACGTTCGTCTTTGAGTAACTCTTCCCATTTATCGGCAGAAAAACTCAATAATTCAGGACGAACGAAACTCGATTCCTCTGCAACCTTGTTGGCGGCAAGATAGAACGCGCTCTTCATTTCTTGGTATACAGAGTTAGAAAGATCTTCCGTTGTCTTGAGAAATGTGTAAACGCCAAGCTTCTCGCCTTTACGATCCAACTCTTCCTCGTATTTGAGGAATTGAACCAACGTCTCGACGTCATCTAGCTTACCGCGATAAGAAGTAACTTTTTCAGCGAGCTTTTTCCAAGCCTCAAAATCTTCTTTCCATACTTCGTCTGACTTACAAAGTCGCGACAAATCCCAAGTATCGGAAACGGCGACCTCACTACGTTTCTTAAGTTCTGTTTCCACAGATCGAAATCCTTCTATAACAAAAAACCTTCCAGAAACTGGAATATGTCTTCATATGAAAAAACGAGCCTCAATCTTACGTTCCAACGTAAAAATGAAAGGGGATAAGAATGAAGGCAACTAGCCCAAGTCTAAGTCTGCCATCATATCACCAACGCTCAATAAATGTAAATCAATCTCTTCTGATTGTCAACTTAAATCAACAACTTTACTAACCAAGTTAAAAAACCTCCCTTTACTTCCAGTAAGGCTTTGAAGCTTTCTTTCTAGTCATCATAACGACTGATTATACTATCCATTCCGCTTTTTCGAAAATTTTTGTTTAAACCATTAAAGCTATTTAATCGTTACAAACAAAGTAAATCAGCCACTTTTTATTATTCGTAAATTATTTTATATTTTATTTTTCTTATTTGCCATAATCCCCAAATGACATTTTTATGGTTGGAAGAAAAAATTTCAACTATATTTAGTGTGTCGGGTAAGTCTGAAACACTAGGAATAGTGTGAGAATTACCGCTAAAATCCTTGGTCAAGCCCTGAAAATTGATTTTCTGACACGCTAACCGTCCCCCAAATTAGTCTATTGACCTGCCCCAAATGTGTATTAGAATCCCTCCTGGATTCAGCCCAAAAACACTATATAAAGTGTTTTTTTTAGCTGACACACAATATATAGTGTGTAAGTCGAAAAATCGTTTACTTCACAAACATAGTCAATTAGCCCTTTTTCTTGTCATATTAACGGGAGAAGCGTCGTGATACTTTCCGGTTTAGAGATCGAAAACGAAATGGCCAAAGGTAACATCGTTATCACCCCCTACTCACGCGATCGTCTCAATCCTAACAGCTACAATCTCCGTTTGCACGACGAATTACTTGTCTATGACGATGTACAACTCGACATGAAAAAGGCTAACGCTTATCATAAGTTTACGATTCCCGAGGAAGGTTATCTGTTGGAACCCGGACGAATCTATCTCGGTAGAACAGCCGAACTGACGGAAACCAAAACGTTGGTTCCGATGTTGGAAGGTCGCTCGTCCGTCGGTCGACTTGGCCTTTCAATCCATATTACAGCGGGATTTGGCGACGTTGGATTCCGAGGTTTTTGGACATTAGAACTACATTGTATCCAACCGATCCGAATCTATCCTTTTGTTGAGATCTGTCAGATTTACTACCACACGATCGAAGGCGAATATTTCCCGTATCAAAGCGGAAAGTATCAAAACAACACAGACGTCCAACCGAGTATGATGTATTTGGACTTTGAGAAACTCGCTCGCGAAAACGATCGTTAATAAAACACGCCTCATTCTTTTTATAATCGTCACAAAAGTCTGACGACCAATATTGTGCCGTCAACTTCATAATATTAGAGTTATACAGAGATGATCAAGACGAACTTCCCTAATGAAAACCCCACTATGATTCAATACATCGTAAAACGTGACGGAAGACGCTCGCCTTTTGTGCCTGCAAAGATCGGCGTTGCTATCCAAAAAGCTTTCAACGCTACCGGACAGCCCCAATCCGATGAATACATCTCCGAACTTGCGAATAAAGTCGCCCAACATTTAATTGATCAAGGTACTGTTGAACCTGAAGTTGAAGACGTTCAAGACGTCGTCGAATCCATTCTGATCGAAAATGGGCATGTTCGTACCGCGCGTAGTTATATCGCATATCGCCAAGAACGTACTCGCGTACGTGAAACTAATATGCGCCTCATGAAGACTTTCGCCGACATCACATTTAAGGACGCTAAAACAAGTGATGTTAAACGTGAAAATGCGAACGTCAACGGCGATACGGCTATGGGGCAAATGCTCAAATACGGTTCCGAAGGGGCGAAAGAATTCTTCCACCGCAATATGTTGAAGCCGGAACATTCGCGAGCGCACCTTGAAGGCGATATCCATATTCACGATCTCGACTTCTACTCTATGACGACAACCTGTTGTCAAATCGACCTGATTCGATTATTCAAGGGAGGTTTTGGAACCGGGCACGGCGTACTTCGTGAACCTAACGATATCCAATCGTACGCGGCGCTCGCTTGTATTGCTATCCAGTCGAACCAAAATGATCAACACGGCGGTCAATCGATCGTTAACTTTGATTATGGGCTCGCCCCCGGGGTTATTAAAACGTTCCGTAAGTTCTATCGCAACAACGTCGTCAAGGGACTTCAATTCCTGACGCGTATTCGCGACGCCTTTGTGAGCGACGAATTGAAAGCTATCCACAAGAATATTCTTGATGAAGGAATCGATCTTCGTCTTCAAGATAACGAAGCTTTCATTCAAAAAGAAAACGCCGCGATTATGGAACGTTTGGGCGTTAAACTCAACGAACGCACCAGCGATCGCCACATAGATGAAAAAGTCGTTGCCGAAATCCAGTCGCAAGCGTTGGAACAAGCTATCCAAGAGACAGACCGAGCTACCTATCAAGCCATGGAAGCTCTGATCCACAACTTGAATACCATGCATAGCCGCGCCGGCGCTCAAACGCCATTTTCGTCTATTAATTATGGTATGGACACCTCGGCGGAGGGACGTCTTGTCGTCAAAAACGTCCTCTTGGCTCATGAAGCCGGGCTTGGAGCCGGTGAAACGCCTATCTTCCCGATCCATATCTTCCGTGTTAAAGAAGGTATTAACGTCAAGCCTGACGAACCCAACTATGACTTGTTCAAATTAGCGTGTCGCGTTAGCTCAAAACGTCTCTTCCCTAATTTCGCTTTCCAAGACGCACCTTTTAACTTGCAATACTATAAGCCGGGGCGTCCTGAAACCGAGATTGCTTATATGGGTTGTCGTACGCGTGTCGTTGGAAATACCTACGATCCCACGAGAGAGATTACCTATTCCCGCGGTAATTTGAGCTTCACCTCTATCAATCTTCCTCGTATTGCCTTACGTTCGCACAACAATATCAACTTCTTCTTTGAAGAACTTGAACGTAAGCTCGATCTATGCGTGGATCAGCTCCTCGAACGCTTCAGCGTCCAATGCTCGAAGAAGGTTAAAAACTTCCCCTTCCTCATGGGACAAGGCGTTTGGTTAGATAGTGAAAATCTTGACATGGAGGATTCCGTTGGAGAAGTTTTAAAACACGGCACCTTGTCCGTCGGTTTTATCGGTCTAGCGGAAACCTTAAAAGCGTTGCTTGGCGTACACCACGGGGAAAGCGAAAAAGCTCAAAATCTTGGTCTCGATATCGTTTCGTTCATGCGTAACTATATGGATCGAAAATCCCAAGAGATGAAGCTGAATTTCTCGCTCCTTGCAACTCCCGCCGAAGGACTCTCCGGTCGCTTTATTCGCTTAGACCGTGAACGTTTCGGTAATATTGAAGGTATCACCGACCGCGAATACTATACCAATAGTTTCCATGTTCCAGTCTACTACAATATTCCTTGTTGGAGAAAGATTCAATTGGAAGCGCCTTACCACGCGCTGACCAATGCGGGACACATAACCTACGTCGAACTTGACGGCGACACTTCTCAAAATTTGGAAGCCTTTGAAAAGATCGTTCACGCTATGCGTAAAGCAGGCGTTGGATATGGCGCTATCAATCATCCAATCGATTCCGACCCGGTCTGCGGTTTCTACGGTGTGATTAATGGCGACGTCTGCCCGAAGTGCGGTCGTAAAGAAACGGCCGATCGTCCCTTTGATCGGTTACGTCGTATCACCGGTTACCTCGTAGGTACGCTTGATCGTTTCAACGACGCCAAACGCGCGGAAGTCAGAGACCGCGTTCGTCACAGCGTAGGCGATTCCGATAACGGAAATTTTGCGTCTCTAGAAAATCTCAATGACTGATAGGATACTTAGTCGATGATAATACGAATTGCGGGACGCGTCTTCGATTCAATCGTCGACGGTCCAGGCATAAGATACGCTTTGTTTACACAAGGTTGTCCACGTTCTTGCCCGGGGTGTCATAATCCGCAGACTCAGTCGCTTGACGGCGGGGTAGATTTCACTACAGACCAAATCTTAGACGAAATTGATTCCAATCCGTTATTGGACGGCGTAACGTTTAGCGGCGGCGAACCCTTTATGCAAGCTAAGCCATTGACAGAGCTTGCTCAGAAAGTACGCGAACGCGGCTTGAACATCGTAGTGTATACAGGCTATACCTGGGAAGAGTTACGTAAGTCTAATAATCAAGACTGGAATCTGTTGATAGAGTTATCGGACGTCATCGTCGACGGGCCGTTTATTCAGAGTCTACATACCTGGGATCTGAAATTTATGGGATCGTCAAACCAGCGTATTATCAACGTCAAAGAAACGTTGAAACAAGGAAAACTCGTCATTGAGACTGGACTTGAACATATGCCTGTTGTAAAACAGTGATTTTGAATTAGAGGACGTCGTAAGACGTCCTTTTTTGTTTCACTTGACGAAAGGCGCGTAAATTGCTATTAAATCAAGCTGTTGGATTATGTGTTCATACCTCGCGACAAGCGCGCCTATCATGAACGTATTTACAACAGTTGTCCCCAATAAGTTGAACAGCAACCCTATTGAAACACGTAGCAAATGAAAAGTCTCTTCAGAACCGTTCGCTATTGTGTAAAGGATAACCTCACTAATGAACGTTAAGTCGAGAAAACAGAATAATCCCCTGTCAATAAAGAAGAGCTTTTCATTACAAAATCTCTTCTTCGTTGTTGGTATAGCTCTTACTTTCTCGGTAGATAATTTGTTTGCCCAATTCCCAGACGTTCAAGGAATGGGGTATCCCGTCTTCAGTGACCAACAATTTGCCCCTACGATCTATCAAGACGCACCTATTATTTCATCTACTCCGATCTTTGAAAACAGTGTCATTCCTTTTGAAGGAGCTTATTCGTCTATTCCAACGCCAATATCACAAACCCCACAGTTTTCAACGACGATTTCGTCAATTCCTGATGGAATGACGATTACCGGAAATAACGGTGGAAATTATACGATCCTCGGCGACGTCACGGGAGCTATTCCATTTGGAAGCGGCACCTATGACAATATTCCTTTCCTTAATGAAGGCGTCAAAACCCAAACACGTCAACTTCCTCCACTAAAAGTTCCACAAAACGACCAAGAATTCACCGAACGCGTTCAAGCGCTATTGAAGCGATTTACCACTCCCAACCTTTCTATTACCCAGGCTACGCCTTCACGACTTCTACGTTATTCATTGATAGGAGGAGCTAACGAAACATTTCTTGCTCCCCCTGAAAATAGCGCCCCAGAAAATATAACAACGCCAAATATGCAACCGATGTACGCCATAGGCGCGTTGTGCTGGAACGTTCCTTGTTCCAATCGTCAACTACTACACATCGTTCACAGCTTACCTGCGCCCGAAATCGGATATGGTTTTCAAACTCAACGCGGAGAACTACTTGCCTGTCTCGCTTTTGCCAAAATTGATCGTAAATACGAATTACGTGTTGAAGGGAAAACTTTTTCCGTCCAAGATCTAGTTGAGTGGGAAAAGTACTCCTGCTCTTCTTATGCCAATCTATCACAAGTGGCAATAGGGTTAGCCCACTACTCCCAAGATCCTGACGAAAAGTGGGTAAACCAATTTGGCGAAACCTGGTCACTACAGAAAATACTCGAACAAGAAGCTCGAAGAAGAATTGACTGGAACACAGCGGAATCGACCGATAAGCTACTAGCGTTCACATATTTATTAGCGCGTCTCAAACAAAGCGCTTACGCAAACAGTTCCGAACTTTCCCCGATTCTTCAAAAAACAGAATCGTTCTTAATCGCCATGAAAAAGCGAACATGGGATATTTTCGGCGAATCAGCGTTAAGCAACTCTTTGTTTTTCAACCCCGAGTCAAAGTTAACAACGCCGTATATGAAGCTATATGTCAACGGTAAAATCCTGCGTTGGTTAACCATTGTTTCTTCACAAGAAGAACTCCAATCCGACAAAATGAAACAAGCCGCTGCTGAATTATGCGCACTCGTCGATCAACTATTCAATTCAGAAAATGATTTAGAACAAATGTCATCCTTAGATGAAGAATCGATGGCCATCGCATTACAGACCCTTGCGCTTTATTGTCGAAGCCAACCATTCCCCCCTAATACTCATGTCGAAGATTAACGATTTACGATTAATCGTCATACTCTAAACTTCTAATCTCGTCCTCTACTAACCATCCCAAGCGTCCTAGAAGAAGAGCATAGAATACCGAAAAACAGCAAACGAAGAGTGGTATTAAAAAGATAAACCCCAAGTATCGATAACAAAGAATAGCGATAAATATTCCGGGTAAAAAAAGTCCTATAATGGAAAATATATAAAGTTGCGTCCAAGCAAGGCTTTTACTGAAGAAACTTGTAAGTATTACCTTCGAACAAGGCCAAAATAAGTGATGATCTGTCTGTTCTGTCGACAACCAAAATACAGGAAAGAACCAAACAAAACTTCCTAGAACACATACAACACATCGTAAAAATTCTAGAAACGATATCTTAGCCTCACTAACTTCAGACGGTAATACAGTGAATCTGGAAATAATGTTATCGACAATAAGTCCCGGCATACAGGCAGCCACAACTATCATGCTAAACCATACCCCGTAAAGAATAAATTCCACAGGGTCTTCGTTTCGCCACTCCATCACACGCTGAGCGCCCGTCCCCCCCGCTTGAAACACAGACCAGAAATTTAGTCCCAACATCGCCGAAGCCACCACGATCCCAGGACCACAAAGACCATAGAAAAAAACGACGAACATCGTCCCATTTTCTTTCATCTCGGTGGTAAGACCTAAACCTAACCACACCATCAATATCCCCGCTGTCATTAAAAAAACATTTAAAGCGGTTCTTGTCCAAGTCTCTGTTTCTCTCGCTACACGAAACGTCTTATTAAACATCGGATTCCGTTTTGGCGGCGAGGGGAATGCCCACACTAACTCACCGTTTTTACGCCGAAGTACCATCTTAGGTTCATCATCAAATTTTACCTCCTTAGCCTTTCGTTCTAATGCATTATTTCTACTATTCTTTTCAGATTGAGTTTCTTTACCGTCCCTCTCGCTATTAGAAATTCCAAGAGAATCATATTTTCTTTCACCTTGAAGTAAAGCAGCTTTCGAACCATTCTCAAAGACGTGTATATCTTCATGACTTTTACCAACATCAGAAATAGGTTCCTGCCCGACTCCGTAGATTTCTTGAGGGCGTGGTTGAAATTTTACATTGATCGTCTCTTCGTGTTCTTTAAATGCATTAGTTACAATAGTCGCCCTACCACAATCAGGACAAATTACACGCCGCCCTAACAGATCGCCAGGAACATGCGTCAATGTTCCACAAACATGGCAATGTACAGGAAGAAGAGTTTCGGTAGTAGCAACTTGCGATTCCCGTTGTAAATCCTCTCTCACACCATAGATATTATCGCCGTCAAGTTTCAATCCTTCGCGATTAGGATTACGCATCGGCGATAATTGCTCATCGCGTTGTACCTTCTCTGTTTCTGAGATCGTGGGCTTCTCTATCTCTTCAGAAGTTTGACCTCTTCTCACCTTAATCTCGCTACCACAATCAGGACAAACTACGATCTTGCCCAACATAAACACAGGCACATGTAATTGAGTATTACACAGTGAACATTGAAGATAAACATAATTATCTTTATTATTTTTTAAGCCTGTAGTCTGTTCCCCCAAGCCAACTTGATAAACCTCTGAGGAATCCAGAGAGATACCAACACGATTGGGGTTACGCAACGGAGAAAATTTTTCGTCTTTCCGGAGCTTTTCTTTATTGTAATACATGTGCTCATATTCAGTTTCCCGGGAAAAATCTAACGCAGGTACAGTAACTTTCATCCCGCAATCCGGGCACATAATAACTTTGGCAATCTCATTCTTGGTCACGGAAATATTAGCGCGACAGTAAGGACATGAGAAAGATCGGTATTTAAAAGAATCAATAGCGTCTTTGTCGCCAGAAAACGAAGTATTTAAACGATAAATATCATCTCGTTTATCATTCTCAGGTCCTTGCTCAAACGGATCAAAATTCGCCATTACGCTTTCCCCTCACATGTATTTTTTTCATCGCCCGCGCTAGTATACGAAAGAAAGCGTCATCATACAATAAAGCGTCTAAAAAACGTTTCACACTTGTTTCGTTCTTTGTAACCACAAACATACGAATAACGAAATAGTGGAAATTACTAACAAAAGCGCAACCGCATAACGTATAGCGTCAAGCTTCGTACACCAGGCAAAGTTCCCAATAATATCGTAGAGTAAATATCCCGCCAGTAAAGCAAGCGTGGTCAATCCAAAGGCAAAACCAACTCGTCCTACGCATGCTTTCGCACAAACCAGAAGAGAAATCGCCGTGGACATATTTAATAGCACAATTCCAACTAAAAATGCGTGTGACGAATCAATAAAGCACAACATAGGAATTGCCGCGAGCCCAGCCAACGTAACGACCTTTTTAGCTCCAAACAAATCGGCACAAAAACCGCCTACAAATTTCCCAACAAACGATGCAAAAGCAATAATTAACGGATCAACAGTAAACGTTGTCACATTCGCACTGATTTCGGAAACAACAAACCCCACGAACGAACGTACTCCCACAACACTCAAAGCCAAAAATAAAACAAGCGCCACCCATTTTTCTTGAAAACGTTCTTTATAGACTTCATGAGTATTCTCTTGTTGTTCTCCAATAACTCGTCGTACATTACCGCCGTACCAAATCAAAATCGCAATAACCACTAATAGCGCAAGTAATTCTGTAAAGCTAAAAACATTCTCACGTCCACAGAAGGTTCCCAAACCTAAACCAACCGCCCCGGTAGAAATAAAAACTCCCCCCCTCCAATACTTTCCAATATTGCGTGTCAAAGCGTCAATTCCACCGCCAACATGAAAAAAAGCATTCCCGATTCCAGCTAAAACGTAAGCGACAAGCGACCAAGAAATCAGCTTCTTGATTCCTAAAATATTGCTAGCTCCGTCGGAGTCGGAAAAAAATCCCGCTGAAGAAGCCTGTTGATATACATCATTGATCCTTTCAACGTTCCATTCTACATAAGACCCGAGTCCTAAGCCTAACGCTAGTAACGCACAACCAAATGCCGAACACACCCAAGCAGTTCTTAAACGAAACAATGGACCAATAAATACTTCAAGTCCAAACGCAAGCGCGTTGTATACTAAAAAAAATCGCCAAACATTTCCTTCGGGAACCGCACCAATCGAATAAAGGCGAAAAAGAAGAAATGCACAACAAAAATCAACCGCAAAGTGCGCTATAGAAAAAGCAGAAAGACTTACCAAGTCGTCAAATTTCCGATTCTTTTTAATCTCAATCATAAAAAAATAAGCGCCGTTCCCTCGTTCAAAAGAAACGACGCTTCTCCCAACCTAATCAGTTTTAGAACAGTCCCTTGATCTTCGCTTTGACCGACCGATTATAGTGTTTCTTCAATTCAACCGTCTCGCTCATCGAAGCGCCGGTGTGAACATTTACAAGATCAAGCGTAAAACTATACTTGACCTGCGAATCGTCGTTATCTCTCGTAGTTGCGGTAGTAACTTTTGCAAACAGAATATAATCAAACGGTGTGTCAAACTCGCCAAGCGCATTAGCAAATTTTTCCCTTTTATCGGGCAACAGTAAATCTTCAAGTCGAAGCCCCGACTCCCGCAAACCGGCTGCAACTAGGCGAGAATCGACGACTTCAAATTGTTCAGTCTGCGAAATCATCGTTCTGATCGTTTCTTCGAGATTAGCGCGTATGTCGCCCATCTCTTCACCGCCGGCATTTTCTACACCTGCAAAACAGATTTTTCGAATACCACGCAGATCGTCGATTTGAGCAACTGTCATACCAGAATCCTCAGGCATGATAGGCTTGCGCACAGCTTGTTCTAATAACCCCGCAACAGCCGCTTCGGCGGCAGGATCATAGATTTCCGAGCCAGCGCGATGGCTACCAACACGGTCCTTTGTACTCGGATCGACAACTTTTCCCTTTTGCGAAGCACATCCTGCAAAAACCACAATAAAAGCCAAAACAATCGCAATGAGTTCGATCACGACTGCTTTACGCTCATACCCGCAAAAACGATAAAAAATAGGCAAAACTCTCATTGAAAAGAAGTCTTCTCTTTACAATCTGAAAAGGTCCGAACATTCAACGTCATACCTATCGAGTAGTCTCCTGCTACGAAACTACCCGAATGGAAAATCATATTGACGTTTTTTCAATAACAGAGCAATAGCATTTACCAAATCAATCTTGCTATTCGATCGTTACAAGCTCGGTGAGCCAGGCACGTCCTCAACGTTATTCTTCAAATTTGGCTGACGACGAGAAGAGCGTTCTTCTTGCGTAGGCTCGGAAACCTCAAATTCGATAGGCGAGACCTCGGGTAACTTTCCAGCTTCTCGTTGCTTACGCCCGATCGTAAAGAACCGTTCGAGTTTCTTATCATCCAATTCGTATCTCGGAGAAGTAGGCATACCTTCCCAAACCACGCCGCCGACCGTCGGTTCAAGCAAGATAGCATGAGGAATTCCGTAAACGCCAAGTTTATTCGCTAAACGACGACCTGTATCTACAGCGGCAAAATAGCCAATGTCAAAAATGTTCAACTTCTTACCGGGCATATTTCTAATTGCGTTTTCATCCATCTCACAGATAGAGACAACAACTAAATCGTCTTTGTACTTCTTAGAAATGAAATCCAAATAAGGTAAAGAGCGGCGACAAGGCGGACACCACGTTGCCCACATTTCAATCAAGACGTATTTACCAACCAGATCTTCAGGCGTTGGCGCTTTCGTCAACCATTTTTCAACGGGTATAGAACCTACAACGTCACAAATCGACGTCCAGAGATAAGAATCAGCCCAGATCATATGATCGCGTTTTAAAGCGGGATGGTTCAGAGGTAAATTAGCGCTTTCTACCAACCACGGCTGTGAAGCCAAATCAATTTTTGGTAGTTCCGAATCAGTGTTTTTTATTGTCGGAGCCCCATCAACAGAACAAACTAACTCGCCATCAGGTCCAATAAAGCAAGGGGCTCCTTGTCCGTCGGTAGCAACAGAATCGGAACTCTCTTGTGCCCAAATTCTCCCCCTATCGCACAAATTGAAACTTTGAACGGCAAAAGCCCCTAAAAGAATCGCTACAAAAGCTACCGCTTTTGAATTTATATGCAACGCAATTTTCATTCGATCACTCCAAGTAAGTCAATTGTTCCAAAGACTTTGTAAAATAAAACTTCTTATAAGTTCCAAGTCACAAAACCCACTCTCAGTCTGTACAATTTTAATGATTTGGGTATCATTATTCAAGTAAAAGTGAGATTTTTCACGCGCATAATCACAACTTCGTTTATTGCGTCGTAAAGGAAACCTAATGCTCAAGCCACCTTCGTTTCAAAGATCTAACCTGTCGCTAGCGTTAATCCTTGGCGGATTCGTTTCACTTCTTATTTGTTATTTACTATTCTTTTCCACCCCTTTTCTCAATTCATCTATGCCTCGTTGGGGGCTTTTTCTTATGCCAACAATCGAACCCAACTTTGTTAACGATATATGGTTTGGCGTTGATCTTCCCTTAAAACCCTACGCTGGAGAACGTTTCACTTCATTTGTTCTTGGTGTATTTGTTATCTTTGTTGCATTTTGTCTCGGTCACCTTTTGCTTTGCATACTTCCCAAAGGGGAAATCAACAACACAATTGCAACTTGTTTTTTTTCTAGCGGAATCGGGCTGATACTCCTATCGACACTCACGTTTATTATGGGATACACAGGTCGCGGTTCTCGGCCAATCTTACCATTCTTCACAGGAATTCTTCTCCTGTGGAGCGTTAGTATATTTACCAAAGCATTTCATAATCGTCGGTTTTCTAAACGTTCACAGAGAGCAAGTAATTGGAATTCGTTTATTACAAGACTCAAATCGTATATATTTCCCCACAATTCCAGTAAACTGGATCAGTTTATTGTATTCAGTTTGTTCATTCTCCTCTGTTTGTTTAGCGCATTCTATCTCTTTGCAGCCACCCAACCGATCTTTGAATATGACGCTGTCGAATATCATCTCCAAGGCGCGAGAGAAATATTCGAAACCGGTTCAATAACTTTTTCATCACACAATGTTTACACCAACATGCCCCTTGGTGCGGAAATGTTCTACCTTATAGGTTTTAATCTCGTCCGAGATTTAGGCTTTTCCTCACTTGACGTATTACGAATCGGTTCCCTTGTTGGTAAAACCGTACTAACCAGTTTTGCTTTTTTAACGTGCGCCGGGTTAGTGTCGTTTAGCCGGCGTTTTTTAAATAATACCTCCGTCGGCCTTTGGGCGGCTTTTGCTTTCCTATCATTTCCGGGGGTATTTGAAGTATATGTTAGCGGTCTAAACGATTGCGTTCTCAGTTTTTGTATTTTGGGAATCTTTTACCTGCTCTATCATCGTATTCTTTCCGAACCATCAGAAAGAAGCATCGGCGGTACTTTCCGTTATTCCTGCTTACAAGGTTCGTTCGTCGGTTTTGCTATTGCTGTAAAATACACAAGTATCGTATTCATTCTCTTTCCAACTGTATTTTTTATACTATTGATCGAGTTTCATCACGCTCGTTTTAGTCGCTTGTTACTACCTCCATCATCCCCAAGCTCTCGGACGCCGTCTAATAAATTCCTAAACACAGTCTGCGTTCTGGGAATATTCACACTGGTTACATTAATTATTGGAGGCGGTTGGTATTTTCGTAACGCTCTTGACACTGGTAATCCGGTATACCCACTTGGTTATACAATATTTGGCGATTCCACCGGGCTTTGGAATGATTCCATCAACATGAGATGGAGACACGCTCATTCCTCAACGCTTTACGGAGGCGTCGCGTTTATAAACGCAATAAGTTCATCTCTATGGCGCGACGGGATGTGTTCGCCGTTTTTCACTATTATTGCATTGTCGGGAGTATTTGTACTCGTCTTTCGTAAACAGAGTTTTGAAACGAGTATTTTCACGTACTCTAACTTTAAGCTTATACGCGCGGTCTTTTTCCTAGTCTTTTTATACTGGATCGGTTGGTTTTTTTTCACCCATCGTTTAACTCGTTTCCTACTACCTATCGGTTCATTGTCAGCTTTGCTATTTGGAGTTCTCGTATCCCAAATGTTTCAAATGAAAACAACAACAAAATCAGTATGTCTTGTTGCTGCATTACTAGGCGCGTTATACTCTGGTTTGACAATCGATATGCTCGGACAAGGAAGAATGGCGCCTTTACAAGCCCTTGAGGAAGATCCATGTAGATTCACGAAAGAATCGATCTACTTCAATAATCACCCCGAACTCTTTATCTCCCAAGACGGAGAACAGAAGTTACTACTAATCGGCGAAGCAAAAGCGTTTATGTATCGTATCCCGCTTCTTTACTCCACATGTTGGAACGATTCTCCTTTGATCTCAATACTAAGCGACGCAGTAGAAAAAGATGACAACGGCAATATCGTTGCCATCAACAATGTTAAAAAGATCGTCGATAATTTTGAAAGTCAAAAAGTTGTTTTAATATTGGTTGATTTCTCTGAATTATCTAGATTTAGAAGCGAAGGAAACTATGGATTCAACAATCCTGAAATATCCCCACAACTATTTCAACTTCTTCTAGATGAACATATTATAGAACCGTTTGAGTTCGACGCAGAATATAACGAAAAGTACAGGAGCGAGTCTCATTCGACCCAAGTTTTTAAGATAGTTAAACGCTCTTAATTTTTCTTTTTACGGTAAAATTAGCGCGTTCGTATTGTTAAACATTCTTTTAATAGTAAAATACTGGAGTAAAATGAACTCCAACAGTATTTACACGGTCCTCGTCCGTTTGTTATCGCCACTTACTGGAACCGTAAGGACTTACAGGATTCACAAAGTTTTAACGTTTGATGCATGTCATGACTACTAAAACGATTCTCACCGACATCGAAATTGCTCGTAACGCTCAAAAATTGCCTATCGTTAACGTAGCCGCTAAACTTGGTATTTCCGAAGACGCTGTGACGACTTATGGAAAGTACAAGGCCAAGATCGCCTTAGACCAAGTTAAGGACCTTCCTGAAAAGAAGGACGCCAAGTTAATCCTTGTTACGGCAATTAATCCTACCCCTGCCGGCGAAGGTAAGACGACCGTGAGTATTGGGCTTTGCGACGCTCTCAATTACCTCAACAAGAACGCTTGTCTTTGTTTGCGCGAACCTTCTCTTGGTCCCTGCTTTGGAGTCAAAGGCGGCGCTGCCGGCGGCGGTTATGCACAAATCGTTCCGATGGAAGAGATCAATCTCCATTTCACCGGCGACTTCCACGCAATAACCGCAGCCCACAATCTGCTTGCGGCGATGATCGATAACTCGTTGCACCATGGTAATCCGCTGAACCTAAATCCTCGCCGCATCCTCTGGGGACGTACATTAGACGTCAATGAACGCGCGCTACGTCAAATCGTTCTCGGTCTCGGTGGAACAGGTAACTCAGTTCCGCGTGAAAGTTTCTTCGTTATTACCGCCGCTTCCGAAATCATGGCAATTCTTTGCATGAGTTCCGATCTTTTCGATTTACGCGAACGACTGGGTAACATCGCAGTCGGTTACGATATGGACGGTAATCTTGTTACCGCGAAAGATCTTAAAGCGCACGGCGCAATGACCGTTCTCTTGAAGGAAGCTATTAATCCGAATCTAGTTCAAACGCTTGAAGGCAACCCGGCGTTCGTCCATGGAGGGCCTTTCGCCAATATTGCTCACGGGTGTAACAGTATCGTCGCCACTAAAACGGCTCTAAAATTCGCCGATTACGTCGTCACCGAAGCGGGCTTTGGAGCTGACCTCGGCGCTGAAAAATTCTTGGATATTAAGTGTCGTAAGGCAGGTCTCAAACCCAACGTTGCCGTCGTTGTTGCTACTGTACGAGCGCTTAAATATCACGGTGGAGTTGCGAAAAAAGACCTTAATACTCCCAATGTCGACGCCGTCGCTAAGGGAATAGTTAACCTTGAACGTCACGTTGCTAACGTCAAAAAATACGGCCTTCCCGTGGTCGTCGCGTTGAATAAGTTCATTAGCGATTCCGATGAAGAACTCGTCATCGTCAAAACCGCTTGTGAAAAACTTGGCGTTAAGTGCGCTTGCGCTACGCACTGGTCTGACGGCGGTAAAGGCGCGGTTGATCTGGCTCAAACCGTACTCGAAACGATCGATGAAAACATTGAGAATCATTTCGCTCCCATCTACGCAGACGACCTGACGCTCAAAGAAAAAATTGAGAAAGTCGCTAAAGAGATCTATCGAGCCGGTTCCGTTGCTTTCACCAAACAAGCTGAGCGCCAACTCGCCGAGTTAGTTGCGCAAGGTTGTAATTCCCTGCCTGTCTGTATCGCCAAGACGCAATACTCTTTCTCCGCCGATCCCACCCTTCTCGGCGCGCCGGAAGGTTTTGAACTTAATGTTCGTGAATTGCGTTGGAGCGCAGGCGCCGGTTTCGTAGTAGTCATGACCGGCGAGATCATCGCCGCCCCGGGTCTACCCAAGATTCCGGTCGCAGAGTCCATTGATATCAACGAAAAAGGCGAAGTAATCGGCTTGTTCTAAATTTGAGACAGCCGTCTGTTCGTAATTATTTGACCTCACGGTAACGCGCGTTGTTCATACGACGCGCGTTTTTTTTCAGTAAGATCTAAATATGAGATTTGTAGCAACTTCAACGACCGGTTTAGAAGCGGTCGTCTCTAACGAACTCAAACGCCTCGGGTACGAGCCACATAACTCAGAAATCGGCGTTGGGCGAACGTTCTTTGATGGAGAATTCGAAGATCTAGTCAAAACAAACATCTGGTTACGCTCAGCCGGCAAGGTGTTGATAGTACTAGCTAAGTTTGACGTAAAAGACGACTTTGACGTCATCTTCGACGCAATTCGCGAGATTGAGTGGGAAAATTGGGCGCCAAGAGACGCGCGATTTCTTGTAGAAGGGCGTTCTGTTCGTTCAACTATCACTAGTGTTCCAGCATTGCAACGCACAGTTAAGAAGGCCATTGTCGACCGCCTTACTCGCGTCTGGAACCTTGTTACATTACCTGAATCTGGTCCACAATATACAGTTGAAATCTCAATTCTTAAAGATCACGCAACAATTACGCTAGATACTACGGGACGCGGACTCCATCGTCGCGGGTATCGTACGATGAACGTAGTTGCGCCTTTACGTGAAACATTAGCTAGCGCACTGATACAACTGTCAGTCTGGAAACCCGGTCGTCCGCTCGTCGATCCGTTTTGTGCGTCGGGTACGATTCCTATTGAGGCAGCGATGCTCGGTCGTAATATCGCTCCCGGTCTGACCCGTACATTCATTTCGCAAGAATGGCCCGTCATTCCCGCAAAGTTATGGGATGACGCGAGAGACGAAGCGCGTGCGGCGATCCTTCCTCCATTGGAAGAAAAGATCCACGGCTCAGATATCGATCTTGAATCGCTTAAATTTGCCAAACAACACGCTGCAGCGGCAGGCGTATCGCAAGATATCATCTTCACCCAACGTGACTTCCGCGATTTTAACGACGCTCGTGAATACGGCTGCGTTATCTGTAACCCTCCCTATGGCGATCGCCTAGGCGAAATTGCGGAATTACGTCCTCTATACGAATCGATTCCAGCCGTCCTCTCCAAGCTACCAACATGGAGTCACTACATCATCACAAGCTGGTTAGATTTCGAAAAAACGATTGGTGTGGAAGCGACGCGCCGGAGAAAATTATTCAATAGTAGGCTCGAATGCGTTTACTATCAATTCTTGGGGCCCAAGCCGCCAAAGAATACTCAACCCCCGGTGATTTCCCCCGTAGAAAACCGGATGCACGACGGCCAATACAGCTTTTCAATCGTGGACGAGCCGCAAAATGTTGAGACCCAAGTTACGTCCTCTAAATCGAGCGAGCTTTCCGCCACCTTGGATTCCGCAAAAGTTATCCCTGCATTCCAAGGATTAGACGCGTATGCCGATCATCAAGAGCAAGAATTTGGACGTTGTCTTACTAATCGCGCAAAGCATCTTCGTCGCTATCCTTCGCGCGGTATCACTTGTTATCGATTGTACGACAAGGACTTACCTGAAGTACCGTTAGCAATTGACATTTTCGAAGGTAAATGGTTGCACATCGCTGAATACGAACGTCCTGACAACCGAACCGTCGGTCAACACAGGCTTTGGCTTGATAAGATGGTTGCAAAAGCAACTGAAGTACTAAATATCGCGCCTGAAAATGTATTCCTAAAACGACGCGCGCGTCAACGAGGAGAATCTCAATACGAGAAGCTATCAGAATCCGATCGCGTTGTTCGCGTCAACGAGGGCGGCCTAACTTTCTTGTGCAATATGAGCGACTATCTTGACGTCGGACTCTTTTTAGACCATCGTCAAATGCGCGAATTTGTTCGTCGCGAAGCGCTTGGAAAACGTTTTTTGAACCTCTTCTGTTATTCCGGCGCTTTCACCAGTTACGCCGCTGACGGCGGCGCTAGTTCAACTGTATCCGTCGATCTTTCACCTACTTACTTAGATTGGGCGTTGGCCAATTTGGAAGAAAACCAACTTACAACGCGTTCTCGAAGACAAGTAAACGCACAACGCGCTACTGAAAATAAGCCCGAACTTCCCACAGAAAACCTTTTTGTTAAGTCTGACGTTTTACGTTTTTTACGAGCGATTCCACCCGCAACCGCGCATAACAAAGACGTTGTCAAACTGATTGAAGAAACAGCGGCAGAAGTTGGTAATATGAAGAAGCGCGCTCACTATGAGCATCGTAGAGCCGACGGTAGAAAGAAGTACTTTAAGCGTCGTGACGGCGATCGAATTGAGCGAGGCGCGTTACCCCAAAATGCATTCGGAATCTCTCATTCAGATTTCGAATTATGTATCTGCGATCCCCCGACTTTCTCTAACAGTAAATCAACGGATTCAGACTGGGACGTACAACGTTGTCACGTCGAATTACTACGTATTCTAGCCACGAGAATGGTCCCGGGAGGCGTCGTTTACTTCTCCAACAACTTCCGGAAATTTAAACTTGATGAAGAAAGTCTTACCGATCTCTACGATTTCAGAGAGATCACCAACAGAACGATTCCTGACGATTTTCGCAACAAACGTATCCACCGTTGCTGGCGTATGATCGTCAAATAATATTCGATTAACGTTTATCTAACCAACTCTATACTCAAAAAGGCGTCGTTACTTAACACGACGCCTTTATTATTAGGATTTACCAGAAGCAAACTCGTTCACTTTTGAGCGGCAAATTTCACCAACTTTGGAACAAAGTAGTTCAAATCAGGAGTCAATTCCGGATGAGGACTACAAATAATAACGCGTCCCTTTCCATATGGTCCGTAAGCAATTGCAGGCGAGTTGACCTGTACTCCTTTTGGCGCATTATTTTCGGCAGTTTCAGTACGGAAATAAACTAGAACCTTGTATGCTTCCAATTTATCATAATTCGCGGGGTGGAAGACGGGACCATTTTGATAGTTTATATCGAGCCATCCTTTAACATCGTCAAGAACCTCTCGTCCTTCTTCGGTCAATTCGATCTTCAAAATCGCTTCCCCACGTTCCCACTCTCCTTCTTGTAACTCAGCGTCAATTAAACGCCCAGTCTCACGTTCAAGATTAACGAGCGCAACATAAGCGCCGGCACAGGTGCCAAGATAACCACCGCCATTCTCTAAGAAAGAACGGAGTTCTTTCCATCCCTCTTCTCCTAACGCCTTTGTTTCCCCGCTACCGGTTCCCCCAGGAAACAAAACAACGTCATAATCTTTTAACCCGCCATCGCGGATCTCTTGCGCGGAAATAAATTTCGCGGAAAATCCGGGAGCCTTATTCAGAATTTGCAACGAGGCAAGCGCACAGGTGTCGCTAGCGCCTTGATCGCGGAAAACAGCAGCACGACATTGATCATCGGCGTTATTATCTTGCGCCCAAACGTTTTGATGAACCAGAATACAAGTAGACGTCAACACGACGACGGAACAAACAAGTTCTAAAATTCTTTTCATCGTCAACACTTTCGTTAAAAACAGGGATGAAAAACTAAATGTTTATTTTGTATCGAACGGTTTACGACCAATAAACACAAAACGCGGCATCTTCTTCCAGAAAACTGGACAATACGGAAGTCTATCGGCCCGCTCTATCAATTTCACTTCTTCAAATTTCCGAGAGAGGTACGGTAAAATATCGTAGGACAAAAAAAGATTGTCAAGCGAAAACCAAATAGGCCAGAACCATCGCGTTGAGAAGCTTTGACGCATTCTTCTCTTTCCAGGATACTTTCTCGCTATATAGAAATCCACAACGCCAATAAGTCCGCCGGGCTTGAGCGCTTCGTAAGCACGGTCTACCGCCGCAAACCAATCCGGAATCATTGTCAATGAATAAGAAAAGAGTATCGCATCGACCGGTCCGTCTTCTGGTTTCCAGGTAGTAGCGTCGTCTTGGCGCGTCTCAACATTTGTCCAGCCATTGGTTTCAATACGTTTCTTGGCCACTCGAAGCATCGAATCTGTGAGATCTACAAGATATACTTTCTTTAAATCTTTCAGTTTCTCTCCAAGGAACTCAACATTGGCGCCGGTTCCACACCCCATATCTACCCATACCTCCCCCTCCTTAGGCTGCATTTCACGCATTAGCTCATCGCGTCCGGTAAGTAATCGTTTACGGAAACGATCATAAGCGTCCACTTGCTTAACATAAAACGCTTCTAAACGCTCAGCGTCAGTCTCACCGCGAACGGGCAATAACGCCATGCAATAAAGTATCTTCAAGTCAGATAAAAAATTGGCGAAACGTGAGGAACTCATGTTCAAACAAAACTAATATCTACGTAAAACGAGGATCTCAATGTCCCAAGACAATTATGATCCCGGTAAAATAGCTAAACACAACAAGTCAAACCAAGATTGACGTCAAGCGTAAAGAAGAACTTGGTTCAAGTTTTCCCGCCCATCCTCCCCAAAATATCACAATCATCAAAAAAAGCAATACAAGAACGATTTGTTTCTTTTAACTAATCCTCATAACCACACGCTAATATTCTCTGATATCTGGAAAATTTTTACGATTGCAACAGTTGTGATAAAAGCAAGGGAAATACAAATTTTACTAATAAAGTATCCTAAGTTATGCCGATACTGCTAACGGAGAAATGTAGTAATCGTCGGCAGAAATTTTCTCCAATGTTTGCATTCAGCAGCAAAGCCTTCACGGATGTAGAAATGACTAAAAATAACGAACTTTCACAACGTTTGACTAGAAGAAGTTTTTGTACCGCTTTAATGCTTGGCTTACTTTGTAACGCTATTGGTTGCTCCTATTTCAAGAGCTTCACCAAAAAAGATAAAGAGGAAGATTACGCCTTCGAGGAAGACGAAGACGCTGAAAATGAGGAAGAAAAGAAGAGCATCTTTGATTCCGAACGTAAAAAGCAAAAGGAAATGGCTGATTACGTCGCTCAAAATGGACGTTCCAAAGATTCGAAAAAGAAAAAGATTTCAGCTGGCGATACATTCCTTATGAGTGACAAAGCCAAAGAAATCTATGCGAACACAGAACGTTGACACTATATATTACATTATGGACGACAATAAGACGAATTGTTAGTTTGACGATTCGTCTTATTAGTATGTTTACCCTGTTCTTTCTTAATAATCTTCCTCAACTTGAATAGTTTTCAGTAAATTGAATTCTCTTTGGTGCAACTTCCTTATTTTCTCAAGACTAGAGCACTATAAAAGCTCCAATGAGTCCACCATTAGACGTTATAAATATCAAAATCAATATTCACAAAAATCGGAACCTTGGTTATAATCACAATAATTGTTAATGTTTGACAATCCCGTGAGGGAAATACTGTTTCCATGAGAAACGCTAAGTCGACGTCAGCCGGCTTAATTATAAGGACGGATAAAGCGCTATTACTTTTTCAGAACAATTGCGCTTTGCGTAACAAGATAAACTAAGTTGATTGGTGACCGCATGCGGCGATATTTTACTTTCAAGAGCGGTATCCTGTTCGCATCGATAGCGATGTTGACGGTTTGTACTTTACTTTCTATTCAAGGTGTTTTTGCCCAAAATAATTCCGGCGGCGCTAAATTCACAGCCCCTCGCTTTAACACGTCTGAAGTTCCGGAAGAATCGCCTGAAGACGTCACCTTAGCCTTACCAGAAGACGTAGCTACTACGAATGCTCCAATTTCAGACGATTCTCTTCTCCTTGACGACGCTCAGAATGATACCGCAACAGAATTACTTATAGTCGAGGAAACGCCCACATCGGAGGCAGAAGAAACATCGTCGCAAGAGGAAACGATCGTTAAAGCCAAGCCGATTTCTGAAAACGGTAAAGTCGCTCGTGAACCCTACGACGTCTACAAAGAAAATGGTCATTATTTCGTAGATTGGGAAACGCCCGATCTCGCCTTAGTGTTTACTGGAATGACAAACGGCTATATCGAACCATGTGGTTGTGCGGGTATGGAACGCATGAAAGGTGGTCTAAGCCGTCGTAATACATTTTTGAAAGAACTGCGTAACGATAAGAACTGGAATGTTGCTACAATCGATACCGGACAAATCACCGTAGGCTTCGGAGTCCAAGAAGAACTAAAATTCGATATGGCAATGAACGCGTTCAATTTGATGGACTATGACGCTATCGGTCTAGGTAAAGGCGAGCTCCGTTTCCCTGCTTATTTCTTATTAACGTTCACCGCTCCTACTTCAACTCCGACTTCAAGCTTATTCACCTCTGCAAACATTGGCGTCTACGGCTATCACGAAACCTACACGCTTCCCTACAAAATTATTGATCGCGGCGGCCAACGCATTGCTGTAACGTCAGTAGTCTGTGGCGATGAAACAACCCAACGTCGAGATGAAAACCTTCTTTATGAAGCTCCGGAAAAGAAACTTCTTGAACTTATGCCTAAGCTCAAAAAGGAAAAGTGCGACAAGTACATTTTAATCGTTCACGGTACTGAGCAAGAATCGCTCAAATTAGCAAAGCAATTCCCAATCTTTAACTATGTCGTCACCTCCGACACACCAAGTGAACCGCCCGCAGAAGCTCGTTCTATTGGAAAAGACCAATCAATGATTGAAGTTGGGGAAAAAGGCAAGTTCGCAGTCGTTATCGGCCTGTACAAAGACGGTTCCACGCGTTATCAACGCGTCGCGCTTGATTCCCGTTATGAATCCTCGGTCGAAATAACCCTTTTGATGAAAGACTATCAATCGATATTACGTAACCTTATTACCACGAAAGGTTACCGTGGCGGCCTCGGAGTGAATCCCGCTCGTTCTCCGCAAGCGGAAGTTCTTGGTAAATACGTTGGTTCTCAAAAGTGTCGTTCCTGTCACGAAGACGCATATCGCGTTTGGGCTAAGTCTCGTCATGCTAACGCCTGGAAATCTCTCAAAGAGACGGCAAATCCGCCTCGTGATTATGATCCTGAGTGTATTAGCTGTCACGTTGTCGGTTGGGATGGTCTTCAACATTTCCCCTATGTCGATGGTTATTCCTCAGAGAAGAAAACTCCCGAACTGTTAAATGTCGGTTGCGAAAGTTGCCATGGTCCCGGTGAACGACATATGGCGGCCGAACTCGGCAACAATGAAAGTCTTCAAGAACGCATTCGCACAACTATGCGTCTCGGGGATAACGTTAAGAAAGTTTGTTACCTTTGTCATGATGGCGACAATAGCCCTTCGTTCGATTTCGACGAGTATTACCCGCTCATCGAACATGCCGAAACAGATGACGAAGAAGACGATTGAACTTGTCAACTTAATCGATAATGTATAAAAAACAACTCCGATAAAGGTTTCTTTATCGGAGTTGTTTCTTTTTTTCACCTGTATTCTTCTATAATAGCGATCGCATTAGAGCGATAGTCCCATTCTCGTTCCGTATTGCAGAATTACGGTTGTATATGTTACAAAGCCATAAAACTAATATATTCGCTAATGACAAGGAAAACCCAATAAACGTAGACACGATCTAAATATTTATCATATCAAAAATTTTAAATACCGAAGTAGATTTAGCTTCCGACACGACAGCAAAAATTGAAACGTCTGAAAGTCAAATTCAATATTAAACTTACCTTTAATACATTTAAAGTTATAATACATGGGTAAAGAAATTTAAAACAATCACTTTTAAAATAGACAAATTACCACGTCTACACAGATAATGTCGGAACGATTCAAGAATATTTGGTTTCAAACAAATATAACGGTTTATCTATTATTGTAACAGCAAACGACGTCAAATACAAAATTTACGGAAGACCGTCTACCGTTCGCACACAATCGAAACTCGTTCTTTATCCAACAGAAGGCCAAACGACAGAGGATTACCAAACGTGTTGTGACTTATTGAAGAAAATCACATTAGAAGCATATGGCGATGAAGTTATTCGTTTACTTTATATGCAACAGACTATCGACTTGTCCGTTCGTACATCTTGTTTTACGAATATGTCAACGGGTCTTCAATTGACGAGATCAACGAACACCTAAACAATTATGTCAATATGCCGTTAGTTGAAGCACAAGACTGGATGAAAAATAATCTCTTCTGGACTTCTGCAGAATACGAATTATACCCATCAGCAAGCATAGATATCGGTGATTTTCTTCCAGAATATTTTTCCGATGTTTCAAAACTCTGTCGGACCTACTATTGATGTTTAGTAATCCAGAATTTTATATTTAAAACAGGCTTAGAATTCAGCGTTTCTAATCCCGTTCGGGCTTAATCTGTATTTTAGTAGTTCTCGGCTCGGCGAACACCAGAGAATCTAACGTCATTCGAATTCCTCTTCTGCATTAAAGGCTCTTTGATTTTCCTGATGTTTAAGTAATAATGCTCCATGAAAGAAATTTGATTATTTTCTTTAAAACTTTATTATTTATTCAACTTCTAGTTTGACTTCTACATTTTTGATGTTATAAAGACAATTGTGGAGTATCGTTTTTTGAAAAAGCACAATAAAAGGCTTATTGAACTTGTTTATTTAAGCTTATTTATAGTTGATTTTGACCTGAGCGAGGTATATTATGCCAAAGGGTGATTTAGCAGAAAATGCTATCGATCAACTGTCTATCGGCGTCGCTAGAGTTGGAAGAAACCATGAATTATTAGGTTTTAACCAACGTTTCGTAGACTGGTTCTCCCCCAATATTCCGGAGGAAGAACTTCTTGGCGCGGATTTCTATCAAGCCTTAGGCTTTCCTTTCTTTTTTGAAGGGACATATGCGCCTTTTTACTTTGCTTGTAAAGATAATAAGCAAACTCGTACGATCGTAGGTGAACTCGACGAAACGCAACCTCGCGAAGGGTACGAATTTAACCCGAAGTTGAGCACCTGTAAGCGTATATTCCTCTTGGTCGTTACTCCGCTTTTCGAAGGCGCCGATTTCTGTAATTACATCGTAGAAATAGTCGACTATAGCGAATCCACTAGACTTGAGCTTCGTTTAGACATGCTAAAGTCTGCTGGTTCGGAACTTACCGAGGTAGTTGACCAATATCAAGTCTTTAACGAAGAAGAGCAAAAAACGCGACTGATTGAACTGATCAAGCAGCATATGATCACAACGCTCAAACAAGACGTATTTGAGATCCGTATTTTAGAGCCCGGTCCGAAGAAGCGTTTGATTCCTTTTCTAAGTTTTGGCCTGAACCCTGATGCGGCCCAACGTGAATTGTTTGCAGAGTCCAATAACAACGGCATCACCGGTTACGTTGCTGACTCAGGTGAACCGTATATTTGCGACGACGCCCAAAACGACGCGCATTATCGTCAAGGCGCAATCAATGCACGCTCATCGTTAACCGTTCCGCTAATTTTTTGCAACAAAGTTATCGGCGTGTGTAACGTCGAAAGTTTTCAACCTCACGCGTTCTCCAAAAAAGACGAAACATTCTTACAGTTATACGCTAAGGATCTTGCTTTCGCAATTCACCTCCACCGTTCAATATCTAATAAGTTACACGAAGTTCGCATGAACTGGGCCAACCGTATCTCACAGGATATCGTCCCCATTTCCTCGCAGATCTTCGACCATTCTCTATCTGCATACACAAGCCTGAATCTTTCTGCGCCAGAGACGATTCGTTTAAACGCCTCCGAACTTATTAAAGAGTCGGACGAACTCAGCTGCAAACTTACCGAAATCAAGAACGCTGTACGCTCCGCCAAACAAGTAACCCGCGGCAATCAACTTGACCCGGATGATTACCCGGAATCCTGGCAAGATGCAATTGAAGCTTACCCTAATATCGTTAAGTTTTTAGCTCATAAACGAGCTCTGTTTGTCAGTAAGGACGATCCCACTGTCGTTATCGAACAACTCGATAAACTCGGTTGCCAAGTCGACGTAGTTCGCTCTACTCGTAACGCTTTAGAAGCTTTAAAAGCATTTAAATACGACCTCGTTTTCACTGAAAGAAATCCCGACGGCGTATATTTCGAATTCGATCCGGATAAAAAAGAAGCAGGTAGAAACGCCTTTGGATTTAACGTCTACGATATTCACGAAGGCGATAATTATTTTGTTCCTGTTGAGGGAAATGAAGAGGATCGAAACGACCGCCAACGAGTACATGATGAAGTGTATGTTCAACGCAAGCTTGACGCCTACTTCTTCAAACAAGCGCTCGATGAACTGAAACTAGAACATTCTCCCTTTTTTATTGTATGCGTTTTTAACAGCGAATACGATCCAACGCATATCGTTAACGGTTTAACTAAATATAATCACGGTTGGATGCAGCCTATGTTTTTTGTTAGTCCGAAATCACCAAAAGCCTTATTAAAATGCGTTAATGACTATATGATCGTTCGCGAAGACGTCAACTCTAATAACTCCCAGAGGTAGTACTATGACGGAACCTAAGAAACCTAAAAAGGAACGTAAATCCACTAAGGTTAAGGACGCGCCTAGCCGTTCTAGAATCTCCGACGATACCAACGAATTTGTATACGCAATTTGCCGTAAATTTATTGAACAAGCCACCGGTAGCGATAAAGATAAATCGTCCAACGGAAAATCCAATAATAAGGGTATCACGTCTTCAATTGCAGAATGGGCAAAGAAAAAGTACGATCGTCCCGATATCACGCGTGAAAAGATCTATCCATATATTTGGGAAGGTTTTAGAAGAGGTTTCGTCTCGCTCAACCCCCCCAAGTCAGAAGAGCTTCGCGACCAACTTGTGAGAACATACGAGCTTCAAGACGCGTTACAGCAATGCGGCGGCGACGTTCTAGTCACAGATGTTTCTGATGAAGAAACCGCCGCTAAAAACGTTAGTCTACTCGCTGCCGACACAATTATCGAACTTCTTAAATCGCTGCAAGCCAAGCACGATAAAGAACACGGCAAAACTCAAACAGAAGACGGGCAGCCTTTCCGAGTCCATATCGGCTTTGGCGGCGGCTACGTAGCTATGGAAGTAGCCAGACGTTTAGCTTCGATCAATGACGCTCAGATTCCAAAGTTGACCTTACACGCAATCACTTCCAATTATTACCTTGACGAACCGGAAAAAGACGCATCGACCTACTTTTCGTATTTTACGCAAAAGCAGAATCTTGACGTCGAGTGTATCGCGTTTCAAACGACGCCGCTAGTCTACTGCAAATCAGACGGACTAGCCGAGCACTGGAAGAATCCTTCTCTCAAATCATGCTATGATAAGAGAAAGGACGTTAACATCATCGTTACATCTTTGGCGGACGCCGAAGACGAACACGGTCTACTTAAAAAGTATTTTAACGCGATCGAAAACGGTAGTGAGATCATCAAACAACTAGAAGATCAAAAATGGATCGGAGATCTACTTTTCCACCCGTTCTCTGAGAACGGTCCGATCTTCCCGAAAGAGGTTCAGACCGCTCCGCTCTTCTCGTTTAACGAACTTGTCAACGCTGCTCACGGTAAGTCGCTCGAAGACGCTAATGTTGCTAGCGAACAACAAACGTACGTCGTTCTTATCGGCGGTCCCTGCGCTGACATTCATTGCAAGAAGACTAAGGAACGCGCCCTCTTCCCGTTAGTAAATAACGACTCTATGCGCGTTTGGACTCACTTGGTTCTCGATAGCCAAACGGCTAAAAAATTGATCGCAATGAAGAATCAATAACCCTCAATAGACGCTGAGATAAAAAAACTTGCCGCATACTTGACCAGGATGCGACAAGTTTTTTATTCAATTCATCAAATATCTTATATTCTCAATAAGCTACTATCACTCGCACCATTCAGGAATGGGAGCGTTCAAAATATCGCCTTCTCCCTTTTCTTGCATCTTCTCAATGCGTTCGACACAATCATCGACCTCCGCTTTACTAGCCAAGACGTCAAATTCAAATCGGAAGCATCTCGTGTCTTTCGCGGCCAGATGAACAAGACGTCCGTTTTTCTTTTCGAAGGAACGCGTATTGGGGAAGTTAACAGCGGGTTCCATACCCGAGACATAGATATCCCCATTCGGGCGTTGAGTCTTCCACAGAATGAAGTATGGAAAATCTTTCTTATTAAACGTCAACGATACACCACGGTCGCAAGAATTATTGATCAAAGCAACATTCGTATCATCGTTTTCATTGGCACAAAGATCGAAGAAATAACATGTTTCTGCTTTTCCGGGAACAGGATCGACAAACTTATTCCATTGCGGTAACTCATTGACAGCATTTTGATCGCGAGGACACATTTTGTTGAACGCCGCTACAAACTTCGCCCCGGGAGAAACAAGAGGATATCCGGTATTAATGTGATACAACAACTCAAATTCATCGTCGGTATTCAATAAATTCGTCACCGAATCGTCAACACTTAACTTCGAAGAACCTGCCTTCACCGTATAAGTAGTCGTAAACAAAAACTTCTTACCAAAAACACTTGTTTCAAGCATCTCGCCAGTCAAACGAATCATACCGGTCTCTGCGTCAAAAGCAATGTCGACACGACGCGCGGGAAGATTAGACAACCGACCATGCAACGGATATTTTAAAACGCCGTTACCATCGAATTCTGGCGCGCCGTTACTTTCCAAACCACAACGAGCGACCCATTCACAAAATCCCTCTAACCATCCACACCCATTGGGGGCAAAGACAGGAATAAATTTAGGATGGACCGGCCCGTTAACAGGCGAATCCCATTTCAGTTCAACGTCGCCACAACGTGCTTTCAAAATATTCATGCCACGACTGAGCAACACTACAAAATTCAGTTTCCCAGTATCAATCTCGACAATATCGATTCCGTCTTGAACACCGCCATAAAGACGCTTTTTCGAAACGCGGAAAGGAACTACGCCTTCGGAAGACACGTAGACCTCTTGGATATCCAACGTCTCAGTGTAGAGATGATTGTTCGTATCGATCAATACCAACTTCTTTTCCATAACACGCCTCTTAAAGTTTTCAATTAAAATCGAAAAAGAGCGAAAAAGTACGTCATTAAAATTCTTCAACGCTCTTCAAATTATTGTAAAGACCTAAAAAGCAAATTCAAGTCAGTACATAAAAAGAAAAGAACAAAGAAAATTACAGCAAATACTTCACATCTTGTGCTCAAAACCTAGCCGTTATATCCAGGAAATTTAACATCCAAATTCGGTTTCTGTTCGAACACGGCGTTCAATTCAGGAAAGACCCGCGCCAGCTTGAAATTTTCCGTCGAAACAAAGGCCCAAGTCGTCTGCGCTGTCGCAACTACCGCTTCTTTGGGATATTCAAAACGATCGAAAGATACGAAACCACATTGCTTATTAACTTCTTCAATATCACATTCTCGCGGAAGTTGTAGGAAACGATAACGTCTAATACAACTAACACGTTTCATCTCGGCAATCCAGGTCTGAATCAAGAGTTTATCGCCTTTGTAAGTCGAACGATGATAATCGATCGTATGATTACGAACTACCCAAATTGCTCCTGATTCGAGATATCGAGTAGAATCCCAACCAAGTATCGCGGAATGTCCAACGGCAACGTCTTGCATCCATTGGATATAGCAAATGTTATTCGTATGGTTCCATACGTCAAGATTAGTATCGCTTACTTCGACACAACGACCGTAAACAGAACTAACGCAAGAATGATTTTGTTCCATGATTTAAACTCAAATGCCCCTTCAAGCTTTTATAAAAAAAGACCTCGTTTCATCGTAATAGGGTGAAACGAGATCTTTCTACACATTAACGAATTAAATCAACATTCTGATCACAGGTTTTCGCAAACCAAATCACCAATCTCAGAGGTCGAATACCCCATCTTACCAGCGGTTTGAGTCTTCATCTTTGTCCCCGTGACAATCTGAATAGCTTTCATAACGCGTTCGGAAGCCTTAGTGTAACCTTCTTGGTCAAGTAACATCGAAACAGCGTTGATCGTAGCGATCGGGTTGATAATATTCATACCGGCGTACTTCGGCGCGCTTCCCCCCATCGGTTCATACATACTCGTACCGCCTTCATCGGGGTTAATGTTACCTCCGGCCGCAACGCCCATTCCCCCTTGGAGAATACCGGCCAAGTCAGTGATGATATCGCCGAACATGTTCGTCGTAACAATGACGTCGTAATATTCAGGACTCTTGACCATCCACATGCAACAGGCGTCAACGTGGTTATAGGTCTTCTCAACGTCGGGATATTCTTCGCCGACTTCTTGGAACGTACGCATCCAGAGATCGTGTCCGTAAGTCAAAACATTTGTTTTGGCCACCAACGTCAATCGTTTACCTTTCGGATTATTTCGTCGACGAGTCAATTCGAAAGCCCAACGAATACAACGCTCGCACCCCTTACGTGTGAAGATGGCGGTCTGTTCAGCAATTTCATCCGGCGTTCCCTTCTTCATAACGCCGCCAACACCGACATACATATCCTCAGTATTTTCCCGAACGACAACAAAGTCAAGATCTTCCGGAGTCTTATCACGCAACGGCGAAACAACGCCAGGGAACAATTTGACAGGGCGAAGATTAATGTATTGGTCAAATTCGAAGCGAAGACGAAGCAGCAATCCCTTTTCCAAGACGCCCGGCTTAACGTCCGGATGGCCAACAGCGCCAAAGAGAATGGAACTGAATTTACCGAGTTCAGCAATTTCGTCGTCGGTGATAACAACGCCGCCGTTCTTAAGGTAACGCGCGCCACAGATATCGAAAGGTACCAACTCGAGATTAATATTCTCAAGTTTCGAGACTTCTTTCAAAACTTTAACACCTTCCGCGATAACTTCTGGACCGGTACCGTCGCCGCCTAAAACCGCTACTTTTAACAAATCGCTCATTCCAAAACTCCTTGTGCGCCGCGACACGACAAATAAAGTCGGCGCATTTTCGATCGACAAAGTTCGACTTCGCCTACTGCGACACTAGTCGAATAAGCGAGGCAAACGCGTTGGGAGAGGACGTGCTCTCGTCCGCGCATGAAAATCATAATGATTATAACGCCATACCCCAACGCGTCAAGCAGAACGCATTCCCAGGATCGTCACACTCAACGATAAAACTTTCGAACGCGTTTGATTGAACCAAACCCGCCAAGCTCCATACATTCCCGTACAACTTGTAAAGCTTCGGCGTCTTCAGAAAGTCGTTCATACTTGCGTTTAACCGAACCGATAACGTGATCCAATCCCAACGGAAAAGCAATTGTCAACAATGCGCTTTCTAACGGACTCTTAACCGGAGTTCCATCGATCTTACGTTTAGGAGGAAGCATAACGGTGAAATTACTCAATCCAACAGAAGCGTGCACGCCTTTCATATCCGGGTTTGAGTGGATCTTTTCCAACGCGCCGACCAAACGCCCAAGCGCTCCTTCCGAATCGCTTCCAATAGGCGCTACGCCCGGATCGAAGATAATATCGTCATTCTCGATTCCTAGCGATTTCGCTTTCTCAAACAACGAGACGGCTGCTCCATAAACGTCGTCAACCGTACGTGAAGGACGCTCTTCACCATTCTCATCGACGCACTCAGTACAGAGTAAGATCGGGCGGAAAGGTTGTATGGCGTAAAGGTCAAACATTTCTGTACGCAAGGGCGAGATCGAGTTCAAAATAGGCTTGCCATGAGAGGCGTCATAAGCGCGTAATCCTGCTTCTGCTAACGCATAATCGGGCGAGTCAATCGATAAAGGAAGCGTTGTCGCAGAACAAACAGCCTCAACAGCCTGGCGCATAACATCCACTGAACGCGTTCCGACGTTAACGTCAATATACTTGGCGCCCCCCGCCTCCTGAAAGCAGGCTAATTCTTTGAGACCTTCAAAATCGTTAGTCTCATAGAGTGCGTTCGTCGACGGTACGGAATCGTTGATCGATTCGCCAATGATAGTGAGTCCTTCAAACATACTGGTTCCTCCCGTGTATTACCTTTGAATCTAGTAGGAAAATAAACGCTCAAAAGGCGTCTCTGTCAACCGCTAACGTGTCGCGCAATTCATTCGGCTGATCTTTCTGTTATTTTCTACCGAGAGCCCAAAAAGTCAATAACGAAAAGAAGCATAGCGCACGGTCAGTTTTCATTTAAATAATTAAAAGCGATTCATCATAGCGCTTGTCTTTTTGTCCTCCGTTCGGTAAGATGAAGAGAGTTTTTCGCGCGTCACTATGCGCTAACGCTTTTCTATCCCCTCACAAGCCGATAGCACTCATTTACGGTATCATAACGCCACAGGTAAAGCATATGTCAAAAAGACGTCCGAACCATTCATCACAAAGTACGATCTCCTCACGTCTTCCCTCAGAGGTAAACGTTCATGAACAAAACAGACAATATGTCTCCGACCAACCGCTCATCATCCGAAACATGGATGCTAAACAGAAAAGTGTTATTCGTTCATTATTCTTCGTTTTCATCTTCTGCTTCTGGTCACTACGTTACTACAACTTTCTTTTCGTAGCCCAAGAGTATGATCTGTTTGCATGGCAAACTTCTTATCTTATCGACGCGTCGACTCGAATTGCGGGACTATCTCGATATCTATCCTCTTTTTTCATTCAATTCTTCTACTACCCAGTTTTAGGAGCGTTGATCCTTTCCACATTTGCTTCATTAGCTCAATTCCTTACAGAAAAAGTCTTTCGATTAGAAGGTTTAGGGTTCGTATTCTCCTTTGTGCCCGCGATAATACCGATCCTTGAGATTACCAATATTTCTTACTTTATATTCGAACGCGTCGACATTGCTTACATTTTCAGCTTTACGTTTAATTTCTGCTTTTCACTTGCGTTAGCATATATATTCAGCCATATCGTTTCTCCAACAGGACGAATAATATTCCTAATAATAACGTTACTTACAACTTACCCCATATTTGGTTTCTTCACGCTTCTCGGCGGTTACCTCTGTATCTTCCATGAAGCGTTTATTGAATCTAAAAAAGAAAATGCGACCAACTCGTCCAACGGAACCGAAAAGAAACCAAAGACGGAAAAACAATACCTAAGAGAGCGTTGTGAATTACTAGCATTATTCGTTTTAACGACGCCTGCTCTTTTTTGGTTTGCTTATTCCCATACTACGCCATCGTTCTACTATTGTTACTTTGCCGGCTTATGGGAAGAATCTACGCTAACGCTTGGGCGTGAACCTGTTGCTTCCAACTTTTTTCTTCCCTTCTTATTGCTTTTCCAGGGAAAGGGATTTTCGCGCGACACTACAACAAACTCGATCTTATACTTCTTAATCGTAGTAGAGATATTGTTTCTTGTAATAACGCCGCTTATCAAGCTCGTGCTCATGAAACGTACCGCACACAATCGTACTAACACAAGTTTTATCACCGTCAAAGGTATTTCTCTCTACAACGCCTTAACGATTGCAGGATTCGTTTTAATTACGGTAAGCGTCTACGCTTTCTCCTACTCTTCAGCTAATTACCAAACCCTACTACGAATAGCCCGATATCTAGATAACGAAGATTGGAATGAGTTATTAAAAGATGAAGCCAAGATTTCCGATCCGATCAATCCCTTGATTTCAGCCCGAATCACAGCCTTGATTCGTACAGGAAGGCTTGCCGAAGAAGCCTTTCAACGACCGCTTGTTCCTAAGGACTCCTACGCATTACGTAGCGTCACAACATTCAGTATGTGCGGCGACCGTATGCTGTACCATTCCGGCTGTATTAATCTTGCGGAAAGGACCGCTATCAATGACTTTGTAACCAAACGCGATCGTTCGACCTGGGCATTGAAAACACTCGTTCTTTGCGCTATTGCCAGCGAACGTCCCGAACTCGCTCAACGTTACCTACATTTGATGCAAAAAACTCTGTTCCAAAGACAATTTGCAAAAGAATTGGCGACCTATTTGAATTGGCGTTACAACTCCAATAAGATTTACAATAATTACCTGGCAAACACCCAAGTTCCACAAGAACGTCTAGAAAGATGGGATGCGCATTTTGCCGCAATTCGTAAGTTGCAACCCTCACAAGACGATCTAGCGTCATCCGGAGCTGTTGATCATGTGCGTTATCGCGTCGCCCAAGAAGAAGACCTATCTAAGCGCGACATTGAAGAATGCGAAAACATCCTTGCGACCATATTGATCTCCAGAAACTTCCAACGTTTTGGTAAGGCATTTGACGAATACCTTGCTAAGAAAGGAGATCGACCTCTTCCACGTTCGCTTGCTGAAGCCGTACTTATTCGTCGTAGGTTTCCCCAATTCTTCTCGCAAGAACAAACAAGAATGTGGAATCCTCCTGTCAACGCAAAACCTACTCAGGAAATGGAAAGGCGTTTTCAGGATTTTTCAAGTAAACTGTCGCTCAACGAGTCAGACGAAGCCATCAATGCGAAATTATCGCCACTCTACGGAGATACATTTTGGTTCTTTTTTGGAGCCGCGACAAATATCCACAACTACTAAAAACTGTGGCATTACTAAAGTACTTAACCATTTAAAAACGCTTAAAAAAAATGGTTCAATACTTGTCAAAAAAAAAATGGAAGATACCATTTATTACGATTACGATATTATTCCGCGTTCACAGAGCGGATCGACACGCGGCGCCGATAAAAGAACCCGTGAGTTTTGATCTGCGAATGACGTTTTTAGCCTACTTTAGCGCTCGTCGAGCGTTACCAAGCTGAACAATAGTTTCAATTAGAGACTAAGTTTCAGAACGGAGAATTGTGATGTCGAAAAAGTGTGTTTTGGCCTATTCTGGCGGTTTGGACACCTCGGTTATTTTGGGTTGGTTGATGGATAAAGGTTATGAAGTACACGCTGTGTATGTCGACCTTGGCCAACCTTGTGAAGATCGTGAAGCGATCCGTAAAAAGGCGGAAAACATTGGCGCGGCGTCGGTTCGTTTCATCGACGTTAAAGAAGAACTTTGTCGTGATTTCGCGTTCCCGGTCATGCAATGGCAAGCTAAGTACGAGGGCGTCTATCTCCTTGGTACCTCTATCGCTCGTCCGCTCATCTCCAAGAAAATGCTCCAAGTAGCAGACGAAGTCGGCGCCACCGCTTACGCTCACGGCGCTACCGGTAAGGGCAACGACCAATGCCGTTTCCAACTTGCCGCTGAAGCGCTTCGTCCCGAAATCGAAATGATCGTTCCGTGGCGTATGGATGAATTCCGCAATCAGTTCCCTGGTCGTACCGAGCTTATCCAATATTGCGAAAAGAACAACATCCCGGTTAAGGCTTCCGTGGCTAAGCCTTATTCTTCCGATGAAAACTGCTTACACATCAGCTACGAAGCCGGTAAGCTCGAGGGAATGGACGTCAACGGTCTCGAACTAGTCGATTTTGGTATGTGTACCAAACCGCAAGCTGCTCCCGATACTCCCGAACTCGTTACCATCGACTTCGAAGCGGGTGTTCCGGTTGCCGTTAACGGTGAAAAGATGAACGCGTACGAAGTCGTCGCCGCGCTGAATAAGATTGGCGGTCGCAATGGCGTTGGTATCATCGATATGGTCGAAAACCGCTTCGTCGGCATGAAGAGTCGCGGTGTTTATGAAGCTCCCGGTATGACGATCCTCTATGACGCGCATCGCTATATCGAACAACTCTCGATGGAACGCGAACTCATGCATCTTCGCGATCGTCTGTCCCCCGAAGTTGCCGAATTGGTTTACAACGGCTTCTGGTACAGCACGAAGATGGACGCTCTTCTTGCCTTCATCAACGAAGCTCAAAAAACCGTTACCGGTTCTGTCTCCTTGAAGCTCTACAAAGGTAACATTATCCTCAATAGCCGTTCTAGCAAGAACTCTTTGTATGACGAAGGTATCGCCACGATGGAAGGTAGCGACGCTTACAATCAAGACGACGCGTCCGGCTTCCTTCGCATCCAAGGTCTTCCCTACCGTGTTGCCGGTAAGGTTCGCCCGCGCCAATATTGATCTGATCAGACAATGACTGAGCGCTAGATCTTTATTACTTTTAAAGCTCTCTATGACGTTACAACGCATAGAGAGCTTTTTCATTATAACAGTTATGTAACGAGCTTTTTCTGGAAAATTCAGCACGTATTAGTATCGTCTAGCGTAGAGTTAACAACGTATTGAAATTTCTAGCCCAATACTTGAACGCATATATACAAGCAAGTAAAATTAGTGAGTTGTCTAGGAAGCGAGCTTGTTTCGTAAACCTAGTTTTACTATTTAAGAATTCACCTTTTTTACCTACAACATCTCAATGAATAAAGAACTAAGTCGTCTTCCGCTTCAACTTGTCGGGGGACTTATTATCACGTTGTTCTTAGCGGTTCAATTCGCTAGCCCGCTCGCTACCATCGCGGCAGAAAAGCAATCGAAAGCGTCTAAAGGCGCGCCTTGGAATCCGGTACAAAGCGATCAATGGGTCGCGACCGACAATCTTTCTCGCTCGCTCCCTTCTTATGCTGAAGTTGGTGAAACTCGTCCTAACAAATACATTGCCTGCTTCTATTTTCTCTGGAACGGTCGTCACGGTGAAGCAGGCCCTTACAATATCAGCAAGATACTTGAAGAGCACCCGGAAGCCAAAGACGATCCTAACGCGCCTGTTTGGGGTAGTCTCGGCGCCCCTCACCATTGGGCAGAATCGATATTTGGGTACTATGTTGGTGAAGATGAATCAGTGCTTCGTAAGCATGCTCAGATGCTTGGCGACGCGGGAGTCGACGTTATTTGCTTCGACGTTACCAATCAACTAACCTACCCGGAATCATACCGTCCTCTCTTCAAAGTCTTTTCTGAAATGCAAAAAGAAGGTAACAAGGTTCCGAAAGTTGCCTTCCTTTGCCCGTTCTGGTCCCCAAACAAAGTCGTCCGCGAGTTATGGCGTGAGGTCTACTCCCAAAACTTCTATCCCGACGTTTGGTTCAACTGGAAGGGAAAGCCGCTCATTCTAGCTGATCCTGATATGCTAACGCCTCATATGCACGTATCTTCTGCGGGATGCGTCCCAGTTAAACTTGAAGACCAAACAGTCCTTACCCAGAAATTTGAAAGTTCCACGCCAATTGCCAAGCTCGTCTTTAGCTCCCCTACTTGGGAACAAAAGAATAGCTCTGTTACAATTACGATCCGTGATGAAGTCGGTAAGGTCATCGAACGCGTCAAAGATCAAAAAGTGTCGGATAACGCCCCCTACGCCATCAACTTCAAGAAAGCGTTACCTGCTGGCATATACACCGTCGAAATGCGTAAGGGCGCCGGCTCGACTGTCGGTTGGTGGGCACACGAATGTGAAGCGGGAACATATCAAGAAAAAGCTAACGATATCTATCCTGTCGAATCTGTAAAGTGGTTGGAAACAACTATCAACGGTAAAGCGATCGACAAGGTCTTTGTTCTCAATATTGTAATGTACGATGAAGAAACAGAAAAAATCCTCGATTTCTTCACCTTTCGTCCCTCGCAGCCCGACTACTTTACAGGTCCAACGAAACCAAATCAGTGGAGTTGGTTGGAAGCATATCCGCAACATGAATTCTTTAACGACAAGGGTGAGTTAGAAGAGATGGGAGTCGGCGTCGCCCAAAATGCTGTCGACGGTAAACTCGGCGTCCTTAGTAACCCTCGATCTTACGGCCGAAGTTTCCATAATGGAGTGGAACCCGCTCCCGAGGACTGCGACTATACCGGTATGAACTTCCAAGAACAATGGGATCGCGCGTTGAAAGTCGATCCTGAGATCATCTTCGTTACAGGTTGGAACGAATGGATCGCCGGTCGCTTTGATATTAACGCTCCGTTCAACGGTGCAACGCCGGTTTCCTTCGTCGATCAATACAACACAGAATTCAGTCGTGACTGTGAACCGATGAAGGGAGGACACGAAGACGCTTATTATTATCAATTCATCGCGAACGTTCGACGTTTCAAGGGCGTCTCGCGTCCTCAGCTTGCTCACCCGCAACCCATTACTCTCGATGGAACTTTTGAAGACTGGAAAAATGTCGCGCCAGTCTATTATGATACCATCTCCGATCCGACGCATCGAGATTGCCGCGGTTGGGGTAAGGACACGCGTTACGTAAACGATACGGGACGTAACGATTTTGTTCAAGCACAAGTCTCTTACGACGCCGACAATGTGTATTTCTACGTGAAAACCAAGGACGCTATTCAAGGTGATTTCATGTCGCAAAATTGGATAACGCTTTTGATAGACGTTGACCAGAACGCCCAAACGGGCATTAAGGGCAACGACCTCGTCGTAACTTCCAACGGTCAGGAGTTCGTCCTCGTTAACTCTACCGACGAAAAGCTCGATACCACTTCCGCGACAGTTATCGAATACAAGCGAGGCGATTCTGAAATTGAACTGGCAATTCCTAAGCAAGCTTTTGGGAACGCCAAGAAACTCAATTTCAATTTCAAATGGATCGACGGTATCGATCTCAACGCCGACTGGAGCGCTTTCACCACCGATGGCGACGCCGCGCCTAACGACCGTTACTACTATCGTTATACTACGAAATAACTCCGTAATGATGTTTGACGCATAAAAAAACACGTCGGAACGTACCATTTCGTTCCGACGTGTTCTTTTATCCCAAGCTGGATAACTTCCTATCATTGTTTCAAGGCCTAGTAAACGTTACTGAGCCAAACTATAAATACCCAGTCCTTCTCGTTCAGCCAAAGCGGCGGCCGCCTTTAAACGTTCTTTCATTTCTTTGGAAAAAGTGTACTGTGTTTCAGCTTTCGCTAAACCTTGGCGACATAGTTCTTCATTCAATGAAATACGATCATTCCCTAAATAAACAAAGGCAAGGCGACGATTGTATCGATCGTAAGTTGAACCGTCGGCAACGAGCGTAGCAACATTATGTGCTTCGGCAACCCGACGTTTTGTATATGCAGAGGCCTCTGGTCCAAAGGGTTCAACCGGATGATTAGGTTTCACAGTTTCCGGCGTATTTGCGCCTATGAACCGTATACGTTCTTTCTTACCATTAGCCAGAGCAACGATGAGCGTATCCCCATCAACGCAACGTTCAACCGTTACGCGTTCAATCTTCGGAACACGGTACTCGCCGGTCCCAACATACTCAAGTGTTTCTTCATACTCTTCATCTTGTTCAAAAACGTCAGCGTCATTGCTATCGACCTCGTCGTAACCGCCATAATATGAAGTGTCGGCGTCGCGGTCCTCTATCTCAATCATCTGCGTTCTATCGTCCGCTTCATTTCCGTCTTCATCCGCCGATTGTGAAACCCAAATAAATCCAAACGCGACAAGTAACACCGTTACGATGGAAAGAATACCATTATTCTTTCCTCGTTTTCCTTTTAACAGATTTCCTACAACCGCTTCAGTAATCTGTCGTTCCATTGATGAGTTTAACCGTGCCATGTGTTCCTCCGTGAATACACTAATCCATTATATTTAAATAAAAAACGCAACCTAGCCAATACCAAACTAAGTCGCGTTTAAAGAACTCATTTTTGATTGTGTTGAATCTGTTCTTTTTCAATCTCAGAGAGACGTTCTAATCGTCGTCGATGACGATCTGCCCCAGAAAAACTGGTCTCGAGCCACGTCTTCACCACTTCCTTAATAGTTGATTCGGCCAACATATCGCCTGAAAGACATAATACATTGAGATCATTGTGTCTACGACTCAACTCAGCCGAAAAAACATCGACAACAGGCGCCGCACGAACACCGGGGAACTTATTCGCCGCTATGCTCATCCCGATACCGGTACCGCAAATAAGAATTCCACGATCAACTTTTCCTTCTGATACGGCTTGTGCAATCGGTACTGCAACATCAGGATAGTCGATCGGCTGTGGATTATCAGGCGTAGGACCACAATCGATCACTTCATGTCCAAGCGTAGCGACGACTCTACCAAGATTCATACGCGTATCAATTCCGTGGTGATCGCTTCCAATCATTATTTTCATAATATAACCGTTTATAAATTAGGCGTTATTTATAATTATCATCGACGAGAACAAAGGAAGTCGTTCTCAAACGATAATGTCTCGCAAACCGTGACATAACGTTTAGTCCCCTTTAGTTGGCGCGGTCCAAACGTTCACAGATTTATTTCAGTCCCATTAATCTCTCAACGTCATCACATAACGCATTAGCACGTTCTTCAGTCGGAGCTTCGGCAATGACGCGAGCAATCGGCTCAGTATTACTAGGACGCGCCAAAACCCATGCGTCAGCCCAATCAATACGAATCCCATCTTGGGTATTTCTTTCTTCGTTCTTATAAGCTTCCGAAAGAATATCGACGATCTTTTGGAAACCACCTTCGGGTAATCCAACCTTACGCTTCACAATAGCATAACCTTGGATATTATCCGCGACGACCGAAAGTGGCTGTTCGTTACGCGCCATAAATTCGAGAACTTGCGCCATACCAACAAATGAATCACGAACAAACCCAACGGAGGGATCGATCGGACCGCCATTCCCTTCGCCGCCAAAGATAGCCTTCTTCTCTTTCATCATATCGACAACATTTGCCTCACCGACAGGAGAACGGAAACATGTCCCGCCAAATTCCTCAGCAATATCGAGAGACATACGGCTAGAAGCACAGTTGACGACGAGATTATAAGGTTTGGCTTCACCGTTAGCCTGCGCTTTTTGCAGTCTATTTTTAGCGCAAATCACGGTCGTGTATTCTTCGCCAATATAACGCCCGTTCTCATCAACGAGCGCAAGACGGTCTGCATCAGGATCTTGACAAAAACCAATGGCAGCTTTCGCCTCTACCACCTTTTCAAAAACACTTTGTAAGTTATCGACAGTAGGCTCAGGGGTATGAGTAAAATCACCGTTCGGTATTCCACCAAGTAGGCAAACATCGCACCCAAGCTCTTCTAACAAACGCTTTCCCAATAAACTCCCGGAAGCGTTATTGGAATCCAACAGAACGCGAAACTTCTTTGAACGGATCAAGTCGACGTCGACAGTCTTCAAAACCGTCTCCATATGAGAAAGTGTCGAATCTTCAACCTTGATACGTTCCCCAAGCTTATCCACCTCGACCCAATCGTCCAAAGAACCGTCTTGTTGATAGATCTTCAAGACCTTTTCACCTTCTTTCTTAGGGATAACACGTCCCTCAGGCGAAAACAATTTTAGACCATTATACTGTTTAGGATTATGGCTTGCGGAAATTTGGATACCACCTGCGGCTTGATGCTGTTTAACAAGAATACCAACAGTCGGTGTGGCAGCAACGCCGGCGTCGATCGTAGAACGCCCTACTGCGTTTAAGGCAGCGCAGATAACGTCGGCAAACATAGAACCGGAACGACGACCATCATAAGCGATAACAAAAGGTTTAGTCGACTCTACTGATTTTGAATAAGCCAAAGCGTAACGAATGGCGACTTCCGGCGTCAATGTTACGCCAATTTCCCCTCGAAGACCGGATACGCTGATGATAAGAGGGCTCGACATATTTACTCCTAAGCATTTGCCCGAACATTTCTCGTTCCCTCCTCAACAAACGTCAAGATATAGGCACAATACATGTTCAAAGCATCATTTTCGACATATACCGCGAGCAAACACATACTCGAAGCTTATCGCGATTCCACTATTACGGTAAAATCTCCTCTATTCTAAAGAGTTCCATATTTTGTTCAAGTCCTAACCTTATAATCAACGTATGGAAACGAACTTTTTATTATTGATTAATCTCAACAAGGCCATTTCCTATAAGCCAAACTCATCTAACCACAAAACGCCCCCCTTTTTACTACTAAGAAATTGAACTATGAACATATGAATCGGAAATACAAGCGTCTTACAATGAGAGCTTTCCCCTTATTGACAACGCTACTCCTGTTGGCCTTGAAATATGCGAAACGCCAATCTAGTTAAGATGCTATTAACAACTTGTCCCTAACGTTAAAACTTCCCATGTTCGCTTTTCCGAACAACCGTCAATGGTAATTTTAAAAATACTTGAATCTTTTTGTAAATTCCGTGGATTTTTCATACTTTAGGTTAATCTAATGATTGGACAATTAGATTCAAGCTAGTCCCCTTGTGCCCTGTTGGAACGACAATGGCAAAGATTTATTCGATTTCCCGTCCGTCTTTTTACAAAGCCGTCGAATCGTTTAAAATTCCGTTAGGAGGCGCTCCTATGAAACGTATGAGTTTACAAAACTGGAAAACGTTGTTTTTTCTGGTAGTAATCGCATTTTCCACCATACCGTTGTGCTATTCGCAAGACGACGAACTTCCTCTCGTTTTCGATACCGACGAATCGAATTCTGTCGTTTTTACCGACGGGGTAACTGCGACATACGCCGAGTCTGAAAATGCCCAACCTGTTTCTAGCACAGGCGACACGATTCTTTCTCCAGACGACGCATATCGTCAACTTGTCGCTGGTAACGCGCGCTATTTAAAAGAGGAATCTGCTGAAGCCCGTGAATTACCTAAGCTTTCCACGGCTGAAAATCGTTACCCGATTGCCACAATCATCTATAGTCTCGACATGCCGGTCCTCCCGACAACGTTGACGCAGACCACGGACCACGACGTCTATCTCTCAGGCGTAACGGCGGGAGCCATATCCTCCGACGATCTTGCGTCGGTAGAATATGGTGTTCTCAATCTCCAAACGCCTCTACTCGTTGTGATGGGGCACTACCCAAGTCACGACGTCTCCACTATTATTCGTAACTACGAAGCGTTAGAACAGAGTGCAAAGACTGAATCCGCGAAGGTAGCGAATTCTAGCGTCACGTCGTTCCCTTCCGGAACTACGACTTCTGAAATGAAGATGTACAACCTTGTCGGTCCTGCAATCGCGCGCACCAAGGAAGCTTATCCCGATCTCCGCGGTTCAGATCTTGCCAACATCGTTTCTGAAGCGCTCGTTTGGCAATCACTTGAAACGATTTTAATGAAATCAACCGTCGTTCAAGAACTTGTACGTTCCGGTAAACTGAATGTAATAGCCGCGATCGTTGACGACCAAACAGGGAAAATTTTCTGGCTTGGCGAACATCCTCTACAAGACGAATTCTTACAACCTGCGCCGGAAGAACTACGTAACACCAACGAAAACTCGGCGCTCGTTTCCGAAGCATCGCTTCCCCCCGCATTGACCGACTCGGCGGTACAAGAATATGTCGTTGAGTATGAAAACAATACTTACTATAACGACGTTATTCAAGAATATTATGTTCAACCCGTGTACTACGGTCCGAGTTGGGAACTATTCTGTACGCGTGCTTGGAGCTATCGTCCTTGGGTTGGCGTTTGGATCGAACCATTCACCCCTTGGCCGTATTGGAGCCCATGGGGGTATCCACCTAGCGTCGGAGGAATCGATATTTCTATCTGGGGTGGACGCTTCAATTTTTACATTGGTTACAACCGTTACTGGGGACCGTATCAACCTTGGGATCCCGGTTTCCGCCCCCACTCCTCTTGGTGGAGCATTGATATTTTCATCAATCCGCGAGGACATTGGCATGACCCTGTCTTCGATCATATCTGGCACGGTAGGCACGAAGATATTCATCCCGCTCCGCGACCGTGGCACGGGCACGATCACTTCCATGACGGTCATTTCGAACCTGGGCGTCGCCCTACCACCGAACGTCGTCCTAGTGACGCCGGAAATTCCAATCACTCCGAGCGTCGTCCCATCGGAATAACGGAGTCCAAAAATTCCGATCGACGTCCTAGCGAACCCGGTGGTCCTCGTGACTCTAATGGGCGTCGTACAGGTTCCTCTGCCCCCCAGAATGGCGTTGGCTCACGCGATAGTTATCGCCCCGGCGACGCTCGTCCCGGCGGTCGCATCGGTGATATGATTGGCGGAGCTCTTGGAACACGTCCGAGTAGATTTGGCGGCACACAAGGTGGTCAAGGAAATGGCAACCGTCTGTTCCAACAAAATTCCAACCGTCGTTCAGGTGGTTTTCTTGGTAATCCCTCCACCCCCTCCAATCGTGAAGAACGTCAAGACGGAGACAACAACGTATCCAGTCGCGGTGGACGCCAGGAAGGAAACTTAGGAATTCTCAATCGCGGTAATAACGCCGAGCGCGGTGGCAGCCAAGACGGGAACGCCGGAATTCCCAATCGCGGTAATAACGTCGAACGCGGCGAACGTCAAGACGGGAACGCCGGAATTCCCAATCGCGGTAATAACGCCGAACGCGGCGGGCGCCAGGAAGGGAACGTCGGAACGCATGGAGTAAACGCGCCCTCCCTTCGTAACGCACCACAAGGGGACCTTAACGTTCCTGGACGCGGCACACCTCAAGACACGGGTAATCGTCGTGGTAACGGCGGTATGACCAGACCAGGTAATCGCCTAGCGGAAGACGAACAAAGCGAAATGGGCAACACGGGTCTCTTCTCTTTCGGAGCAGCCGGTAAGGCGAGCGCTTCCCCCGCTACAACTCGTTCCCCCATTGACACAGCGATGAATCTACCCGCACGCCGTAATCCGCAAGCGTCCAATCGTGTGGTCGAACCGTTCACTTCAAGGACATTGGATGGAACGGAAGCAATGTCGCGGGCAATACGTGGTCAAGCCGATCCGTTAAACTCTACTGTACGCGGTCAAGCGCGTGCCGATATTGCTAGGACGTTCGGAGGTTCCTCGCCAAACAACAATAGTCCAACAGAAGCGATGACACGCGCAATGCGAGGCGGCTCAGGTTCTGTTCAAAACCCTGGTTCAGCATTCCAGCCCAATCATGCGGCTATCAACGCTAATCGCATGACCGATCCTCGTCCTTCAAGCCTTGATATCGCAGGACAACGCGGTTCTCGCTCTAGCTTTCCTACTCCTTCCACCGGTTTTCTCGAATCTGTTCGTCCCCAAGGACTTTCCTCGTCAATGGGAGTTGGCAGCGGTCGTCCGGTAGGTCCGTCGTTTAACGGCGGTAATACAGGACCTTCATTTTTGGGAGGTCACGGTGGACACGGCGGTAACGGGCCTTCTTTCGGAGGCGCTCATGCCGGGCACGGCGGACCTCACCACTAGAATTAGTAACGTTATTTACACGACTTAAACCGAGTAACGTAAATTCAGCTATGCATCCGAAGATTTCGATATTTTCGAGATCTTCGGATTTTTTCATCTTGTCGTAAAGAGCGAATCAAAAGAACGTTATTTTTCAAATTCATTGTAAAAGACTAGAAAAAAGAATAATTCCCTATATAATTTTGAAAATGGTGAAACGCGTAATTGCGTTCTGTATCAGTTAGTTTTTAACTTACTTGAACGATTCCTGCGAGTATTATGTCCAGATATAATCCTTCCGTCGTCGAAGCCAAATGGCGTCAATATTGGGAAACGAATAAAACTTTTGCCGCACCTCGTCTTCCTAGCGATCTTCCTAACAATTCGGAAGGCAAGAAAGCCTACGTCTTGGATATGTTTCCGTATCCGAGCGCGCAAGGTCTTCACGTCGGTCACCCTGAGGGTTATACCGCGACAGACGTTTACTGTCGTTACATGCGAATGAACGGTTATGCAGTCATGCACCCGATGGGATGGGACGCTTTCGGGCTACCCGCTGAACAACATGCCAAGAAGACCGGTATTCATCCTCGAATCACGACGAAACAAAATATCGACAACTTCCGACGTCAACTTCATATGCTTGGTTTCAGCTATGACTGGGACCGTGAGATTGCGACAACCGACGTCGAATATTTCCGTTGGACGCAACGTATCTTTCTCATTCTCTTTAACGCATGGTACGATAAAGACCAAAAAAAGGCTCGTCCGATCGACGAACTTCCCATTCCGGAAGACGTCAAAGAGGAAGGCGAAGAAGCGGTCCGTCAATACATTGACGACGCTCGTCTGGCTTATCAAATCGAGGCTCCCGTTAACTGGTGTCCTGAACTTGGCACCGTGTTGGCAAACGAAGAAGTCGTGGGGGGCGTTAGTGAACGCGGCGGTTATCCCGTCGTCAGAATGCCGTTGCGTCAATGGATGCTTCGAATCACCGCTTATGCCGACCGCCTTATTGACGATCTTGCCGACCTGAATTGGACCGATAGCGTCAAAGCGTTACAACGCAACTGGATCGGCAAGAGCGAAGGTGCGGAAGTCGATTTCTACATCGGCGCCCCGGAAGAATTTGAAGCCTGGAAAGAATCGCGTAAGCAAAGTGGTTTCACGCGTAAACCTGCCGCAAATGTACTCCGCGTTTTCACCACGCGTCCTGACACCCTCTTCGGCGCTTCTTATATGGTCATCGCTCCCGAACATGCCGCTGTCGAGAGTCTTACCACGCCTGAACAAAAAACCGTCGTCGAAGAATACCGTCGGCAAGCCTCTTTAAAATCCGACCTCGACCGTACTGAACTTGCGAAAGAAAAGACCGGCGTCTTCACCGGTTCCTACGCTATGAATCCGATTACCGGTCGCCAAATCCCGATTTGGATCGCCGACTACGTCTTGGCGTCCTATGGTACGGGGGCAATCATGGCAGTTCCCGCTCATGATACGCGCGACTTCGAATTCGCCAAACAATTCGACCTACCGATCACTCAAGTCGTCGCGCCCACCCCCGGTTCCGACTACGATCCAATCGAAGTCGCTAAGCTCGAAGTTCCATTCACAGAAAAGGGCGTCGCTGTTAACAGCGGCGAATACGATGGAACCCCGACAGCGGAATTCAAACCCCTTATATCGGCCAAACTTGAGGAAGCTGGACTTGGTCGTAAAACGGTCAATTATAAGTTGCGAGACTGGCTCTTCAGTCGTCAACACTTCTGGGGCGAACCCTTCCCGCTCCTCCGTGAGCTGAACGACGCCAACGAACCTACCGGCGTCGTAGTTCCGCTTGATCCATCTGAACTCCCCCTCGACTTACCCGAAGGATTCGAGTTTGACGCCAATAAACATTCCCCCGAGGCCCCTCTTGAGTCCGCGCCGGAATCCTGGCTCTACGTCGAACGTAACGGTAAGAAATACAAGCGCGAAACGAACACGATGCCTCAATGGGCGGGCTCCTGTTGGTATTATCTCCGCTATCTCGATCCGCGTAATAACGAAAACTTCGTTGATCCTGAGATTGAAAAAGCGTGGGGGCCGGTTGACTTGTATATTGGAGGCGCTGAACATGCAGTTCTCCATCTTCTTTACGCTCGTTTTTGGCACAAAGTCTTATACGACTTCGGCTATGTTTCCACAAAAGAACCGTTCCAACGTCTTGTCAACCAGGGCATGATTCTCGGTGAAATGGAATTCACCGGTTATCAAACTGAAGCCGGTCAATGGGTCTCGGCCCGCGACGTCGATATCGATAAGCAAGGCGCCGGCGTTCTCAAAGCTGACGGTTCGGTTTTGAAGGCGATCAAACTCGAACAAAGAGAAATTGGTAAGAGCGGCGATAACTACGTCTTGGCGTCCGATCAATCGATCGTTGTTGTCGGTAAGTCTGAAAAAATGTCGAAGAGTCGCGGTAATGTCGTTAATCCCGACGACGTCGTAGCCCAGTATGGAGCCGACTCGCTACGCTTGTACGAAATGTTCATGGGACCGCTTGAAGCAGTCAAACCTTGGAACCAAGACGGCGTTAACGGCGTTCGCAACTTCCTCGATCGTGTCTGGCGCATGATCGTCACCGCCGACCACGACTCTGACGACCTCAACGAAGCCGTTCAAGACGTCGACGCTAACGAAGAACAAAAGCGAATACTTCATAAGACGATCAAGAAGGTTACAGAAGACGTTCAAAATCTTTCGTATAACACTGCTATTGCCTGTATGATGGAATTTACGAACTTCTTCAGCCGTCAGACAGTCCGTCCGAAAGCGGCAATGAAGGATTTCGTTCTCCTCCTCTCTCCGTTTGCGCCACATATCGCAGAAGAACTTTGGGCGATTCTCGGCGCGGAGAAAACGCTTGCATATGAACCTTGGCCGAACTACGACGAAAGCGCGCTAAAAGCTAGCTCCGTTACAATTCCGATCCAAGTCAACGGTAAAATGCGCGGTTGTATCGAAGTTCCTGCCGATTCAGACGCCGCCGCAATCGAAGCCGCCGCAATCGCGTTTCCGAAATGCGCCGCAGCGCTCGAAGGTAAAACGATCGTCAAGAAGATCGTCATTCCGGGTAAAATGATCAACTTTGTTGTCAAAGGTTGATCGTCAACCTGTACATTATGAGACGTCGAAGGCGTATGCTTTTCGACGTCTTTTCGCCACTTCACCACCTTGAAAACATTCACTCACGCTTAGAACAGGAGTCCCAATGTCTTCATCAACTCAAACCTCGCGTCGTTCCTTCCTAAAAGCCGCAAGCGTAGCCCCTCTTGCAATGTTCTCCACATTTGCCCCGCTGCAACGCGGATATTCCGCCGATTCTCCTAATGAACGTTTCAAAATCGGTTTTATCGGTTGTGGCGGTATGGGTTCGTGGGACGCACACGAACTTGCTGAATTTGGCGATATGGTGGCCGTCGCTGACGTCGATATTAATCGTGCCGAAGCTTGTCGCCATAACGAGGGCGTCGTCAAAAAGCCTGACGAATGTATGGTAACGCAAGATTATCGTCGTCTACTCGATCGCGATGATATCGAAGTTGTCGGAATCGCCACTCCTGACCACTGGCACGTTAAGATCGCCATTGAGGCGCTCCAAGCCGGTAAGCACGTCTTCTGTCAAAAACCTTTGACATTGACTATCGAAGAAAACAAGCTCATCCGTAAAGCGGTCGCAAAATATGGCAAGGTCTTTCAAGTCGGCACCCAACAACGCTTGATGAAAGATCACTTCATGTTAGCCACATTAATGGTTCGTAAAGGTCTTCTTGGCGGTATCAAACGCGTTACAGTCCACCTCAACACGGGCCCCAAAGGCGGTCCCTTCCCCGTCGAAACCATTCCTGAAAATATCGACTGGAACTTCTTCTTGGGACAAGCGCCTTACACTGAATACCGTGCTAGCCGTACACACGGTACTTTCCGTTACTGGTATGAATACTCAGGCGGTCAATTGACGGACTGGGGCGCACACCACATTGACTGTGCGCTCTGGGCGCTCGATCAACTTGGCGTCGGTAAAGGGCCGATCGAATACGACGGTTCCGACGTTACTCATGCCTCCGAACTCGATGAAAATGGTTACCCCAAGGTTGCCGACTGCTATAATACAGCCGTCAATTTCAATATCGTCGCAAAGTTTGCTAATGGCGTGAATATGTTCGTCAAGAACGAAAGTTACAATGGTATTCTCTTCGAAGGTACCGATGGACGCATCTTCGTCGATCGTGAACGCGTCACCGGTAAGCCGATCGAAGAAAATCGTCAAAGCGCTATTACAGAAGAAGATTATGTAGCTCTCAATAAAAACATGCCCGTAGAATGGCATAAAGCGAACTTCTTCCGTTGTATTCGCGAGGGCGGTACGCCGGCTTCCGACGTCGATAGCCATACCTATGCAATGAACGCCTGTCATTTGTGCGGTATTTCGGCCCGCCTTGGTCGTACCATCAAATGGGACAACGAAAAAGAAACGATCGTCGGCGACGACCAAGCCGCTTCGTTCATGCAGCGTGAACAACGCAAAGGCTTCGAGTTACCAACGGTATGATCGTAACCGAACCCGGTTTTCATGAAAATGAGTAAAACAATTCCTCCTATTTCCATACAAACGAGAAATAGGAGGAAATTTTTTTATAATTCCTAGAGTTATTATTCCTTTTCTCAAAGAAGTCGAGTATAATTCGTAGAAATGTTTCCTTGGAATCGTCGAATTCCACGCGTACGAGAGAAACAATCGTTTACTCATGTACGCGCATCATTGTTGTTGTAACTTTTTGAACGTACAACGACGCTTTTCCACTGTATAAAAGACCGATCGTAACGTAACGCGCGATCGCTATGACGAAATATTTGTTAAGGGATTATTGATATGAAAAAGAACGTTATTGCATTGATTCTTGGAGGCGGTCGTGGCACGCGATTGTATCCTCTTACCAAAATGCGCGCGAAGCCGGCTGTCCCTATTGCTGGAAAGTATCGCCTTATCGATATTCCAATGTCGAACTGTATCAATAGCGGAATCACAAAGATTTACGTTATCACCCAGTTTAATTCCGACAGTCTTCACCGTCATCTCCAGTCCTACCGTTTCGATTCTTTTGGTCACGGCTTTGTACAAATGCTCGCCGCGCAACAAACTAATGAAAGTGAATCGTGGTATCAGGGTACGGCAGACGCAGTTCGCCAAAACTTCAAATACATTCAACAACGTAACGTCGATTACGTCTTGATCCTTTCCGGCGACCAACTCTATCGCATGGATTTCCAAAAGATGATTGAGACGCATGAAAAGAACAACGCTGACGTTACGATCGCCTCGATTCCAGTCGCTAAGAAGGACGCTAGCGCGCTTGGTATTATGCGTATCGATGAAAACGGCAAAGTACTCGGTTTTCTAGAAAAGCCGTCTACCGACGAAGAACTGCAACATGTCTATGCCGGTGAAGATTTCATACGCGAATGTGGTTACGAACCGCAAGGACGTGAATATCTTGCTAATATGGGCGTCTACCTCTTTAACTTACAAACGTTGAAAGAAGCGTTGGACAAAACCGACTATAAAGATTTCGGTAAGGAAGTTTTCCCCGCAACGATCCGAACCAAAAACGTACACGTTCATCTTTTCGACGGTTACTGGGAAGATATCGGAACGATTCGCGCGTTCTACGAGGCCAATCTCGGTCTCGTCAAAAATCCTCCTATTTTCGAGATTTCGCCGTCCGACACACCTACGTACACGCGTCGTCGCGACCTACCCGCTAGTCGCTTTGACGGGGCTTCTATTCGCCACAGTTTTATCGCGGATGGTTGCCAAATCGGCGAAGGTTCCGTCATCGAAAATTCGATTATCGGTATTAGAAGTCGTATTGGCGACAATTGCGTAATTCGTAATTCGATTATCATGGGCCAAGACTTCATCACCAGTCAAGGTGAAGACGAAGCTGAAATCGCTAAGGGTAATCCTCCTGTCGGCATCGGCGATCACGCTATTATAGATAGTTGTATTCTCGACAAAAATTGTCAGATTGGTAACGACGTCGTCATAACCAATCCGATGAAAATTGAAAATACGCCCGAACTCGAATTTGGTATGATCCGTGACGGCGTCACCTGTGTTGTTAAGGGAGCAATACTTCCTCCGCACTGGTCGCTTGCCAATGTTCTCAAAGACGAAGGACTCCAAAAATAGTCTTTTTCGTCTAGCTTTTTGAACTCTTAAAAGACAGCTCCGTGTAGTAAATACCACTACGCGGAGTTTTTTGTTATCAACTTCCACAGAAAGTCAGATTCCCTAGACAGCATCGTACGATTATCAACCGTATCTATATCTCGTAACAGTATTAGTCTAAACTCTATTCAAACAAGAATCCAAACAAAAACGACCGTATGAAAGTATCCATACGGTCGTTAATCATTAGAATACAGCGTCGAGAGCTTACATCATTCCGTTTCTGCAGCAGGCGTTTGAAGAGCTTCAATTTGAGCTTTAAGCGCTTCAATTTCAGCTCGTGAAGCATTCGCTTGCGCTTGAACTTGTTGAAGCGCGTCATTCAATTCAGCAACACGTGCTTCGGCAGCTTTTTGCGCGGCAACTGTTTGTTGCAACTTAGCGTTTGCGTCGGTAGCTTGCTTTTCAGCTGCCGCTTTGATCTCGCTAACTTGCGATTGAAGCATATCGTTGGCAGCCTTGGCGGCGTCACGTTCTTCAACAACCTTTGCCAGGTTCTCGGAAGCTTGCGTGGCAGCAGTGGACGCTTTTTCAGCAGCGTCTTTTGCGTCAGCGGTAACCTTATCGAGCGCAGCTTGCGCGGCGTCAGCTTTTGCAGCAACTTCCTTTGCTTCCGCAGTCGCTTTATCGAGCGCGGCTTTTGCGGCCGTATTAGCTTGTTCTAAAGCTGCCTCACCTTCGGCGGCGGCCTTTTCAAGCGCAGCTTTGTTGTCGGCGTTAGCCTTTTCCAAAGCGGCTTTTGCGGCCGCAAGATCTTTTTGTAACGCAGCTTTTTCGTCCGCCTCTTTTTTCGCTTTCGCTTCCGCGGCAGAATCAGCCTTTTCCTTCGCAGCCTTAGCCTTCGCAGCTTCTTCCGCTTCACGAGCAGCGACTTCTTCGGCTATCTTCGCGTTCAGTTCAGCTTCTTCCGCAGCTTCAACAGAGGCAGCTTCGGCAAGTTGAACAGCGAGAGCTTGTGAGGCAGTCTTGGCAGCGCCATAAGTTCCGAACACAGTCGAGTTCTCAACTTTAGGCGCGCGATACCAGACTCCACTGAGCCAATCGGCAAGCATTTCAACTTCGCGTTCGGTCATCAACTTATCGCCTTCGGTCGGACAGTAAGCCGGCATGCGATCGTTATTCTTACCATAGTACTTAATGTCAGTAGGATCGGCAATGAAACCGGCGATCCAATCACGACTCATATAACCACGAAGATCGCAAGCGTGATCGTTCTTTTCAGCTTTTCCATAGAATGCATGACACTCAGTACAAGTAAGGAATTCCATATCCGGCAAAGCGTTTTCAGCCAAACCAAGATATTTACCGTCAACAAACGGACGAATCGATTTAAGTTGCGCTTCCGCAGCAAGAATGTCAGCTACACTATCACACGCGTCGATGATAGATTGACGAATCATATCAATATACTTTTGATCTTCAACGGCAATAGGTTCATCATTACCATTGAGCGTTGCAAGATAAGTATCCGTGAGGAATTCGTCGTAATCTTCATCCTTAACCAATTCAACGTTATCTTCATCGAAGAGCAGTTCAGCGTAGGTTTCGTTGGAAACCATGTCAACCAAAACATCTTTCAGCGTCTTCAAAACGGCGGCGGGTAGCTTCGGTTCAAGTTCGGCAAGGAACTCTTCGTCTTCGAATTTCACATTAATCAATTCGACCAATTTAGCAGCATATGCTTTCTTGGCGTCTTCAACTTCATCGTCTTCGTAGTCGCCGTCTTCATTGAGAATCTTTCCCAGAACTTCGAGATTATCATCGTCATCACAAAGATCTTCAAAAACAGATTCCATAATATCGAAGGCCGGACTAGCGTCGGCAGCAATAACTTTCGCAATTAAGCCATTGCCATTAATAATGAAAGAATCGTCTTCAAGCTTAGAACCACCAAAAACACGTCCTTTCATGAACCCAATCATTGTCCCCTTTTCCGCAAACGCGGTATTGCCAAAGCAGTCGGCGTCCGCAAGGGTTTCTTCATTGGTGAAACCGCGGATCCATTCCGGCGTATGAGCTCCGTAGAGATTCGGCGCTGTCGGTTCGGGACAAACGATCTCAACATAATCGGGTACCGCCATACCTTCGTTCTTAGGAACGAAATTATGGCAACTAGCACAGTTTTGTTCGAAAAGTACGGGACCTTGAAGGAACGCGTCGTTCTTTAACAAATCGAGAGCGCCAGTCTTCGGGATACCTGTCGGAGCAAAAGCCAATTCGACGGCGCGATCAGCAGAACGTTTCGCATCGGCAACGCTAGTAAGGAAACCGAGCGAATGAGCAAGATGTTCGTCTTCCTCCGCAGCTTCGGCAGCTTCCTCTTCTTCAACGCTCTTAACAGTATCTACTCCAATCCAAGCAGCTTTGTAGTCATCGGAGTAAGATAAATACGTAAAGACGCACACAACAACAAAAATCAAACCGGTAAAGCCAACGCAAACATAATGCAGAGGCTTAATACGGCCAAGAATAGGCATAGCGAAGAACAACGCGAGAAGGAATGGCGGAACACCAAAAATTGCGTAAACCATACCGATCTTGGAGAAGATCGGAAGCTTCGTCATATGATACAACGCTCGGAACGACCATTCGGGACGCGCGGCGTCGTAGGAGGTAGCGACGTCAACCGGAGCGGTCAACTCAGCGCCAAGATAAGCTTGTGCGGGCAACGTTTCAACACGTTCTGCGATTTGTCCGCTCGTCAAGGAGTGTTGGAAGACCAACACCAGAACCGCAGCGAGAACAGCCAAGCAAACGAAACCGGTAAACACGGCTTCATTCCCCCAAAACGGCTTACGAGTCTTAGAAGCGCAGGCAAGTCCACATTGATGGACGTTTTCAAAACGAGGTTCTGTTCTCAGTAATTTACGGGTACGAATATCGAAGTACTTCCAGAAGCACATCACGACAAACCCGCCGCCACCAAAAACGCAAACATGCAAGAAAAGGAAACGCGTAAGGGTAAGCGTACCAAACTGCGGATCGGGACCGCCAACGACTAATTGATAAAGCGGAACGCCAATAACGGGCAGAAGCTGTAAGAACGAAACACGCGTAATCGTCGCAAAATAGCCGGATTGTGACCAAGGAAGCAAGTCGCCGGTCAAGCAGCTACACAAAGCGAACAAGAACATCACCAACCCCGTCCAATATACAAATTCACGCGGGCGGCGATACGAACCATGTAGGATAGTTGCAAGAAGATAGAACCCCGACAGTAGAACAAACAACTGAGCAGAGTAATGGTGGATACCACGAAGCAACCAACCGCAAGGCAACACGTATTGAATATAGAAGACACTTTCCCACGCAGTAACCGCGCTAGGAGAGTAAAATGCCCACAAAAAGATACCGGTCAAACCTTGAAGCAGGAAGAGAAACACCAACGCCGTCGGAATGAAACGGCAACAACATTTTTTAGCGGGAACCTTATGGTCGGCGACAGCCTTCGCCGCGGTACAAAAACCGGTCCGCTCGTTTAACCATTTAAAAAAGTTCATATTAATATTTTCGTCGTTATATTGTTTTATATCAAGAAAACGCGAACCCCAAGCCGCGTTCGAAGACCCACCCGTCTACCGTAAAGCTCAGACAGGCTTCTTTTCGGAAGTTCCAAGTTGGAAGTTTTGATATTTGACATATACCTTACCGGCTTCGTCGACACGTGCTTCAAGGGAGTCGAGCGAACGAGCGGATTTAGAATTCTCCGGCAAAACACGATCGCCGTTAAGATAGAACACGTCGCCGTGGCAAGGGCAATAAAAGAGTGTTTCAGTCTCACCGGTGGCGGGATTCTTAGTGGCCCCCACCTTAACACGGCAACCAGCATGAGGGCAAACCGTTTGGAAAGCGGCAACGCCCGGCGTACCGTCTTCATTCGTCTTCTTACTGAGATAAACAACTCCAATCGTTTGATTTGGCGAAGTGGTCCAAGCATCGGTAACGTTGTCAAGGACGACAAATTGACGCGGAGTCTCGTCGAGCGCGTCGTAAGTCGTCAATTGATATTCTTTACCTGAAAGGCCTTCTTGTTGCAACGGATACAGCGCCATACGCGCGCCGGCATATGCGGGAACTGCCAACGCGGCAGCGCCCATGCCCATCCCAATAGCAGAAAGGCAGAAACTACGGCGTGTCTGCTCTTCCGGTTGGGCGTCGCAATGACAACAACCACACTTGTTTTCCTTATCGGACATTATAACAAAACTCCTAAGATGAAATATGCCGTTAGTTACGACAACATATAAAATTCTTCTCGTCGCCGATCGATGGCGACACCCTCTAAAAGTTGCGTCGCTATCAATGGACTATTTAATGTAGTTTCGAGTCAAACGAAGACCCATACTAAAGCTAATATAAAAAACTTGAATTGCAATAGTCGAGTTATCAAAATTAAGAAAAAGTTTTCTTATTTTATCCCTTTTAACGAATTCAATCTCATCATTAAAACTCTAAAACGTCTCCTGCTCTGAAAAGCGCGATACGTTCTCCCAACGTAACCCTAACGCGTTCAAAAGCCTCTAGACTAACGCAATGTCCAGTTAAGTATTTGCAAGGACGTAAAGCCAATGCCCGGGCTATTGAGTCAAGTTGTTCACAAGAAACAATTTCGTTACGACTTGGAATCATAAGATGAAATCCGCCAACCACAACGTCAGGCCAAACTCCAAGTAAATTTTCGCATCGATCCAGGATGTTAACGATTCCACGATGTGAGCAACCAACGAAAAGAATATGTTTACCACGCTCGGTCGTCACTATCAAATTCTGCTCATGTAAGAAACGATCGTGAACAATACGAGCACAAGGGGCAACATATTCACCTACGCGACACAATACCTCCGAACCATCGTTATCATCCCAGACATAGAGATTTCTATTTGCTTCAGAAAATAGCACGTTGTTTTCTACATCGGAAAAGAGCGTTAAACCTTCACCAATATCCATAACGCCATTATTGATCTCAAAACGTTCACAATGATCGTGAATAAGATCAAACCGTTCCGTCCCAATATTTTGAAATCGTCCATTCTCCCGAAATGAAAAGTACGCCCGAAACGTCGTTGGAGTAATATAAACCTTTGCTTTTGAATTAAGTGCGAGAAAAGCAGAAAGACCTCCGGTATGATCGCAATGCCCATGCGACAAGATCAATTTATCGACGCTTTCAATATCGCAATTTAATGTAACGGCATTACGAGTAAACAAGTCGGATAAACCGACGTCAAAAAGAAAACGTTTCCCTCTGGATTCGAGATAAAGAGAAAGACCATGTTCCGCCTCTACGCAAGTGTTCGAGGAAATATCGTCGACTAAAACAGTCGCTCTCATACTTGGTCATCCTTATTAGAAACAGATAGAGATAATAAAAAAGGCGTCGCTATTAACGACGCCTCCATATAGTGAGCGATATTGGACTCGAACCAATGACCTCCAGCTTGTCGAGCTGGCGTTCTAACCAAACTGAACTAATCGCTCATTTCATCAAGCACACTTGATACGGAGAGTATCCCACAGAAACCTGAATCGTCAAGGGGTGAAAACAAATTTTTCTTTTCATCATCTTCATCCAATCTCTAACCACATATATATCATCAGATAGTTACATTATTAGTGATACTCATAGTAAATATCATTACAATCAGAGCAAGTTAGAAATTACAAAAAATGGTTAATTTCACGGTTTATTGCAATTGCAAAAAGCCGTGAAAAAACTAAAATAAGGCGACGCGATAGAAACTTATCGAATAATCCGCATACGTTCCGAGCATTTAGTTTTGTTTATACCCCCTGCTCACGACGTTGCACAAAACTTATAGATTCGATATCGCGTTCGATAAGCCGGATCGTTCCGGCAAGGTTCTTATCGACCACGTTTATTGAGGATTTATCGGAGAAACGCAAGTGGCAAACAAAAAATACGCTTCGCTGACCGAAGTGCGAACTAAGGAATTTTTGGGACACCCGGTAGGACTCTGGGCGTTGTTCACGACAGAAATGTGGGAACGCTTCTGCTACTACGGTATGCGCGCACTGCTCGTACTCTACCTGATCTCAACGCTGACCGACTCTAATCCCGGTTTCGGTTGGTCAGAAGAAGACGCAAACAAGTTATACGGCTGGTTTACCGGCTTGGTCTACCTCTTCCCGTTACTTGGCGGCTTCCTTGCGGACCGTTTCCTTGGTCAACATCGCTCCGTACTCCTTGGCGGTAGCCTAATGGCATTGGGAGAATTTTTCCTCTTCTATTCCGAATTCTTCCGTCAAGGCGCCGTTTCAACGATCACGCCAATAAGCGCGCCCTCCGCGTTTTGGTGCTTCATTCTTGGTCTGTTCCTGATCACTCTCGGTAACGGGTTCTTTAAGCCCTGTATCTCCGTCATGGTCGGCGAACTCTATGAAAAAAATGACCCTCGACGCGATTCCGCTTTTAATATTTTCTATATGGGTATCAATGTCGGCGCCCTTCTTGCTCCGTTCGTTGCCGGTTCTATCGGTGAAAAGATCAGCTGGCACTGGGGGTTCCTCACCGCCTGTATCGGCATGGTCTTTGGTTTGACCACTTATTCGCTTTTACGTCCTAAGTTTCTCGGCCCGATTGGCATGCGCCAAAAGAAAAGCGAAAACGAGCCTGTCGCTAACGAGGTAAAAGAACAAGCCGCTTCGTCTACCCCGAAAGCGCCTCAATCGAAACTTACTAAAGTCGAGATCGATCGCATCGCCGTTATCCTGACGCTTACGTTCTTCTGTATCGCGTTCTGGTCCGTCTTCGAACAAGCCGGTACCTCGCTTAATATCTTCGCAAAGAAAGAAACGAACCGTCAAGTTCCCTCTGTTGTTGGTCAAAATATCCCCGGCTTCCTCCCGAATCAAGACGAACTGGACGCCAAGATCGCTAACAACGAACTTCGTTCTGAACTCTATAATCTCGTCAACGCGATCGAGGCGTTTGACGAAAGCGTCGCCGACGTTAAACAAGAACTAAAAGACCTCGTCTATGCTCGTGAATTCGAACAAGCCGAGTCCCGTGTCGACGAACTGGAAGCCACGCTTGCAACCGATAAACACGAACTCTTTGACGCCTCATTATCGAAGGTACGTTCCGCTTTCGAAACCGCCTCTTCTTCGCTCAACAAAGCCAATGCCGCTCGTAAGAAGGCAGGTCAAGACGCGCTCGAGCTCAATGTTGAAGAATTCGCCGCGGCATATGAACTCGCAAAACAAGAGGAAGCCGAACTTACTGAAAAAATTGAACAACGTCTTGCTGAAGAACTTGCTAAATTTGAAGACGTTAACGAAGAAATCGTCGCCTCTCTTAAAGAGGGCGTTGAAAAAGACGTCCGCAAGCAAATTCAAGCCGAATTTCTCGCCAATGAAAAGAAGAACATCGATAAGAGCTCCGCAATTTACACTTTCCCAACTACTTGGTATCAATCCGTAAACCCGTTGGGCGTCGTCATTTTCGCGCCGTTGTTCAACCTTCTCTGGGGATTCCTCCGTCGTTTCAAACTTGAACCGTCTACCCCCGTCAAGTTTGGTATCGGTCTCGTCCTCCTTTCCGTCGCGTTTATGTTCATGATCTGCGGCGCGTTACAATCGGTATCCACCAATGGTAACGCCGGAGCTTATTGGTTGGTCTTCACCTATCTGTTCTGCACCTGGGGTGAATTGTGTTTGTCTCCGGTCGGATTGTCTATGGTTTCTCGCCTGGCGCCGGCTCGTTTCGCGTCGTTGTTGATGGGTATCTGGTTCCTTTCCAGCGCTGTTGCCGGTTACCTTTCCGGTTACCTTGCCGCCGTCCTCGGTTCCGGTTCCAACACCGTCTCCTTCTGGCTTAGTAAGAACGGCGGTCTGGCAGACTTCTTCCTGATCTTGACGCTTGCTCCGATGGTTGCCGGCGTTATCGTCTTTATGATCTCTCCGATCCTTCGTAAGATGATGCACGAAAACAACTGAATCTAGTTTTCGCGTAACCGCAGTCATATCGTTAAAACGCTCGTTTACAAAATGTGAACGAGCGTTTTTTATATGTTTACTCGCCTTGAAGAATTATGAGCAAGCGTTACAATATAAGTAAAAGTGAACGACTAGTTCTCAGTACCGTTTCGTGCGATAGAAAAAACGCGCTACGACGGTAAACGACCGTGTATTAGCTCAAATTAAACGATCTAGGAGTTGGAGCTCAATGAGCGTTTCGAATCGTAATCACGCGATAGATTCTATCGCGCAACGTCCTGTCCAATTAGGCGTGGCGCCGGATGCTAAAGGTTCGCCAGTCGAATATTACGGTAAAGACGTTTTCAATGCCGCTGCAATACGCAAGTACATGTCGCGCGGCGCCGCGCAAAAGTTATTAGCGACGATCCAAGACGGCGCTAAACTTGATCCTGATGTTGCCGGTGAAGTTGCTCACGCAATGAAGGACTGGGCGATTTCTCGCGGGGTCACTCACTTCACGCACTGGTTCCAACCAATGACTGGTGGAACAGCGGAAAAACATGACGCGTTCCTAGAAATCAACGAACAAGACGAAGCAATTATGACATTTTCGGGACGCAACCTTGTAAAAAGCGAACCCGACGCGTCTAGTTTTCCGTCCGGAGGTCTACGTTGTACATTTGAAGCGCGCGGCTACACAGCCTGGGATCCCACTAGTCCTGCTTTCATAAAACGTAACACGCACGGCGCCACTCTTTGCATTCCGTCGGTCTTCTGTTCTTACACCGGCGAAGTACTTGATAAAAAAATTCCGCTTCTGCGCTCGATCCAGACGTTGAAAAAATCAGTCAAACGCTTTATGGACTGTTTCAATGTTCCGGAAAATCACATGACGATCACCCTCGGCGCTGAACAAGAGTACTTCCTCGTCGATCGTGAATTTTACCTACATCGTCCTGACCTCGTTCAAACCGGTAGAACGCTCTTTGGGTCTGCTCCTGCGAAACATCAACAACTTGAAGATCATTACTTCGGTTCCATTAAGCCACGTATTCTTAACTTCATGGCTGAAGTTGAAGAAGAACTCTGGCGTTTGGGAATTCCTGCAAAAACACGTCATAATGAGGTCGCGCCGGCGCAATTCGAATTAGCGCCGACCTTCGAGGAACTCAACCTTGCCGTCGACCATAATATGTTGACGATGGAACTCCTGCGACGAGTCGCACAAAAGAACGGGCTCATCTGTTTATTACACGAAAAACCGTTCACAGGCGTCAATGGCTCGGGAAAACACAACAACTGGTCGGTCATGTATGGGAACAAGAACCTTCTTGATCCCGGCGACGACCCTCGACGTAACCCTATTTTCTTAGCATTCTTACTTGCAATCGTTCGTGCAGTCGATCTTCATGGCGACCTTCTTCGCTGTTCAACCGTTACGGTTGGTAACGACTATCGACTCGGGGCCAATGAAGCGCCACCCGCTATCGTTTCAATGTACCTTGGTGAACGCCTCACTGAAACGCTTCAACAAGTCGAAGACGGCGTCTTTGAGGAATATCACACCCAAGCACGTCAGATGCAAGTTGGCGTTGCCACTACCCCGCGCTTCAAGAGCGACGACAGCGATCGCAATCGTACAAGTCCGTTCGCGTTCACGGGAAATAAATTCGAATTTCGCGCTTGCGGCTCGAGTCAATCCTGCGCCGACTTCAACACATTCATGAACGTTGCCGCCGCAGAATCGCTCGACTATATATCCGACCGACTTGAACATTTTGTCAACGATAAAAAAGCGTTCGACGAAGAATTGCAGAAACTACTATCAGAACTCGTCTCAACGCATAAGCGAATCATTTTTAACGGTAATAATTACAGCAAGGAATGGCTTGTCGAGGCGAAAAAGCGCGGTTTACCGAACTTACAAACGTCCCTACAAGCGCTGACGCCGTTACTTGACCCTCGTAATCATCAACTTTTTGAGAAATACGGCGTCTTCACTTCCATCGAATTGGAATCGCGTTACGAGATCGTTGTCGAAGAATATCTTCACAAGATTCAAATTGAAGGTGAAGTTTCGAGCACTATGGCTCAAAACACCATTCTACCGGTCGCCTTGGAAGAATACGGTGGTCTTGTCGCCATGCTGAAAAACATTCACGAATCTGGCGTCACCGCCGGTTTGGCAACAGTGGAAAAGCAAGCGCGCCAGATCGGCGAACTTATCGATCAAGTACAAACCAAGATCGACGAGCTTGATAAGATCGAAAGCGTTGACGTTGAAAACTGCGCGCTCTTTATCGAAACGACTCGCGAACTACGTCAAGCAGTAGATAAACTTGAGACTCTCGTAGACGACCGTAAGTGGCCTTTACCGAAGTATCAGGAAATGCTCTTCCTCTTCTAATAATTATCCGTCGAGATAAATTTAAAGCCGGGATAAGAACAAGGTTCATGTCTCGGCTTCTTTTTGATTCTTATTTTCTTAAGCGCACCTTCTCAAAGGTTCACTTTCTTTTTCATCCAAGCGTTCAAAATCGGCATGAATAATATCTTCGCTTTGTATGTCCGTATCAACTTCAACTTCTTCAGTCTTGATTGGTTCTACCGGTTGTTCTTCGTTTTCGCTCGTTTCTTCCAAAGCTTCACGTTCTTCTTTAATTGCGCGTTTCTCAAATAAAATCTCATATTCCCATCGATACGCAGCGTCAAGTTTTTCCAATTCCGCCAACACACGTATCGCTTCTGAATATCGCTTTACATGCCGATAAAGCGTAGCAAGCATTAGAAGCGCGTCCGCGTCAAATGGATTACGCTTCAAAATATCCTTAAGACAACACTCTGCCTCAAACCAAAGCCCTTTGAGATAATAGGTCTGCGCCTCTTGAAACGATTCACCTTTGGAGTCGCTCTTACGCATCTTCTCGTATCTTTTCAGCTTAGTTCCCGCCACAATATTTAGAAATAGCCAAGTTATCAACAAACCGACATAAAGCGAGTTCTTGAAAAAGGCAGAAAGAAAATCACACCACAGAAAATTAAGTGACAAGACAATTTGACAAGCAACGCCAAAACACAAAGCAATCGCCAATTGACTCCAAAGTCCATAACGGGCAACCCCGCTGAACCCCGGCCAAAGGAAAGATAATGGCGACGTGACAAACTTCAAAATAAGGCGCTCCTTGCCTTAGCGCAACCTGAATCGTTGCGCGCATCTTGCACTAATGTCCACAACTACGAGAAGCTTCCCTCTCGACGGTAATAAAGAACAATCCGCACGCCGTCTATGAGTAAAACTTCAAAGCCTAACACTCTTTTGACGATGATACAAATGAGCGTCGTTCTTGTCAACGTCGTTTTTTTTGTTATCATTACAGAGGTTTGCGTCTTTTTTATGAGCGTTGCGATGCTCTCAGGACGCGATTTGATAGAGTATGGATCGGCAATATGGAACCGGAAATAGCGTCGTTACAAGGTTGTGTCGACCTCTTGCCTGTCGTAAGTCGAAGCGTCTCAGCATTACGTGAAGGTAAGCTAGTTGTTTTTCCAACCGAAACAGTCTACGGTTTAGCAGCATTAGTTTCCAACGCTGCCGCAATCGAACGTTTGTGCGTTCGTAAGGGGCGTCGAGCAGGTCACGCCATGTCAATTGCAATTGCAGGCGCCGACGTATTAAGCCGCTATGCTCCCGAAGTTTCACCGTTGGCGCTAAACCTTGCCGAGCGTTTTTGGCCCGGCCCTATTACTCTCGTGCTGAAAGCAGATTCAATTGCATCTGAATTGAACACCTTACCTCAGACTTCTCTTGACGCAATTCGTCCGGAAAGTTTTGTCGGGTTTCGCGTCCCACAACATGAATTCTTATTACAGGTCTTACGTAAACTTGACGCGCCTATCGCTCTTACAAGCGCCAATCTGACAGGTAAAACGCCCGCAAAATCAGCGCTCGAAGCTCGCGACGCATTGGGGGCAATGCCCGACCTCATCGTCGACGACGGCGAGGCGCGCATTGGCGAACCGTCTACCGTCATTAAAATTGACGGTAATCGCGCCGACATACTTCGTCAAGGCGCCGTAGCGGAATCTGTATTACGCGAAGCCGTCCCCGAACTCTTTTGAGTATTATATTGTATCTTCATATCACTTTTACACATTTTACAGCGCCCTATTAGGTAATTAAATGAAGTCGCTTATCGATTATGTTCGTTCAATTCCCGATTTCCCCAAACCTGGTATTATCTTCCGTGATATCGTCCCGTTGATCGAAGATAAAGACGGCCTTCATCAGGCTATTGACGCTTTAAAAGAAGGCGTTAAACCGTTTGGACCATTCGACAAAATAGCAGTCCCAGAAGCTCGTGGTTTCATCTTCGGAGCCCCCTTGGCGTATGAACTCAACGTCGGTTTGACGCTTATGCGCAAACCCGGCAAACTTCCGTTTGACGTCGTTCGTGAAGAATACGAGTTAGAATACGGCACAAATACGATCGAAATGCACGTCGACTCCATCAAACCTGGCGAACGTATTTTACTCTTAGACGACTTACTCGCAACAGGTGGAACAATCAAAGCTTGTCGCAACCTGATTGAAAAACAAGGCGGTATTTGCGTTGGCGCCGCGTTCATTATTGAACTAGTCGACCTCAAAGGTCGTGAAGCGTTGGCTCCAATGCCTGTTTACGCCCCCGTTATCTTTGAAGGCGAATGATTGTTCGAAACTAAGTCGATTTATTGAAGATTCGTGTCGCTTATGCCGATATAGTCGTAGCATAATTTTATGACGTCGCCGAAGGCGCACGAATCAATAGTACACGATTAACGATCGAGAGAGGATGATGGATCTGTTACAACGCTTAGCCGGACTCGAAGGGCTAGTCGGCTCGACGCCTTTACTTAAAATTGATCTACTTTGGCGCGGCAAGCCGAGAACGATCTTCGCTAAAGCGGAGTATCTTAATCTGACCGGTTCGATCAAAGACCGCATGGCAATGCACATAATGCGCAAGGCGTTGCAAAGCGGAGAACTCAAACCGGGTATGACGATTGCCGAAGCTACAAGCGGAAATACGGGAGTTGCCTTCTCCGCGTTTGGTCGAGTCCTCGGTTGCCCCGTCGTAATTTATCTTCCCGATTGGATGTCTATTGAACGCATCAATTTAATGAAAGCGTACGGAGCCGATGTGCGTCTCGTTTCTAAAGAGGAGGGCGGGTTCAAAGGTTCCATCGCATTAGCGGAAAAGATGAAACAAGACGACCCAGACGGAGTCTTTCTGCCGCGTCAATTCGATAACGAAGACAACAGTGAAGCGCACTACTTCAGCACAGGGCCTGAGATTGCCGTTCAGTTAGCGCGTCAAGGTCGTCGTGCTGACGCGTTTGTTGCCGGAGTCGGCACAGGCGGCACTGTAATGGGATGCGGTCGTTTCTTGCGTAAACTTTTCCCCGACTGTAAGATTCATCCTTTGGAGCCGTCGAGTTCTCCGACTCTCTCCACTGGTTACAAGATCGGTTTCCACCGCATTCAAGGCATCTCTGATGAGTTCATCCCGTCGATTTTAAAATTGAATGAACTTGATAGTGTCGTTAATGTCGACGACGGCGACGCAATTTTAGCAGCGCAAGCCCTCTCGCGTAACCTTGGTCTTGGGGTTGGAATCTCCGCCGGCGGTAACTTCCTTGGAGCCTTAAAAATCCTCAATCAAGAACCGGAAGAACTTGCAGAGAAGTCTACTGTTGTTACCGTCTTTGTCGACGATAATAAGAAGTATCTCTCCACAGACTATTCTAAGATAGAGGAACCCAAAGAAGGATTCTTAACGCCTGAAATCGAATTACTCCAGGTTACATCCTTCCGTTGCTAACTCCAAGAATAAATTGGTTTGTTCGACGTCAACCAAACAGGCGGATATGTTTGTAAACGTATCCGCCTGTTATTCAAATAAGTAATACTTTCAGCATATAACTTTACCATATTATTTCCACTACACCAAAAGTCTACAAACTCTCTCGTGTTCCGTTCACCATGTCTTGCATGCTTTCACAAACAGGTTGTTTAAAGCTCGCAACAAGATTCCCTTGATAAAGCATAATATACACAGACTTAGTTATAATACTTTCAATCAATCTAGAAGCGCCCAAAGAAAATTATCCCCTATTCTTTAAACTGGGATATGTGTCAAGTTTCAATATAATCACACTATTCTTTAACATCTCTTTCAAGCCTTTTTCCCTTTGTTATCATTAGAGTTGCCATTAACGCTTTACGTTAATTGTTACTCAAAAAAATTTTTCGTATGTGCTAAATCATAATACATACGAAAAAAGACCGCTCAATACCATTATAGTATCTCACGGCCTTTATATTAAAACAACCTAAGTCGCTTATAACTATCCTCGGTAAGAATTATTCCCAAGAGATAGAATCAATACCAAACATCGAGCCAATCGATTTCGGATTCTTACCAATGAGTTCAACTTCAAGAACGCCTTCTCCGGCTTGAGTCGCAGGTACGGAAATTTTAGCGGTACGATGTTCAACTTCCGGATAATAGAAATCGAGGCCTTTACCGATCTTCTTACCATTTAACGAGAATTGCGCGCAACAATAATCCTTCGCAACGGTAACGCCAAGAACGAGAGTCGTCTTACCTTCCGGAATATCGGAAATGTTAATTACGAGCTTATCGCCGTCTTTACCACCGCGCCACCAGAGTTGCTTACCATTTTTCCAGGTTTCCTTGCCTTCTTTAACGAATCCATCCATGTTCTGCGGGCTCAGTTCTCCACCGGAAAATTCCTCAGCTTCAAAGTTATCAAGTTTGAAAGAAAACTTCTTACTATAATCAACCGATTCAGCGGCCTCGTCTTCAAGCACCTCGCGGTCAGGTCCCACTCCCTCCTGAATCTTAGCGCCAGGAAGTCCGTACCAGAAGGTCGCAACAGCATAGTCGACCGTCGTCGCTTCCCAATGCCAAATCTCCATATCGAAGCGGAAATCTTTCTTGAAGGGAACACCATCTAAAGAACGAAAACGCAGATTCGTCGTATTACCAAAGTTTCCAGGACCTTGCGCACGTGGTTGAGCATGGAAAGGATCTTCAAAGAACTCGGGCGTACACCACGCATAACCATAATAGTCTTCAGTACCAGTACCGAAATGCGAGGGGAACGTTTCACCGTCAACATAGATCTTTTCATCACCTTCCCCCCACCAACCGGCAACGTTATTGACTACGGATAAAACGTCGCCAACGTAAATCCCAGAACCGTCAATCGCGTTGTAGTTCCAATCCTTTGTACCGTTACCACTAACTGTTTCAATCTCGCGTTCTTGCCGCCAATTCGCATGGAAATACATTGATTTTTCAGTCCAAGGACGCTTTGTATAGTAAACGGCATAATCGACGTCAACGTCTTCACTACCGTAATTCACAAACGAAACACGAGCTTCTTGTTGATAAGGCATTCTCCAAAACGCCTTCATCGTACCATCTTCCAAAACTTCCGTATACCAAGATTTATAAGCGTTGACGCCAACACCTGAACCGAAAAATTCACCAACCGGACACCAAACGGTCTCTTCCCCATCAAAAGTAATGCAAATAGCAACATTTCGAGAAGCAGCCGCCATATCTTCAGCAGACAATTTAACATCAATTTCGGTAATAGCGCCGGGGCCCTTGATACGGAAAGCGTCAAAAAGTCCTTCCATCATATCAGAAGAAATATGACGTTTATAACCTTGACGTTCCGCAACTTGCGCATTAGAACTTGGATCAAGTAAAATCTTGTTCGTCGCGTCAATCTTATCTTTCAAAGCGTTCAAACCGTCTTGCGTAAACGATTCGACCTCAACCCCTGCTTCATAAGTACGGTAGTTGATCTGATAATAAAGATTCCCTTGTTCTTGCATATTATCACAAGTTACTTTGATACTCTTTGCATAAGGAATCGGCAGATAGAGATTACGACCACGGGCACGTTCCGCCGAAAGCGGTTCACTCGTCAGTTGACCACCGCCAATCACGTCGCCCACGTTACCGCTGATTACAGGTTCAGTCGACCCGTCAATATAAACGTAGAAGTTATTCTTGTAATGCGGCGCCGTGATCCACCAACGTACTATTGCGCCGGGTCCCTCAGCTTCCATCAGTACAGATTCTTCACGATCTCCATTCTTCTCAACGCGGAGAAATTGCGAAGCATCGCCGTTAGCAAACCAATTTTCCTCGGGACTTTTCGCCGCACGATCATAACTACTCGCCTGTTTGACAGTATAGTTCTGCACTTGCGTAATCGCATCACGGTCAGTCATCTCGTCAAGAAGCGTCGACAGCGAGACTGTTTGAGCAGAAACCGTACTAAAGCTACAAGCAACAATGCTGAGCGCCAAAACCTTAACAAGGAAACGCGTAATTCTAATCATCAATTACCTTTCAATTACCTAAGATCCTAAGATCATATTTTCCCAAAACGCTATGCAAAAAATATTCTAGTGCGTTTAAAATCCCATTTTCGTCAACCAAGCGTCACTACGTTCACGCCAACTATTAGCGTTTTCCATATTGAACCAACTGAAGAATCCGTGTGGCGCCCCTGTAAAAATATGCAACTCACAAGGTATATTCAACTTACGGAGTTTCTTATACACTTCGACTGAACCGACCGAAGAATAGACGTCTGCGTCCCCGTGTAACAGACACATAGGAGGCGTTTGTGAGTCAAACAAGAAATCGTCCAACATCTTCGCCCCCTCGCCTTTTTTGGTATTAGGTCCTTGAGCGCCATCGTCCAAAACATAAGCTGGATAAATAGGCATCGCAAATGCAACTTTTGCCGAGACGATATCTAATTCGTCCACAGGTTCGTACACCTGCTGCATAGAGTTCGTCGCTACATACAAGGCTAAACATCCTCCCGCAGAATTCCCTTGTACGCCTATCTTCTCAGGATCGATACTATATTTCTTAGCGTTTGCACGAAGAACACGCACAGCCCGTTGAGCGTCCTGAAAAGCCTTCCAATAGACAGGCTTTCCTTCCGGCCTAGGCACGCGATAAACTAATACCGCCACAGTTCGTCCAGTCGAAAGCCAGTACTCCCTACAAGGCGCGCTTTCGATCTCATAATGGCAATACTCAAATGCACCGCCCGGAAGATACAGTATACAAGTATCGGAAGTCTGCTTCTCCGGACGATAGATCAATAAATACGGATTTGTAACTTGATCGGCTTGACCAGGCGCACGCTCCACATCTGCCTCGCGCCTTGTTTCCCCCGGAGCTAACCCAGGCCAAAGTTCAACTCGCTCTATCCCTTGCGCGTACAACACATTCATGCTGAACACACTTATCCCCAAAAGGAATAATGCAGTAATATTCAATACAACTCGACGCATCGTGTCTCAATATCCAATCTTCGTCAACCACGCCTCGCAACGTTCACGCCAACTCTTTGCGTTTTCTAACGGTATCCAGTTATAGAATCCATGAACAGCGCCGGAAAAAATATGAAGTTCACATGAAACGTTCATTTTACGTAGCTTTTTATACACCTCGATTGAACCGACTGGCGAATAGACGTCTGAATCGCCATGCATTAAACACATTGGAGGTGTTTGTGAATCGAACCAAAAGTCGTCTAGTATCTTTGCTCCTTCACCTTTGTTCACATTAGGTCCATCAGCTCCATCATCTAAAATAAATGCAGGATAAACCGGAATAGCAAAAGCGACTTGTTTCGAAACCTTGTCAAGTTCGTCACAGGGTTCATATGTATCCATCGTCGAATTTAAAGCGACATACAATGCCAAACATCCTCCTGCGGAATAACCTTGGACGCCTATCTTATTCGGATCGATCCCGTACTTTGCTGCGTTCATACGCAGATAGCGCACCGCGCGTTGCGCGTCTTGTAACGCAAGCCAATATATAGGTTTTCCTTCAGGACGTGGAACGCGATAGACCAACACGGCAGCCACGCGACCGGTCGAGTTCCAAAACTCCGCATTCGGCGTTCCTTCCGGCCCATAGTAACAATTATTAAATCCACCGCCTGGAAGGCATAATACGCAAGTATTGGAAGTCTGCTTCTCCGGACGATAGATCAAAAGATACGGGGTCGTCACTCGATCGGCATACCCTACCGGGTTCTCAATATTCTTCTCGCGTACAGTCTCACCAGGCGCGTAACCTTCCCATAAATCTACGCGCTCACATTCCTGCGCCACCGACACATTAACGCCAGAAATACACGCAAGAACCAAACCTAGGAGAATCAAGCGCCAAGCAGTCGACGTCATCGGCTTAAAACCCCATTTTCTTCAACCATGCATAACAACGATCTTGCCACGTTTGTGCATTTGGAAGATCGTCCCAGAACATAAACCCGTGAGGCGCACCCGAGAAGATATGCAATTCAGCAGAAATATTCATCTTACGAAGACGCTTGTAAATCTCAACAGAACCAAGTGAAGAATAAATATCCGCATCACCATGAATCAAGCACATCGGCGGGGTCTGCTCGTCAAAATTAAGATCTTCAACAAGCGAGGCGCCTTCCCCGCGATTAACGTTAGGATCAGCCACACCATCATCCAACATATACGCGGGGTAAACAGGAATTGCAAAGGCTAGGTTTGCGGGCAATTTATCGATTTCGTCAATAGGTTCGTAAGAATCTGTCATTGAGTTGACGGCGGTGTACATCGTTAAGCAACTACCGGCAGAAAACCCCTGCGCTCCAATCTTATTAGGATCGACGCCATACTTCCCCGCATTCGCACGCATGTAACGAACCGCGCGTTGGGCGTCTTGTAACGCAGACTTGTAGACAGGCCCTGTTTTAGGACGAGGAACACGATAAATCAACACTGCAGTAACATAACCACGATCCGTCCAATATTTAGCTACTTCTTCACCTTCATTGTGATAGAAGCAGACATTGAAACCACCGCCCGGAAACACCATAATACATGTGTCAGAAGTCTGTTTTTCCGGTTTATATATTTCAAGTTTTGGCGTAGCAACTACCGTAGCAGGAGAATATCCATTACCCGTCTCAACATTCGCTTCGCGTACTGCTTCACCGGGAGCCAAACCAGGCCAAAGCTCAATAACATCTTGCGAAAAAACGTTACTAACGCTCAACATAGATAAGCTTAACAAAGTTGTCAATGTTAATGAAAAAATTTTTCCAGTCATGCTGTCTCCTTGAATATCAACGCGGTTGAAAGAGTAAAACCTCAACGCAACAGCGCTCTTCATATTATATAAGGCGTCATGCTCACTATCAATTCATTTTCGAAAAAACAGATACAAAACCACAAAAACTAATCCTTTTATTAGGTATAAAAAGACATATTATTGTACTGAGCCAAAGTTTTGCTAAAATCTCGTATATTACTAATTATCTCATCCACATAGGGAGATCGCATTATGCCCATTCGCTCGTTTACATCCGCAATTATCAGAACCGCATTTAGTTATTTATTTTGCTTCATATGTTCGTCACTACAAGCCGCTGACTCAGAAATACAACTTCCCACGAAAGAAAACTTTAAAATCGTAGTTCTTGCAGGTCAATCCAACATGGCTGGACGCGGTTTCGTTCAAGATGAAGACAAAATTCCTATTCCGCGCGTCTATATGCTCGACAAAACAGGAAATTGGGTTCCTGCTGTCGATCCTATTCATTACGATAAATCCAACGCCGGCGTATGCCCTGGAAGATCCTTCGCCAAAGAAATGGTCGACGCCGATCCCAATATTGCGGTTGGGCTCGTCCCTACCTCCTGCGGAGGTTCCTCAATTGACCATTGGCTCCCCGACGTCTATTTTGAACAAACAAAATCCTACCCCTTTGACGACGCGCTTATCCGAACAAAGCGTGCTCTCCAAGACGGAACACTCGAAGCGATACTCTGGCGTCAAGGCGAAGCCGACGCTAGTGTTGAAAAAGCAGCAACTCATGCGGCAAAATTAGCAATGCTATTTAAACGCTTTCGTGAAGAATTTGACGCGTCCGACGTTCCTATTTTAGTCGGCGAACTCTTTCCCTATAAACCTTCTAAAGGCTATGACGCTATTCGCGACGCACAGTTACAAGTCGTAGATGAACTCTCTCCGGCTGCTTTTGTTTCCGCAGAGGGGGTAAAGCTTAATCCAGACAACGTTCACTTTGACCGCGCAAGTCAAATCGAACAAGGTAAACGTTTCTACAAAGCTCTACAAGAATTGAAGAAATCGAACTGAAGGCTTAGTACATAAAAAAGCCGAACGTAACACTTCGTTCGGCTTTTATTTCGTACTCACAAACAACTCGAACAAACTACCCTTCGCAAGGATACTCCTTCAAGTTCTCGACGAAAGTCTTCTCAGTTTTCATAAAGATATTATATAACTTCAGGTTATCTGCGACTAATCTTGCTTTCTCTTCTTCGTCTCGACAAGCTTTGATAAGTTCATACACCGGCATAACAATGAAGCGTCCTTCGGAGTCTAATCCTGTCTTTAAAAAGCCAACGGTACAACGAATACGCTTTGTTTCTTCATCGACATACATATGCGTCATCGCAGAGTATTCGCTCAACTTCCCCATTGGTGGCGCAATAACCCCCGAACCTGCCAAAAAGTTACCAAGACAGTACGCGATAAATTGATTCTTTTCACTCAACTTACTGAAATCAGCTTCTTGCACAAGATGTTCATGGTTAATTACGACCGCGTTGACGCCTTGGTCAAGCAACCAATTTGCGTACTCAACGACGGCTTTCTCCGGTTTGACATTGTATTGTCCTCCGGCATGCGCGTACATAACGATAATTTCCGCGCCCTCATTGCGCATACGCGCAATTTCTTTAACGATTTGACGTTTACGACCTTTCGTATTGTATCTTCTTGGCGACATATCACAATCGTGTGGAGTACCAGGCGTCACACGAAACTTTGGCGCCGGTTCAGCGAACTTATCGTATTTTTTTCCTCTAAGAGTTAAGAGTATTCTAGAAATGCTCGTCTTACATGTTTTGAGGACGGACTTAATACTATGTTGAAAAAGAAATATTGGTTTTCTATCTTGTAAGAAATCAATACGGAAAGGAGTGTCTAATAATTTATTCGTATGTGAAGCATAGCACATGACGCCAATGCGCACCCCACCTACATCGATAATTTGGCCATGTCGTTCAAAACAGGACATATGCGTTCCAGAATAACGCAATCCAATCGCCTGAAGATTCTTACAAGTACCTTTTATTCCCTTCACTCCGCGATCATTGGTATGATTATTCGCCGTCGAGACAAACCCCACCCCCATATTTTTTACGGCTTGCGCATACTCAACCGGAGCGTTAAACGAAAAAATACGTTTCGTAAAACCGCTTTCCACCCCTGCAATTGGCGTTTCTAGGTTCCCGATAACAAGATCTGAATCAGCAAATACGCGCTTAGGTCCAATAAAAATACTGTCGAAATCCCATCCTCCCTCAGGTTTCTCACTTCTTTGCATAATCTGAGGCGTACAGAGCATATCTCCAATAAATGTAATTTTCTTTTTCATTTGGTCTCTTACTGTTTCTATCTATTCCAAGTCGTCAATATCTTCGTCGTTATTTCTCGCAAGGATACTCTAGCGCAATCTCAACGCTCTCTTTCTCTGTATTCATAAATCGATTATAGACGAGGAGATTATCGGCAATGAGTTTGTTCTTTTCTTTCTCATCTTGACATTCTGAAATAAGCTCGAACACAGGAACGACTCTAAATTTTCCGTCCCCAGTTTGAACCGTTTTCAACGGCGAAAAAGCACAACGGATGTGCTTCGTATCTTCGTCGACATACATATGTAACACAACCGAGTACTCGATTTGTTGATTAAAGGGAGGATAGTACACCCCCGCTCCCCCTAGAAAGTTCCCAAGACAATACGTCACAAACTGATTATTCGTCTCCAACTTACTAAAATCAGCTTCTTGTACAAGGTGTTCGTGGTTGACCACTACGGCATTAACTCCTTGTTCCAAAAACCAATTTGAATAATCAATTACACGCTTTTCGGGCCTGATATTGTATTGTCCTCCCATGTGCGCGTACACGACAATAATATCGGCTCCTACTTTACGAAGACGTTGTATTTCCTTGATAATTTCATGTTTACGCCTTTTCGTAACATACTTTGTAGGCGACATATCCGCAGGTCTTATCGCACCCGCTACGATTTTACTCCCTCTAGCCTTTGATTCAGACGATTTCCTCGGCTTTTTTAATCCAGGAATCCGACGTCTAATAGCACGAAACCACGACTTCAATCTTCGTTGAATCAACGTCCATCTTTTTCTATCCTGTAAAAAGTTGATGTGACGAGAATTATATAAGATACGATTTGCCATATGAGCGTAACACAGTATCCCTATACGCAAACCATCAACGTCAAGAATATCGCCGCGCGGTTCAGAATTTGAAATTCTTGTTCCTGAGAAAGCTAATCCAATTTCCCTTAAGTTCTTACATGTCGCAATGACGCCTTCTCTTCCACGATCAGCAAGATGATTATTGGCGGTAGAAACATATCCTATTCCCGCATCCTTGACAGCTTGCGCGAACTCAATTGGCGCATTAAATGAAAATTCTTCTTTGACGTACCCTAATGCTTCGCCAGCAACAGGCGTTTCAAGATTCCCTATAACCAAATCAGATTTTGAGAACAAAGGTTTTAAACTATCAAAATAGTCGCTAAAATTCCAATTTCCATTCACGTCTTTCGCATGTTGTAAAAACTCTCTCTTACACATAATATCGCCGGTAAAGGAAATCTTCTTTTCCATAGTCAACCTTTATTTTGTTAAATTTTCATGCTTATATACACCACGTCCGTTTCATAACGCCGGAACTGAAATATAGATTGAAGATTCCCTTCTTAACTTAAATTTCAGTTCAGTACAATATTCATTACTTCCCGCATGAGTACTCGAGTTTAATCTCTACAGACTCTTTCTCCGTCTTCATAAACCGATTATAAATAAATAGATTGTCGGCAATCAATTTTGCCTTTTCGTCCTCATCCTGACATTCCTCAATCATTTTTGCAAGAGGAAGAACATACAAACGCCCATCTTTTGCATGGTGAATCTTCAAGATCGTAAATCCACAACGCGAGATACGTTTCGTCTCTTCGTCAATATACATATGTAATGCTATTGAACAATCAGCTTTATATTCGTACGGAGGATACAAAACTCCCTTAACGGCTACGCAGTTTCCGAGACAGTAAGCAATAAAACGGTTAGAAGATTCCAGTTCGCTGAAATCCGCCTCTTGAACGACGTGTTCGTGATTAATCACCACCGCATTCACCCCCTGTTCGTAAAACCATTTCGCGTATTCAACAACAGGAGCTTCCGGAGTTGGCATATATTGACCTCCGGCATGGCAATTCACCACAAGTAGATCGACTCCCTCGGAACGTAGACGATTAATCTCTTTCATTATTGCAAGTCTACAACGTCGATTATCGCGTTTCGAGTCCCCCATAGGGCTACGATGCGGTTTACCAATTTGAACGATCCTACGCTTCTTTTTCCCTTTGAGCAACGCTTTGAAATCCCAACGCAACGGCTTACAGAGTTTAGAGTAGTAAATCGCTCGAACGATTCGGTACTTCAATTTCAGTTCTTCTAGTAAATTGATACGCTCAAAACCAGAGACTCCATAAGTGTACCCCAACATTCCCAAGCGTATGCCGCCAACCTCAACGATATCCGAACGCTTCTCTTTCGCGTTACGTACAGTACCACAATGTCCGATACCTAGCTTATCAAGGTTATCAAGAGTGGCTATCAAACCTTTAACCCCGCGATCCATACAGTGATTATTCGCAGTTGAAACATAATTGAATCCCACCTTCTTCATTGAAACCAGGAAGTCGACAGGGGCGTTAAACCAGAAATTTTCTTCGGTAATTCCAAATTCTTTACCGGCAACAGGCGTTTCAAGGTTACCAACAACAAGATCAGAATCTGAAAAAGCGTCCTTAAGCCCTGCGAATAGCGAATCGAAGTCCCAACCTCCCTCCGGTAACGCCGTCTTCTGTAAAATATCTTTTGAACATAAGACGTCGCCAGTAAATGTGATCTTCTTCTCCATATTGTCGTCCCTCTGAATAAGTCAAAACTATCGTCGACGGTAGAAAACTAAGCAGTTTCCATGCACACAAAAAACAAGGTTGTTAGTCGCATATACAATGAACAGGGCCGTATCCTTCCGTATCCTTCTCACTCACCATGAAGCGGAAAGCTAACGCGTAACGAAAAAACAAGCAAATAACAAATACAATGTTCGGCGCTTGTGGAACTATTCAGCAAGCGCCGAACTGGCATATACTCGATATTACATTCAACGATTCAAGAAGTTCCAAAGTCTTTCAGCATCCGCAAAATCTGGAACGATAGCATCCGCGCCGGCTTCGATCAGGAACTTGCGCTTGTGTTCATTTACGCCAACGCGCATCGATTCGTTAGTAGCAAGGCCTACTGCGTAACCGCCAACTTTCTTGACAGCCTTCACGTCAAAACCACCGTCGCCAAATCCGACGAGGTCATCGCCAGTCCAACCGTTTTCTTCAAGCAAACGTTTAATAACGTCGTCTTTTTCACATGGCGTTCCGTCTTCACGCGCGCCAAAAATCCCTTGGTCGAAATATTCAGTAATGGCTAAACGCTCACATTCAGCCTTAAGGCGTTTCTCATCGGTTCCACTAGCCAAACACAAAGCGACTCCATTCGCTTTCAACAACTTCAAGAAATCCAGCACTCCCGGCGTTACAACATCGGCGATATTCTTCTCACCAGAGTCAAGACTTGCCAGTTTTGTAGCGACGAGCTTATCAAGTTCGGCGTCGTATTGTTCTTTATACACGATCGGCGCTTCAGGCATTCCCCCACGTTTCGAAACTTCTTCCGCAAGGTGTTCACCCAACGCGATCATAGGACGGCCGGTCTCCTTTTCGATATACGCGCGAACAATCGGTTCTACGTCTTCTTTTTTAACGCCAGAAATTGCGGTAAGCGTCTCACAAGCGCTCGCGGTGACAGCGTCCTGCCAACCACAGCGTAAAGCGGCAACCGTACCGTCAAAGTCGAAGAAAGCGGCTTTGAATTTCTTACCTGCTTTCGGATACTTCACAACTTCAATATCAAAGTTATTAGGTAAGACTTGTTGCATAAGCGAAACAATCGCATGCTCGTAGAGCATATGCATATCCTCAAGCTGTTCCATCGAATTCGTGGGCGCAATAAGGATCTCGTCACAGTAATCTTTCATCTTGCCGCCGTCACGACCGCCAAACCCAATCGTGGTCATCCCCATTTCTCGCGCTGTCTGCAGTCCTTTAACAATATTCGGAGAATTACCGCTACCGCTAAAAACAATAAGGAGGTCGCCAGGTTCAGCGTAAGTTTGAAGTTGAATCGAGTAAATATCTTCATATGCGAAGTCATTGGCAAGGCAAGTCACAATAGGAGTACTATCATTCAAGCAAACGGCGCGGAACCCGACGCGACCGCAAACGCGAGCCCCCTTCATAAGGTCGTTACACATGTGCGAAGCAGTTGCCGCGCTTCCCCCATTACCAGCGGTATAGACTCGCTTACCATTCTTCTTCGTGGCCAGTATAAGTCCGGCAATACGCGCAAGCACATCGAAATTAGTGCGCATTAAGTTCGTCGCGACTTGTTGCGCGTATTCGGTCAAGAAAGCAGCGGCTTGATTCTCACAGTAATTCATTGTAAAAAGCCCTCAATAATATTCCACTGTAAACCGTGCGTTTCGCAAACAGAATACCAAACGCCGGCGACGTTGTAGGTATCGTCATAACGCTCTCATTATAATCCGAAAACACAGTTTCTTCAAGAATGCGTCGTCACGTGCTTTAACTGTAAAAATCCATTTTTTTTCGTTTTTCCGTTTGAAAATAGCGTACTACGCTATTATACTTTATCCAAGCGCCAATAAGAGCGCTTCCGTCTTTGCCCCGCTGTCAAGCGAGTCAAAAACGGCCAGTGAACGCGCGTGCTTGTAGGCCGCGCTATCGTTGCAGCATTAGCTAGTCTTGAAGGAATTTACAATGGAAATCATGCCCGTTGGCGTTTTTGCCAGTATCGACGCCGGTCTTGGCGTTAAATTAGAAGTTGTTCGCGATCTTGGTATCAAGACGATTCAACTCCACACGCCCGCCAAAGCTTCTCGCACGCCCGAAAACGCGAAGGCGTTCCTTGAAAAGCTCAACGCTTACGATATCACGACCACCGTCGTCTTCTTGGGTTTTGAAGGCGAGACCTATGAAACAATAGCGCGTACCGCCGAAACAGTCGGTCTCGTTCCGGAAGCCACTCGTGAAGCTCGTCTTCAAGAAGCGCGCGAAATTGCCGATTTCGCCAAGCTCCTTGGCGTCGAAGCCATTGGTTCTCACATCGGTTTCGTTCCCCACGATCATGAGTCTGAGACGTACAAGAACATGGTTGCCGCAATCCAAGGCTATTGCGACTATTTGAAACAAAATGGCCAACGTCTTCACCTTGAAACCGGTCAAGAAGAAGCGGAAAACCTTCTGGCTTTCCTTGAAGACGTTGCTCGCGACAACATCTTCATCAACTTTGACCCCGCTAACCTCATCCTTTACGGTATGGGGAATCCTATCGAATCCCTGAAGAAGGTCGCTAAATACGTCCGTTCGTGCCATTGCAAAGACGCGCTTCCCACAACTGGCAAACCCGGCGTCGATTGGGGTACGGAAGTGCCCTTTGGACAAGGAAAGGTCAATGCGAAGCTCTTCATCCAAACGTTGAAAGAAATTGGTTACACCGGTCCTCTCACTATCGAACGTGAGATTCCCGAAGAACCCGAACGCCAAAAGGCTGAGATTAGTCAAGCGCTCGAGCTTATCGAATCGATCAAAACTTCCCTCTGAGTAAGTAGAACAGCGGTATCTTTCCGACGTTCCCCATACCATTACCCCCAAACAGTAATCGAGGATCGAATGGCCAAAATTTCTAAATCTTTTACTCATTCGTTAGGCAAAGAAGAAGCTGTGCGTCGTCTTCGAGAGCGTATGTCGACGGAAAAGATCAGCAAATCTAACATAGCGACCGTTACCAAAGAAGTGTGGACCGATCCATACAATCTTGACTTTTCTATGTCAGTTTTGACGTACCGTGTAGACGGCGCATTACATATTGAAGACGATCGCGTCGACTTAGAAGTCAATCTTCCCATGGGCGCTATCATGTTCAAGGGCATGATCGAGAGTCAAATTGGTCAGCAGATGGATTTAATGCTCAAATAGGATTCACTAGATTCTCATAAAAAAGAACGCAAGCGTGTTTTCTTATGAACACGCTCGCGTTTTTGTTTATACCCCCAATACCTTAGAAACGTTTTACGTCAGTCGAAACGCACTTTACTACACACGGTTCAAAATCTCTTAGTAGTCGTATCTGAATAAGAAGATCTTTCAGCGGGACGATAATATGCCGGTCCAGCCGTTGTTGTACTTGGTTCCACCAAACCACTGTTAGCTCTTGCGCTCCCTGCCCCGTTTGAAAAGAAATTTCCCGTCGTATCAGTACTCAATGATGCGTTATTTACAGACGCATAAACTTCATTATGATAAATCGGCGCTTCATTACTAGCGTTATCCCGTCGATCTAGCTCGTCAAAAGCTTCGTTTTGAGCATCGGTAACAACAGGAGGTTCAACCTTCTTCGCCCTCCCAAACGGGGAAATCGTTTTACCATACATCGGCAAACCATTGAAAGAACCACGAGGTTCAGAGCGTTGTTCGTTAACTTGTGCACGTACAGCCGCATCGTTCGGAGCTGTACGCATTTTGCCAAGATCGGTGATATCACGCAAGCTACCAAAGAACCCACCTTGTCGACGTTCATCTGGTGTAAACGCCTGCCTACCTTGCCTAGCGTTTGGAGTCGTTACCTCGACATTATAAGCAGGATTACCAGGAATCGTGAGACGTTCATTATGCGCAAGCATAGCTTCTCGGCTACTCATGACGTCAAAATCACGCATTTTTCGTGTTACAGGTAATGTCGTCTTATCTACGGATTCATTCCAACGTTTGACCCATTCTAACCATTCAGTCTGTAAACTTCCTAGTGATTCGCACTCGTAAAACTCTTTCAGGGCGTTGTTCCAATCATTTGATTCGTTACCAACCCGAGCAAATTCTAATAGTCTTCTCCGACCTCCAACTAAGATGAGATACTCACAAACCGAAAAAGCTTGGGAATAGAAAGGAGTTTGATCGGTTGGATACTCTTTCATCTCAACCATCTCATTGAACGCAATACCATGCCCTGTCTGTAAAAATTCAATAAGACGAGAACGATATTGATCGCGCTCACCCTTCGCTTCTACCGAAGTAGCCATCCCCTCGTCAAGCCAACGCGGCGCAGGAGAACGAAGATACGAGGCAATAATTGCATGAGTGACTTCATGCGGAAGAACAGACTCCAAAATTCCTTGTTCACTACCCTGAACAAGCATCTTCCAGTCATAAACTTCCCCGTTGTAGAAAGTAAAAGCAACTTCGCCGGCAGAACCGGTACGCGGACCTACAACGACATTCACTTCACAAGGATTCCCCCACTGCGGAATCGTTTGTCCAAGCCACAACATCGCTAGTTCATCACGATAGCGTTCAGCAGCATCACCAACTTGGCGAGCGAAATTTGTGTTATCGGCATGAACATTAAAATTAGCAGTGCGATACGTCGCAGCGCTCACGGTTCTCCCACAGAAGTAACAGACAACGCTTAAACACAACACAAGAAGCATTGCAGTACGACATTCCCAACCCGAGAACATAGGGAATGAAATTCGAACAGGTTCGATACGACGCTTCAAAGATTGAGTCAAACGGGAAAGTAAACGAGCTTCCGTGCCCACGACGTCCTCCATGTGGAAAACTTCCAGTAACCTCGCCTCTCCTTTGCGTAATTACTGAACGTCAAAAACGTTTTCGTAAAAAAACAATCCCCTCCAAGCGTCCCAAACTCAGATAAAGATTGAATTACATGCTATGTATTCGTCCCTGAAACCCAGGGCTTATAATATTAGCAAGTTTTCACTCACAACTCAAGCACAAAAGAAAATCTTCCGTTTACTTTTCATGCTCGTATCATGTATGTTAACAACCCTCAATAATCTAGTTCATTTTGAATTATGATCTTTTGAAAGACAAAAAATATAAAAAGATAATTGACAAATCAAGAATTGTGTTACAATCAAGAACGTATTCAGCGTTTTAGCGCTGTAAAATACCGCCCCCTTCGTCTAGTGGCCTAGGACGTCGGATTCTCAGCCCGTAAACAGGGGTTCGATTCCCCTAGGGGGTATTTAGCCGCTTTAGCAATCTATGCTAGAGTGGCTTTTTTGTTTTCTTTTCTAGGGAAATTTCGAAAATGTCGTTTTCTCCCGATCCTGATCGTCTTAGATTCCAACAGTATATTTTTTAGATAACTACTTTTAACATTTTCCAAACGACGTCTTAAAAAATGAAGATTTGTGGTCCCAAAACTCTTGAAAAAAGAGAGTACGTATCGTAAGTCCTCATCCCCTTACGAGTAACTTTGTTTTATTATTCATATTTGTCACTCACATCTGTTCCTCGCGCCAAACATACAATTAATAGCTTGCAATACCCCTCATTCCTTTTCAATGAATTAAGCTTAGAAATCATATTCTTACGAGAATCAACAACAATCCCCCCTTTAATTTTGTTCCATCTCGTCAATCTCTTTTTCAACCTATTTTCCCCCTGATAGTAACGATTTAGAAACACGTCACAGTCAAGGGGATATTCCCCTCAATTTTCCAAGAATCAAACCTAAGTAATTCTTTCGTTTTAATTCAAAGCCTAATAGCCTTTTGATAATTCATCAATAAATCCCACGATTCAACGGAGCCGCTCAAAGTTAAACGTCCCACTTGTTGCTTTCGCTCAAGATTTGTGTTGTCCCAAACAAAAGAACGTCCCATTCCCCAGAAAACCCCTAACAAACTTACCGCAATAGAATCGAATGAATCTTCAACGAAATCACCATACTCATGTAAAGAATGAATGGTTCTTGCCTCAAAATTCATCAAGAGCCTATTAAACAACAATCCATTTTGCCTTGCTGCTCCAATCAGAACAACATCATACGAATCTTTATTCTCATACCAATGATTCTTTTTTACGCTCTGAATAATACTATCCGCAATCCAATGAACTGCGGTACATAAAACGTCGATCGAAGATACCTTTGAATTAAAACTCAATAACTTATCAACCAAATATCCTTCTTCCAAGGCTCCACAAGAGCTATTGGTATTACCAGACATAAACTCATGATCTTGATCAGATTGCCAATAACTCAATAACTCGCTAACACATTGGCCTTGTACGGAAAGCTTTCCTCCAACATCTAAATCAGTTTCTCCCTTAGTTGTGTTTTTAGTCAAAAGATTCAAGAGAGAACCACAAGCACAAACCTCGTCATACTGAATGTGCTTCCACGAATCGCTATCCACTTGTGCCGAAGGTAAATAGAACCATCTAGCAGTCTCACCTAGATCAACAACCAACTTTCCCTTCTCATTATTTCCTAATAAAACCCAATACGGCAACTTTAGAATACTATGCTTTAAGGTTACTCCATCGACAAAGTTTAAAGAATCAATAACATTGATTCCGGACTTCTGTGCCAAATTGGACGAATCAACAAGACTAAAGATGCAATTTTGTTCTTCCCACAAAGGAGAATTAATTTTAACATCAGGAGAATTCACAGTAATTGCGACGATTGCCGATCGCGTAATTCCTGTTTCACTTAATAATTCGGAAACAGCTTCCTCCAACACCAAAGTTAGCATAACCCGCAACTCAGACAAACTTATTAAACTAGACTTCTGCGTCTCTTCACTTAGCTTGAAAGAAGCATTTAAAGTTTTCGAATCTTGAACATTGCCCCCACAACTTTTTTTATCACTGCTTAGACTGATTTTGAAATCCTCAAATGTTTTAATAATCTCCGGCGGCAAGTCAAAAGCAATACTCTTGTATAAAAAAATCTCCGCACCAATATCAGGTCCAGAGACGCCAACCAAAGCAGCTTCGAGTTTTCGAACACTAGATGAAATATTTATACCAATAAAGTAGAATGGGATATTAGGATTATTCTTTAACGTCCCTTTTATATAACTTCTCTTTTTCATAATACGAGCCTACCGGTAAAAAGAAACTAAGACGCAACTTGATATAAAAACAAGACTTTCATCTCAACTAAGGAATATCAAGTCTTATCTATAACAGCTTACAACTATATCGACAAAAGGGCGATTAAACTAATCGCCCTATTACCTATATCAAAAGCAATGACTCGTATCAACGCTCAACCTGTAGCTCTTTACGCGCGGTCACCCCTTTAATAAATTCGTTAAAGATTCTTTGGTCCAAGTTAGAAGCAGAAGCAGCCTCCGGATGGAATTGAACGCCAAAAGCAAACCAGTCTTCACACTCAGACTCAATGGCTTCAATAACATTATCGCCAGGGCAACGCGCAGTCACAACAAACCCAGGAGCCACATCGTCAATAGCCATATGATGACGGCTATTAACCCGAATATCGCTATTATTTTTTCCGTAAACACGTTCCATAAGCGATCCCCTTTCAACAACAAGGGGGTGTCTCAAATTCGGATCGGTGTTATCACGATGCGGCATAGCATTAGGAATATCTTCCGCAAGATGTAAAAACAAAGCTCCCCCCTGAGAAATGTTCAACAACTGCATACCAACGCCGATTCCCAGAACCGGCTTGCGTTGTTTAGCGATCTCATCCATCAAATTCCGATCGAAACGTTCACGAACAGGATCCATCAGGCGAACTCGCGGATGTATTTCAAACCGATCAAAACGGGGATCAAGATCGTTACCACCAACTAAAACACAACCGTCAAGTTTAGAAAGAGTCGCGGAAATAATTTCACGATTATCACAGGGTGACAAAATCACGGGGATTCCACCAGCTTGATAAATCGCCGACACGTATTCATGAGAAACATAAGTCAAACCGGGAACAGAACCACAAGCCGGTTTATATTCAGCATTCAAACCAATAAGAGGAGGATTAGCAACTCGACTCATAAAACACATCCCGATCCAATACCCCCTTATCAATAAACCAATTCTTTCACTAGCTCATATAAACTTCAGAAAACGCCACAACTGAAGCTATAAAACCGTGTAAAAAATCAACTGGCAAACACAAACCTTATCCCAATACAATAACGCCAATAATTCGTACAGAGATAAGAATCTGAACTCACCAATCAAAAGCACAAACGCTTCCAATCGTAAATGAAGGGGTGATTTCAAGTCGTCACACAAGAAACCGGAATGTAAGTACAGGAGACAGTATACACGCTCTCATAAAACTTGCAATATGAGACAGAAAAATTTTTCCAACACTTTCAGCAACGTTACTGTCAATGTATTAAACAAAAGGTATAGCCTTTAGAACTCGATCGCTGAACGCTTGTAACCTGCAAGGCTATACCTATCTCTAAATATCTTCAAACAAGGCTTTTAGCCAATTGTTCTTGAATCCAATTTTCAAGTTCATTCCAATCAACAGGAGGTAATTCCGCACGTTCAGGGCGAAGTCTAGCGGCGCCTTTTATATATACATGCCGAATCTCAGAAGAAGCTTTAGTCGTATTCCAATGGATCAATATGCGTATACACATTCTTAAAGACCCGGGAACGTCTAATTCGTGCCCACACATAAGAGCTACTTCCGACCAATTTAATTGTCGAGCGGCCACAGCTGGAAAAGCGGCGTCAACATCGGAAGTCGTCGTAAAAATTGCGCTAGCCACATCTTTGGACTCAATACCATTAAGGCGAATCATTAAGGCTAGTAGTTCTCGCGTACCCTTAAGTACTTCTTCCGGAGTATTAGCATCAATTGTCGTAGCCCCACGAACACCTCGACACATATACTGATTACAAGTTGTAGCCGACTGTTGAACAGCTTCCATAGTAAATTTCCTAAACTTCTACATAATATGTATATACTAACGCTTTCAAGGACACGTCGTTTCTTATAATGTCCATTATATTTTTACTTGCTAATTGAACAAGGGCGCTAACATTCTAAAAAGATCCTCATTTTGAATTAAATTTTTCACAATTGGCGAAAGCTTCTCATACGATATAATGAAAAGAGATGTTCAAAGAAGTACTTACCTTTAACTATAACAGGGATAGATGCTATGGTTTTTATCTTTGATATGGACGGAGTCTTAATCAATAGTAACGCGGCGCATTTGGCAAGTTGGCAACAGATTTCTGCGGAAGACGGGGTGCTTTTCTCAGACGAAACCTTCTGGAAAACTTTCGGTATGACCTCCGAGTATATTGTTGAAAACTACTGGGGGAATTGTTCTCTCACCCCTGAACAAATAGCCCGAATAGTTGATCGTAAAGAGACAGTCTTTCGAGAAAGCATAAAACAATTTGTCAAACCTATCGAAGGCGCGGTCGATTTTGTTCGATTCTTATCCCGAAAAGGTTATAAAATAGCCTTAGGCTCGTCTGCACCAAAAATTAATGTTGATTATACGATCGAATGGCTTGGTCTATCCGATTGTTTCGCCAGTAATGTAGTAGCAGGTAATGAAGTTAAACAAGGCAAGCCTGCGCCTGATATTTTTTTACTTGCTGCTAAAAAACTCGGAGAAGCCCCACAGAATTGCGTTGTCATTGACGATTCTCGTAGCGGGGTTTCCGCAGGTAAAGCAGCCGGTATGACAACCATTGGCTTTTTCAGCGAAGGGCACCGTAAAGAAGAATACGACAACGCCGACTACATCGTTAAAACATTTGATGAAATCAAGACAGCGTTAAATTTATAATTTGCCCCACAACTTCACGCCAAGTCTTTTAAAAACAAAACTTGGCGTGGTTCTTGTAGTCACAGGATTACTTATTGAAACTTATCATGCACTTGTACATGATATCCGCGTAAAAACACTTCGGAAGTCATATATTTCTTTCCTGCCGGTTGAGCGCCAAGCGTCCGAAGAGCTCCATTCGAGGTTTTGATCCAAAATTCAGTTTTCGTAACAAAAACAACCTCCCCACACTCGAATTCCTCCAACGAAAAGTTTGGAATATTTCCATTTCCATCATCTTTCGAAAAAGGCCCAAGAATTACTCGCAAAACGTTCTTCTTATCCACATCATCATATTTGATCCAGTCTGAGTACACACGCGGCCAGGGTTGAAACGCTCGATATTGGTCGATAATAACCTCAGATGAATTATTCCAAACAATTTGTCCTTCTTCTTTACGCAATTTAGGAGCTTTTGAAGCCTTACTCGCATCCTGAGGAATTTGTGTAAAGGTTCCGGATTCTATTTTTTCTAACGCCTCAATAACCAACGGGGCGCCTATACGCGCAAGCCTCTCCTCTATTTCTACAGCTGTCTCAGCCATTGTCGGTTCATATTGTCCGATTTCCACAATGGGACCGGCGTCTACCATAGGTTCGATAAAAATCACACTGACTCCTACCACCTTCTCACCAGCTTGAATTGCTCTGTTAATGGGGGCGGCTCCGCGATACTTCGGTAATAGCGAACCATGTAAATTAATTCCACCATACTTTGTCGTCTTCAGAACCTCATTTGACAATATTTTGCCGTAATCACAAATAAAAATGATATCAGCGTTAAGATTGCGTAGAATTTCAACACACTCTTCTGAATTAATATTCTCCGGCTCATAGAGTGGAACGTCTGAGAGAAAGTCATCTATTGCACTTCGAATTGGTGGAATACCAGCTTTTCCTCCCGACCGTTTTGTTCTCAGAGGCATTGCAAACAAAGCCACTAAATCATGTTGTGATTCCTTAATAGCTTTGAGAGAAGGAATCGCAAAACCACCATTAGCAATTGCAACTATTTTCATTATGACTCATTCCAGAATAAAATGGAAGACAGCAGAGGTTAATACAACTCGAAGAGTTTTGTAATACCAAACCTTCAACCGTCTAGATATGCACCCAAAACTTTCAATAATCTTGTGATAATATCACCAATTAATCGTTCACAAACAACTAGTTGGAATCATCCCTTCTACAAAAGAATAAAAAGGTATCGAATTCTGAATCTTATCTTTTGAAGTTGAAACGCTCGGCACTTTTAGGTAACTAAGCAATATTGAACCCTAATACAGTCTCTGCGAAAAGTAACAATAATATCGCCCCAAAAGTTACGATTCCCCAAACCTGCTTTTTCAACCAACAAGACACAAGAGTTGACACGAGAACAATCGTTATGACGCCGGGGAACGCCAGAATATACCCTGAAACCACTCCCCACAACGTCCCCAAAGTAATTAAATCTAAACGATATTTTTTGAGAACGCATCCACATAGGCAACCTCCAATTCCCCCTAAAAAAGCACTCATAACGAACTTCAAAGCGCTTTCGCTAGCACCGGGTTGCTCATTGATCCAAAAGTTTACCAATAAAGCGATAATTAGAGTGATAAAGGTAGTACAAATCAGCGAACGAGGAGCAACCTCCCTGTCCCACTCAACAAACCCTAACATGAGAGCAAGGTCTACGATCAACGTCCAAAAAATAGCAAGAATTGTAGTCGACCGCAATAAATCCAGAAAAACATCACTCGAAAGAAGAGCGTCTAATTGATCGTTCAAAAGTCCTGAACCAGCAGCTGTTTCATCCTGTATAACCTCGTTAACGTCCACGACTTTTTCATAAGCATTCACCCAATTCACGTAATCTTCCCAATAAAGTGGCTGAGATTTCATTCCCGTCCAGCCCCCAAGTAACAACGCCCAACCAACAATTAAGGCCACTAAGAAACTTAGAAACTCAACGAGAGGATAACGAAAACTGATGGGTTCACTACAATCTCTACATTTCCCTTTCAAAACAAACCAACTTAATATTGGTACATTATCAAACCAACGAATCGGGCTGTTACATTTCGGGCAGTGAGAAGGCGGCGTAGACAAATTCATCTTTTCAGGAACACGCCAAATAACAACATTAAGGAAACTACCAACAGCCGCGCCAATTGCGGCAATAAGTATTACAAAAATAATCAACAGAATATGAGTCATTAAAAACTCCATCACCCAAAAGCATTGTGTTCCTTAACGATATTGTCACCTTACCTATTGAAATTCACATTAAAGATATAGGTAACAGGCCAACATTTCCCTGTTACAAATAACCTACTTCTTTCCTTATCAAAGGCTAATCCATTCAAAACATACTCAGTACTCGCCTTTAAACTCTTAGGCGTCAAGGAAGAAAAATTGACGGCATTACCAATGAGAGCGCCACTGACAGGATCAACTCTAACAACATACTCTTGCTGGTAAACATTTGCCCAAATCTCATTATTAATGAATTCAAGTTCATTGAGATTATAGACAGAGCGCCGCTTACCATTAGCATTCATAAAATGAACATCAATAGTCCGAACTTTTTTAAAATCTTCCGGGTTCAAAAAAGAAATCTTACTCGATCCATCGCTCATGATCAAATGCTGACCATTAAACGTCAAACCCCAACCTTCACCTGAGTAACGAAACTCATCAATCTGCTCAAACGTTTCTTTATCATACACAAAACAAGCTCGTTCTCGCCAAGTCAACAAATAGAGTCGCTTTCCAACCAACGCTAATCCTTCGGCAAAATATTGACTGGGAATTTTTATCTGCTTGAGAACTTTACCAGTATCCGCGTCAACTTTTCTCAATAATGAACGGCCATATCTCCCACCGCTTTCATACAAAATCCCCTGCGACAACGTAGAGTCATATTCATACAATAAACCTTGGGTATATGAATCAGTTTTACGCTCATACTTCCTTTCGAGCATTAACTCAACAGTTTCCTCTGCGATCTCACTATCTTCATTCATTCGTAAAACAGAAGAACCTAAACAACGATTTCCAAACGAACCGACGCTTCCCCAAGCCACTCCGGCTAATACTTTTTGCAGAAAACATCGTCGCGAAGCTAAAAATGCATTACCAATTTTCATATAACTCAATATCTAACATACAATGAAGGTCGTATTTAACTATTTCTCGCTTCAAAAGGAAAAGCGCATCCCTCTCTTTATACGAACCGCTACCAGGCGTCAAGGTGAAATCAAAACCTCACGTAAACACCGAGCTGTATCGTTTTCAGGATATTTCACGATTTCCTCCGGCGATCCAACAGCTAAAACTTGTCCGCCATCACACCCACCTTCCGGGCCAAGATCAATTATCCAGTCGGCCACTTTCATAACATCTACTGAATGCTCAATTACAACAACAGTATTTCCAGCGTCCACCAGACGATTTAAAACGCTAAGTAGTTTCTCAATATCCTGAGAATGCAAGCCAACAGTAGGTTCATCAAGGACATACAAAGTGTTGCCTGTTTCAAGACTAGCTAACTCAGAAGCCAACTTAACACGTTGTGCCTCTCCCCCCGAAAGCGAAGTAGCGCTTTGTCCAAGCTTTAAATACCCCAACCCCACCTGAACAAAACTATTAACATACCTGGATATACTAGTGTGATTGGCCCAAAATACACTAGCCTCTTCAAAAGACATATCCATGACGTCGGCTATGGATTTCCCTTGATATTTAATTTCAAGAGTAGCTCTATTGAATCTTTTTCCTTCACAACTTACACAAGGAACATAGGTATCGGGGAGAATAGATGATTCTATTCTGTGATATCCCAAACCTTGACAATCTTCACAACGTCCCCCGGCAATATTAAAGCTAAATCTTCCAGCCTTATACCCACGTCGTCGAGCTTCTATTGTGTTAGCAAATACCTTTCTGATTTCATCAAACAAAACCTTGGAATAAGTCAAAGGATTACTTCGTGGGTTTCTTCCAAGCGGAGCTTGATCGACAACAACGAGCTTGTCTACAAACCTAGCGCCGCGAATACTTTTTAACTTCAACTCTTTTTCCAACGTACATCCCTGACTTGAACAGCGTAGTCTTTTTCGAATTGCCGGAACAAGAGTCTCTTTAATCAATGAGCTTTTACCGGAACCGCTGACTCCGGTCACACAGATAAACAATCCTAACGGAAACACTACTGACACGTCTTTTAGATTGTTTGTTGTTACCCCCTCTAAACGAATAGTCTTAGTTTTTACAGCCTTGCGTCGCTTTTCGGGAATTGCAATCCCATACTTTCCCGAAAGAAATCTAGCAGTAGGCGAGTTTCCAAGGTCAGCAACTTCCTTAGGAGAACCGCACGCTAATACTTCTCCACCATAACAACCGGCGCCCGGCCCCATGTCAATCATATGATCGGCGTGACGAATCACCTTTTCATTATGCTCGACTAATACAACCGTATTTCCCCTATCTCGGAGTGAGTCGATAACATCTAACAAACGTTCGGTATCTCTTGGATGTAACCCCGTAGTCGGCTCATCCAAGATATAACAAACTCCTGAGAGCGTATTCCCCAAGGCAGTCGTTAAACGAACACGCTGTAACTCCCCGCCACTGAGCGAGTCAGTAGGTCTATCCAAAGTCAGATAGTCTAACCTAAGCCGCTTCATCGTCTTCAAACGTTCACAAATCTGAGAAACCAAAGGGGTTGCAATACGGATTTGAAAATCTTCAAACTGAAGCTGTTGAAACCACTCTAGGGCCTCAAGAACAGTCATCTGCATAGCTTCTGAAATAGATTTTTCCGCAATGGTTACTGAGCGAGCCTCACGCTTAATGCGCGTCCCCTTACAATCAGAACACACAACTTTTCGTCGGAACGTATCCAAATATTCACGTTCTCGATTACTCTTTGTTTCAAAATAAACGCACTCCAACAAATCGATCAAGCACTCGGGCTCTTGATTTTTCCTTCGCGCCTTAGCTCTTCGTCTCCCTTCTAGCAACCTAATAGTTTCTTCATCATCTGAATAAACCTCATTCCATTCTTCATTATCTTCTTCGGTTTCAGAGTTTGAGTTCCCATAATCTCCTTCGCTCTCGAAGCTAGATTCTTCCTCCAACTCCTCTTCAGTCTCATATGAATCCGAAAAAGAAAAACAAGCAGAATCATACTCGAACTCAGTTAAGGAAGACTCCTCTTCCTCAACTGCATTCCCATAGAAGAATAACCGCCTAAACTGCTCGCTCCATTGATTAATAGGAAGTGAAAAATCCTCCGGATATAAACTTTGAAAACGATCCAGTAATTTATTTAATCTACGTTGAGTAGAAACAGACAGACCTCGTCCTAAAGCTAACGCGCCATTCAACACGGCAGTCTCGGAATTAGAAACTAGCAAGTCAGGATCAAAAGAATCAATTTTCCCAATTCCGTGACAATTCTTACATGCACCATAAGGGCTATTGAAACTAAAAGACCGAGGTTCTAAATCAGCATAGGAAACGCCACACTTTGAGCAGGAATACTTTGTATTAAACAAGACGTCTTGCCAAACACTTCTTGTAGTTCCACGATCGGTCGTCTGACGTTCCTTTTCATACGAACAACAAACTAAACCACCACTATGCAGAATCGCGGATTTTAACGATTCCAACAATCTAGTTCTAAATTCTTCGTCGTCGCGTAAAACAAGTCGATCTATAACAACTTCAATCGTATGTTTTACATCTTGTTCTAATTCAATACCATTGTCCAAAGATACGACGTTACCATCAATTCTAGCTCTTACAAAACCTAATCTAATAAGATGTTGAATTAAGTCGGTATGTCCTCCGGCACATTCCCTAACAATAGGAGCGAATAAAACAAATCGCGTTTTTTCAGGGAGACGACAAATTGCTTCCTGAATCTGTTCAATTGACTGTCTTTGAATACGTCGACCACATTTATAACAATGCGCAACGCCAACATGAGCATACAGTTCCCGCAAAAAATCAAAGACTTCCGTAATAGTCGCAACTGTACTCTTACCATTCGGTTCACTAGAACGTTGATCGACAGCTATCGTAGGCTGAATCCCCGAAACACTCTCAACATCAGGACGAATCAAGCGACGTAAAAACTGCCTGGTATACGTGGATAAACATTCCATATATTGCCGCTGGCCTTCGACATAAATGGTATCAAAGGCCAAAGAGCTTTTTCCACACCCACTCGGTCCAGTAATTGCTGTTATCTTATTACGTGGTATCTCAACACTTACGTTTTTCAAATTATGCGTACGCACTTTATTCAGGCGTAATGGAACATTAAAAGAATTTACCCTAACACTCGAATTACTCTTCTGTTGTCGTAACTCTTCCATTTATAACAACCTTTCCTATTACGCCCCAAAGTAGCGAAGACCGATCAATCGCACAGCATATTGATACTCACAGGCAGAAGACTATGCCTCTCTACCTAAGTTTTGATATACCCAAAGGGTTTCACGATAAATCTGCTCAAAAGGCACTTTATTTCGTTGGGCCAATGTATTTACGTCTTCAAACTCTGGCGAAGCCGAAATAACCTCTCCCAAGTTCGTCATCCCCAACTTTACTCGAACCGTTCCCCACTTAGTTTCAATGCATTTCCATGTTCTCGCGAGTGAGAAACGGCTTTTTTTAGTCATCCGAACGCCAAATACCCCGGAGTGTTTAAATAAAATATCAAGAGCGTCCTCTACCTGCTCCTCCAAAACTAAGGCGCAAAGACGATTGGCTGGTCGTCCTTTCTTCATATAAATGGGTTCACACCAAACATCAAGAGCCCCTTTCTCCAAAAGAGCGGATGTTACAGTGGCCAGCCGTTCGCCGGTAATATCGTCGATATTTGTTTCCAACTCACAAAGAGTCTCAACATTATAATTCGATACATGTGAATCGAATTCATAGAGAGTCGCTCTCAACATGTTCGGGCGAGTCTTCATTTCACGAGTACCAAACGAGTTGACAGTTGCAACAATTTTAGCGCCGATAGGAATTTCCGCTTTTTTCCACACCGCAAATAAAGATGTTGCCGTAGGCGTCAGCATTTCACATTGTTCATTATCATTAGACGTCTGCAATCCGTAATCACGCAACAAAATCGCTGTTGCCGGAGCAGGTAGAGGATATATCCCGTGAGCACATTTAAAAGTCCCTTCTCCAACAGGTAACGGAGATAACGAGATTCCATCCACATTCAACAAACTCAGCGCTAACGCACATCCCACGGTATCAACAATCGAATCAACAGCGCCTACTTCATGAAAATGTACCTCATCAATCGGAACCTGATGAGCCTCTGCCTCGGCAGTAGCCAGGGCTTTAAACGCCGCCAAAGCGTCAGCCTTGGCTCGCGCATTCAAACCACTTTCCTCCAAGAGGCTACGAATCATGGCGTATGAACGCCCATGAACGTGTTCATGTTCATGCTCGTGGGAATGTTCATGCTCGTGGGAATGCTCATGCTCGTGAGAATGCTCATGCTCGTGAGAATGTTCATGCTCGTGGGAATGCTCATGCTCGTGGGAATGCTCATGCTCGTGAGAATGCTCATGCTCGTGAGAATGTTCATGCTCGTGAGAATGTTCATGCTCGTGAGAATGTTCATGTTCGTGAGAATATTCACTAGTTCGTACGCATTCATCTTTGTCCTCATGAACGTGATGAACAACATGATTTCCTTCAACTAAATGCTCATGTTCATGAATATCAACGGTCAAATATACGCCGGATGCACCAAAAGACGACTTCTTTCCAACCCGTAAATGAAAATGTTCGGGGATCAGTTTACGTAACTCGGCTTCAAGTAAGTTAGAATCCACTCCTAACCCGACTAAAGCGCCTAAAATCATGTCACCAGAAGCGCCGCCAACACTATCAAAACGTAAAATTCTCATATGTTCCAGTCCCCTCGCTTAAACCTCTTAAAAGAAATCACAATCCTTGCGACACTTTTGCTAAGTACTCTCTAAAAGTAGCTTCCGCTTCACCTTGTTTTGGTAATCCGGCTACAGCAACCATATAAACAGCGACAACGGAACCGTCGCGATAAGCAATTCCTTGCGTACCAAACGCCCCTCCATGCCCAAAAGAAATATCATTCACGGTCACGCCAAAACCGTATTGCGCATTAAGCGAATCTCCAGTCTGCTTGGCCGACATAATCCCAACAGCTTCTTCGGACAAGATCCGTTTTCCATTGGGTCCGATCCCTTTTCCTCCAAGCATCTGGAAAAACTTAATAAAATCTTGCGCCGTGGAAAAAAGGCCTCCGCCACCTTCCGCATAGCGCGGCGAACCATCATACAAAGACGGCATCTGATCAATAATAGTCGGAGTTAAACATTCTTTTTCTCTGTCCCAACGATAAGCGGTAGCCAATCTCCTACTTTGATCTTCGTTAGGATAAAAAGTCGTATCACTCATTTCAAGAGGTTCAAAAATCCTCTCTTGAAGAAAATCTTCAAATTTCTTTCCCGTAACAGCTTCTACGACAGCTTGACCAACGTCTATCCCATTATTGGAATAACTATAACGCGCACCCGGTTCGTCGAGTAAAGGAGTCATTGCTATTGTTGTCATTAAACGTTGAACAGGTAAAGAATCAATACCATAACGTTCTTGATATGGAGTAATGAATCTAAAACCAGCCGTATGACTCAGAGCTTGTCTAAGAGTAGGCTTATTTACCGGTTGAGATAATATAACAGTTCCATCTTCTTGTTGACGCGCAACCTTAATATTTTTTAATTCTGGCAGATAGTTTTCAACAGGAGCGTCAAGTTCGATCAGCCCTTCGTCATAACAAATCATTACAGCAGCGGCAACAACCGCTTTTGTGTTTGAAGCGATCCAAAAATGTGTATCGGCTCTCATAGGCGTTTTATTTTCAACATCAGCCCAACCAACACAATCAGTTGAAAGAACGTTCGAAGGCGTTGCAACGATGAGAACAGCGCCCGGCATTGAACCGTCTTCAACAAATTTAGTCCAAGCCTTCGAGAAACTCTGCTCTTGCGCTACTAACGTCAGACAGTTCATAAAAACTGAAAAGAAAATAGCTGCTAATAGCAAATGACAACTTCGTTTACTCATGTTCTCACCTGTAATCCACCAAAACTCAAACTATCGAAAGAATCGTCACAACGACTAATGAACAGGTCAACAAAAAACGCCCCCAAACGCCAAAGTATACGTTACGTTGGGAGCGTCTAATTCTTTTAACCAAGTAGCGCAACGTTAATCAATAATTTTAGCAATATTGAATTCAACGATTCCGGTAGCGCCAGCTTTTTTCAATTGCGGAATAAGAGTACGAATCAACTTCTCGTCAACAACGGTAGAGACGTCAACCCAATCTTTATCAGCAAGCGGAGAAACAGTAGGTTTCTGCATCGCCGGCAAGACATTAAGAACATCGTTCAATTTATCTGCCGGGACATTCATCATCAACGCAACCTTCCCCTCGGCTTCCAAAGTAGCCTTCAACAACATCACAATATTGTCAATCTTGCTCTTTTTCCAAGAATCGGCATAAGAGCTTTTGTTAACAATAAAACGAGTCGTACTTTGAAGAATTTCATCAACAATACGAAGGTGATTGGCACGCAAAGAACTGCCGGTCTCGGTAACTTCAACGATCGCATCAGCCAACTTGGGAGGCTTGACTTCAGTGGCGCCCCAACTAAACTCAACATTAGCATTGACGCCGTGCTTGGCCAAATAAGCTTTAGCCAATCCAACAGCCTCAGTTGCAATAGTTTTACCTTCAAGATCCTTCACGGTTTGAACGGGAGAGTTTTCCGGAACACAGAGCACCCAACGAACAGGACGACGACTTACCTTAGAAAAAGTAAGTTCGGCAATTTCCTCAACATCGGCGCCAGTCTCAACGATCCAGTCATGTCCGGTAAGCCCAGCGTCCAAAACGCCATTCGCAACATAACGAGCCATCTCTTGCGCACGAATCAACATGCACTCGATCTCTTCGTCGTCGATAGAAGGAAAATAACTACGTTTTTCAACGGTAATATTGTATCCACTCTTACGGAACAAATCAACGGTAGCCTCTTGAAGACTTCCGGCGGGGATACCCAATTTCAAAATCTGCTCAGCCATGATTCTTTATAATCTCTATCCACAAGATTTTTCGAACAAACCCAATAAAAATCACTTTTTATAAACTTTACTGGGATCAAAAACACGCTCCCCAACGACCACATAATCCTCGCCCTCAAGCTTACGGAAGAAGCAGCTAGGATAACCTTCGTGACAAGCCGAACCGCCAACTTGGTCAACTTTGAGCAATAACGTATCACAGTCGCAGTCGATATAGATTTCGTGGACTTTTTGAACGTTACCGCTTTCCTCACCTTTACGCCAAAGCTTTTGACGACTACGACTAAAATATACAGCGTAACCAAGTTTCAAGGTCTCGTTGTAACTTTCCTCGTTCATATACGCCATCATCAAGACTTGACCAGTCTTATAATCTTGAGCGATAGCAGGAACAAGTCCGTCACCCTTTGAAAAATTAGGACGCGTCTTACCGTTGCAACAATTGCAGGATTCACTCATCTTAAATCTACATTCCTAAAAAAATATCGTTGAGGTCTCACGGCATAGCCGTGAGACCAATATTATTCACCAATACAACTATTTCTTTGAATCAGCAGCGGCTTGTAAACGTTCTAGCATTTGAACATTTGCCGTCAATTGTGAACGAAGATCTTCCAGAGATTTACGTTCATTCTCTACAACATGCGCAGGAGCCTTTTCAACGAAACTTCCGGAAAGCTTTGCTTCCTTAGACTTAATAAAGCCGTTGAGCTTCGCAATTTCCTTTTCTTTCTTTTGAATTTCCGCCGGCACGTCGATCAAGTCAGCAACATCAACATAAATTTCCATCGCGGCCGTCGTTGCATTCGAAGACAAAGCAGGTAATTCAACGTTGGGGCCCATTTGGGTCACAACGGAACAGGCCATCGATTTAAAGTATTCGCTCATAGGACGCAACAAGTCGGCGATCTCAGCGGAACACTTAACGACAAAGTTCACCTCTGTACGCGGAGGCACGTTCTGACGAGCACGCGCGTCACGAACACATCGTAAGGCTTCTTGGAATTGAGCAAACTGCGCCTCGATCTGCGGATCGATCATAGCTTCGTCAACTGTCGGCCACGGAGCAATCGTAATACTCTCTGCCGCCTTACAAGGATTCTGTCCACGTACGGGGGCAAAATCAGCCAATCTCTGCCAAACTTCCTCCGTTACGAAGGGAGTAATAGGATGGAGCAATCGCAACAAAGCATCGAGAACGTTCAACAACACATTTTGAACAAGTTCACGACGTTCAGGATCAAACAATCGCGCCTTGGAGATCTCGACATAGAAACTACAAAATTCATCCCATGCAAAATCATACAACGCACGCGCACTCTCAGAGAACTTATATTGCTCAAGAGATTCCGTGACTCGTTTAGTGACACTGGCCAAACGACTCAAAATCCACTTATCTTCAACATATAGTTCGTCGACGCTTATCTCTCTGGGAGTAAAACCTTCCAAATTAATCATAACGAAACGCGACGCGTTCCACAACTTATTGCAGAAGTTACGCGCAACTTCAAAACGTTCGCCAACAACGGGTCCAAGAGGTAACGCCTTCTCCTCCGGCTTGTCGGCCCATTGAGTAGAAAACGATTTCTTACATTTTGAACACACGATAACGTGTTGGATACGATTCTTCTTGGTCTGCTCGATACTAGCGCCGCAATGAGGACATTCAAAATCGAGAGCCAAACGAACGTCTTGACTTTCTGTGGTAAGGTAAATCAAAGCAAATCGTAACGCGTCCGCACCGAATTTTTCCATAACGGCAACAGGATCTACGCCATTTCCCTTCGATTTGGACATACCCTCGCCATACTTATCCAAAATCTTAGGATGGATAAAGACCTGTTGGAACGGTTTCCTACCGGTATTGTAATAACCAGCCAAAACCATTCTCGCGACCCAAAGGCTAATGATATCGCGACTCGTAATCAAGACGCTAGTCGGATAATAATAGTCGAGTTCCGGAGTCTTATCAGGCCACCCTAAAGTAGAATGCGGCCATAAAGCAGAACTAAACCAAGTATCCAGAACGTCCTCTTCGCGCTTCAACACACATCCGGGAACCGCATCGCTAGCTAAATTTTCAGTCTGCGAGCATAAAAGCCAACCGTCATTAGCTTCATTCCGGCGCCAAAGCACGTCGGAACGTCCCTCAAAAGCGTTCTGCAAAACAGATTCGTCAACATCGGGGCAATACCAAATAGGAATCTGGTGCCCCCACCAGAGTTGACGTCCAATCGGCCAATCGCGCTTTTCAGACAGCCAATCAAGATATCCCTTCGCATAACGCGACGGTTTAATCTCCACTTCACCGCTAGTAACTGCATCCATGGCAGTCTGGGCCAGGCGATCCATTTTGATGAACCATTGATCGTTCAAATATGGTTCGATTGCGGTTTTTGAACGATCGGAGGTGGCAATTTCAATCGTCCGGTCCTCAACCTTGATCAAAACGCCCATTGTCTCTAAATCTTCAAGGATCTTCTCCCGAACCTTTTTGATTTGGAGTCCCTGATACTGACCGGCATTTTCATTATAAGTACCGTCACGATTCAGCAAATTAATCATAGCCAAACCTTGACGTTTTCCAACTTCATAGTCATTGGGATCGTGGGCAGGCGTAATTTTCACACACCCAGTGCCTTTGTCAGGCTTAGCCCATACGTCAGCCACAAGAGGAATTTCTCTATTTTGAATAGGCAAAAGAACTTTTCTGCCATCTTTTGCCATCTCGGCCAACTTAATTAATTCAGGAAGAATTTCGACTCTGCGTTGTAACAGAGAATCCAATTCTGTTTGCGCTTCCTCTTTTTCTTTTTCAGAAGACGAAGCCACCTTTTCACGAAGCTCGGCTTCAATACGATCAAACTCAGCAAGCGGTTCAGGATGAACAGCAACGGCAACGTCGCCAAGCATCGTCTCGGGTCGAGTGGTCGCAACAGTTACGAATTCAGGCTCACCGGGAAGCGGGTTTACGACCGGGTAATTCAAATACCAGAAGTGTCCGGCGGTCGTCTCATGGAAAACTTCGTCGTCACTAACCGCAGTTTGCAACTTGACGTCCCAATTCACCAGGCGTTTACCACGATAAATCAAGCCATCGGCAAATAATTTGAAAAAGAATCCACGGACCGCCTTCGCGCAGACCTCGTCTAATGTGAAGCGCAAACGCCGCCAATCACAACTGCACCCCATCGCCTTAAGCTGGCTCAGGATCCGAGCTTGATATTGATCTTTCCAATCCCAAATTCTTTGAACCAGAGCTTCACGCCCCAAATCCCAACGAGTCTTCCCCTCTTGCTCAAGAAGTCTCTTCTCAACAATAGCCTGCGTCGCGATTCCCGCATGGTCAACCCCGGGAACCCACAAAGTCTCAAAGCCCTGCATGCGCTTCATACGAACCAAGGCGTCTTGAAGAGAATCATTTAACGCATGACCTAGATGCAGCGCGCCGGTAACATTCGGAGGGGGAATAACAACCGCATAAGGACGCTTGTTAGGATTAACCTCGCTGTGAAAAAATCCCTTTTCTTCCCAAAACTTGGTCTGACGTTCTTGCGCCGCAAGATGATCGTACTGTTTAGGAAGGTCGTTGATCAACTGCTCTTGATTAGTCATGACTAAAAATGACGTCTCCTACGTCCCCTTTATGAAAGTGAACGCAAACTAACACTAGTAAAAAATTGACGGAGTATTTTCATACTCAATACCAAAGTATGGAGCCTCCGTCCATCCTCAACCCAAATCGCGAAAAGTCGCAACTCTGGATATTCAATGTTCACATAGAACAAAGTTATTTTACAAAAAATCGATAAAAAGCCAACCCCCCTGAACATTTCCATGTTAACTCTTCTTAGACCTTGAAGATCAGCCTACTCTACATTAAATCATTAAAATTGATATAATAACTAAAAATGTTACAATCAATAAAACCAATGAAATTAGTTCTCTACTTCTATCGGCGCTATGATATTTCGATCATCTTCGTTCCCAGACCATTGGGGTAAGGAACACCTTGTAGCTTGCCACCCCATGTGAAGTATTATTCCAGTTACTACTTGCGAAATCACACTACAGTTGCGAACCATTTGAATTCGCGATAAGTTTTCCATCTCTTTTTCAGAAAGCGTAATCGTCTCGCCTTCACGTTTATCGCTTAAAGAACGTATGGCAAAGCAACGCTCGAGAACTTCTGCGCATCGGTCGTGTACTCCACGAACAGCGGCTCCAAGCGTCGTGTCATCGCAAGTAGTTATATCCTCTTTAATAAAATCAACGAAACGAGCCTCTCTTTGAAGTGTGGCCAAAAGTTCCACTGCTTCCGAGCGCTTATTTTGCTCTTGCTTTGATGAAAACAGTCTCTCTGTTTCTTCGGTCTGTTTTTCTAAACGAGAATTATCGAGAAGAAGAGGCTTAGAAGTAAAATCGTCAAGAAAACGTTGGGCCATTTCTTTATTCGTCAACACAGTAAAAAAAGCTTTCACCGCTAATCCAAATCCCATAATATTTTCCTTTCAATGACGCCCTGAATATTTAAAAAGTAGTATTCTATAAAACAATCTTTCCCCCGCCAAGTAAACGATCTCGCCAGTAACACACTAGCGCTTGTCCGGGAGCAACGCCATATCTCGTTTGATCCAACTTCGCTTCCATTGTCCCATCCTTATTAACCTTCACCGTTGCAAAAGATGATTCATTTCGGTATCGTACTTTCACTTCACATCGAAACTCTTGTTCAATAGGAGGCTCGACCAGCCAATTCGTTTCGACAGCACGAACTCTATCAACCCCTAATGATTCATAGGGTCCCAAGGTCACCCCATGCGTTTCTGAATCAATACTTTGTACAAATATACGTTCGCCAAATCCCATTCCTAGGCCTTTGCGTTGCCCAATCGTATATTTCTCATACCCCGAATGCTTTCCAATTACCTTTCCGTCTAATGATAAGAAATTTCCGGAAGTATCAGAGGGATACTTAAAACTCTGTTCACAATTATCTGCACAATAATTATGAATAAACTCAACATGCTGTCTATTGGGAACAAAGCATATCTCTTGACTATCCTTACGAACAGCTACCGGCAATCCCTTTCTGGCTGCAATAGCTCGTACAACGTCTTTGGTATACCCTCCGACGGGAAACACTATATGCGGTAAAACGTCGGCTGAAACATTATACAAGAAGTATGTTTGCTCCTTTTCAGATAATGAACGAGCAAAGAAGACCTTTTCCTTGTCTTGGGCCAACCAATCAGGAGTTACTTCGTAATCCTTCAGCCCCTGATAATTAAAAAATGAATCTACTTCTTGATTCTCCCGAGTTTGTCGATCGCACCACTCTCGCGTACGTTTGATCTTTACATAATGTCCAGTAGCCAACGTATTCGCCTTCAATTGCTGAGCAACATGCCACAAAAGCCCGAATTTAATTCTTCTGTTACACAACACGCAGGGATTCGGCGTATGAGCGTCGTAATACTCTTTGACAAAATTATCAACAATAAATTTAAACGAATTATCAACGTCTAAAAGTATCAATTCGATTTTTAAGAACGACGCCACTTCAATAGCAGAAGCGAAATCGACGGGAAGTAAAAACGGAAAGTTATCGGGAGTCCAGTCGTATTGTACTAGACGATTATTTCCATCAAGTAAATACACTTTTAGCAACTTCGGCTCTTCGATGTTGGCTAAAATTTCACGCGTTCCTTCTTTATCAAAGGTTTTTTGAAAACGATGACGCATAAAGAGCGCGCGCACTCTAACGCCTTCATCAAGTAACAGGGCCGCGGAGACCCCGCTATCAACGCCACCGGACAATGCAACGATCGTATCCTGCATTCTATAATTCCTAGATAATAACAACCTAAAAATAAATTACTAAACGGTCTGTTTCTGAAAATCTCGTACAGAAGCGTATTTGAAAAATCTCAACCATACGCTAGCTATTTATAATTTTAGTTTCGGAACGCCTTCAAACCATGATTCATCAATAAATTTTCCTAATAGATAAAATTTTTGATCGGGATACCATAATACGGCTTTTCCGTCGACCAACGTTGAACTAGTATAGAAAGAGTTACCGCTTTTCCTATTAATAAACAATTTCGGTTCCCCAAACCAAATCGGTTGTTTCGCATCTTTTTGATACGTTCCGGCAATCAAATAGAGAGGGCCACGATTCTGCCATGGACTTTTGTCGTCAAAATCATATGTATTATGAATAAAAGCATAATAATACCCACTTCCAGCTTCGGTTCCATGCCAATCATAAATAGGACACGGAGATAATGGATGATGATACGGAGTCCCTCCATCATGATCTAATAAGATCTCAGGTTGACTCCATGTCTCTCCTTGATCAGAACTTACAGTCCAACAAGGGTAACCTGTTCCAGTTCTTAGTAAAGCAAATAGTCTACCATCAGGAAGCTTAACAATTGAAGGTTCTTCACAATACCCCCCCTTCTTCAATACAGAATCATCCGTCATAAACCATTTAGCAACGATATCTCGTGGTTCCGGATCTTCATCAATGTTCTCAAAACGAATAAACTCGGTGACTGTATGATATTTCGAATGAAACTGGGGAGCCGCGTATCTGGTCACGCCTACAAGATATTTCCCCTCTTCTCCGAGACGTAAAGGCTTTTGCCAAACCACCCATTCAGGTGGAATCGTTTCATCGGGAGAATCATTGGAAGTTCGAGGTTGCGAAATATATTGCGGCTCAGACCAAGTTTCCCCAAGATCGTCGCTATAAATACCTGCCATTAACCCCGTATGTTGTCGGTTTGTAGAAACCTTTCCCTCTTGGTACTGATTATAAATAATATATATGCGACCAGAACGTGATACCATTGCAAATCCCCAGCTTGCAATAGGTCTATCACTATTCATTGTCTCAGGTCCAACAAGAACTTTGGGTTCACTCCACGTTTTTCCACAATCCAAACTCTTAAACAAAGTAACATGTTGATCAAGAGCGCCTTCACAAGTTGCTTGACAAGTTGTCGCAAAAAGAATTCCTTGTGGTCCGTCAAACACTTGAAAATGATCGTTATAACAATCACCTAACAACTCTGGTTCAACTTTGGGAATATAAACAACAAAATCCGGCTCAGAAACCCGAGAATCATTGTCAAATAAATTTTTCTGGGCACGCCTAGTATTAATAGTATTTTCAATGCGATTTATATATTCTTTACGCCATTCGTCAATATCAGAACTCTGTTGCGAAAAAGCAATCTGAGTATTTATCCACCCAAAAGAAATCACTAATCCCAATAGTCCTAGAAATCGAAAACTCATTTTTAGTCTCTGTAATTTAAAATGCCAATAGAATAATTCGTCTAAAATACTAAGGTGAATTCCTTTTTATAAATCTTAATTCAAGACGCAATTTTCAATAGCTCGTCAAACGGTTCTTTATCAACAAGCTTTTCGGAATCTTACTCAATTGCTTCTCTAACGAATAAACGCCTGCTTAGGCTTTGAATGATACAGACAAGAATACTGCGGTCCCGGTAAAACGCTAGACTCGTTACTGTATGAATCCCCGGATAAAGCCCAATCTTCTGCTTCATCACTAAGAGAATTTAAAACTGCCTCAATTTTTTTTCTATAATACTCGATTCCCTCTTTATCAAGATTTGGCGGAATGACAATGTCACCACTTGGAATACATCTTGCTCGCGACCCAGGTTTTGGTAAAGCAAACTTATCCCAACTATTGAACCGCCACGGACGCTCATACCCTACTCCCATTGCAACAATAGGTATTTGCAGTTTAGAAGCCAAATACACACATCCGGGCGCCAGGACCCTTCGAGGTCCACGCGGTCCGTCAGGAGTTATCGTTAAGTGAAAATGTTCGTTTTGTTCTTTACGCATCATCTCACGTAACGCTTGAAGTCCCCCTCTATTTGTAGACCCACGCACACAGTCAAATCCTAACAAATGGGCTAGTTCCTCAAGAACATCGGCGTCAGAATGTTTACTTAATAACATTGCCAAATGACAATGCTTACGTAAATAAACAAAAAACTGAATATACTCATGCCAAAAAATATAAATTCTTCGCTTACCATCGTTTAAATAGGCAGGATCAATTGTAGGATCATAGTAAGCAACTCGATAATCTAATGTTGACGCTAACGCGTGAACTCCCATTGACGCTATCAATCCAGTCGCACGAATCAATGTCTTACTTCTGATTTTCATTGAAATCTCGTTGTCTGTACGTTGTTACCACCGACTAAAAATACAGTCGAACGACTAAGTAATTCTACAAAAAACAAAAGTCTCTCACAACAGAATCATAGTAAATTCAAAAAGCCGAGAACCACAGGAGCTCCCGGCCTATTATCTATTCCAACAACAACCACTTTCAGTTAGGTTAATTTGTTTTCACCAACCGTAAAGTCATCTTCTGATTCCGGAACCACCTGAGAAAAAGAAGCGCCGCGAGGAACAAAATCCATATTTTCCTCCTCGAGTCCCGGCCCACTCACGCCTGCAAGTTCCAAGGAATTTTTCCCTCCGTGATAACCGTGAGGTAAATATTGATCGTTAAAATCTAAAAGATCAACAGGATTAAAAGTAGGCTCAACATACGACGGCCCTCGCGGGTCTATCATATCAGGAGCTTTGGCAAGCACATCGTCAAAATCAGAGGCCACTGCGTTTGCAGAACACAACTTAGCGTTTTGAACCAACTCCCCTTTCAATTGATTTCGGTATCGATAATCATAATATAAGAAGCCTCCTAGTCCGGCTAAAGCAACCGAAATAACAAAAAACAAAACATTATCCCTATGCTTCTTTACAGGTTCAGTATTAACCTGAGGAATAACTGAGGGAGTCGTTTCCACGTTTGGATCAAGCGGCCGGAGAGCAGCTTCATTTTTAACAGATGTTTCTGAATCCTCGCGTTGCCCATCCTTAATTTGTTCCTTTTCTTTTTTCGGAACCCTGTCAACAGTCGGGGAGGAAAATGTCAAAAAACCATCGGGATAGAACAGGTCTTCCCGTACCTTAGCCGGTTGCGGAGGACGATTTCTCCGAGCAGCATCAACAGAAGAGAAAAAGACGGGCGAATCAACGTCGGAAGACGGAACAAATAAAGGACCACTTTCGACCGACGTATTCTGCTGCGCCCAACACTTTTGCTCTACCCCCGTTCCTCCAAACAAACAAAGAAACAAACACAAAGAAACAGTAAAAAAAATCACGTTATCTTTTATAAAGCGACAAGAAACGACTTCATAACTCGTAAACAAAGAAGCGCAGCCCACAACAAACGACTCAAACCCATTATAGTCGTTGCGTGGAGCGCTCAATGAACGCAGAGAAGAATTAATCATTTTCATCGTTCTCATCAAAATCTGACTCAATAATAATCGGTTCATATTAAAAAAATCAAACCATGAACCTTGTTCAACATCAAATACGCCGAACCCTTCATACGCCATTATAGAACGAAAATCAATCTATTTCAATAATTAAAATCTGATAACAACTATAAAAAAAGACCTAAAAACCTATGAAAATGTCAAAAACGGTCAATCCCCCAAACTCTTGCAATCAGTTCAAAAGATACGACCACAACATTATAGAAATCAAAATCAAAGAAAAAGCGTTGGAACGTAAGCCGGATTATGTGTCTGTCTATAACGAACAACGGTCATTTATCTCGATAACTAGTTACCTAGTTATTCTTCGCGGTTCACCTGCATCTTCAAGGCGGATCACCTTTTGCTTTGTTTCAAAAATTTCAAATCGAAATTTTTAAAACAAAGCACGACGCTTTTTAACCTTGCTCCCAACGGGGCTTGCCATGCCGTCTTAGTTACCTAAAACGCGGTGAGCTCTTACCTCGCCCTTTCACCCTTACTCTTGCCATAGCAAAAGCGGTATACTTTCTGTGGCGCTATCCCTAGTCTTACGACCGGCGGGCGTTACCCGTCGTTGTACCCTGTGGAGTCCGGACTTTCCTCGAAGGAATACCCTCCGCGACCGTTCGTCCAACGCGTTAGTCATTGTAAATGAGAAAACAAATATTTCAACCGTTCATCAACAAGAAAAGTCTATCTCTATCAAAAAAACGAACGCGTTAAACAACGCGTTCGTTTATATATCGATTAACCCGAAAAGCCAATCTCAGTATGATTTTACAAAACCGCCGGAACTAACTCCTCTCGCGGAGATCGATCAACTCTTCAAAGTATAACTTCATGCGCTAGTCACAACTTCAAACTTGACGATCAGTTGCAAGAAGGGGTAGCGGGCATTGCGGAGCAAGAAGAACACGGCGCGGGAGCGCTTTCAATCGGGCCGCAAGTCGCGCAAGAACCGCAAGTAATGTCGGCAACGTAAGCGGGCTTGAAGAAACCACAATCATCGACCGGAGTGGTAGCGCAAGCAAGAGCGCTGAAAGCGCCGTGGACGAGTTTGCAGACGCCATTAATCGGGCGATGAACCGCATTATACAAGCACGGCTTCAAGTACGGGAACATCGGACCACAGCAAGACGGAGCGGCAATCGCGCCACAAGGAGCGCAAGAATCGCAGGACGCGCAAACGGAATCAAGAGCGCCTTGCGGCAAATTCGCGGCAACAATGGGACCGCCGTGGGCGACGGTAATCTTGCAGGGGGTCGGAGCGCAAACAGGCGCGCAAGACGGGGTGATCGTGCAGCAGCTAATGCAAGGACGGCAAGCTAACAAAGAACGGAGACCGCCAAACAATTCACACGAAGCGCCGGTGCAGGAAGCACAAGGAGCGCAAGACGGGCAAGAAACATCAGCGGCAGCAGCGCAAGGAGCGCAATCTTGCGCGAAAACGCTCGCGGAAGCGAACATAGCAGCCAAAGCTACACAAAGAGCGGTAAGTCGAATTCTCATGAGTTAAACTCCTTTATACCCATAACGTCAAACAGTCCTCTTGTCACGATTTCACGTCTATCCATGCGTGACATTCTGTCTCACAAACCGGAGCGTAGTCGATCGACCGAGCTCTTTGATTCAATCCAAATGAATCGGCTGAGACGAAGATCGTTGACAGATTTGAAGATAACTGTTTCTAACACCGGTTAAAAACCAATTACCCTTTGTAATCACCATACGTTACCAAAACCTCAACCACAAAAGGCATTGGTTTTAGCTTTACCCTTTATCGAGTTATTGTAATCAAATCTTTAACAAAACCTTGGCTTTTATCAAACCGCACAACTTTCTAAGTTGAAGCTCTGTCAGTTGCCTCAATATTCAGGGCTGTAATAATATCGGAAACCCAACAAACTATCTTCAAAAAAACTCCAAACATAATTATTAAGAGTTTCACTTTTACCACCTCTCATTGAAATTCGGTCGATTTTAATCATTCCTTCCCACCTTCTAGCATTTATTCAATGCTTCAATATATTCGATTCAACAATACAAGTCCGATAAAACGCAATGAACGTTACAACCTGAATCATCCCAACAAATAATACTATCCTATCGCTATTTATTAGTATCTAAAAAATTTAGAAGTATTCTTACAGAGAGAATCTCACACTAAACGATTCCAAGAAAGCGCGAAATCCTACATTGTTCCTTTTCACAAAGTTGACGTTTTACAGCAGGGCCCCACGCCTTGTAATGAAAAACGACATTTTTTTGAAAACAGCAAGAATTTCGCAATCAGGACGGATCTTCATCGTAATCTAAATATCTAGGATGTCCCGAGAGGTTCATCGAGAATTCGAATTACCGAAACCGTCTTGATCTCACATGGAAGCGGTTGAAAGCCAATTATTATATTGGTAGATCGTGAGAATTTCTCCAACCGACAGCTTCGCTAGGAGGGCGACTGAAAAGGAGTTCCATTTCGGTTTTTTAGGACACGTCATGTGTTTGAGTAGGAAGCTCGTCTGAAAAATCGACCCAACCGACGACAAAAATGTCGTTTGGTGAAAAACATGTCAAAAATCCTCCATTTATCAGCTAGAATTTTCGGAGTATTATTGCTTTGTGCTCCTGCAAATGCGGGGGAATTCCAAAGTAATAACAATTTCTGGACGCCAACTTCGACGTCGACGAATATCCAGAAACCGGTTATTTCTACTTTACCTACGCTTCGATTACTTGACTCAACCCAGAGTCCCAACGTTCAAGTTGAACGCGCAACCCAGTTGAGTTTAAAAAACACAACAAATACTGAGAACCGCTCAGCGATTCTCGATATTGTGAATGAAGGAGATCAACTATTACGAAACCAACAGTGGTCTGACGCTAAAAAATACTTTGAGAAGGCATTACGTTCTTACCCGGACGTTCAGATCTTACGAACTCGATTCGCCGAGGCCAGAAGACGAAGCGAAATAGAAGGACGTTACCAAGACTCGTCTTTTTCTTCGTTAACCCGAACTTCGTCAACAGACGATCTACTCACGGTATTTGACGAAATATTTCTCGACGTCGACATTTACCATGTTGATCGACCTCAATACTCCGAGTTATTTGAGCTTGGTCTACAGGGAATAAAGGAAGCCTTAGCGGAGGATTCATTTTACCTCCAAAACGGTTTAGAACCGGAGTTGAAAGGTCAAGCAGAAGCTTTACTGCAAACCCTAAGTCAAATGTCTTCTAGTTGGACTCTTGAAACCGAAGACGATATTAGACGTTCGGCATTGTGGCTCGCCAAGCAAATGCGACGCAGGATCGGTATTTCCGAATCCGCGATAATCTCCGAATTCCTTTGTTCGGCAATTTGTTCATTAGACGCATATTCAACAGCATTAACGCCGCTTCAGGTCGACGACCTTTTTTCTCTCATTGACGGAAAATTTGTCGGACTTGGAGTCGAGCTAAAAACCGATCGTCCAACAGTGATAGTTCGTGTCATTCCCAACAGCCCGGCCGCCTCGAGTGGTCTAGTAGTTGGAGACGAACTTATACAAATTGACGGGCGCCTCACTCAAAACCTAACTAGTACTGAAATCGGTGAACTTTTACAGGGATACGAGGGAGAAAAAGCGACGCTAGTAGTTCGTTCCCCTAAGGGACAACTCAGAAACGTGGTCGCAACGAGAAAACCAATAGAAGTACCAAGCGTCGAAGACGTTCATGTCTTAGATAATGCGGAAAACATTGGTTATCTAAAAATCACGTGTTTCCAAAAGACAACTAGTGACGAATTAAAAATCGCCCTCCGAAAGCTTTCAGAAGAACACGCACAAGGGTTGATCATCGACTTACGTGATAACCCCGGAGGCTTACTTCAAGAGGCTATCAACGTTTCAGACTGTTTCTTAGACTCAGGTACCATCGTTCAAACCCGTGGCAGGAATGGGAAACATGTTTTTTCAGCTCGGAAAACTCAGATTTGTTCGTTACCTCTCGTTCTTATTGTCGATTCCAACAGTGCTAGCGCAGCAGAGATCTTCGCAGGCGCCATGCAAGAGAACAATCGAGGCGTAGTCGTAGGCGTTCAAAGTTATGGGAAAGGGACGGTACAAGCGATCGTACAATTAAATGAAGCGACCGATGGGCCCAAACCCATTGCCGGAGTCCGTCTAACGACTGAAAAGTTTTATTCTCCACAAGGACGAGCATACGGTGGAATAGGCGTATTACCAGATGTGGACGTTACAAAGAAACTGGCAAACAGCCAATTACGTGCAAACGTCAACGAGGCGTACACAGAAAAAGCAATTGAGACGTCTGACTCCGTTCCAATAAATTATCGAGCAGCCAAACCTGTAAATGAAATCAATCAGGACGAGTTTATGGAGGCGGCTATCCAAGAGGCTAATAAACAGATAAGTCGCCCCACAAACTATCAAAGAACCGAGCGAACAGTCGCAAGATCATCTGTTAATTAGTGATGAACGACTTCTTTAATAGTTAATCAATTTAGTGACGCTTTTGTCCTTGAGTCAAAAGCGTCATTTTTATTGTCAATCCACATTTTCAGTAGACAACTGGATCATCATTCCCTAAAATAACCTAAGAAACCGGAAATATCTGAACTTGACTCGATATTACTAATAATCTAGGATACTGTTTTGGTTGCTCTGTCATACAGTCCCCAGCCTGAAAGACATTCCCTACTCCCAATCGAGGATAAAAGAAATGAACGTATTTGTTCGATATGTCTTATTTGGAGTCATAAAGAATTTCATAGCCGTTCTTTTCCTATGTACCTTAACCTTTTTATTTGTCGTAATCATTCAAACCACCATCAAAAATGGAGCGCCATTCTTTCTTACTCTTCGTTTGGCCCCATATTTCATTCCCTATACATTCTCTGTTGCCCTCCCAATTTCCGCACTCTTTGCGGTCACCGTATTTTTTTCCAGAATGGGTGGAAATAATGAACTCATAGCTTTAAAGGCTATGGGAATCGCTCCCTGGAAAATCCTAGCGCCTGTTTGGCTATTTATGGTTCTAGTCAGTATTAGCGGAATTTGGTTCAACGACCTGTCAACTTCCTGGACTCGCATGCAAGTAAAGCGGGCTTTACTCAACGGGTTTGAATCAATACTTTTGTCTAAATTAAAAACAGACGGGCATTTTATCACCCTTGACGGCAATTACGAGATCAAAGTTTCAGAGGTACTAGAAGACGGAACGCTTCTTAATCCAGAATTTTCATTAAAAGTTGACGGCGTGAATGGAACAGGCGATTCTGCTCAAATCTCGGTAGACTACAATCCGGACAATCCTCTGGTAAACATTCATCTGTACAAAGCCGAAATTCAAGGAGAACATGTCGAATTTTATATTCCAATCAATTATAAATTCTCCATTCCTTTAAGCGCCGCTTTCAAAGAAAACAGCCGTGTAGATCCCCCCGCGAAAGAAATTAAACAAGCCCTAATAAATCTCGCTTCCGAAAAAAAACGATTTCATAAAAGTCTGGCTTCCAAAGCAATGTTTTCGTTTTTAACAGGGTCGCTAACAGGAACAGTCACGCCCGAGTGGAAACAGCGTATGGAAACCGAGTGGTACTACAATCGTCAAAAGCGGCGTTTCAGACTAACTATTCCTAGAATTTGCGCAGCCGGATTTTCGAGTTTCTTTTTTGCCTGGGTAGGCGCTCCCTATGCGCTAAAAAGTAAAAAAGCGGATATGATGTATGCCTTTTTATGTTCATTTCTTCCCATTGCCGGAATCTATTACGCCTTTTTTTCTTTAGGACTAGAAACAGCTAAAAATGGCATTTTACCCTCTTATGCTGTTTGGATGGGGAATATAGTCCTAGGTTTCATCGGTATACATTATCTGAAACAGATTCATTAAATCAAAAACGCCTGAAAATAACAATTTTTCAGGCGTCTTTAATTTCAAGTTTGAATTAGGGCTATTTCTTTAACCATACGCCCGTATTAGCATCAAAAATTCTATCCTCACAAACGTCAGAAGAGGCTTTAACCAGAACTTTGTAGCAACTAACACCTAATTCGCGTTCGTCATCCGATCCCTCAAGAAGATCCTTAGGTTTCCATGCTTTACAGCAAATAGTTAAAACAACTTCATTGTCTTCGTTTAAAACGACGTCATTGGAATCTAATTCCAAAACAATATGATTAGCGCCTTGTACTAATTGAGCAAGCTGTTTGTTCCCCCAATACACCCCCTCTTCTTTACGTAAAGGCGAATCTTCCGTATACAAAGCCCCATTCGGCACATCAAGATCTATAGTAACTGAAAATTTTTCCTTATTCTCAGGTAACGGCAAGGTCAACGACGAGACGGCAGTGGACCACCGAAAAGTTTCTTTAACCCCCTTTTCAGGTCCATACCATCCCTTAAGAAACCTGACGTCTCCTGATTTTCCGACGGTTATCTCATAGTGTTCTTTTCCTTCCGGAGTAATCGACAGCGGGTCCAACTCATTAGCGTCCAACATTACTTTTGTACGAGCGCCCCCTTTGACTCTAAAACCACCGGGAGCTTGATTTCCTACAGCAGTAACGAACTCAGCCGACTCCCCAATGCAAAGATGTATACCTGATTGTTCAAACGAATTTCCAGACAGAGTTGCTCGACCATTATCAATTCTAACAGCAGGCGCGCTAGCTTTTGCGCTTAATGAATGTACCTCATCCCAATTGACAAACTCGCAAGAATTCAATACCACGCGACTCTTTTTTGTCTTGGACCAAACACAAGTTTCAACCGGTCCCCAAAATGAACAATTAGTTAAGATAACCGCCCCTTCATTATCTTCGCCAATTTCGAGACACACCGAATCCTCGCTAGTCCAACGTCCGACAAACTCCCCATTAGTAATAAGAAGTCCCTGCTTTTGTGCCTGTTCAACTAAAACAGCCCTGCGACAAGAATCAGCGCCGATACCAAGAAAATTCCCGTTTGTTCCACCGTGGCCGCGATCGCTAAAATAATATCCCCGCCCATATCCAAAACAAAACGTATTAGAAACATAATGCCAATCCGTACGAGCAAGTTCAAATGCTACGCCATTGATATTAACCCATTCACAATACGGATCGTCAGCCTTATAAATTACCCCAAAAGGCCAAAAGTGGATATTCTCAATATGACCAATATCGTAACATTCATCAACAAACAAACCACGCCAACTTGGATAACCGGTAACGTTACGAACTAAATGTCGGTGAGCTAAAACAAAGTTAATCCCCTCATAAGGATTCAACAAACAACAATCAATTACTCCTACGTTACATGAATTTTTGGAGGCAACACACGGCGGGTAAGGAACGGGCGGTACATCGGTCTGTTTCCATTCAGGGTAAATAACAACAACCCCTGCCAAAACCGAGTTATCGCCTTTTAAAGTGATAAAGGGCGCGCCTTCATAGTTTCCTCTATTAGCGTACGTAAGTAAAGTCGTTCCAGTTGGTCTTTCATCTTTATTGGTAACAGTCGGTGGAACGCGATAAGTTCCTTGTAAAGTCACTCCGGCAGGAATCGACAGGACTCCGTCAAACCGAAAACGTCCACTAGGAAGCTCCACAACACCGCCACCCGCTTGTCCGGCATAATCCAAAGCCTTTTGCAACGCTTTTGTGTTGTCGATATTTTCGTCTCCAACAATGACGCCAAAATCCAAGGCGTTCCATCTTGCAGACGCTTGTATTGCAGGTTCAGAGACATTCGAATAAATATCGTGTGAAGTAGTTTCAGCCGCTTCAGCGAAAGATACGCACACGCCAAGACAAATAAACGTTCCTAAAAAAAACACAGAGAGTAACTTGTCCAATTTCTGATTCCCCCAAGTTTTCTCAATAATACTCGTCAAGAATTTCAAACCATCTCTTTAAGGTATGGCACATTACAAAAGCCGAACGTACCTTTTCAGCTTCAGGATGTAACTTTGAATAAGCGACGCCAAACTTCCGCATAACAGTAGCGCCTCTTGCTTCTCCGTATAGGTCAATGACAGCTTGAAAATGCTTGGCTATTGTCTCTTTTTGTTCTTTAAGCGTAGGCGCAGGCGGAATCGAACGTCCTTCCATAGCCGCTCGTGTTTGCGTAAACAACCAAGGATTCCCAATAATTCCACGAGCTAGCGCCACCCCGTCTACCCCTGAATCTTTCATGCGCTGAATAACGGTTTCAGCTGTAAACAAATCGCCACATCCTAACACAGTAATATGCGGCATATTTTTCTTAACAGCAACGAAAGATTTTACTTCACGTAAAAACTCCCAATCAGCAACCCCTTGGTACCTCTGTAAAACAGTTCTACCGTGAACCGCAATTCCGTCGACACCAACGTCAAGAAGCCCCGTTAACAATTCAAAAAAATCTTCACGACTACCTTCGCTGTCATCAAACCCTTTTCGAAGTTTTACGGTAACAGGAATGTTGCTAGGAACAGCTTCACGTACTTTACGAGCAATCTCAATAGCGCGATTGGGATCGGATACCAAATAGCCTCCACGACTCCGTCCCACAACCTTTTTTACGGGGCACGCAAAATTCAAATCGATCAAATCAAAGCCAAATTCAAGTAATTTTAACGCGGCGGGAACAAACTCATCAGAAGAACTCCCCATAAGTTGCGCCCCGGTAGGTTTATCGTTATCTTGAACCGCAAGATACAAGCGTGACTTGCTTTTTTTAGAAACATTTAAAACAAATTGGTCAAGAAACACTTCGCAAAGTGTAAAAGAGGCGCCAAACTCTCTCGCTAATCGTCTCATTGGAGCATCTGAATAACCGGATAATGGAGCTTGGATCAACGGCGTCCCTAAAAGTAATTCACCAATTTTCAAGGGAGCGAAAAGCGGCTTACACATAAATTTCTCGCAAAATTTCCAAAAAACAGAATACTCGTTAAAACTTGCCTAAAGCGAATTCACTTCCTGACCGATACAAGAAGAAGGGTTGTTTTAACTTTAGTCCGCTCAGACTGGTTATGAACACCCGACAAACACCGCCTAAACAGTAAAGCTCAGGCGTGATGAACGACCAAAGACCGAGTTGATTTTACATTACATCCACCGTTTCGCAAGTCGAAGAGACCGCACCCGGTGATTTCCAACTCGTACTACTTGTTAAAAACGTTGAACATTTGGATTTGCGTTGAATTTAATCACCAAATCAACACAGTATAATTTGTAATAGGGTAAAGCAATGAATCATTCACGTCTCGGTTGGCGAATTGGCTTTTGCTGCATTACACTCCTTGTTTCTATATGTACAACTCATTGCTTTGCAGCTCAAACGCCTTTCCAAAATGGGAAAACCGTCAAAGTCGACGCAGATCCTAAAAAGGATTACTTCCTAAAGGAATCCGACGGTAACTGGTTTGCAATGGTAAAAAAATTTTCCGGGGATTCCGCCGCCATTCAAGCCAAACGCCTTGCCTATGAATTCCGTGCTGCTTACAAAATGGAAGCGTTTGTTTTTAAATACGATCCTGATCAAGCAGAAATGGACGCGCTTTCCAAGCAACTTGGAAAAACCAAAAAGTTCCATTACCAGACCTCGCGAGCAGTTGAATACGCGGTATTGGTCGGAGGCTACCCTACCGGTGAAGACCTCGAATTACAAAAAACACTCGAAAAAATTCGCAAGCTTCAACCGAAGTCTCTAAAAGACGATCCTCAAAGTAAGGCAGCTGTCGAAAAATTCAAGATTACAGCCAAGACAGATCCTCAATATGCAGGATACGGTCCGTTAGGTGGCGCAATTCCGGTTCCCAACCCGTTGCTTCCTCCCGACTTTTTCAATCACAAGGGAATAGTCGATCCTTTTATTGCCAAACTCAATTCAGATAGTAAATATAGTTTACTAAACAATAAGAAGACCTATACCGTTCGTATCGCCACCTTCTCCGGTGATACAAGTATGAAGAAAAGTAGCGAAGCTTTTGGCGAACTTGAGACTCGTCTTCAATACGCAGGCTTACGCGCTGCCGCTCTTTGTGAAGCATTGCGCAACCAAGGCGTTGAAGCTTGGGAATTCCACGACAGAGATTGTAGTTTTGTCACGATCGGTAGTTTTGACCAGTATGGTTCTCTTCAAGAAGACGGACATACTGAATTAAATCCCAAAGTCGCAGAAATCATGACCAAATATGGCGGTTCGCTTGTTGATGGAGACGATGGCCGGAGCAAGTATCGCGCGTACACGATCGTGGTTGAAATTCCGGATCCCACTTCTTCTTCTTTTGCACCTAAAAAGAAGAAGTTAACGATCGCCTGTGACTTACGCCCTGTAATTATCGTTGTCCCTCAACGTTCCGGTGAAGAAAGCGTTAGAAAAATCGCGTTGGCGACCAAACAAATGGATCAAGCCAAGCGTCAAATCGTCGAAAACGCGACAGAACGTTCGTTGGAAGAGGCAGAAAACAATCTTGAATCCGCTAAACAATTTGCTAGCGCGAATGGTCAAGCTTTAACAGAAGAGGAATACCTTGCTTGGGCTTCACAAAACGCCCCCAAAAACCAATCGGTTAAACAAGCACAAGTTCCTAAAAAGGCGACTACCCAAGAACCTTATTCTTCCAAAGCCAAAGAGACCGCGCCTAGCAAAGCCGTTAAAACGTCTTCTAGTCAATCAACGTCCTCCAAGCAACCGACCGGAGCCACTTCTACACAGCGCCCTTACGGTTCTAACAACAAGGCGTCAAAGACCTCTGCTAAGACCGCAGCGCCGACATACTGAGTAATAGCTCGGATCATGAAGTAATAGCCCTGAATGTAATTGAAACGTTCAGGGTTTTTTTATTATACAATAGTAACGTATTTGCGATTCCTTTCATTTTAAATGTAAGTACTTTCAAAGAAATTCCATGTTTAACATAACTTAAGAAAAATTTTTTCTACTCTTGATAAAAGAGTACAATATGAGAAAATAAATAGCTACGTTTAGACCTAAAGACCCCATTTAGATTATATTTGAGATAGATCGATGAGCGACACAACTACTTTACCGCGACTTTTCGACGATCCTAATCGTTCAACAAGACCGGAACTTCAAACGCCGGAGCCTCTTCCTATGACTCCCGAAGAGGTTGAAAAAAGAGGTTGGGCGGAAGTAGACGTCGTATTCATTACAGGCGACGCTTATGTAGACTCTCCTAGTTTTGCAAACGGTTTGTTAGCGCGCGTTCTGGAAAAAGACGGCTTCAAAGTCGCAATGCTCAGTCAACCCAATTGGAACAAGGTTGACGATTTTCGTAAATTTGGTCGTCCTCGTCTCGCGTTTTGTATAAGCGCAGGCAATATGGACTCCATGATCAATCACTATACGGCTAATCGCAAGGTTAGAAATGACGACGCCTATTCTCCCGGCGGCAAAATAGGTAATCGTCCTGACCGTGCTACTCTCGCCTACTGTCAGCGCGCGCGCGAAGCTTTCCCCGGCGTTCCGATCATCACCGGCGGCGTTGAAGCTAGTCTTCGTCGCGTTGTTCACTATGACTACTGGAGTGATAAAATTCGTCGTTCAATTGCAATGGACGCGAAAGTTGACTTGTTGATTTACGGAATGGGCGAACGTCCATTATTAACCGTGCTACGTAGACTAGCCGCCGGGGAATCGATTCAGAGTATAAGGGACGTCAGAGGCACGGTCTATAAACTCGGACGTACGGAAGATCTTCCCGAAGAATCAAACACAGTAGCTCATCTACCTAGTTATGAAGAACTTCTCGAGGTCAAAAACCAAGTCGAAGTTCCTAAAGACCTTAACGATCCACAGGACATTCGAGATTTCAAAAATCGTAAAGAAAAGGAAATCAAGCAACTTAATAAACTTGCTAAGCTTCGTTTCGTGACGATGACGCAAGTTATTTTTGAAAATCTAAATCCGTTCAGAGCTAAAACGCTTATTCAAGAACACGGGGATGAGGCTATCGTTGTTAATCCTCCTGATTTTCCGCTTTCAGAAGAGGACATGGACGACGTTTACGCCTTACCGTTTACCCGTAAAGCTCATCCCTCTTATAAAGAACCTGTTCCAGCCGTTGAAGTTGTACGTTCGTCTGTACAAACGCATCGCGGTTGTTTTGGAGGTTGTTCTTTTTGTGCAATCACCGCTCACCAGGGTAAGTTTATCCAGTCCCGTAGTGAAGACGCGATCGTTGCGGAAATTCAGAGATTATCAAGAGAAGCAGGCGGTAATTACGTCGTTAGCGATTTGAACGCGCCTACGGCCAATATGTACCGACTTGGTGGAAAGAAGCAACAAGCGTGTCATCAATGCGCGCGTATTTCCTGCTTATGTCCGGAAATCTGTCCAAACCTCGACGTCGATCATTCCAAATATCTTGCGCTCTTACAACGAGTTCGTAACGTTGACGGAGTCAAAAATGTTTTGATTGCTTCCGGCATTCGTACAGACCTTGCCGTATTCTCCCCGGACTTCATCAAAGTATTGGCTGAATATCATACCGGCGGTCATTTGAAAACTGCTCCGGAACACGTCGACGACGAAGTTCTTCGTATGATGAACAAACCGAATATCGCTAATTACGAGCAGTTCTGCGGTCAGTTTACCGAAGCCTCGCACGAACTTGGTAAAGAACAGTACCTGGTTCCCTATCTCATTGCAGGTTTCCCCGGTTGTACGCTCGAGTCAATGGTTGGGGTCGCCGAATATCTAAAGCGTCACGATATCAGACCGGAACAAGTTCAGGATTTTATTCCCGCACCATTCCAACTCGCGACGTGCGCCTACTACACCGGTATTGACCCAATAACCGAAAAGCCGATTTACGTCCCCAGAGGTTTACGTGAACGTCGTTTACAACGAGCGCTATTGTTCTATTATAACCCTGACTTCTACCACGATGTAAAATCAGCTCTCAAAGAAGCTCACAGAGAAGACCTGATCGGAACGAGTGAAGATTCCCTTATTCCTCCGTATGTTTCTAAGTCTCAAGCCTTACGTAGAACTTCACGAGTAAAAAAATATATTCGCGACGAAAAACAAGACGCTATTAGAAAAGAAGAATGGCGTTCGCAATTTGTTGAGGAAGAGCCTCAATCGTCCAACAAACGTCGCATTGGTCGCGAGCGTCCCGACGCCAATGGCGGTTATCGCCGAAGCGCCAAAGATTTTGGATCGCGCTATGTATCCTCGTCTCGTGAATGGGACGCCATTGACAAGACCTGGAAAACCGTCGATTCAGAGCCGGAACAATCTTCTCGTCCGTCAAAGAGACGCGATGGTCACGAACGTTCTTCGTCAGATTCGCGACGTTCTTTCGATCGCCAAGGTTACGGTCGTTCACAAGGACGTAATACCGAACGCTTTGGACGCGATAACGACCGCCGTTCTTTTGTAAAACGCGATAGCGACAACGATTCGTTTAGACGACGTAGTGGCGCAGAAGGAGAAGAATTCCATCGCGAATCTACCGGACGCCCTGACGGCGAAAAACAAACTCGACAATTTGGACGGGGATTCTCTAAGTTTGAAAGAAAATCCGGCGGTAATCCTAATTTCCGTCGCGACAGGAATCGTGACGGTAGCCGTGACGACTTTAGTCGTAGCGACCGCGATCAAGACTTCCGTTCTGAAAATCGTGGTTCCAATTCTGGAAACAGGAACTTCAAACGCGGAAATTCCTCCGAACATAGTTTCGGTAAGAACCGATCTGACTTCGGAAAAGGTAAAGGACAAGGTTCAAAAAATTTCAAGAGTGGGAAAAAAAATAACGGATTCAAACGTCGCGACGACCGTTGATCCACTGTAATAAATATTCTCCCAACTTTTAAATTTTAACACGAGAGTATGGATTTTTTCCCTGCTCTCGTGTATATTTATGAGGGGAGTGAAACATCTCCCACTGGCATCTGGTTGCTTATATGAACGAGTAATCATTTCTTCAACAATCAGAATTCCAGAGACAGCGTTATATAATAATTACGGAAATACTCCGTCAACACTGATTCGAAAGGTTATTCAGTTGAAAATGAAGTTATTAAAGTCGGGCATTTTTATGAGTTTGATTGCTTCTCTTTGTATTGGCAGTCAATTCGCTACTCAATCCCAAGCTAAAGAACCCGTCAAACTTATTTATGACACCGACATGGGTAATGATATCGACGACGTGTTTGCCTTGGCGATGATCAATAATCTTGAAAAGCGCGGTGAACTTGACTTTTTGGCGTTGACTATTACCAAGGACAACAAGTTTGCTGCGCCTTACTGTCAAATGATCAACACGTTTTACGATAACCCGACCGTCCCGATCGGCATTGTTGTCAACAGTGGCGTCGAAACATTTGATGGTAAGTATCTTCGTCAATCGCTTGAAGCCAAAGATGAAGACGGTAACCTGATGTTCCCCTTCTTCGATCTTTCTGCTGACAAAACGGAATATACCGAGGCAGTCGCTCTTTTACGTAAGACTCTTGCCGCCCAGGAAGATGGTTCCGTCGTTATCGCTCAAGTTGGTTTCTCGACCAATCTTGCTCGTCTCCTTGAATCTACCGCCGACGAATACTCCGAACTTTCCGGTCGTGAACTTGCCGCCAAGAAAGTCAAGTATTTAGTAGCGATGGCCGGTAATTATGTCGAGCACTCGCTTGAATACAATGTTATTAAAGACGTCCCTTCCGCCCAAAAAGTTTTCTCTGAATGGCCTACGCCCATTTATGCTTCCGGTTTTGAAGTCGGTCGTGAAATTCTTATGACAGGTTCCACGATGAAGAATGACTATGAATATGTTAAGTATCACCCCGTTAAAGAAGCGTTCAAATACTATCGTGATTCGCTTGATTCTGCGCAATGCACTTGGGACTTGACTACGATCTTGTTCGCCGCGCGTGAAGACCGTGGTTACTTTGATCTTTCCGAAGCCGGTGAAATCATTGTTGATAAAGAGGGCTATACGACTTTTGAACCCAAAGAAAACGGTAAATCGAAATATTTCAAAATCAATAACGACCAAAGAATTCGTATTCAAGAATCCTTTGAATGGTTGTGTAGCGAAAAGCTGTGATTTTACCGTAAGTTTAATGTTTGAATCGCTTATAAATCAGTCTTTTGAGACGGATTTTCAGTATTATTAATATGGGAACACGGAACGCCTTTATACGCGTTCCGTTTCTTATTTTCCTAATTATCGGTCGAATCGAAAAATGACTATTCTACATAAGACTACTATTATTCTAACGACTTTCATAACGTTATCCGGAATCTCGTGTTCTCAAAAGAACTCGACTACGGTATTCATTGATTCAGACGTAGAAACAGAGTTTGATCATCCTGAAACCTCGGACAAGGTTTTATCCTACCTAGATTCTCACCCAGATTTTCTGAGCCAGAGTTCAGCAACAGTAACGTCTTCTTCTAAAACACTAACGGACGGTAATTCAAAAACAGAAAGCAACTTAGAAGACCGTTATAATGTTTCAGAGGTTAGGAATTTATTTAATGGTAAAGATCTAACTGGATGGGTAAATGAAACAGGTAATTCGCCCCAAGGCTGGCTTGTTAAAGACGGCTTACTCAAATTGGTGGACCCACAAAACGGCCAAGACCTATTAACCAAAGAAACATTTACTAATTACGTCTTAACGTTTGAATGGCGGTTCGGAAAAGAATGTAATTCAGGTGTAAAATACAAAATTGAACAACCTAATCAAAGAGGTTGGGTGGGATTAGAGTACCAAATACAAGACGACGCTAACGTAGAAGACGGTAAGATCGATAATCGTAAAATAGCCTCGTTATTCGACACACTTGCCGCTAAAAAATCTTCTAAATCCTCGCAATTCCCTGTCCCTGAATCCACTGAACCTTCCGGCGATTTTAGACAAGGTAAAATCGTTGTCTTTGAAAATCAAGTTGAACATTGGCTCGACGGTGAAAAAGTCCTAACATTTTCCATTGGTTCAAATGAATGGGAAGAAGCTAAAAAACAAAGTAAATTTAAGAACCAAAAGAACTTCGGACTTATTTCATCAAGTCCCATTCTTCTGCAAGCTCACGGCTATCCAATTGATTTTAAATCAATTACGATTCAGACACTAAATTCCAAATGATGTAGTTTTATGTTCCTTTACTCCAAAGGAACATAACCTTTTTCATTTCCAAGTCCCTCAAAACCATCTGTATGCTAATCCAATGAAAAAAGCGCTTTTCACTTTTCAAACGCTCGTATCACTCGTATTTACTTGCGTTGTCTTGTTGTCGCCCCAAACGCAAGCTCAAAATCTAGCAATAACCTCCATCGATCGAAATATTCCAAGATTTCAACAACAAGTTGAAAGGCTCAATCAAGGCAATGTTGATATTCTTTGGATAGGCGATTCCATTACAAGACGTTGGGAAGCTGATGGAAAGGACGTGTGGGAAAAATACTACGGTTCCCGGAACGCAATGAACTTTGGTATCTCCGCCGATCATACGGCGCATGTTCTTTGGCGACTTGAACATGCGCCCATGGAAAAAATTTCACCCAAAATTATTATCCTTCTGATAGGAACTAATAACCTAGGTTTACGTAAACCGAATTCCTCCGACCCCTTTAGTACCCCGTCAGAAACAGTTGAGGGTATTCAAAAAATCGTCAATCGTCTTAAAGATCTATATCCTAAAACCAAGATCGTATTGATGGAACTTTTTCCTAGAAGCGCTTCTTCAACCGATGCTTTACGTTTAGGAGTTCAAGAAGTTAATCAACAACTTGAAAGTTTATACCAAAACACCAACGTAGATAATGTCAAACTCTGTAACATAAACAACTTACTTCTTGACGCCAAAGGAGAGTTAACCCAAGAAATTATGTCGGATTATCTCCATCCAACAGCAGCGGGTTATGAGATTTGGGCGAATGCAGTCGAACCAATGATCGTTGAGGCTCTCGAAGAAAAGAAGTAATCAAACGTTTACCGTTGGTGCGAGACAAATCATTCCTAAAAACCTTAAACCGTCTTGGCTCGATTCCATAATAATTACACTCCCCTAATCTAATTTGGGAACCATTGGAAATGGTTCCCAAATTCATTTCTTTTTGATATCAACGAGCAATATCATACAAATTCAATTCCACCAATCCTCCTCTAGTTCCCATTCCAACCTCCTCAATTCCTCCAAAAGCTTCAATCTCAACACACCGTTCATTCAAGTCCAAGAGTATGTTATGGATTATCTCTTGGCATCTCACTTTCTTGCCATTACTTACATAACAAGCATCTGCCTTCAATTTCCCGAATGAAATTGAGTTCCGAAGCCCGCCGATTCACCTTTTCTAATAATATTTTTATAAAAACAATGTCAGTAACAAAAAAATCATTTAAATTATAGATTAGCGTAAAAATTTTTTTATAATTTTGTTCAATCAGTCAATTTGTTCCCTCCCATTCACAAGGAAGAACATTATGAAGAATTTAAATCGGGCGTCATTGTATTTACTCGGAGTTTTCACACTCTTATTTGTCTTATCATCTTCATTATCTTTTGCGCAAAACCTTGCGACAACTCTTGAAGATCGTAATATAGATCGTTATCAACAGCAAGTCGAACGTATGAATCAAGGTGACGTCGATCTTCTTTGGGTCGGCGACTCCATTACTCACTTTTGGGAAAGAGCGGGAAAAGACGTTTGGGATAAGTACTATGGTAATCGTAAGGCGATGAATTTTGCGATTGGAGGCGACCGAACGGGTCACGTTCTTTGGCGTATGGCCAACTCTCCTATGGACAAAATCTCTCCCAAAATGACGGTCGTTATGATCGGGACGAATAATATTGGACATAAAAAGCCTAATTCGTCTGATATGCACAGTACTCCCGCCGAAACAGTTGAAGGAATCCAACTGATCGTTAACCAACTGAAGGAAAAATACCCGGAAACGAAGATCCTCCTTCTGGAAGTCTTCCCTCGCGGTAATAAAGCCGATGATCCACTTCGTGTTGCCGTCAACGAAATCAACTCAGGTCTCGAAAAAATCTTCTCTGATAACGCTGTCGAAAATGTACAACTGTATAGTATTAATGACTTGTTCCTCACCGAAGATGGCGAATTAACTAAAGAAATTATGCCTGATTTCCTTCACCCGTCGACCGCAGGTTATGAAATTTGGGCCCAGGCCATTGAACCGATGATTGCTGATGGTCTTGGCGAATCTCCCGAAGAATGCGTTGCCGCTCCTGTTGACGTTGATTGGTGGAAAGAACGTTTTGCTGAAAAGAACGAGATCCTTAAAAAAGGTAATATCGAACTGTTAATGGTTGGTGATTCCATCACTCACTTCTGGGATAAAACGCCTTATTGGGAACCGGATGGTTCGGAAGTCTGGCAAAAATATTTTGGCGATAAAAATGCCATCAACCTTGGTCACGGTGGCGACAGAACGCAAAATATCCTTTGGAGACTTGAAAATTACGATTTCAGCAATATCGACCCCAAAGCTGCTGTTCTGTTAATTGGCGTTAACAATACTTGGGAACGGAATTATATTCCTCAAAACATTGCATTGGGGCAACGTCGTATTGTTAAAAAGATGCACGAACTTTTCCCCAATATGCAAGTTTTCGTATTACCCATCTTCCCCTGTGCCTCTCGTGACGATCAACAAGCTTGTAACGACGCGATCAACGCTCTAACGCCTTACTATATGCGAGATCTTGATTACGTTAAAGTTCTTGATATCAACAAGGTCTTCTTAAACAAGGATGGAGTTTTGACCAAAGACGTCATGCCCGATCTCCTTCACCCTAATGCTACCGGCTACGAGTCTTGGGGCGCTGCGCTATACTTACCTCTAAATGAAGTTTTTAATCGTTGAAAGTCAAGTCGTCACTTGAATATATGTAAGAACTTGACACCAATTGTCGAGTTCTAAAAAGTGTTTGATCGTTTGTCCTCTTTTTCAAAGGAAAAACATAATGAAAAAACAATTGAAACAGTCAGCCTATTTACTCGGCGTGTTTACTCTTTTGTTCGTTTTGTCCTCTTCTTTGGCGTTTGCGCAAAATCTTGCGACCACGCTTGAGAATCGCGATATCGATCGCTATCATCAACAAGCCGAACGTATGGCGCAAGGTAACGTCGACCTTCTTTGGGTCGGCGATTCAATCACTCACTTCTGGGAAGGAACTGGTAAAGAAGTTTGGGATAAGTACTACGGTAACCGTAACGCTATGAACTTCGCTATTAGTGGCGACCGTACCGGTCACGTTCTTTGGCGTATGGCGAATTCCCCAATGGACAAGATTTCCCCGAAAATGACGGTCGTCATGATCGGTACCAATAATATTGGTCATCAGAAGCCCAATTCTAATGAAATGCACAGTTCTCCGTCCGAAACGGTCGAAGGCGTTCAAGCCATTATCAACGAATTGAAAGCTAAGTATCCGGAAACCCAAATCTTACTTCTGGAAGTTTTCCCGCGTGGTAATAAAGCCGACGATCGTCTCCGAATTGCCGTTAATGAAATCAACAAGGGTTTGGAAGCTATTTATGCCAACAACGCTGTTGAAAACGTCCAACTTTACAGCATTAACGATCTTCTTTTGGCTGAAGACGGTGAATTGACCAAAGAGATCATGCCTGATTTTCTCCATCCGTCTGCTGCCGGATATGAAATTTGGGCCAAAGCAATCGAACCTATGATCGCTGATGGTCTTGGCGAAAATACGGTCGCCACCACCGCCGCCCCCGTTGAACAAGACTGGTGGAGTCAACGTTTTAACGAAAAGAACGAACTTCTTAAAAAAGGCGACGTCGACATTTTAATGGTTGGCGATTCTATTACGCATGGTTGGGAAGGCCAAGGTATTGACGTATGGCAAAAATACTATGGCGATAAAAAAGCCATCAACCTTGGTCATGGCGGCGATCAAACTCAACATGTTCTTTGGAGACTTGAAAACTACGATTTCAGTAACGTTAACCCCAAAGCAGCCGTCCTGTTGATCGGTGTTAACAACACTTGGGGTCGTAATCAAGAAGCTAAAGAAATTGCTCTCGGTCAACGTCGCGTTGTCAAAAAACTTCACGAACTCTTCCCTGAAATGAAGATTACCGTCTTGAAGGTCTTCCCCTGTACTAATCGTGAAGACCAACAAGATTGTATCGATGCGATTAATGAGTTGACGCCTTATTACATGCGCGATATTCCCAATGTTGAAGTTATCGATATTGGAAAAGTCTTTTTGAATAAAGACGGCGTCTTGACGAAAGAAATCATGCCCGACCTTCTTCACCCCAACGCAGTCGGTTATGAATCCTGGGGCGCTGCGCTCTACTTGAAGCTTGAGCAACAAACTAAGTGAAGTTTTACCATCTAACTTCAACTATTGGCCGAGTCCCAACATCCAAAGTGTTGGGATTTCGGCATTTTTCATATTAGAGAGTAAAATGAAATTTGCATTGTGTAACGAAATGTTTCAACACTGGTCTTTGGAGAATCAGTTTGAAGCTTTTAAAACTTGGGGATACGACGGAGTCGAATTAGCGCCTTTTTCCCTAGACCCAGAGTATGTCAATGGCATGTCTGAAACCATGAGTCTCGCTCGAATAGACTCGTCGATCCGTAAGCATATTCGTTTGTGCGCTCAAAAGAACGCTCTTCAAATTTCTGGAATTCACTGGATATTGGCCAAAACCTCCGGTTATCACATTACGACTTGTGATAGTAGCGTCAGAAAACGTACAAGCGACTACCTTGCCGAACTAGCTATTTTCTGTGCTGAACTTGGCGGTTCCTATATGGTCTTAGGTTCGCCTGCTCAAAGGAATATTGCCAAAGGTCAAACCCGTGCTGAGGCAATGGATAATGCCCTCGACGCCATTTCACGCGTTTTACCTACACTAGAAAAAACCAACGTCGTCCTGGCATTAGAAGCGTTAGCGCCAACAGAAACCAATTTTTGGGTCAACGCAGACGAAACCTTACAATTCATTAAACGTCTTGGTTCACCAGAATTAGTATCTTTACACTTAGACTGTAAAGCAATGCATGGCGGTGAGTATCAATCAATTCCAGATACGATCAGATACGCTGCCAACAAAAGAGAGTTCGTCTCATTCCACGCCAACGATCCCAATCTACAAGGTCCAGGTTTCGGTCGATTAGATTTTAAGCCAATCATGTCGGCATTAAAAGACGTTAAATTCAATGGTTGGATTGGAATCGAACCTTTTGACTATTCCCCGGGAATAGTTGAATTAGGTAGAGAATCTATCAAGTATTTACGTAAGTCGCTCGACACGTGATTACGAAAACCTTTTCATTTTCTAAACAAAAAACGCGCCGTATAAACCGGCGCGTTTCGTTTTGACTCGTTCAAACAGCGTTACAGAGCTCAAACCTCAAACTCGGGCATCGTGAACTCTGCGTTACGATACTTACGCTTGATGAAGGAATTCGCAAGTTCGGCGTCCTGACCAACGAATTTACGACTTTCAGCGTCAAATTCCATCATATCGCTGACTCTGATTTCAGAATCGATCATGGAAATATCATGGGACTGCAAGGTCTTCTGAGCGCTTTCAAGCACGTCGCCCCAAATAGTTTCAGCGCCTTCCGCAGCTTTAGCGACAACAGCGGCACGTTCAACAGAAAGAGGCTTACCACAACGGAATGCAATATTCGCCATATTACACCATTCACTCGTAGCCTTACCAACTGCAACTTCCGCATTAAGAATGGAAGGATCTTGTGACAAAACAGCGTCAATAAAATTGCGTTGATGTTCTCGTTGACCGCTATTACCTTTGAATTCCTTAATCAGTTTTCCATCGGCGTCAAACGCTTTAGCTCCACCGCGTTGACCTTCAAGACGACCGCCTTCACAGTAAGCAATATACCCGCTTCCCGGACCAGGGTGATCGCCTGCCGACTTGGAATCCTTCATAGCCAATGTGGAAACGCCAAGAACCACAGGAATAGAGCCGGAATCGAAATACACGAAATGAATATTAGGAGTTTCCCCGTCGTCGTTATAAGCGGAACGAGCGCCACCCGCGAGAATACGCTTCGGGAATTCAACACAATCGAGAAGGACGTTGTTACGGCAATCATCTAAAACATGAACGCCCCAGTTCCCCATTTCGCCCGTACCGGTATTCCAGACCCAGTGCCAATCGTAATGTAAAGAGTTACGATGAAGCTCAACGTCTTCCGCAGGACCAAGCCATAGATTCTTGTCGACAGTAGCGGGAATCGGAAGAGGATTCGCATTTTTCCCAATAGGATTTCTAGGCATGTAGTGGTTGACGCGAGCCATTTTGATCTCGCCAATAACCTTCTCTTCATGCAAGAACTTTTTAATTTCGGCTTGCATCTTATCGCTACGCTGTTGCATACCGACTTGGCAAACGCGCTTGTATTTACGCGCGGCATTTACTACTTGAATACCTTCCCAAATGTTATGAGCGAGCGGTTTTTCAACGTAAACGTCTTTTCCGGCTTGCATCGCCCAAGCGGCAGCAAGGCAATGCCAGTGATCGCACGTCGCAACAATTACGGCGTCAATGTCTTTATCGTCAAGGAGTTCACGACAATCGGTAAACGTTTTTTGAACGTTTTCGTATTTTTCCTTCGTAGCCCCAACTCTCGCAGTATCAGGATCGCATAAAGCGACAATATCAACGTCGGAAAAAGATTTAAAACCGCCCAACAATTCGTTGGCGCGACCACCACAACTAATAGAGCCCAGTCGAACTCTTTCATTAGCGCCACGAACGATTTGAGCCGGAGCAGGGAAAAAAGAAGCAACGCCGGCTGCAAGTCCAACGCCCATAAATTGTCGACGATTTAAACGTGTCATAATAACCCCTCTTGATAAATTATGTCCCTACGCTCGATAGCGCGGGAAGGCATCTAGGATATGAAGTATTTTACCAAATCGTAATCACTTTTCAAAGCTGTTTTATAAATTCTTGTTTTTTATATCCCATTTCCCAAATAAAAAACGTCGACATAAAAAACATCGACGTTTTCAAGCTTTGAATTCACACTCAAACCAATCAAGTCTCAATTACTAGTCAACTCAATTTTGAGATCTTTCGTACTTCCGGCAATGGTCAAAGTCAAACCGGAAGTATCAGGTCTAGCGTATCTTTGAGGTAATTCATTAACGGCTTTTGGTTCGGGCCTATCTTTTCCAAAAACTTCGTTATGGCGCTTTCCAGATTCATTCAACTTTTGAATCTCTTCTTCCGTATACGGGTTTTCCGTGTGCATTTTGGTCACCCCAACCATATACTCGCCGTCGGCAACTCCGTCATTAGCTTGTAATGTTTGGAATTTAAAAACCCCCTTTTCATTGGAAACAGCGCCTGCGCCGCGTCCGGCTCCCTTAGGCGCCAACGTAATAGAAGCGCCAGCCAGAGGTTCGCCGTCAAGAGTAATAATGCCGCTCGCCGCATTAAGATCGTCTAAACCTTTATTTCCTCCACATCCAACGCAAGTCGCGGAAATAAAGCATACCAAACACAGTAATAGCACTTTCTTCATGAATAAACTTTCCAGATACCTTAAGGAATGAATTCTCAAAATATACGCCACTATTGAAAGAAAAACGAAACGCTCTTTGTTTCAAACTAACAACAAAGAGCGCAGAACGTCGTCTATCACTTAACAAACAAGTGAAAAACAATAATCGTTGTTACGTTTCTCTCGATTACATGCTAACGGTTTCACCACCGTCACGAGACCCCATAGCGCCCCAAACACCAAAGTTAGATTTACCGGAACGCTTACAAAGCCCGTAAGAAAGGGTACCGCAGTCGATCGTGTCAGAAACGAAACGAACAGAACCGTCAACCATACCGACATTACAACCACCGGCGTGATTGGATTGAGCGGAAGTCAACATCGCGGTATAGTCGTCGCTACTAACATGGCAACTAGGCGAGTTCGGAGGCAGGATCGTACAGAATTGCGAATAAATCGGCTGACCATCATCCCAACGCGAACCACGTTTAGCGATAGTATCAACACCGGAAATAAATTCATTTCCCGAGCTTCTGAGGTTAATACAAGCCTGCGGATTGAAACCGGAAAGTTCGCAAGTATTATGCCCGGTACCGGCGCCAAATACGTCGGAACGATTCACTGCCACCGTTCCCTTCACCCCGTTACCTCCGGCAGGAGCAACACAAGATTCACTGTAGATAATTGTGTTGGAAGTACCGTCGGTGATGGACGCTAATTCAGTCCAGGTCTTCGGTTGAAGAGCTCCACGAGAATAGTCAGTACGCCCAGAGGAACCGTTGACCCATCCCCACTCTTCCGCCTTCACGCAGTAATCGCCATAGCTAGCAACGTAACTAGACTGAGCGTAATTGTCGTTAATACGCTTTGCCGCACCGTCTGAAGGACATTGATACGTACTAATTTGGATACCTTTGAAATCGTTCGGACAATTCCAAGCATAATAATTCGGATAGTAATTCGTAAACAATTGATAAGCCTGCGCTTGTTCCATATTAGGAAGAATGAAAACACGCCAGCCATACCAATGCGTATAACCGGAACCAGGAACGGCGCCATAGCAGTCCTGTCCCAAAGGTAAAGTGTCTTTATTGGCGTCAACGTAGTTCATAGTAGCTAACGACAACTGCTTAATGTTGTTAGTACACTGCATACGACGAGCCGCTTCACGAGCGGCTTGAACAGCCGGTAAAAGTAAGCCGATCAAAATACCAATAATCGCAATAACAACGAGCAATTCAACAAGCGTAAATCCTTGTTGCTTTCTTAAAAATTTAGTCATTCAAAACACCATATCATGAAAAAAATACACAGCAGTAGAAACGCAAGCTCATACTCTTGATAGAGCTCCGAATAATCAATAGTCCACAATTGACGTCCACTGGTGCGCGATGAATACTAAAAGTAACGATATTTAATAATAACTTGACAAGCATGTCAAGGGGGAAGAAATTTCCCCCAAGTTCAAATTCTTTTCATAATAATGTCGGATATATAATTTTCGCTGTTCAAGCGAACGATCGTCTTTCCACTCAAACTATCTATAGCCCAATTCGAACGAAGCCATGAAAGCAAACTCAATCATCAGGAGTAGAAGTAGAATCTTTAACAACAAATACCGCCTGAAGTCTTGCAACTTCTCTCGCCAACCCAGCCTCTTCCACACTTCTAACGACTTCCTTAAAATCTTTGTAAGCAGCAGGCGCTTCATCACGAGGATAATTACGACAGTTTGTTAGGATATCCGCTTGTTTAAATTCATCATCAATAGATTTTTGATCAAGCGAACGTATCGCTTCTCGCCGTCCTAATGCTCGACCTGCCCCGTGATTCACACTGTAATAACTCTTCTTTGCCCCCTCCAACGCAACCATAACAGCCGAACCTTGTGTTGGGTTTCCAGGAAGTAAAATAGGATGACCTGTTTTAGCAAATGCTGTATTTTCAAGAGAAAAATGTCCGGCAGGATAAGCGCGAGTTGCTCCTTTTCGATGAATCCATAAAGGAACATTATCAATAAACTCACATCTTGCAATGTTATGACTAATATAGTACACCAAGTTTGCTTGTACGCCTGGTATGATTTCTTGAAAAGCCTCTAAAATCAATGTGTTAATAACTAAATGATTTAACATTGCAAAATTAGCGCCGATAGTCATATCATCGATATAGTCATTTGCTTCCGGAGTCCCTAATGGAGCATAAACCAATTCATTATCACTTGCAGGAATTGGAATTCCCCAAAGCTCAAACTTTTGCTTAAGTATTGAAAACTGGCGCCGCGCCAATAAATTCCCCAAACCACGCGAACCACAGTGGGATAGAAAAGCAACATTACCATCTTTTAATCCAAAAGTTTTGGCAACATTGTATTGTTCGTCAGAATACCTCATCTTTTTTTCAGAATCTGATAAACGAACAATTTCACACTCGCCAAAATGATTACCTCCACCGTAACTACCAATTTGCAAAAGTTTTTCTGTATAATTCTTTTGTTCTCCTCCCTTTCTTTCCGCTAGTAATTTCTTCACCCTCTCCAGTCTTTGTGTTAACGCCTCGGTAGTACCGTCATGTCCTACTCTAACGCTATCTTCACACCGTGCGGGCCATTCTTGTGGTATACCTAATAACTCACAAACCTCGGTTGTAGCGCCACAAGTAATTCCCTTTTCAATCGAATCTAAAGAGATCTTTCTACTAAACGACGACTTAAAGTTGCCATATCCTGTAGGAATACGTTTTTCAATAGCTTGAATAATCGCTCTACGAAAAATTTTTTCTTTTAATACATTTTCATCTAAATCAAACTGCAACAAACTCATAGAACAATTAATATCCACACCGACGGGGCCCGGATAGACATGCGATGGAGAAACCATAACGCATCCGATAGGCGCGCCAAAACCAACATGCGCGTCAGGCGTCAAAACAACATCCTTTACTCCCGGACATAGACGTGTGTTCCTCGCTTGAACCAACGCCTTATCATCAAATGATTCACGGATTTTTTTCGTTCCAAAAACTCTAATCGGCGAAAGATTTTCGAAATAAATAGCTCCCGTTGCAGGACCGGTAGGAACAATCTCTATAGATTTCACAGAAGCCTCTTTTTTCTTGGCTAATAATGTAACGCTCAAAAAATTTTAACTCACTACACGAAAATTGAGCGTTTCGTTATTATCCAAAACGCTCAATTTTTATCAACATTCAGCCTTCCACAAACTGAATGCGCTAATACTCCTCAATCGCTCACTCTTGCGTCGATACAGGCTGATACCATAGTGAACGCCAATACGCCTCGTCTAATTGATATGGATCGTAACTCTTATTAGGATCGGTATCAACCGGTAAAAGTCCATATCTGATCATTTCTCTAAGATAAGCCCATCTAGGAACATATCTATTAGGACAATCAGGACCGTTGTTAACGCTAGGAGTCATCATCTCAGGTCTATTATCTTCCTCGATAATGTAACGTCTTCCACGTTTTATACCGGCGAGAATCGTTTGATAATCAGGATCGTCTTTATTTTCAAAAACCTTCATTCCTGATTTCTGTTCACACACTCCCGTACCGCCAGCCTCTTTACTTAAAGGTGCCCGAACCGCCTTGGATAACTCAGGATAGGAAAGATCGAAGATTGCAAAACGGCTAAAACGTCCATTTGCTTGCGATAAGTCATGAGGAATAAACATATCTTTTTCTTCATGAGGATTCCTAGGAGTATAGTTATCCTTATAAATCGTATATGTCCCAAAGTCATTCGCCGTATCAAGCGGAGTATGACATGTGTCACAACGTCTTGTAATAGCCTCCTGCATAGCCTTGGTTTCCGGCCAATCAGCCTCATTGTGTACCGGTTCGTTTTGAAGATAATATCCCACCCCCCCGGACATTTCGCCAGCATAGGTACCTGTATAGTTAGCCCCGGCGTCGATCCACATACGAATAATCTTTTGTTCCGATTCCGGCATCATTACCCCGCCATGCCGTTCTTCAATCAGCTTGACAAGTCGACTAGAACCTGTGCCTATTTCGTATGGTTCGAAGTTACTCAAAGGTCTATTTCTATTATCGCCAAACAATTGTCTCCATGACATTTCTGCATATCCGATGGTATACATTGGAGACCAATGCCCGGAAATATTAAATCCTCCCTCCTCTCTATCTGGATTGTGACATTCAAGACAATACTTATCAAGAATAGGTTGAATATCTCGTGTAAAACTAAAAACCTCCGGTACTCCTTCAATGGGAGCTATCTCCACCGGCGAAGATTCCATCAAAGTTAGAAGTCTATTCTTTTCATCGGCTCCGGCAGTTTCAGTTCGTTCCTCATGGCAACCAACACATGATAAATTTTCACCGGGTAGAACAGAGGTAAACGAATGCATCCGCTTGACACAATGTCCATTTTCATCCATAGCTAAGAAAAAGACAGGTCTGTTAGCGGGAACACGAAAATACGCAGAACCATCATTAGAAACAGGAACGGAACCCAACAAACGTTCTAACGTAAAAGTACCATAGAAACTCATCATATCCATTCCACCGGAATAGTGAATTGGCTTGGGAAGCGTTTCATATACCAAAAGTTCTTTAATCGTCCCCGGTTCAACGTCACTCATTTTACGTCCATGATACACATTTGCCAACGCAATAGTACCATAGGAGTCTTTGGGGTTTGTGGAATCTGAAAGTATCGGTTCACGATCTCGTGGTTCTAACGGACGCGGCTCATTGATCCAAAATCCTTCTTCCTTTTGATCTTCAGGAAGTTGATACAATGTCAACTCACGCCCATATGCATCCAACAACACGAGTCTGTCGTAAGACGCCGCCATAAAATGTTCTTCATTAAACGCCCATGGATCTGAAAAATGTCGACTTCGAGATATAGTTTTCACAGCCTCAGGCGCATCAGGCCCCATTCTCGGATCGACAACAGTCAAATAACCGTAATGCTCCGGATACCCATGCCACGGTGAAAAAGTACAAACGATCTTCCCGCCTTCGGAATCTGGAATCGGCTTGGGACCAAGCATACTAGTGCCAGGATTCAAATTCCCATAGAAAACCATTTGGCGAGTACCGTCTTGTCCCATAGTCCAAAGATGATGATAATGTACTTGGGAACGATCTACATACTCCCATCTCATGTAGATGATCTGTCCGTTTTCAAGAACCCAAGGCGTGTTGTCTTGTTCCACATTACAAGACAGCTCGCGAATCGTCCCATCGGGATAGAGTCTAAACAGCGTCCCTACATGAGTCAACCAACATCCAACATAGCGTTTAGAACGAGTGGAACAAAAAATAATAGAATCATCCGGCAACCAAGTAGGTTCATAATCGTCCCATCCGGGCGGAGCAAAATCTCTCGAATTTCCTCTCGAAGTTGCTGATGTTCGAATCTCATCAGAAGTCGACGTCTCAATTCCGTCCGGTAATTTCAAAGCGGCGTCTTCACCTAATCCCGTCAATTGTTTCAAACCGGTTCCATCAGAATTGATAACAAACAAACTATAGTGAAACTTTCCGGCAGGAAGATATGAAAAGAGTATACGCTTTCCGTCATAATGTACTTGCGGGTCGCGAAAATTCCCATTGGGATCTTCTATGATAGTACGAACTTTGTGAGTAATCGTGTTATATGCATACAATCCACCTCCTGAACCTAACGGAAAAGGATATCGGCAGGAATTATCTGCATAATACCCGAAATTCGCATACCAATGCGGATCAGTCGCGGGTTTACGTAGAGCAAACACCACTTCTTCGGTCAATCCCTCTGATATAAAGGACTCAACCGTCAGTCCGGAAGTTGAAGCAGCGATTTCGGGTGAAATGCGTTCAGCAATCTCCTCTAATGTTGGGCATGTTTCAAAAACCGCGATTTCAGAAGCGCCCCAATTAAGCCCATTAGGATATCCAGATTGAAAACGAATACAAATTGAATGTACCTCGCAAGGTTCAAATTCAACAATCTGGGGCCCATGTTTCATTTCAAAGTTCCCCTTTGCCACAGGAACAGGGGCGTCATTTACAAGGATCTCGTAATTCTGAAAACACTCGTCAAGCATAGCAGATCCAGTTCGTCCAAAATAAACGACTGTTGATACGACACGAGGTTCTTTCCACGTTAAGGTAAAATCAGCCACTCCATGACATTCCTCTCCACGCACAGCCCAGACCTTGTTTTCATCTCCCCCTTTAAGCGCAGGAGGAATAACGCCATCTATTGCGCCATACGCTTCATAGCCATCGCCATACACAGAACTAGCAAATACATTTTCCGCTTCGAAGGCAAGATTCGGATTCTCTGGGGTATTAGCAAACCCACTGTTAGAAATTAACGAAAATAGCGCTCCCAAACAAATCGATAAGACCATCCAGGGATTATCTTTCACAATAGTTCTCATCTCTTTCTCTGTTCTCAATTTATTTTACTTGGTACAGCCAATACAACCAATATACAATCATAAGGACGTTACTTTAGAAGTCAAATAAAAAAGGGAGGCACAACCTCCCTTTTCTCAATATTATTTCTGTCGACAAAAACTTAAATATCGATCGCCCTCTTAAGAGAATCCAATAACAGATCAATATGCTCTCGCGTATGAGTTGCAAAAACCGCTAACCTTAAAACCCCAAGCGAATCATGAAAACGTATTGGCAAAAAAGAAATAATCACGCGATCTTGTTCTAATTCCTTTTGAATTCGCCTCATATTTTTCATTGAGCCTATTTGAAAAGTTACAATCGGAGTCTGCCAATTTCCAGTCTCAATGCCTATCTTCCTTAATCCATCGCGTAAGTATTTAACATTATCATGTAATCTAGTAGAACGGCGATTTGAATTTGTCAATTGACGTAATGCATAAGCAGTTGAGGCTGCAACAGAATTAGGTGGAATGGTCCAACATTGTTCACGCTCATTTAGTTCTTCAACAAACAACTCGCTACCGGGTATAATACATCCAAATCCGCCTAACGCTTTTGCTAATGAAGCAAACATTATCAGATTAACATTTTTGTCTGTTTCAGAATTAGTAATTTTAGTATTCTTCTCTGAATTCTTATCAATGTTATTAGGATACCAAACATCAGCGAACGCCTCGTCGACTAAATTGCTTTCATCATCAAAATCAATTTCATTCCCAGTCTGATTAATACGAGAAAAATCAAATCCCCAGTAATCTAACGTCCCTCGAGAACTATCCCCAATAACCCCCACTCCATGTGAATCGTTAACTAAAATAGAAGAAAAACCATAATTCTTTAAAACTCTTTCGTACTCCCTTAAAGGAGCAATATCTCCAAGATTCGCAAAAACCCCGTCCGTTAGTAACAAAGGACGTTCTCCAAGCGCTAACTCAGATTCTAATTTTCTCCGTAAATCAATAACGTTACAATGTTTAAAAACTACCAACTCTTTATTCAAGCCACCTCGTCTTTTGGAACAGCCCCTGTAAACACTATCAAATAGACTTTTCCAAAAAGACGCTGACGTCTCGTCAACAAAAGCTCGCTCAAAGGTGTTAGCCAATATTTCAAGTAACAATTCAGCAGCAGACTTTTCCTCAAGCGTATAATACGCTTTTTGCGATTTGAAAAATGCAGCGGCATTTTGTTCAACGGTTTGTATTGGCGCAGCTGTAAAACAGCTTCTAGAGGTCGCAGCCCCCATTCCATATTTCAGCGTAGCTCGACAAGCCACGTCGATCATTTCCGGATCTGCCTGTAACCCTAGATATCCGTCTCCACCAAAGTACACAAAAGAAGAACCGCCTATCGTCGTTATAGCATCAGGCGGAGAATCCAATCGAAAAAAAGCCGACACTTCATCATTCTTCCGAGAATTTTGGTCCATATCATGCCCTTTCGAATTCAATCAGTAAGATTCAAAGTCGTTTCTAGCTTATTTATACTATCTCTCATTATTTAATATCAAACAGTGAGATAAATATCGCTAAAACGTTTAATATTATTTGTTTCCTTCTTATTTTTGTCACAAGTTATTAGGAGAAAACATAACATCTTTCCAGTTTCACTTTGCCGAGATTTTCAGTTTTCACATATCAAAGCGTCTGGTCGCTCATATTTCAAAGTATCAACTAACTCACTTCTCGTCATCCCATGCTTCCATAAGATTCCATCGCAAGAAACAAGGTTATACAAATTTCCTCGTTAAAATGATTCCGATTTTTAAAAACGCACCGTTAGGCCACATCGTTCAATCTTTTCCTAAAACCAGTAATAAAAATAGTAAAAACATATTCTGTGTCTTCAGTATTCAAGGATACCAACATTTCTATTGAAGAACAATAGCGTTTACCCAATGTGTTGTTCCCTAGTCTTACAATCAGTCCAAAACTCCAACAGCTTATTAAAAATGTTGAAAAACATTTCGCGAACAATATAATTTATTAGGATTTCGCACAATGTTCCATAAACATTTACGTAATCATGTAAGAATACTTTGTTAACAGATCTTGTTTCACAATATTCTCTAAACCTTCATATGAGGAAAACTCATGACTCAAAAATTCAACCGACGTGATTTTATCAAAAGTTCGGCGCTTGGCGTAAGCGCTTTGGCTTTGAATCGCTTCCCTGCTCCACTGATTGCTCAAACGCTTAATAATTCCTCCAAACTTAATATCGCCCATGTTGGTATTGCCCGTCAGGGAGCTTTTAGCGTTAATGGCTGTAAAACCGAAAACCAAATTGCTCTGTGCGACGCGGATAGAAGAAACCTAGACGCTGCTGAAAAAACTCATCCCCAAGCTAAAAAATATACCGATTTCAGAGTAATGCTTGACGAGTTGGGCGACCAACTAGACGCTATTGTTGTAGCCACCCCCGATCACACTCACGCTTGCGTTGCAATCGCCGGTATGAAATTAGGTCTACATTGTTATTCTGAAAAGCCTTTGGGACACGACATTTATCAGATCCGCCAAATGCGCAAGATTGCGAAAGAAAAGAATCTTGTCACCCAAATGGGAACTCAAATCCATGCAGAAGACAATTATCGCCGAGTCGTAGAACTAATTCAGGCTGGTGCAATCGGCGAGGTTAAAGATATCAAAATCTGGTGTAGCAATCGATACGTTGGCGAACCTAAACCTGCAGAAACGACTCCATGTCCTCCCGAAATCGACTGGGATGTTTGGCTTGGCCCCGCCGCTTATCGCGATTACGACCCTCGCTTAATTCCCGGAACATGGCGTAAATATTGGGATTTTGGTAACGGAGCTATGGGCGATATGGGATGTCATTATCTCGACTTACCTTATTGGGCTCTTGGTCTAGATAAAGTTTCGCCAATTTCAGTTGAAACCACCTCTCCTAATGCCCTAGACGAAGAAATGTGCGGTTACGATTTAACTGCCAATTACGTGTTCCCCGCTGTTGGAAACTCCAAAGAACCGTTAACCTTGTCCTGGCAAGATGGTCAAGCTCGTCCTGATTGTCTAAAAGAATTGGGTTTAGACAATTTTGGAGCCGGCGTTCTGTTCTTTGGGTCTGACGGAATTCTTTTCTCAACCTATTATGAGCACGCACTCCTTCCAAAGGAAAAGTTTGAAGGTTTTACGCGTCCAACAGCTGTTATTCCTAAATCCCTTGGACACCATGCGGAATGGATCGAAGCGATCAAGCAAGGAAAAGGCGCTTCGGAAGATTCTACCACCTGTCGATTTGAATATTCCGGTAAATTAGCGGAAACAGTTTTGTTAGGTTGTTTCGCCTATCGTTGCGGACAAAAACTGGAATACGATTCCGAAAAGATGTTAGCCACCAACTGTTCTGAAGCTTCTAAGTACTTCAAGCAGTTTAGTCGCCCCGGTTGGGAAGTCTGATTATTCGATTACTCAAACTTCTTCATATGTTCGTTCATTTATACTTCAAATAAAAAAGAAAGTTCACCTTTTGGTGAACTTTCTTTTTACTTCACGCAAAGTTCAAACGACAATCAATAATTACCGTAGGTAATGGAAAGTACTTCGTAACGTTCAAATCCCTTACGTCCCTCATACTCCACGACGTCCCCAACTTTTTTTCCGAGAAAAACGCTAGCCAAAGGAGCCTTACAATAGATCCTTCCGCTATCAACGTCTTCATCTCCATACCCAACAAGAGTATATTCGCGAATCTTTCCGTTCTTTTCCCACTTAGCCTGGAAAGTGGCTCCAAAACGAATCTCGTCTTTATTCATATCGTTCGGGTTAATAATCTGCGCACTGGCAAGACGTCCTTTCAGATCGTCGATCTTCCCTTTGACGCGAGATTGAGCCTCACGAGCATCATGATATTCAGCGTTTTCCTTGAGATCGCCTTCCGCTCTTGCAGCGGCAAGTCGTTCAATGATCGGCGGTAATTCGTCGTTTTCCAAATGTTCAATTTCTTTCTTCAGACGAGCGTAACCGTCGGCAGACATAGGAATAGTATTAAACAAGACTGACCGTCCTTTCTCACATACCCAAGAATCTCAATTCAGATCAACAGTCATTACGGAACACTAACAATCTGAATCTCTGGGAAACACTTCACCGAGTTCGAGAATCATTGTTTCTCCATTCATGTCAGGAGACACAACGCCACTCGTGTACAAACGTCCCCAATTATGAATTAGGGAATGCTGTGTACAAACGAACCTCCGTATCCCGAGTATCAACTTTCCGCAAAACGGACGTTAAAACCAAAGAGTTACACGGATTTCTTTTATCCACTATCGCTGCACTGTAAACAAAAAAATGAAATTGTGATTCCTCTTCTCCCAAGGGAAATCACAATCTCATTTCGGGAAATTATATCGTTTTGTTATCGTTTGACAACTGTTAAATTATTTTTTTGCATAACAGTAATCTTTAAATCCGGTTCATTTTCATCTTCACTTTTTCGAATGGCCGAAACAGTCGACTTTCCAATCAATTCAATCGGAGTACCGGAATTCACGTTAAACTTCACGTCCATTTCCGCCTTCATATTAGCGCTAATATGCTCGTCAACTTTCACATCAAAATTTGAATCAGCTAATACATTCGCAACAGAACTCGTCCCCGACTTTTTGACCGACTTCAATTTACAATTCCAAGTCATTGAGCGTTCACCAACCACAGGGAGAGTAATCGCAACTTCATTCTTCCAGGAATCATTAGTTTTAATCTCGTTAGGATTTGAAGCCCAAAGGAATGGATCGAAAATCTGTTTAAAATTATCTAATGTCGGAAGAGCCTGAAGCGCATTCAAAAAGATTGTCTCTGAATCAGACTTCGGCGACAATCCCTTCCAGACAGAATCATCCATACTAATGGCAACAACTTCACCATTCTTGAAAGTAACAGAAATAACTGAATTCATAAATCTTTTGAAAACCTCAGTCTCAAACTTATTGGTCAAAGATTTATTAGAACTATCAAAAAAGATATAGGCGGTCTCTTTATTCTCAAAACGTAATTTAATACGCCTGGCCTGCAAATCAATTTTTTGGGTACCGTCAGCTTGGAACTCTGAAACCTTAGCTTGCCAATCGAAAGTAGTCCGAGTCTGATCAAAAGTTTGTTCACCTTTACCGGCAGAAGTTATGAGAGAGAAAAAGCATTCCTGTCGTAAAGAATATTCCCCCTCTTCCCAAATATTAACGATGGCACAACTTTCATCAGCAAGAATAACTCGCTGCGTTAACATAAGTATGGCAAGTAAAAATACCTTAATCACAGCGTTCTTATTCATTCCGTAATCCTTATTTTGATCGCTTAAAAACACAATCGCTTCTTTTACTAAGCGAGCGCCACACAAACATCACCTCGTAAGAAAAATCAATCTTTCCATACGACGTTTATAAGATTCTAACAAAAGAATCCTATCTAGGTAAAGAGAAAAAATCATTATCTATCAAAAAACGAGCACATTCAGAATCAAAATCTGCATATACAGTTCATAACAACAGGGCAATCCATTTTCCGCCGAGATCTTATTCACGCATCATTCTTCAATTATTGATACATTGGCAGGTACCGATATGGGGTTTCCAATATTAATATCGCTAACGAAGTATTTAGAAGTCTTCCCCCATCATTCATATACTTATCATAAAATAACCAACTCCCATCTTCGCAAGAATTGTTCAACGCAGAACTACGATTCTGTGTTTCAATCAGTAGATCTCTTATTTTACCAAAATGGTCACTCCACACACTACCGCCATAGTGATGTAAGGCCAAAGCGGCATAATATGAAAAGTAGAGATTATAGACCAAACGATCATCTCTGTAATAGGTAACCGCTCCGTTTCTTCCTCCGGAGGCTCGTCCTCCCTTTTTTACCTTTTGCCAAATCGAATCAGCGTCGTCGATCCAATCAGCAATTTGTTTAACAACAGCGTCTAACTGGTGATTTCCGGGTTCCCATCCCAAATACTCTCGCGTAAGCGCGCCTACCGCCGTAGTCCCCCACATTTCATTCTTTTTCTCTGCTGATTCAGGCTGATATCTATATGTCTTTGAATCTTTTGACGTCACCATGTCGAGAAAATTTCCGGCTCTATAAGCCACAGAAGCCTGAACAGTAAACCCTGCAGAAATACCGGATTTTAAAGCCATCATTTGCCATCCAAGCACAGAAACGTCTCCCGAAACAGTAGCATGAAAGCCAAGATCGCCGGGAGAATTGTATCTCCATCCCCCATCAGCAAGTTGAGAATCCTCAATTTTCTTTAAGCCCCCTTGCACAATCGATTTCAAATTAGGATCGCGAGTCATTTCATATGCTTCGCAACAAGCTAAAACCACTAATGCTTGGATGTACGCTGCTCCATCTTGCGTAAACCCCGCTCGGAAGTCAACGCCTTTTTCAGAAGAAGAGACAGCGTGATACTCGAGATATCGTAATCCAGCGGCGACAGTTTTTTGATACTTATTTGTATCAGTGTGAGTATACCCTGCGCCTAAGAAAGGCAAAATCGCAATAGCAGTCGCAGCCATGCGACTTGGATGAAGTCCTGTTTTATATAAATCTCCTCCAGAAGTGGAAAAAGAATTCGAACACCCCCTACAGGAACTACGGCGTCCATTAGAATCTTCTTCGGATAAATCAAAAGCCCAACTACCGTCAGGTAGTTGATGCCGGGCCAACCATTCTAAGCCTCTTTCGACCGCATCCTCACTTTCTTGCGTAACATCGCCTTGGCGTCCCGAATGAATCCTCCCCTGCCTCGAACGAGTAGAGCGCGCACTAGTTACGCCTTTCTTAGAAAAGAATGGTATTTCTCCACCTAACCCGTTTGTGCCGCCTAAGAATTCTGTAGAGTCCGAGTTTAAAAGTCCCTTACTTGCAAGTTCCAAATCCTCGTCGACATTATTATCTGAACTCGAGTCAATTGAGAGATCCGCTTGTTCAAGCGCATCACTTGTCGTAATGTCGACAGTAAAATCTTGACTCAGCTCATCGCCACTTACATCATCATTGAAACTCAATTCTGACTCTTTATCAGAAAACGACAAAGAGGTAGAATCGCCCAAAATGCCGACCTTCACAGTAAAGACTATTGAAATCAACGCCGCAACAATCAACAGATGTACTAAAAGACTAATATAAATGGAAAAACTACGTCTAGATAATATTACCCTTTTAAGCCTACCCAAAAAATTTCTGTCATCGACTTTTGGAGCCCCTGTCTGGACGTCAAATTCTCCTAACCCCCAACTATTCGTTCCTTGAATGGAGTCTAATTCATAGAGACTCGAAATACTGTTATTCTTTTTTTTCAAATCACCAGAATTATTCTTTCCCAGAAAACGCATATCAAGTCGATCAAGCGAAAAATTAGCGTCCCAGAAAACCATGAAGACAACATTTCACGGCTATTCCGGTAGCCCATCACAATTTTCAATGGAGCTTTGATTTACAGATTACTCGTAACTCCCAAACCTGGAAACAACCCTTTTCCAGATTCCAACCAATCTTATGGAGAGTTTAGCTTATAGCCTTACAAAAATCAATAGTCATTCATATTTGATGCACATCCACAAACAAAAAAGGGACGTAACCTCAGTGGTACGTCCCCTCAGCATTTTAAAAGTCATTCATAACCGGACGAAACAACAATCAACGTTTTTCCATCTCGATATAATCCGTCTTGGGGTTTCCGACGTACAATTGACGCGGGCGAATAATCTTAGCGCCTTCAGCAAAATGCTGTTCCTTCCATTGAGCGATCCAACCGGGAAGTCGTCCAATAGCAAACATAACGGTAAACATATCGGTGGGGATCCCCATTGCTCTCAAAAGAATTCCACTATAGAAGTCAACATTCGGATATAACTTTCGGTCGACAAAGTAAGAATCTTTAAGAGCAAGCTCTTCTAGTTTTCTCGCAACGTCTAACAACGGATCGGATATCTTCAATTTACTGAACAAGCGATCGCAAGCCGTCTTCAGAATCTTTGCACGCGGATCATAATTTCGATACACTCGATGTCCGAAACCAAACAAGCGGAACGCGTCGTTTTTATCCTTAGCCGCGGCAATACAATCCTCCGGACGATACCCTCCGCGATAAATCGCTTCAAGCATCTCCATAACCTTCACATTAGCGCCTCCATGAAGAGGTCCCCAAAGAGCGTTCACACCAGCGCTACAAGACGCAAACAAATTCGCTTGCGCGGAACATACAACTCGAACAGCGCTCGCACTACAATTTTGTTCATGATCGGCATGCAGAATGAAAACCAAATTAAGCGCGTCTTCCATTTCTTCCGAGACGTCAAATTGCTTATACGGCAATGAAAACATCATGTGAAGGAAATTTGCACAATACCGTAAGTTCGGATCGGGATAAATAAAGGGAAGTCCCATCGCGCGACGGTGAGTAAAAGCGGCAATCGTACGAACCTTACTGATCAAACGAGCAGCAGCGCCCATTAAAGATTTTTCGTCTTCAAGCAACAAAAATTCTTTACGATAACAAGCCATCATACTGATCATTGCCGACAAGATCGCCATAGGCGGAGCGTCTACCGGCAAGGACATAAACTGGTTTGTTAATCCTTCATGGAGAAGTTCATGTTCCGTTAGCATATCACGAAACAGAGCAAGTTCTTCTTCATCAGGCAAGCGTCCAAAAATCAAAGCCCACGCCACCTCAATGAAATTAGGCTTGGGACGATCGAATTGTTCAATCGGGATACCACGATAACGCAAGACCCCATGCTCACCGTCAATGTAAGTAATCGAACTTCTACAAATTGCCGTATTACCTAACGAAGGATCGTACGTAGTTAACCGATGATCTTTGTATAAGGACGTAACGTCAATCGAACGTTCACCTTCTACTCCGGTATAAACATTCAAATCAATCGTTTTACCATCGATCAGAAGTTTCGCCGAATCAGATAAGTCGGACATAAATATCTCCACGTTTCGTTACAAATGAAGCAGGCCCCCTCATCACAAAACTCCGAACGAACTTGGACGTCCGAATCGCTTCAACAGGGCCAGCAGGACGCAAAATCCCGTTCCTATTATATGACCAGACCGGCTTTTGAAAAGGTCAGTAATTTAAAACCCAAGAAATCACTTTTATCAATACTGTTATACTCATCCTCATAATCGGCTTGAACTCAATACAATCCAACTCTCGGATCCGTAAAAATCCACTCATAATTTTCTAAAAAAGTCCTCATAAGAAATTTCAAAAACGTCTAGACGTCATCCCAGAAATTCATTACCCTTTCACGACGACTTGAGTTACTCATAGTCGAGGTCACACAAAGTAACGTTCCAAACGTTACAAGACTTTATCAAAGGAATGATAAAATCCGAGCAGCATGTGAAAAAACGCCTCCTTTTGTCAACCAGGTTCAGACAACCGCGTTTCCATGTTGTTAAAATCAAGCCGGGGAAATTTATGAAACAATCTATTATATTTGGAATGGGAACGGCGTTGTTATCCTTAGGATTGGCCGTTGGCGGCTACATGTCAGGCGTTCGTGTTACTGAACAAAACAACGCGGCTGTACAATCCAATGTTACGATTCCTGTATCCGCCTCCGCTTCTAGTGAAAGCGACGGCGTCATTATTGCCACCGGCTCTTTTGGATCTAATGTTGAGGCTTTTTACTATCTAGATTCACAAACCTCGAGACTCTCAGGCGCGGTCATTTCCCGTTCTAACCCAGGTTTCCAAAAATCCTTTTCCAGAAATTTGAAGAACGACTTGGTCGAAGCCGCTCAACAATTTAATATTTCGGTTCCTACCTCCCCCAAGTACCTTATGGTAACCGGTGAATGCGACCTCAAAAACGTAGGTTCAGTCAGTAACGTATCTAAGTCGCTTGTTTACATTGCCGAAATCAACAGCGGCGTTGTTTTAGTTTACGCCCTCCCCGGCGCTAACGAAAGAGACCTACTTGTTCAAGACGGGCAGATCCTTTTCTGGACTTGCGCTCGCCTCAACGAAGGTCTACAAAGTTTGCCTCTCAACGCTCAACCTATGGAAAGTAACAACAACAACAAAAACAGCGATCCTCAACTGATCGATTCCGGATTCTATCGCACGCGTTGAGCATCTTGTAACATATTACATGTAAAGAATCCAATAGCATTCAACTAAGGTTCGGTCTACCGTTTATGGTAAACCGAACCTTTTAACTAACATAGGTAGACGAGATGTTCTTTTCAAAGTGTAGTAGTGCGTTTTATCAGGTTCAAATCAAGAATATTCGCCTGTTATCATTAATTTGTTTCTCTCTGTCATTGCTTCCATGCGCTTCGACGCTAGGGCAAACAACAAGCGCTCAATCCCCTTTACAACCTAAACAGCCGGCTATCAATTCACTCTCCACCTCTTATCCCCAAACACCTCTAAACGATAATTCCAACACAGAAATTCTGACAAAATTTCTCTTCGGTTCCCAACAAAAATATACGAAGCCTCGCTTCGCTTTTTCGTTCAATAAAAGAAATACCGAATCGTTGCCCCCCCAAGAGCCGGAGAGTATTCATAATTTCCACCAAAAACAATCGTCACTTCCTGATTCGACGAGAATCGCTAATACCAACACTCAATTTTTTCAATCCCCAAGCTCAATCCGCCCCAACAATATAACTCCCAACGCAGCACAGCGTCGCCAGAGAATCAAAGAACTCGACGATTTCTTTGCTAATTCCCCCTTAACAACTCTTTACAACCAAGAAAGATCTTCATCGGCTCTCAACGAACGCCCCAATATTACTGAAGATCATACTCCCCACCAAACCTTTTCCTCTAATCAATTGTCCGAAGCCTCAAAAATCCGACAAGTTAACGCAGAGGAAAAAGTTTCGGTCAATTCATCTTCCCAACCGCTTCCTTCACATCAAAATGCCTCGCAATCCCCTCAAAATATTTCAGAAAGCAATCGCAGACCCATAATTCCTCCCACCGCTTCCCAGTCTATTCCTCAAAGACCTCAGGCGCTAAAGCTCTCTTCACGTTCTTTCATTTCGACTGAAGTCGTAGAATTACCGAAACCGGGAACCTTAGACCAAAGCTCACCGGTTGCGTCCGGCGCTTCTTCGAAAAACTCCATCGAAAAGAATATACAATCTTCTTCTCTTAATAAGAGAAAAGTCGTTTCAGACGTAGAAAAAACTCCGGCAAACGTTTCCCCCCGTCCAACTCTTCGCTCAAAAGCCCAATTCATCGATCCTAAGGATCTATAATTCAAGTGAAATAGTAACAAAAAAGCCCTGTACGAACTCCTTTTTCCCACAGGGCTTCTCTATTGTAACTTAAAAACAATAGAATATTTTTTGACCTTAACCACAACGGATTCTTTTTTAACAAAGGGGAAACGTCTGGAAATATTCACCTTATTTCCGACATTATCCCCGACTAAAAGATATTAAAAGATTCGACGTTCCCGCAATTTTTTACAAACGCCCCTTCTCTTTTCTCAACAGGTCGCAGAACATAATTGTGGCAACAGGGCCAAAGAAAAATAACGCCCCCCAAATTCCCAACAAAGGACAATTCCATTTCTCTCCCCAACTAACTACCACATACTGCGTTATAATAAAAACGCCCGCTAAGAACAATCCTTGTCCAATCACGATCAACAAGTTCTTATCCTGACGCAACAACATCAACGGAATCCCGAGAAACAATGGCACAAGATCGGTCAACGGTCGCCAAAAGCGCGTGTGTACACGAATTGTGAGCGGAATAGACTTACATTTAAACGTTGAATCATTCAGAGCTTTATTCAAATCCAACACCGACCCATACTGAAACCAATTGTCTCCGGTAATAAGATGAATCGGGTTCACGGTAGTTACTACAAAGACCTCATTTTCATTCAGCCACTTAGTGTCATAGGGAGAGTATAGAACGATCTCTTCCCCGCTAACATCCGGCAAAGAGGGATTGTTTAAAAGTTCAGTTGCCCCTGAAACCCCACGCAATAACCAACCGGCAGGATGATTATCGTCAACCTCAAGATACTCGCCGGTCAAAGCGTTCAAATATTTCCCGTATTTGTTGAGATTATTATGCCAAAGCAATACCTTCGGCTTGACCAGTTGATTCTCGGATAAACACAACTGGTCACCTTCAATTGAAATTAAAGATCTGTCGTCGTTAGAACGTATTACAGAGTAGACGTCATTTTTTTGAATAAACTCTGATAATCCAGCTGAAACTTCAACCAATTTTTTTGGTAAGTAAACTTCCCGAACGACCGTAAACAAACATGATATTCCTATAGCGCCAACAAGAAAAGGAACAAACACCCTTCCAGGCGAAACCCCCATAGCCAACAACGCTATCATTTCATGATGCCAAATCATGTGAGCCAATGTAGCCATTGCGGCAATTAATAACAAAGCGGGGAATCCTATATCTAGAATAATAAAAGAGTTAATCAAATAATACTGAGGCACCGCTTTAATAATCTGCCACAAAGTTCCACTAGAAGAAAGATCGCCCAAATTTGACGTTGCGTCAAGAATAAGATAAATACCAACTAGGGACACATAAAACAGAAAAAAAATCTTACAGAATTTTGAAAGAATGTAACGATCAAAAATATACATTTCAATCTTCGTCCTATGACGCCCCAACGCTTGCTAGAACAAAAAAAGCTTTTACCCTTCCAAACAATACTGGCCAAAGTAATAGCAACGGCTCTCCAACAAACAATGGGCGCTTTTAAACCCTCTTTTTTAACATATGCTGTGGAGCCTTAATATTAAATAGGCCAAAAATATCCTCTTGGCTCAACCCCATCGAATAATTCAATCCTTTGGCGTCTGATAATATTGCCTCTGACAGCATACGCTTTTCGGTCAAAATCCTGTCAATTTTTTCTTCGATAGTATCATCGGTAACAAATCGTGTTACAGTAACAGGTCCGGCAGCGCCAATTCTATGAGCTCTATTAATAGCCTGATCTTCCACAGCCGGATTCCACCAACGATCAAACAAAAATACATACTCAGAAAATTGTAAATTCAATCCAACACTACCTGCGCCATAACTCATCAAAATAATATGTTTGTCCGGGTCATCTCTAAACTGTTCAATGACTGAATCACGATCCTTAGTAGGAACCTTTCCATGATACTCTAATGGTCCAAACTGTTCAAGTCTGGGTTTTAACCAATCGATGGTCTGTACCCATTGACTAAACACAATAGCCTTACGTCCACTGGCCGCTACTTCTTCCATGTCTGCAACAAGACGTTCGAGTTTCGAACTCTCCCCCGTAACCGGATCGTAATTACAGATCTGCTTTAATCGTAACAGTAGTTCAAACGCATGTTGTAAAGTAACAGAATCTCCCATTTCATTTAAACGCACCTCGCCTTCTTCACGCGCCATTCTGTAACTTTCATATTGCTCGTCTGTCAACTCAACATGCGCATCTCGAATCAGTTTAGGAGGTAAATCTTTAAGAACTTTATCTTTAGTTCTTCGTAATATATGATCGCCGACAAGTTTACTTAATTGATTAGGTTTAAGCCCGGAACTCAAAAAACCAGGCGACAAAAATTCAAAAATACCAATTAAGTCTTCCGCTGAGTTTTCAACGGGAGTACCGGTTAAAGCCCAATTTCGTCGTCTTGGAATTGCTCGTGCAGCTTCCGAAGTCGCGTTCGACTTGTTCTTTATTCGCTGTGATTCATCGAGAATTACGAGATCGAAAGTAACGGGAGCCCCGCCTTGAGGATCATAAAACTCACGATCACGACTTAATAATTCATAATTCGCAATACGCAAAGGAGTATTTTTGCGCTGCCACAACCATTTTCTTCGTTCACTCTTACCTTCGATTATCTGAACAGGAATTTCAGGAGCCCAAATTTCAAACTCTCTTTTCCAGTTTGTAACTAATGGTTTTGGGCAAACCAACAAGACGCGACGACACTCGCCGCTACGAAACAGCAATCTAACGGTTGTTATCGCTTGCATAGTTTTTCCCAACCCCATCTCGTCGGCCAACACGGCAAACTGAGCGCCATAGAGAAAAGCAACGCCTTGTTTTTGATAACTAAATGGTTCGAATGGCGTTTCAAGTAAACGTCGTCCTAACCACGTTTCGATGGGGGGTTGTAAAATATATCCTAAACGATCCTCAACTTTGACGACGTCAACCGGTACTTTGATCCGCGTTGGGCGTTCAGGAGAATCAAAATACTCTTTATCGCCATCCGCTGTTTCAACGTCTTTTGCGTTGTCGCCTTTGTTTAACACTTCTCCATCATCACAAACTGATGTTTCTTTCTCAGAATCGATCACATCGTCAACCGGAGAAAAAAAATAGCTCTCGACGTTTCCCCCGTTATTACGTTTGCTAAATGAAGATGTTGAAAAGACGCGAACCTCGTCCTGGCGAGGCGTAAATCTCATAGAATGTATTCCTAACTGTATACGTTCTCCGTTCTCATCTAACAATGTTCTAGGACAAATAAGACTAAGCGTTTTGGGATAGTTAACGCTTCGGTTCCAGGAAAAAACACTAAAATCGGTCATAGCGCCGACGCTTGTACCTTTTTCTTCACCCTCCGAAAGATTTTGGTTTGAAGAAAAATCAGTCACAACAATCCCTTTAAGCTAATACTCTTCCAAAAATCATCAAGTTCAAAACCTGTTCACAGTTCAAGAAGTTCTTTGGGCTTCCTCTATCGCTAAACGTATACGTTCGAAAGGTTCAACACTATCGATAAATTTTAAGAAAGAATCTAATTTAGAAACAAATTCTTTAGACGCCGCCTCCGCCAACAACGCCGTCTGGAACGCCAACCTATTTTTACCACGACATATTTCTTCTAGTAAGGAATAATCTACCCCGGGAACAAGTGGTAAGCTATTTAACGAATCATAAAAGAAAGACTGAACGCCTAAACAAAACTTGTTATTTTCGCCAACACAATCATCCGAGCTTTTTTCGGAGTCTATTTTTATAGGTTCATTCCCCAAAACCTCACTAGAATTCTCGTTTTTGACACAATCCTTCTTACGGTCCCAGTCCGCATATCGCTCTTTATCAGAGCTATCAACGCTTACATGAGAAAACACTATTCCCATTGGAACCGGAAGCAAATGAAGAGCCGATAAGAATTCCGGATTATTCGTCAACAAAGCCAAGAGCCGAACTTTTGTCCGCCCCAAAAGCGCAGGCGCGATCTGTTCGCCGCAAACAAAACCACGTAGTGTATTACCGTACAGAATTTCTTGCGCACGATTAGGGCGAACAGGCGACGTGCAGTGAAATTCAACCGGACGTCCTGCTCCATTTAAAACTAAAAGCCCTCCGATCAAACCGTCCGTTTGATTTCCGAACGAAGTCAAAAAGCCAAGATGCTCAGCGAGTTTCTTTTCTTCCGAAGGCACGGTTCTTTTATCTTTCTTGTAATAAAATCTCTCGCACAAGTATTTTTAAAAAACACAATACTGCCGATCAACCTACTCTTCCGACAACCATAGCACAATCCCCCATTCTAAGTTCTTTACAACAATAACTCAATAGTGAAAGTCCAATTCCATTTGTTACGCTTCCCCATAAAGCGGATCGGAATGTTCATTGTCTCTTTTGTCCGTTTTTGGCGGCAAGATATCGAGGATTATCAGACTGTCCGGTGATTTCATATAAAAAGCGACTTGGAATAGTCGGCTTCAATTTTCCTCGACGCATACGCGCTAAAGCAAGCGAGAGGGTCAATCGTTTCTGCGCGCGAGTCACGCCAACATAACACAATCTTCTTTCTTCCTCCACCCCCTCTTCCGAAGGATCGTCCAGAGAACGCTGGTGAGGTAAAATACCTTCTTCCATCCCAACCATATATACTTCTTTGAATTCCAAACCTTTGGAAGCATGATATGTAGATAAAAGGACAGCGTTTGCTTGTTGTTTTTTATCCTGTTGAGACGAAAAATCCGGTCCTCCCAAAGAGGCGTCGTCAAGAAAAGACGCTAACGTACCATCAGGGTGTTCACGTAAGTATGAAGCCACGGCGTCTAGAACCTCTCCAACAGAATTTTTCCGTGCTTTCCGCTCATTCTCATCCGGATATAGACGATCGATCTCATCATCATACTTAATGAGTTTCAAAAAATCTTCCACAGCCTTTACCGAAAAATTAGTACGCATATACATAGACTGTGACTTGATCACGCTATAAAACTGATTAACAGCTTCTTGTGTTCTTGCATCTAATTTTTGAAAAACCTCAGACTCACGATTCAATACGCTCCACACCGGCTTTTTATTACTAATCGCATACTCGCGAAACTTAGCTAAGGTAGTGGAACCAATATGTCTTGGCGGCGAATTGATAATACGTAACAATGACACGTCGTCATTGGGGCGAACCAACGTCTTCAAGTAAGAGATAACGTCCTTGATCTCCTTACGATCAAAAAAAGATTGTCCCCCAACGATCGTATATGGAATCCTCTCCGATCGTAATTCCATTTCAAAGGCGCGGGGTTGTTCGTTAGTCCGAAACAAAATTGCAAAATCACGCGGCGCGCGTTTTGATTCCATAAGCCGTTGTTTGATTGACGCCACCACTCTCTTTGCTTCAATATCCCCATCCTTACACTGCATAATATGAGGAGTCTCTCCTTGTACACAAGAATGTAACGCTTTATCATGCCTTGTAGTATTGAACGCTATCAGTCTGTTAGCCCAAGTCAAGATCTGCTGTGTCGATCTGTAATTCTCTTCTAATCGAATAATTTTTGCATCAGGCCAATCGCGTTTAAAATTTAGAATGTGCCTTACTTCCGCACCACGCCATCCATAAATAGCTTGATCGTCGTCGCCTACAACACATAAGTTCCGATGACCTTCCGCGAGTCCCTTGATAATCCTATATTGACTCATATTGGTATCTTGGTACTCGTCAACAAGAATACGATCAAAACGAGACGCCTCTTCTTCAAGCGCCTCGGGAAACTGTCCAAACAGATCTTCCGTCAAAAGTAAGATGTCATCAAAATCCACAGCGCCCAAATCTCTTAGACGTTGCTGATAAGAAGAATACGCAATAGCGCAAAGAAAATCCTTGGAATACTGCGCTATCTCCTTAGCTTTAGACGGCCTAATTCCAGCCGACTTCCACTCGCTGATTTGCTTCAAAAAATCCCCCGGACGACAAGCGCCTGACGAAATCTTAATATCTCTCAATACCTGACGCGCTACCGACTCTTGATCGCCACGATCATAAATCGTAAACATGTTAGGAAAACCCAATAAATGGATACGTCTACGTAAGATCCTAACACAAAGAGAATGGAATGTTGAAATTTCAGGTCTCTTTTTATCGCCCCTTTTAGGCAACAAGGTAGTTACCCGCTCCAACATTTCACGAGCTGCCTTATTAGTAAAAGTCACGGCAAGGATTCGATCGGGCTCTATTCCACTCTTTATAAGACGTGCAATACGATATGTCACCACTCTTGTTTTACCGGTTCCAGCTCCGGCTAAAACAAGTAAAGGTCCTGATAAAGTCTCAACGGCGGCTTGTTGCGCTTTATTTAACGACATCTCCATGTGCCTTTTTTAGGTTATGCTTTTCCCACAACGCCTCTATAAAACAATTCCTTCAACAAGAATTATTTAGCATTCTGTTCAAATTCTTCGCGAGCTTCGCATAACACCTTGCGCACCAGTAAATCGACATTCATACCATCAGCCTGTGCTAAATAATTCAAAAGAATCCGACTTCGTAAAACGGGAGCCGCCGCTCTATCGACGTCGGCTAACGTCACCGTTGAACGCCCTGCAAGAGCAGCAAAGGCTTTCCCTCCCAATACCAAAGCTTGACTTGCACGCGGCCCGGCGCCCCACTCAACATACTGTTGTGTTACATCCGTTGAAATCTTCGTCTGTGGTCTAGTTTTCCTTACAATAGTTACCGCATATTTTGCAATAGACCGTGAAACAGGTAATCTTCTTATCAAACCCTGAAAATTCAGAAGATCGTCACGAGTAATCGTTGGAGGCAGGCTAGGCGGAAGTTCTCCTGTCGTCCGAAGCGTCATCTCAATTTCATCAGCGGCTCTCGGATAGTCTATTATCGAACTAAAAAGAAATCGATCCAATTGAGCTTCCGGTAACGGATACGTCCCCTCACTTTCGATAGGATTTTGTGTTGCTAAAACAAAAAACGGTGATTCGAGCTCAAAACAACGACCACCAATTGTAATTTGTCCTTCCTGCATAACCTCTAACAATGCAGATTGAGTTTTAGGCGGCGTTCGATTGATCTCGTCAGCTAACAGAACATTCGTAAAGATCGGGCCGGGCATAAATTCAAATGAACGTCCCCCGGGGAGTCCAGAATCCTGAAGTACGTAAGCGCCCAACACGTCACTAGGAGTTAAATCAGGGGTAAATTGAATTCGATTGAAACTTAATGCCAGGGATTCCGCGATTTTTCGCACAATAAGAGTCTTTCCAAGTCCCGGTACTCCCGTTAACAAGACGTGCCCGCCTACGAACATAGCCGCTAAGATCTCTTCCAGAACAGAACGCTGCCCTACGATATCTCGTTCCAATCTCGTAAGTAAAACCTCCTTGAACTCTGAAAATCGTTGCAAAAGATCCACATCGGAACCAGATAAAGTCATTTCATTAAATTCCATTACTGATGCTTATTTCTATCTCTCAAGGCAAGCGTTCGACACTAGTAACAACTTTAACTAGTAGTCATAAAAAAACCGAACGAACTCCGTGTTATAATAACGCAATTCGTTCGGTTTTCAATCAATAATATCGTAAGGATCTTACAGTGAAAAATCACTTACCCTTATTCTTCTCATTCTTCTCACGAATAATTTCTTCTTGAATACTCGTAGGAACACGTTTGTACTTCAAGAATTCCATCGAGAAAACGCCCTGACCTTGCGTCATACCACGCAAAATCGAAGAATAACCGAACGTTTCAGCCAACGGAACCTCACCAATCAAGTGACAAGAGGAACCAGAAGTTTCAGTGGACGTGATCATACCGCGACGACTAGACAAGTCGCCAACAACATTTCCCTGGAAATTCTCAGGACACTCGATATCAATCTTCATGATAGGTTCGAGAATAGCAGGCTTCGTACGCGGGAAATTCTCGCGCAACGAAGTTTGAGCACAAATACGGAACGCTAAGTCACTCGAGTCAACAGCGTGGTAAGAACCGTCGTTCACAAGAATCTTCAAATTCACGACAGGATAACCTGCAACCGGTCCCTTTTCCAACGAAGCACGATATCCCTTTTCGATAGCCGGAAGATAGTTAGAGGGAATAACGCCACCGGTAATCTGTTCTTCAAAAATGAATTGTTCACCGGAAGTATCATCTTCCGGAATCGGCGACATGATCCCGCGAATATGAGCAAACTGTCCGGAACCGCCGGATTGTTTCTTATGCTTCGTATCAAATTCAATCGATTCCGTGGGAGCTTCTCGGTAGTTAACCTTAGGCGCAGAAGTTTCAACCTCAACTTTGTACTCGCGACGAATACGCTCAACGTAGACGTCAAGGTGTAACTCGCCCATACCGGCAATCAAAGTCTCGCCGCTTTCAGGATCGATCTTGACGGTCAAAGTCGGGTCTTCCTTACGGAATCTATACAAGGCCTTACCCATTTTGTCCGCATCACGAGTCTCAACGGGCTTAATAGCCACTTGAATAACAGGCTCAGGAACAAAAATCGACTCCAAAGTACAATAGTTAGGTTCTTCACAGAACGTTTCCCCGGAAGAACAGTCGATTCCGATAACAGCCACGATATCGCCGGCATAGGCTTCGTCTAACTCTTCACGCTGATCGGCATGCATACGGAAGACGCGACTAATACGTTCTTTCTTACCGGTTCTCTGGTTATAATAAGACTCGCCCTTAACGATCTTACCTTGGTAAATTCTCATGAAGGTCAAAGTCCCATAAGGATCCTCAACAATCTTGAAGGCCATCGCAACAAGAGGCTTCGAGGAATCGGGGACTAATTCGAACTTTTCTTCTTCACCGGTATCAGGATCGGTTCTAAACGCACGAGCTTCACGTTCTACCGGCGACGGCAAGTATCTGGCAATAGCGTCAAGAAGAGGTTGCACGCCCTTGTTTTTATAGGCAGACCCCATAAAAACAGGCGTCATCTGACGAGCTAACGTTGCATTCTTAACAACGCGGTGAATGACTTCTTCAGAAATTTCTTGTTCTTCCAGAAGCATTTCCATCAACTCGTCGCTATACATCGAAAGAGATTCGAGCATATCCTTACGAGATTGTTCATACTCTTCCTTCAAAGATTCCGGAACTTCTTCATAACGAAGGTTCTCGCCTTGCGAACCGTCAAAGTAAATCGCCTTACCAGTAATAAGATCGACTACGCCCTCGAAATTCTGTTCCGCACCGATCGGAATCTGCATCATGACGGCGTCGCAATCAAGTTTGTCATGAAGCTGTTGAACAACACGACGCGGATTAGCGCCTGTTCTGTCCATCTTATTGATAAAAGCCAAACGCGGAACGCCATAGCGTTTCATTTGTCTATCAATAGTTAAAGACTGAGCCTGAACCCCGCCGACGGAACAAAGAACCAACACGGCTCCATCCAAAACGCGAAGACTACGCTCAACTTCAACAGTAAAATCGACGTGTCCGGGGGTGTCGATCAAATTGATCGTATTTTCATGCCATTTGACCTGAGTAGCGGCGCTCGTAATCGTGATACCACGTTCCTGTTCAAGCTCCATATGGTCCATAGTGGCGCCACCTTCGTGGACCTCCCCTAACTTATGCGTACGTCCAGTGTAGAAGAGGATACGTTCGCTCAACGTAGTCTTACCAGAGTCAATGTGAGCAGAAATCCCAATGTTACGGCAGTTTTTCAAATCGGACATGATTATTAAAGTCCTGTAATCTCATCCCTCAAACGAAGTAGAGTGATCGGTAGGCACAACACTCAAAAAACTAAAAACTATCAGGGTCATTATTACAATATTCACTATTTTTTCAAGTAGAAAAAAGAGAAAAAACTGTATTAAACCCCATCCCTACAAGAATTAACACAATTTCAAAACAAGCGTCATATTGTGAGAAAACATTCAATTTCTTCCAATAATAAATCCCAAACCTCTCGCTGCGCAAACCGCCGCCTTCATAATTCAAACACATTAAAGGGGACATGTAGACGCCAACAAGTGAATTCATTACAATCTGTCGGGACCTTGTGGTCTCCTAATTGTTCATTCCCCTTCCCCAATACCAGGAACCGACAAAATGGACCAGAGATCAAAGAAGCTGACTTGGTTTGGACACAACTGTTTTTTGTTTGAATTCGACAATACCAAATTCCTAATTGATCCATTTCTTGTTAAAGGCGTCTCGCCTGTAACAGCGAAAGACGTTTCAGCCAACTACATTCTTGTTTCTCACGGTCACCTTGATCACTGTTCCGACGCCGAAGAAATCGCCAAAAACAACGATTCAACAATAATAGCTATTGCCGAAATTGCCGGGTATTTTTCCAACAAACAAGTTAAAACAGAACCTATCAATATTGGCGGAGCCATTTATCTCCCCCTTACCACTACAAACCAACCTTCTATGCAAGTATTAGCGGTACAAGCGCCTCACAGTTCCACGATGCCAGACAATTCTCCCGGAGGAAATTCCTTGGGATTTGTTCTTTCGTTTTCCCGAACAGGCTTGGCTCTCTCCCCCGATAAAGCTCCTCTAAAGCCCATGAAGCAAATGCTTGCAGACGCTAATGCCTTCAATGTATATTTCGCTTGCGACGCCGGGTTGTTTTCTGAAATGGAATGGATAGGCGAACTTGGTATTGATTTAGCTGTTTTACCAATTGGAAGTCGATATACCATGGGACCTGCAATTTCTTTGGATGCGATCAATATGCTCAAACCTCGTTTTGTTATCCCCTCGCATTACAGCACCTGGTCACCTATTGCCCAAAACGTTATTAATTGGAGCAACTCCGTAAAACAATTCACCAATTCATATCCCCTATTATTGTCTCCCGGTGATTCAATTGAGGAAAAAGAAGACGGTTCTTGGCGCTAACTGTGATGCATTTCCACGGTTGAAAGAGTAGAGTTCGAGTTCCTTTAATTCAACATCTATATTGACAACAGTTACCATGTCCTTAATCGGTCCAATGATCCAAGCTCAAAACTTGACAAAAATATACGGTCGTTTCATAGCAACAGAGAATGTTTCTTTTCAAATCGATCGTGCCGAGGTCGTGTGTTTTCTAGGCCCCAACGGAGCCGGTAAAAGCACAACGATGAAAATGTTGACCGGATACCTAACTCCAACCTCAGGCGCTGCTTCAATTGCCGGTTTCGATATGAGTAAAAATAGAATCGAAGGCGCGAAACACCTCGGTTACCTACCTGAAAACGGCCCGTTGTATCCTGATATGACGCCGGAATCACTCCTTAAATTTTTTGCAGGCTTACGCCAAATACCCAAAAAATCCTGGAAAGAGTCTATCGATTCTGTTGTCGAGTTGTGTGAACTTCAATCAGTATACAGACGCCCGATAGGTCGTTTATCAAGAGGGTACCGTCAACGAGTAGGCATGGCTCAAGCGTTACTTCACAATCCGGACGTTGTTATTATGGACGAACCAACCGCGGGCCTAGATCCTAATCAAATTCAACACGTCAGGGACGCCATAAAAAAAATTGGACAGACGAAAACAGTCTTACTATCAACTCACATTCTCCAAGAAGTTCGCGCAGTCGCTTCGCATGTCGTTTTCATTTCAGACGGTCGTATCGTTTTCAATGGTAAAGTAGAGGAATTTGGGAAAGACACCGAAGACTTTGACAATAGATTTAGAGAACTAACCCGTACCAAAAGAAATCGTTATCTCGATTAGAAAAAGGCCTGTTAGAATAATTCTCGATCTCTCGTCATTCATTTTAAAGTCGATACTATGCTTGCTGTATTTAAACGCAACTTTTTTGCGTATTTTTTAAATCCAACCGGTTATGTTTTTATTTGCGTTTTCGTACTTTTAAGTTCAGTTGCAGCCTTTCTACCGGATGAATTTGTTAATTCCAATCTAGCCAATTTAGCACAACTCAACATATGGTTTCCGTTAATTGCCCTTATTTTTGCCCCCGCCATTACAATGAGCGTTTGGGCAGATGAAAAACGTTTCGGAACAGACGAGTTATTAACAACTCAACCTGTTACCCCCTTGAAGATCGTACTTGGAAAGTATCTTGCCACTAGTCTGGTATATACAACCTCGCTTGTTTTTTCAGCGTTAGCGAATTTTATAATATTAGAATTCCTAGGATCGCCTGACATTGGCCTATTCCTGACCACTTACATCGGTTACTGGTTGATCGGTCTTGCCATAACCTCGATCTCTTCCATCGTATCATATTTAACCTCACAACTCACCGTTGCATACATTCTTGGTTCGCTTTTATGCGTTCCTCTTGTCGCCCTCAAATGGGCTGACGCTTTACCAATATCCGATAGCGCCGCACATTTACTGCAATCCTTCAGTATCGACTCTTTCTTCGCGCCTTTTGGTCGCGGAGTAGCCACGCTTTCCGGATTCCTTTTCTTTCTTTTAATACCCGTTATCGCCTTATATATTTGTGTAATTCTTTTAAATAGAAAAATCTGGCAAGCACATCATGTCCAAAGAAGAACCGCAAGATACATATTTCGCTCGTTAGCCTTGACCACACTGTGCGTTTCATTTGTAGGTATCGTACGTAATCACGACGTCTCTACGGACTTAACAGCCGAAAAACTCAGCGAACTTTCCCCAGAAACGCTCAAACTATTAGAAGATAATAAAGCGAGTTACCCAATCGTTATTGAAGCTCGTTTAAGCGCCCAGGTACCACAAGAATTCGTTCAAACCAAGTTGAATGTAATATCTGTTCTCAATGAACTAAAAAAGCGTTCTCAAACTCCAATCTTTTTGGATATAAGAGATATTGTTCCCAATACGCCTGAGGCCTATCGTCTAGAACGTCAATACGACATTCGTCCTCGAAAAGTCTTTTTCAATTCTCGTGGACAACTTAGAGAAGATTCCATCTTCATGTCAATAATTTTTCGATGCGGCTCTAAAACAATCGTTATCCCTTTCCTAAATAAGGGATTATCAGTGGAATACGAACTAGTATCCTCGTTACTAAACGTCACGTCGCCTCCTAAAAAGCGCATTGGAATTATTGAAACAGAAGCGGGAGTCCTAGGAAGATTCGACGACTATGGCCGCGAGATTCAGACCCAATGGCCTCTTGTTGAAGAACTTAGTAAACAATACATTGTTGAATCAGTAGATCCGAGTAATCCTATTCCTCAGAATGAATACGACGTATTATTGGCGTTTCAACCTTCCTCACTTGGAACATTGGAAATGCTCAATTTCTCCAATGCCGTTAGACAAGGTCAACCCACGGCTATTTTTGAAGACCCGAGACCTATCTTTTTAGAATTTCTACCGGGTACTTTAGAAAAGCGTCGCCCCACTCGAACAAATCCCGTTCCCCCGCTAAAAGGCGAAATCAATCTTTTATGGATGGCCTTGGGCGTAAAATTCGACGGAGTTAATGTTTTATGGAAAAACTATAACCCCTATCCGAAATTAGCCGGACTTTCAGAGGAATATCTTTTTGTCGACGCAGATCCTCTTAATTTCAGTGAAGCCCAAGAAGAATCGAATTCGAAGGACGCTTACGCACCTTTCAATGCGGAAATTCCTTCCGTATCGGCATTAGAGCATATTCTCTTTCCGTTTGTTGGATCAATTACCCCAACAGAAAATGCCGAAACGACATTTACTCCATTGATTAGTACCAATGCCGGAGGTTATTCCTCAGTCTCAGACGTTATACCAATGGGAATTCGAACCCAAAGTAGAAAACGACTTGAACGAGAAATGATCTACACAGTAGCAGCTCGCGTCACCGGCGTCGTTCCTAAAGGTCTACAACTCCCTAATCCCAAATCCACAATAGATCCGAGTTTTAACGTCATTATTATTGCCGACGTAGATATGGCAACTCCCGGGTTCTTCACTCTACGTGAAATGGGGACCGACGTAAGAAGCGGCGTTTCCTTCGATTTCGACAATATTACCTTCGTTCTAAATATCATCGATGAACTTGCCTGTGAAGATTCTTTGATATCGATTCGAAGTCGCCGTCCCAAGCACAGAACTTTGAGTAGAATTGAAGAAGCAACAAGGAAGATCCGTGATAAAGCAACTATATCGCAAATTGCTTATATGAAGGAGTTCGAAGAAGAAAAAAGAGAGGAAGAAGCCGCATTACAAAAAACAATACAAAGACTAGCAAGTCAAGACAGCGCTCCCAAAGAACTCAGTCGTGAAGAATCTTTGGAGATTCAGTCCGCAATCGTTGCAGCGCAACAACGTTTAACTAAAATATTAGACGATAAAAAACGAAAGTTTGATCGAAAAGTTGAAGAAGAACAACGTGAAGTAGACGGGGTTATCCGCCAAACTCAAGGACGCTACAAAGCGTGCGCGGCGCTTATCCCCCCCATTCCTCCATTGCTTGTTGGATTGTTTGTTTACATTTATCGGAGACGTAAACAAGGGCACATATATGGCTTCTAAACTATATCCCATTGTTAAACGTTTAATCGTAATGTTTTAAAATTTGTTATTCGTAAGATTCGCGCTTTGATTATCGTCAAAGCGCGTAATCGTTATTGTCCCCTCCACAATAGATTTACATCCAAAGAAAATGACTTACGTTTCCAGAAGAAACTTTTTAAAAAGCAGCGCGGCAGTACTAACTTCATCGCCGATCCTCTCGGCCTTCGCCCAAAACGCGATTCTCACTTCCCACACCTCCAAATCAATGATCTGGTCGATCCTTCTCCATCTTGGAAGAAATATGTGGGGCGATACAACACGGGCCTATACCCCTCCGGTCGACAGTTTTACTTGCGATGAAAAACTTTGGGAAGAGCTTACGGTCCAATCTGCTCAATCCGGATTAAATATGATCGTCATCGACCTTGGAGAAGCAATCCAGTACAAAACTCATCCGGAACTTGCAGTAAAAGGCGCTTGGTCGGTCGAAAGATTACAAAAAGATCTGGAGCGCATGAGGAAAATTGGTCTTGAACCAATTCCTAAACTCAACTTCTCTTCCTGTCATGATTACTGGCTTGGCGATTACGCGAGAATGGTATCAACTCCCACCTATTACCAAGTTTGTGCAGATCTTATCAAAGAGGTTAGCGAGATCTTTGATACCCCAAGATTCTTTCATCTCGGATATGACGAAGAAAATTACAATAACCAAAAGTCATATGATTACGTTGTAATTCGTCAAGGAGAATTATGGAAACACGATTTCCTTTTCTTTGTTGAACAATGCGAGAAGAACAACGTTCGACCTTGGATTTGGGCTGACTATCTTTGGACACATCCTGACTTTGTTCAATGGGCCCCCAAGTCCGTTGTTATGAGTAATTGGTATTACGGTACTGATTTTTCAAGCGATTCTAAAAGCGCCCAAGCTTACATTGATTTAGAAAATGCCGGGTTCGATCAAATCCCCACCGGTTCCAATTGGAATAACGATGAAAATTTTGGGCTCACTGTTGATTTTTGTAAAAAGAATATTTCTGAACAACGTTTACTAGGTTTTCTACAGACGCCTTGGAAATTCACAGAACCTAAGAATCGCGAACACAATCTCAAAGCCATTCAACAAGTAGCAAATGCACGCTACTAATTAAACAGTCCTCCAATTTTTCTATTTAAGAGAACGTCGTATTTCGCGTCGTTCTTTTTCATTCAATCGACACAAGAAAAATGCGCCCCAAAAACTATACACAAATAATAATTCTTCTTTCCTTCGTATTTATAAGTTTACCATCCATTCAAGCTGAACACACTTTCAACCACTCCTACTCGGGAAAAAATGTTGAAAAGATCGCTTTTCCGATTGGCGGTATCGGTTCAGGTAATTATTTCCTTGAAGGTAACGGCTCGATATCAGGTATCTCTGTCAAACACAAGTTAGACTTTTTCAATGAACCTACCTTCTTTGCCGCGCTTTGTATTAAGAGCACGTCCTCTGAAAATAACCAAGCTAAAGTATTAGAAGGTCCGATTCCTGAATACAAGATCTTTAGTCGATCAGGAAATGCGCTTGGCTCAGGCGAAAAGACCTATGGACTTCCACGATACGCGAATGCTGAGTTTACGTCAGCCTTTCCATTTTGCAATATTCATCTAACAGACGAAGAATTCCCTGTTCCTGTTGAAATAACAGGTTTTAGTCCATTTATTCCTAATGAGCCCGATCTTTCAGGTCTACCTGTTGGAGCAATTGAATATAAGTTACAAAACCCACTTTCTGAACCACTTGAAATAATCTTCTCCATTCATGTCAGAAATTTCATGGGTGGAAACACCTTTGAAAAAATTCCTTGCGGTCTTAACGTTGTAGGACCGGACGGAAAGTTCTCAATAGCGTTACAAGAACACTCTGCCAATATTCATACCGACTGTTGTTGGTACCGTGGTGGTTGGTTTGATTCGTTATCCTTAGTCTGGAACAATATTCGGCAGGGTTTAATCATAGATAATCCCCCCGACGGAAATCCCTCGCCCGGGGCTTCGTTATCGTTTCCCACAACCCTCGCACCACATGAAAGTAGGACAATACGAGTTTTAACTGCATGGTATGTCCCAACCTCTGATATTTCGTCAATAGGAGGAAACACCCAAAATGCAAGACCACTTAGTTTCAATCCTGCTCGCGGTACGGCGCTTGCACAACAAAAAGTTGATAATTATTCCGGAAACCAACTTGTAAACACTTATTATCCTGACGGAGACGCCCATGTAGGACACATTATTTCTCCTGTTTACTCGGTCCAAGATAAATATCTCTATTTCAAAGTTGGCGGAGGCGCTCAAAACTCCGTTGGAGTTTCAATCCAAGAACAACTCGAAAATGGATCGTTTGTTACTAGCGAAACCTTTCACGGAAAAGATAAAGAACAGCTTCAATGGGTTCAATTTAATTTATCTAAAATCCAATCGTCCCATTATAGAATATTCATTTTCGACGATTCCACCGAACCTTGGGGACATATAAACGTAGATTCATTCGTCACTTCAGATTTAGAAGAAAATGATTTTCTAACCGAAGTAAAAAAAAGCCCTTTATCGACCAATAGCAGTATCAAAATACTCACGGATTTTGAAAACGAAGATTACGACAACTGGCAAGTACTCCAAACCTTGGAATCAAATCCAACAAACGACGATCCCGTTCAATCACAATACTACGTTCCGTGGTATGTCACTCAATTCGATTCTGTTGAAGAAGTATTAGAATTCTTTGAAAATCAATACGACCTTCTTCGTAAGCGAAGCTATAACTTTACCCAAACACTCAAAAAGGCTAATATTTCCCCCGAAATACTCGAAGCTGTTGAATGCAATTTAGCAATACTAAAAACGCCGACTATTTTACGTCAACACGACGGTCGTCTTTGGGCTTGGGAAGGATGTCAAGATTTTGGAGGTAGTTGTCCAGGTACCTGTACACATGTTTGGAATTATGGGCAATCGATCCCCAACCTATTTCCTTCACTTGAAAGAACTTTCCGACAAAACGAATTTAATGAATCCTTATTACCCGACGGCCGTCAGGCATTTCGTGGTAATATTCCTATCATTCCTGGCGGTACTGCTTGGGACGCTTCCGACGGACAACTCGGAACCATTATGAGAGTCCACAGAGAGTGGAAGATCTCGGGTTCCCAAGATTTTCTTGAAGAATATTGGCCCAAAGTCATATTAAGTCTAGAACATTGTATACAGCTTTGGGATCCTAATGAAACCGGACTATTAGAAAAATCCCACCACAATACGTACGATATTAACTATACAGGTCCAGAAGGTCATTGTAGTAGTTTTTACCTTGGAGCATTAACCGCTGTTTGTATTATGGGGCAAGCTCTTGGTCAAAACGTCGAAAGATACCAGAGCATACTAGAAAAAGGCAAGAAACGTTACGAAACAGAGCTTTTTAACGGCGAATATTTCATTCAAAAAATCGAAGAATTTGGAAAAGACGGAGATCCAGATTCTCAAAGCATTGCCTACAAAGAAATTGCTTTCAAAATTGACGCACAAGGTCCTAAATATCAATACGGCACGGGGTGTCTTTCCGATGGAGTTTTAGGATTTTGGATCGCCAAAATGTGCGGAATCAACCAAGAGATAATCGATCCAAAGCTTATCCACGCTCACCTTCTTGCCGTTTATAAGTATAATTTCAAGAAGAATTTATTAGCCCATGCCAATCCACAACGACCAACATATGCATTAGGAGACGAAGGTGGGTTACTCCTTTGTAGTTGGCCTCATAATGATAGACCACTCTTACCATTCCCGTATAGCGACGAAGTATGGACAGGAATCGAATACCAAGTTGCGTCGCACCTGGCTTTTTTTGGTGAATACGAGAAAGCAAGCGATATCGTGAAAGCCTGTAGAAATCGATATGACGGTAGAAAACGTAATCCATTTGATGAATACGAATGCGGTCACTTTTACGCAAGAGCTACGTCTAGCTTTGGTCTCATACAAGGGACAACAGGCGTAAGATACGACGCGGTTTCCCAAACACTGTATTACCGTCCACTTCCTCATGACTATTCGGTTCCCATTTTCACAGAAACAGGCTACGGTCTTTTACATTATTCGGCCAATTCTCAAAACGTAGAGCTCGAAATTACCGAAGGCCAAATCACAGTCAAAGCAAGTCAAGCAATCAACTAACCTACTGATATTTGAAAAGAGAACCGTACTTACCGTTTTACGGTAAGTACGGTTCTTAAACTAAAAGTAATATTCAGCGCATTCTTTATTTACATAAACGAACGCCATCAACAGGAACGTTTCTTTTCTCTATTTCAGCTTCAAAATCAAATCCAACTTCAAACAGATTGTCATAAATTTTAATTCTATTGGCATTATCAAAAACAAAAGTTTTCTTATCTGCCGCAATAGGTCCGCAATCACTATTTCGAGTAATCTGATTATTTCTGAAGACAACGCCGTCGACAGATCTGGCATAGAGAATAGGCCTATCAAATGTGTTGAATTCATTTTCTTCAATTATGAACGAATTCTCATTACCTCCATCGTAATATTTGGTTTGTGCAGAAAAATCTGGAATCTCTGGATAAATAGAAATAGGAGCTTCACAAAATTGATAAAAAGCAGTCATACAATTATTGAACTTGTTATGTCTAATAACGACGTCTTGACACGGTCCACTCTCATACCATCCATTTGCATCGCCACAAAATAATAAAGCAGTTCCTGATACCCAGTCAAAAATATTATTTTCAATCACAACCGAGCGATACGTTGAAAACAAGGCGCCGCGTGCACGATTATTACGCACTATGTTATTACGATAAACAACGGTAGGAGTTTGAGTTCTATTTTCAAGAGCGCAATTCAGATCCAGAATCACATCTTGCGGAATAGGCTCGACAAAGCGTATGGTAAAACGATCAGTTCCCCCAATGGTATCCTTGTCAACAGGAGAAATAGATTCAACGATCGAAGTAATCAAACCAGAATCGGATCTTTCATAAGCTTCCATCGTTCGAGCGCTCAAAAACGAGACCTCGTCTCCCGGCTTAGCCCATTCAAACCCACTTGAATCATCTCGCATATATTTAACTTCTACCGTACGTTCATCGATCTGCTTTTGCACCTTAACATAGATACCATGCACGTTGATCGCATCATCCATCATGTTCTCATAAATTCCGTTCTCCACGGTAATATTTCCTTTACAACACGAACAATGAATTGCGTCGGCATTCGCAGTAAAATAGCGATTCTGCGTAAGTTCTCCCACGCTCTCTCGCAAACAAATAGAAACGTTATCAAAAACCAAATCTTCCGAACGCTGAGCCACCACGGCCTTAGCGGGGGCATAATGAATCAGAATATTTTCAGAGCGAACATTCGAACAATTATTAATAAAATAACCACAAAGATTAAACGTATCCACCCTCAAAACGATCACAGATCCAACAGGAAATCGTGCATCTTTCCAATTAGGAAACAAAACTAGATCACCGGCTACAACTTTAGCGTCTGCGTAGTTGGGAGCAACATCGGCAACATTGTGTAACGTATGCTTTGTATCACCGGCAAAAGCAAGAGCAGTCCATGGGCTTCCTCTCCAACCATCGCCAACAAACTCTACATTACCATTTTCATTTGCCGTTGCATAACAATAATCAGCAAGTTTCAACAATAATCCTTGCTCATCATTACTAACAACTTGTCCCTGAACCATGGCGGGCGAATCAGAATCGATATGAAAGTTTTTGATAACAAGATTGTTACAATCTTCAACGACAAGAGCGACAACCGGTCCGCGTGTTTTCAATTCTGCGCCATGAAAATCGATAACAGCGTTGTTTAATCCTCGGATCGAGATACCAACTTTTTTAGGATTTATAGCGTTGGTATTGGAAATATACAATTCTTCCTCTGAAAGTACAGAAGCGTCAAGTAAATACTCGCCTTTATCGATATTGATATATGCGGGTCTTTCCTCTGTTCCCTTACCGATTGCCTCCGAAATTTTTGTAGTTACATCTGAAAGATCGTAGGCATACAAACAATTACTTACGGTCCCCAAAAACAAGGAACTTAATATTAATCCCAAGATGTATCTCATTTCATATTCCATAGTTTCTAACCAAAGCAACGCCAATCTTTTAATGTTCCCACAAAACACTAAAAGACTAGCGCTGCTCATATTAATACCAACAATCGAACGCGCTCTCTATTAATATGGGGGGCGTCTCAAATAACATAAGAAGATGCACTCGATAAAACACCAAACCTCGTCGGTATGTCAGGAATTGGAATTCTTATTACAATAGGGAACCTGAAAACTTCTTCAATTTGAAATTCGACACGACGTTTTCGTTCTCTAAGTATCCAATTTGTTTTCGATTCCATAACCTCGAAATGCAATAACGCATTAACGCCGTCTTCATATGTAACGAAAAACAACTTTTCAAACGCTGAACTCAACAGTTACCGGAACAAACCTTAACCATCACACACGACGTATAATTATGTCTCGTCAATCGATGAAGCAACTTCAGTTCTTCCATCATTCAAGAGCGATAGATTTTACTGAATCATCTTATCAAGAAAAACAAGTCGTCGACGCTATAATTAAATGTTAAACGATTGAAATAGTCAGCAGTTGCGATAAATATCAAATATCTCAACACGGTATTATTTCGTTACATTCGCCCCCTATCAATGTCTCTAAACAGTAATCAGAATCCCAAGTAGCTACGTGAATAATCCTCGTAGATCTTCTTTAATAGTTCAGGAGCAACTTTTCCTTCATGAATCCAGATACGCGCCTTCATTACCACCGGCTTTCCTGCTTCAAAGCGTTGAGCATCCACACCAGGGAAACCTACACACAAAGGACCATAATAACGAGTTAACCACGTTGGCGGATAATCAGGAAAATCAGGCGCCAGAAAAATTGACGCCCCGGAAAGCTCTTCTGAATTCTGACTTGAAGACTCAAAAAACTTCGAAGTATAGTCAGCCCACCGTAATTTTTTTTCAGGCATATCTTCCTTAGCTACGCCTTCATCAGTTGTAATAAACTCGTCGATACCGATCTCTCCCCTCGGTCGGAATCGAATAGTAAGCCCTCCATAACTCTTATTCTCCGCGCCTTGTAATGAAATATCTCTGGTCGTTGGAGTTAACGTCAATTCAAAATCAATAGCTCTTGATTTGACTCCATCAACAATTTCTATCTGGGAAATAGAAAGCTGTACTATCTCATCAACAATCTTTTCACCATAATACTGTTCGTTATCAGAAATAGAGAATCCGCGTTTAGACGGATCCAAAAGCTCGTCTTGAACCGTCGAGCGCCCATCAATATACCATCCGTTACTGATACGAATAACAGCCTTAGACGGAGTAACCTCAAGTTGTTCAAGATTGTTAAAGCGTTGGCGAATCGAAGTGTTTGACGTCCATAAATCGTATTGTTTAACCGAACCGTCGGAATTATGAACATAAACGCCCGGCCAGGTCCAAAAAACTCCATGATGATGATAATGATCCTGAGGAGCGTTATCAGTTAAATTCTCTCCACCAATTCCCATTAATGGATAAATATAATCCCCGGCACATCTACGCGGTTCATTACTCGGAACATTGTCATGGCTTAAGAAAGCATAATTAAACTTTAATACCAACTTTTCGTTGTCAAAAAGCGAAATTGCTTTGTCATCAGAACGCCAAGAAAAACTGGAAGCGCACTCTGCTGAAAAACCACAACTCGCCCCCAAAAAAGTTAATATCCCAAGAAAACACCAACCTAATGACTTTGATAAATACTTCATTATTATCCTCTTTCAGGGTAAAGGCTAGAACCGATCCGAACGATCGTCGCCCCTTCTTCGATCGCAATTTCAAAGTCACCGCTCATTCCCATCGACAACTCGCGGAACTTTTCTAAATCAGGAAACATCCGTTGACAACATTCAAGAGTTTCGCGTAACTTAGCAAATTGTCGTCGCGTTTCATCAGGCGTTGCAGTCAAACCTGCCATACCCATTAATCCGACAATTTCAATATGTTTCAGTAGATGAACTTGGGCAAGAATCTTTTTAACTTCGTCAATCGTAAACCCTTGTTTTGTTTCGTCTTCTGAAATATGAACTTCAAGTAGGGCTGAAACTTTGTCCGGAAAAATGTCGTCGCCTTCGCGTTTACTTACTTCTTTCTCCTCTTGTAAAATACGTTCAATCGTCTCCAGTAATTTCCACGAATCGACGGAATGTATCAATGAAACATAGGGTAATATTCGTCGTACTTTATTTCGTTGAAGATTTCCTATAAAATGCCAACGAAGTAAATGTAAGTTGTTTTCAATTCTTTGAGAAGAAGAACAAAACTCAACAGGCCCTTGATAGTTCCAATATTTCGTATTCTTTAAAAACTCGACTTTTGCCAAGAACTTTTGAGGGCGATTTTCCGCAAGATCCCCAACCCCGGCTCGTAAAAACCCTTCTACTACTCCGTCATCGGGTTCAGCATATTTCGAAACGGCAACTAACAAAACGTCCTTAGGCGACCGTCCGGAACGTAAAGCCGCCTCTGAAATTCTTTGCTTAGTTTCGAGAATCCTGTTGTCTATTTGTAAAAAAATTGAATCTCTATCAATCAATTCATTCTGACCATTCACTAACATTACAGTCACACCAAAGGAATATACGTCGCCACGTAATTACGCAACGACGTATTATATCAAACCGAGAGTTTACGATCCCTCAGACAATCTTCAAACATTATCAGCGTTAGGCACGACAAATCCTTCTCGGTAGTCGCGCGATTCCATAGCCGTAGCTTCAGAATCATTAATGAACGAATCAGTCTTCGGATCAATATTAAGCATACGCCCCATAGAAATGGGATATTTCTTGAGATCGACGCCGTTTGCCTCCAAATGTTCGATCGTACGATCAAACGTGTCAAGATTGTCATCGTTACCTGGAATTTCAGCAACTTGCTTTCTAGCTTCCTCAACCGCAACCTTATTATTCTCGCCAAGATAATAAGAAATATTACCAATATGGCTAAGACCTGCGGAAAGGTGTCCGCAACGAGCGTCGGCATTCAAACTAGCGTAATCATTATTAACAACAGCGGTAATGAAGTTGTCAAAGTGGAAACGATCGGCGCCGCCTTTGAATTCCTTGATTACTTTTCCATTCAAGTCATACGCAATACTTAACCCGTAATTAACCTGAACAAGATACCCCTCGGAACCATAAGCGACGACTCCGATCATAGCGCCGCGGTAGTCCTTGGTTTCAAGTCCACGAGTTTCAAAAACAAGCGTCTTACCGTCTGCATAGTTATAAATTGAAACTTCCGTATTCGCAGTATCACCGGCGTCAACATAATTGTCATCATTACGTTCAGCTTGATATCCCAAACGTCCACCGTAAGAAATAACACTCGTGGGAAATTCTGTTACCCCCAAAAAAGTTCTTGCAATGTCAGTTTGGTGAGGACCTTGGTTCCCTAAGTCACCGTTACCATACATGCGTTGCCAGTGCCAATCATAATGGAAATTTGGGCGAGTCGGCGGATCGACTAATTGCGCGGGACCACTCCAAAGATTGTAATCTAAGTTGGCAGGAACAGAATACTTTCCAAGAGCGCCAATAGACTTACGACGTTTGTAACAGAGGCCGCGAGTCAATTTAATTTCACCAATACCACCGCTTTGGGCAAATTCAAACGCGTCTTTGACAGCAGGATTCGAACGGCATTGAGAGCCGACTTGGCACATAACGCCATATTTCTTAGCTGCGGCAACTAGCGCCTTACCTTCGTGAATGTTGTGGCAGATAGGCTTTTCAATGTAAGCATGTTTACCGGCTTGCATTGCCCATATGCCGCAAAGCGCGTGCCAATGATTACACGTAGCACAAGTGACAATATCGACAGCCGGGTCGTTGATCGCTTCACGCATATCAGCAACAATCTTAGGACGGTATCCGGCTTTCTTTTCGATATTGTCCGCGGCCTGCTTCGCATGCGCAACGTCAGGGTCGCAAACACAGACGATCTTGACGCGTTCATCGGCCAGATACTCGGCAATATGGGTTCCACTACGTCCACCACAACCAACCACCAAAACGCCTAATTTCTCATTCGGCGACGCCTTTTCTTGAGCGCGAACCGACTTCGGCAACCACAGTTCATTAGTCGTCGCCGCTAAAGCGGCAGACGCAAAAATTGATTCCTCAATGAAACGACGTCTGGAAATATTACGCATTTAACACTCCATTCAAATAATCGGTTCCCAATGAAAACGACTAAGGTCAACCTAGCAACTTTATCACGCCTGTAATGAGATCTCACCCCATTTTACGCCTTATGTTTACATCAACGCAACATAAACACTCACGTCAATACAAACTCAACGTTGCAAAGTTTATCAAATTTACTCTTAAAAAGCAAGGAACAATCTTCAAACAAATTTCAAATTGTGAGCATTCCACATAAGGCGAATTATTTCCGTCTAACTAATCGTAAGAATCTTGATTATTGTAAGAGCCGGATAATCACTTATAATATCGGAGTTACTGAGTACCAAAACACTTGAACCTCGGATAGGAAGAATGGAAAAATCAACATTGGTTCCTCATTGGTTGTATAATGAATTTCAAAGCACGGGCGTCGCTTATGAAGACATTGAGGTAGCGAGACAATTTGAAAAGCGTCATTTAGCTTTTAGAAATTTTGACGAAGAATTCAAAACTATTCGCGAGCGGGTCAATCTTTCTCCTGATCACGTTGTCCTTGATTTAGGCTGCGGCACAGGAGCATTTGTTATTCCAGCTGCCAATTATTGTCGAAAAGTTTACGCAGCCGACGTTTCCAATCAAATGCTCACGATCCTTCGAGAAAAGCTCGAAGCCCAAACCATTACCAATGTCGAATTATTTCAATCCGGTTTCTTAACTTATGAACATTCCGGGGAACCGTTAGACGTTGTTTTATCATCGTTAGCTCTACACCATTTACCAGATTACTGGAAAGCAGTCGCTTTACAGAAAATCGCCAACATCTTGAAACCCAACGGTATTTTATATTTGTTTGACGTCGTTTTTAATTTTCCAATTTCCGATTGGTATCAAGGAACACAAAAGTTATTAGACGAAATGGAATCAGCGGCCGGTCATGAAGCTCATGCTCACATTTCCTCTGAATTCAGCTCGTTTAATTGGATCCTCGAAGGTATCTTTGAAAGAGTAGGATTAAAAGTCGAACAAATTTTCGATGATTCGGGTTTCCAACGCGCTTATGTTTGTCGTAAGACCACTACCCCCACGAATCCACATCCTATTCTTTCACGCGCAGCCTCGCGAGAAGTTGATTCAAAGCTTGTTGAAAAATTCAGTATTCCTTCTTTACTACTAATGGAGAATGCGGGACGTTCACTAGCGGAAATATTTGAATCAAATGCAACAAAACTAACCTCCAATATTCCTCCAAAGAAGGTTACGATCTGTTGTGGCAAAGGCGCAAACGGCGGCGACGGTTTTGTACTAGCACGTCGACTAAGCCTTCACGGGTATAATTGTACAGTTCTGTGTTTCGGTAAGCGTGAAGAATATCAAGGCGACGCATTAACCAATTTACAAATTCTTGAAGCGTTGTTCAACGATAACAGTAAATTGAGATTCCTCGATTCTTCTCATGAAGGACTTTCATATTTACAGAGTGAGCTGTCCAATAGCAACTGGATCGTTGACGCCCTATTAGGAACAGGTATAACCGGAGCTCTTCGCTCGCCTTACGATCAAGTCATACCTATGATCAACTCCGCCGGAAAGCCTGTTTTTTCTATTGACGTCCCTAGCGGATTAAACGTTGACGACGGCTCGGTTGTAACAGACGCGATCAAAGCCACAATAACAGTGACATTAGCCACAATGAAAGCTGGACTTCTTACGGACAACGCTCAAAAATATGTCGGTAAGTTATTTGTTGGCGATATTGGTATTTCGCTAACCCAAATCCTCAATCGCTAAGCTACTGAAAACGAATTGAAATGGACGGTTTAAACTTGTTTACTAGAATGCCCAGACGCGCCTTCTTTGAAACATGTATTGGAGCGTCCATTTTTTCTTCAAACGTTTATGCGTTATCCAATACCGAACGTTTTGAGCTACGCCCAATTATTGAAAAAAGTCTCCTAACTCTCGCCTCCACTCAGAACGAAGACGGTTCTTTTGGAAAATCAACAGAACTATTTGGAGGCGATCCTGCTATTTCTTCACTGGTAGGCTTGACCTTTCTTGCCGCCGGTAGTCTTCCTGGACGCGGAACCTATGGCTATCAATTAACCCAAATAGTCCAAAATCTACTTCGGCATTCACTTCTGCAAGCCGAAGCTCCTGACTCTCCTCTCCCCGCAGTCAATAATTCGACAGCTCGTTTCCTGAAAAGCAATAACCTGTCTTTAAAAAGTATTGAAGGGTTAATCGTCAACCCTAGCGTTAAGGGGCAGAAGACATTATATGGTCACGGATATGCAACATTATTTCTTGCTGAAATATTCGGAACCACTTCTCAACTCAACTTTCATCACAAGTTAGAAGCCGCCAAAAATCTCATCGTTAATACTCAAAACCAAGAGGGAGGTTGGCGTTACCTACCAAATCAAGCCACTATCGCCGATATCTCAGTAACAACTTGTCTATTAGCGGCATTAAGAGCTTGCCAAAAAGCGGGATTTTTTGTTCCTCAGGATACAATAGACCAAGCAATCTCATATATTTGTAAATTACAGAACCCCGATGGAGGATTTCGATATATGTCTTCTTCCGGGCCGAGTGGTTACGCTCGCTCAGCAGCGGCTATTCACGTTTTACAAATCTGCAGTGATAAAAAACAAGAAATTGATAAAGGAATACAGTACTTAAAAGCTAGTTATCTAGAAAGCCCCCCTATTTCCTCCATCGATTATTGGACTTACGGACAATTTTACGCTGCATTAGTACTACAAAGAGAGTATTTACAAAACAATAATCGCCTTTGGAATGATTTTATTAAACGAGTTACAGACGATCTATTAAGACGACGTTCCTCAAACGGGCTCTGGACGTCAACGATTTCCAGTGAAATCGAAACCGCCTTTGCTCTTTGTACGTTGTTGACCATCAAAGAGGGTTCGCCACTGTTTCTGTGTTGTTCATGAAAAAAATAAGAACAACCTTGTGTAATAAACATAAGGTTGCTCTCAATCTAAATATCTAACAATCTCTCAACGATATCGTCAATTGATTTTTTGTAATTCCACGATAGCATACATAACGGCAAGTCTTCTCGCCCGTAATACAGACGGCTCATAACAAAAATGAGTCATATCTTTAATAAAACTGCTAAAGTCAAGCAATTCACTATACTTCTTCTCTTCCTCGTGAGTAAGTCCCCCTTTCTTTTCTTTAAGAAGATTCTTCAGGATAGTGAGCATTTCGTAATCCTCGACCCCCTCCCGAATCATCTCCCAACGAATACTTGCACAAGGAGCATCGTATACAGGTAAACCGTCATTACGTCCGGGAACCGCAGCGGCTAACGGGGGATATACAAATCGTCCATCACCATTTCCCCACAAAGACTTTGTACCCGGAGGATAAGAATAATCCGTAACATAACACGCCGGATCTTCATATGGATTCTGAAAAGAATCAGGAAAGGCAGTAGAACTTGTCCAATAGTTACCGCTCCAAATAAGACAGCCTGAAATATTACGTTCAAATGCTTGCCAATGCCAAAGTCTCAATTCAATAGCAGGATGATCGGTAAATTCAGTGCAAAACGGCGACTTAGGAAAACAACAAACATACCACCAAAAACGATTTCCATTTTCACGTTCAAACGCAGACAACTCATCTGAATAATTCGGAGAAACAGGGCACCAAATATCGATAGAGGCGTTTTTCATGTTTAAGATTTCAGAAAACTCTTTAGAAGGTTCTTCAGTAAGCATTCGTTTGATCTTAGGCGCAAATTTCTTGAGTTTGGCAAATTCCCCGGCAACAAAATCGTAGTCTTTCTCTTCCGGTTCATCAAAGCAATAAATATAAGCTGCGTCAAGAACACCTAACTCCTCCAAATGTTCCTGTATTTTCCGTCCATAATCAGAAAGCATCGATTCATATTCAGACGATCCGGAACTAAACCCTAAAATAGAGCCCTCGTACCTACTTTGATATGTTCCACCACCAAGTCCAAGGAAAGGTAGACTAAAATTAGTAAAATTATATTTAGAAAAAACGCGTTTGATCTCTTTATCAAATCTAGAAAAATCAATATCGCAACAGGGAGGATCGGCTTGTGCATTCCATTCCACCTTTATGGAGTCCAGAGGAGTTGGATCAAACATACTGATTCGGTAATCGGAAAACAACTTGAAATACATTTCGTAAACTTTTCGTTTATCCTCTTCCGTCTTTAAGTTATGATATCTATCAATGTTCGAATATGATAGACCATAAGCGGTATCAAGCGTGTTTTTAACAGGTAAAGCAAAATCACACACGGTGTAGGCAAAAGGAATAGTTGCAGAAAAGTCTCCCGCATTGGCTGTTAACAAGATGGAACCGCGATATGTTCCCGGTTCAATATCATTATCAGCTTTTACAGTAACCCATATCGGAAGGTTTTGATTCGGTAAAACAGACAAAGGCGTTCCTACCCCATCCATCCCCTGTTCAAAGGGAATCAAGGCGTCGGGATACCATCCGGGGGCGCAAGTAGAATCAGTTGGTTTATCTATATAATGGTAATAGGCATAGCGAAGATTCGTCTTTTCAAGCGGAATAGTATTTCCGTTCTCGTTTTTTAATTCCTCAACGATCACCGCCTTCACGTTATCAAGAGGTTTATCACCGGTATGTAAAATAATTTGGAAAGATTCCACGTCATTTTTAGCGCCAACAATAGTTGGTAACATGTCGTTTTGAATCTCACGAGTAATAGGCCTTTGAGGAACTTTGTAATCTGCTTCACACCAGCTCAAATCAATTCCCGACTCAGTCTTATCCTCAATCCAAACTCCCAAGATTCCTTTTGTATAAGTTTGTTCAAAATACGGATATATTCGACGAGTTATTCTCATCGGACGTCTAAAATTGGTTTGGTATTCAATTCCTTGAATCCGATTATCGCTAAACCAATCTTCACTATTTTTGTTTTCAGACACACAAACAAGTTCGTCAGAATCCCAAGTTAACTCAAACGCTTTTCGCGTTTCATTTTCATACCCCCAAAGGTGTTCATTTTCATCGACGCCCCAAAGTAAAGCATCCGTTTTTTCTTGGCCCAAAAGAAGTGGCTTTTCATCCAATAGCTCAGCAAAAAAAGTTTTTCCTCTTCCCACGAATCGTTCTTTTTCATTCAGCTCAGTTTTAAGAGAAGCAGAAAATCCATAAATCTGAAAATGGCATCCTTCTTCATCACCGTCAAGCTCTTCGCCTCTAAGACGAATAAAGATTTCAGAAGTTTTATCTACTATGATTGGGTCGAGAGAAAACTCTTTATTAGAAATCCCAGACGTTTCGCCAATCCTAATCCAACTATTTTTATCGCGACTAGCTTCAATTACCAATTTTCCCTTTTGATAAAAACCAATGTTTACAGTTACGGAACCGGCAACAAAAGGAATACTATCACAAGGTTTCAAAACATCAGCAAACAACTCGACGGGATCTAGAGCCAGTCGATAAACGATTTCCGAATCCTTTACAAGATCCCAACGATTTGTATTGTAAGACGAGGTCGTGGAAATCAGAGGACGATTGTAGTTTGTTTTTTCAGGCCCTGAAAATATCGAAAAACGATAAGTACCGTCATCCTCAATCGATTCCCCCTCGCCAATGGCAAGAAATTTATTATTTTGGTTTTTCAGTAACTGAAAAATCGGCTGAACAGGCGTTACCTCCGGTAGAGAAAAGCAATATGTTCGTTGAGATTCCCATTTAGCCAAACGCGCAGGAGCTTCTATAACATTGTTTCCATCTCCGTCTGGAACAAAAAAAACCTCCGAACATTCGGTATTCGAATCTTCATTATCTCCTAAATCACTATAGTCATAGTTAAAAAAGGAAGTTCCTCCACACGCACAAACATTCCCCTTTTCCCCATTCTGAAACACCTTAAAAGAGTACCGATACAACTTTCGTATCTCAAAAGCAAGAGGCGCAGAAAGCCAATTAGAAGTCTTTATCGAATCAACTAATTCTAATGAAGATTCAGTGATTACATTCTCCTTATCTGAGGACGACCAATCGCTCGGTTGTGAAACAGGTCCTGCCGGAATAAAAAAAGGCTCAATAGAATAAACCAACTGACTCGTTAATAAATATATTCCTATTATCCAACTGAACGAAAAAATCTTTTCCACGATACAGGATTCCTAAATCAGCGATTAAAAAAAGATCGGAAACGTCAAAAACGTTTCCGAATAAAGAATCGAACGTCAAATAAAAGCTTACTGAGAAACGACCCAACGCAGACCTTGGTAAATAATCTTACGATAATTAGGATCGTTAAAAGCGCCGCCCGCGTCTCCTTGGATCACGCCAAACACCGGCGACTTCTTATATCGCCAAGTCCAAAGCGCCGGTCTATCAGATTCAGGATGATCGCAAGTTGCCAAAACATCAATATGCGGATTGTAATAGACGTTTTTGAAAACTTCGTCATTCAATTTGAAATCCGAAACCCCTTCCGTAATCGGGTGATTACGAGAAACGATATATACATTAAGATCAGTGGGACGTAAGTAGGACGATTTCGGATAAACTCTCCCGTCAATCTCCGCGTCTTCCAAAAGGTATTGAGCGCCAAAAACTTCACGGAAAAGCGGGAAATCCGGATGCGAGATAAACGCATGATGCAACATCACCGTCGGCATTCCCTCTTCTCCCCACAAAGCTTCCAAGTTACTCTTTTGTTCATCCGAAAGTTCAAAAAAGGACTGATCGTGAAAAACCAAGACGTCGTAATCTTTGGAGAGCCCGGGCTTCAACATATCTTGTTTTTCGGGAATAGAGATTTCATCAAAGGTAGAATTAGGACATTCGCGTAACATCGCGTGAAGGTTTTCTTTATCATACCCATGTCCACCAACGACCAACAAAATACGCAACGTTTTTTCCGAAGCGACATCTTCGGCCAATACTGTATTCACACCTTGTCCAACATTACCACAAATAACGGAGGCGGCTGCCGCCATACACGCCAGTCCAAATTCACGTCTTTTCATAATCATTATTCCAGTACTTTTACAACTTATAAAAGAGCGCCGTTGGTGCGTACCCAACGCCACATCATTCTATGATACCCGAGAACGATTATTCTTTCAAGAAAAAATGACCTGATATTGAAATATATAAACAAGTCGCTCAAATGTTCAAAGTCAAGATTCATGAAACTAAAAAGAAAACAGGAAAAATCTGAATAAGTTTTTCAAAACTACATCAGTTACCCCCATGATTCATTCCGCAACTCTATGTGAGCCTCAATCGTACTATAAATCAATATAATAGTCCCCACACAAAAGACTATATGAAATGAAAAAGAATTACGATTCAATTCATTACCCCCTCCCCATCATCCTGGTCGCCATCCTTATTATCTTTTCCCCCATCCATAGGCTAAGTCAGAGTAAATATTCTCATTCGTCTTTATACATATTTCTAGCTTTCATATAACTATACGCCAAAAAGTTTGGTATGCATTTACTTATTAACAATTAAGATTGAACGGGGATTTTTAATAACACTTTTCCACGCGACGACCTTATTGGACGCTCGATAATCTTAAAATCACACTCTAAATTAAGAGAATCAAATTGAAAAGCGTCTCTAAGTTGTTTAATAGAAACACTCCCTCGTGGAGTTACCCATAAAGTAATCTTGCCGGGAATTTTTTGTTCAACTTGAACGGATCTAACAATCGCCCATGTCGATTCACGACACGAAAGATTTAAATGAGTAATAGAAAACGACTCGCCATTTTTATCAATAAGCAAATCCCCCGTTCTACCTTCTAACACTTCAAAAGCGTTAAGTAAAAGTCCTTGCGAATCAACGATTTTTACATTATCGTCAGTTTTATATCTAATAAAAGGAAAAACGTGGTTGTAATAGCTCGTTCCAACAAGAGACGTTAAACCGTTTTCCGTAATTGTTTCACAATATCCATATGACTGCATTGGTTCATATAAAAATGGACGCGTCTTTTCCCAAGCCAGGAGCGCGCGTTCAGAATGTCCGAACCAAGAAATAGTAGGTCGCTCTGTCAATAGCTCTATTGTTGAGCGAAAAATAGGTAGCGGAAACTCCGAAGCCAAAAGCGAGCCATTTAATGTGGCGCGTAACTCCTCAAGTATTTCAGGACTATTATTTTCCATATATGAAAGTATCTCAGCCCAAGCGCTCGGGTACCCTCTAAAATACTTAACGGCTCTCTTCCGTAAAGGTATTGCCTTAAAATGACTAATTATAGTTTCGCGAGGATAATGTATGTTCAGTACAAGCGCATGTCTAAGTGCGTCATAATACACAGGTTCTTCTTGCGCTTCAAGTGCAACGGAAAGAAGTAAATTCCCCTGATGAAATCCTATTTTTTCCCAAATGTGATGAATATGTGCCCATTCATTACCTATTTGACGAGGATCGGAAAAAAACTTGAACGGTTCTCCAGTTGATCCGCCGGTATAGGAAACGATCCTTCCTTTTTTTGGGCTACAACGTTCCTCTAAAGCGTATCCCAGCAAGATACTTTTCGTAATAACCGGAATCTCAGAAATGTCCTCGAATCCTTTGAACCGCCTCAGCGAAAAACGATGTTCCGAGTAGTATTGTTGATAAAAAGGAATGTTTTCTAACGCATAAGCGACAACTCTATACACACGTTCAAAAATGAAAGCCTTTTTTTTATCCAACGAAAGATGTTCAAAGGAGGCGATAGATTCCATCGCGTGACGATAATCTCTACCGTACCTTAAACGCATAGTATAAGGTATAGCCGCCAAAACATTTCCAACACATCGAGGAGCATGAGGTAAATAATTTTTAATCGCTGTGAGCATTTTACTTTCCTAACACTGCTTCATAAATGCGCATCGTTTGTTGAAAACTTACTTCCGGCGTAAATAATTTCTCATAAAGACGTCTTGCCTCTATTCCCATTAACAAACGCTTTTCTCTATTTGAAACCATATAGTAAACTTTATCTCGAAAATCTTCACAACTACCGGCTTCAAAAAGCAATCCATTCTTTCCATTATCAACAACTTCTCGACGACCTCCTAAGTCAGACGCAATTATAGGCGTTCCTACCGAACAGGCCTCCAACAAAGTCATTCCTAAACCTTCATGACATACGGATGGAAACACCATAAAATCAGCTAAACCAAGTAATTTTAAGGTTTGTTCATGCGAGCATTCCCCTAGTAATCGAACATTATTAGGCGCGTTATCTCTAACCCAATTACGAAGAGGCCCATCTCCCACTACAGTTAGTGGAAAGTCTATTCCTCGCCAAGCTTCCAATAATAAAGAAACCCCTTTTTCGTCTGCCAATCTACCAACAAAAATAGCGCCAATTCTTTTTAAACCTTGAAGTATATCTAATGTCCGTACGTTTGCTCTTTCCAACTCTTTACTAGGTTCAAATAAAAAATAAGGTTTAACAAACAGCTTATTTTCTGGAAAACCGCCCATTATTAACTTTTGCTTACCAAATTCAGTTGGGATCACAAAGGCGTCCACATCTTTTAGAATCGTTGTCCGCGTTTGACAATAAAAACAATACTGAGCCACTCGGTATTTAAAAGAAGACGCACATCCTTTACGCCATAAAGAACGAATCGGATTCTTTTGAAGACATTCTTCACAAACCTCGACTCCACGTCGAAGTTGTCCTCCCGGACATATTAAACGGTAATTATGAAGCGAAAGAACAATTGGAACGCCTTCATCCTTCGCTGCTTCAAATATAGCTATTGAAAAGACATACTTATAATTATGTACGTGTATGATGTCAGGATGAAAAATTTTTATTATTTTCCTTACCTCATTATATACGTTTTTAGAATAACCTAAATGAACCAAAAGATCTATAGATAAAGAGTACGACTTCAAATCCCAATTTGTGCGTTCAAATGTTTCTACTTCAATCCCATTTTTACGGAGAAGCCTAATCTCATTATCATAAACAATTCCTTCTCCACCTACCGCATAATCTCCATAATGATTATGCGCTAACAATACTCTCATTACAATCGCTTCTCCATCACTGTTTTCTCAATTACTGTTTCTACCTTCATTTTCAAAAACAGCATCGATATAACTATCATAAGCCAAACCAGTCTTAGTATAAACCTCGTTGCCTTTATCTTCATTAAGTTTTTCACTAATAACCATTGCAATAGCACCAGTCTTTTGTAATTGTCTTTGATCTTCCTTTATCCGAATACCTTCGAAATCAATTTCAGAAAAGGCTACTTCCAATTGTTCACGAGCAATTAAAACGCTCTTTTTATTCTGACAATCAGACTTTTCCAACTTCGAGTCTTCTGCTACGGACACATCTTCTCCAACAACTTCTTTAAAACCCTGTTGCTCATTCTTATGAAAAGAATTACTCAGCGCCAGTGTTTTACTTCCTTTAGTAATCATGAAGTTTTGGATAGTTATCAACATAAAAAAGGTATATGTCGCTTGAAATAACCCCGTAAATAAACCGGTTAATAGAACAAAAAGAGTCGCTCCCCTAAGAATCAATTTTTCATAACAATTACCGTTTATCACCTTTGAACCTACTGTAAGAAGTTTATAACAGAGGCAAAAATAAAAAATGCCTCCGACAACGCCATAGACTATCAAAAAATCAAAGAAATCATTATGAGCCCCAATATACGCGCCACATGCTTCATACATGATGAGTTCCATTTTATGATATCCGGAACCTATGAGTAAAGCTTCTAGCGAACTGGGACTCCAAAAATTATTCAAAGCGGCGGCTATCAGTGTAACTCGTCCGCTTCCTTGGTCGTCAACGATCTCACTCCAACGGGTTAGAACCACTTCGCCCAATGAAGAAAATCCCAAACATATGGCGATAAAAAACAAGAAAAGCCAAAGGACCGCCGATTTCATCTTTTGTCGGTAAACACTCCATAAAAATGAATATCCCCCAACAAACGCTAATGACAATTGACACGCTCTATTATAGCTAACTAGAACAACTCCCAATCCCAAAAGAATGGCGCATCCCCATAACAGCCTTCTACGTTTCTGGTAAATAAACCAATACCAAGACAAAAAAATCCCAAGAGCAACGAAAGAAGTAATAGTTTTTCCAGAAACATTAGCCGATCCTGTACTCGCGTAAACATTAGAGTACGTTGAATCTGCTCCGTGTGTAAAAAACATAACAAGCGCGATGACACACTGAATCATCGTTCCTAACCAAAAAGAAAAAGCAAGTTTCTGCCAATATGCCTTTGGAAACACTTCACAACAAGTCAAAGCAGCGAATAAGAACCAAGCAAGAAATCGAGCTGTTCCCAATAACTCTAATCTTGGTTCAGCCTCACTCCTAACAAATGCAAAATAACAAGAAATAAGAAAAAAGTACCCTATACCCCAAAACCATAGATTTAGACTTTTTCCAACAGAAATACTAGCAAAACGTCCCAAAACTAGTAATGCAATTATTACAGTTCCTTGAAAGATCTGAATAGGAAGCGATCCAATACCCTCACTACTGTTTTCTAGCATAATAAACTGAGTAGCAATAGGATATAGCGATGCATAGACGCACAAATAAATTAACGCAAATCTTTTCAGAAAAGGTTCACTTACCACTTCTACCGATCTTTCTCTTCCCAACGCACAAACGATTTCCTAACGCAACGGCTTCCATAAACTAGCCCAATCTTCTGCCAAAGAAGATAGAGAAAAAGACTTAGCTATCAGCAACGATTCATGATTAACAGAATCGTCTTGAAGTAAATCAAGCGCATTCAACACGCCGTTCGAATAAGCAACAGGATCATATTCAGTCACCACAAAACCATTCCTTCCACGACGAATCATATCGCTAGCTCCACTTACATTAGTAGAAACCATAGTTTTTCCACATGCTAACGCTTCGACTGCCGCGACAGACCATCCCTCCTTTATCGAAGTAGACAGACACAAATCAGAAGCCACCAAACACTTTCGTACCTGTTCCGGGGGTAGGAATCCTTTGATTACCACATTATCCGTAAGCTTCAGTTCATTGATTTTATCTTCGATCAATCTTCTATCTTCGCCATCCCCAACAAAAACAAGGAGAATATTAGGAAAACGCTCTTTTAAAATCTTAACAGTCTCCAATGCCAATCGCCAACCTTTTATCCAACAAAGTCGTCCGACTATCGTTAAACGAGGATAATAAGCGTCCCAACCTAAACTTCTTTGTTCTTTAACAGGATCCCCGGGAAAAAAAACGTTAGGATCAAATCTTGTCGGAAAAAAAACAAGACGAGCGTCTTTCAGGTATTTTTGGTTATCTTGTTCAAATTCTTGAATTGTGCGTCTATCGGCAGAAGCTAACAAAACATCTGGCTGCAAATGTTTTATCCCACCCATCATTCGTTGATGAAACCACTGTGACAAAAACCTCAAATACTTGTATCGAGAAAACTCGACAGGGTTACTAAGTCCCGCAAATCGATAACACACCGAGTTCCATTCATACTTTCCGACAACACCTAACAATTCCGGCGAATCAAGAAATAAATTACCAACCCCGATCTTACGAATATGCGGAAGAAACTTTCGGATCAGTCTTCTATAAATAATTCGTCGTGGAATCAGCGGTAACCGACTTTTATTCTTCGGCGCATATGAACCAATATTAAAACGCCATATTGGCGCCCCATTCCAATCACCGAGAATCCACTCGCCAATTGGCACATTCTCAGCTTCACTAGGAGCTACAATCGCAAAGCGCGCCCCCAATGCATTGAGCGCTTGCTTGGCAAAAGCGGTCTGCCCGCCACGTGGTGAATTCCAAGGGTCGCCGGGACTCAAGTATATGACGTTGGGACTCAACTCTTCCATTAGCAATGTCTCCCATAATCAAATGACCGCTTCATCATCCCAATCACTAAACCTCATAAATCATCTTTATAGTATACCCAAAGCCTAGCAAGAATTATAAAACCACCAGGTAGTGAAGAAGAAATATCGTAATGAATCCCCCATGTTCCTATCAGAAAGGTTGGCTTTTTAGTAAAAAACGTTATAATCGTTTAAAGTTGTATATTGGAAATTAAATACATTTGGTAAATACCAATTGTACCTCCTTTATAACCACACCGAGGATTCAATGAAAACATATAGTAGAAATCAATCAAATGTTAATACGAATCCACTAAGCGTCGCCTTGGCGGTTACTCTTCTCTTCCTCTTTACTAATACCTTATTCGCACAAGTTACAACGATAGCGAAACTCGATTCCACACAAATATCGATCGTTCCTGCCAACGACCCTCTTCTCAAAAATCCGAAAATGAAGTGGGCGCCGAAAGACTACGCCAAAGACCCTACTGTTATTCACTTTAACAATAAGTACTATATGTACTTCTCCATTCCCCCGCAAGAAAAAGACGGTGGAAAGTATGGCTGGACCACGGGCATTGCCGAAAGCGAAGATCTCACCAACTGGCGATATGTTAAAAATCTTCTTCCAGACCAAGAATGCGTTCAAAAAGGTTTCTGTGCCCCTTGCGCAAGAGTATTTAACAACAAAGTCTATCTGTTCTATCAGTCTTACGGTACCGGAGCGTTAGACGCAATTTGTATGTCGGTATCAGAGGACGGACTAAATTTTAAGGCTAATCCCAATAACCCAATATTCAGACCGCATGGAGATTGGACAAACGGAAGAGCGATCGACGCAGATGTTTACTTCTTTAACAATAAGCTCTTCATTTATGCCGCCACCCGCGATCCAGAAGGGAAAATTCAAAAAATCGTAGTTGCCACATCCGATCTACCTTTGGAAAAACTGGATTCTCTTAAGGCGTCTGATTGGACGCAACCGTTTGACGGTTCAATATTAGAACCGATTCTCAATTGGGAAACTCGTTGTATTGAAGCGCCGACAACAATCGAAAGAAACGGTAAATTATATATGTTCTATGCGGGCGGTTACAACAACGATCCTCAACACATCGGAGTAGCCGTTAGTAACGACGGTATAACCTGGACAAGGCTCTGGAATGTCCCCTTCATAACGAATGGTCCCGAAGGACAATGGAATATGTCTGAAACGGGACATCCCGGTGTTTTTTGCGATGATGATGGTCAAACCTGGCTATTCTTCCAAGGAAACGCAACTCACGGAAAGGATTGGTATCTCTCACGTGTTAAATTAGACTGGGTCCCTTTGAAAGATGATATTGTTCAACCGGTTCTCATTCAAGAATAGTCAATCTATCGAAAGCGTTCTTATGCTAATCCATTATTTTAGTATTGTCAATTCAAACGACTTGTTTCGTTTACTATACAAATCAAGAAAGGTTTAGTAATGAAAACAACGATCGTCATTCCCGCACGATATGGTTCTAAGCGTTTCCCAGGAAAGCCGTTAGCCTTATTGGAAGGAAAACGCATTTTAGAAAGGGTATGGGAAATCGCCTCTTTTGTCTGCAGCCGAGTCGCAGACTGCGATGCAATCGTAGCCACAGAAACTCCTTCGTCCGATAACCCAAGCGACAAAATCATCGATTTTTGCAAGCAGAACAATATCAATGTTATAACGACGTCGCCTCAATGTCGTTCCGGTTCCGATCGTGCTTGGGAAGTCGTTTCAAACGCAAAAATCAAATCGGATATAATAGTCAATCTCCAGGGCGACGTTCCCACTTGTCCACCGATTTTCATTGAGCAGTTAATAGACGCGCTAAAAAAAGATAACGACGCAAGTGTTGCAACGATCTACACTCAGTTAACCTGGGCAGCATTAGACGAGTTACGCTCCGCTAAAAAAGAAAGTCCTTTTAGCGGAACAACTGTTATTATGAATCAACAGAATGAAGCGCTTTGGTTTTCCAAAAATATCATTCCCGCAATCAGAAATGAATCCCAACTAAGAGTCGATAGTCCCATAAGTCCGGTTCGTCGTCATGTTGGCTTATACGCTTACAGGTTTGATGCGCTACAATTCTTTGCCAATTCAGACAAAAGTCAATATGAACAACTAGAACAGCTCGAGCAATTACGCTTTATAGAGAATGGTAAAAAGATTCTAATGGTGGAAGGTAAATATCCTCTGGGCTACGAGAAATCTACATCCGGAGTGGATTCTCCCCAAGATCTGGAACGAGTCGCGCAAATTATCAGAAATAGTGGTGAATTGTTGGATTTCTATAAATAATTCTTTTCACCATCAGAACCGGAGAATTTCCCAGAATGGACCATATAAAGCTAATTGTAGCTCGTCACGGAAACACCTTCAATAAAGGCGACGTCATATTACGAGTTGGTTCACGTACCGACCTTCATTTAACAGAAGAAGGAAAAAGCCAAGGAAGAAAACTTGGGGAAAATCTGATCTCAGCAGATCTTCATCCAACAATGTTTTATTCAGCGCCACTGAAACGAACGATAGAAACATCCCTTGAAGCGTCAACAGCTTTTGGGAATCGCACAGAACCGATTCTTCTAGACTTCTTAACGGAGTTAGATTATGGAGACTACGACGGTCTACCGGAACAAGAAGTAATCCAAAAACTTGGTCTCATCGAAGCTCAAGCATGTGGTCTAACCCAAGTAACTCCAATTCAACAAGAAGAGTACGGAAAAGAATGTTTGAAACTATGGGATAAAAAGAAGATCTTACCCCAAGGTTGGAAGTTTTTACAAGCCAGAGTAGATTCGTTGGAGAATGAATGGAGGCGTTTTGCCGAAGAATTAACGCACGCTCAAAAACCTTCAACAAACTTAGTAGTAACGAGTAATGGAATTGCCCGTTTTGCCCTTTCCATTTTACCCTCGAACACACCTCTACCTGATTCACTTAAGATTTCCACAGGTGCATATTGTCTTTTCTCTTGGGATGGTACGAGTTGGCATTTAGACGCATGGAATGTGAGATAAACTTTGGTTGTAACAAAAATCAATTGTCACGCCTTTTGAGCGTTTTAGCTCCTTTTAATAATCAAGTTAATTACTTGCTTTTTAAAATCAATATGTTTTTTAATCAAATCAAGAATTTTCAAAACTTGAAAAAAGATTTTGAAGACATTAAAATAATGGCGTCGGATTAACAACTAACACACTTCGACTTCAAAGAACTTTTAGCTATGTCAGAAAAATTGCCTAACGAATCTACCTACACGATAGAACGCCCAACCCGATCAGTTCTGATCGTTCATATGAATTCAAGACCATATAAAGGGCAAATGCTCCCAGAGGCAAGTTTTACATTTAGAATGGGCGAACCGCAATTCGAAATATGGGAACGCCGTTTCTATGAACAACAAGAAAGACTTGAAGATTCTCATCCCACTCTTGAATAAGAATAAAAAACGTCGACTTTCATTTCGAAAGCCGACGTTTTCAATTATACGGAGCCCCAATACAAACTATTTGGCAGGATCGGCTTCAACCCCTTCAAAAGTGAGTTTCACGGGCTTAATCGTTCCATCTTCATTGAAGAACATTTCTTCAATACAGGTCATACGACTATTACCATCGCGTTCAGTCCAAGGACGTCTGTGATAAATGGCATACCATCGATCGGACGGCGTATGTAAAACACTATGATGTCCGGCCCCATTTCCTACTTTACGATCGGAAGAAATAATCGTATCAAGACGTTTAAACGGTCCAAATACAGAGTCGGAAATCGCATAAGCAACGCTGTAATTCGCTGTTGTCCATCCCCCTTCGGACCACATGAAATAATACTTCCCGTCCTTTTTAAACATAAAGGGACCCTCAACATAATTATCGGGAGTCACTTCACGGAACAGTTCGCCATCTTCAAAGGGAACAAGACCGGAAAAATCATCATTAAGCTTTACGACATTACAGTGTCGCCAACCACCGTAAAACATATAGTATGTTCCATCGTCGTCTTTGAAAACAAATTGATCGATAGGTTGAGCGCCGTTCACGATCTCATTGATCAAGGGTTTACCCAACAGGTCTTCATAAGGACCTTCCGGAGAATCAGCAACCGCAACGCCAATTCCACCAACTTCTCCCTCATGTACGTCGTTTGCGCCAAAGAAGAAGTAATACTTTCCATCCTTTTCAATTACGGCCGGAGCCCACATCGCACGCTTAGCCCATTTAACAGACTCGTTCGTAAGAACACGTTCGTGCTTAGTCCAAGTGACCAAATCGGGGGAAGAAAAACAGTCAAAGTAAGTCTGTTCGTTGTAAGGACGTGAAGAAGTCGGAAAAATCCAATATTGTCCTTCAAAATAAGCGACTTCCGGATCGGCATACCAACCGGGAAACAACGGATTACCGGAACGTTTAACGTCCTCGGCATTTACTAAAGCCACGCTTAAAAGCATAGCGGTAACGAAAAGAAATAATACTTTCTTCATTTACACTCTTTCTATGAAGGTTTGAATAAATCTGAACTCCAACTCAACGCCCTCTGAGCAAAACTCATTTGGAATCATTGGTATCAGAGTCACAGATAAAAATATTCCGATAATAAGCGCACGCAGGTCCGCCTGCATGAATCTGTAACCCGATCTTTCCTTCAAATGGAACGACCTCGTCTTCAGTATAATCTACTGTTTGAATACCGTTCAAATAAATTTTAATATTTCCTTCCTGAGCAAGAATCTCGTAAGTATTCCAGTCATTGGGATGCAAAATACTATTTTGTATAGCGGCGTCGGGAACTTGGAGCATTCGATTACGTCGTGATTCGTCATATAAACACCCCCAATAACTACCGTCAGAGGTCATATCAGCCTGATATCCTATCATTTCCCAATTATCAGGAATCCTCACTGAACGAAATTGAACGCCGGCATTCCCGTCATTATTCTGATTTTGGTCGCCTACGAGTATCTTACATTCCAAACGCAAATAGAAATTACGATAATCGTGAACAGAAGTCAAAAAATGATTATGCGAAACGCCTGAAATGAAGTTTCCACCAACGATAGTCCCATCTTCAACCCGGAAAACGCCGGGCTCGTATTCTTCCCATCCACTCAAGTCTTTACCATTGAATAAACTCTTCTCACTAAAGTTTGAAGTAAAACTTGTATCAAGCGTCCCTTCTAATAACGCGCGCTCTTGTGGTCTATTCTCGGTCATCCGATAGGCGTTAGCAATTCTTTGAACCTTTTGTAATGGCGCTTCCCCCATCTGTCTAACGATCCGAATATACCCTCTAATAGCGCGCGTCTTAAATTTACTAAGGCGCCCCTCCGGCAAAAGCAGCGCCAACCGAGCTAGCGCCTCTCCCGCATCAGGAGAAGTCCAACGTCCTAATGCCTTAGTAACTTCGTCAAGCGTCTCTATCGCTTCCTCAGAAGAATCTTCCAGCTTAGCTAAAGCTAAATGTCCCAAATAGTCCGCGGCGCATTTTCCTCCCATCTCTCCAACAAGGCGAGCAAGGAACGCCGGTTCTTGGCTATATTGTTTCGCAAGAACGCTAATCGTTTCACTTTTCTCATTAGTTCTGCGGCAAAGGATCTCTAAACAGGAATCGAAAGTCTCTTTGTTTTCTTCTTCCCTTATCCCAAACTTCTGAATGAATCCCTCAATAGAATCAGCAGAAGGCTGAATAATTGTCGCAATCACTTTCATACTTACGGCGGCAATATTCCCATCATCGCAACCATTCGCAATCTTCTCAACGTTTTCAAGAAGCGAAACAAGTTCCTTTTTGGCAACAATGTTAAGGCAGTTTAAAAGTAATCGTTTGTACTCCTCCGTCCCCACATATGATTCCAAAACACCTTTGATCAATAAAACGTCTTGATCTGTCAAAGAGTTTTGTTTACAAATGGTCTCAAAAGAAGTGATTCGAAGTTGTTCATCTTCAGCAGCAAGGAACTTAAAACAAGCATTAAAGACCAAAGCATTGTCATAGTTTCCCAACGCTTTAATAATATTAACTTTAGAAAGTCTGGAAGCCTCGTCTTCAAGCGTATCCACGAGAGTTTGTACAACAGCTGTATTTCCACAACTACCGAGAGCAACGATAATTCTATTCCCAGTTTCTGATGAGGCAGATTTTAACAAATTGTTCAACGCTTCACAGAACTCAGTACTCCAGTCATCATACGACGCTAGTACAAAACAAGCAGCTTTAAAATCAATCGCTTCTTTCGAACAAAGCAAGTCGAACAAAAGCTTCACATCTTTTGATAAAAGAATTTCATTTTGAATAGCTATCTTAGTTGTCGAACTATCAATACTAGCGTTTCTGACAGCTCGGAATAGAGCGGCGTCTTTTAATTGAATTCCAGCGCTAAATAAACCATCGGCACAAGCAAGTCTAATATCCCTATCCGAATCATTTAATCCATTCAACAGTACGTCACAAGCCTTCGGAGTCGCAATACACCCCAGAAATTTCAAAGCGGCACAACGAACCATTGAAGAATTATCGTCATCTAACGCAAGCTTACACGCTAGTTCTTCAGAATCAAGATCTTTAAGTCTCCCAAGAGAATCCAAACATCCGGCTACACAAATTGGATCAGAAGCCTGTAAAGCATTTCGTAAACAGTCTACGGCTTCTTCCGATCCAATAGCTTCCAACGCCGTTCTTGCCTGAGTATTTAGCCTTGGTTCATACAAGGCGTTTTTCACAGTGGAATCCACCTTGCTTTCGGAACAAAGAGCCTTAAACAAATTTTCACTCTCTGCATAAAGTTCATCCGTGGTCTGCGCATACAAACTATAATAGGAAACGCATCCCAGAAAATAGCTAAAGCATAACAACGTAACAGAAAATAACTTATTATTCATCGTTCCAACTTTCACTATTATCAAACAAACCAAGGAGCACGAGACGCACGACTTCGAAGACGATTGGCTTCATCATCATTAATAAAGGTTTCCGTTTCGGGATCGAAAAGCAGTTCTCGTTTAAGATACCAACTCAATGCAGACGCATGACAAGCCACATGCGACGACCTAATAACATCGGCATTACATGTGGGTTGCTGTCTCGTCTTAACACAATTTAAAAAATCACGAATATGATCGCGAGGGTTAGTTCCCTCAATATCGCATTCTACCGACTGTAATGAGTCATTGGAAAGAATAGTTTTTCCACTATCGCCAGTTTCGATCCAACCTTCGCTTCCTTCAAATCTTACCGGACAAGTTCCCAAACCAAGCCAACCATCCGGACGCATAACAAGTTTAACGCCATTTTCGTACAACGCATACATTCGCTCTCCCTCCGCCCAATATTTTACGGGAGAAGAACCGTCCATGCCTAACGCCATTTGACATAGGTCGACAGTGTGCGCGCCCCAGTCTAAGTGTTTAAATCCTGAATCAAAATCATAATATCCACGCCAAGCCGACCAAGAAGTTTGTCCTTCGTTAGCGTACACTTCGTTATAAGGCCTCCAAGGAGCCGGGCCAAGCCAAAGATCCCAATCAAAGTCGTCCTGATTTGGAAGCGGTTGTTCAGGAAGCCAACCTGTTTTATGTTCCAAATAGTATATCGAAGCATGAACGGTATGTATCTTTCCAAGCTTTCCCGAACGAGCTAGTTCACATGCATGACGGAAATTTTTGACATTACGACGCTGCGTTCCTCCCTGAAAAACAGTTCCGTACAACTTCATCGTTTCCGCAAGCTTACGACAAAGTTCAATAGAAATAGCGCACGGTTTCTCGCTGTAAACGTCTTTCCCAGCTCTTGCGGCATAAATAGCCATATGAGCATGCCAACGATCGCCCGTTGCGCTTAATACCGCATCAACGTCATTTCGATCTAGCAATTCACGGAAATCGCGATACATGTCAACATTATCGGTACCTTGTGCTTCTTCCGCTTGATTTTTAACTTTGATCCGTCTACTCTTAGAAACGTCGGCTATCGCAACAAAACGAACGTCAGGTTGGTTTAAAAAGAACCCCAGATCGTATCCTCCGCGATGGTTAATACCGATACCACCTAGTAAAATGGTCTCACAAGCAGGCGCTTGTCCATTCAAACCAAGAGCCGTACCAGAAATCAAGGTTGGAATCCCCATTTTCACCCCCGTTGAAACCATCAACGTGGAAATGGAATTTTTAATAAAACTACGTCTAGAAACAAATCTCTTCATATCAAGGTCCGGACAATATTTTATTTCGATTTGTCAAAGGTTTACAAAAAAACTATCATCTTATTGGGAAATTCACAGAATGAACACGCGACCTATTACCATCGTTCGAGGCGCCAACAAGTCTGAAGCGATCACGTACGATTATTTTTCCGTTCAAAAGATCGAATTACAATCTTTTCGAAAGGTCTTTTGATACGCGTAAACCAATGTTCTTGTTCAGGCATAATTGGAGTAACCAAGACCGTTCGTATTTTTGCAAACCTTCCCGCCATGACGTCAGCAAAAATTTGATCGCCTACTAACAATGTGTTTTCAGGGATAAAGCGATGTTCTCTAATGGCACGATAACATCCAAATGGCAACGGCTTACAAGATTTAGCAATAAAGGGAAGCTGAACCTTGTTCGCAAATTGTTCGATTCTCAAGCCGCGTCCATTAGATAACAGACACATTTGAAAACCGGCATTCTTAAGGTTCTGAAGCCATATTGTAACTTCGGGAGTAGGTTCTCGATCGGCATAACACTTAAGAGTACAATCAACGTCAAGTAGTAGATTGTCCACGTTCATTTCTCGTAACCGTTCAGGCGTTAATTCCACAACGCTCCCCACACGGTAATGTGGATAAAAAACATTCCACATAACATGTTCCTTTCGTCGTAATTGCCTATACCCCAACAAGACATTACGCATTCCCAACACTTCATGCGAACATCCGGTTTTCGTTAAAAACAATATCCAACCATTTCCTTTAACAATAATATCGTTCTTGTTCTCATCAGGAATCGTATTTTACAAAAAACACTTATAAATTCAACAAACAACATTCGTCTACTTTTAAAATCCTCACTATGTTTTCGCTTGAAAACAACCGCATTTTATGATATGTTTACAAATGATTTTTGGGGATGTTCAGTCGGGGAGTGTTCTCACAAAGGATTCGATATTTGGTAGCGTTTTTTTCGATTACGAGAAGAACCATTCCACATAGAGCATAACTTATGAACGATAAATGCATCTCGTGTGGTAAAAGAAGATGCGTTTTATATTCAGTTGAGGCAATACATTGGTCAAAAGTTTTAAAGAGGCACTTTCCGCCTCAACGCTAGTTTTTGACGGCGCAACAGGAACAGAAATTTATCGTAGACACGTCTTCACCAATCAGTGTTATGACGAGTTAAATCTCCGCAACCCCAAAATGATTACGGAAATCGCTCGTTCCTATGCTGCTGTCGGCGTCGACGTACTTACCACTAACACCTACGGAGCTAATCGTTTTGCCTTGGAACGCTACGGGGCAGAAAAGCAAGCAGAAGCAATCAACCAAGCGGGCGTGGAGCTCTCACGCACTGTCGCCGAAGAGTTTTCCACGTCCGAAAAGAAGATATACGTAGCCGGTTCTGTTGGTTATCCTTCGGAAGAGATCCTTACAAAGAGATCTCGTCAGGAAATAATAGACGCTTTTTCTGCGCAAGTTCATTCCCTCGCGGTAGCTAAAGTCGACTTCATTATATTTGAATCTCAACCTTCGCGTGAAATCGCGGAAATAATGAGCGAGGTAATTGCGAAGGTCGATCCGAGTCTACCTTTCGTAATCTCTTACGGAATCAATCGTTCCTATTTCCAAGATCATTCAAATTTGGAAAAGCGAGCACAACTGTTTACTCAGTTGTTTAAGCCGTTTGCTCCGTCGCTTCCTCACCCGTTAGCCTGGGGATTAAATTGTATCCTTGGTCCCAACGAAATGTTACAAGCTGTTCAAGAAGTGATCAAAACGCTTTCGCTTCCATTGATCGTACAGCCTAATGCGGGAGCGCCTCAATCATTTGAAGGACGCCAGCTTTATTACAGTTCCCCTGAATACCTTGCTACCTATGCAATGCGTTATGCCGATCTTGGAGTCGCGGGGATTGGCGGTTGTTGCGGAACGACTCCTGAAGAAATGGCAGAAGTCGTTAAAATGGTCAAACCGACCTCTAATAGTAGAAGATCGCAGATCGTTTTGCTAGACAAACAACAAAACGTAGTAGAACAACCCGAAACGCCTATTGAAACTCGAAGCGCTTTGGCCAAAAAGCTCGTAAACAAAGAATGGGTTCAAACCGTTGAAGCGATTCCTCCATGCGGTTACGATATGACGACCTTCGTTGAAAAGGCTCGCGTATTAAAAGACGCCGGTATTGACGCAGTAAATTTACCCGACGGACCTCGCGCGTCCGCTCGAATTGCTTCAATCGTAGCCGCGGAAACGGTCCTGACCCAAGCCGGAATCGAACCGGTCCTTCATGTTTGCTGTCGCGATAGAAATCTCATTGGCCTACAAGCCGACTTGATTGGTTGTGCGGCGTTAAAAGTCAGAAACATCCTGTTCATTACGGGCGACCCGCCAAAATTAGGTAATTATCCTAACGCTACCGGCGTCTTTGACTGCGATTCCATCGGTCTTTGCGCACTCCAACACCGTTTGAACACCGGCGTGGACTTAGCGGGACAATCGATTGGCGCCCCTACCGAAGCTTTCTTTGGTTGCGGTTTCGATCCATCTGCGCTCAATCGTCAAAGAGAATTAGACCGACTTCGAATGAAGATCGACGCAGGCGCGCTTTTTGCTGTTACTCAACCCGTCTTTGATCCGGACGTTTTATTAAGGTTCATAGACGATTTTGGCGATCTCCCTATTCCGGTCATCGCTGGCGTTTGGCCATTCATCAGTTATCGTAACGCTTTATTTATGCGTAAGGAAGTTCCAGGAGTTGTCGTACCGGAAGAAATAATGGAACGCATGGAAAAAGCTTCTACGATTTCGAAGGACGCTCAACTTGCCGAAGGCATTGAAATTGCAAGAGAGTCATTAGCACGCTTGCGTAGTTCCATTCAAGGCGTTCAAGTCAGCGCTCCGCTCGGAAGAATCGACGTCAGTTTGAAAGTCCTTGAAAATTGATATATACTATAATGAAGTCGCTTACTCGATAGCGATATCATTACTATTTTGGTTTAAAATTATTCCATCTTTCCCACAGGGGTAATAAAAATGCAAAGAAGAGATTTTTTAGCTGCGGCTACAATTGCCGGCATCGCCGCCACGTCTAAAACTGTCAAAGGAGATATCCTTATTCCCAAACACCACGCCGAATCTCACACCGAAAGCTCCAACGCTCATCTGAAATACATCTTATTGGAAACGTATCGCACTGAATCCGTTCAAAAAAGAGACGAGCTCCTCAAAGCGTTTGATTCCGAACTGATTCGCGACAGAAACGAACTTGGATTCGACAAGGTTGGCATTTTCTACGTTGACTCGGATTTAATGAAAGACGACCGCGGTTACGATTCCGCTTTGTATGACAGCGCTGTTTTTGTCGTCCAAGAAAGTTCTTCTGTCGACAGCTTCGCCGAATTGCAAAGCCGAACCGCTTACCACTATAACCATTTCAATCTCGCGCAAGACCTTCAATACATCGACGAAGAAATGGTAGTTTTGCGTTCGCTCGTATGCCAACCTTGCATTTCTGTTCCCAATCTGAATCCGGAACGTCTCTTGCAGTTGCGCACCTACAATTCGCCCAACTACGAACGCAATTTGGCTAAGTGTCGCATGTTCGAAAACGGCGAACTCGATTTATTCCGCCGTTGCGGTATGGAAGCTGTTTTCATGGGTGGAGCTGTTTTTGGTTCTTGGATTCCTAATATCACCTATATGCTCAGTTTTGAAAACGACGAAGCTCGTCGCGAAGGTTGGAATAAATTCGTCAATCATCCTGAATGGAAGCAAATGAGTAGCGATCCTCAATACGCGCGCACCGCTACGCGTATCAGAAACTTATTCCTCCGTCCGTCTCAAAACTCGCAAATCTGATTTGTTTGCTGATAGAATTCATGCAGGACGTACGTATTCAATATCAAAATGCGTACGTCATAAAAAAAGGAATCACATAGATGGATTTAAAACGTCGTCAGTTTTTGACGTCTTCACTAGCCGGCTTGGGTGGAGCATTTAGTTCTAACGCTGTTGTTTCTCAGGTTTTGGCTAAGTCTGAGGAAGAACGCCAAAACTCGTCAGCACCTTTTTCCACCGATCCGCTTGCGCGCGTTAAACTAACTCCTAATATCGAAACTTCCCGAATCGGTATGGGAACCGGTATGTCCGGCTACAACCATTCCGCTCAGTTAACGAGAATGGATCGCACTAAGGCGGAAAATCTCATCAGACACTGCTACGATAGCGGCGTCCGTTTCTTCGATTGTGCCGATCTTTACGGTACTCACGAAATCATTTCCTCCACATTAAAAGATAAGCCAAGAGATAGTTACACTATTTCCTCAAAGTATTGGCCTCATCCCGGAGGAATCGAAGGCAACCCGGAAAACGAAAGCGCCACCGACGCTGTCAAACGTTTCTTGCACGAACTTCATACCGATTATCTCGACCTGATACAGATTCACTGCATAATGAAACCCAATTGGGAAGAAGATTGCAAACGAATCATGGACGAGCTTGAAGAGTGCAAAGAAAAAGGACTCGTTCGTGGTCACGGTATTTCTTGCCATGCTGTTGGAGCTGTTGCAAGCGGCGCCGAATGTCCTTGGGTGGACGCAATGCATATTCGATTAAATGCGACCGGCGCTCGTATGGATGGAACTTTTGAAGAAAATGTTGAGGCTGCGCGAAAAGCCAAAAACAACGGAAAAGGAATCATCTGCATGAAGCTCATTGGCGAAGGAACTATACGCGAGTTGGAAGAACGTCAACGTTCTATCGACGCAGTCGTTCGTTCGCAAGCCGTCGACGTATATATTGTTGGTTTCGAGGAAAACTGGCAAGTTGACGAATTGATTACCAATATTGGTAATTCGTTGAACTCGATGGCGGAAGAACAAAAGGCCTAGTACTAAAAAAGGAAGACGCTTTTAGTAAATCATACTAGAAGCGTCTTTTTATCTTTTGACATTTCATTCTTTACAGCAATAATTATCTAACAAGGAAACACATGAATAGACGAGATTTTTTAAAAGCGGTTGCTCTAACGGCATTCTCCTCTTCCTTCAATAACCCGGACAAGCTTTTTGCAACCAACGTTCAGCTAGACGAAAACATCGTTGCAATTTTTTCTGACCCTCACATCCTTCACAATCCGGCTGATTCCCAACAAGTAGTAAGATTCAATCAGTGCGTAGCTAAGGTTCTATCCATGAACCCGCGTCCGGCAAAACTGATCATCTACGGCGACGTCGCCTATTCTTCCGGAGAGTTAGAGTCATACGAACTGTTTAGAAAACTTATTCACCCCGTCGAAGCAGCTGGAATCCAGTGGGAAATCGCGATGGGCAATCACGACCGTCTCGAAAATTTTCAAAAGGTCTTTCCTGAGAAATTCACACAAAGCCCCTTAGTTGAAGGTCGTTACGTCAATATCGTTGAAACGCCTCATGCAGACTTCATTATATTAGACTCTTACCTTACCGGTGAAGTCCGCGGAGAAATCAGCGCCGAACAACAAGAATGGCTTAAAGCGACTCTAAAGAAATACACTAAAAAGCCGGTTTTTGTCGGTTGCCATCATCAGCTCGAAAATACCAAGATCGAAAGTATCCTACAAGAGTGTCCGAAGTTTATCGCCTATATTCACGGCCATCGTCATTACTATCGTACGCCAATGCATAACGGAATTCAAACTATCTGTTTTCCGTCTACCGGACACTGGGGAGACATGGGCTTTATGTTAGCCAATCTCGAACCTAACCAGGTAACATTCACGCCCAATATCGATGCTTACCAATGGTCAAAATACGGTTATATTACTGAACCTGAAAAAGATATTGAAAAGTATCTCCAAGAGTTAAACGACAACTCTCCCACCTTTGTCTACCCTCAATAAGTCAGAAAAAATTCTTTATTCGGATCGTAAAATTATTAAACAGTTTTCTTCGTTTTCATAAAGGAAAATCAAAAACGCCAATGATTCAACCGATTCATTGGCGTTTTAATTCTATTAATCTAAGGCTTAACGGCCGTTTAAATCAAGCAGAGATCTGAAACTCAGGACAACTTGGTGACGCCGGGAGTACCGATCCAGTAGTTACCATTTTCATCGCGTTCCGCCGGAGAAGCGCTGTCGAGACGAAGATCGTCGATATTCGGGCAAATCTCGCGAGTCGAATTCCAAACGCTTTCCATAGTGACCAGGTCGCCGGTTTCCATGGCGGTACGACCGAGGATAGCGGTCTTCGTAGCATTGAGAGCGTACTCAACTTCATTCCACGGATCGTTGTTACGGATCGCCTTGAACAGAAGGTTGTGTTCGGTTTGATAAGAGTCGTTAGCTTCGGAAGTAGGCTTCCAGATAACCTTACGAGCTTCGGGATTACGCATATCGCAACCTTCGTAGATAGCGGGATCGCCAACGCCTTCACCGAGTTGCGCACAACCCTTCGTACCTTGAACATTAGCTTGGAACATACCCCAGCAATTCGGAACGGTACGGGTGTGAAGATTCATTCTACGACCATCTTTGAAGATGTATTCGATAGCGCCACAGTCGATCAATTGGTCTTGCATACGACGCATGCTCTTGTCGTGAGCGTCAACAAGGCGACCACCGGAACCGAACGCGGCAACCGGGTAATCATTCATGCACCAACAGCAGATGTCGATGTTATGGATCAACGCGTCGACAATGAAGCCACCGCTCGTCCAATCGAAACAGAAAATGTTGCTGATTTCGTTTTGCAAATCGGTATAACCTTGGTGCAAATTCAGCATGTGCGGGCCTTGGAGACGATAGACCCAAGTCGTAAGAACGTCGCCCAATTTACCGTCGCGAATAGCATTGACGGTTTCTTCGGTACGGAGGTAGTGACGATTGTTCAAACCAACGCCAACTTGAATACCCTTTTTCTTGGCAACTTCATTAGCGGCTTGCAAGCGTTTGAGGCCGGGGATATCGACGCCAAGAGGCTTTTCAGCAAAGATATTGATGTGCTTCTTATGAGTAGCGGCGTATTCGAAGGTGATCGGACGGAAACCTTGGGGGGTCGTCAAGACGACAACGTCGCCATCATCAAGGCAATCGATAGCGTCACGATAGCCATTAAGATCGTGGAATTGGCGTTCCGGCGGGCAATCGACACGATCTTCACCGTGGGTATCGATCAAAGCGGCGACGGCATTCTTAGCACGATGTTCAAAAGCGTCGGCAACAGCGACAACTTTAGTGTTCGGATCGGCATTCAACGCTTGACGAATCGCCCCGCTTCCACGAGAACCACAACCAATCCAGGCAATCTTAATCGTATTGTCTTCGCCAGCGTGAACGTGAGGGGTGGAAGAAAGGGCGGGAATAGCGGCGGCAGCCATCAAACCGGACGACTTCAAGAACGAACGACGAGAAACGCTCATACAAATCTCCTAAAAAACATATCAACGCAAATACGGAATTCATATACTTTCAAACATAACGAATCCCAAACCTTATCGTCGTCTTGAACCAGAAACTACGCTAGTAATCACAACGACAAATGTTTAGTCAGTCCTCTAACAAGGACCGTAGCATTTTAACAAAAAAAGTGAAAAGCCGCAATAAAAAAATAACAATTTTTTAAAAAATTTAATTCTGTGACAAGTTCTTTCCTTTTTAATGAAACGATACAAAACCGAAGCCCCGATTATTCTTGACCATCACAAATGTGCCTGTTATAATCTTCACGACTTCTGTTTCAAGAAATCCTTCTTTAAATCAAGGATATTTTTATGTTCAACACCCCCACTTCACGCCGCGATTTTATGAAGCTCAGCTCAATGATTGCGGTCACGCCACTGACGCTTTGTTCCCAATTCTGCTCTGCGTCTCCTGATTTGTTGGTTCCTAAAGTAAAAGCAAGAGCTAAGCAACTTCCTCACGCGAAATCCTCTAAACTTCCGAGATGGCGTGGTTTTAATCTTCTTGAAAAATTTAACGGCATGAACAAGCCTTTCCGAGAAGACGATTTCCAAAACATTAGCGATCTTGGCTTCAATTTCGTTCGTCTTCCCATGGACTATCGTTGTTGGATCGTTGACGGAGACAAACGCAAGTTCAATGAACAAGTTCTTTCTGAAATCGATCAAGCCGTTGAGTTCGGTGAAAAATATGGCATTCACATCCATATGAATTTCCATAGAGCGCCTGGTTACACAGTCGCCTACCCTCCCGAATCCCCGCTTGTTTGGAAGGACGAAGAAACTCTAGACGTCTGTAAACTCCATTGGCAAACGTTCGCCAAACGCTATCGCAACGTCTCAAGCGACCAATTGAGTTTTAATCTTTTTAACGAGCCTAGCGGCTGTACTGAAGAAGAGTATTACAAGGTCGTTAAAGTTCTCGTCGAAGCCATTAGACAAGAGAATCCCGATCGCATAATTTCTTGCGACGGTATTGATTATGGAGTAAACCCGTGTTACTCTTTCAAAGACCTAAAGGTTGCTCAATCAACGCGAGGTTACTCGCCAATGGAGATATCCCACTACGGAGCCTCATGGGTCAATAGTCAAGATTTCCCTACTCCTCAATGGCCTAATGTCTCGTATAACGCGCTTCTCCCCGTTCCCTCTAAACAAGGGATGCCCAAGGAAGCGCTTAGTCCCTTAACAATTGCCGGACCTTTCCCAGAAAACTCCACTCTACGTTTCAGATTAGGCGTTGTATCCAATCATTCTGAAATCGTCGTAAAAATGGACAACGCTGAAGTCTACAACAAAGCCTTTACCCCCAAATCGGGACAAGGCGAATGGAAGGAAGTTAAATTCGAAGAGAAATACGGTATCTACCAAAATCTTTACGATCTCGATATCGAACTTCCAATCCCCAATGGGGCGAAATCCATTTCGATAGCCAACCAGGAAGGCGATTGGGCCACCATTACCGAGTTAGAAATCACCTCTTCGACTAAAAAAGCCTACGCGATCGGAGTCTCTGATTGGCAAGGTAAAACCTCGAAAAAATTACATTACGACGAATCTGACGGAACGCCTATCATCGCCGGCGGTACCGTACGCGGTCGTCAGTGGCTATGGGATAATCACATCAAACCTTGGAAAGAAGCCGAACGTCGGGGTATCGGCGTTATGGTCGGGGAATTTGGTTCTCATAATGTCACTCCTCATCCCGTAGTCCTCCGTTGGATGGAAGACATGCTGATCAACTGGAAACAAGCTGATTGGGGATGGGCATTATGGAATTTCCGCGGTTCTTTCGGTATCGCTGACAGCGAACGTCAAGACGTTGATTACGAAGACTGGCGCGGTCTGAAGCTCGACAGAAAGATGCTTGAACTATTGCAAAAGTATTGATTTCTTCGTATTCTTCGTCTCAATACCTTCGGAGAGTAATTCGCAGTTACTCTCCAAGCTTTTCTAATTTTTCTTTGATTCAAAGTGGCAAAATATCGATTTGAAAGTTTATTAAAGATTCGCGAAGCCGAAAGTCAAGAAAAGAAAAACGCTTTATTAGAGACCCAAAGCCAACTTCAATCGACCCGCGAACGTCTAGAAAATTGTCTTCAAAAGATAACCCAAAGTCAAGAAGAAACACGACTTCTCTACTTGAAAAACCAGGTTACCCCCCAAGAATTACGTCAACAAAGGAAATTTCACGAAACGTTAGTCGCACAACACCAAGCTATTCTTTTGGAAATTGAAACGCTTGAAACCATCCTCGAAAAAAGAAGGATAGAACTACAAAACGTCGTAAAAGAAGTTAAAACACTAGAAATGCTGAAAGAAAAAAAGGAACGACGCTTACTTGAAGAAGATAAACGTCGTACCAATAAAGAACTAGACGATCTAGCAATCCAACAAAAAACGCTCGAATCTCATAAATCCGATCAGGATCGACTGGATTAGATAATCTAACACTAAACAGTAGTCAAACTACTACATATCGAATTCCAAGTCATCTAACGTCAAATTAGAGTAATCAGCGCCGACGCCTGACTCAAGTTGCTCCAACGACGCGCCTTCTTGACGTTTAATTTCCCAAGTCTTAGGCAGTGATTTAACCTGCTTTGAAACGCCGGCGCGCTCAAGCAAAGATTTTTCGAAAAAGTTATTCTCTAAACAATCAGGCGGAGTATCGTTAGTAGCGCCATTCTTAGCAGGATCGTATCTAAGAATATACTCGTGCTTTGCAAAAGCAACCTTTGTTCCAGGATCGACACGCATATCTTGCGTTTTCATCCCGGCAACGGTCGTACCATTAGTACTTCCCATATCCAACGCATACCAATACCCGTCGGACAAAACCAAACGACAGTGTTGGGAAGAAACATTTGAGAAACGCAACACAATATCACACTTCTCATTTCTACCAACAATCAACTCGCGTTTACGCAAAGGAATATCGTCTCCGCCGCGTAACGGTTCTAAGACGCCAAACATAATAGCTCTCTCTATAAAACGTTTCACGCACAAAGCGTCAAAATCTTCTTTCACCTATCCAATATTATAGTCTGTTACGACAAAATGTCCAAGGAAGAATCTTAAAATAAGCGACGTCTCCAAACGTTATGAAATTGTTACCATCTCCGAAATTCGAATTGTCCCCCACTTCGTATTTATTTCCGTCTTACAGATTGTCTTCCTAACAAAAACGCCCGGTCAAACCCTTGTTAAATTTTAAAAAGAAGGTATCCTATATTGAATTTAGGATTGGTTTTCTCGACAACTGTCTGGAGAAACCATCTGTTTAAAAAACAGACGTCCGGTAAATTTTTCATGTTTTAGCGACGTTTTACTAAGAGGAGTTTGTTGTGGCATTTGACGACCCTATCATTACTAAATCTAAACCGTTTGAAACCACCACTATGACGACCGGCGCCGATCTCGTCGTTCAATCGTTGATCAATTGTGGCGTTACAAATGTATTTGGTTATCCGGGTGGCGCGACGATTCCTCTCCACCAAGCGTTTACGCGTTATCGTGACAAAATCCGCGTTATTCTTCCCCGTCACGAACAAGGCGCCGGTTTTGCCGCTCAAGGTTATGCGCGCGTTACCGGCGAAGTTGGCGTTTGTACCACCACGAGCGGTCCTGGGGCGACAAACATCATTACAGCGATTGACGACGCCAAGTTAGATAGTATCCCAATGGTAATCATTACCGGGCAAGTCAATCTCAACGCAATCGGAGCCGATTCTTTCCAAGAAACTCCTATTACGGAAGTTTGTCGTTGTATCACCAAACACCACTATTTGGTCGACAACACAGCCGATCTGGCGCGGGTCGTTGCGGAAGCGATCTATGTCGCTAAATCCGGACGTCCCGGTCCTGTATTGATCGACATTCCCAAAAACGTCCTCGTTAACCAGTGTTACCCAGATTTTAACCAACCGTTTAACCTTCCCGGTTACGAGCAATCCGCCCCAGCTACCATTAATGAAGACGTCATTAAGGACGTCGTTTCAAAAATCAGTAGCGCCAAACGTCCCGTGATCCTGTCCGGCGGTGGCGTTACTTCTGCTGACGCTACCGAACTCCTTCAAAAAATCGTTGAAAAGACGTCTATTCCTGTTGCCACCACGATGCCAGGTCTGGCCAGCTTCCCGCGTGACAACAAAAACTGCATCGGCATGGCCGGTATGCACGGCACCTATTGCGCCAACAGCGCTATTCGTGCTTGCGACCTTCTACTCGTGTTTGGAGCTAGATTTAGCGACCGTGTTGCAGCAGTTCCATCAAAGTTTGCCCCAAACGCTTATGTAATCCACTTTGACGTCGATCCCTCCGAATTCAATAAGGTCAAGAAAGTTAAAACGAGCGTATGCGGCGACCTTAAGGATAGCCTAGGCGCATTATTGAACGGACTTGAAAAATCCTACACCCCTGTCGATCTTTCCAGTTGGAAATCCCAATTGAACGAATGGAAAGAGCTTCATCCCGTATGTTATCACTTGTCTGATATCGAGGAAAAAGAAGACTTGATCATTCCCCAAATGGCAATTGAGGAACTGTCAAAGGCGACGCAAGACCAAGACGCTATCATCACCACCGGCGTAGGCCAACACCAACTGTGGACGACCTTATTCTATCACTTCAATAAACCGCGGACCTGGTTGTCCAGTTGCGGTCTCGGTACAATGGGGTTTGGTTTACCTTCCGCAATGGGCGCCAAAATCGCGCGTCCAGAAGCCAACGTTATTGCAATTGAAGGCGATGGCAGTTTGCAAATGAATATTCAAGAAATGGCAACCTGCATCACCGAACACATCCCCGTCAAACTTCTCTTGGTCAATAACCAACACCTCGGCAATGTTGTTCAGTGGGAAGACATGTTCTTTGGTCGTAACAGAGCCAACACCTATCTTGGCGACATTAACGATCCAGAGAACATCGGTAAAGGGGACGGTTACCACTTAACCAAACGTTACCCCGACTATGTTGCGATTGCTAAAGGGTATGGTTGGGAAGCAATCGCCGTCGAAAAGCGTTCGGAATACCCTGCCGCTCTAAAACAAATGCTCGAATCTCCCGGTCCGTTCATGATCGACCTGCGAGTTCCATATTGCGGACATGTTCTCCCGATGATCCCCCCCGGGTGTAGTGTTGACGAAATCGAATTAGAAAAATGATTCGTTAGCCTGATTCTTCCAAAAACCTAAAAAGCTCCCGACGAAAGATTTCATCGGGAGCTTTTTTATTTTCATCTACGAAGTACAGGAAAAACTAATTCAAGATTCTTTAGTTCTACCGATCAAAATATAGGAGCCATCCCTATCTTTAAATAATGATTCACGCGGAACGTCAAGCTCACGAGATAGAATCTCAAGAACACGCGGTCCACAAAAACCACCTTGGCAGCGTCCACTTCCCGGACGACAACGTCTCTTAACGCCATCTAATGTTGTAGCGCCTAGCGGTCTACGAATTGCCTCAACGATCTCGCCTTCAGTGATTTGCTCGCACCGGCAAACAACTCGTCCAAACCGAGAGTCTTTACGAATCATCTCAGCCTTATCAGCGTCAGATAAATCGGCAAAATGAACTTGTAAACGATAAGGATCAAAAGAAGGATCCTCCTTCAAATCTAATCCCACGTCAGCTAACAACTCAACGGCATATTTAGCAATAGCCGGCGCTGAGGTCAACCCAGGCGATTTGATACCGGCTAAATTCAATAGCCCGCGAACATCCGGGTCTAACTCAATAATAAAATCTTTACCACTAGGAAGCGCACGCAACCCCGCAAAGTTTCTAATCGAGTCGCGGAAATCAACCTTATCGCTCAATAAAGCAGAAGTACGCCGCACAAATCCTAGACCTTGACTAGAAGTAGCAACATCTTCTTTGTCATTACCATCCTGCGCGTCAGGGCCCACAAGTAAATTTCCGTGAACGGTCGGAGAGATCAGCACCCCCTTGCCAAGCTTAGAAGGACACATAAAGATCGTACGATCGACTAACTTACCTTGGCGTTTATCAAGAATGTAATATTCGCCTTTACGTGGAGTCACTGTATACCTGGGCTTACCGATCAACTGTTGGACAGCGTCAGAATACAAACCGGCGGCATTCACAACAAAGCGAGCGTCGGTCGTATTACCATTAGCAAAGGTCAAATGGAAATACCCATCTTTGGAGGTATCGCTTAAAAGTTCGCCATCCTTATTGAACTTTTCGATCTTTACAACCTTTGAATTTAATAAAACGTCGCCGCCATTAATAACGCCGCTTTCAGCAAGAGCCGTTGTAAACTCATACGAACCAACAATTCCCCCGGTAGGAGCAACCAAAGCGCCGCAAATAGTCGATTGTAGATTGGGTTCCATTCGTTGGACAGCCTGAGCGTCTATAACTTCTAGTCCCACCACTCCATTCTTAACGCCATTTTCATAAAGTTTATGAAGTTGCACTAAGTCTTCTTCACACAACGCTACAATCAGAGATCCGTTTTGGCGATAAGGAACAGATAGCTCTTCACACAACTTTGGATAGAGCTTATTTCCCTCCACATTAAATCTCGCCAACATAGTACCGTTAGGCGGATCGTAACCGGCATGGACAATGGCGGAATTTGCGCGCGACGATCCAAGCGCAACGTCATTCTCTTTTTCAATCAAAACAGTTTTGAGAGTATACTTCCCAAGCTCACGGAAAAGCGCCGAACCTATAACGCCGGCTCCAATAATAGCAACGTCGTATAACATTGTAAAACCAATCTAAAACACTAAATAATCAAACGTCGAATACGCACAGCCAAAAAAGTATACAACTAAATGTATTGACGTTATGAAACAGAAGCGTTAAACGAACACCTGTCTCAGAAAAACAAGAGTCTCTCAAACGAAGTCCATCAATAAGAGTCAATCTATTCGTTCAATGCTCAATGCTCGACAACGCTCCATTTCATTTATTATAAGAGTAATGCTCAATCGCCGATCCAATTCAACGACTAGACGTCAAATACGTCGTTCTCATAAACAACAAAGAGCAACTTGTTCGTAATACTAACTAATAAAAGTACAGTATCACTTTAGATTACGATATTCGTTTACTTGGAAACCTTTTGCAAGACCCAAGCAAAATTCTCTCCTAACACACGCATATTCCGAAGTCCCTCTTCATCATTTAAGCAATCGCCTTTGGCCAATCCAAACCCCATATTCCAATAAGAAGCGCCAACAATAAGCATTCCATTAATGGCAAAAAAATGGTTGATCGAATCGAACACATTAACGGCCCCGGCACGACGTACGGACACGATTGCGGCAGCCGGTTTACGTTTTAAGGCGCCTTCCGGACCAAGAACGAATCCAACTCGATCCATTAAAGCTTTGGTCTCAGTTGAAACGTTGGCATAGTATGTCGGGGAAGCGATCACAATACCGTCAGCATCTCGACATTTTTGTACGGCGTCATTAACAAAGTCATCGTCGAAAACACATTTTCCCGGATGTTTCGTTCTACAACCTTGACAAGCGCAGCAACCATGAACGATTTGACCACCGATCTGAATCAATTCAGTCTCAATACCCAACTCGTTTAACGGTTCGAAGAATTTCTGAATCAAAAGAGAACAGTTTCCATTTTGTCGAGGACTACCGTTAAATGCGACGACTTTCATTTTATCTATCCACATCCGCGCAATATATGCGCGTCTTTCACAACACAGTCTAACCCCTTCGCTATTATCAATTTTCTTCAAGACAACTAAGCGGCGGGTCCGTTGGTTACACGATCTCCAAAACGAGTAGGCGTTCAAGTCGCAAGACACGTCAAGAAAACGCCACCCGTCCAAAGTAATCATATCGTTTTCGAAAAAATAGTCAAATTATATTGTTATCTAACATAGATGAATCTTCAAAGTACGAAATCCTCCCCTTCATCATCTCTCAATTAGTTTTCAAAAAAAAACACGATCTCCTTTTGAGAGATCGTGCTTAGTTTATGAGGTAACGCCATCAAATCGAGCAGACGTGCAACGCGCCATCCGTTCCAATATTTCCGGCGCCGTCGTTCGGAACTCAACAATTATTTGAAGTCGTCGATAGTAACACGGAAGTTGATCATGTTATAGATCATATTGAACCAAAGTTCGACAGTGGTATATTCGACCAAGATAACGTCGTTAGGTTCAATCAAGATGCGTTGCGAAGGATCGCGCAACATCTCGCGCTGACGAATTTGAATCGCGTATTGCTTACCATTAACTTCACGCAAAACCAAGATACGGCTTGCAGGAAGAATACTACTAACCTTGCCGCTAGTACCGGAGTTCTTAGCGCCGGCAGAGGCGCCAACAGTACCGCCGGCAGTTGCGATCGCGCCCATGACGTCGAGGTCGTAGTCACGAGGAATCGGATGAACGCCACCGGAAAGCAAACCGCCGGTGTAGAAAACTTCCGCTTCACGAGACTGAATATAGATCACGTCGCCATCGTAAAGCGTAACGTCTTCCGAAGTCAATTGCGGCGGTTCTTCGTTGGGAGAAACGCGCAGCGGAATACGACGAACACCAAGATCGGAATTCAAATTATTGATCTCACCGGATTCATTGTAACGACGAGCAACTTCACTCATCGCATATCCGGCTTCCTTACCGTTCATGTAGTCTTTGTTGCTAAATTCGTCGCTATAAGCTTTACGAAGGATAACAACTTCATTCTTGGCATTCAAACCGGGAAGACCGCCGGTAAGACTAAGAGCTTCTAAGACGTCATTACGATAAGCGGGAAGCTCCAGAGCCGTGGCGGTACCACGTCCCAAACCACCCATGTAAGAAGCGCCGGTATTCGTTCCGTTATTGGTGTTACTGAAACGTTGGTCGGACGACATAACGTCTTCACGAATTACTGTCACATGATAAGTACGAGACTTGATCAAAGAAACAGAAATATTAGCGTCAGAAGGAACGATCTTACGTTGTAACGTATAAGCGGAACGTACAGCGTCTTCCGCTTCGATCAAAGTCATGCCCTCAACGTAAATCGGTTCGGACAACATCGGCAAAGACAACGTTCCATCGGAACGAACCATGTACGGAAAACCGGACGCGGGACGATCCGTCGACGAATTGATGTTGTGGATCGGAGGAGTATCCCCATCCTTTCCAGTGATACCCGCGATATAAACGCCCAGAACATCATTAGGCCCGAGCAATTCCTCAGCAGGCTTGTCCATTCGCAACTTAACGAAATTGATTTGCTCCATCTCGCCACGAACGCCGCCATTGCTTTTATTTTTAAAATACCTTGGCGACACCGTTTCGCTATTAGGGATACTTAAGCAGCCACCCGCAGTAGCGCAAACCAATAAACACGCTAAGAACGTCTTTATTGTCTTTTTCATTTCTATGTGTCCTTACATCTAACCGAACGAACGCGGCTCCATCCGAAACCGACCCAATCCATTCTCAAAGGAAAACGTCCCCCACACCATAAACAGGCGCCGGTAATTTCGTCCTTCGAAAAACCATTCACTTGCGCGTCTTCAAATCGAAAACTACAGCGTTGCAACTTCTTCCGATCAAGATCAACACCCAACTGAATAGCGGATTCGTGCGACAATGCACAAATAAGGTTTAAATACCTACAAGTCCTGCGACGTAAATATTCATCCCTCGCTAGGCGTTATCGTCTAATAGTCAATTGACTCTTTAACGAAACACCTAATTTCCATCTATAAACAAAGAGGATCTAATCAAAACACTGACTAAACACCCTTATCCTCTATTCTTCTTTTCGTATATTCAGAGCCCAAACAATAAGAAAAAATTTAAAATTTAGCATAATAGTTAAAAAACATCCCTGCCAAATTCCAAGGCACGTAACAAGCCACACCGCAATCATCTTATTCTACCTAAATCAACAACAAGTACATAATATCTTGACTCAAAGCCCAAAATAGAGTAAATAAATTCGATTCATATATTTTGAGTCGTCGTTGAACAAGAGTCTGTCGAACTTATCGTTCGGCAAATGCCGAGAATTTTTGTTTACCTAATCGCATATACTCAAATGAAACGCTCATTTTTCAATTTCACTACTATTTTAGGCTCTATGTTGGTCGGAAGTATCATGTCCTCATGCTTATTCGCAGGCGAAGCGGAAGAGCGTCTTGCCGCTTTTATGCAACAGTATCAAAAAGACTACCAAAAGTTGTATTGCGACAGTTCCTACACTTGGTGGGACGCCATGATCACTGGCAACGAAGAAGCTTTTGAAAAATCCTCGCAAGCCGCGCTCGCAATATCTAATTACCATGCCGACGCAGCCAAATATGAAGAACTCAAGAAACTTCGAGCTGCCGCCGTTAATGCAACGCCGCTTGAAAAAAGAGCCGCTTACATTGCGGAACGAAGTTTCGAGCAATCTCAAATTTCCACTGAACTTAACGAGAAGATCGTTAAACTCAGTTCTGAAATCGAACAGATTTTCCAAACTCAACGCGCAATCTACAATGGCGAAGAGCGTACTAATAACAAGCTCCTTGCATTGTTAGAAAAAGAGACGGACTCTCAAAAGAGATACGAAATTTGGGACGCCCTAAAGCAAGTTGGCGAGATCGTAGCCCCGAAAGTTATCGAACTCGCTAAACTTCGTAATCAGGCCGCCAAGGAACTTGGATATAACAATTATTGGGAAATGACCGTTTCCTTCCAAGAATTCCAACCGGATGAATTGTTGAGTATATTCGAAGATCTTGATCGTCTCACCAGTCCTCTTTTCAACAAGATGAAGAACAAACTCGACAATGAATTGAAAGAAAAATTCGGGGTCGACGAGATCAAGCCTTGGCATTACGATAACCCGTTCTTCCAACAAGCTCCGGCCGCAGCGAGTTTGGATGTAAATGAATTCTACCAAGGTATTGAAAAGGAAGATATTGTTGATACATCAGTCAAGTATTACGCCCAACTTGGATTCGATGTTATGCCGATCATCAACAATAGCGATCTTTTTGAAAAGGAAGGAAAATCGCAACACGGTTTCTGTAACGATATGAACCTTGAAGGAGACGTTCGTATCCTTTGTAATATTAAGCCGGACGTCGAATGGATGGACACCCAATTGCATGAACTCGGGCACGCCATCTACGACTACAATTTAGACCGTACTCTCCCGTGCAATATCCGCTCCGCCTGCCATATCTTCACAACTGAAGGTATTGCTATGATGTTTGGAGCTAAAGCTAGAGATCCTCAATGGCTGGTAGAAAACCGTGGTATCACAGTTGAACGCGCCAAGGAAGTTACCTCCGCTCTTCAAGAACAACGCTTACGAGAACAACTTATTTTCTGTCACTGGACTCTCGTCATGACCTTCTTTGAAAAGGCTCTGTATGAAGATCCGGAACAGGATCTTAATAAGCTTTGGGGTGAAATGACTGAACGTTATCAGGGACTTGATCCTCTTGCCGGTAGAAATAAAGCGGACTGGGCTTCCAAGCCTCACTTCGTAATTGCGCCGGTTTATTACCATAATTATATGCTTGGCGAACTCTACGGAGCCCAGTTGAGAAAATCTCTGGAAAAGCAATCCAAGGGCGATTTGAAAGTATTTGGTCAATTGCTTGACGCCAAAGTCTTTAAACCCGGTAATATGCTTCCTTGGGAAGAGTTTGTGAAAGAGTCGACCGGCGAATCCCTTTCAGTTGAAGCTTTCGTCGATGAACTTGAAAAAGCAGATTCGGAAATTAAGTGACGCTCTTCATACTTGAAAGCGTTTCAAGACAACGGTTGAATCGTATTTAGTAATAATACGATTCAACCGTAATATTTCTCACGTACAAGTTTACAACTACGCGCTAGAACAATTCACTAGTCATCGTATCAACTTCTCGAAAGGCGAGTTTTACAACAATGGCAGTCCTAAATGAAAGTTCTCGACGCGGTTTGACTTTACTCATCTTTTTTCTCTTTGGTCCCTTACTTTTAGTATTCATTAGCTTTCAGCTTTTTTCCAGAAACACCCCAAATTCCTTACGTTTGGAAGAAAAAAAACTATCAACCCTCATCAATTATGACGTAAAGATTGGAAAAAGAGAGTTTCTAAGACCGGGAGCGCAACGCTTACTTCAAACAAGTTGTTCAACTCATATCTCGCAAGAAACCATTTTATTCTGTCCCGAGATTTATATCATTACTGAAAACGATCCTAATTTCATTAGGAAAATTACGTCAACGATCGATTCTTATGCAATTGACAAAGATTTTGAATTCGAGTCAGAAAGCGACAATGACGTTAACTTCAAATCGACGGTACAAATTGGTCAGAATCAGACCTTTAATAACGCGACTGTAAGCGTCCCAAAAGCGTCACTAGAAACACTACTGTTTGCTCCTAGTCAAGACGACGAAAATTCCGATTTGTTTTCCAATCAGCAAGTCGCCTTTGACCAATACACTCTAGTCGTCATCCCCAATCTTTTTTGTAAAAAAAGCCAGGTACTCGATTTAAAAACAGACTTTACGAATCTATTCAATCAAGCGTCAAAAATTCTAGGATTTCCTCAGGACTCTTCGCTGGTTGTTTGTTTCGCATTTGGAAAAATAGATATTCAGAAAGAAGAAGAATTCGAATTAGCAGTCCAAAACTCTCAATCGTCGCCTCCGGTACGAAAGAGTAATTCAGAGCTCGCCGCCTTCTTCAAAGATAATAAATTAACTCCAATCGAAGATTCAGAAGTTCTGTCTTCAGCTGTTTTAGAAAACAAGATTCGTACATTCGAAGCGGAATCACCTTCGCTCGAAAACGGTCGGGCATTATATATAAGTAATTCACACAACAAACGCATCGACGCTGTTTTTGGCTTAAAACGAGTCGTTGATACAGCGCCTTACTACCTTTCGTTCGAATCATTCGAGGATCGTTCCAAATATCGGCTTGATTTTAAAACGGGCGAAACGCCTATTCCTTCTTCTTTTGTATCCGAATTTATACCCTTTTTTGAAACATTCGGCCAAACAAGTTGGTTCAAAGGTCAACTACGTCTCGAATCTTTTTCGTCTGAAAAGGCTTATTTCCAAAACCGAGCCACGAACACAATCGATCCTGTCAACGATAGTCTTACCGCTGACAATCAGACTTTATCCCAAACGTTACCTTATTGGATCGTTAGTTTACATGATATAAGTCTCTGCAACTGTAATTTATCATCATTGAGCGCTCAAATCAATCTACCACAATTTCAAGGAACAATAACCGACTTAACAATAAGCTCCGGCATTATAAAACAAGGCGTGCTAGAAGGGACCGGATATATTAATGTAAAAGACGGCTCAATACCTTCCTATGTGCTAAATAAACTAGCAACAACAAATTTTGTCGAGGTCGTCCCGCAAAAGATACTAAAACTGCGTTTTTTAAATGACGCCATTCCGTTTGATGAATTATCGCTTTCATTTGATATTACGCAGTCTGGAATGATACTTGACTCCACCTATCGCAATAAGATCGTAGCTTGTTACGACCGAGGAAATGTTCAATACGGTGTCTTTCTTCCTGAACAAACTTGTGGAAAAACAATATCCTACGCCAGAGTTTTACAAATTTTCATCGATTACGAAAACGACGAATTTTGGTCGCCATTATTAAGGAGCGCTATCAATCATTTACCTGTTCCTGGAAGAACTAAAAAAATGTTCACCACTAATGAGTAAATATCTAGTATTCAAACTTCAGAAGAGAGAGTTCGTTCATCTAGAATTTTGAAATAGTTAGAAATCGAGAAAAGTACTAAAAAACGGATATATTCGTTTATTTTTGAATATATCCGTTCTTCATAAATACTTAATTGGCTAGAAAATACAAGATCGTTGTATTAAGACCTCAATCGATATGTCGCATCTTAGAGAAGTTCGGCCAGAACGGGCTTTTTATAACCGGCAACGGCCAACCATGAGGCCAATAAACATAAAAAGCCTTTCCAATCAAATACTTTCGATCAACATAGTGTGGGACATTGTTGTCAGCCCAAAGGCGACTATCTAAGCTGAATCCACTATTATCGCCAAACGCCACATACTGTCCTTCATGTTGTGTAAGAAGAGCAGATTTCGTATTACCATAACCTCTCCACATAGAGGGCGTAGACATAAAGCGAGCCGATTCTGTTTCATCCCCTAAAAACACAGAAGAACCATTTGTTAAACGATCACACCTGGCCGTATTGAAATCATTTAACGAAGTCTTATCCCACTCTTCTAGCATTCGTCCGGCAGCAATATAATAAACGTCTCGTAGAATCTTTAAACTCTCAACCCTAGCGGTCGTTTTACAGGCGCCAATGGCGACAGGAGCTAGATCACGTGCATTAGGATCACGATTACGCGGAAGGATCGCCAAGCCATTTTCTCCAACAATTGTCAAATCGTCGTAACGACCGCCCCCCTCGCTAAAACTCAGTTCTTCCCCGTTAATAACAACACGCATTTCTTCATCGACATTAAGGAAAACGAAGTTATACGTTTTATTACAATTAAAATTATACGAAGCAGTTCGAGGAACAAACTGAGAAATAGCAGGAATACTCAATGTGATAGATCCGGCTTTCGGATTTACAAGACAACGAAAAACAACGCCGCCTTTAACGAGATCAAACGCAATACGCCCGGAGCCAGAATCAACGTTTTCAATGGTTAAATCACACGAAATTGCAAGATCGCCAACCCAATTACACCCGAAACCGTCGGGGGTCTTCTGGCAAAACACACGCGTATTCCCTTCGGAGTCGACATATTTCTTGGACAGTTGTGAAAACTCGTCGTAATTTGATTTATCCCATTCGTCTACCAATTTAACCACTCGGGCCCCGGAATTATCAGCGACCTCTCGTGACGCTTGTCGGCGTGAGATTCCCGCATTATAAGCGGAAAAATCATCAATCAATCTAGGATTATTTTCAATGATTCCAGTAGAAGAGACCTTCGGAGGAATCTGTCCCTGAGTCAAATAGAACCAATCTTCAGACGTCGGAATAATGTGCCGATATCGTAACCAATAATAATTTTTATCATCCTCAGTGACGGGAGTAACGTCGGCTTCAGTCCCTAAAGCATACTGAGAAGACGTATCTGAGCCTTTAATCGGCACGCCGCCAAATCGAAAACCGCGTTTTCCTTTTTCCTCAAAAGCAACCCACGCATTTTCATTATTAGTTTCATTACTCAAGTCGTCCGTCCATCTTTCCGGCCATCCGACGTTTTGTAACTTTTTCACACTATAATCATAATCATAGACAACTTGTAAGATCTGACGTAAGTACTTGTAGTCTTTACGCATTATTTCAAATGTTCCGTTTGACTCAGCTATTGAATTGTTGTTGGAGTCCGCACGTTCATTTAACCCTTCCGCTTTCCCTAAATCGACGTCGGGAGTCCAAATAGACTCCGAAGATTTCATTACAGTTTCGTCAAGGGTATTGTCTTCAACAGTCTCGATCTTCTGGACAAAAAGATCGCCATACTGCACGCGTAGATTCTCGTTGGGCAACCCTACGATACGTTTGATAAAGTTGATCATTGGATCGCTAGGAGAACGGAAGACAGATACATCCCATCTTGCAAGAGGACGTTGATCAAAAGTCATTTTGCTGACAAGAATCCGGTCGCCGGTAAAAGACGGCGCAATCTTATCGTTTTTTAGACTAGGCTCATCATCGCCGAAATAGGGAGTAAAACCACACTGAGGACAGACGCCGGCAACAACGCGAAGGCCGGTGCGTCTGTTGTTCGCGGAATCGATCTCTTCGCTAGCGCTTGTCTGAAATCGATATCCGCATTCATCGCAAACAACGTCCTTATGTCGTCCTTTCAATGTTGGCGCCATAGAACCGGTAGGAATAACAAAAGCTTCCGCTTCAAAAGTTTTAAAGAGAAACGCCAAAAAGAGAGCGACAGTCAATGATTCAAGGATCTCTCGAATTTGTAAAAATGGCGAAGTCTCTTTCTCGTTAACCTTCTTGTTAGCGTCCAAATTATCAACCGACATGCGTATCCTTCACGACCGTGTGTTATAACAACGGAACAATAATATTTTCAATGTCTTCCGAACTTCTTCCGATCGGCTATTTACTTCTCGTATTAATAACGTTTTCAACAAAGTAACGTCCGAAAATCCATCTCCATTACTTCTTTTAAAATTTTTGGAAACAGTTATAATCGTTTGACAGTTGGAAACGTTCACGCTAATTATAGTGTTTTTTCGTAGGCTTTCCAACCCCCGCGCGGAAGAATGGAATCGGGTTGCGTCAATATTAGAACTATGTCGATGAACCTCGTACGGCTATATTAAACTAGATTTGAGTTTTCGAGACAAAACATGGAAAAATCGCTTAAAGTAGGTTTTATTGGTTTGGGCCAAATGGCGTCGGCGCTTGCATCTGGTTTCTTGCGAGCAAAGATAGTCGAAGCAGCCAACGTTTACGGTTTCGACGTTGCGGAGGCAGCTTGTACAAAGTTTGCCGCAACGACCAAAGCAAACGTCTGTTCGTCGCCCAATGAAGTTGTAGCCCAAGCGGACGTTCTTTTCCTTGCCGTTAAGCCGCAATACATGGCAGCCGCGCTCGCTCCCGTCAAAGAAGCTCTTAAAGACGATCCGGCTCGTTTGTTGGTCGTTTCTATTGCGGCCGGTCTCCCTATCTCTTATTTTGAAAACGCACTTTATTCTGAGATCCGTCTTGCGAGAGTTATGCCCAACACCCCCTGCTTAGTTGGGCAAGCGGCTAGCGGCTTTGCGCTTAACAAGAACGCCTCCGAAGCGGATTCGGCGATCGTCAAGAGTTTTCTCGAAACAGTAGGTGTTGCGTTTGAATTGCCTGAAGCCCAGCTCAACGCCGTTACCGGCCTTTCAGGTTCCGGTCCGGCTTATGTATTTATGGCTATTGAAGCCTTGGCAGACGGCGGAGTAAAAATGGGGCTGCCTCGACCGATCGCTTTAGCATTAGCGGCACAGACCTTGAAGGGGTCGGCAGAAATGTATCTGCAAACTAAGCGTCATCCCGGCGAACTTAAAGACGCCGTTACCAGCCCTGCCGGCACTACGATCGCAGGTGTAGCGGCGCTCGAAGAACGCGGTTTCCGCTCCGCCCTGATCGAGGCGGTAGAGCGCGCTACGATCCGTTCTCAGGAACTCGGTTCTAAATAATAGATTCGTAGTCGTTACCCTAAATTTTCATTGTTCTCAGAGTCTTCCGGAAGAATCGGCCGTGTTAGAAAATAAACCTGACGCACAAGAAGCTAATGCACTCAGCCCTATCCATCCGGAAGACTCAATACGTTCCACGTCCGCTTCACCTCAAGAACTTTCTCTCCCCACCTCGTCGCCTGTTCCTCGCCCCGAGTCAGTTCTTACTCAGATCAAGATCCATACCAATAAAAAGCCTAAAATAGATTTTTCTTCTCTTATCCCGAAAGGACAGGCTAATTCACCGTCGCGAGCGCCAAAACAAACTCTCGAAACATTTAGAAAATCAATTGAAAACGAGAAAGAAAACAACTATTTATCAATCGACGTCGAATCGCTTACTCCTAAACAACAATTCTCTTCATGGGGAATCAGTTTAGTCGTCCATTCCACCATCGTACTTATATTAGCGTTTCTTTTTTTTCCGCTTAAAAATAATGAAAATGTGCTTGACGCAGTATTCAGCACGAACATCGGCGACCAACTTGACTTCCTCACCGAAGACGAAGGAAATCTTAATCCTAATCAAGCTGAAAACTATAAACTAGATGTTCCCCAGGAATTAAAGGTTGAAGACGTTCTCATTTTCGAAAAACAAGAATTACCTTTTGAGAACGACGTTGCCGCGCCGCTGTTCGATCAGTCGCGTATAGACGCAACCGAATTACTCTCCGGCAGAACCGATCCGGGGCTTAAAAACGATCTTCTATCCAAGTACGGTGGTGATAAATTAACAGAAGAAGCTGTCGCGCTTGGGCTCGAATGGTTACGCAAACAACAAAACAAAGACGGCTCTTGGAGTTTACAAGGGCCATATGCTAACGGTATTAATGCAATTGATAATAGACCGGCAGCTACCGCATTATCATTATTAGCGTTTCAAGGCGCTGGAAACACACGTTCCAAAGGCGAGCACTCCGCGCTTGTTAAACGTGGATGGACGTGGTTACTGAAGCAACAAAACGCCGACGGTTCATTCATCCCGGAAGAACACTCCTCTGAAGCATTATTCTACACCCAAGCCGTCTGCACGATCGCTCTATGCGAACTTATAACGATGGAAAAAAACGTTACGCCTAATATTCGCAAACAGGCGACGAGCGCAGTAAATTTCATTATTGAAAACCAACATAGAAAGTTTGGCGGTTGGAAATACGTTCCTCAAGAATCAAGCGACCTATCTGTTACAGGTTGGTGCCTTGCTGCGTTGAAAACAGCCGAAATGGCTAATATTAGCATTCCTAACTCGACCTATCAACATATATCGAGTTTTCTCGACGCCGTCGCCTACAACGACGATTCGGAATACGCGTATCAACGCGATAATGGCAAGCTAACAGACCAGGTTAAACGCCCCTCTATGACGGCAACTGGTTTGATGTGTAGAGAATATCTTGGATGGGGCCCTGATAACCTAGCGATACAAAAGGGCGCAGCTCTCCTTGCAGACGACGAAAACCTTATCCGTTTTCCGAAGACCGAAGAAGAAAAAGAAGATTTTTTTCATAATGTTTACGGTTGGTATTCGACGTCTATGGCATTGAAAAGCCTTGGACCATATAATAAACACTGGAGTCGTTGGAATACGGCTCTTAGTAAAGAATTACCCCAAAGCCAAGTTTCTAAAGGCGCCCAAGAAGCCGGTAGTTGGGATCCCCAAAACGACGAATACTCGTTTGGAGGGGGACGTTTGTATGTAACCTGTCTATCGATTCTGTGTTTAGAAGTATATTATCGGCATTTGCCAATGTTTAAGCAATATACTTACTGAAGCTTCGATCGTTAAAGCATAATTTGTATCGTTCGATGCAAAACCTTTTTACCATCTCATAATGCTGAGGAACTACAATGAATTTGTCCAGAAGAACATTTTTGGCCTCGACAGCGCTTCTCGCGCTTGTTCGTCCCGACCTGTTGTTAAAAGGTGAAACTCAAGCGTTTGGCGAAGAAGCCGTTCTTGCGTCGTTCGATCGTAACAATCTTGCTTTTGCTCATTCTAACGACGTAAGTTTATGTGGTTTCTTTGGTACTCGTTATAAGCAATCCCTCGACCGTCTTTGTGCGGAGCCGATCGACAACGTCCCCTTCATTCTCGCCGACGTCAATTTCAATCAAGATCGTAGATTCACTAATTACAGCGGCGACATCTCCGGTCGCTATATTGAAGTTGCTTCTTTAACTTCGACCGCCAGTAAGCCGATTACCCCTATCCTTCCTCAAGTAATCGACGAGATCCTCCAATATCAAAAACCGGACGGTCACTTCGGACACGAAGTAGACTGGAACGCTCCCGTCGACATCGCAGGTTCTACCGACAGATCTCTTGAAATGCCGATCCTTTGGGGTAACGGTCGCTTGATGCTTGGTCTCTTTGCCGCCTATGAACGCTTTGGTCACGAAAAGGCGTTAGAAGCCGCTAAGAAGATGGCTGACTTCTATGTCAACATCGTCGTTAAACGTTTCTGCTCCCCCGACCACATGGACGAATATGAACAACAAGCGAAGGGGTACGCAGCCGCTTACGTCACCTGCGTTTTCCACGGAATTGAAGGGCTTGTTCGCGCTTATCGCATTACCGGCGAAAAGAAGTATCTTGATTGCGCCATCACGATGGCCGATTTCCATGAACACTTCGATACGCTTCCCGTTGGGCATAGTCATGGTAGCATCAGCGCTCACGAAGCGTTGGTCATGCTTTATGAAGAGACTAACGACCAAAAGTATTTCGATCGCGTTGTCAATCGTTGGAACGACGCCGTTACGCGCGGTTTCGTTAATCCTAGCGGCGGAGTATGTGAAAACTACATCGTCAAAGGACATAGCGACGAAGGTTGTTCCGAAGCCGACTGGCTCCGTATCTGCTTAATGATCTGGCGCAACACCGGCGACGTCAAATATTTGGACTTCGCTGAAAAGATGCTTTACAATGAATACCAAATGAATCAATGGCATACGGGCGGCTTCGGACACCGTTATATGGTTTCCGACGACACAGGTAGTTTCGCTTGGGGCGAACGCTATGCAGAATCTCACTGGTGCTGCAGCTACCATGGTCCGCTTGGTTACTATGAACTCAAAGAATTCTTAGCGGTCGGTTCTGTCTGTCCCCAAACCGGTTCAGATATGATCTACTATAACTTCCCGCTCGAATTCACGGCTCCGTTGACGATTCGCGATCAAAAGTGGCAAATCTCTTCGCGCCAAATGGATTCCGACGTCAATTGTCCAATCAAATCAGTCGCTATTATTGCCGGCCCTCAAAAAGCGCCTGTCAAGTTTGCGGTTCGAGTTCCCGAATGGGCTCAAAAAGTTGAAATCAAGCGCATTGATGAAGATACGACTCAACCTACGGCGGAAGTCGTCGAACAAGTCGTCGTTAATGGTTACGCCATCGTCGACGCCAAAGTTGGCGACACACTCTCTATCGATTACTTCGCCGTTCCCTTCATCGAAGACCGCCACTTCAACAAGATCGAAACTCCGAAAGAAGGCGGTAAGATCGACGAATGCGTTTTGCGTTTTGGTCCTAACGTGATGGCCGCCAAAGTTTGCGACGGTACGAAGATCGAAGACGTAACGCTCAAACTTGACGAAAACGGCGTAATTCAACTGTCTGACGCGCTTACCTGCGCCTATGACATGTCGAACGAAGAGCGTAACGGAAAACATACGTTCGTTTTCAATCTCACACTTGAAAAATAATTTTAAGAACCGGACATAAACTGACAGAACGCCGTTGGAACTACTCTAACGGCGTTTTTTATTACTCTTGAAAGTTTCTTTTTTCTAGAACTAGATTATTTTTCTGTTATAATGCGATTTTAGTTTACCTAGTGAAGAACATTCGTTGCCACTAGTCCTCTTATTCGCCTTTCTCCAAGGATCGCGCATATGCCAAACAATAGTACGTCAACGGCTTTCCCCATTCAAATACTGGCTTTCGGTGAACTTCTTTGGGATATGTTGCCAACGGGGAAAAAATTGGGCGGAGCCCCGGTGAATTTTTCTTACCACGCTCAGACGCTTGGAGCCAATGTCCGTTCGCTAACGCGTATCGGTCCCGACGATCTTGGTCGGGAGATAACCGAACGTTTCGTAAAGCTTGGACTATCGCAAGACGCTTTACAGACGTCTTCAACAGCGCCTACGGGAACAGTAGACGTGAAACTTGACGCCAAAGGCGATCCCACCTACAGTATTGTGGAAAACGTAGCGTGGGACGAGATCAATGTTGATTCCGAAGTCATAGCGCAAATCAAAACTTTTTTAGATCCATTCAAGGCTAAATCTGCCTTCTACTTTGGTAGTCTTGCGTTACGTTCCTCCAATAATAAAGTCGCCGTAACAAACATAATATCCGCGCTTCCTCCGGAGGTTTTACGAGTGTGCGATCTGAATTTACGCGCGCCGTTCTTCGATCGAGAAACGGTCGAATTTACCTTGGATAAGGCCGATGTTTTTAAACTCAACGACTTAGAGGCTGTTGAACTAAGTAAGATGTTTGCCGACAAAACAGTTGATCGACTTAGCGCTTTAGCCGATACTAGCGGTTCGCTCAGTGTTTCTATTGTTTCCGACTTTGCACGCGTCAAACAAGAATTATCTGCGTGGGCACAAGATTGGCTTTCAACGTTCAACTTAACCCATATTATTTTGACCTGCGGTTCTGAAGGCGCTTTTATTTTCGATCAAGAAAACGTCGTATACGCCCCTTCACAAAAAGTTGACGTCAAAGATTGTGTTGGCGCGGGCGATTCGTTTGCCGCAGTCTGTACTGTGGGAATTCTTCGTTCAGAGCCTCTGCCTAAAATCATTGAAGCAGCCTCCGAACGCGCGGCGTTTGTCTGTTCACAAGAAGGCGGTACGCCAAGTATTCCGCAAGAACTAACAAGACCGTTTGATAATTGACGAAACAACGCGTTGTCGTTACAAACCGTTTCCCCGCCATAATAATGCCATATTCATTGAAAAGGCTCTTATGTTTAATCGAAGGTTTAGTTGGTCATTCATTTCGCTTTTTGGAGCCACATCTTTGTTTGTCTCCAACTTTTTTGTCGCCCCAACCACCATCTTGGCGTCAACTCAAAACGAAACGGCAACGGTCTCTGTCGACGAACTAGCATACGATCAGGCGCGTTCCATTTCCACCGCGTTTAAACTCGCTGCCCAAAAAGCGTTGCCTGCGTCTGTAAAGATCGTGGTCAAAAAAAGTTCTAACGACGCCAAATCTAATAAATCCAAACTACCATTATCTGAATTATTGCCGGAGTTCCAAGACAAGGACTTGATTGAAGGCGCCGGTTCAGGTTTTGTTATAGATCCTTCCGGCGTGATCGTTACTAATTGCCATGTAATTCAGGAATTTGAGGTTGGAAAATCGATCTCTGTTGAACTTAATGACGGAAGACGGTTCCCTGCTCAAAAAATCGTCAAAGATGAAAAAGCGGACGTTGCTATTGTTACAATAGAAGTCCCCGAACCGTTGCCGTTTCTGACGTTCGCTGATAGCGATTTAGTAGAGATCGGCGACTGGGTCCTTGCAATCGGCAATCCCTTCATGCTTGGTTCTTCAGTTAGCGCAGGAATCATTAGCGCCACGGAACGTTTTAGGGATACCAAGTTATTTATTCAGACAGACGCGGCGGTCAATCCCGGAAATAGCGGCGGTCCGTTGATCAATCTTAAAGGCGAAGTCGTTGGAATCAACACGGCTATCGCGTCGCTCAGCGGCGGTTATCAGGGCGTTGGTTTTGCGATACCCGCTAATACGGCTACTTGGATAGCAACTCAGCTCCGCGAGAAAGGTAAAGTCGATCGCGCTTTTTTAGGCGCTCCTACCACGCTCATCGAATACAACGAAGCGAGGAAACTCAATTTACCGACTCAGACGGGCGTACGCGTCGGAACCCCCTTCAAGGATTCTCCCGCAGCTAAAGCCGGCCTTCGCGCCAACGACGTCTTATTATCCTTGGACGATCGCGCAATCGAAACCCCGGAAATCCTCGAATCGATAATCGAGCGCGCTGATGTGAACAAAGATTTCAAACTAAAGATTTCGCGTAGCAACATCTCGGAACCAATTGAGCTCGTTATTCGTTTCGCTATTAAACCGGAAGGATACGTCGGCGTTCCTCTCACAGAAAGACTTGTTGAAAAAGGCGCGCACAAACTCGATAAAGAATGGGGGATTATGGTTATTCCCTCAACCCCCGAATCCACGGCGAGAATCGGAGCCGGCGATCGTGAGGGAATCGTCGTTCTTAACGTAACGCCGGGTGGTCAAGCATACCGAGCCGGCTTACGGAACGGAGCGTTGATACTCAAAATTGACGGCCGGGACGTTCGTTCATTAGAAGATTACGATTCGGCAAAACAGGATTCATCGGAAAACGAAGTTACTATCGAATTTCTTTACAAATCGGAAGAAAAGTCGATTCGTCTAAAAGTTAAAAAGAATTCGTAATATTAACAACGTAAATATTTTACTTTAGCCACCCTCTTTGAATGAATAAGGTTTTTATGAACAATTCTTTAAAGACATTGATCATGGCGTTTAGCCTGCTTAGTCTTGGCCTATACGCCTCCTCTCCTCTTTTGGCGCAAGACAACGCCGATATTACCCCGCCTCCTACCAAAGAAGTTCCGGAAGGATTCGTTTCCATGTTTGACGGTAAAACTCTGGAAGGCTGGGAGGGCGATTCAAAGTACTGGTCGATCGAAAACGGTTGTATCACCGGTCGTTCTTCCGAAGACACTCCCGTTCCGTATAGTACGTTTCTTATTTGGAAAGGCGCTCCTGTAAAGGACTTCACCTTACTCGTTGATTTCTACATGGCCCCAAACGGCAACTCCGGTATTGAGTATCGCGCCTGGAAAGATGACACGCGCGAATTCGGTCTCAACGGTTATCAGGCGGATATCAGCCCCGGCGATATCATGGGACTATTTTACGGCGAAGCGCTTGGTGAGATCATAGCCTGGCGTGGCGAATCCGCGAAGTTCGACGTCGACAGTAATAAAACGATCGTTAAGTTTGCGGAATCCGATGAAGTCGCTAAATCGATCAACATGAACGGTTGGAACACCTATCGTATCGAAGCCAGAGGGAATCGCTTTGAACAATATATTAATGACGTTAAGACCTCTGAACTCGTCGATGAAAGAGATATTTGTCCACTGGAAGGCGTCTTTGGTTTACAGATCCACCCCGGACCGCCGATGTTTTTCCAGTACAAGAATATTTTCTTGAAGAAGTATTGATAATTATTCCTATGTTATCAAAGGAGTATAAAATGAAATTCTCGCGTAGAACAGTTCTTAAATCAGCGCTCGTCGCATCCCCCATGCTCGTTGCGTCGCACGTTTTAGGTCTCGGCGGAGAGACCGCGCCTAGTGAAAAGGTTCGTATCGGAGTGATCGGTCTCGGCGGTCGCGGTACCTATATTGCCAACGTCGTTCAAGAAGCCAAAGACTGTGAACTGGTCGCTGTTAGCGATATTTTCCAACCTCGTGTCGACAGCTACCTTAGAAACCGTTCTGATTGGCTCAAGTCTTACTCCGACTTCCGTAAGATGATCGAAACCGAAAAGCTGGACGGCGTTTGCTGTGAAACCGCCACGCATCAACGCGCTTGGGTCGCCATTAACGCGATGCTTTGCGGCGCTAACGTTTACATTGAAAAACCGATGGCGTTGACGATCAAAGAAGGTCGCGCGATGGCTGACGCCGCAAAGAAATTGAATAAAGTCACGCAAGTCGGCACGCAACAACGTTCTCTCCCGCTCTGTCGTTGGGCCTGCGATCAAATCGCTAATGGCGCGATCGGTAAAGTCAAAGTCGTTCAAGTCCCGAACTTTGTCGGTCCTAACGTCTTCCCTGACGACGATCCTCAATACCATCTCGATCCCAAAGACTGCGAACCCTGGTGGGATATCTGGACCAACCAATCTAAGCTCCGCAAGCAATGCGACGAAATTCAATACGGTTGGAGTAACTGGGGTGATTACGACGCCGGCGGTCTTTGCTTCGGCGTTTCGGGTTGGGGGACGCACTCCTTCGACCAAATGCAAATGGCAATCGGTACGAGTCTGACCGGTCCTGAACAGATCATTCTTGAAGAACCCTGTACCATTCAAGATTCCGGTAAGTTCACGAATCGTCCTTACTCGGAAGAAGAAACCGGCGCCGAATATTACCACATGGCTAAAGTTACCGGTCCTCGCGCCAAGATCAAAATGCTCTTCCCCAACGGCGTTGAAGCTCGTTTCGAGTTAGACGGCGACCGTGGCCCCGGCCTCGGTTGTATCGTCGTCGGTGAGAAAGGTAAATTGGAAATCAATCGTCACAAGGTTGCGTCTAATCCTAAAGAACTTGCGGCGTCTCTTCCCGCTGAAGCGCAAAATACTCGCGACGAGACCGTCTACCATATCGAAAACTGGGCTGAATGCATCAAGACGAAGAAAAAGTGTAACGCCGACGTCGAAATTGGACAACGTTCCACCACGATCTGCGAGTTGATCAACATCGTCCGCGCCACCGCGCCCGTTGGCGAAGTCATTTACTGGGACGCTGAAAAGGAAGAATTCAAGAACCTTCCGGAAGGTAATAAACGTCTCTCTCGCCCGCGTCGCGAAGGTTGGGAACTTCCTAACGTCTGATTCAATACGTAAACGAAACCAATTGTTAACGTTATTTAATAAAGTCGGGGAATAGTGTTAACTATTTCCCGATTTCTTATTTTTCAGTTTGTTTCCTAATGTAGTTGCTTTATTCATCACCTTCGCTACAATCGTTCTTTTCGTTATTTTTTAACCTCTATAAGGTCTCCTTCTTCATTTGGCGTTATTGATTCTTTTCCCTGACGGCTTATAATGAAAAAGGGTATGTTTTTGCCTTTTGATTTTACCTAGGAACATGTTTTTCTGGTTGTGTTCAGACGCACTAGTAACAACGAGTTCAGCAGTTACCCATACTATTAAACGCAAAGAAGTCACAATGGAAAAATCGCTCGATCGCAAGTTGGCGCGTATTCTCAAAGACCGTAGTTGTAATGATTTTATCCTTGCCGACGCCAAAGACGGCGACATGGCTTACGGACTTTCCGCTCCCGGCCTCAGCCCTGAAAACTACTCCTCTGAATTTAAATACAAGACGATCGAAGACTATCGCGCACAGATCCGTGAAGTTGTCAAGCAAGGCTTAGTCGATATCGTTTTGATGAGCGCAAGTACGAACGAAGTCCTTACGTTACGCGAAGGTATTTTTGAAGATACCGCTATCACCCCCGCTATCAGAGCTAACGACGCCTCCGATATTTGGCTTGCCGGCGCCGGCGCCGTATACGGTAATGTCCCGTCTCGACCGTTCCGTACCGCCAGCCTCGATCACGCGCTCTGCGGTCACGCCAACTGTTCCAAAGCGGAGATCGCCGCGAAAAAAGGCGCCGACCTTGGTCTCTATTCCGTTACGTTCAACAACGATCTCGATCGCGACTACGAAGCGTTGACCGCTTATAAAGAATTTCGTATCGAAGCGGAACGCAAAGGTTTCCGTCACTTTTTAGAAGTTTTCAGTCCTAACGCTCCCGTCAATCCGATCGACGACGTTCCGAAGTTCGTTAGCGACCACATCGTTCGCGCGTTAGCCGGCGTCACGAGCGCCGGTCGTCCAGTGTTCTTGAAGATCCCTTATTACGGCCCGAAAGCGATGGAATCGTTGGTCCGTTACGACTCCTCTCTCGTCGTCGGTATCTTGGGCGGTAGCGCCGGAACGACGCTTGACGCGTTCCAAATGCTTTACGACGCCAAGAAATATGGCGCACGCGTTGCGTTGTACGGTCGTAAGATCAATAACGCCGACCACCAACTCGCCTTCATCACCTATCTTCGCGCTATCGCCGACGGTCAGATTTGGCCTGTCGAAGCGGTCAAAGCGTACCACGGCGATCTGCAAAAGATGAAGATCAAGCCGAAGCGTTCTCTTGAAGACGATCTCAAAGCGACCGCTCAGTCTTTGAGCTACAACAATAATAGTACGGTCTCGATGACCGGCGCCGATAAGTCTGCCGCTCAACCTGTTGTCGTGAAGGAAGATAAAAAAGTCAGCGCCGCTCTTGCTTCCGCTCAAACGAAGAAATTCTTCCAACGCAACTACTTCAAGACCGAAGAAGACGCCGTTGAACAAAAGAAAACGTTCTCCAAAACGCCGGACTTCTCCAAGATGACGCAACAAGAAAAATTACAATGGAACCTTGAACGTATTCGTCGTTCCATGTAATCGATCGGTCTTGTTCGAACAGACCTTGCTCGAAAATTATGCTTTTCAAATTCCGAGACGGTTAGATCGAGCCGATCTCGAAATCTAACTTATCCAAGTCGACGCAGAGACTCTTCTCAACAAGTACTCTGCGTCGTTTTGTTACTATGAGGAATAATATGTCCGAAAATTCAACCGAAGCGCAAGAAGATAAATCCATCGCGCCTCGTTCTAAGGGCTATAAATCAACGATAGTCGCACTTGGTTGCGCTTTTGTGATTTACGCACTTTTGTTATGCGCCGGTCTCCCACAAAAATGGACAAACGCTCAATTCGCTCATCATCATGAAGAAGCGGCGGTTGCCGAAGTTTCGGAAAATAGCGAGGCAGTAGAAGCTGTTTCTATGGACTCATCCGAGTCAGAAGACTTGGATGAGCCGGAAGAAAGTTCTACCGGACATGGAACCGCTGAACACGAGATCCACTATCCTCCGCTTTGGACTTCCGCGCCTTTTGTTATCCTTCTTCTTTGCATTGCGATACTCCCTCTTCTCCCGTTCGCTGAACATTGGTGGGAAAGTAACCTACATCGTTTCATCGTAGCCGCAGTCCTCGCATTGATCACAATGGGGTATTACGCGTTCCTCTACCCCCATTCTATCGAATTGCACTGGCCCGCTCATCAAGTCATCTCGCAAGACGCCAACTGTTTTGTGAAGGCTGGAACGATCTTCGTAAACGCGATTTTGGGCGAATATGTATCCTTTATCGTTCTTTTATTCTCCCTCTTCGTCATCACCGGCGGTATCCGCATCTCCGGGGACTTGTTGGCTACGCCTTTGACCAATACGATCGTTCTCGCCGTCGGCGCGTTGATGGCAAGTTGCGTTGGAACGACCGGCGCGGCAATGTTGTTGATCCGTTTACTACTTGAAACGAACCAAGATCGTAAATACAAAGTTCACACCATTGTGTTCTTCATTTTCTGCGTCTGTAACCTTGGCGGTTGCTTACTTCCTATTGGCGATCCGCCGCTCTTCTTGGGTTATCTCCGCGGCGTCAGCTTCCTCTGGACGCTTCATCTCTGGACGCAATGGCTGTTCACGTGCGGTGTAATGTTGGCGGTCTACTTCTTACTCGATTCGTTCGTCTTCTATCCTAAAGAAGGCGAATTGACCATGATCAAGGACAGACTTAAAGAAACGCCCCTTAAGATCCGCGGTCTCTTCCCGAACCTGTTCTGCTTGATCGGCGTTGTGCTTGCAGTCATGTTGCTCGACCCCGCGCAAGAGTTTCTTTCTCTCTTCGGAGTCAAGACCGGCTTCTATCCGCCGATGTTCCTTCGCGAGATCGTCCAGTTACTTATGGTCTTCATCTCGTTCGTCTGCGGTTCCAACGCCATTCGTGAAGAAAATCAATTTAATTTCAGCGCGATCCTTGAAGTTGCCGCGCTCTTCTTTGGTATCTTCATCTGCATGCAAGCGCCGTTACAGATCCTGAACGCCAAGGGCGCGACGATCGCTTCGACCGTCGACCACTACGGCTCCAAAATCGGCTTGAATCAAGAGAAGGAATTCTTCTGGATGAGCGGTTGCTTGTCCTCCTTCCTCGATAACGCTCCGACTTACGTCGTCTTCTTCGAAACGGCGAAATCTGCGACCGAAGGCGAACTTCAAGCCGCAAAAGAAGCCGGCGCATTGGAAAAAGCCGACGCGATACAAGCGGAACTTACCGCCGCACAAAACCAAGCCAACGTCCCCGTTCCTCTCGGTCTGCTGATCGCTGTCTCGTTAGGTTCGGTTTTCATGGGCGCCATGACTTATATCGGCAACGGTCCTAACTTCATGGTCAAAGCGATTGCGGAACAAAGCGGAGTCAAGATGCCAAGTTTCTTTGGTTACATGGGGTATAGTATATTCCTCTTGCTTCCGGTCTTGATCGTCATGACGATTATATTCCTGTAAAAAGCCCGGTATCACCGCCTAATAGATTTAAAAGCGTCGCGCTCTCTTATGAAGCGCGACGCTTTTTACTATTTACAATACCAAAAACGCGCTTGAAAATTACAATTCCAAGATATACAATCATACTATCGCGCGATCCCGCCTATTTGCGCTTTCATTATTTCGCGAACATATTACATAACACTTGGATAAGATCATGAAAAAGAAAATCAACGTTTCTCAACGTAATATCGACCGTCGTGAGTTTCTCAAAAACGCGACGCTCCTCTCTCTTACAGCCTCTGCAAGTCTCAACACCTTCGACGCTTTCGAAAATTCTAACTTATTCGCAGCTCAACCTGCATCCGCCAACGACCTTGTCGCACAGAGTCCTTACGGCGTTTGCGCTCATATTGGCGGCGGCGAAGAATGGGAACAAGCTCCTAAGAACCTTTTGATGATGAAAGAAGCCGGAATATCCTGGGTCCGCGCCGATTTCTCTTGGAGCGGCGTCGAATCTCCTCAGGGACAATGGCATTTCGAACGCCTTGACAAGATCGTTGACGAGACGAATAAGCTTGGTCTTCAGATCCTTCCTATTCTCGACTACGACGTCCCTTGGGCGTCTCCCGCATATAAGAATCTTGAACCGTGGCTTCAGTACGTGAAAACCGTCGTTGAACGTTACAAAGACCGTATTCAGTACTGGGAAGTCTGGAACGAAGAGAACTTACAGGGCTTTTGGCGTGAAGAACCAGCCGGTGAAAAGTATGCCATGTTGTTAAAAGCGACCTATAAAGCGATCAAAGAGATCGATCCTAAGCTCCAAGTAGTGTATGGAGGTCTGGCCGGCGTACCGGCCGACTTCTTCGAAAAATCGCTTGAAGCCGGCGCGGGCAACTCTTTTGACGTCGTTAACATCCATCCTTATCGCGGCGGTCTTACAACAGATCAACGCATCGACTTATTTGCCGACGATATCAACGCATTCCGTAAAGCGCTGAAAAAATTCGATCTGCCGGAACGTCCTATTTGGATCACCGAAATGGGTTGGGCGACGCCTCCTATCTTTGGCGAAGGTAACCGTCGCGTCGTTTCCGCCGCTCTGCAAAAGCTTTTCCCGAATAAAGATCCGAAAGTAGCGTTCTTCTATGACGAGCGTTACGATCCCGCGCAGTCACGCGCTCACAGCGACTTCCTCAACTATCTTCCGGACAAATACCTCAAAGACTCAACATTATCGGCGTTCCTCGATTCCGACGAGTTACAAAAGCTCTCGAATGACCAATTCGACATGTTGATCATGCCGCCTAGCGAAGGCTTTCCGGTTGACTGCTTTGACGCCATAGCCAATTTCGTGAAGAAGGGCGGCGCCTTGGTACTTCTCGGCGGCGTGCCGCTCTATTACGAATCTCGTATCGATGAAAAGACGAATCGCTACGTACAAGGCAAGAACAATCCCCATATGGGGAAACACCTTGAAACGCTCCGTATTTCTTGGTACGCGTGGTGGACTCGCGATAATGTTCCCGAAACGGCGCCAACAGTCGTCGCGCCAGAAAGCGCGGGAGAAATGCCGGGTTATTTCCCCGTCCATCAAGCAACTCGTTTCTTTGACGATAAGCAACTCAAACCCGGCGACAAGATGATCTCGCTACTTGACGGTAAAAACGACACGTTCACGGGCTCAACAGCGTGTATCTATAAATTCGACAGCGATTACAAAGGCGCGGTAGTGATCAATTCGATCCAAGACGACGACGGTACCGGAACCAATCGCTCAACAGTCGCCAATCAAGCGGTATTCCTTTCTCAATCCTACCTCCTTGCGTTTGCCAATGGGATCGATCGCTACTTCTGGTACGAATTCCACGCTCCCGAACGCGATCAACGCGACCCGGAACACCACTTCGGTATCGTCGGACAAAAACTTGATCCGAAACCGGGTTACTTCGCTTACAAGACGTTAACTAAAGCGCGTCCCGCCGGCTCGAATGGCGCTAAACTAACGCGTACGGCGATCTGCTGCCTCGTCTCCTGGAAACGCCCCGACGGTCAAAACGCTTACGCGATCTGGTCCCCTCGCGCCGAGCAAAAAGCGAGTCTCACGATTTCCGGTAAAGTAACCGAAGCATACGATTACTTAGGCGCTGAGATCGCCAAACCTGTCGGCAAGACCACGTTGACGATCGCCCCCGGCGTCCTGTATCTCGTCGGGCCTGAAAAGATCGAACTCAACTGATCCAATAAGTTGAACTCGATACGACCTAATAAATAACGCCGCTTGGCTTATAACCAAGCGGCGTTATTGTTTATTAACGTTTACACAACGCTCAAAGAATAAATTTACTTAGATCTTCGTCGCGTACGACCTTATCGATCTTAGCTCGAACGTATTCAGAATCGATCTCGACACGTCCTGATTCCATCTCGGCAGCTTCGAAATTCAGATCTTCAAGGAGCAGTTCCATGATAGTGGACAAGCGACGAGCGCCGATATTCTGAGTCGTCAAATTCGTCTTAGCGGCATACTCGGCAAGCGCCTGAATAGCGTCGTCTTTGAAGATCAACTCAACGTTTTCAGTCTTCATCAACGCTGCGTATTGCTTAGTCAAAGCGCTCTTTGGTTCGGTAAGAATCCGTACAAAGTCTTCCTTCTTCAATTCCGCCAACTCAACGCGGATCGGAAACCGTCCTTGTAACTCGGGCGTTAGATCGCTCGGCTTTACGCGATGGAAAGCGCCGGCGGCGATAAATAAAACATGATCAGTAGAAAATAGCCCGTATTTAGTCTGAACAGTCGTTCCCTCGACGATCGGCAGCAGATCGCGTTGCACGCCTTGGCGCGAGACGTCGGCGCCACGTCCCCCTTCGCTCCCAACGATCTTATCGATCTCGTCAATAAAGATGATTCCAAGATCTTCGGCTAATTTGATAGCGCGCTCATTGATCTTGTCGGCGTCTAGCAAGCGTTCAGTCTCTTGTTCGAGTAAAACGTTACGCGCGGCAGAAACGGTCATCTCGCGACGAGAATGGCGACGTGGCGCAATATTGTCCAGCATATTCTGTAAATCGTCCGCCATCGATTCAACGCCGACGCCTCCCATCACGATCGGCGACGTCTTTCGTTCCTCGTGAACGTGGACCAACTCGTCTTCAAATTTACCTTCCGTCAAAAGAGCGGCAATACGCTCGCGTCGACGTTGTTTCGTACTCTTACCGGATTTCTTCTTAGGCGTTTCTTCCGCTTTAACGCAGGTTTCCTTTGAATTTTCTTGGACGTCTTTCTTCGTTTCGTTATCTTGTTCCGAGAGTCCTCCGAACATCAACTTCGCAATAGCGTCCAAGGCTTCCGGAACCGACTTACCGGGATTACTCGGATCAAAATGCACTTCCTCAGAAACTTTACGCATATCGTCGTAGAATTTCTTGGAAAGTTCGTCAAAAGAAGGTTGCGCTGGTTCTTTCTCCGCTTCTTTCTTTTTCTCAAGATCGAGCGTCTCGTCAACGAGCTCAGCTTCTACGACCTCAACGTTATCCGTCTCTTGCTCGTCTTCATCAGGTAGTTCGATTTTCCGCTTCTCGTTTTCGAACTTATCGTACAACATCTCCACTAAGCGTTTATCGACGGCCTTTTTGGCATCCTCCGAACACTTCTCACGTTCTTCCGCGCGAACGATACCGATCGCATTCTCAACAAGGTCGCGCGTCATACTTTCGACGTCTCGACCATAGTACCCGACTTCGGTATATTTAGTAGCGTCGACCTTGACAAACGGCGCGCCGGTCAATGCCGCTAATCGTCGCGCGATCTCAGTCTTACCGACCCCGGTAGGTCCGATCATCATCATATTCTTCGGACCGATCTCATCGCGCATATCGCCTTCAACTTGTTGACGACGCCAGCGATTCCTAATAGCCACGGCGATAGCTCGCTTGGCTTCATTTTGTCCAATGATATATTTGTCCAGTTCTTCGACGATCTGTCGTGGCGTCAGTTCTAGCACGTCAGTTCCTCCACGATTATATTAGAATTGGTATAAATATCGATCTCAGCCGCGATACGCATCGCTTCCGCAACGATCTCCTTAGGCGAGAGCTCAGAATGCGCTAACAACGCCCTTGCCGCCGCCATCGCATAATTACCGCCCGAGCCAATAGCGGCGACCCCGTCGGAAGGCTGTACAACGTCGCCGTTACCGGTCAATAACAACGTTTCTTTATCGGATACGACGATCATCATCGCTTCTAAGCGTCGCAGTGTTTTATCCGTACGCCATTGCTTTGCTAACTCGATCGCAGCGCGCGTAATATTTTGCGGATAATCCTTAACGTAAGTTTCAAAACGCTCCATCAAAGCGAATGCGTCGGCAGTAGAACCGGCAAATCCGGTTATCACTTTACCGTCCATTAACTTTCGAATCTTACGAGCGTCCGCCTTCATAACAGAAGAGCCATTCGTAACTTGTCCGTCGCCGCCTATCGCAACGGAGTCGCCCTTTCTTACGGTCAAAATAGTCGTCATCGCAATAGTTCTTTCTAACTTCCCCCTAACGTCCAAACTGAAACGCCAACACATAAAGTCGAGGGCGAAGTTTACACGTAGGCTTTCTACATATACAGCCCAATAAACAGGAGAATAGTATTGTTATACGATCTTTTAAAACGAGGAACAAAAAAAATGAACGCTTAGAACAGTTCCGATAGAAGATTCCCCGCCTGTTCGGCAACCCGAACGGAACGCTAAGTAACGCCGCGCCGCCCACGAGGACGACGCTTTGTACTTTTTGTAGCAAAAGAGACGCCAAATATTACTTTTCAGAAGAGCGTTGGATCGTCTTCATTAATTTTCGTTCGATCGCCGGAATATAGTTAGTCCAGAAGCTGCCGACATTAGGATCGTCCAAAATGTATTTCTGGAATTCCATCAGTTTTGCGTCAAGGGTATCGATACAATGTAACGCCAACGCCTCTAAGCACATAGGAGTCTTTGCGGCGCCATTTTCACCGGTACCGTGATGCGAAATTATCATGTGTTTCAAGATCATCGCAAGTTGCGGATCGAACGGTTCGCCGGTCATCTTTTCGTATTCGGCGATCTTATTGCATAAGATCTCGACGCCAACATACGAATGTCCTAACGCTTGTCCTTCGTCGGTATAGACCGGCGCGTTGATATCGTCTGAAAGTTCAGCCGTTTTCCCGATATCGTGAAGAAAAGCTCCGGTCAGTAAGACGTCGACGTTGACGATCCCTTCGTACAACGGCGCGATCCGTCGAGCAACGTCCATCATCGAAACAGTGTGTTCGAGTAGGCCGCCGGGATAAGCGTGATGCAAGCGCACGCCGGCAAACGTACGGGAAAAGCGTTCGATAAATTTTTCATCAGTAAGAAAACAGTTGATCAGATCGTACAAACGCCGATCTTTGATCTCGCTAACGATCTCTTTGAGTTTCTTCATCAAAGCGGTAACGTCGACGGCGTCCCCTCTTCTGAAATCCTCCGGAACGACTTCACTTGGCACGACCTTTGTCAACTTCTTCGCGATGACCTGAATATTTCCTTGGAATCGTTGCGCAGAACCTTCACAAAGGACGAAATCGCCGTCTGTAAATTGTCGAAACAACGCTTCAGAAGCGTTCCACAAACGTCCGGATACAGAACCGGTGCGATCAGTTAATGTGAATTGCAAATAAAGCACGCCATTTTTATTCGGTCTCAACGCTTTATCAACAATGCGATATACTTCACAAACAGCGTCGTTTTCTTTAATTTGATTTACAAAGAGGCGGCTCATGATCAACAAAGGCGTTCAACACGCTACTACATAGGAGGGATTATTCAAACGCGTCGCCTTAACGCTCGGACGCGGAAAATTAGGAGCGAAAACAGAGTTGCAAAGTTTCTTTCACTCCGCCCAATCTAATATCAATCGGACATTCGTTCAACTGTTTAATATACCCTAAAAAAGGATTTTTCAAATAGTGAAAAGTAAAACAATGAACGTAGGTGAAAAAGGAAATTATAAAAATTCTCAAATAATCCCTTGACCAATCCACACTCACAGTTATAATTCCTTTTGTTTTAGCAACACTTGTAAGTGTTAGCTAAGGGTAGGTAGCTCAGTTGGTAGAGCACAGGATTGAAAATCCTGGTGTCGGCGGTTCGATCCCGCCCCTGCCCATTAGTGAGGCTTTTTTACTATGGGCCTTGGGTTGAAATTCTGTTGGGTAGGTAGCTCAGTTGGTAGAGCACAGGATTGAAAATCCTGGTGTCGGCGGTTCGATCCCGCCCCTGCCCACTAAAAGAACGGTCTTCTTTGAAGGCCGTTTTTTTATTTCTTGTTTTTAATACATTTCTTTCGGCATACCATGTTCTTTGGTCTAACGTTTACCCGACGACATACCGAACCGTTTCGTTTTATACAGAGATTCTCAACACAAAAAGGATAGTTACGATCGATAACTATCCCCTATTCTTTAAGTTCTATCTTTCCGTATGACGCGCGTAATAAACTTGTCTGAACTTCTTATCTACGGCATGACTCAAACGAAACGACGACGGATCGTCGCGGCTACCTCGGCAAGCCATTCGGCGCGCATCTTCTCGTCGCTCAAAATAATCTGCTCGAAATTGCGACGTTCAAAAGATTTAGCGCCAACAAGACTGAATACGATCGTCTTCCAAAAATTTTCGAGCGGATCGCCGTAGACTTCCAACTCGACATTTCGAGGAGTGTTCGAAGTCGTAAAGACTTGAACGATCTTTTCACTCAACGCTTGCCACGGACCGTTCTCAGTAAAACCGTATGCAAAACCGTTACGTAATACGCGGTCGAGCCAACCTTTTAAAATCGCCGGAGGCGTACCCCACCAATTCGGATGAACAAAGATCATCCCGGCGCATTCTTTGACTTGTTCCATCTCGGCAAGCATCTCGGCGGGCGCGTCAGACGCTTTCTCTTTTGTTTCCGCCAACGTCATCACCGGATCAAATTTCTCGGCGTAAAGATCGCGGATCACAGGCTCATAACCTTGCGCAGTTAACGCGGCGGCGGCAGTACGCGCGATCGCGCCGTTGAAACTGTTTTCGAGGTCCGGATGCCCCACGATTATCAATACTTTTTTATTGGACATTATTTCTTCTGCGTTTTCTACATAACGTAATTACTTGCGTTCTTTTCGACGTGTCGTCGATCTATTTATACATATCGGCGTCTCTATTGTAGAACTTCTTTTTAAAAAACCAACCTCATAAACTGTTCACAAAAAAACGGGCAAGGTCTTATCCCCTTACCCGTCTCTTAATTATCTATCAACGTTCTATCGTACCAACGCCTCAGTCAATAACGCGATGCGACAAAATCGCCTTCTTGTAATTCGCGGAATTACCGCGGCGATAGTCGACCGGAATCGAACGATCGATGATCGAGAATCCGCGATGACGCTGCGTTTCGCCAAACTCGGATCCAAGCTCCTTACCATACGTATAACCGTCGGGATAGATCGCTTGGTAGTACTGATACCACTTATAATCAGCGTCAGTCAAGCGAGCAACGGTCAACTCATTACCGTCAGGGTCATACTTCGGCATATTAACGCCGGGAGCACAACGTTCGACTTCAAAGTACCCAACCGTGACCCAAACGGCAAACGCGTTAGAACGAGTCGTCGTTACGCCGGACAGACGTTGCATTTCCGCGGTGGCTTCAAACAAGTTGTTACGCGGTAACTTGACTTCGTCGTACTCGAGATTCGGGTGCGCGCTTTGCAAGCTTTCGATAACACTCATCGTACCAAAACCTTCGACCTTAGAAGTAGGATCGTCCGGATCGGCAAGATAAGAGTAATGGTAATTTGTCTCGCCACCGTCGGTGTCAGGACTGATATTATCGAAGATCGGATCCTCTTCCACACTATTCTTGTCGTTCAAATCGCAATCGCGTTGAGCGAGAATAGAGGTATAAGTCGGAACAGGCGCTTTCGATCCGTCCATTTGCACCCACAAACCAAGCGTATGCGAAGGTTGGAAGTAGCAGAACGGTTTATTATCGTCAGTATAAGGATCGGGATTACCGTCGCCGTCGTCGTCGGCGCCCAATTTCGTTTCATAAGGATAACGAGAATTAAGCAACTCATCCCAAGTGGTACCGGGCAAACGGTTCTCAACTTGGATACGTTCAGAGTTAGGCGAAAGAGCGTGCCACGCAGGTCCGGTAACCGTGTTGAGGTTGATCTTACCAGGCTCACGACGCTTCGAATGGAAGATGGGGTTACCATTTTCATCCGCAATGATATCACCGTTATCATCTCTACCGGCAAGCTTCTTCGTACCGAGGAACAAAGACGGTACGTAGACAAATTCCAACGCCTTGCACAAATTCAACGTTTCGCCGGCTTTCTTCGAACTCGAGAAGAAGTTCAAATACGGGCCCATACGACCGGCCTTATCTTTCAGTCCTTTAAGTTTTTGATCGTCTTCATGTCCGGTACCGGAAGTAACTTTGATGTTATCATCGTTATACCATTCCTTGAAACCAAAAACGCCGAAGGAACCAAGAGCGCCGCCTTTGTTGGAATCGACCTTATAGAGTTTCGAGAGTTTGAATTCGCTTTCATTACGAACAAATTCAAGACCGAAACGTCCGGGAGCGCTCGCAGGCACAAGCGCCAATTCCATCGGATTACTATACGGCGCATCGTTCCAAACGAGATGTTCAAACGGAACACGTGGAGCGCCGGCATAGACCTTCAAATTATCGGACAATACACTCTTATTCAAGAATTCACTATTCAAACCTTTGAAGGCGTTTCCGGGATTCCCTGCGTCGGCGTCATGCCAAGTCATAACTGACTCGCCGCTCGCATTCACTTCCGCAACCCACTGTCCCCACTTACCGGCATTGTTATACATACCCAAAGTATGTTTAGGAACAAAAGGAACGACGGAGTAACCGCTAAGACCGACGTCAGAAAGGGCCTCGCCACTTTGAAGTCCGGCTTTATTACCTTCTCCTCTGAACGCGCGCGCCCACGGATTCGGGCGTTTCGCAGGCGAATAGGAAGCTTCCAACATCGGAGCAAACGTCTTTTGCGAAGCATTACCCCACTGACGAGAAGAAAAAGCGTCTTCAAATTTTAACGTTTTGTCTTTTTCAAGATTCAACGCCTTGTTTTCAGCCAACTTTATCTCGTTAGCGCCGGAGTGAGCGTTTCTATACCCATCGGTAACGGAGAATCGATAATCCTTCGTTTCATTTTCAACAGAACTCAGCTGGCGACCTTCGCCCGTGAAAACGGTCAGGTCCATCACGTTCCAGTCGACGGTAATGTACGGATTCATCAACGGATGGTACGGACGATTCGGGTCAGCCACACGTTGAACAAACGCGGATTTATAAGCGGGAACAGTACCAAGCCCAAACAATTTGTCTTGAACGATCGGATAGTTCTTGACATTGTTTTTGTAAAATTCGTCGTCGACGTCACGACGCTTATCCTTCGAACCGCCTTCAGACCATTCGCCAGGTAATTCGAACGGAACGTCCATAACGACGCCTTCGGAACCGACAGCGTCCGCCGGGTTGATCGTCTTATAGGGATCGACGCCGGCAGCAGTCCATAACGGTTCGGAAATATTCAATCCACGTCCGCCAATATTGGCTTTCGCAACCATATACTTATAGTTACGGCTAAAATTGGCGTTTCCTAAACCAAGGCTCGTTCCACTGTTATCGATATCGATCCAGTTTTGCGCCGAGGTAGAAGCAGGATCGACGTCGAAATGTCCGCTATTCGTATCACCGCCGGCAGGTATCGTTGCATTATACGCCTGAGATCCAATCTTACGCTTCTTATCAGGACCAACGACCAAGTATTGGTTAGGTTCAAGATAAACATTTTCGTTGGATTCGTTACTAAACGTACGCAAAGCGTCGGGATATTCACCAGCTGTACCGAGCTTAAGATTACCACCGTTATTACTATCGCCTAGCGCATGGGTAAACCAAACGATACGATCAAGTTCAATTTCACGCGTACGCGGATTTTGATCCATATTCTTTTCATTGATCTTACCGTACTTAGCGGCGACAGCCGGACCAAGAACGTTGGAAGAACTCAAATTGAATTGTTTCCAATCATCGAGGAAATTAGCGACATTGGGCTCCTTGACTTTGGCGTCGGCGCCATCACCATCTAAACCTTGATCGATATCAAGGTCGGCAATGTTCTTCACTTCCAAAGCGGTATCATCAGTTCCTTGCGTATTCGTGGGATAGTTACGGAACTGACGCGTTTGCATGGAGAAGAAGTTGATATCGTCCATATAGTCGCCGCTGGATTTCTTCGGCGTCAACCATTCAAGAACGCTATTACGACGTTTGTTGTAAACGACCGTACTACTCTTTCGAAGTTCCTTCTTATCTTCCTTTGTCTCATCGGAGTCGGAGGAAGATTCGGTGGCGTCATTAACGCCGCTAGGATCGGAACTAGCGCCAATTGCGACACGCCAGATCGGCATTTCTAATTGACGACCAAGTTTATCAACAAAGACAGGCGTTTTCTCGGATAAACGAAGTTTCCAAACACCGTCGGTCTCGTCATAGTCGTATAACTCACGAGATTGAGGCACGTTAGGATTAGCCGTACAATACAGTTCAAGATAAGTAGAACCAACAGGTCTCTTCACTTGATCGAAATCAGGATCGTCGCCGGCGCCACTATCATTAAAACCATCTTGAACATAAGACTCACCGTAAAGCGAATCTTGTTCATACTCTGTATCGGCAATACCAAGATCGTGGAAGCTCAACGTTTCTGTCAAGAGCAGATCGGGACGTTCCATCCCCCAAACGAGACGGAAACCGAGGTCGGAAGACTGATCTTCCAACTTCTCGATCTTCTTCGACATCCATTTTGCGATGTAGGCATTTGAACGGAGATCGTTAACAGTACCGTCTTCATTTACAGCATCGGTGACCCAATCAGGACACTGATAAACAGTTGAATTTGCTCCGTTGGCCTCTTCGCTCTTTTCCAAAGCGTCTTTGAAGAACTTGTTCATCTGTTCGCTAGGAAGACCGAATTCAGAAGCAAACAGGAAATGGACTGCGGGCTCGGTTCCGGGATTCCAACCGACCGGATTACCTTCTGCGTCCGCAACAACTCCGTCTTCGATCCAACTATTATCATAGACCCACCAGCCGTCGAACGGCGTAGGATCGAAAAAGAACGGGGTCATTGTGGCGTCAGGATCGGAGAAATCGATCGTATTAACACACCACTGAGCGATACGCGTGGCAGTCAGCTCTTGCGCCATCAACCCCTTAGCCTTTTTCTTATCTCCATCGTCAAAAGTAAGGAGATCGAAAGAACCTTCGATATAGCCGTCGAGTTTCTTAGCTCTTTCTTCAGCATCGCCTTCTTCAACGCCAAAGAGCTTATTCGCATTCATATCTTCATAAAGAAGAGTCATCATCACAAGATAGAGACCGCGAGCGCGTTCCATTCTCTTGACCAGACCGACGTTATGAATATCGCGATCGCCATTGTAATCAATGGAATCGACCGGATTTCCATTATTATCGTAGTCGAGGTCGAGCCAGTAGTTCTTTTGAGACAACGCGTTCAGATCGATCTTTTCGCCCGCCATGATCTCGGGAGGAAGCATCGAGACGAGATATGCGGTAATCTCTTCGACTTTATTATTGAAAACAACATTCCCGCTAAGATTATCTGCTGTAACGTCGATTTCGATCGGATTCCCTTCAGCGTCAACATCGTTGATCTTAGGAAAGATCTCTTTGGCTTCAAAAACTTTATAAAGTTCTTGACGAACACAATTACGGACGAGATCAGCAAAACCAAAGTGACCGCCGCGGAACTCGCCGTCTTCAAGTTCGACATTTTCAGGGAAGACCAAGCTCGGAGCGGGCACGTCGGAACTGATCGTCGTCAAGGATTGACGCGCGGCGGCGCGTTCACGCTCGAGAGCGGCGTCGCTGTTGAGATCGGTATTCATCCAAATGTCGTCGACTAATTGAGTAGGAAGCGCGTTAGCGTCAGAGTCCCACGGACGAAGCAAGCGTTCCAACATCGGAAGCGTATAAGGCGAATCTTGCCACGTTAAGACATTTTGGTACGCCAAATACGGGTTATTGGAATAGCGCGGTGCATACGTATAGATCTGCGCGCCCAACGGATCGTAAGAACGGAACGCTGTATTCGCAAAATCATAAACAGCGGCGCTAACGACATTATTCATGTCGACAGTCATCTTACCGCGATAAGGATAACGCATCTTCGCCTCACCGAGCGAAGTCACATTATCAGCGCCTCCCGAAAAAGTTCCATTACTCGACTCAAGAGAAGTCAACTGCAAACGCACAGGATCCATCAACGCAAAGAAATTTTGACGAGTATTCAACGTATCGTCAGCTTCTTCACCGTTAGAAAAATCGCCGGGTTGCGCCCCCATCTTATTATCATTATCCCAATTGAGATTAGTTTGATCGACTTTTCCAAGAGGATCGCTCTTCAAATTGAGATTACGACGCCAAAGGAGATTGGACGCGACCGTGTTAATATCATAGGCTGAATAGCTCTCAAAAATCTTCGAAAGCGCTTCGTACAACTGCACGTTGGAGGCGCCGCGCCCGTCGCCGCGAACAACAACGTCGATCGGCATGTTAGAATCGTCCAACCAATTCATATCGCCGGAACGACGGAGAACGCGAACGTCATAAAAAGGTCCATCTGGAGTAGAAGTGATCCCTGAAGCGACGTCTGTCAATTCGTCGACGTAATTAAACGGTTGACTGTAGTCATTATAGTTACCGCCGTCATTGTCAGTACGACTAAGCGAGTTGATCTTATTCGGTAATTGATCCCAGTTACCGGCAGTATTAACATTGACGCGACCGTCGAGATCGATAACCGTGTAAGAAACCATCGTCGCATACGGGGTACCGTTTTTGTCAACACGGATCGGGAAACCGGAAGGCAACCAGATACCTTCACGAACACCGTCGCCGTCGTTATCAACGTCCCATTGGGTAGCCACTGTCCCCGAACCATCGAAGTCGTAATACCCAGTAAAACGAGATACAAGATCGGCTTGCGCGGCAAACGGATCGCTCGAATCGTTAGTCGGAAGATTTTGGAAACTCAAGAACGTATTACCGCCGTCAAAATTCCAGTGATCCAAAGGAAGCGGACGCGGCGTAAGTTTACGAATCAGAGTACTCAGAAGTTGTTCACAAGCGCTGTTATTCTTACCGGCAGCTTGATAAACTCCATAGTAAGCGCCAAGGAAACCACCATTTAACGTATTAAATACGGAAGGACGATGGAACGAAGGCGTGATCTCCGGAAGCTCTCCGTCGATAGTCATAGGCCCGCCAAAGTGCGCCAAGAACATCGTACGATTATCAGGAGCGGTATAAGCCGGGTTCATACGAACCGGTTCCAAATAACTATCATCTTGGTAACCACTCGTAACAGCAGATCCCATCTGCCAAAAGCCGCCATTTGGTTCATACGAATAGCGTAAACCGCCAGCGCCACCTCCGTTAGCGTCGAGCAAATTAGCGTCGTAATTAACATCGGCCAACTGGGCCCAGTACGCACGGAAATCCATCTTGGAACCATTGGTCATACGGAACGGACGCAGGTCAGGCGCAGCAGCATTAGCCCAAAACGCAAAAGGAATACGGAACCCATTAGGCTCTTGTCCCATGTAACCGCAGGTATTGATAACAGCGTTATTCGTAGCAAGCTCATACGGAATCGTAGCGTCTTTCGCTTCACCGGGCGTAAAACCGCCTGCGCCGGTACCACTGTAAGCAGGACGATTCAAACGAACAAAAACCTGCGGCTGAGCTTCATTAAAGTCGGTATTGATATTGCTGCTCAAATCGTCGACAAAACGACGCAAATCGTCGGTAAGTTCAACTTTGAAATGCCACGCGTCACAAGGCGAGAAGTTACTCGAATCATCGAAAGAAACAATACCGTCATTATAGTGTTCATTCCAATAAGCGCCGGCGGTTCCATCCTTGTAAAAGAAGTTCGTCGGATTAGTAACCACTTTTTCAAGAACAAAAGCAGAGGTGTTTTCTACGTCAGACGCCCAATAGTTTTCAGCGTCTTCATTCGGCATATCTTGGTAAGTTTTAAAAGTCAACACACCGCCGGAATTCTCAAACAAAGACATCATCGCAGCGCGAGCGTCAGCGTCAGACATACCACGTAACTCATTACCATAAATATCATTAACGGGCGAGACCGTGGCAATTCCCAAATTCGGGAAAATACAGATATTCGCTAAAAATTGGGTCGTAGAGTCTTCAGAATCGCCGTCGTACTCTTTCCAATCGCCGTACATATTCTCAAGAATACTAAACGGTCCGATCGGGTTACGCTCGTTGTTCGAACCGATGACGACAGTTTTGAGCGCCGCTTCAACGTCTTCCTGCGCGGGTATTTCAAGCGTGGCGTCCAATTTGGCGGAGTTCTGAGCGGTTTCCGCCATATTGGACGTGACGACCATATAAGTCAGGATCGAGATAGCAAACATTGCCATCAGTCCAAGGATCATGAGCAATACCGCGCCGTTGCGCCGCACGCTGTTTTGACGTTTCATGACAAGACTCCTCGCAATCGCAACGGGGTGAACGAACGCTCCGACCGAACGCACACGCCGCCCCATACGCCGCTTTAACACTCTATCGCCTGCGCTCCGAACCAAAGGACAAAAAGCGCATCTCATTATTCTATTTGACGCGTCTTAACACAAACAATTCCATATAGCGGAATGTTTCACGCAATTTTATCTATTTTATCACAACTTATCAAAAAATCTTTGATAAATTTGATTGTTATACCCAAAAAACTTAACGCCGGCGTCGGCTGTAACGCGATACGCGTTCAGCGTTCGCCTTATAGTCTACGTCGGCGTCGGCATTGACGTCCGGTAAGGCTTACTTATCGGTACTCGACTTTCTACACTATATTTCAAAATGTCGTCGATCCAGAATAGACGCCCACAACGCCCGGGAAGAACAAAGCGCGTACGGTATTCGCATTCCCTCCACCTAACGTCCAAGACGAAGGCGTATTAGGACCAATCAACGAAACACGAATCTTTAACGGGTCGCCGTTAGAATTTTCATCGACTACCGAATAATTAGCAATCCTGTACCAATGACAGAAATATGGATAATTTCCATCGACAGGGACGTCGTCCATTCCCATCAAGGCCAAAAACTTCGTGTTCTCAAGCTGCTCTAACATTCGAACATAATCCGTACCGTCACAATCTTGTAACTCAGATGTCTTCATCGTAGAAAGATCAAGCGTGACAGTCCCTCCCTGATAACCCGAACCGTCGATCGTAGCGCTCACGACACGTTCGTCTTTTATGATACGGTCTTTGAAAACAACTACGTCAAAATCAGCCGAATTGATATCACTCAGCGAACAATTATAAAAAGGTTCGGTATTCGAATGCGGATATACAGTCGCCATCCAGGAATAACGCCCGGTAAAAGCCGGAATCTCGCCATTACCAACGACGTTGTCATCTTCCATCTCCATACGAGGCCGGAATTCCATATCGTCCTCGTTCAAATCATAACCGCTAGCGACGTCGTCTGGAAGATAGAAGGCACGTTCGTATCGATCGATCAGCCCCATAGAGAGCGCATTGACCAGATTGTCCGTTCCAATTATCGGGGCCACCGAAGTGAAAAAAAACGGCGGAACATTTGACGACGTCCAATTCGGATAAAAGACCGGAGAATAGGCTGTATTAGCTAACGGATCGATCAAAAACGGATATGTTAAATTCAACCCCGTAAGTTCATTCGATCCATCAACAAGAATTGAATTAAGATTTGAACTAAAAACAGCTCCGGTCGTATTATTCTTAAGATACCAATTATTGGGATTCGCCCAATCATTGGTCTTCATTAATCGTACGCCGACACGTCCAACAGAAGAAGAGTAGTCGGCTTCATTCATCTGTGCCAAACGAAAACCGCCAAACGGGATCGCGGCAAGAACGCCGACAAGTCCAATAGACAGGACTAAGATCGACGACATAATCTCGATCAAAGTCATAGCGTTGCGACAGGACCTAGTCGCATAACGTCGAACCGACATAACCGCCATTATCAATGACCTCCTAGATTACGTTTAGAAATACGGGCATATTCACGCGACTCATTAACTTTATCTGTCTCGACATTATCGCCAAGAGTAAAGTTCATAGGCGGATTAACTTCCATCGTGGACACAAGTCCAGTCCTCGGATTGATAGTCAGCCAATAATTTGTTCCGTCTTCATAGTTCCACAGGCCATCCTCGGCAAGCGTAACATATTCGCCGGTATCAGGATCTTCATCAAATCCAAGCGCGGAAATTCTTTCCCAACGACCAATGAGGAAATACAACGTTTCCGTAGGAATGTACTGTCCGTAACCGTCTTCGACGTACAAAACTTCGCCGCTCGCCCCAAACATCACGGTAACGTCGCTACCAAGCTTGAATCCATTGGACTCGTCGCCTGAGTATTCAAGATCAACGACGGCGCCTTGCGGTAGACCGATCGGAGAGGTCATAGTGGGACGAGGATCGCGCTTAACCTTGAAAGGAGTTTCAAGTCGCGAAGGCAATTCCATACCCGGTAATTTCACAATGTAGCTATCGTTATAGATGGGATAAAAGGGACCGCAATTATTGAACTGGATCTCAGGCGCCACCTCGTCGCTAACCATGTATTGCCAGTACGGATCGTTATTATTGATCAACTGACGAATACGCATCCCAAAGAACGGACTTTCAGGATCGACAACAACATCGTCATTACCGGCTTGAACGGTGACCGTAGCGCCGGGCTCAAGACCTGAATAGTAAGGGGGAACCTCGACTTGATGCATAACAACGCAAGCGGAACCGGCGTCGTCGCTATCATCGTCCGGAGTCCCACCGTCATCGAACGTACCGTCAAAACACTCAAAGACGACGCCGCAAGGTCTTCCCGTCATCATCGCTCTGGATCTCGCTCGATTAAGATAAGTAGAAACAGAGGAAGCGGCGCTGGACGTCATTTGCGACTCCATCATCGGCTTGATCGCCGGAACGCTTACCGCCGCTAAAGTCAGCATCAACGTAGCGACGACAAGAAGTTCGATCAGCGTAACGCCGCTTCGCTTATTGCGCGGTTGAAATCTTCGCATCATCGTTGGCTCCCGCCTTTTACTCTATACTCTACTTCGCAATCGAAGCGAAATCACTATTTATCCAGTCTGTCGACGTACGAAATTCTCCTAGAATCAACGTTCGTCACATTACGATCAGTTCCCGTTGGCGTCCTTATACTCGCTCTGCAACGTACCCTCTTCAAGGAAGTTCGTGATATTATCGTCGTCTTCGAGAGTACAATTAGTCTTAGGCTGAGTCGCGGGAAGTCCCGTTCTTCCACCATCGATCTCCAGAGCGCCAAAATAGCCGTCAACGCCAGGATGAACCAGTTGGAAGCGTCTAGCTTCGTACCAGACCGTATTAGCGCCGTCCAATGTCCTAGCATACGGACAAGCTTGCGTGACGCCTTCTGTCGCAGTTTCCCCCCAGAAGACATATTTATCAGCATAGCCCATCCCAACGGAGGGGCGGAAGTACATGATCGGCAAATCGCCTTGGGTACAAGCAGGAGTATAAACGTAAGCGCCGATCGAGTCGTCCCATAATTCGCTTTCAGCCGTAGGATAGTAGACAACATCGTTACCGGTAGTACCACCGTTGTAACCGTCTGCCCATCCAACTACTGAAAGCTCTTTACGCTCAAAAGCATACAAAGGTTTTTCACGAGTAGCACGACCAGGACGTCCCAAAAGATTTCCGTCTTTATCAACGCCTAACGGACTCTTAGGGTTTGCGTAGAACCCGCTCGGAATCCCATTCTCGTCAGGCAAGCCGCCGAGCCAGAAAACCAACGAAGACACGTAACGACGAAGGTTCCAAACATGCTCGCCACGAGGTTCGTAGTTGCGTCCCATATTCTCATTCCGACCGTAGGCGCCGCTCGAGATGCGACAACCAAGAGCCACATGATTATAGAAGGTCGCAATGTCCGGCACATTGTAACGCGGCCATCTTTTTTTGATGTGACGCATAACGGCGTCTGGATCGCTCATATCAGGCGGATATTCGCCATACTTGTTCTTGTATTCGTCTAAAGCCATCGATAACTGCGCTTCTTGCGTCGACACGACTGAGTTACGAACAGACCGTCTAGCGCTCACAAGAACGCTGGTGGTAAGTCCTGCCAACATTCCGATGATCACAATAACGACCAAGATTTCGACCAAGGTAAAACCGGCGCCTCGGCTCGCATTATTTTGTCGATATGACGTCATTGCTCTATCACCTTACCAACGTGTGGTTATCGATATTGTCTTTATATTTCAGTCCGTCAGGAGATCCGGCAGTTGAATCGGCATTATAGCGCGAATACGTAAACGGATCGTTCATATTACTAGGATCGTCGCCAAAAACCTCGGGAGTCACAAGACCGTATTCACCGTCCGGTCCAGCAGAGTAGACATACGGAACGAGGAACCACCCCGGTCTAATATCACCCGATGAAAATTGTCCGTCATCCCAACATCTTTGAACAACTTCTAACGGATCAAAGGGATCCGCATCAAATTTCTCAACTAGCGCGTCGTCACGGTAACACGTCGGTTGACGATCGCTCATCAGGAGTCCGGGAGCCCAACGCATCCACTTAATAGGGTTCCCCCATCCGTCTACAAACTCGTAAAGACCGTTATTGTCGGTGTCGGCAATTTCTCTATCCGAAAAAGTCGCACGTGCCTCAGGATCGGCGTTCATAACAACCAGATACAAAAGTTCGGCATTGATATTTGGGAAATCAGTAGCTCCGGCGCTTGCGGCAATACCGATCTCACGTCGATAAACCTGTTGTAGCGGCGTATAATCAGAAAGTTGATCTCTGTTCAGCGTCGACTTTACATCAACTTCGTCATACGTACAAGGCAGGTCGCAACGCAACAGGTCACGCGTTTTCAATAAGCGGGAAAGTGCGCGTTCCTTAATAGTACTACCTTGCGATTCTAATCTACGATATTGGTATTTTTCATAAATACCGGTCAACACGCTATCGATCTTCGCAACAGTCGTCCTTGTTTGCGTTTCTTTTGCGCTTTGTACGGCTCCGCGAACAGTAGTAATTGAGATCGCCCCTAGCATCCCCATGATAGTGATAACGGTCAACAACTCAACCAACGTAAAACCGTAGCGCTTCCTGAGGCGATTCATTCGAACCTCTCTTTGCGTGTTCAAGCTTTGTTTTTTCATTCGCTACACCCGTCGGCTAAAATGCTAAATCTCTCGAACAATGCTAGGATCAACTTTATTTTGTCAATCACTCGCGTTCAGAATCCAATGTGGCTCCATTGGTGAAGTTAGTGACGTTATCCCAATCCTCAGTGGTCATTGACTCTTCACTACTACCGTCCGTTATCGTCAGATCGCGTCCGTTGAAAGTTTCCTCTTCCTCATCGTGAGCGCCATCCGGAGTTCCGTAGAGTCCGTCTTCACCGGGCAGGATCAACTGATAGGAATCAGGATTGAACCATCGACCGTTTTTCTTATAAGGAATGGCGTCGCCTTCATTGTGGCGACAGAACCCTTTTCCTTCGTAGCCTTTTTGAACCGCTCGGAAGTACGCGATCGTGTGCCCGCCAAAAGCAAAACCGTCGTTATTATAGTTTCCGCTGTTATTCCCTTCAGAATCGTAAACGAGTTCGATCAAAGGAGTCTCGGTCGGTTCGTCTCTGATATCGTCGTATGGGAGACGATTCCCCGAAGCATCCAAGCCGAAAGGATTAGTGGCGTCAGAAAGGAAACCGTCGTAAACCAATTCCGGTCCGTTATCAGCTTGATCGGGGGGACCGGCAAGCCAGAAGATCAGTGCAGAACTGGGAGTACGTTGCATCTCGGCGCGAGCAAAATCGACCATTTTACGCACATTACCGGTCTTCAAGACCTTTGGCCAACGTTTCAAAATGTGGCGTTGGATCTCAGAATCGGAAGCGCAACAATCAGGCGGATACTCGCCAAACTTTTGCTTATACAGTTCCAGAGAATGGCTCAAGTCGTCTACGCGCATCTTCGCGGTGGCATTTCTCATGAATCCACGAGCGCCGCCTAGCGCGACCAACGCCGCCGCCGCTAGAAGACCAATGATCGCGATAACGATCAGGATCTCGATCAACGTAAAACCGGCGCGATCGGTCCGCAACGCATGGTTGCCGCTGTAATATTTACTTGAACGCATGTTATCCCGTTTCTATCCCGCGCGAACTCAACTAACTGTCGTTCTACGCCAACCTTACCGTTTATCCAATAAACTCTACGCAACTATTTCTTTTGATACGCAGAAGTTCTGGTAGTTCCTTATTTTAGTTCAACACGCGCGCGAAGATCCTCCGCGCGCATGTTCTTCGATCTCAGTTCGACAAACTTTCGATAAGTTTGATCATCGGGAGGAACAATGCAATAACGATCGTACCAACGACGACGCCTAAGAACATGATCAACAACGGCTCGATCATACTCATCAAAGCTTCGGTATATACCTCAACTTCGTCGTCGAAAACGTCGGCGACCTTGTAAAGCATCGCGTCCAATTCACCCGTTTCTTCACCTACGTCGACCATGTTGACGACGATATCGCCCAAGATCTTATTCTGAAGCTTCATCATGTAGATCAAGCATCCGATCGGGCCGCCAAGGAAGCAGAAGAAGTAGAACAGGCACGCAGGATGGAAACCGGGGCGCGAATTCGCCTTCATCGGGTTCGCGATCGTATCGCCTTCTCGAATCGCTTCGAGGATCTTTTGATACATCTTTTCGAAAACGCCGTTGTTCGAAGTTTCCTTCGTGATGTGGATCGCTTCCAAAATCGGGACGCCGGATTGAACCAAAGTACCAAGCGTACGAGTGGTACGCGCAACGACCGTCTTTTCAAGCAAGATACCGAAAATCGGAACTTTCAAGAGGAACAAGTGCCATCCGAAACGCATGTAGGAGAAACTTGTCGTAATCTTGATAAAAAGCCAGATACCGATCGGAATACCGGGAATCAGGTACCAATATTGCATGACCATGTGGGACATATTGATGAGCCACTGAGTCAAGCCCGGTAATTCAGTATCAAAGTCCTTAAAAATATCTTCGAACTTCGGAACGATGTTCGTCATAATGAAGATCAAGATACCGATCGAGAACATAAGTACCGCGACCGGGTAAGTCATTGCGGACTTGATCTTCGCTTTCAACGACTCTGAACGTTCAAGGAACTCGGCGAGACGTTGCAAAATAGTTTCGAGCGCGCCGCCCGCCTCACCCGCTTTGATCATGTTAACGTACAAACGGTTAAAGGCTTTCGGACACTTCGCCATTGCTTCGGACAAACTCGAACCGCCTTCGATCTCAGAACAAACGTCGATCAAGCAGTTACGCAAAGCGCCCGGCTTAGACTGTTGTTGCAAAATATTCAAACTTCGCAAGATCGGTAGACCCGCGTCTTGAAGAATGGATAAGTTACGCGTAAAGTCACGGAGGATCTTGGGTTTAACCTTTCCGAAAGAAAACGACTTTCCGCCCTTGGCCTTACCTTTTTTGGCAACTTTTCTATCTTTGTGAAGAGCGATCTTGGTAACAAGATATCCGCTCTCCTTTAGAGTTGCGGTAACTTCCTCTTCAGTCGACGCTTCAATAATTTCTTTCGTCGTTTTACCGGCGGCGTCGACGAATTCTACTTTAAATTTCGGCATGGGAATACCTTATTGAACGGAATTACAGCGGCAATTTACAAGTCGTTTTCAAGGCCGATCGTTTCTCGACCGACGCTCTAATCATCGAAAAGTACTGTGTGTCTTACGCAAAACGTTTCCTACGACGGGAACTCATAGGAAATAAAAACGCCTCTATCTCAAAGTATAGTCAACAACGCGTTTTTTTTCAACGCCCTAGGCGGAAATCTTACCAAAATAGCAAACAAATCCGCAATGCGGCAAGCGTTTTCGCGTATTCCTAATAACGGAGACGAGCAAACGTCGTCTCCGTCTTTTGCTATGTCATGCGTCAAGAACGGTCTCGCGAACGACTTCCTCGATCGTAGTCGTTCCTTCGTAAACCTTGATCATACCGGCGTCACGAAGGGTGATCATGCCGTTACGCTTTGCGGCTTCCGCCATTTCGGCAACCGATCCATTACGCAAGATGATGTTTCTGATCTCTTCATTGACGACAAGGAACTCGTGAATAGCGGTACGTCCCTTGTAACCTGTGTTATTGCATGCGTCGCAACCGGCGCCGTGATAGAAATGCTTACCTGCAACTTCTTCGGGCGTGAGTCCAAGTTCCGCCAATTGTTCTTCGGAGGGCCTGATCTCGGTTCGACATTTCTGACAAATACGACGCACAAGACGCTGAGCCAAAATAGCTTGCAACGTAGCGGTGATAAGGAACTCGGGAATCCCCATATCCTTCAGACGCGTAATCGTACTAGGCGCGTCGTTAGTGTGCAACGTACTGAACACCAAGTGGCCCGTAAGAGATGCTTGAACGGCGATCTGCGCCGTTTCGCGGTCACGAATCTCGCCGACGAGAATCTTATCGGGGTCCTGACGCAAGATCGAACGCAAACACTGGGCAAACGTGTTGCCAATTTCCGCGTCAATCGGCATCTGAACAATACCGTCGATGTCGTACTCAACAGGGTCTTCGGTCGTCATCAGTTTCTCAGTAACGACATTCAGTTCCGACAACGCGGCGTAAAGGGTGGTCGTCTTCCCGGAACCCGTAGGACCGGTTACCAGAACGATACCGTTAGGCAACTCGATAACTTCACGGAAACGCGCCATCAAATCAGGCGACATACCGACGTTATTCAAATCCAACGAAATGACGGACTTATCCAAAATTCGGCAAACAACGCTTTCGCCGAACATGGTCGGCAGAACGCTAACGCGGAAGTCGATCGGGTGTCCTGCAACCATCAGACGGATACGACCGTCTTGGGGAAGTCTCTTTTCCGCGATGTCCAAGTTAGAAAGGACCTTGATACGAGTCGTAATAGCGCCCGCCAAGTGTCGCGGAGGAGGAACCATTTCGTACAACGTACCGTCCGCCTTGATACGAATCTTGAATTCGTCTTCGAACGGTTCGAAGTGGATATCGCTCGCGTGGTCTTTGATACCCAAGAGGAAGACCATATTAAGGAGTTTACGAACGGGGGCGCTTTCAGCCAGGGACTCGGCGCTCGTCAAGTCTTCGCCGTTAGCAGACTCTTCAAGTTCTTCCATGAACTTTTGGTCGTTCTTCATACTTTCGATCAACGACTCGACGCTATCTCCGTCGTCGGTCGCGTAGTAACGTTCAAGCGCAACGTCGATCTCTTTGACCGTAGTAACGACCGGGCGAATCTGATACCCGAGGAAGTTACGCAGTTCGTCCATAACGGAAATGTTTTGCGGATCGGCAGTCGCAATCGTTAAAACATCGTTACGAAAACTCAGCGGAATGACACGATAAAGATTAGCCATAGGTTCCGTTAAGTGGCCTAAGACTTCCTTCGGAATCGTCAAGTCGGAAACGGCGACGACCTGCAAGCCCAATTGTTCGGCTAAAGCTTGCGCCACCTGCTCCTCAGTGATCATGTTCATGCTGATGGCGATCTGCCCCAACAACTCGCTTTGACGATTTTCCTGCTCTTCTCTCAAAAGCTCGAGCTGTTCATCGTCAATGAACCCGAGGTCGATAAGAACTTGACCAAAACTACGCGCCATTCTACTGTCTCCCGATTCCGAAAATCTCTCTCGTCAAAGCGACGAAGATCTTTTCCGCTTCTCAGATCGAAACTCGTTCGACTTTCCCTACCGGACACAAGTCGATAAACTTAAATCTGTTCGCGCTATTCCCAAAAAATTGCCGAAATTCCAGGAAAAATTTTTATCCGACGCTCAAAACGTTCCCATATACGTGAACAGCGTTTTACTCATTGCTTAAAAGTACGACGTGAAACGTATCGTTTTGAAACAGTTCGTATCGATTTTCTTGCGAAAATCATTCGAATCGAGAACTATTTCTAATTAAGCAAATCAAGCGCCAAATACTAATTTTATCACCCAAAGTCCATTCGGCTTTTGGCGTCCTTGCCTACTCTTTATCAAACAGGGCGCTCGATCTATGGATCGAGCGCGCTATTCATCTTATTGAACGACGAAAAATCATTCCTCTTCTTCTTCGTCTTGATCCTGAGTTCCAAGACCATTTTCCCAACGACGCATCTTTTCAGCCAACTGATCGGGCATGTTAGATTTAGTCAAGCAGTCTTGTTTCGTGCAGATCTGATCCTTCCACAATCTGAACAAATGGTCGTCAAGGAGCTGCATACCAAGCTTGTGCCCGGTCTGAATAGACGAGTTGATACGGAACGTCTTGTTTTCACGAATGAGGTTCGCGATAGCGGAGGTAACGACCAACATTTCGTACGCGGCGACACGACCACCTTGGATACGAGGCAAAAGCTGTTGCGACAGGATCCCGATAATGGAGGTCGACAACTGCGTGCGGATCTGTTCTTGTTGGTTCGTTGGGAAAACGTCGATAATACGGTTTACCGTACCTTGCGCGCCCGTAGTGTGCAACGTACCAAATACAACGTGGCCCGTTTCAGCCGCGGTAATAGCGGCTTCAATAGTTTCCAAGTCGCGCATTTCACCGACGAGGATAACGTCGGGGTCCTGACGCAAAGCGCCGCGGATCGCGTCCGCAAAAGACATGACGTCGACGCCAACTTCACGTTGGTTTACGGTCGACTTCTTGTGATGGTGATAGAATTCGATCGGGTCTTCGATCGTGATAATGTGGTGGTCAACATTCGTATTGAGCCAGTCGATACACGCAGCCAACGTCGTAGATTTCCCGGAACCCGTAGGCCCGGTGACGAGGATCATACCTCTAGGACGTTGAATGAGTTCCTTCATGACCGGGGGAGTTCCCAATTGCTCCATAGAAAGCAGATCGTTAGGAATCTGACGTAATACCATACCGGTATTACCCTTCTGCTTAAATACGGAAACACGGAAACGCGCCTTATCGCCAAAAGCAAAACCGAAGTCGGTACCGCCGCGTTCTTGTAATTCTTGTTGACAACGTCCAGGCGTGATACTCTTCATCAACGAGACAGTGTCGGCCGGTTCGAGCGATTTCGTTTCCAAGCGGACCAAACGTCCGTGTAAACGTAACACAGGAGGTTGCCCAACGGCAATATGCAAGTCGGAAGCGCCGCGAACAACAACGGTTTCCAACAGTTTATCAATTAAGATCGTTCCCATTCGTTAATTCCTTATACTCCTTTATCACGTCGGAATCTCGCTCCCCCTATGAAAGCCCAAGCGTCTTCACACGTAGCATCGCAACGAAATAAACCGACGTAAAGCCTTACCCCCAATTTTAAAGTCGAACGATCAGTCCTCAGCAAGACGAGCGACACGGACGACTTCTTCGATCGTGGTGATTCCCTTCATAGCCTTAACGATACCGTCTTCAAACAAGACGTGCATACCTTCACTTCTCGCCACGCGTCGAATCGCGGCAGTTTGCTCTCCCTTAAAGCACATTTCACGAACCTTGGGAGACATGTACATCAATTCAAAAATAGCGCGACGCCCACGATAACCGGTCTTATTACAGTTAACGCACCCCTTCCCCTTGAAGAACGTCGCCTTCGCGGCTTGTTCGGGAGTAATATGAGCCATACGCAGTTCCGCTTCGCTCGGGGTATAGGGTCGCTTACATTTCGGGCAAACACAACGGACGAGACGTTGGGCCATAATACCAATAACGGAACTTGCAACCATATAACCGGGCACGCCCATATCTACCAGACGCGTGATAGCGGAAGGCGCGTCGTTCGTATGAAGCGTACTGAAAACCAAGTGGCCCGTAAGAGAGGCCTGAATCCCCATTGAAGCCGTTTCCAAGTCGCGCATTTCGCCTACGAGAATGACGTTAGGCGCCTGACGCAACATAGAACGAATAACCGCGGCAAAGTCCAAACCGATCTGGTGTTTAATTTCAACCTGATTAATACCGGGCAGATAATACTCGACAGGGTCTTCCGCCGTAATAATCTTACGCGTAGGCGTGTTCAATTCGTTCAACGCCGCATAAAGAGAGGTCGTCTTTCCGGAACCCGTCGGACCGGTAACTAAGATAATACCGTTAGGTCGAGCAATAAGCTGCGTGAAACGCTTATAGTCGCGTTCAGCAAACCCGAGTTGCAGGAGACTTACACGAATGTTATCCTTGTCCAAAATACGCATTACGATCGATTGACCGTGATTGGTAGGAATAACGGAGACGCGCAAGTCTAATTCTTTTTCACCAATGGTCAACTTGATACGACCGTCTTGCGTTCTACGTCTTTCAGCAATATCTAGCTTAGAAAGGATCTTGAAACGTGACATCAACGCGCCTTGGAAACGTTTCGGCAACGCCTCACGTTCAGCTAAACGTCCGTCGATACGATACCTGATACGCACGCGATCTTCAAACGGTTCGATGTGAATATCAGACGCGCGCAACTGAACCGCTTCGGCAATGATCTGGTCGCACAAACGAACGATAGGAGCGTCGCTCTCGGAACTACTACCGGCTTGCGTACCGTCACTCCCGCTTTCGCCTTCAACTTGCGTGAAATTGATAGCCGTGTCGGTCATTTCGTGAATCATAGAGTCAGCAGACTCGCCAACGTTTTGACCATAATGTTGGTTTACAGCTTCCTGAATCGCTTCGCGAGAAGAAATAACGGCTTCGATCGGACGTTGCAAGATAAAACGCAACTTCTCAAAAACTTCAACATCGTCGGGATCGCTTACAACAACGATCAAGGCGTCGCCGTCTTCTTCGTACGGCAAAACACAGTTTTCGCGAGCGATCGACTCCGAAATCAACTCGATAACGGCGGGACGGATCGCGACGTCGCTTAGATCGACGTACTGTTTTCCATGTTCTTCCGCAATGGCTCGCGCAATCTGATCGCTAGTGACATACCCGAGTTCTTTCAACGCTTCGGGCATCTTGCAACCAGTTTTCTTCATGAGTTCTTGGGCTTCTTGAACTTGAGTAACGCTCAACAAACCTTGCTTATTCAAGATCCCAAGATAATTCAGTCGTTTTGCCATAAAAGCGCCTCTAAATTTCCGTTGTTTTTTTAAATTTGTCTTCTCAACGCCGCCGTCATGGAATTGCTAGCGCTCGGCGTCAAGGCTAAAACAAACGCGAACGACAGATCTCCTCCATCAGTCGACGCACACAACGTCGTCGCGAAAACCCAACTCCCTTCGGCTTTCTCGCCAAAAAATAAGCCATATTCATTTTAACTGTTTTATCGTTAAAAATCAAGCAAATTTTAATTTTTGGCGTCTTCTTTGCCGCATTTCAGAGCCCATTCTCTATCATAATCGGCATAACACAAAAAAACTATACAATTATAATTTCGGATTTATTGATATAATCAATATTATTTAACATTTTCTTGTTAAAATAAGCAAATCAAACAAACAATACAGGCATTTATCAAACAAAAAACGTCGCGGCTAACAGCCACGACGCCATATTCGTCAAATCCAACGTTAAAACCGGTATCTTACTTTAAAACAGCGGTCAAATGTAGATTCTTGATCGCTAGTGAAGCTTTATATGTACCGGGCGTTTCCCAACCATAATTAAAATGTGAAAGCTTTAATTGATCGGGGGTAGTATGCGAGAGAAGTCCGCGTTCTCTTGCCGCATCCAACATAGAGCCAATATATTCAGTAAGATCGATCTCGATATGCGTCCACTTTCCAGCATACGGGTTGACTCCCCCCATCAGATCGTCAATCGTCTTTTGTTCACCTAGTCGATATATCAATTTTCCAGTACCAATCGTCTTAGGATCGCCGTCGATCTCAATATACTGCGACTGAACTTCCGTTCGATCGTCAAAGAAAGAAACGCCAAACCAGATGTAATCACGATAATCCGGAGAATCCGGGTCGTCATTCGAGATCGCAAAATAAACAGAAGCTTGGGTCGCATGAGCATTGGGATCAAATTCCTCGTCGGTCATCAAGCGTTTCCACTCGACAACACGAGCGTCGCATGAAAACGTCAGCGAATCAACGTCTCCAAACGAAACGCGCTCTCCAATCGGAAAATCTTGAACCAACAACAAATGTATCCATGGTTCGCCGATCTTCCGAGGCGCCTTGTATTCTTTCTCCGTCGAAACGTCTAAGTAAAGCGTCAGTTCTCCTTCCGCGTTTCTTTCCAGAGCAACGCGTTGTCCCGGGGTACTCGAGGATGAAATATCCTTCTTCACCAGTTTTTCCCCTTTGGTCAGATCGTATCGAGAGGTATGTTGAGCCAACTTCCAACTTGGCTCCGCGTTCTCAGCTTCCTTCCCGTTTTCAACACCGGGTACAGCAAGTCTCAAAACACCTACCGTTCTTGGCCCGTCGACAACTTGAAAACCGCGTTCAAAATTCAAATCTTGAAACAATTCTTTCGTCTTGGCGTCGACGTCGTTATCGATCGCGATAGCCGGCGTTCCAATAGCTAAACCTAACGCTAAACAACCTAATCTTAAAAATCCAGTCAAAGTCATTAAGCAACGTCTCCAATCAGTTAAAAGGAGTTCAACTATCTATCAAACGTAGTATCGGAATATTGCTTACGAATCTCGTCATAAACGGCGCGAACGCGATTCACAGGAAGAGCAAAGCTGATTCCTTGATATTGCTGACCGTAGATAGCGGTATTGATACCAACTAATCTCCCTAATTCGTCTACTAGTGCGCCGCCGCTATTCCCAGGATTGACGGCGGCGTCAGTTTGAAGAAACTCTTGCGACGCCACGCCGTTTTCATCATAAACAAACCGTTCTTTCGCACTCACGATCCCCTTCGTCACCGTGTGAGCCAGTCCATAAGGATTACCGAGCGCTAGAACCGAATCTCCTACATTCAACTCGTCGCTATTTCCCCACTTAATAGCAGAAAGCCCGTTTGCCTCAATTTTCAATATGGCGACGTCAAGTTTTTCGTCAAAGCCGATCAAACGGATCCCTTCCGACACGCTACTACCGTCGCTCAAACAAACTTCGATACCATCGACCAATCGACCTTGTTCACAAATTACATGAAAGTTTGTAACAATATACCCCGTCGAATCGACAATAACGCCAGAGCCCTGTCCCTGAGCCACAGTACTACCAAAGAAATCGCTTTGCACAAGATTGGTCTTTATACCGACCACACTTGGTTCCACAAGCTTAGCCACATACGACACCTTAACGCTCTCGAGCGATTCAGGATGTTCTGCTAAGAACTTCTCAGCCGCTTCCATTTTCGCTTTTTCAGCGCCTCTGTTCGTTGAGTAAGCCCAACGTTCACCTAATGACGGCGTTAACGCCAACGCTAACAAAATGCAAAGCGCCAGAATTAGATATCCGGTTCTAGCGGCGACAAACGCACTTTTATCTTCTCGTATTTGAAGCGTCTCATCCTCATGATAATTGATTCCGCCTTTATCATGTTCGGACGAGCTATTACCAAAATCCATAATCTTTCTCCTTAGCCGTCAATCTAATGTTTCGTTCTATCGAGTCGCGTTACTTCTCATTCTTGCGTGAAAGTACCAAAAGAACTTTTGTTCCAACAGGAGGAATATTCTTCGTATTTGGCGTATAGCAGAGCGAAGAATTGTCGCTTGAACTCTCGAAAGGAACGTCTAAAACAGAACCGGGAAAATTTGAAACACCAAAAACTTCGCCGGTCACATTGGCTAGGTAATACTTTTTACCGTCAGGATCCACGCCAAATAGACCGCCAGTAAAAACCCAATCGGCTTGCATAGTCTTTTGAGAATCATTTTCTAAAATCATCTCCTGCGCGCGCACGACCATTGTTTTCCCATCCTTATTCCAACGCACTTCAATCTCGATCTCTTCTCCGGAAGGCGGAATAAATTTAGGTTCGTATTTAGCGGGAGTCCCTTGCTTAGCGCCGATTGCCAATAACGCAGCATGGATCAAGTGAGGAGGAATATCTAACGCAATGATAGACTCATGTTCTTTACTATTTTTTCGACACACGAAGAACTCTAGAAGACCTTCTCGTAAACAGATCTCCCCGCCCAAAAGAACATTCTTTCGATCTTTCGAAACCCAAATAGGGGAAGTCTTGTTCATCTTTTGAAGATTCGACGCATCTTCATACAATGAGGTATAGTCGAACGAATCTTCCTCTACCTCCTCGCCGTCTTTCGATTTTTCCGGAAGAACAACAGTTTTACTCTCTATTCTAGTCACACTGTCTTTTTGAGAAGTCAGTTCTTGCGCATCGACGTTCCACACAAAACACAACGTGACAGCGGCTCCCAATAATCCTTGTCGCAAAAACGTCCTCATGCGTCAATACCTCGAAAATTTTCAACGCCCTTACTTATTCTCTGATGATATGATTGACAGAATCCTCAACACTTCCAATTGCCCAATCGAACTTATTACCGCATCTTCTGCGTCCCACTCTAGAACATGCTCGGAAGCGTCTTCCAACCATTTAATATAAGCCCCCCGAATTCTTTCCAACACGTCGGGGTTCCATTCCTTCAACAACCCCTTCCACATCTCTTCCAACATTTCAACCGCGTCGTTCCCTCGTCCGACACAAACGTCTTTGAGTATACAGTCTAGCTTTCGGAGCTCAACGTTATAGTTGGGATACTCAGCAGATAAAATGGCAAACGGCGAAAGACTCAAGCAGTTCTGCTTCGCAACAAACTCATCGGAAAATTTTACCCCAAGAGCTCGCAGCTCTTCATTAATGTCATCGAAAGTCTTATCGAGCTCATTCGCTAGTTCGTTGTCATCCGCTTCGTCATCTCCATTACTAGCCTTTACCGATCCCGATTTTTTTGATAACAAGTCACGATATTCCAAATCGTTAACAAATCTATTGATCTCGTCGCTAAAGGAAATAGGAGCTTCACTATCTCTCGATCGGTCAGTCCAAGATCCTTTCCAAGAATCATCGCTGTTTAACGCTTCGAAATCAGCGAAATTTTTCCAGTCTTCACCTTCATCAAAACACTCCTCGATCTCAGCGTTTTCAGCCTCGTCTATATGCATTATAAAATCACGAAAATCTCGCCCTACCCAATCAAGGTCGTTCAAATCCAAATATGGTTCTTCACCGGCGAGGGCATTTTTTTCGCACAATTCTCTATTACTAATAATTGCCAAATAGTAGAGAGCAAAAAAGCTATTAAATTCTAAAACGTCAAATTTTTCAATAGCCGAACTCCATGAGTTCGTAACGAGATATTCTTCTCTATTTCTCTTAATATCGCGTAGATCCAGGAACACGTCGAAATAATCAAAAACGCGTTCTGTTTTATTCCTGGTTACGCCTACAAATCGAAAAGAAGTATCTCCACGAAAACATACGTCAACAGAAAATGTCAACGAACGCCGAGAATAAACGGGAAACAAACTATAAAGCGCCGTCACAAGCCTATAAGCTGGAACCTCACTTGTTACAAAAAAGGTATGCGTATTGTTGATAATAGAATCAAGAAGAACGATCAGCGCACGTTTTCCAGATTTTTCCGTTATTCTACGCAAATCTTGCTCTTTTACCTCTCCCTCCCGTTCGGGCAACTCAAAGGAACAAAGTATTCTACCGGGTTTATATAAACTAAACTTTCCACTCGACATCGCACATGATATCAAGGTCATGGGATTAGCGCCACAGCGATAAAAAGTTTGGAAATCAACAATAAGACACTCCAAATAAAAAGCCTCGGAAATGGACGATTTTTCATCTGACGTCCGAGGCGTCAGACGCCCAATAATAGAAAGACGACTAGGGGCAACTACAGAAAAGAGATTATCACGACGGTATTGCCCATCTAATAGATCGACACGCGCCGCCATGTCTAAGATGTAATCAAGATCTTCCTCCCGAACTCCCTTGGTGGACTGCACTAATTTAATTTGATTCTCGGGCGTCCCTAATTTTACGGCAACAACGACTTGTTCGACTTCACCAATATTATCCATACCCCCGTCCTTCCCAAAACCAAATTCCATTATCAACGCCCCAAACGTTTAAAAGTTTTTCACGCAACAGCCAAGAGCGAGCCCCTCTGCATAACCAGCCCAGTGAAGCAATACATATCGTTCGACTATCACATTACAAGTTACGCCGAAAAACACAACGTTACACACTCCAAATTGATTTTAGAACAAAAAGACTTTGACGCGAATATTATAACCGTTTAGAGCCCTACTATTTTGACAATCCGAAAAATCATTTTTCATCACATTCAGTACAATCGATACAAAGCATTGATATAATCGTTACAATCATTCCATACGAAAAAAACTGAAAAACCTTAAATTCCTACAATGCACCTAGTCGATAATCCCCGTGCAACAGCGTTAAACGTCCTTTCCCATAGAAAAGAAATTTTCCGAGGGGCTCGTTTTATCACGCATTGCCGATCGTTTTACGATCGCATTATGGAGACGGTTTGTCTCTCTTTTAAGGTAACGTCGCGGAGAACTTCTCCTGATCTTCCAATCGGGACGCAAGATTGACAACAAATAGAAATATCGGTTGTTCCAATCAAACCAGTTCTTCCTAGTAAGTCGCATATAACAAAACTTTCTTTTTTAGCAAACAAAACTAAAGAAAGAATTGCGAATTTGCCGTTATTGAGAAAGCGAAACGAAGTGAACACTCAAAAGTAGTTTCCGCCGTGGAAAGATCGAGCAGATCTTAAAGAAGCGAAAATCGGTTCGTAGGTTTGCGTCGTTATCTCGATTGTTCCCTTTAAAAACGGAGCAATAGGAGAGATCTCAACCGCCAATTATTTTTCGTTAGCCTCACAACAACGCGTTAGATCGAGCGCGGGACAGGATGTTCCACTCGTTTTAACGAAGGCATAAATTTCTCTTTTGAGAAATTCGTTGGATACTATGCGTATATATTATTCGGAGAGCCTGCAATGAAGGTTTTTACAACTGGTCAGGTCGCTAAGATCTGTAAGGTCGCCCCTCGTACTGTTAGCAAATGGTTCGATTCCGGTCGACTCAAGGGGTATCGCATCCCCGGTTCGCAAGACCGACGCATTCCGCGCGATTGTCTCATCAAGTTCCTTAAGGAACACGGTATGCCTCTTGGCGACCTCGAAGATGAAACATTGGCCAAGGTCTTGATCGTCGCTCAAGACCAAGTTTTGATCGAAAACGTAAGTCGCGACCTTCCCCAAGATCGTCAGTTCAAGGTTGCCGTTGCCTCTAGCGGTTTTGACGCCGGTATTCAAGCTGAAAGCTTCCATCCTGACTGCATCATCGTCGACTTCTCGATCGGTCGCGCCGAAGCTTTGCAAATTTGCCAGAATTTGCGCCGTAATCCCGAATTTGGCGAAATCATTCTCATCGCTCTCCTTCCCGATGATGGAAGTAGCACGAGTTTTGATCGCTCCGCCATCAACGAAACGTTCCGCAAGCCGTTTGATACGCAATTACTCGCCGAACGCCTTCGTTCCTTGGTTGGTTCCAAGAAAGAATTAGGGCTTGTCTGAAAACATACAACACTCGGAACTAAAAGGATTGAGGTTCCGACCGACTCGCCTCGCGTGAGTTGTATGTTTCCGACGAAAAGCGAAAAATGATACTCTTGGAATAAATTTCCACAACAAGCGAACGGTCTTGTCTAGATCGTTCGCTTGTCGTTTTTATTAGACTACTTTTCCCTCCTTCACTGTTGTTAATTCTTTCACGTCTTTCTCAACTTATTTAACCGATCAATAAGCAGCGTTCTTGCGAAACGATCAATCTTGACGAGTTCTTGTCTTTTGTAGAAAATCAAATCTCATAACAAACGCCCAAACGAACACGATCTTCCTAATTATGAAAGAGAAAACGTAATGAGAGCTTGCATTCAGCGTGTATCCCAAGCTAAAGTAATTCAACAAGACGAAGATAATAGAGTCTCGGGACAGATCGAAAAAGGTTTTCTCGTCTTACTCGGCGTAGGCCAAAACGATACGATAGAAGACGCACGATACTTAGCGAGAAAAGTCGCCGGATTACGAGTATTTGACGACGGACAAGGTAAAATGAATCTCAATCTCGAACAGGTTGGCGGAAAAGTTCTCGTCGTCAGCCAGTTCACGCTTTACGGCGATTGTATTAAAGGAAACAGACCGAGTTTCATCGAAGCGGCTTCGCCGGAGTTGGCCAACACTTTGTATCGCCAATTTATTCTCGAACTTCAAGCGTTAAATATAACGACGGCAGAAGGCGTTTTTCAGACCAATATGGGAGTCGCGTTAGTGAACGACGGTCCTGTTACAATTTGGATAGACTCAATCAACAAACCGCGTTCCAAAAAATAAATGACGCAACTTTTAAACGCTGAAGTCATCTATAATGATAGAACTCGGCGATTCAAAAAGGAATTGTCAAAACAAAATACGGTCGTTATAATACGGCAGGTATTGGGGCGTTCCTATTCCCTCGCTCATCCCAAGCACACATTCACGACGTTATACGCGTAATCGGAGATCCTAATGCGTCTTTCGAACCTATTCCAATCGAAAAAAACGCTTAAAAATAGCGTTGCTTGCCATGAATCTAAACGCCGTATCGCTCGATTTGAAACGCTTGAACGTCGTGAACTATTAGCGTTGTCAACGACAACAGCCGACTATCGTTCTCTCGTAGCCGCCTCGTCGTTAAACCAAACTGAAGATTCAGCGATCTGGGTAACATCCTTAGACGACGTCACCAACGTAAATGATGGAAAAATAACCTTACGAGAAGCGATCGATTATGCTACTCAAAAGCTGTCGACCGGCGAAACGGTTTCATCCACGATAAAATTCTCCATCGGTGGAACTGTCACGCTTTCCTCGTCTAACCAGTCTCTGAAGGTTTTGTCCAAGAGCATTAATATCGATGCGTCCGACGTCGGGGGCGTCACTATTCAGGGAAAGAATTCGCTTCTTCTCTACGTTTTTGGCGGTACTGCAGTTTCGCCAGCGTCTGTTTCATTAACTAATCTGACCCTGACTAACGGACAAACAACCACGGCCAATGCCAAAGGATCCGCCATCCAACTTAATCAACACTGTAATCTGACGGCGTCTAACTGTTCGATAGTCAACAACACATCCACCTCCGGTCTTGGAACCGGCGTTTATGTTGGAGCGGGTTCCTTAACGCTCATCGACTCTCTGGTCATGGGCAATACCTCGTCGTCATCTCAATCGATTGGCGGCGCAGTCTATGTTGACTCCGGCGTCTTCACCGCTATCAATACAACTTTCGCAAACAACTCTTCCGGACTCGGCGGCGCAGTTTACGCTAAAAGCGGTACGGTAACCCTAAACGGCTGTACCTTCCGTAACAACATCGCCTCTGACGGCGACGGCGGAGCCATTTACGCCACAGCCACCACTCTCACCGTCGACGGTTCCGGCTTCACTAACAACACAAGCGCCGAATCCGGAGGCGCAATCTATGTCGACGGCGAAGAAGAAATTTCATTGAATAACGTAAGGTTCCATAATAACAGCGGTGTAAACGGTGGAGCTATCTACCAAGACACCGAATCGCTATCCGTTGAAAACGCTGTTTTTTCCAATAACAGCGCTACTCAAAACGGCGGCGCGATCTATATGGGGCTTAACTCCGGAGCTCAAATAACGTCCGGTATATTTGAACAAAACACCGCATCGATCAACGGCGGCGCAATTTATAGCGACGGTTCATTATTCCTAACCTTAGGAGAATTTTCTTCAAATGAAGCCGGTAAAAACGGCGGAGCGATCAGTTCTACGTACTATTACGAAATCCGCGACATAGATTTTGATCAAAACCAAGCCCAGAATTTTGGCGGCGCTATCTATGGTAAGAACGAGATGAGTTCGTGGGTTCTTCGAGTCAACGTCGAAAATTCCTCGGCGCAAGAAGGCGCCGCTATCTTCAATGAAGGAAAGTTGTCCGTAGTCGATTCCACTTTCTCTCAAAACACTGCTCTAAAAAACGGCGGTGGGCTCGTTAATCTAGGAACGCTATTCCTCGCTCAGTCAGAAATTTCGAACAACACAGCCTTAGGTCTCAATGGAGCCGGCGGCGGGATTCTTAATTATCCTAACGCCTCTATTACGATCGCCTGTTCCAAACTAAGCGCCAACACAGCGTCCGACGGTTCCGGTGGCGCGCTTGCCAATAATGGAACCGCTCATCTTGACTCCGTTACTGTGGATTCCAATATCGCAGGAGAATTTGGCGGCGGTGTATATAACGGCGGAACCTTGACGGCGGCGAATTCAGATCTAAGTTACAATAAAGCCAATAACGGCGGCGCATTAGCCGTTACCTACGGCAGTTCGGTTTCCTTGACGAGTTCGACGCTATGGCATAACGAAGCTATTCTCAATGGCGGAGCTCTCTACACTTACGGTTCAGCGTCATTCCAATCCTCAACACTTTCGTACAACACCGCGTCTACCGCCTCTGTTGCCGCTTACTATTGTTCGGAAGACGCTACCAGTACGCCCAGTTTTGATTCATCAACAGTTTTGACTCACAACGTGGCAAATTCAGAAATCCAAATTAAAGAAAACCGTAATATCGTTCTCTTTGATTCTGAAAACTACGAACTCATCGAAAACGGAATTTATTTCGGCGACGTTACTACGATCGACGACTCAATAATGAAGACCGTAACGATCAAAAACACGAGCGCTACGTCGTTCAAATTCTCCGACTTTGTAGTTACTTCGAATTCAGATTCTCAAATTTTTGAGTATTTCGCAGCAACTCCTGAAAATGAGAAGATTAACCTCAACGAATCTTTCATTCTTCGTCCATACGAATCGATCTACCTTACGATCGTTGCCACTCCCGGTAAAGTGGGGGCTAAAATAATGGACCTGAGTTGGACGACTATCGCAATTTCAGATGAAGAACGTCCTCTTTTGGAGCCCGCGCAATTTTTTGCCGTTCAAAGTATCGTCAACGTAACGAAACAAGCGTCTATTTCCAAGAGCGTTACCACCCTACCCGATTCAGACGCTAATATTTCATTTAACGAAAACGGTAGTTTTTCTTTAACTCTTCAGAAAGCGCCCACCGAAAACGTTATCATTTACTTGAAGAGTAGCGACGCCGTTGAACTTTCTACCGACGTTCTACTATTCACACCGTCTAATTACAACGTTGCTCAAACTATTACCGCCACGATCAATCACGATTATTACCGAAACTTCGGTAATATTCCTAGCGAGATCGAAATACGACCACAAATCATTTCCAGTCCGGCCTCTTGGAACGGTACGACTTGTTCGTCCATTGAATTGAAGGTCAAGGAACACATCGGATTTATCGACGATAATTATGTCGATCTTAATGAACACGCCACGGAAGGAACTACGAGGTGGGATTTAAATAACGACGGTTACGCCGACGTTATTTCTTACGGCGAACCTCTTTGGATAAACTCGTCCGTGGTTTTGGCCGACAAGATCGTCTCAATGCAAACACGAAACGGCGTAACAACGACCAAAGAATTCGACGCGCCAGTCCTTGATCCCGTTCCTTCCGTTCAAGGGGACCTGACTATTTTCAACACGATCCCCGGAATGGTCCGCCTTTCTCTTGAATCATTGAATAGCGTTATTACGAATTGGCGAATCGACTGGGGCGACGGCTCCGGGTTATCAAGCTCAGACGCCACTTCAATGGCGCAAGATTTTTCGCATTGTTACGCTGAAGACGGACAATACGTCGTTTCCATAGAGATTATTGACGCTAACAATCAGGGCGTCGGCATATGGTCGTCGATAGGTTCGGTATCCATCAATAACATTGGAACGAGCTCCAATGCTTTCGTTGACGCCATCGAGGAATTTTCCGAGCTTGTTGACACGTCGGAGAACCCAGCCCTTATTTCCGCCGATCTAATTGCACAAAGTCTGCTTGAACAAAGTAGGAAACATTGTTTTAATAATAAGCGTCAATAACGGAGCCAACTCGTCTTCCCATATAAAACGCCGATCGTCTCAATTGAGAAGATCGGCGTTTTATTTTTCATTACCCAAGATAACTCAAATCAACGGTTATTCCACTTTTCAGCCCATTCTAGTGTCGCTCTATACTTAGGAGAATCCTTTGTTGTTTCATCAGCGTATTGTATCAGCCCCCACGAGCCCCACTTCGACCATCCCCCAACAGAAGAAAAATGGCACATCGCAGCGCCGCCGATATCTTCCCAAGCCTTGAAGTACTTTTCGTAAATCTCTCCCATGCGTTCAGATTTATTAGCGGAAATCATGATATTATTGAGGTTCTCATCATCATTGGCAACCCACAATCCAACCAGGTGCTGTCCGGCTTCATACGCGACTAACGCTAGTCCATATTTGTCAGCCAACTCCTTTTGCTTCTTCATGATATCAATGGTTTCAGGTAAGATCTTATTTTCAAGACGGTCTAAAACGCCATCAAGGCCTAAACCGATAGCTTCGTCCTTTTCATCCGCCGAAACACTCCAGCCAATATAAGGAGCGATGGCCAACGCATCCGCATGTTTCCACGCGTCTTCAAACTTCACGATCTGCTCGCTAACATAAGGATTTGCCGATTGCGAGGGCAATAACCTGATCAGACGTTCAGTACCGCCAAAAACGTCCTCGAAAATGCTAAATATCTCAACGGAACGGCGAGCAGTGTAAAGCCAAGCGGCTTCCCAGTCAGACTCAGCCATCCCTAACGCACGTCCCTTTTGAGCCGCACGATGATTCTGTTCAAATTGGGAATTCCAAACTTCATTGGAGTATTCTACATATATCTTCTTTTGCGAATCCAACTCAGTCTTAAGAAGCGTCGCCAAATTACGAACAAATTCGTCGTCAACGTCGTCGGGAACGCAAATCCAAAGATCGGCACGAGTGTGATTGATGAAATCACAAATCAACTCGTAAGGCATACCGGCTCGTGAATAAACAGCTTCTTCTACACGTGGACGATCTGACCATACTTTGAGTTTAGAACCGTTCGTTGCTTGCCAATCCATCGTTCGAAAGATCTTCATCCCCTTCCAACGATTTAAAAATTCCGGATTCCAAATACCGGTCTCAGCACGACTAGTCTCGGAGGCATAACCAGGTAAATAAACGCGAATATTTCTGATATAGTCTTGCGAATCCGTTTCTTTGATCCGAACCCAGAAGGAGCCATTCTTGGCGTCGACGTCGATCTCAATAATCCCATCTTGTTCAGATACGATTTTAGCATTTCCAAACTCAAGTTTTCCTTTTCCGTCATACATGACGGTATAGATTCCAGCCGGATAATGTCCGTCAGGAATCGTACAAAGCGGAACTTCCGCCCAACAGTCTTCTTCTAACTTCTTGACCCAGCCATTCTCGTCTAGTTCGAGCTCAGGTCCCTTCCCCCAACCCTCTCCGGCACGTTGACTGACCCATTGTCGCGTTTCACGAAAAACGTCGACGAACGGCAATTCAGAATTCCAATCGCACAAACCGGCTAAGTTGATTCCCATAACCGGTTCATCAACAATCTTGTCTTTACCGCGTAACTCTTCCGCCTGCGCGTTAGTCCAAAAACAACACGTCACACATATTACGAAAGATACTAAACAAAAACGTCTCACAATAATTGCTCCCATAAATAACCCAATCGATCCCTAACAACCATCCTACTTACGCATGATAGTCGTTATTTTTTCGTTTTGATCATTAAAGTATGGGAAGGAACGTCGTATACATAGGTATCGCCTTCAGGCAGTTTGGGTAAGACGATCTGATTTGCTCTGATAATACTCTGCATGAATTCTTCTTCCGAAGCGGGAAATCGCCCTTCCGAAGCTTGGAAAAGATTAAGAGCAGATGGAATCTGCATATTAAAGACAGCCATTTCTTGCGCACGGAAATATGTGGAAATAGGAACGGTCACAATGGACATTGGTTCCTCAGACGTTACGCCATATTCCCCCTTGCCGGTAGCGTGAAGTCCGGCAACTTTCATTTCGTATTCATCGCCTGCAGCTTCTCGCGCAGCCTCTGCTTCCGCTTGCTTTTCCTCTTCAGCTTTAATCTCGGCTGCCACCTCTTCCGAGACAGTGGGAGGAGCTACCGATTCTCCACATCCGACACAAAACAACATTCCTAAGCAAAGAGCAGAAGAAACCCCTAAGTTTTTTTTCATCGTAACTTTCCTAGTTCTAAATAAAAAATAGGCGGGTAATGAAATTTCGCCTCGTACTAGAAAGAGCGAAATCTCCGATTCTCATTATAGCATTTTTCGCTTCAAATTCATCACAATAACCTTGAATTATTAGACAAATGTCAACGAGGACGATTAAACTCATATAAAAAGATTCCTACCGAGGTTCCCAAATTTAAGGAATCTACGTCGGGTCTCATAGGAATCATTAGCTTGTGATCGCAAACAGCAATCTGTTCAGGAGTCATCCCAGTGTACTCGTTACCAAAAACAAAAGCCGCCATACTCGACTCCTGCCATTTAGTACTGAAATCATATGATGAAACGGCTCCCTCATCCAAAACAGTTGCGTAAAAAGGAATCTTCCAACGCCTTTGTACTTCTCGAATTTCGTTGAGAAGATCAACTGCTTGATAGATAGGGGTTTGTAGTACTCCTCCCATAGAAACGCGCAACGCTCTTCTTGAGAAAGGATCGCAACAACGTTCTCCTAATACAACAGCCTCTGCACCTAAAGCGGCAGCACAACGAAAAACTAACCCAAGATTATCCGGTTTCGTGGCGTCAGGTAATACGACCCAAGCATGTCTCTGTCTGTCACTTGCTTGACGCCAAAACAACTCAAGTCCTTGCGTTAACGTAGGGAGAGCCTTCCGCTTTCCAAGAGCAAGGATTCCCTGATGAAACTCATAACCCAGTAAATTGTTAGCAGTCTTACGCTCATCTATATAATAAATGGGAACGTCTTCGGGCGCTAACGCAATACATTCCCCCCATCCTGACTCTTTACGAGTTGTCAGGATGGCTTCAACCTCAAATTCCGAACGCAAAAGTCGTTCAACAACTAAAGCGCCTTCTGCAATAAAGATCGATTCTCCCCGTAACGTGCGCTCACGCAAATTCCAGAACGGAAGTAAGCGAGGATCGTTTATATCTTCAACTACTGTAACACGATTATTTAAAAATGTATCCATATGGTTAATAGTAAAGCAAGTGTTTACCTGTCCGAAGTTTCCAATAATCAATTAAGCAAAACGCACAAAGTCAACGTTAAATTTTTCAGCTTTTTCAAGATCCTCATCCCCGGCTTTAGTATCTCCAAGCTTTTTTTGGGCTAAGCCGCGATAATATAAAGCTGCCGCACATTCAGGATCGATATTAAGGGTCGCTGTACAGAGCGTAACCGCTTGTTGTAGTAAATTTCTGCGAATCCATACGCCGGCACAATATGCCCGAACAACACTCGAACGCGGATCAATCAGATATGACGTATCAAAATCGGATTCCGCGTCCGCAATCCTATTCATCATTAGTCTGGCTAAACCTCGATTATTAAAAGCTTCCGCGAAGAAGCGCTCATCTCCATGCTCGATCAAATAATCACAATCCTCTTCTGCACTGAGGTACAACCCAGACTCGATCTCAAAGGCGCTACGTAATAGACGTAGTTCGTCAGCGTCAGCGTTAACGTCTAGCCTTTCAGTAAGTTCTTTTAAAGCCTTTTCTTGTTTCTTCAGTAAACGTAAAATAGCAATACGTTCAAGGAAAACGTCTTGTCTATGCGGTTCTAATGCTTCGACATGTTCAAGAGCCTTGAGGGATTTCTCATAATGAGACAAACGACTCAATGTAACCCCGTACCCAAACCAAAACATAGCGTCACGCGACGAAATTTTCAAAGCGGCAGAAAAGAAATGCTCAGCCATGTCATAATATCCATTCTGAAACGCCCTATTGGCTCGAACACGGCAGTATAGAGGATACGAATAAAAAATGGCAAACAACAAAACCACCACTAATATATTACACAGAAAAAAGCATTGATTAGTCAAAATATCAATGAAAACCATTTCTGAAATCTTCAAAGTCAATCGTTTTTACGTAATACGTAATGCAAGCGCAACTCTAATTATACACTTCGTAATTCTAATACAGTTCTAATTCCATAACTTTATTATCTCTGTTAACAAATTACAGCTCCAAAATAAATAAAGGTATCAAAACAGTCAAAGTTTAACAAAAATAATATCCATTAAAAGTCAAAAGAAATAATATTCCCCAAAATAGATACCAAGTCCGTAAAGCTCAGGACGATAATCGAAGAGCGAGGGGGTCGAATCGGCAATTATATCCTTTGGCGATCATGTAGGACGAGTAATGCGTATACGCCTGAATTGTCGGAGCTTCTCTAGCATCATAGAAGATGGGGTAAACTATTCGAACAAGACGTCTGAAGATGGAGAGAACTAGATGTCAAACGATCCTCGTGACGCAGAAATTGCCGAACTTAAAGAAAGAATCAGATTCTTAGAAGAAACCTTAACTAAGACTCAATCTCTAACGGCAGTTGGTGAACTTGCAGGAACCACAGCGCATGAGTTCAATAACATTTTGACGCTGACTATCAACTACGCCAAAATGGGTTTACGTCACCAAGACGACGAAACTCGCGAAAAAGCGTTCACTAAAATCTTAGACGCCTCCAATCGAGCGGCCAAAATAGTTGGAGTAGTTCTTGGTTTAGCCAGAAATCGAAAACCGGGTAAAGAAGCCATCGATCTTGAATCTCTTACCAACGACGTTCTTCTATTGCTAGAACGTGAATTAATCAAATATCGCATAGCCGTTGAAAAGAGATTTGAACCCGTCGGTTTGGTCTTGGCTAACGGTAATCAAATCCAGCAAGTACTGATCAATCTTATCGTAAATGCCCGCCAAGCCTCCCCCGTCGGAGGGCGTCTCATTGTTAGAATAAGACCTTGTGAAGAAACTCCGCAATTTGCCGAATTAGTAGTACGAGATTTTGGTCTCGGTATCCCGCAAGAGAAACTTCCTCAAATCTTTGAGGCCTTCTACTCGACCAAACAAGGTCCCGACGAAACCGGCAAAGGCGGCTCGGGATTAGGCTTGGCCTTATGCAAGAAGATCATTGAGGATCACGCGGGGAAGATCAAAGTTGAGAGTACGGTAGGAAAAGGCACTTCTTTCACGATCCGTCTTCCACTCTCTATGAACTAACAGGATTTTTGAAGTTTGACGGTTATGAAGTTTGAAACGCTTTATGAACTATAGTTGAATGCCTGTAACACGAGTCAATTCCCAAAATTTTTTTAAGAACGGTTGGAAAACCCACATAAATATATTATACTAGTTCTAGTACGGCCGAGTCAGTGTCGGATAGTATATGGGAACTCGCGCTAGCATTGCTAACGATTCGTTAAAGAGCGTTTCAACGTCAAGCAATATGCGGTAGTTCGTGTTGTTTACAGCTGATTATTAGGAAGAAATCGATGTCCAAAGTATTGTGTCTTTTCTCCACCGCCATCTCTGCGCTTCTGTTCCTTGTTTTCCTTCTTGATATTGCAGCCGGCGTTCCCTTCAAAAAAGCTAGTACGCTTATGGATATTATCTTCATTCTTTGCTCGGCGGGTATTATCGCGTTAAGTATCCTCTGCCTTAGAAAGCAAAAGTAAACGTTCAAGATACAGCTCAACACGAGCCCCGTTTCACTGTTTTATCAGACACGTTGGTGGGGAAGCATGATTCTGTTTTCGACAAGAAATAGAAAAAGAGCTTCTCCACCATTATTATTGCGACCAGGAAATTTGTCGCTGCGATACGAGTGGACGTCGAGCGTGCACATGCACTAGCCGTTGATGACGTCGACTCACGCTAATGGTTGACCTTCCGGGCAAAAAATAAGTTGTTGGAGAAACTCCCTACCTTTGATTCTAGTCCATATTTCTTAAAAAGCAACCATAAAATTCTTCAAACCTCTTTAATATTTCTCCTTCTTCAAAGAAACTTACAGAATTTCCTTACCGGATTCCTAATATTCAATGAAGTAATTATTGTTTTTTTGGAAAATGGCTAGAAAAAATCCAAAGAACCCTGAGACGAGAGTATAATTTATAGTTAGTGAGGTTCAATCGGATGAATTTTGCCGCTCAGATGACATTCCGTATTTGTTCCATACGTGAAACCGTTTGATATTTTAATCGAGTAATTCAATGTCAACAGAACTCAAATATGAATTAGTAAATAGCCTTACACCTCCAAGTGCTGGCACAATTACCCAGAGTATGGACTTCAAAGCTGAGTTCTCTGACTTGATGCGTCAGTTGATCACAGTCCAAACAAGACAGAACGAATTGCTTCAAGAGATAGTCAATCAGATGACCGCCTCTCAGCGTCAACGTAATCTCGAATTAGCTCAATGGAAAAAAGCGAATCCAGTACTTGCGAATTCGTGTAAAATGGCAGCCGATTGTCTAGGTAAACTTCAAACCGAAGTTCTTACGAATCTGGCTTACGACATTGACGATAATTTCGAAAGTCTTCAAGGAAATGAGTATCAGTTAAGCGAATTCTTTGAAAAATACGGTCCTAAGCTTATTCACCTAAACACGATACTTCAAACGCTAACAGTCCTTGGTAACGCGCCGGATTTTGCTAATTCGATATCCAAACAATAAGTAGCTAAACGTCATAAATACGGTAAAGGATTCTTTTCTAAGAGTCCTTTTTGTTTTTTGTGACTTGACGCTCGCTTCACTTATTCTAGCGTTTTTATCAACGCGTCATTATTTAGTGTCGGAGAAAAGACGTGACTTCAAATAAAAGAGTTCAGATTCAAAAGCTCAATTCTATAGCATATATTTTCGTAGCCTTTCTTCTAATAGTAGGAAGCGTTGCCCCAAGTTTTTCCAATGAAGAAGGCGTTCGCTCATCCCAAATCAGTCTCGAAAAAATCAGTGATGATGAAGTTCGAATTTTTATCGACGGCGATTTTTACGCCGCCTATCGCTCTGATTTTAAAGGCACGCCAATTGTTTGGCCTATTTGCGCCCCTAATCACGCACTCGTAACAAGAGCCTGGCCCATGATCTCCGAGGTCGACGTCGAGGCGGAAAAGACCCCCGTAATGAAAGAGATCTACCAAAACGCTATCATTTCTGAACGCGGTGGAGTTAAAGACCATCCTCACCATCGTTCCTTGTGGTTCAATCACGGTAACGTACTTGGCGGCGATTTCTGGGGTGGTACGCCATCAGTTATTAAGCAGACTAAATTGTTGAAAGCAGTGTGTGTTGAAAACACAGCGTTGATAGAAACAGAAAACGTTTGGTATAATGATATTTTAAATCGTAATATCTGCCGCGATCTACGTAAGCTTACTTTTGGCCAATTGTCGATTAACGGTAAGGCTGTTAGATATCTTGATTTCGATATCGAAGTCTTCGCACTAGAGGATGGAGTCATTTTTGGAGATACCAAAGAAGGTTCGTTTGGTATTCGCGTTCCTAGCCCTATGGCAATGACTACACAAAAATTAAATTCCAATTGGGGAGGCACGATCCTAAACGACGCCGGTGAAACTGGAAACGAAGCCTGGGGCAAACGCTCTCTTTGGGTCAATTACACGGGTCCCGTTGAACAATTCTTGACCGGCGATAAGCTAGCGCAAGAATTTTTACAAGACGAATCTAATGATTTCCCCTTAACTCGCGCTGGCATTGCCGTTCTCAGCGGTCCTAACTCAATCGGCGCTCCTGCTTGGCGTCACGTTCGTGATTACGGTCTGTTCTCGAGTAATCCTTTTGGTCAGCGTGATTTCGAACCCCAAAATCCTCAAGCCAACGGCGAACAGCGCTTAAACAAGGACGAATCACTAAAATTCAGTTTCCGTGTTTTGTTCCACGACGACGTTTTGTCTCCTGAGGATTTATCACAAGCCTATCAAGAGTATACCGCTCAATAATCTAGCTCATACGGTAACGTTCGTCGTACCATAAAGACTTTGACGCCGTGTCGTCTTTTACAGCCGACTACAAAACCTATGGGTAACAGTAGTCGGCTGAGTTCAACAATCGCAAATTCTTTTCAATATAAAATTATGGATTCTCGACAATTTAAAACTCAGTGTCCGCATTGTTTGGAAACCTATCTTCTTAGTAGTCACCTTATCGGGCGATTTGTTACATGTTCCAATTGCGGTAAAAGTTTTAAACTAATAGAGACGACCATTTCCAACTCAAAGTTTTCTTCAACCTCTACTAACGCCACTCCTACCCCAAACGATTCCAATTATCTAGAGCTCTCCCAATCAATTATTGACGAATTCGCTCAACGCTTCCCTAAGATCCCGCAAGGCGTATGGCCGGTAGGTGAAACTCTACTAGACGGGATGTGTCAAGTTCTTCCATTTTCTAAAGATAAACTTTATGCCGAAGGAGGAGTAGGTCTCGTACAACGTGTAAGACGTCGAGACTGGAATGTCGATTTGATCGTCAAGAGTCCTAAGCCGGGAGTCGTTCTTACAGAGTTTGGTAAGGAAAGTTTTGAAAGAGAATGCCAGACTTGGATCGAACTCGGTCTACACGCTAATATTGTTTCCTGTTACTTCGTAAGACGAATCGACGGTATTCCTCGACTATTTGCAGAATTGGCCCCCGACGGTACCTTAAACGACTGGATAACAGACAAACGTCTTTATGCGGGAGATAAACGCGAGGCGCTCGCACGCATCCTTGACGCATCCATTCAATTTGCTTGGGGATTGGAACACGCTCATCAGCAAGGTCTATTACATTTAGACGTTAAACCCAGTAACGTGATGACAGCGGGGTCGACAATCAAAGTCACTGACTTTGGCTTGTCGAAATTTGTTTCTGAATCCGCTGAATCAAGAGATTTCATTGCCAATAACTGCGAGGGCATGACCCCTTCATATTGCTCTCCGGAACAATTTCAAGCTTTTAGACTCTATCGAGAACGCAAACATAGAGGCGCCGACGCGGTAGATCTTTCGACTTTAACGCCGATGTCTAAACAATCGGATGTTTGGTCGTGGGCAATTTCAATTTTGGCAATGTTTCACGGTCGTTCCCCTTGTAAAAAAGGCGGTCAAACAGCAGCAAAGGTTTTTGAAGTCTTTCTAAAATCGCAGTCTGAAACCCCACGTCCCAACATGCCGCAAGGGATGAAAGACCTCTTGAACTGGTGCTTCCGCGAGAAACCTGAAGAACGTCCTGAATCAATGCAGGTAATAGCGGACCAAATCGTCCAAATATATCAGGATGAAATTGGCGAGAAGTTTCCCCGTCGACAACCGCAAAATACGGCACAAACAGCTGAAAGTTTTTCTAATCGCGCTATTTCACTATTAGACCTTGGGAAAACAGACGAAGCTCTTGAACTGTTAAATAAAGCGGTGAAAACCTCTCCAAACCAACCTCTTATCGCGTTTAATCAAGCCCTCGCTTTATGGCGGCTTGGTAAGACTCGCGATTCTCAGGTTATCCAACACCTTCAAAATCTAACCCAAAATCGTTCTAACGATCCATCGTCATTTTACGTTTTCGGCCTAGCGCATTTAGAAAGAGGAAACCTAAAATCGTGTATCGAAGCGCTAAAACACGGTCTTGATATTGCGCCACACCGTAAAGACTTACGTCATTCACTCGATGAAGTCAATGAATTGCTTCCGTTTGCCTCTCAATGCGTAATGCAATACACGCTTCATAAAAAAGACGAAAATAAAACGCCGTCTTTGTACGTTGAGGAATCAGGCGAATTCCTTCTCGTTCAACTTAGTAATGGTAAGATCGCTCTACTAAAGACCGCCAATGGACAGACGCTTACAAACTTCATTCCAAAGTCTAATAAAGACAATAGCGCCATATTTTCAGCAGTGAGCGAAGATTATAAGTGGAATTTATCTTCAACCTGTCCTACTGAAATAATCGCTTCCAAAGTTGCATTAAAGGATTCTCGTCCCTCTAAATCCAAGAGACAATATCGATTCATATTACAAGATTGGGATAAACTCAAAGAGCAGACAATTATTCCTAATACAGGCAACATTTTATCCTCAGAACATTTACATAATGTCGAAGCGTCGCTCGCAACCCTTACCTTTGTTCCCTCCCCAAATGGAATTACGATAGAAAATAATAATGGGGTTAAAAATCAACATATTGAAGAAAACGAACAACGATTAACCTCCTTTGCCGTATCAGTAGACGCTAAGTGGTTGGCAACGGGTGGGGACAACTCAATTATAAAAATTTGGGATACTACAAAAAATCGTTGTGTTCGTACATTTTATGCCGTTGGCGGCGTAATTGAAGCGCTTTGGTTTGATCCTAAAAAGAACGTTATCGTATCTCTCGCTAAAGGTAATATTTTACAGATTTGGAGCGTTACTTTAATATGTAAATTCCCCAAAAAGATCCACGCGCCCCACTTATTATGCCTTATTAATTCATCGGAAGAATTACAAGAGCGTCAAGCGCAATTCGAAACAGCTTATCAAGACGCCCTCTTGGCCGTTGAAAATAATGATTTGCCTAAACTCTTCGATATTTATTCATCAGTGCGAAGACAAGAAGGTTGGAAAAACGAACGTAGTCGATTTGAACCATTCCTGGAACGCCGAATTCCAAGATCAAATCTAGACGACGTTGAACAGATCTTCCAAACCCAGGCACACGACGACGTTATATCGACGATAGCTTCATCTTGGGACGCGTCTTTCTTTGTATCAGCAGGAAAAGATCGTACAATACGACTATGGTCTAATGTTTCCACACAAGACCCTAACTCCCAAGATAATAACGTCTCTTTCGAAAAGCTTAATAGACGAATTGCTTGGAAACCAGCATTAGAATTAGACTATCACTATGATTGGGTCCGTTCAATAGCGTTATCACCTAATAATCGTTTTTTGATTTCAGGCGGTTGGGATCAAACAGTGGTTTTATGGGACCTCGCTACAAGTAAAAGATTACGAACTCTACCCGAAAAAGTTCGTAATCTAACTAAGTTAGTATTTGCCCCAGACGGGAGAACAATTGCAACAGCAACGGCAAATGGCGCTGTCACACTGTGGGATCTGGCAACCAACGAAGCATTATTACGTCTTAACGTAGGTAACGGCTATACCCGAGCTTTAACTTTCAGCCGAGACGGGAGTTTCTTCGTAACGGCAACAGATGATTCCATCGTTAGATTATGGAACGGTAGAAGTCAACTTCCTATGCGCGAAATCGGAGGGTTTTCCGGAACGATCACAACTCTAGATCTAACAAGCGACGGTAATAAGCTCGTTGTTGGTTGCAATAACGGCAAGATCTATCTTGTCGATCTTCTGAATACAACAAGAGATTCGTATAAAGAACTTTCAGGTCATCTTGGTGAAGTGAACGTAGTCAAGCTATTTCCTGACGGAACTTGGTTAGTTTCTTCCGGAAAAGATAAAACCATTCGATTCTGGAATTTATCCCAATGTGCCGAAGTTCATAAAATCACGAGCGTCGACGGAGAATTTTGCGATCTTGCGTTAGACTTCTCCGGCCTAACTCTTATTGCCGGTTCTGAAACAGGCGTTATACGTTGTTGGAACCTCTTCTGGGACTATGAATTAGGGCTTCGACATTCAAATTCAGATATAACCCCGCTTCTCCGTTCCTTGAGCGCGTACTACGCTATGTGTCTTAAACTCTCTAAGTCAGCGACGCCTCCAAGCGATTATTACAGGCTTAATGCTTCAAACTATGTCAAAAAGTATTCGGATGCAGGCGCATTGACTCCGGATATTATTCAAAAGATCTATACGGAAATAGCCTACCGCGGTTTTCACGACGTTTCCTTAGATTACGTAAAAAAATCGGTTGAAGAGCTTTGGAAAAGTGACGCGATAATTATCCAATAACGATATCAATAAAGAACCGCCCGGTTTCGAACAACCGGACGGTTTAATATTCTCACAATCTCATAAAGAACACTCTTTACAAATCTGCTCTATCACAGTCGGAGACAATTTTCTATACAGAGTTGGTTCATTCGGCGATTTATCAAAACCATTCAAATCGCGTTCATACCACACGACGTCAAGCCAACGTTCCATTTTATACCCAGTATTAGGAAAAGTGGCAACTAATTTATAGCCTTTTTTCATGTGAAACGCACAACTCTGGGTATTACTAGCTTCAATAATCGCATACAGCTTACGATATCCCTGCAATTCAAGAATCCTTGTCAAGGCGTCATACAGTTTTCCCCCAATCCCATTACCTCTAGATTCATTAGACAAATAAATAGTAGTTTCCGCACACCATTTATATGCCGCACGTTCAAATGCTGGGTGGGCGTAAGCATATCCAAGTATCTTGTCGCCTTCACAATAAACCAGATACGGGCACACACTTGAAAAAGCGTTTACTCGACGCTCAAATTCCGATTCTGTCGGAACAACATATTCAAACGAAATAGTTGTGTTTGCAACGTAATACGCATAAATATTCGCTAAAACAGGAATATCTGAAGATCTAACAGGACGAATATATCCTACACTTTCACTTGAATTCACCGATTTTTTGGTCATATCACAGGTCTCCATAATAATAAAGTATTATACACAATGTTATTTTTCTCCAACAGTTCCCAACGAGAAGAGAAATACGAAAAACTCAATCTTTCAATAAATTTCTTATCTTGCGAAATCAGCAATCACAATGTATAATTGAATAGGCGTTATTGTTTGTCGAGATTTACCTAGTCCTTCGTTACAAAGTACAAGTAAGAAAATGAACCAACTTAAGAAAAATCGCTTTGCCAATATTATTATTTGGCTTGCTTTTTTCGCTTTTGGCATGCATTCTCTTTCTTTGGGACATTTCCATAAAGACCATTTCGACTTTTGTACTTCTTGTATCCAGTCCGTAGGTATTCATTCAAATGACCAGCAGCTCTTTTCCGTCTTTACCACTGTGTTAGACAAATTTTCCCCTATTGAAACTCACGAGAACTCTTGTTCTCTTTTTTTCAATTCACCCAATCAAACCGATGTTCTTTCATTTACAGAATCTATTGTTTCCATTTCATTTATTAAAACCTCAGAACCTAAACGCTTAATCTCCACAATGCGTTCCGTTTGGTTCCGCAATCATCAAACAATCTTCTTAATATTTAGTATTCTTTTGATTTGAATACACTTTCAATATCTTTTTTGACACATAAGCGCTAATTGCCATGTGTCCTCTCTTGTTATTCCTTACAAGATTATCGAAATAGCTTGAATGATAATCTTTCAGGATAATTGTTTTTTAAGACATTTCCAAAGGTAAACGTTTTGAAGCAGAATATTTTAAAACGTTTTATTGAGAAAAAATGAATAATTCTAAGCCCCAAAACAGTTTCAGTTTAGGTGTGTTCCTTATTGCCTTTCTCATTGGAGGAACATTTGTCTATTTTGCTCCTTCAGTCCTTCCAGAATCAGTAGCTCATCTACTTCAACACAAGCACGAACATGATGAAGCTCATGAACACGAGCATGAGCATGAGCATGACGAAACTCACGAACATGATGAAGCACATGAACATGAGTACGAGCATGATGAAGCACATGAACACATTCATGGAGATAACGACGCTCTTGCCCTGAACCTTCAAGCTTTAAAAAATATTGGTATTGAACCGGGTGAAAAAGGAATGCTGACATTGGAACCGGTAGAATACCAAAAGAGTTTTTCCTTCCCTGGTTTTGTGCGTTATAAACCCGGACGTTCATTGATCTCGGTCCCTTCCCCCGCCTCTGGAGTTGTAACAAGAATCTTTGCAGAAGAAGGCGAAGCGCTTTGTCCGGGCGAACCTTTGTTTGAAATACAACTAACACATGAAGAATTAACTTCCTGTCAACTTGAACTTCTTTCTCTATTGCGTAAACGCGACCTTCTTCTTAGTGAACAAGATCGACTGGGGCGACTTGCAACCGGCATCGAACCGAAAACCCAGCGAGAAATCGAACTTCAAATGAAGGAGAATGAAGCGGCAATCGAAGTTCAAAAAAATGCTTTAATGCTTCTTGGAGTGACGGCTGAAATTCTGAATGAAACTCTTATTCAAAAGAGAAACCTACTAACGTCTTTAATCGTAAGAGTTCCAGAACAAGAAAACAAAAATTCAGAAATCGTTTTTGGCGCCAACGATCTTCATCCAACGCATGACAAAGAACATTTTCTTCAAGTTGAACATTATCAACAACTTGAAAAGATCAACGTTGAAAAGGGGCAGACCGTATTTTTGGGTGCGTCTCTCTGCATAGTTTCCGATTTACATGAATTATGGATCGAAGGTAAAGCCTTTGAATCTGATGAAGCCAGAATCAATTCTGCTTATTCGAACAATGCTGAAGTTACAGCCGTCTTTTCTAATCAAGACGCGCAAGATCCTGACATTATCAGTGGTTTGTCGATTCGCTCCGTTTCAAACAGACTCGATCCAACTTCACGAACTTTCGCCTGTTTCATTGATTTGAAAAACTACCTTTTAGACACGCCTAGTAGTGAATCCCCAAACCTCAATTCAGAATCCGCGCCCCTACTAAATTGGCGTTTCAAGCCCGGACAACGTTGTGAACTAGAAATTACGTCGGATATTATTGAAAACGTCTTCGTTGTTCCCGTCAGCGCTGTTGCGCAAGATGGCGCCGAAAGCATTCTCTTTGAATATATAGGTGAAGAAGACGAAAAACCTATTTGGCATAAGCGTTCAGTAGTCGTTTTATATCAAAATTCACGTGAAGTCGTCATCGTCAACGACGGCTCTATCAAAAGTGGAGCCAAAATCGCAAAGACCGGAGCTTATCAGCTCTATGCGGCGCTTACGAACGGCGGCGGCAAACTTCAAAGCGCTTGTCCTTGCGGCGATCACGAACACTAATTTTGGCGAAAAGGGTATCTGAATGTTAAATCGAATAATTCATTTTTCGCTATCTAACCGGTTCCTGATCATAATAGCGGCTCTATTATTGGTGATAGCGGGTTTTTATAAAGCCACCAACCTTCCTATCGACGTTCTTCCGGATCTTAATCGACCAAGAGTAACCATAATGACCGAATGTCCGGGTCTAGCGCCGGAAGAAGTAGAATCCTTAGTCACGACGCCTCTTGAGACGTCCCTTATCGGTACGACCGGCGTCGAGGCGCTTCGTAGCTCCTCTGTTGTTGGTCTTTCGACAGTTGTTGTCGAATTTGCTTGGGATTCCGACCTGTATCGTTCACGTCAGATCGTCTTTGAACGTATACAAAAAGCCGTAGACGAACTTCCTGAGGGAGTCTTTCCACAACTGACTCCCGTTTCGTCAATCATGGGTCAGATCCTAACACTTGCCGTCTACTCAGAATCGGGACAAACCTCTCCTATGGATCTCCGTTCCGTCGCAGAATGGGATATCCGTCGAAAGCTATTATCCCATAGCGGCGTTAGCGAAGTGTTTTGTATGGGTGGCGAGCGTCGTCAATACCAAGTCCAGTTACGTCCCGAAGACCTTCTACGCTTTGGAATTACTGTTGATGAAGTCGAAGAGGCTTTACAAAGAAGTAATCGTAATGTAACTGGTGGATTCTTGACTCAACAGGGACCCAAACAATTTTTAGTACGTTCAATCGGACGTATCAAAAGTATTGACGATCTAAGCTCGTTAACTGTTAAAGGAACAACAGATCCCCCCATCCTTCTCTCGCAAGTAGCCGACGTCGTTGAAGGCGCTTCCGTGGCTGTCGGCGACAGTTCAGCAGCAATTAAATCGTCCAACGATACCATAATCGAAGGTCCGGCCGTCGTTTTAACAGTTGAAAAACAACTTAATCAAGACGCAAGAACTCTTACAACTGAGTTACTAAAAGAAGCAGAAAGTCTTCAAGAAAAGCTACGTGAAAAGTATCCCGACATTACGATCGTACCACTGTATCAACAAAAGACCTATGTTGAGCTGGCAGTCAGCAACGTCTTGTCTGCGCTTCGTGACGGAGCCTTCCTTGTAGCGATCGTAGTTTTTATATTTTTGGCGTCTTTCAGAACGACCTTTGTTACATTAGTCACCATCCCTACAACGATTGCCACAACCTGTCTCGTATTCGCCGGTTTTGGTCTAAGTATCAATACAATGACATTAGGTGGTCTAGCAGTAGCCATCGGCGAACTTGTTGACGACGCGATCGTGGACGTTGAAAACATCAATCGGCGGTTACTCGAAAACGCTAAAAAAGGTTCTCCTTTGTCAACGCTTGACGTTGTTTTTGGCGCTAGTTCCGAAATCCGTAAATCTGTCGTTAATGGAACGCTGATTACGATCCTAGTATTCTTCCCCATATTCTTTTTACAAGGAATAGAAGGAAAATTATTCGCTCCCTTAGGTTTAGCGTATGTAGTCTCCCTGGGCTCGTCGCTATTAGTATCATTGACCTTGACCCCGGCTCTCTCGCACTGGATCTTAAATCGTCGCTTCACTAAACAGAAGTTGTTAACGAATCAGACGCCTAAATCCAATACAAGTATTCTTCTTAGCATCGTCCAAAACCTTGCCGGTCTCGCTATCAAACTTAGTTTAAAGAACCCTGGTATTATTATTTCATGCGCTATCGGCTTAGGACTTGCCGGTATTCTTATGTTCCTTTCACTGGAAAGAGACTTTATGCCGGCCTTTAACGAGGGCGCGATCCAGGTCAATCTCGATCTTACGCCCGGAACTTCCCTTCAAACCTCGAGTGAGCTCGCGACTCATCTTGAAGAAGAGTTGATCAAGATAGAGGGAATCGACGCAGTCGTTAGAAAAACTGGGCGCAGCGAGATGGACGAACACACCGTTCCGGTCAACACCTCGGAATTTATTTGTTCCGTCGACCGAACTTACGGTCGTAATTTCGATGATATCGTCGACGACGTTCGTCAAGTAATCAACACAGAAAACATTCCCGGTACGATCACCTCCTACGATCAACCTTTACAACACCTGCTGAATCACCTACGCAGCGGTACTAGCGCAAAGATCGCAATCAAACTCAATAGTGAAAACTTGATGAGTTTGCGTAATTCAGCATCCGAAATTCAAGAGCTCCTGGAAGACGTCGAAGACGTTGGTTCGTTACGCGCAGACCCGATTCAAGCAGATCTTCCCCAAGTACAAATTCGTCTAAAGCGAGACGCTTTGGCAAAATACGGATTAACGCCTGAAGACGTAGATCGGACGATCGCCATCTCCTTAAACGGTTCTATAGCCACCAAAGCGCTTGAAGGAGAGCGTCCAATCGAAGTTTTAACGCGATTAGGAAACAATTATCGTGAAGATTTGGAACAACTTCGCCGATTGTCTATTAGGTTGCCTCAAAAAGAAAACACCAATACGCTTTCCGGTTCTTTGTTAGAGAACGCAATAAAAAGCGCCGATTCCTCAGAATCTTCCGTCGTCGACTTGTCTGCGTCGCTTGATTCTTTCCCAACGCTTGGAAGTGGCGTCGTTCCTCTATCTGAACTGGCTGATATCGACATACAAGCGCAAGGTCCAGGACAGATTGATCGTGAAAACGGTCGTCGTCAAGTAGTTATCCAATCCAATCCTCGTAAACGCGGAGCGGTGGAAGTAAAAGAAGATATTGAAGAAATCTTGTTAGACAACTGGGACGCTCTCACCGCGAATGGAGTGGACTTACGCATAGCAGGATTATTTGAAAGCGAGGAAAACGCAACGAAGACTCTGTTAGCCTTGTCTTGCCTATCAGGTCTCGCAATTTTCCTTTTGTTATTCAAAATGTTCCGTTCAGTCAACCTTGCCTTACAGGTGATGGCGATCGTCCCTCTAGCGTTGGTAGGCGCAGTAGCGGCGTTGACCATTACCGGACAATCTCGCACGATACCGTCGCTCATTGGCATGATATCGCTTTGCGGAGTTGCCTCACGTAACGGTATCCTGTTACTCGAACGTTATCTCCACCTCGTACAATACGAGGGTGAAAAGTTAACGCAAAGTATGGTTTTACGCGCGGGTCGAGAACGTGTAGCGCCGGTATTGATGACAGCGTTAACGTCTATCATCGGTCTGATTCCGTTGTCGTTGGCTCCCAACCTTCCGGGTCGGGAATTTCTCTATCCAATTGCAACGGTCATGATCGGCGGCTTGATAACTTCGACCGCGCTCGAATTTTTCGTCCGTCCCGCCTTGTTTTGGAATTTTGGTTTAAAAGCGGCCGCTCGCTATATTGAGCGAGAGACCTCTACAAATACGAGCGAATCTTTGTCAGAAGTTCCTCCAAAATTTGAATCGTAAACCCAAATTTTTCCATAATAAAACAATATGGGGAAGTCGCTATTTTCACTCAATAGCGCTTCCTCATTCATATCCAATATTTTAAGAGGAACTAATGTCGTCCCAACTTAATATATTAGTTTACAAGGTAAGCGTCTTGGCTTTGACGCTTTGTTCCTCGAACGTTTTCGCGCAGAATGTGATTCCACATGAATTCACAATTCCTCAAAAGCCCTCGTCTAACGCCGTTCAAGCCATATCAACACCTTTGCCTGTTCCGACCTATCAAGCGTCGAGTAATTTTGCGCATTCCCCTTCTCTCAAAGTTACGATCAAACAATTACAAGAAACAGCCATACAAAATCATCCCAGTTATAAAATAGCTGAGAATCGAGTAGACGCGGAACGAGGCGTTAGAACTCAAGCCGGCCTTCGGCCTAATCCGGTCCTTCGTTACGAAGGTGAAGAAATCGGTTCCGAGGGCTCAGCCGGCAAACAAGGGTTCGTTCTTGAACAAGAATTCGGCGACGCAACTCGTCGTGCGTTACTTGTTCAACAAAGCGATCGCGCAATCGAAACTCTGAATTGGAATAAGCAAATTGCTATCGCCAAAATTCAAAACGACGTTCGTTCGCTCGCTTATCAAGTGTTGATCGCGCAAAAAAAAGTTGAATTCCAGCGTCAACTCGTCTCAATTTCTCAGGCAGCAGAAGATAACGCACAGGCGGCTATTCTAGCCGGTTCCGTCGAGATCACACAACTGAACTTCATTCAGATGCAAAACCAAACGCGTCAAGCGAAGCTCGTGTTGACGCAATGTCTGAATGAAAAAGAAGCCTTAGAAAAAAAACTGGCGATCCTTCTAGGAACTCCTAATGTAGCAATCGGCGAGATCAGCGACGACCCTGAATTATTAGGGGAAGATCAGCCATTAGATGAAAACGCCTCACTCGACAGCTTATTAGAGCGCAGTCCCGAAATTGCTAAAAAGCGCGCAGAAATCACTCAAAAGCAAGCCCTACTAGCCTATGAACGAGCGCCCCAAAAGAAATTTTCTCTTGAAGGAGGCATCTCTTACGACTTTGCCGACAATACGACTTTGGCACAAGTTGGGTTAGGTATTCCGTTACGTGTCAATGATACGAACCAAGGGAATATTCAACGCGCAACAGCCGACTATCTTGCCGCTCAACGAGAACTCGAGCGTTTACAGTTGAAGCTTCGTACAGACTTTGCCGAGGTATTTGCTGTTTACAAGAGCGCTCGCGCCGAGGTACAGGCTTATAAAAAAGAGATCATTCCAGATATGGAAAGGCTCTTTAATATGAGTCAACAAGCGTATCAACAGGGCCAAATCAACTTTTTAGAAATATCCTCCGCTCGTACCTCATACATCGAGGCGTCGGTCAACTATTTGGAAGCGCTTAATCGACTTGCCGATTCTGTCGTCAAAATTGAAGGACAATTACTTGATCAGAGTTTAGACAGCGTCGAATAGTTTATGCCTAGAATTTCTAAATTCTAATAAAGAAGGGACGTAAACAACTAATCATTGTTTACGTCCCTATTTTCTTTCACCCTTCTAACGCCAAATCTTATAATGCTTGCGCTAAAACGGGGGCAGAAACCAAGTCACACGTGTTCACTGCAACAATTGAATAGGCACGTGAAGAATCATACTTCTCGATCTGATACTCCATCTTCTTCAAAGAAAAGTCAGGCGTATCACTATACATAAGACCTTGAAACAAGGGTCTAGAATTACAAACCGGCGCGCCTTCTAGTTCGCAAACCTTTTCACCGTCGCAATAAATAATAAACGTCTTTAAACCGCTTTCGAGATCGGCGCGACAACTCCATGTCATTAAGCCGTTACTATCGATCGCAACGTTTGTCGGACAAGGAGGGGGCGTCAAATCTTCAAACGAACAATCTATCGAATACTTTCGCCAACAGTCGACATATTCTTTATTCAAAAACCAAAGCCCGTCTTTCAAAAAAGCACGTCGTTCATCAATTGAATAAACGTCGATACCGTCAATAGATTCTTTCGGAATGTCCTCTGAACAGGAGCCAATTTCTTGATCGGTAATATCGTCGATCGCCAAGACAAATCCGTTAGGAGGAGGAAGCAAATCGGCGCTTCCCTTTTCTTCCAGCAGTCTAAGACTTAAACATTCGTCAAGAAATTTAATAGCAGGCAAACGCGAATTACCGGTTTCGTGACTCGTGCCAGGATCGACAATAAAACCGATCTTTGCGCCTTTTGCACGCATTTTAGCATAATATGGCCAACAAGAATTCCATACGATCTTCAAAAAAGAAACTTCGTGCTTGCCAATATTTAGCATCATAGGAACGTCGAGAACAGCAGCGCTGAACGGTAAGTCGTCAAAAGTAAACCCTACAGTATCAGGACATCCACTCCTTAACCAAGCGCCAACAACTCGTTCGGGATACATTTGGCACATACTTCCCACCCAATGTCCCCCTCCTGAGTGCCCCCAAAGAGCCCAAGGAATACGAGTCAATTCATCATGCCCGGTATACTCAGCAAAATATTTCAACGCATCTAGAAAACTCTGAGCAGATCCGTTGCGCGGATCGCACCACATTTCACAGGCAAACTCGCCTTGTCGATATGAAACGGCCATTAGCGCGCAATCATGTTTACGCGCTAATTCTTGCCATTGCAAATCATACACAGCAGTACGAGCGCCATCACACGAACCGTCTCCACACCCGTGTTGATGAACGATTACTCCTCGTAGCGTTTTTACCTCTGCCGGAATCCAAATCCTCCATTCGGCGTCCATTACCAATTGTCCAAAGGCTGGATTTTCCGGAGCAAAAATAGTCTTTTCAAAGTATTCATGCGAGTCTACCGAATAGGCTCGTTCACACACTGCAAACACCAAAATGAATCCCAGCGCCATGACGGCGTCAATAGCACAGGTAAACAAAGATTTCATTTTCACTTCCTGTTGTTAGTAACTTCATTGAGGAACTGACCTAATTCAATTCTGAACATTTGCAGTTCGTCGACAGTAGCGCCCTCATACAAGGAGGTGCCCGCATCTTCTTCCGAAAGACTGCGATGCGACTTTTTATCTAAATTCAAACGCTCGCGTAAAGCGCCGGCGACCTCTTCGCGAGAACGCCCCGTAACTTTGAGGAAATAGGTCAGGTATTCGGCGTCTTGCTGACCACGTCGGTACGCCTTCAAACGAATAGAAGGAACGATCTGCCCATTACTCTCCTTAACAGCAGGATAGAATAACGATAATTCATCGCCATTTTTCCAAGAATCGTCATTACCGATCGTTTGCCAAGGAACAATACCGTCAGCGCCGATCGACCAAGCATCTAACGTCCACATAATAGGTTGGTAAGCGCTCTCATGAGGAGCCGCGGTAGTTCCATAGGCATAAAGTAAACGACGACCATTAGAACAACGGTCAATAACCATTTGGCGATAATCCTTAATTGAACCGTCGCCCACCACATAAACACCGAGACTATCATCAAGAGAATTACGTTCCCATTGTGGGCGCGAAACATCAGCGCGAAACTTCATCGTGTTCTCTAATTGATTCTCCGCTAAAACCTTTTTTACCTGCCGGCCAAAAAATTGTAACGCAGCAAAATCTCTATAACTAGCCGGTTCGTCCAAAAGCCATGGCGAACTAGCCTTTGACCAGCCGTTTTTCTTATAGTCCATCTTGTTGTTTAAGAAAAACATAAACAACGTTTGATTCCAGTTCTTTTCTGAAATTTCTTGCGCAAACTGTTTAACGCCGGCAGCAAAATCCTCGCGATACTCTTGTGAGAAAGCGGAAGGATCCGGCCAAGTATTCTCACCTTTAAAGCCTTTGAAAATATTAGCGGGATAATTTTCAAACAACGGAAGATAGAACGCCTCGATCGGCACAGCCCCACGAGGGAGATCTGCAAAAGCGCTACCATCAAAGTATTGAGCAAAGCGAGCTTCCCAATCCTTCCAATCAAAAGATTTCGTTTCGGCATTCCAATTAGGAGTAAGGCCATCGCCAACCGTTCCACGATGCGAATAAGGCACTCTATTGATATAGGTACGATGAAGTTGTGCTAGTCTGTAATAGTCGCGTTCTTTTTCGGGAAGTGAATAACAATTCATTTCCGGCAAAAAGCTCAACGTATTGGGGAGAGTAAAATCCCAAACATTTAAGTTAATATTCAGTTCAAGAGCCTTCTTTGAACCATCCGAAATACTGAGTTTTCCAACTATATTCCCGTTTTTCATTTCATGGGGAATATATAATTCACAGTATACGGTATCGACCTTCTGTTCTAGCTCAACTTTTTCTCCTTCTTTGAGAAGGATCGCGGGATCGGGCATCGCCCCTTCCGGAGTTTTAACTCGCGTAAAGCGATAAAAATTGACTTGTGGTACGATATTAGAAGAAGAATTAGATTTCCAATTCACCGAAAATGTAGGCGAAACGGAATTCTTACCGCTAAAAACAATTTGAAAACCAATAAATTCATTTTTAGCAGAATTCAAATTGATCTCACGGGCAGTAGAATTCCAAATAACATTAGAGCTAAAATAGGAATCAGGAACTTGCGGGACGGTAGAACCATTTTCAGTAAATTTAATAAACTCGTCAACAATAGAAAGACTTGAGTCATTCCACTTGAGATTATTATTGGCGTTCTTTCCAGTCGAACTAGCAATCTTTTGCTTCTTTCCTTTGAGCTCCGTGAGTTGTTTCCAATCCTCAAAGGCTTTTGAACTAGCTTTAAAGGTCAACAATGCAGGTTCGCTGATCTTACCGAATCTACTAACGGCTGTAACCTCAAGTTTATGTTCTTTTTTAGTATCTAAACCACTCAGACGAGTTTTGAAAAAACGGCTTTCAACTTGCGGTTCAGCAGTCTCAGCCAGAGCGGGTTGCGGCACCAAAGCTTGCGGTAACGGTTCACCATCGATCGTCGCCAAAAAACCAACAATCTCATCAGAAAGGAGTTGGGAATGTTCCCAGGTCAAAATTACGTCGCCGCTTGGAAGTTGTTTAGAAACAGCTTGTAAGTTTTCAACAGAACCGGGAATTGGGGCGTCAGCATAATCATTAAACTCCACCTCAAGATATGGAGCGGACGCACGGTTTTGGTCTTTACTATATACAAAACGATTGGGAAACAATCGGATCTTTACATTGTCCTCATCTCGTTCTAGCTCAGTACCGGTATCGTCAAAAACAACAAAGCCGTATGATAAACCATAAATGCGAGCCGTAACGACGTCGACGTTTACTTCAATCATTTGCCAATCGTCTTCCGGATCGGTTGCTTCGGCATTCGCCCAAATTGACCCTCCAAGTCCAAACATGACAGAAGTCATATCTGTGTTTTCAGTTACACGCTTTTCTGAAAGGCCAATATTATTATCGAACCAAGGAGTCGAAGGATTGATCCTCCAACGAAAAGACGAGGAGCCTTCTTGTTTTTCATAGTTAACGCCGGAACCTTCAATCCAATCGGCTGTAATAGAGCTCACGCCAACTCGATAAAGTCGTTCATCCCCAGTTTTCTTCACATACAAACGAGCCTTTTCAATTTTTTTACCTTTCAAAGGCTCAAGGTCAAAATCCATCAAAGAAAATTCCTGGTATCCTTTAAATTTTAGTCTTGGCACTGCGCCATTATTTCCCTCAGTTTCCCCGGGAGAAGACGAAATCCAAAGGTCGCGGACAACAGGAAATTTGGTAGTTTCAGCATAAAGAGGTAGATTTTGTACCGTAAAGCACAAAAGGAAGGCCAATGGCAGGAAAGAAAATGACCGTTTCAAAATTAACCCTTTTCAAAACAAAACTTACAACAAAATCAAACCATATAAATTTGACGGGCGTCAAAATCATAAGTATAATTGACAGTACTATCATAAATAAATTCGATAGGGAGTCAACCAACCGACTCGTATATATAAAACCGCAATGTTTAACAACAATAGGTTCAAAATGGCTTACACGAAAATTTTCCCAATCTGTTTTCTTTTAACAGCAAGTCTATTATTCATCAACCTTTCTGTTTATGCTCAAGAACAATACTCACAACCAGGAACAGATTCCGGCTATTATGTTTTTTGTTACTTCATGAACAATGGCGAGGACGGCGTTCACTATGCGGTTAGCCGCGACGGCTATAAATGGGACGCGGTAAATGATAATAAATCGATTCTTCCGCCTCCCTTCGGTAAGAATACCAATCTAACTCGCGATCCTAGTATCTGCCGAGGGGAAGATGGAACTTTTCATCTCGTTTGGACCGTTAGTTGGGATGGTCGCTCATTTGGGCACGCCAGTAGTACAGACTTGATCAACTGGGAAGACGCACACGTTATCCCGTGTATGCAAGATGAACCTATGACTCGCAATACTTGGGCGCCGGAAGTATTCTACGATAAAAAAGAAAAACAGTATTACATTCTTTGGTCCTCAACGATTCCCGGTCGCTTTTCTCCCGTCGACCAAGGCACAAGCGAGTCTAAGTTCGATCATAGAGTCTACTACAATACGACCAAGGATTTTAAAACGTTTTCCAAAACCAAGTTGTATTTCGATCCTAAGCACAATACAATCGATGCGTTCCTTTCAGAAAATGATGGAAAATATCTCATATTCTACAAGGACGAAACTCTTTTCCCCGTAGAAAAGAAGATTATTTTGGTGGCAGAATCTGACAATCCCACGGGGCCTTTTACTGAAGGTAGACAAATCTCAGCTCAAAGTTGGGTCGAAGGTCCTAGCGCCTTATCTATTGGAAAAGACCTAATCGTTTACTACGATTGTTATCGCGACGGGAAATACGGAGCCGTACGTTCTCGTGACGGGAAAACCTGGGAAGATATTGCCAATCAAATCTCTTTCCCTAAGGGTACGCGTCATGGCACCGCTTTTGAGGTAGACCAAGAAACCTATGAACGATTAGTTGAAAAATATGGTATCGCTGAATAACGAACCATCCCGGCATAATCGTCATTCAACAGTGTTAATAATAAGTAAGACGTCATAAAACGCTGACTTTGAAAACATATTGGAAACGCTTCCCATCAATCCCCCGTTCGATTCACCGTTCCCCTTCTTATTCAACGCAAGAGGAACCATTCCCAGGTCGATTATTGCCGACTTCGAACGGGGAATTGAGATTCTACCGCGTATATCGCACGAAACGATCTCCGGTCTCTGGATCTCTAACTGCTGCCTAGGAGCAGAAGGCGTTGGAACATGCATACTAAAAGACTTCATTTTTTCTACAACGGTCGAGTTATACTGAAATCCAACCTCCAAAGAGTCGCCTGTTGTTGAAAGCAGAGGAGTCGCTTCGATACTATATCCCTCGTCGACAGAAGAAACGTCAGCAGCATATCCGGTAGCAAAACTAGAATCAAGTTGATAATCGCGTGAAAAAGTCTTACGCGGCGAAGTTGAGGCCCATCCAAAAGTAGCTCCATTGGGTACAAGACTTTGTTTCTCATTGATAGAAATGTAATCTGAACGCTTAGCGACTTCAGACATAACCTTGGCAATATCGTCATTACTGACAAGCCATCCTTGTACGTCAACCCCGTTCCCTTTGATAGTAACGGCAGTAGACGTCAAGTATTGAGTAACTCGAAGTCGCCATTCCGGCGCTTGTAGTGCAACAATATTGATCGAAAAAGACGCGTTATGTTTTGTTGGATCAAGAAAACGGTCAACTATGTTTGACACATAGCGTTGTACATTCGAGTTATGATAAACGTACAAACGCTCACGAGTAGCGCTCAACACACAGAACGGTTCCTTTCGCCAAAAACTCTCTCCGGAATCGAACAAGATCCAATTCACAATAGAGTTTTGCGGTTCGTTGAGACTTGCGAATCGCTCAGCATAGGGCAGGATATCATACACTACCCAAAACTGTCCGTCTTGCGAGGGGAGTTTAGCTAACTCATACGAATATCGCGTATTCTTAGGGCCAATTTGATTTCCTTCGTTCCTTTCTGGATTACTATTCAAATCAGGTTCTTGCTCAGTCGGTTCGCGCCAAGTCGCGCCATTGCCGTGTTCTTCCCCAAATTCTTGCGCGCTCACCTTCTTGTCGAGGCCTGAAAAGCTATCGTAGCTCGAAAAAAAAATTACGCCCCAGAGGAACAACGAAGAAACACAAAGAAAAAAGCAACGTACCGGCATTTTATTAAAGTTTTTCTATTTAGGGGAATTTTCTAATAAATATCCGCCGCAAAGATAAAGAACGACTTAACAAAGTTCACTCTCTACCCTACTACCTTAAAACCATTTAACTATACGAGATTATACGTTTGGACTTTATCGTTTCAATCATTCAAATTTCTTATATTTAAAAACAATCTTTCATTTCAACCTTTTCTTTATTCCACAACAACACAAACAAACATTTTAAACACGAGATTTTTTGTTATAATCAACTATGGTTCAGAAGAGTCCTTAACTTTACATTTGTCAATTGTACATAATCCCACAAAAAGTAGTAGATTATCGTGTTAAAACAGCCCTCGTCCCAGGAAAATAACGAAACACCCAAATCCCCAAAGGCGAAGCTCTTTAAACGTAAGCCTCTGACAACGCGCTCTAAAATCGGTTGGATCGCTGTATCAATGTTGGCCTTACTCATATATGGCGTATTACGATATAAAACAACAGGCGACGTTGCCTTTTTTGAGCTAAACCGAACCTGTGTCATTATGATACTTTTATGGCTTGCTTGGCCAGAGTTAGCAGCGCTCCCGCGTTGGCTACTTTGCATTATTCCAATCTGCGTCGGAGTCTGTGCCTGGCGTCCACAATACATTACCATAGCGCTTCCACTAGCCTTTTTTTATCTTCTTTTAAGTCCTCCTGCCAAACGATATAAAAAAACAAAGACAAAGAAATAACGTTGGCGTCGTTCTATTTCTATCAAATGAAAAAACGTTCGAAACTCTTAAAGGTTTTCGAACGTTTTTCGTTTTTCGACGGTAAAACAAACTAGTCTACCGCAACAACTTTATCGATGATCTGCTTATCGAAATAATTCGTGGACATTCCCGCATCAACAACGATCTTTTGAGACACGATACCACTAGATCGCGGACTCAGTAAAAAGACCACGGCTGCAGCGGCTTCTTCTGTTTGTACAGGCGACTTACGCGGAATCGCTTGTTCAGCAAACAAGTAGGAATCAAGATACCCCGGAATACCGGCCGAAGCCGAAGTTTTAAGTAACGACGGGGCAACAGCGTTAAAACGAACTTGCGAAAATGAAGCAAACGATTTCGTTAAAAACGCTAACGAAGAATCTAACGCCGCTTTAATAGGCGCCATATAGCCATAGTTCTCGCTAGCCATACGCGTAGTCGAAATCGACATCGTAACGACAGACGCGTTAGGTTTCAATAGATCGGCAAAGGCCCGAGCAATTTCAACTAGCGAAAAACAAGAAATGTCCAACGCCTGCAAAAAAGCCTTTTTAGGCGTTTCATGGAAAGGCTTCATCCCTTCTGAATAATCGGCAAACGCAATAGAGTGAAGCATTCCGTCAAAAGAATCAACTTTCTCCGCCACAGCGTCATGTAAAGCCTTGATATCGTCTTCTTTCTCAACATCGCAAGTAAAAAATAACGAATCAGGAAAAAGTTTACTTGCACGTTCAAGAATAGTTTGATTCTGAACAACAAAAACGCACTCAGAACCTTCTTCAATCAACATCTTCGAAACAGCGTAAGCCACACTTTTTTTGTTAGCAACACCAAAAATCAAAAAACGCTTCCCATTAAGTTGTAAAAAATCCAAAACACACCCTTCTTGTAAACAAAACAGCAGAAACGCTATTCGTCGCTTATAACAAAAGGCGTCGTCCATGAAACCAAGGTCGACGCCTATTCATCCAATACACGAAAAGTCTTATCAGCCTTCGTTTCTTACGTTCTTAACGCCATAATGATGGCGAACGGCCGCCGCAATGAAATCACGGAACAACGGATGTGGCAAGGTAGGCTTGGATTTAAACTCTGGATGATACTGAACCGCAACGAACCAGGGTTGGTCTTCAAGTTCGACAACTTCAACCAACTTACCATCGGGACTAGTACCGGAAATAATCAAACCGCCGTCAACAAACTCATCCCTATATTCATAATTAAATTCGTATCGATGGCGATGACGTTCTTGAATATCAAGAGCCTGATAGGCGCCGGCGGCAAACGTTCCGGCAACCAACGACGTCGGCTTAGCGCCAAGACGCATTGTCCCGCCAAGTTCCACAACAGATTGTTGAGCGTCCATCAAGCAAATGACCGGATGCTCCGTTTTCTTATCAAACTCGGTCGAATTTGCGTCGGTCATTCCCAGCACGTTACGAGCAAACTCAATAACCGCACATTGCATACCGAGACAAATTCCCAAGAACGGCAACTTATTCTCACGAGCAAAACGAACCGCTTCAATCTGACCTTCGACGCCGCGTTCCCCAAACCCCCCGGGAACCAACACGCCATCTACGCTCCTAAGAAGCGCGCGCGTCTCTTCAGGCTTATGCTCAACATCCTCGCTAGGAATGCGAAGAACATGAACGTTAGCGGAACTAGCAATCCCACCATGATCGATCGCTTCATAAATCGACTTATAAGCGTCCTTATGTTTGGCATATTTTCCAACGACGGCAACGCGGACTTCTGTCTTCGGATTACGAAGATGATTCAAAAGATTATGCCACTTGGACAGATCCAACATCTTAGCCTTGGTAAGTCCCAATCGCTCAATGATCATTTGATCCAAGTTATGAGACATCAAGGAGAGCGGAACTTCATAAATCGAGAAATCGGCGTCGCGTTCTTCAACCACGCACTTACTAGGCACATTACAGAACAAAGCGATCTTATCAATTTCTTCTTGAGCAATAGGCTGTTCAGTTCTACAGATGATAAAATCGGGTTGAATACCAATTTCACGAAGCTGCCCAACACTATGTTGGGTCGGCTTAGTTTTCAATTCGCGCGCCGCCTTAAGGTAGGGAACCAGAGTCAAATGGATATAAAGGCAGTTCTCTTTACCAACGTCGTTCGCAAACTGACGAATAGCTTCCAGGAACGGCAAACTTTCAATATCGCCGATCGTACCGCCAATTTCGGTAATGACAACATCCACGTCGTCCGCAACGAGTCCCTTAATACCGTCTTTGATCTCGTTGGTGATATGGGGAATAACCTGAACGGTCTTACCGTTATAATCACCGCGACGTTCTTTTTCAATGACGCTCCTGTAAATACGACCAGTAGTTAAATTACTGTAACGATTTAAAGGAGAATGAGTGAAGCGTTCATAGTGTCCAAGGTCAAGGTCCGTCTCAGTCCCATCGTCCAACACGTAAACTTCACCGTGCTGATAAGGACTCATCGTACCTGGGTCAACATTGATGTAAGGATCCAATTTCTGCATTCGGACGGAAAGACCACGATTCTCTAGCAACATGCCAAGAGAAGCGCTCGTTAGACCTTTACCAAGCGAACTAACCACTCCGCCGGTTACAAAAATATGTTTTGTCATGTCGGTTCCTTATTCTTTCTAACTTAGACTCCACACAACGTATGACGCTACAACGTCTCAAACGAAGCCGAACAATCAAAAAACAACCAAAGAAAGACGTAAAATATTACAAATATAAGACGTCGTTCCAAGCGTCGTTTTTTTTTTACCGCTAAACGGACGCTCGAACGAGGATTATGAAAGAGTCGACATATGGACGCCAAGCGACCCAATTTCACGACCAAGCGAAAAAAAAAAAGCGCGACGGATGCAGACCATCGCGCCCTGTAAATATCAGTAGGGTATTGTATCAAAAAAATTAGATAATGGAAGTCCCCCAAGCAAATAAAAAGCGACTAGAACCGAGACAGGGTTATCCCGGCTCTAGCGGCGCCAATCTTCATCTCAGTGCAAACGCATACCGGGTTTCGCGCCTTCATCCGGCGTGGTAAGGAAAACGTCGGGACCACCGGGACCAGCGGCGACGACCATACCTTCGCTAAGTCCAAACTTCATTTGGCGCGGTTGTAAGTTCGCAACAAAGACAACCAAACGTCCGATAAGTTTTTCAGGCTCGGGATAAGCGGCTTTGATACCGGCAAAAACTTGACGAGTTTCGGTTCCGCCAAGCGAAATCTTCAGTTTCAAAAGCTTACGAGCTTCTTTAACTTGTTCAGCCTCAACAATACGACCAACACGAAGGTCGACCTTCATAAAATCGTCGATCGTAATCGTTTCGCTCATCGGTTCATCAGCCAAAGGCTGATCGGAATCAAACCAAGGCGCAATACCTTTGGAGTCAGCTTCTGACGCATTTTCACACGCTTTTTCTTCTTCCGCTTTTGGAGCGAGAGTGTCTTTAGATTCTTCAATCATTGCTTGGATCCCTTCCTTTGGAACTCGCGTCATCATGTGTTTATACTCATTAACAGTCGACCCCAACAACGGAGTTTTGACGTCGTCCCAACTTTCAATTTTCGTATTAAGTAATTCTTCCGTCTTTTTAGCAAGATCAGGAAGAACCGGAGCCAAATATACAACGATCTGCTTAAACAAATTCAAGCTGACCGTAACGGCGTCTTGCAACTTCTTCTTTGCCGCAGCGCGAACTTCCGGCGAAGCAGTCTCATCCTTTTCCAGATTCGCCCACTCCTTTTTCAAAGTCCAAGGCGCAACGGCTTCTACATACTGATTGGCTCGATAACCGCACTCCAAAATAGTACGAATAGCTTTACCAAAATCGCGTTCCTCGTAAGCGCTCGCAATCTCCTCCGATTTCGAAGCTGCTTCAGCAAATAATCCACCGTCATCCGGATATGTTTCGGAGAGTCCCGTCATATTAGCAAATTTCGCAGAACGACTTGCAAGATTGACGATAACGCCAATAAGATCGGCGTTGACCTTCAATTCCATCTCTTCCAAATTCAAATCCAAATCGTCAACGCGAGAAGTCGTCTTAGACGAGAAGAAGTATCGTAAATACGAAGGATCAAGATGCTTCAAATAAGTCTTGGCCAAAACAAACGTGCCTTTAGACTTCGACATCTTCTCACCGTCCACGGTGAGAAAGCCGTGAATATGAACCTTCTTGGGCAGATTGAATCCGGCAGTCTTCAACGACGTAGGCCAGAAAAGCGTATGGAAGTACGTGATATCCTTACCGATAAAATGATGGATCTCAGTATTAGGATCGAGCCACCAATCCTCAACCTTCTCCCCATTTTTCTCACACCACTCACACGTCGAACCGATGTACCCAATCGGCGCGTCAAACCAGACGTACCAATAATTACCGGGAGAATCCGGAATCTCAAAACCAAAATATGGCGCAGGTCGCGAAATATCCCAAGGCCAGAGCTTATCAGATAAGAACTGCCCCTTCAGATAATTCGCGATCTCAGGTTGTAATGCGCCTGAGTTTTCAACCCAGTCTTGCAGGAACTCGTGAGCTTTCTCGATTTCCACAAAAAGGTGCGTCGCTTTACGTAGCTCAGGCGTAGCGCCCGACAACGCGCTTTTAGGGTCGATCAGTTCGGTAGGAGAATAAACGGCGCCACATTCGCAACTATCGCCGTATTGATCTTTCTTACCGCACTTCGGGCATGTGCCACGAACAAAACGGTCGGCAAGAAACTTTCCTTCAATGGGATCAAACAATTGTTCGATCTCACGCTCAACAATAAGTCCGGCTTCACGCAACTTTCCCCAAATTTCCTTACAAAAGCGTAAAGTCTGCGGAGAATTCGTACTGCCATAGTTATCAAAATTGATGGAAAAGCCGTCGAAATCCGTACGGTGAGATTTATTTACTTCCGCAATAAACTCTTCCTCAGAAATTCCCTTTTTTTTCGCTGAAATGGTAATAGCGGCGCCGTGAGTATCGTCGGCGCAAAAATAACGGCAATTCTCGCCGCGTAATTTTTGAAATCGGACCCATACGTCCGTTTGAATATACTCAACCAAATGTCCCAGGTGTATATCGCCGTTAGCATATGGAAGAGCGCTAGTAACCAAAATCCTTCGATTGCCCATATTTTCTCCAATTTGTTAACACATTAGACCAGGCATTAACAAAAGTAGCTATTCGCATTGTATCGAATAAATTAAAGAAACGCGACGCAATTCACACCTCGTCGCGTTCTTTTGAGGCCTTGACAGTTCAACCCGTCGTTTACCAAATCTAAAAACAGTATTCTACGGCGTCGCGTTCGTTAGTCAAGGAGCGAACGCGACGTGGCAAACAGACATTTCCCCTTCTATTATTTGGAAGTCTCGCCTTCGCAAACGACGCGGAACCCTACGTCAAAAACACGTTGCCAAGAATAATAAGCTTTACGGAAGTCAGACGTACAACGATAAGGTCTATCGCGCCACGATCCGCCTCGTACAATTCGTTGTTCAACCCGGGTATCCATGAAATCAATTCCGTAATCCGGTTTAACAGCAGTCGAGGTCCATTCAGCAACATTACCGTGCATGTCATACAACCCCCATGCATTAGGCGCATACCTACCGGATCGTTCAGAAAGGAATCCATTATCGCAATGTTCGCGATCTTTTGGCACCCAATCATCAAAGCGAGTCACATTAGGCAAAGGAATACGCTTTGCAAAGTAGTTGTCGACGATAAACTCAATCAACATTTGGTCTGCAAAGTTCGCATAAGACGTGTAGTCGGCGCCCCAATCGCCAAAGAAGAAAGGCGTCGTCGTACCGGCACGACAGACATATTCCCATTCATCTTCAGTAGGTAATCGGAATTTCAAACCGGTCTTCTCAGACAGCCACGAACAAAACGCCTCCGCTTCGTCACACGAAACACGGCAAACAGATCGTTCAGGCGAATTGACAAAGAACCCGCGTAACCCATGAGACAATCCTTGGCGAGACTCCACACGAGAGTCATGTTCCGGATCAAAGACCTCAAATTGTTCGTTCGAAACCTCAAAAGCGCCAACCCAGAGGGAAGCCTCCCCAGCTCTTTGTGCGGGCGTTTTTACCAAAGTCAACGTCGTCTTCGAATCAAGATCGACCTTCATCACTTCCGTGTCGTCAACCTTCTTCGTCTCAACTGAAACAACAACGTCGTTCGGATTGGTAACAACCTTATCCGGATCGTTAGGAACCAAATACGGTTCCCCCATTCCCCACACCTCTGTTTTCTTGGGACGAAGATCCCAATCATATCGATCGACAATCTCCCAACCGCGTTCCTCCGGCTTACCGTCTATTACCGCTTTATCAAGAGAACGGATCTCATTGTCAAAACGATCGCGCAGTTCCTTGCCATCAGGGAACGCACGTTTACCGGCGGCAACGTCTTTCAATATTTGTCGCTCCCATTCAGTAGCAAAAAGATTAACAGGGATCTTCAACCATTCCAGTTCCAGTAAAGCGCCGGACTTTATGGGATCGTATTCTTCACCGCGCGCTTCTTCTGACTCGTCGTCAAAATTAGCGTACAACGCTAACAAATCTTTACGATGGCGATTCCACTTCTCAACGTATTTCGGCTCTCCGACAAACTCGTTCCAAGTCCCATGGTAAGGAGCGTTCATGTCGATCCAAGTGAGGATACGATCCCACGCGTCAGCGTCCATTTGAAGTCCGTAGTGTCCATTCTTCAAAATCTGTACTAACTCGGTCGTATTAGCAGAAAACTCCATAGGATTGAGTAAGAAGTAATCGCTTTCAACACCCGGGCGACGCACAAACGCAGCCAGATTCATATAAGAAGTTGAGAATTTTCCACAACGTCCTCTCGGTTCTCCCATTTGTAAAGCAGTAACAAAATCTTGGATGATATTACCGCCTCGAAGATCAAATGGTATAACATTCCAACCGTGATCTTTACCGTCATGGCACGCAACACAATAATGATCCAGTACAGGCTGAACCTCGCGGTCGAAAGAGAAACCGCGCATAGGTCCATTCCAAGGCCGGATCTGCTCAGAATCGCGATCGGACGTGAAAGCGACGCTGGCGGTCGAACTAGTAGAGTTCTCGTCTTCGTGGCAACCTACGCAGGACAAGAACTCCCCGGGCATCGCGGTAAACCACGAACGCATTTGTTGGAGAGCTTGACCATTTTCGTCAAGAGGTTGAATGGCAATAGGCACATTGGCTGGTACGCTAAACAATACAGATCCGTCTTCATTGACCGGTACCGTACCAATAACTTGACGCACATCCCACGGGCCGTCGACGCCAATAATAGAAGTAGCGCCGCCAACATTAGGATAGAGATAGTTATACGAATAGAGTCGTAAGTTTTTAACAGTACCGCGAGGCACATTTTTGAGACCGTCGCCAAAATAAACATCAGCGCAATAAACGGTAGCGTCTTGTTTGGAGAGATCGACACGATCTCTTAACACCGGCGGGCGATCGGTTTCACGCCACGGAACAGGTTCAAAGCAAGCGTAATTTTCCAACTCCGCTAATAAATACATATTGTCATAGCGGTCGACAAGATAGAGCCCCCAAAGAGCGTTACGATCAGGTTGCGAAGCTACTAGATAATATTCTTCACTAAGCGGAAACGGATGAAGATATTTAGGCCAACTTTCGTCAGCAATATTATCTCCCCAAAGAGTCGAATGATACTTTGGATCTGTACGCGACTCAACTTTTTTCGGGTAACCGCAAATACGTTCTACCGCTCCCTCAGTTTCCTTACGCCCCTTTTGAACGTCGAAGAGCACCAATTCTCCCATACGAGAAACGCCATGGTGTCCGGTTACAACGCAACAGAACTTGGAAGTCGATCCCGGGATCGGGCGCGCATACATCATAGAGACCGGCCAGAGAGAATTGGAAGCATAATGAGCGCGTTGATTAGTACCATCGGGATTCATCTCGAAAAGAAGACGCCCCGGAACGTGAGGAATATCTGTATATTCCCAACGTAGATACATAACGCGCCCGTCTGGTGTAAGAGTCGGACACCAGTTATGTTCTTGGTCGAATGTTAATCTGCGAATAGAACCGTCCGAAGACTCCAATTTATAAGTATTAGTAACACGAGTCGTTCCTGAAACGCACGGAACTCCAATATAACACGCTGTTGACGTGAAAATAATCGAGTCGTCAGGCATATAACAAGCATCGTAGCTATCCGCGTCAGGGAAGTTAGGAAGCTTAACTTTCATAGTTTCTTCCGTCGACTTATTGTCAGCGGCGGCATTCAAATCTAGCTCAAAAACATTCCATCGACGTTCTTTGTCAGTTGCGGAAACCAACGCTTTCTCAGCGTCAAAATGTAAATCAAGATCGCCGAGGAAAGTCGGATAATCAGGCTTAAACAACGTTGATATCTCGGGAGACGCGTCTTCTTCGGAAGCGATCAACGCATCCACTTCGTCAGGATCGCTTTCATCATAAACAAAAGGCAAAGCTAATGTCTTGAGCGCATCGTCATAGGCATTAGGATTCAAAACACAGTTACTTTGATAGTTTTGCGGCAGCCCAAGATCGGAAGCGTTACGTTGAATAAACAATAATTTAGCAAAATCAAGAATAGGATTCGCCCATCCTACGCGAGCATACAGACGAACGGCGTCGACGTACAGAGAAGCGCAAACGCTAGCCTTTTCGTCACTAGGTTCATCCTTGTATGCCCCAAATGCTTTCGTTCCCTTTTCACGAATTTGTTCACACTTAGCGAGAGATTTTGTTAGATATTCGTCATTACCCGCATCGATACGAAAACGAGAAATAGCTTCGCTAGTACGATCAAGCAACTCTTGAAAACGAGCAGATCGAACTACAAAATACTCTTCTTTGGGCGGTTGAGAACCATTTTCCTTTAAAGAAGAGGTCGTAGTCTTAACATATACAGCTTTACCCACTCCATTGTCGTCCGAATCACTATCGTTATCGAACATTCCGACGTAATAAGTCAACTCGTCATAAGGATCAAACTCGGCCGTCGCCACTCCAAACGGTTTCGTAGAAGCCTGGACGTCGATACTTGCTCTGGGCACAAGAGCTAAAGCCGTCTCCCGAGCAAAATGGTCGCTAAACGTTTCACCACTTTCGGTACGCAAATAACGATCGCGCGCGATATACTCATACCAACCGCCACTCCAAGGGCTCGGCGACCAAGTTGACGCATTGACGAGCTTTTCCTTGACAAGAGAACGCGGAACATTCCACGTTTTGTTCAGATCGAATTTAGGAACTAATTTAAAAGCGCTGAAATGCGGAATATCAGGGGAATGAGCGCAAACAGAAATAGTGTGTTTCCCAGCTTCCACGCCTAAGAGATCCACTTGTTTATCCCAAGTAGACGCGCTTGTCAGCCAGCTACCGTTGGTATTTCCGAGAGCCTTATCACAAACACATTTTCCATCTAGTTCAATAAGCAACGGACGTGAATCCATAGCAGAATAGAACGCCCATAGTTCATAATCACCGGTTTCCGGAAACTCGATTTCAAAATCGGCATGAGAATTTGCCGCAACGCCGGAGGGCGATAAAGCAATATATTTATCGGAATAAGGCAAACCACGAAGGGTCATGTCTCCGCCGGAAAACCATTCGGCACGAAAGGTAAAAGCTTGTCTAGCATTATTATCGACGCTCTGTGAATAACAAGAGTGACGATTCAAAACTAAGCAGATAAAACATAAACTCAAGAAGAAACCTACTGACAGAAAATCTAGCAGGCCCCTCTTTCTCAAACAACGAAGTCGTACCAAATTCATAAAACAACCTTTTATTAACCGAAGAGTAAGTGATGTTCAAACAAGCAAGAGTCGATTTGCACTCACTCTAAAGCATGTTTAAACTATTCTCACGTTTTCCACGGAACGTATGAAACTTTGAAGGTATTATATTCAAACACCAAAGTCGTTTCAATTATACGACGTTGTTTTCGTTGAAAAAAGGAGGAACAAACAGAAAAAACGTTGACTTTCAAGGGTTCCCCACGTAGAATATAGGATACGAGTGTCGCCCTCAAAAGGAACCATATCAACACTCAAGAAATCCCATTTTCGGCAAATCCTAACGCCAAGGAAAATTCCCCACTATGACGCTTATGCAGTCTTTTTTACGATCAAAACGAATTAACGTCTCGACCAAACATAATTCAGGAGTTTTCACGCTTTTCTGTCTTTCGTTTGTTATTAGTTCCATCTTGTTCTCCTCGTCGAGCGTTTTGGCGCAAACACGTCAAACCTCGTCGAAGAAGACTAATGCCGTTACAACAACTAAAACAGACGTCGCTCTCTCTTCTATTGCCCCATTCGTTAATGATAAAACATTATTTGTAGCAAAAGTCAACCTGGATAACATCGACTTAGAAGCCCTCGGAACCACGACAGAAAAACTTTTTGTCCAAACCCTAGAACAATTAGGATTTTCAGCCAGTTCCATTAAAGATTGCTCTAAAGAGTTTCACAAAACGATCGAAGCTGTTAAGTCAGCTCAAAGCCTTCAACTTAATGAAGTCAAAGCTCAACTGGGGATCACGGAAGCATATTACATCATTCAATCAATCGATAACGAGGGAGCCTGTTTGATCATTCCGGCTAAGTCACTAACTCCCGATCAAATCAACGCCACCAAGGAATGGTTTGAATCGAAGGGTATTAACTGCGCGCTTTACCAAAAGAGTTTCCTCATTGCTTCTACGACGTCGCTTAAAGAAATTGGCGCATATTACAAAACATTTAAGCCTAGCGTTAATTCGAACTTGAACAACTTTTTTAAATCAACCCCCAATAAGTTTTTGGCCTTCTACGCCAGTCGTTTTAAGCTTCGAGCGCCACTAGCTAAAGTACTGAATCTTGTTCCCCAACCTTCCAATATCACGGAAGACCAAGTCACTGAAAAAGCAGTTTCTAGTAATTCAGCCGTACCGTCTCGTCACACTAACGATTCTTCTCGTAATCTAGGGCGTGAAAAATTCGCTAATGAAGAAAACAAAGTTACTTTTCTTCAAGGAAGCGCTTTTGAAAAAACTTCTCGTGTAAAGAAAGTGGAAGACCCGTTTGAGGACTTCCCGCGTTGCGTAAAAGATATGATCGAAATATTCGACACGTCCTTTGTCGCTTGTTACGGATACATCGACGCTTCCACTCTTCGTTCATCCGTAAGTTTGAAGTTTAGTTCTCCTGTCAACGCAAGTAAATTTAACCAAGAGCTTGAAAAATCGCTCGACGAAGCCGTCGTCAATATTTTTAAGCCCGTCCAAGAAGCAATCACCGAAGGCGTTGTAGATAACTCATACTTTGAAATCATTAACCAATATAAACTACTTCCCGTCGTTAGAGAATTTCTGATCGGCGAAATGCATCCCCATTTACCTCAACAAGCCGATTCTGTTCTAACATTCGATAATAGCGTAGAAGCGGAACTTACTAAAATTGGTCCAAACACTATCGCGGTACTCGGAGAAACGCTTCTGACTTTCCAAGCCGGTAAAGCATTGGAAGAAAGCAAGTCGCCGTTCCTTCATGAAGTGGAAGTTGAAGAACTGGATTCAATTTTTGAAGACAGCGATCAAAACGCAGAGTCCCAATCTGCGCAAGACGATGAAAACGTCTCCGAAGATTCGGAATCAGTTCCCCCTGAAAACAACTAACCGATTCCATCTTCATTGTTTCCCAAACGCTCAACAATTATAGGTATAGCCTTACCCAGTTTACAACAAAGCTATTTCCTATCTCGTTCCGAACAAAGAAAAAACCTATACAATGAAAAATAAAGTTTTAGTATCGCTTCTTGCCGTAATAGTATTTTCATTGGCGAACGTGAGGGTTTTCGCCGACGACAGTTCCACCACGCCCAATACGTCAATAGCTAGAGGCGCTTATTCGCGTGTAGCGCCTTTTGTCAACAATGAAACCTTTTTGGTTGTTCGACTCGATCTTGATTCGTTAAACGAAGAAGCTGTTGGCGCCACTTTCAATGAAATCTTCACGGGTTTTTTAAAGGAACGCGGTTTCGATAAAAATGCGCTCAACGCCTCCAACCGCGAATTCAAAAAGACCTTAGAGATCATAAAGTCGGAGTATAAAACAGCACTTGAGCTCCGCGATGCATTAGGTATTCGTGAAATCTTTTTATTAATGCAAAAGCAAATTGGTTCTCTCCGAATCATCGTTCCTCTCTCTTCTTCTCAGCGAGCTAGCATGGTTCAACTTTCTTCGCAAATTCCTTCAGAAATTGGCGTTACCGTTTCAGAAGTCAGTAACGGCGTCTGCTTGACCTTGAACAAAGAACTTGACGCTGATATATACAAGGATTTTAAAGCTGAAACCAACGCCACTCTTAAAAGTTTTCTTACAGAAACGGCGGGAGCAACCATTCAGGTCTATTGTTCTGACTTGAAACTGAAAAAACTTTTAAACAATCTCAAAGCCTCTACAGACGAAAGTATTAACATCGTAACCTCCAAGTTACCCCCTGATACACTTAAAGGAATCGATTCTTTTGACACGGCCTTCCAGACCGCTAAGATTTCCTACGATTTTAATACTTTTGCTTTTAAGAGCGTTTACACCTTTACGACAGCAGAACGCGCAGAGGATTTTAGATCGGGACTAGAAAAACTAGTCATATTAGGAGCTGAATCTATTGCTGATTCCTTACAAGAATCCGAGATTGCTAATAAGTACAACCTCAACGGATTAGCAAGAGAGTTGTTTAAGGGAACCTTACTTAGTTTTGTTCCCCAGAGAAACGATTCCGTTCTTTCCTATGATTCAAACCTACAATCCAAGCAAATCCTCTCTCATCCTTGTTTTACCATAATGCTTGAAGCTATTGCATTACAAATACTTGCGCAACAAGTTCCAGAGCTTGGAAGCTTAAATGAAGCCTCGGACGTTCTCCCGCAACTTCTATTCGATAAAATGAACGGTTCTGTAGATAAACCGGAAGTTGAAACGAAATGAACCATAAGCTTTTGCTTGTCCTTTTCACTTAACAAATATGTGAACAAAGATGTCCAATCCAAGTGAATTGAAGAACAAAATCGTCGCCGAAATCATCTCCATCGGCGACGAGATAACCACAGGCGCTATTCTTGACACTAATGCTCAGTATTTAAGTCAATCTCTTTCAGAAGTCGGCGTTCGAGTTTTGTATCACTCGACAGTCGGCGATGATAAAAATGCAATGAGCTTGGCTTTTGCTACAGCGGTTCGTCGAGCGGACGTTGTTGTTGTAACCGGCGGACTGGGTCCTACGCAAGACGATCTGACAAGACAAGTAGCAGCCGATGTGTTTGGGGTAGATTTAGTATACGATCCAAGTTCATTTGAACATGTCGCGAGTTTCTTTAAAAACCGCGGACGACAAATGCCTGAGTCTAATAAAATTCAAGCCTACTTTCCACGTGGTTCTCACATAATCTACAATCCGCATGGAACGGCTCCGGGATTTATTGTAGAACAAGATCGTAAAGAACTACACAATTATCCTGAATTTATCTCCGCATATCCGATTCGCGAAGGTTCTTTTATTTTTCTTTCCTTCCCCGGCGTACCGGCGGAACTGAAAGAAATGTGGACAGATCAAGATGGACGCGAAGCAGTAGTAAGATTTGTAAACCAAGTCTCCGGCGGTGTTCCAAGAGTCTATCTGAATAAACTGATCCACACTTTTGGCGCCGGCGAGAGTTCAATAGAAGAAAAACTCCCGAATCTAATTGCCCGCGATCATTTTCCGTTAGTCGGTATCACCGCTAAAGATAGCGTTATTACCTTACGTATCTTTGCGGAAGGTTCTTCGGAAGAAGAATGTCAACAACAAGTATCCGATGTTTCCAAGACGATCTACTCCAAAGTTGGTGAATTTGTATTTGCAGAAGATGCAGAAACGTTCTCTGAAGTCATCTCACATAATTTGAGAGCGCAATGCCGCAAGGTTGGACTTTTTGAATGGGGAACTCAGGGAATCCTAGCCTCCAAACTTGAGCCCGATGTTTTAGCATTTGCGCGCGTCTTTGGAGATTCAGAATGCGGCGACTTTATCCAACTTTTCGGCGATTCGTCCGCTACACCAACAGAGAAGCGTATCATCCCCCAAAAGAAAGAAACTTTCGGCTCTGTCTTCTATACAATAGAAACAGAGTTACCCGAAGAATTACTACGCCTCTGTGAAGCGGAAAGTCGCGGCCAGAAAGTCGATTACTTCATCGCAATAGGGCCTTATCCTACTTCAATAGAACAAGCGAATTCAACGAGTAACACAGTCGACGTTGTGTTTATTGATTTCCGTGATAAGGATAAACCCGTTCAGAGACGAGAAACCTTCTTCTTTGGCGGGCATCCGGCTATCAGAAATATACTGTTCTGTAATCATGCGATGGACATGTTACGTAAACACCAGTAAGTTCAGAATTTTCAGCTGATACAAAAAAGGGGAACATTTTATCAATGTTCCCCTTTTTTATTTCCTGTATATAACGCACATTATAAATGTAGAATTGCTTTCCGAATCATAAAAGTCACTTTCCAAACGAACTTGGCAATTCCTCAAGCGTATAAAAAGCAAGATCAAGTTCCACTATCTTCTTCAATAGTTTTTCGAGTATCTCCGGTCGGATGAAGTGCGAGGCAGCCTCAGGAGCGATATTATGAGAATAGAAAGCAACAATTTCATTTCGTTTTTTTGCTCTTTCTAAAGCGGGGAAAATCTCATTTTCTAAAAAAATCTCGTCTGTTCCATCACATCCTTTTCCAACCAAAGTAAACTTTTTCTCCACCTCGTCGACGGGCGTGAAAAAAATATCACAATCGATCATTCTTTTTCCCTTAGGAATTCCGGCTCCAGAACGCGCATGTTTAAAAACAGTAGATAGTATCGCGTCAGTACGATCGTTGTGTTGACTCATAGGATATGCAAAAACTTTCGCTTCAAAACCTCTTTTGAATAATTCATTCTCAGCGGCGATTATTTCTTCAGACATAAAGATTTCCACGCCATTCTCAGCAATGTGATCAATCGATTTTACATGGTTATAACCGTGACAACCTATTGCAAACCCTGCATTTGAAAAAATCTTTAAGCTTTCAACATCATTATTTGAAAGTCTATTCGGAGCGTTGATAAATAAGGTTGCCTTAGCATCATATCTAGTAAAGAGTTCAAGATAATTGATCCAATTTTTGACGTTCTGAACATCATCAAACGTCAAAACGACGCCCGGCTTCAATATCTCCACCTCTTGGCCCCAAACACAAGAACACCCCATAACAAGCCAACATAATAAACTAAAAAACTTTCTCATATCCATCAGCCCAACCTGCATTACATTGATCTTACGAACAATTTAACAACTAAATTTTCTTCAACAAGGAACTAAAAGTCGTCAAGCAATCGTCATACTAATGTAGCATTATCCTTACAAAAAAACCAAGGAGAGTCATACAACCACTCCTTGGTCTCGAAACGTATTCAAAAGTAACGCAACGATGCTTTATTGTCAGATATCACACAATTTAACAGCGTTATAGAGGGATTCAATTCCATGCTTCGGAATGAATTCATGAGCAACGTAACCGGTGTACCCCAAATCTTTGATTGCACGCATGATGGCCGGATAATACAATTCTTGTTGTTCGTCCAGATCGTTACGTCCGGGGCATCCGGCGGTATGGAAGTGCCCAATACAATCAATGTCTTTACGGATATGATAAATGACGTCGCCTTCCATACGATGCATATGGTAGATATCGTACAACAGTTTAACGCGCTCGCTCCCCACGCCCTTGATCAGATCGACGCCCCATTCGACGGTATCAGCCATATAATCGCCGTGGTCTTTGGCATTGAGAAGTTCCATCATAATGTTGACATTGTATTTTTCCGCAATACGCGCGACACGCTTTAACGCGGTAATACAATTCTTAAGACCGGTTTCATCATCCATACCCGCACGATTTCCAGATAAGGAAATCAAATTAGGTACGTTCAATTCAGCAGCCATGGGAATGTATTTTTCGTAAGAAGCAACAATGCGGTCGTGATTTTCAGTTCGATTGATCCCAACAGCAATCTGAACTTCCGGAACATTTCCCATCGTCACGGTGAGTCCATGCTTTCCGACCAATTCCCAATCCTTGGGATCGATCAGATCGACGCCGACCATTCCCATATTCTTACAAATCTCGCAAAAATCGTCGAGAGGAATAGAACCAAAACACCATTTGGAGACAGATTGCTTAATATCGCCCTTGAAACCTTCGGGCTTTTCAAATTTCTTGACTTCGTCAGCAAAAGCGCCTTGTCCGGCATTTAATGCGGCTAATCCTGCTAACGACATACCCAAGACCTCGCGGCGAGTAATGTTATTTTTCATTTTCAGAACCCTTTCCATATAAAGCAAGACTGACGTCTAGCACAAATCGCACATATTATTACGTGTCATAAGCGTCTACTTACAGGCGCAACGTCCCATAATAGAAGCGTCAACGCCTACAATATTATATCAACGTAATTGTTAAATGCAAAACAGTTCTAACAACATTAAAAGGGACGCTAATCCTACCGTTCAGCGTCCCTCAGAATCATCTACATATTACCAAGACCTAATAAGCCCTCGTCGCGTTTTTCCTTATCAAATAAGAAAACAGGTTCAATAGAGAGGTTAACCCCCCAATTGTCCTTGCTCTCATTACGACTCGCCCCCAATGTAACGACAAAGGACTCGCCGATACGGCTGATCGTCATCTTTTGACCGATATTGTATCCTTCGCTCAAATCATATGAATTACTGAATCCAAGGCCCCATTTCTCCGAGGTCCTATAAGTGAGTCCGAAATTCAAATATGTTGAATCAATAGGCCCGCTCAAACGATCGATACCAAGATAACACGAACTTAAACTAGGACGCTTACGTTGAACGCCGATCCTAGTGATCTTTTGTCCGGTTCCCCAAACATCATAAAGTCCGGAAGACAATACGGCAAAACGATCGCCAACTTGCCAACATGCATCGTAATCGATAAGTCCGGGCGTTTTCCAAAAATTATCTCTATGCTTTGGATACAAGCTAATACCGGCATTCAAAGTGATCCAGTCTACAACGCGTCTATTATTAACAGGTCCTCGTTTGGTTTGCCAACGATTATTCCAACCCAACCGAACTAGTTGTTGATCGTCAACTAATTCGGTACTAGGAGACGTAACGTTACCGGCAAGAGCGCCTTGCCTAATGGCGTAATACCGCTCGTCAAATCTCACCGGAATGCCGTCTAACCCGGCAGGCCCTGCGCCGGAAAAAGTCGTTACCGAATACCGTCGACGGAAATCCTGAACTTGCCAATCATCTATCTGATCGTACAAAACCAGATCGTTATAGTTCTTATTAGCGTCGGAATAGGAAGCGTCTACGACAAAATTCATCTTATGAGCAAGCCCGTTAACATACCAAGTCTTGCTTTCAACGTCAGAATCAACCTTCCATATGGGTAGGTTAAAACGAACGCCAAGACGTCCATAAAGTCGACTAATGCTATTGTTCTCAACGCCTTCTCCCCAAAATCCGTATTCACCTAACGCATAGGGAGTGGTTTTAATGGGGCCTAAGAATAGAGGTAAATCGACTTCTTGTCGACTCGAGAACACCAATCCGTCGCCGGAAAGGCGGTCGTTTTTGCTCATATTCGCACCGTTACTACTATAACCAGGATTCAATTCCCAATCAAGGTAACGGAACAAATCGGCGTCTGCCGGATCATACGGAGACTCAGTCGTATTGAATTGAGCATACCCTACCTTCGTATGTTCATACCAAACGAAGGGCGAATCCCATAAAGATTGTCCGACCCAATAATGACTAAGCTTCGGTAACCAGTTTGTTTGAGTGTAAAAATTATCGGTTCGAACGTCCACATCCAAACCTAACGATCGGTTATCGCTCGTTCTCTTCAACTCCAACCTGGTCTCGGGATTAGAAGAAGAATTCCATTCATCCTCGAAGAATTCAGGAATAAAATTACGATCGCTAGACTTACCAATTTGTCCGGTAAAGGTCCACGGACTTTGATTGATCCAATCGTTATCCAAACAACTGAAATTCAGTTCTTGACGATGTTTCCAGATTCCACGATATCGATATTTGTTTTCAAAGCCAACTTGCCGACGACCATGTCCAAGATTATCTAGACCTTTATCGTATATTCCATAGAAATTAGCCAATCCAACAGCTCTTGTATCCCAATTTCCAATAGAATCGCGTTCATATTTAAAAGTCGTACCATGTCCCAAACCACGTCTAGACAAATAGTCTAAATCGAGATCCCACTCTGTTCCACTCGGTCGATTCTTAACTTGTAAAAGTTGATATAGATCCCATCCGGTCTGAACTTGCGTACCAAGTACGCCGTCATGTCCAAATTTTAAACTTTTCAAGTACATAGCTCTATCCCTGACGTCCATAGCCATCCAAGGCCAATAGAACACGGGAAGATTCCCAATTGAAACAAAGTTATTTTCTGCAATAACAAATTGCTTATCGTTCGTCGCTTGTAAGCCTGTTTTAGGATCGATCGCCGGTTGACCGGTCAAGGCGTCGTAAAGCCCAGAACGGCTCCTTTCCGCAACCAACGAGTCGGTATGTAAACGATAGGTCGGCGTCCCCATCATGCTTGTTGATACCCAAGCATTAGAAGCGCGAAGTCTATCTTCATTTTCCTGTACGATCTTATCCGCTCCCAAGCGGAAATAAGCGCCTTCCATTCCCGGTACTTCCGCTAACATCTCGGCGTTTTCAATAACGCCAATGCGGTTCCTGACGTCGTAATACATCTTCTTTGCATAAACGACGCTGTTACCTTCACGGAAAACGACATTTCCTTCAAGATAGATCTCAAAATCTAAATCGGCCGCAGCCTTCTCGTCTCGATCAAAATTCAAATTTCCAAATACAGAGCTACTTGTCCAAATAACAGCGGAATCGGCGGAAAGCTCTAAAGTATCGCCAATTGGAACGTCTTGAAGATCAAGACCTTGCACGATCAAAGTAAAGCCATTAGATATCGTCCAAGCATCTTTATCGCCAGAACTTTCCGTACGCTGAATATCCTTTGGAGTCTCTTCGTATCTATTGAGCAAACGGAATCTTAATTGTCGAATATCATTTTTCGTTAAAACGTTATTTTTAGTCAACGTTTGTCGTTCGGCAGTTTCAGGAATAGCGCGAATGACGTCGCCTTCACCGAAATTCTTCCATCCAGCGACCTCGTTACCATCAATCAATGACGGCGCCTGCAAATTCGATTCATTCTGAACAGTGATTTCTTCGTCTAGCAAATCTTTTTGAGCCGAAAACTCACTTGGGGCGTTAGGCAACTCAAGGGTAGAAGAGGTTTTTGAAGCCGTTTCAGAAATCTCAGAGCTCATTTCCTGTTGAAGAAAGCTCAACGCTCTAAAATATACCTCGTCGGGACGTAATTGATCTTCACCAGGTAAAGCAATACGTAATTCAACGTCAGAAAGCGATTGGAATTCGCCAAGCCAAGCATTTCCATCAGTTTTGGCAGACGTACAGATAGAATCGAGATCAAGTTGAAAGACCCGATTGCCTTCTTTTTCCAAATAAACGTATACTCTCGAGCCTAATGATACCGAACCGTCGGTTTCTGAACGATTGGAAAGCCAAACGACCGCAATAGGAGCCGTAGCATGACCTTGCGCTTGTTGAACCTGACAATCGCCATATAGAACATACACTTCCCCAAACTCATCCCGAACGCCTTTCCATCCGCATTGAGAGGAAATAACGATCGTGGAAGCCGAGACTTGCTTGATCGGCGTGTAAAGAGTTGAAGTTCCTAAGTGTTCAACGTCAAAGCGTCTATCCCTTGAGCCCAACTCTTCATTTTCAAAATCACCGTTATCCCAGGCGCCAAGCTCCTGTACAAGAGAATAATTCTCTTCGGTATCATACCCAATATCGTTTAAACTATCGTCGCTTTGTCCGCGAAGAAGACTTCCCCAAATAGCGGGAGAGTCGGATCTGTTCTTATCATCAAAAGACGCATGAGAGAAAGGCAAACCAAGATCTAGCGGGACCTCGGCTCTTACTTGTGTTAGAGATCCAACTACAAAAACAAGAAAGCAGAATCCAATCCATAAGAATGCAGTAATAAAATGCGTGGCGGTTCTCTTAGAACGCTCCCCCAAAGGACCGCTCAAGAGCTTAGCGCTCAACGCATTTAACCAATCACTACAAATCATATGGAATAACGCTTAACAATCTCTATTAGCCGAAGGCGCAATCATCCGACAAACGTTAAACGTCCATGTCAAACAAAAATCGGTCGGATCTATCGCCAAATAATCAAAGCGAGTATAGAAATTCCAGGCAAACGAATCAACCCCAAATTATGAAAAGAGCTTATAGTTTGACGTGTTATAACACAACAAAAAAGGCGTCGGAATATTCCCCCGACGCCTATAAAAATGCAACCATTAACGAGTTTAAATCTCAATTCAAAACGTATTCCCCACCAAGTCTCCACTCAATATGAACATTGGATAAAGGAGCGTTCATACCATGCGCACACATTTGATTCATTACGACCGCGTCTTTTAACAAATACGCTCGCCAGAAATCTACCGTTTCCCTTGCAATCGTTTCTTGAAACGCGTGATCGTTCCCTTGCTTGGATCCCAATCTTCTTCCACCATAGACACGGTGATCGGCGCCCTGTAAAACGACTAAATATCGATCCACTCCTGACACGCTATCGTAAGGAATTCGTCGTTGAGGAGCCTTGGTATTTCCAACGATTCCATCATCCTGCGTTCCGGTAACGACCATTAACGGAGCCTGAATGCGTCCATAGACACTAGGGCCTTGCATAGGATCGCAAAAAACAGGAGGCGACATCGCTAGAACCGCAGAAACACGCGAATCCTTCAAATAAACGCCATTATCTGGCGGTAACTGTCCAGCCATAAGCAAAGCGCCAAGAGCGCCAAGATCGTTTCCAGCAACTCCAATGGCACCCAAATCGATAGAATCTTTAAGGAAGCCTAGAGGACCTGAACCAGTATTTCCAGCATAGAGCAGGTCTACGCCAGAGCGTAAAGCTCTAACGCGATCGCGCGCCGTCCAGTATTTATGATAAGCCTCTTTCAATTCTCCCATGGCCCGAATCTTCCCTCGCCATATCGAGTCGTCGCTTTCGGGATGTCTCAGACAAATAGTTACGATACCATGTCCTGCCCAATAATAACCAAGATATGAAAAATTATCGGGCGAGGCGCCTAAGCCATGAGAATAAACAACAGCCGCATATTTCGCACCGCTCTTTCTCATACCAGCGGGATAATAGACACGAGCGGTAATCGGATAACCTTCACGTGAAGACCAACTGATATTACTCGTTTGAACGGAATATTTAGCAGAAGAATCGGCAAAAATAACCGATTTTCGGTTTGGTTCAGAATCCCACGAACTATCTTCACTAAATCCAGGAGAGACGACCGCGCGATCGTAACGCGGAGTTCCAACATTAGCAAGAGGTCTTACAACATTTCTCACGCCCTGCACCACGCCGACTTGCGCCCACACATTAGTACAAACCAGACATGTAACACATGTCAAAGACAAGAATAAGCGTCGAACGAAACGGCGAAAAACAAGGAGTGTTGATACATCCATAGTTCGTTTTCCTCATGTACGAGACAAACGATTAAAAAAAAAGTTGTCCAAAGCAACAATGCAACTGAACAACTAAAACGGATGAAGCAGGATTCGAACCCGCGGACGGGGTAAACCGTCGCCGGTTTTCAAGACCGGTCCCTTAAACCACTCGGGCATTCATCCACATAACTTCCAATAAGGAAAGAATCGACGTCCATAAACGTCGAAAACAATAAATCCAACGACACGCACTGAATTTATCATTTTTCACTACCTCATAGTAGGATTGTTCCGATTATAGCATTTTTACCATCAGAGTCAAGACACAAAAGTTTCTTGCATTTCCCAATCAAATGAAAGCGTTAATTTCCAACCTCGAAAGTTCCTATCTTTCCTCCAAACACTTTACAAAGCAATTCGCGACTCATAAAATATGAAAAACTTCCTGGCCAATACCACTATCAAATTAAACTCAACTGCGTCAAACACCCCAATATTTAAACAACATACTTGAGGAGCTATGTATGAGCCACGTTTTAGTTAGTGAGCATCCCAAGAAAAGTAATAGAAGAACAGTCACGAGCTTATTTCCTCTCCACACGCTCGTCGTGTTAGTATTCTCGCTCGTAATCCTCTATCCCTTTTCCAACTCCTCTAATTGCCAAGGAACAGAGGCGCCTACCGGTCTCCTTGTAGATCTACTTGAAAAAACAGACGTCGTTTGGCGCGACGGTTTCCCGACACAATTATCGATCGACAATCTTAATGACGTTATCGAACGCGTACAATATGCAGAGATCCAATCCTCTAAACCGTCTTTTTCATGGATCGTTCCCAATTCAGGTAAGAACACTAAACAAACAGCCTGGCAAATTCAACTCGCAGTCAATCGCCAAGATTTCGAAGCGGCGACGTCTGAACTTTTTTGGGACTCTGGCAAGGTATTAGATTCAAACTCAACAGCGATACGATATGGAGCTCCTCAACCTTTAAAGAGCTCCACGGTCTACTATTGGCGTGTTCGTACCTGGAACCAAAATGACGAACCGTCAGCATGGTCCAAAATTAAAGCGTTCAAAACCTCAAAAAATTGCCAGGAATTTGGAGTAAGCCGTTATCCGCTAGTAAAAAAAGTCAATTACCCAGTTTCCCTTACGACACTTGACCCCAACACGATTTTTATTGACTTTGGTCGCGACGCCTTCGGACAATTCAAAGTAGAAATAGACGCCCCGAAAGCTCAACAAGCGCTGATCAGACTCGGCGAACGCGTCCGTGAAGGAAGAGTAGACCGTACCCCCGCAGGAACTACAAGATACTGGGAATACAAGTTGAACCTCCTTCCCGGTCAACATACATATACCATCAAAACGCGAGTGGATAAACGAAACACGTCAGGCGCAGCTTTCTTGCTTCCCGATTATGTTGGAGAAGTAATGCCTTTTCGCTATGCCGAAGTTGAAATATTACCCGATACAGCGCCCAATGATAAATCAATCGTTACCCGAAATATCGTTCCTACTATCGTAACATGCCAACGCGAAAACGTCATTTATCCTTTTGACGATACAGCGTCGTATTTCCACTCAGACAATCCCGAACTCAACAAGGTCTGGGATCTCTGTCGTTATTCAATCGAAGCAACGACTTTTGCCGGCGTGTATCTTGATGGAGATCGCGAAAGAATTCCCTATGAGGGAGACGCTCTCCTCAACCAACTAAGCCATTACTCCGTCGACCGAGAATTCTCCCTTGCGCGATTCTCGCAAGAATATATGATCTTCCATCCGACCTGGCCTACGGAATGGAATCTTCAAATCGTTCAAATGGCCTGGTATGACTATTTATATACGGGTGACACTCGTTATATCGAAAAATATTACGACGAGTTAAAAGCTAAATCGTTAGTTGCCTTAGCGGAAGAAAACGGTTTGATCAGCACCACAAAAGGAAAGTTAACTCCTGAGGTATTAAAATCGATCCATTTCTCCGGTTCCGGATTCCGCGATATCGTCGACTGGCCGCATAAAGGTCTTGCCGGAAACGACAACGCCGAATCAGGCGAAACAGATGGGTTTGTGTTTAACGATTTTAATGCGGTTGTCAATTCCTATCATTTCTTTGCGTTAAACTCTATGAAACGTTTCGCAGACGTACTAGGTAAAACTGACGATAGTCAATTTTTTGAAAACCAAATATCCAAGGTTAAAAAATCATTCCAAGAAGTATTTTTCGATAAGAAAACGGGAACTTACAAAGACGGAGAAAAAACGGACCATGCTTCTCTTCACGGTAACATGTTCCCGTTAGCATTCGGGCTCACCCCTTCCGAAAACATTGAAAGCGTTACGAACTTCGTAGAATCGCGTGGAATGAAATGTAGCGTCTACGGGGCTCAGTTCCTCCTCGACGCAGTATACGAGGGCGAAAACGGAGACTACGGATTAGAAAGAATGATCGCTACCGACCTACGCGGTTGGTTGAACATGCTCCGCGTAGGTTCAACGATCTCCCTCGAAGCTTGGGACGATCGCTACAAGCCCAACCAAGACTGGAATCACGCTTGGGGCGCGGCTCCCGCTAATATTATTCCGCGTCACGTAGTCGGAGTTGAACCGCTTGAACCAGGTTTCGCAAAACTCAGGATCAAACCTCAAATTGCCAATTTGCAAGAGGTAGAAGCGCTCGTTCCAACGATCAGAGGCACAGTTGAAGTAAAGATCGAACAAAACGAATCGTATCAACTTCAAATCAAGATTCCCGCCAATGTCCAAGCCGAAGTCTACATTCCGGTAAACACTGACGGCGACATAATCACTGTCGACGATCAATCGGTACAAGAACCTTATCATCTCACTCGCGAAGGTAAGTTCTGGAAAATTGACAATATCGGCTCCGGCGTCTGGAACCTCACAAGAAAATGATCTTAGAAGAAATTTCAAGTAATCCGGTACGATAATGGTGAACTCTCGCGTTTAGATATCCGTCCACCGCATCCACTAGTAGACATAAAAAGCTCTTACAATTACTTGCAAGAGCTTTTTTATTTTTAAAGAAAGTGAGATATTACAAATCGTATTGATATCGCTTATTCAACATCTTCATTTTCTGAACAACGGCGGTATGCATTTGGCTGACCCGGCTCTCACTTAAGCCCAAAGACGCGCCAATTTCTTTCATCGTCAAGTTCTCGTAGTAATACAGAATAATGATAAGTCGTTCTTTATCATTTAATTGTTGAGTGCACTTACGGATAACGTCCAAACGTTCCAAGCGCTCCGTCGGAACCTCGCTTCGTTTGTCCGGTAAAACGTCGATCTCAGTGACCTCGCCTTCACCGGAAGGATCGCTCCACTTTTTATCCAAACTCGTCATATTGACTCGGTTAGAGTCAACAATCGTCTGACGGACGTCGTCAACAGGTTGCTCGAGAAAATTCGCCAACTCCTCCTCGGAAGGACGACGTCCAAATTTTCCGACTAGAACTTTGTCGGCTTCATTCAATTTGGACGTTCGAGAGCGAACCATACGAGGAGCCCAGTCCATAGAACGCAGTTCGTCTAACATAGCGCCCTTGACGCGGGGTAAACAAAAAGTCTCAAACTTGACGCCTCTTTCGGGTTCAAACGCTTTAATAGCGTCAATAAGCCCCAAAGAACCGGCGGAAACCAAATCGTCCAACTCGATTTCAGGAGGTAAAGTAGCACGAATTCGCTCAGCTAATTTGCGAACAAGAGGCATGTAACGTTCAATAATCTTATTGCGCGAATACACGTCGTTAGGATTAGTTTTATAAGAACGCCAAAGTTCCGCGCCTTCTAATCCAGCAACCATAGCAACAGCCGTCTCTCGATCTTCCATGCTCAAATTCCCATTTTCCTAAAACGACCTATCGTCCACTCCTAAGAACCACGCACAATACGTCAATACTTAGGATTGCTGAACGATAGCAAAAAAAACGGTTCGTGTTAATACGAAAGTTGAAAAAATGCTAAAGTTTTCCCTTTACGCGAACGATAGGGGATCGCCCGGTTCTCTCTAACGCTAACCGCACTCCAATTCGAATGCCCCGTTTCGCTATTTTCGGAATCCCACTGAACCATTTATTTATCAAAAAATCAATTATACGACTTTCAAATATTTTCAGTAAAGATAAAAGTGAAAATTCCGATTGTAACGAATCACAATTCTTCCCCCTCTCCTTTAGTACGCTCATCTTTTCAGAAATACACAATAATCAATTTTTTAATTGACTAGAAAAATCATCTTCGTCATAATAAACACAAGGATGTACATGTAAGTCGTGTAGCTATATACACGCTTCCGTAAGCGATTTTTGCGTCCTCGCATAACGGCATTTGTTCAATTCTTTGTCGCTCCTTAAATCTTAGGAACCATCATGACAAGATTATTTACTAAAAGCAGAAATAAGAAACACACTTATAAACTAGACAAACTCCTATTGAGCGCTTTATGCGTTCTTCCGTTAGCTTCTACCGCAAACATCGACAGTTTTTATTGTCATGCAGCTGATATTTCCTCTCAAACTACGGAAATAGAGTCTTCTAAAGGTCGCGACCTTTATTCCGACACTTGGTTTGCAGTAGACGCCTTAGGGCGTGAAACGCCTTCTATTGCTGAAGTCGGCGCAGTTAAAAAAGACCAACGTCGCGTTGTCGGTATTTTTTATATTACCTGGCACACACAAAATCTTGCGACTCTCCCCAATCCTTATACTAGCGACGTAACCAAGATTCTTACTGAAGCGCCCGAAGCACGTCTCGACGCGGAACATCCCGCTTGGCATAATTCGTACTCACTACACTGGGGTGAACCTGAAACCGGTTACTTTTTGAGCCAAGACGAATATGTGATCCGCAAGGATATGTCTGAACTTGTCGATGCGGGTATCGACGTAATTATCCTTGACGTCACTAACGCTGTTCATTATTGGGATGAATGGGAAGTCCTTTTCAAAACAATGGAACAGATGAAGGCCGAAGGAAATCAAGTTCCCAAATTCTGTTTCTGGTCTTTCAACGGTAATTCAATAACCGTTGTACAAAAGTTATACGAAACCTATTACCAAACCGGTCGATACTCCGACCTTTGGTTCTACTGGGACGGCAAACCTCTTCTCCTCTACAATCCCACTCCTGATGTTGACGCTAACGGAACTAATATTAAGAGTGAAAACCCCAACTACGACGCAGACGCAAAGACCAATCCCAAGAACCCTCACTATGGGGATCCCGAATACACAGAAGAGTACTATAAAGATTACACGAAGGCGGTAAAAGAATTCTTCACCTTACGTAGTATGTGGTGGGGATACTATAAATGGAACGGCAAACGTTACATCGGTACCGAGGACTGTTGGTCCTTCGGCTACGATCTCGGCGATAAAGACGTACAAAAAATGAAACCGGAAGAACTCGTTTCCCTTCATAATGGCGTACGCGAAGAAGCAGCTGTTACCCCCGCTCAACACCCCGCTAGTCTCATTGGCAAGTCCTGGACTCGCGAGCACGGCGAACCGGAATTAAACGAATACGACCTTCCCAAGCCCACCTACGTTCCTTGGCTCGATAAAGTCGTTGAAAACCCGGAAGGTTATGGTATTTATTACCAGGATCGCTGGGATGAAGCGCTATCTACGAACCCTCAATTCTTATACCTTAACGACTGGAACGAATGGACAGCGGGAAGATACCGAACTCCGGAGACACTCGTAGCCTTAAACTTCATGCGTCGCGGAAAAGATGCACAATATTTCTTCGTCGACCAATACAACGCCGAATTCAATCGTTGTATCCAACCCATGAAGGGCGGCTATACAGACAATTACTATATGCAAACCGTTAATAACATTAGACGTTACAAGGGAGTCCGTCCCGCGCCTACAAACCTCGGTTACGTCCATGTTCCCCAAGGATCAGCGAAAAATGCGCTTAACCTTTGGAAAACGATTAAAATTGAATACCGCGATACGATCGGCGACGTTGCTCATCGCGACGCTATCGGATATGGTTCGGAACACTATATCGATACGACTGGGCGCAATGACGTCACGACTTGTAAAGTGGGAGTCGATTCCGAGAACCTCTATTTCTATGCGGAAACTTTAAACGACTGGACTCCATCGACCGATCCCAATTGGGCGTTACTCTTCATCAATGCCGATCAAGACTACGCCAACGGTTGGTATGGCTATGATTTCTTAATTAACAAGAGTGTTATTGACGACGACCATACGACGATCTGCCGTTGGAACGGTTCAGAATGGGAAGAAGTTGCTCAACTGGAATATGCGGTGAAAAACAATCATCTTGTTGTTGTCGTTCCTCGTAAACTACTCAATGCAGAATCTGACGAAATCCAATTGGACTACAAATGGAGCGACAATCCCACAGAATTAAAAGATCCGATCTCGCTTTGCGTTGCGGGTGATACCGCTCCTAATCGTAGATTCAATTATCGCTTTATCTGGAAAAAGAAGTAGTATCCCCATTCACCGTTTTCCAATTGTTTCAATATATCGCGCGTTATCCTGACGCGCGATTCTTTTTTCTAGAAGTTCAAAGCCTACTTTCAAGAATTGACATATCTAAACAAATATTAAAACGTCTTAGCCTTCTCTTCTTCTTAAGCATCCTTAGCCTTCTCATAAAATATAAAGCTCCAACATACAGACCATAGTCTTCTTAATATCCAAAATCTAAATTTCTTCTCCTTAGTCCTCGTATCAAGTAATAAAAAACCCGAAACTTTAACCCAAGGTCAAAGTTTCGGGAATAACGCAACTTCAATTCAATCCCAAGAGAGATCACATCATTCGTGACGCAACGCCTCGATGGGATCCATTTTAGCGGCGCGAATGGCGGGATAAACACCAAAAACAACACCGATAAGAATTGAAATCATAAAGGCAAGAGGCACAGACCAAAAAACGATAATGGGTTTCAATTCTTGAACAATTGGCGGTAAACTTGCCATAAGCTCGGGGTTGGTACGATGAAGGATCCCCATCGCAAATTGAGTTACAGGAGAACAAGTTAAACCAACTAATACCCCCAATCCCCCACCAACGACCGATAGAACGATCGTTTCAATCAGGAATTGTCGAATAATATCAGCTCGTTTAGCGCCCAAGGCTCTTCGAATACCAATTTCACGCGTACGCTCTGTAACCGTCGCCAACATAATGTTCATAATCCCGATACCGCCTACGACAAGCGAAATACCGGCGATCAATCCCATAAAGACATTGAACATCATACGCGTCGTTTTCGCTTGTTCCAACAACTCAAGTGGAACGGTAATACCAAAGTCTTCAAACTTATTATGGTATTTTTCAAGCGTCAACTTAATAAGTTCCGAAGTTTCCATAACGTCCGCGACATTTCCAACCTTTAACGTGATCTGTTTTAGTTGGACAGTCTCGCCTTCCATTGATCCGCTGCGACGTACGACAACGGTATCGCCAACACGCGTCTGCATGGTTTTGAGAGGAATATAGACGTCATAAGAGTAGTCTTCTGATTTCAAAGAACTACCAATAGCCGCAGAAGGCGAACGAGTATTTGCGACGCCAATCACCCGAAAATAATAATTATCGCCAACGCGAATCAATTTTCCGAGCGGTTCTTCATAAGGGAACAAGGTCGACGCGACCCCCGCTCCTAGAATACAGTAGTCGCAAGCTTCCGCGTTTTCCTCGTCCGTAAAGAAACGTCCTTCAAACATTGAAATCTTTACAACATCAACATACGAAGCCGTACACCCTACAAGTCTACCATCAGCCTTCCATCGACCGTTCTGGAACGTTTCCTGATAATCTTTAACAGGCGCAGAATTAACGACAGTGGGGATGGTTTCTGTTAACCGGGAGAAATCAGCGCGTGTCAGTCCGTATTCGGGAATCTGCATACCGCGCCCCCCGCTTCCGGACGAAAGCGCTTCATTAGGCGGCTTGATCGTACTAACGATAATATTATCGGCGCCCAAACTTTCGATCTGCTCTTGTGCTTTTCGACTGATACCTTCACCAATCGCCATGAGCCAAATAACGCTCGCAACGCCGATAAAAATACCAAGAACGGTCAGCAAGGAGCGCATCGGGTGCAAATATAAACTTTTGACGCCCGACAGCAACGTGCGAAACGCGTGTCTTATCATAAACGAAAACCTATATATTCGCGGAATGAGGCTAGAATAACGTAACTCCAACCTTAACCGAGATAATCCATATTAAAAAACTAAACTATTCCTAGCGGTTCAGATTGGGCGCAAACGAGTATCAGATTCAACTTGACCGTCACGCAGACGAACAATTCGTTTACTACGAGCGCCGACGTCATCTTCGTGCGTAACCAAAATAATGGTTCTTCCCTGTTCGCTTAAACGATCGAAAAGATCCAAAATTTCAGCCGTAGTCTTAGAATCCAAGTTACCTGTCGGTTCGTCGGCCAAAATGAAATACGGGTCATTAACTAAGCTACGCGCGATAGCAACACGTTGCTGTTGCCCACCGGATAATTGAGTAGGACGGTGATTCAAACGTTTTTCAAGTCCGACCATATTGGCCAGTTCGATGCAACGTTTACGAGAACGAAGAGAAGCGTTACCCTGATAGAATAACGGAACCTCAATGTTTTCGATAACCGTCAATTGTTGGATCAAGTTATACGATTGGAAAACAAATCCAATACGAGAGGCACGAATTTCAGAAAGGTGGTCGTCGTCCAACTTCGTAATGTTATCGTGTCCAAGCCAAATCTCGCCGTGGGAGGGTCTATCAAGACACCCTAACAAGTTAAGCATCGTACTTTTTCCGGAACCGGAAGCGCCCATGATCGCCACATAGTCGCCCTTCGGCACAGCAAGATCGACTCCTCGTAAAGCGTAAACAGTTTCGCCTTTCAGAACGTACTCTCGCTTGACGCCGACCAATTTCGCGGCAAAAAATTCCTTTTCCCCAGTAGCCTGATCGTTCTTATTGTTTTTCTTAAAATCAAGCATGAAAACTCTTCAAGCATCCAAAATTGTCAGAAACTCTCATTCATAAGCGTCGAAGCGCGTCGCTATAAACGAACTCGCTTCGACGCTAAAAATCCAAGGCAAGTAGAACGTCTTCAATCACATAGGTTGAGGTCCGCCAAAGCCTCCACCCATCGAATTAGAAGCAGAAGCAACGGCAAACATCTTACCGGCGACGTCTTTTACGTCGTTATACCCTTTTACAAACTCATTCTTTTGAAGCATACCGTCGTCGTTAAAGTCCATCTGTGACACAAAGAACGCGATGGCTTGACGCAAACTACTAGCTTCCGCTAACGAGCTGATAGGCTGAACCACAACAGGTTCGGCAGGACGTTCTTCCACAACGTCGTTTGCATTCTCACCAGGTATGCCTTGCGGATGAGCGTTTTGATCGGCGCCAGGGAAACCACCGTTAGGACGACCACCTTGCGAAGCGCCGGGGAAACCGCCGTCAGGACGACCGCCTTGTGGAGCCCCGGAGAAATCGCCGTCGGGACGACCGCCTTGCGAAGCGCCAGGGCCACGGTTGCCATTACCGCCACGAGGACCACGTTTCGCATTACTAGCTTCCGCGCGTTCACAAAGAATCTTATTCGCAACGACTTGAACGTCATCGAAAGACACTTCTGTCAGATCGGTAACCCCTTCCGGCAGATATTCGGCAAAAAGTCTATCAATTTCGTCATCCGTTTCAGAATCTTGAAAACTCTTGCGATCTGAGAAATAACCGATAACAAACTCAGTCGGCTTAAGTCTACCGTCGCCATTTGTATCCCATAAATCGAACAGCGGCTTGAAAGCGCCATAGACGGAATCTTGTTCACGTTTGAGAAGCTCAAATTCATCATCGTCTTCAACAACATCCTCGTTACTCGATCTACTAGACGCAACGTCCAACGACTGAGAATTAGGGAACATTTTGTCGAAGATCAAACCAGAATCTTCAAGTAGGAACTCAAGAGCTTCTCTAGTAATATCATTTCCGCTAACATACTTGGTCCAATCAATTTGATCCAAGTAAGAAACGCGTTCAAGAGGATCAAGTTCGGAATTGCCGCGTAACAATTGAATCTCATCTAAGAGACGAGCAACTTTTTCCTGGACGCTTTCTTGATCGCTATTTTCGTTAACAGCGTCTTCAAGCGGCATAGCCTTTTGCAACAACTCGATTTCTTCTTGACGACGAGAGATCTCGTTTTGTCGAGAAGCAATACGGGCCTGCAAATCTTCGGTCTTCTTAGAAATAGCGGATAACAACTCACGTTGCATTTCCATCACGGTACGTCCAAAGAACGGTTGAATCGATGCGATCTTTGCATCGTGATTCAATTTATCCTCAATCGACTTCGCATACTCGGCCGCCTCTTCCGCTCTTTGAGCTAACGCCTCCGGATCGTCAGACATGCCTCCTGCATTAGGAGCGCCGCCAAACTTTCCGCCAAAAGCGGCGGCAAACTTAGCAATATCTTCAGGCGTAATATTACTCGGGATAGCGCCGGCCAATCCGGCGGGAAGACCGGCTGGAAGTCCTCCGGGACCGCCGGGACCACCGCCGCGGGGACCGTTAGGCTTAGCGTCGGCGACCGCTTCACTACTACCGGATTCAATATTCTTTTGTTTAGACTGCTCAGCGTTACGCTCAGCAACTTTCTCTTGATAGATCTCAGAATTTTCAAATTCAGACGGGGCGGTCACATCTGGGAACGTAACGTTATCACGATAAAGGCGCGCGCCGCTGACGACTCGGTCGCCTTCGTGTAATCCGTCAAGAATGATAACTTGTTTTTCGTTAGAAGCGCCAAGGAGAACTTCTTTGTAGCCCCATTCTCCATCGTAAGTCAGGCAGTAAGTCTTGTTACCAAACTCGACGACACATTGAACGGGAACCATCAGAACGTTTTCCTGTTCGTCGGCGATAATACGAACTTGGGCCGTTAAACCGGAACGTAATTCAGGAATATCTTCCTTGATCTTCACCAAAGTAACGTAGTCCTTCGCAGAAGACATCCAAACGATTTCAGGATAAAGATTAACTTTCGTGACCTCGCCTTCAACGATACGATTAGGCATAGAATCAAAACTGATCTTAGCGGGCATACCGACATGAACGGCAGATATATTGGACTCATTGATCATCGTCTTAACTTGCATTTGCGTCTTATCAGGCAAACGAACAAGTACTTGACGTTGACGGACCGACGAACCTTCCTTGATCATATCGGCTTCCGACATACGACGGGAATCTTGGTTCGCATAAACGACCTGGCCGTCTTGCGGAGCCTTGATCTTACAATTAGCGGATTGAGCCCGATAACGATTTTCTCGGTTCAAGTTAATATTATACGAATTCTTATCAGAATCAACTTTTGCACGAGCCGTTTCAATATCAGACATTAAGCTCGTGATCTGTTTTTCACTCGTATACTTGAGTAACGTCATTTTCTTCAAATTAGTTACTTCAAGCGTATTCTTGGCATTTTCTTCCGCGACCTTATCGATCTCGTATTGAAGCTCCGTAGAATAATCTAAGTTCAAAAGGCGTTCTGTAAAGCGAGTGATGTCAGCCTTTTGTTTACGAGTTTGTTCGGCGTCAAAAATAGAGCTTTCATATTCCATCCAACTCTGTTCAAACGTACCTTCAACATACTCTTCAAGGGAAATTTCGGCCGAACGCAAAGTTGCGCGAGAATTATTTAGCGTAGCGCGAGAAGAGTTCGTCGTAACAACTTGCGAGTCAAGTTTCTCGTCAACATCGGATGAATCCAACTCGACAAGGAGCTCCCCCTTTTTAACGTCGGAACCTTCCGGAATCAGATAAATTACCGTCGCAGAACCTTCGACTTGCGAGGCAACGTCGATATTCTTAGCGCTTTCTGCGCTACCTTTACCATTAACCTCATGAATAAACGTGCCGACCTCAGCAGTAGCGTATATTAAATTAATCTGCTTAGCCGACTTAGAATGCACGGAACGCCAATAAACGCCCCCCGCGATTACAGCGGCGATCGCCAACAAAACAAGAACGACGCCCATCGTTCCACCTCTTCTACGAGGCATAGAAAGACGACTTTCTCCATTTCTTTTCGCTTGTATAAACATAAGGTTTCCCTTGCCAAAAAACATAAACTAGCGCCTTACCTCTTTCAAGAACAGGAATCGTGACGCTAAACAACAGCAAATAAAATAGGCTAGTTATAGGCTAGTAAGCACACGATCTATCGCCAACTGTCGTTTCTTTCCTAAACCTAAAGAAAAACGGAGTCTGGCTGTCAATGTGACAAAATAAATCTAAAACTCCTAGATTAAATCGTCAAGATTTAGTTATACCTTTTTGACTAAATAACTATCCCTAAAAGTCTCTTATTTCCTCTCATTCATTTTTTTCAATACAAAAGAAATAATCAAACTTTTAAGTTATCCTTTTAATCCTGATTATTATAACCTTTCTAGTTCTTAAACCACTTTGTCGGTATTCTAGCTAGAAAACCATTATTGGGAGTTAAGAGACAGTCGTCTTTAACCGATAAGGTGAAATGAGGTTCTGTCGATTTGCAGGAGGCCGTTCCCCCTATCGTCATAACCTTATTAGACCGTGTTTAGAGCCTCAATGTTTCGTTTTTGTGTGAAAATAGTTGTATTTCTCGCGCTGTGACCGGGAATACTCATATCCGAATTACGTTAAGCTCAGACGCGCTCAAACGAAATCGTTTGTGTTGCGATTATAAGGTGTGTTGATAATGAAAATTCGTCAATATGTAATGAGACCGTTTGTTTTTGTACAAACATTCTTAATGTTATTCGTCTTCTTTCTGACATTTGCGTTTATTGGCGCCGCCCAAGGGCAAAACACGCTCACTCCAAACGACAGACTGGATTTTCGATTCAATTCGCCGACCGCTGTGTCAACTTCCAACAATTCAAACTTCCTGGATCCCGACACGCGTCCCGTACTTACGGGAATGGCCGTTAGGAATTCCGAAATATTCGTGGGTGGAGATGACGGTAACGTGTACAAATTCAGTTCAGCAACCAAAGCCCCGTCATCTATTTCTCCCCAAAGGGGAAATTCGTGGGTTCGTGCTGTTGCCGTATCGCCGAATTCTAATACGCTAGCGTCTCTCACTCAAAATGGAGAACTGAAGTTTTGGGACGTCCAAACAAATAAACTGGTCCATTCCATGACTTTAGCGAACGACCGTAACGCCACTGGTTTTCACGATCTCGCTTACTCTCACGACGGTAAGTTGTTAGCGATCTGTGGATTTGATCAAAACATTAGAATTCTCGACACGACCACCTATCGGTTATCTCGTAACCTCAATACGCCCGCCACTAGCTCAACAGTCATTCGCTTCTCTAGCGACGACCAAAAACTTGCCGTTGGCGGTAGATGGGGCGTCAGAGTTTGGGATATTAACACCGGAAGATCGTACGACATTACTCGCAACACTCTTGGCGCCGATAAAATGAGAAGAGTTCGCGCTCTTGCATTCAGCCCGGATAACACACTGTTGGCAATTGGAGGCGACTTTGAAGATATCCTTATCTTTGATCTGAACCAAAGAAAATTGGTGAAATCAATCTCGCTACCTATAGAAAATACCACGGATAATACTCCCCAAACCCCGGACGGCAAAGTTTATTCACTGACTTTTTGTGGTAACGCCAATCTTCTTGCCTCGGGTGACTCTCTAAACAGAGTTCTCGTTTGGGATCTTTCTAGTGGAACTCGCCTTCCCTGTGCCGAGGAATCCTCCGCTTCAAGTTCAGATTCCTCAGAGCAACCGCTAGTTCATACGGGAACAGTATCGACCTTGCTCTATACAGACAATAAGCAAGATTGGCCTAACGCTCCTTGCCTCCTGAGCGAAGGCTTTGATACGACCATTATTGAATGGAAACTTGAGTAAAATTTCCAACTTTATTGTGTTGAAGAGAAACGTCTCGTCCGATATTGATAATTGGGGAATCCATCCTGTTACAATCGTCAATATCGGATTTATTATTACGTCTTTTGCAAAAGTAAGATGTAGTACTATCAACATATGCCGTTGTGGAAAGAACAAAAAATCCCAGGACAACTCGATAATATTTGAGTTAGTAACGGCGACGCGACGATAGAGCCACGGGGGTTTGTTGGGCTCTGTATTCTCACAGAAGAACAACTGAATCGTACATCAATCATGCGCTGTGAAAAGCGCGCGTTCAAAGAAAACACCGATTTACGTACAACGATACGTCAGAAACCTATAAAATGCGTTGGACTTCTACCGGTTCAACTCATTAACGGTTTAACAAGAATCAAAGCGTAGTTCGTGAGACCTACGAATGAAAGGCCGGAAGTATGTCGCTCTTCATGCAAAAACACGCGATTGAAACGAAATCGACATTGAGTGCGAAAAACAAACGCCACGGACACTCCAAGAACGTGGGGCGCAATCCCTCGGCTAATCGAATCTGCCGCGTCGAAGAACTTGAAAAACGTGAATATCTGGCGGCGGATCCTATTTCTGTCGGCGTCGTCTATACAGAACAATACGTTGAGAGTATGGGGGACAATTTTTATGTCGCTTGGGTCGGCGGTGAAGACGGCTGTACCACTCTCGATACGCTTGTTATTAACCTCGATAAAAACCTGAACGGCGTTTTGGACGAGGGTGAAGCTTGTTTTGATACCGAAGGAAGTGGCGAAGTATACTCCTACGTTCCCTTTACCTTGATAAGCAAGACCGACGACATTGGCTATACTTACGAAGTAGAAGACGGCGGGATGACTTTAAGCATCTCGTTTACTAACTTCCATGCCGGCGACTCGTTCATCTTCTGCATTGACCTTGACGAATACCAACCTTCTTCTAGCAACAACGCTCAGGTAGAAGGCGGTGAGATGGGCGGCTCGATCGTCGACGACCTGAACGGTTCTTATGTAACTGCGACCTTCTCGTCCACTCATTATCAAGTAGCGGATTGGACCGGCATGTTCGTCGATTATTACGACGTCGAATACGACCGTAGTGAGAAATTGGACGAAACGTATGATAGAACATTACTCCCTTATGATACCGACGACCAAAACGAAGGTATCGCACAAGCTGGCGTTTATTCCGACATTAACTTAACGCCCAAGCCGATCATTATTTCCGGATACGTCTACGCCGATTATGACGTAGACTGCGAATACGATCCTGAAGACTCTCCTTTGTCTAATGTTGAAGTCACGCTGTATGACGATTACGGTAAGTCTTGGAAGACTCAAACCGACGTAAACGGCTATTACGAATTCCAAAAGGACGATATTCTCCCCGGGCATTACCAAATCATTTCGCAAAGCAACGTAACGTCGCAAGGTCATACGTACGTGGACTTCTGTGCCAAAGGCGGTGAATTTGGCGAAAGGATCAATCCTCTTGAGATCGACGTCGACGGAATGCAAGGCGGCGACGTCGCTCCCAACAATAACTTTGCCAAAGTATTACCGGCTTCTATCTCGGGTTACGTTTTTGAAGACCGTAATAATGCGGACGGTAAGAATGAAGGCGAAAGCTGGGACGGTATTCAATATCCTGCAGTTATCGAATTATACCGTGTTACCGTCGATGAAAACGGTCGCTCGGTCTACACTTTGATGGAAACTCAAACCGTAGATGAAAACGGTTACTACGAGTTCGCCCTCGACTGTTCCTACAATGCTCAAGGCACCCTCCGTAAGTTGCCCGGTAGAACCTATGAATTACGCGAGGTCTTCAGTTCGCCGGACTACACCGACGGTAAAGACTACGTTGGTTCCTTGGGTGGTAAGGTCTCTAACGACGTTATTAGCGATATCTTCGTTGGATATGACGAACACGGCGTCCACTATGACTTTGGCGAGCTTAAACTCGGTTCGATTGCCGGAAATGTTTATGAAGACCGTAACGACAATGGCATTATCGACGCCGGTGAAGCGGGTATTGCAGGTGTTACGATCGACCTCTACCAATGGGATGGTTCGAACTACGTCTGGATCGATGAGACCAAAACCGATGAAAACGGAGCGTATGAATTCGACAATCTCAATATCATCTACGATTACGCCGTAAAAGAACGTCAACCCGGTGAATACGCCGATGGCAAAGATACCGTCGGCACCCTCGGCGGACAAGTCTCTAACGATTACTTCTATGGCGTTAATGTGGGTTGGGATCAACACGGTTTTGAATACAACTTCGGTGAACTTAAACTCGGTTCGATCGCCGGAAATGTCTACGAAGACCGCAATGATAACGGCGTGTTCGATGAAGGCGAAGCCGGTATCGGTAGTGTTACCGTCGAACTGTATCGCTGGAACGGCTCCGGTTATGACAAGATCCGCGAGACTAAAACCGATGCAAACGGCGCTTATCTCTTTGACAACCTCGATATCGCGCAGCAATATGCCGTCAAAGAAAAGCAACCTACGGATTATGCCGACGGTAAAGACTCGATTGGTTCTCTTGGCGGTCAGATCATTAACAACGACGAGATCCGTTCTATTGACGTTCAATGGGACGACCACGGAGTCGAATATAATTTCGGAGAACTCAAGCTTGGTTCCGTCTCCGGTTACGTATACCACGACGCCAATAACAACGGTATCTTCGAAAAGGACGAGGATCCTATCGCGAACGTAGAGGTTCAACTCTATCGTCTTGAAGGCGATACTTACGTATACCTCTCCAAGACGACTACGGATAACAACGGTTTCTACAAGTTTGATAATTTGGATATCAATCAAACTTACGCTGTCAAAGAAATCCAACCCAAGGACTGGAATGACGGTAAAGACACAGTTGGTACTTTGGGCGGCGATAACTCGGAAGACGACTTCCTTAAATCAGTTCGCGTCCTCTGGGATCAACACGGCGAACAATATAACTTCGGTGAACTTTTGCCGGTCGGTTCTTTGAGCGGTTATGTTTATGAAGACGATAACGACAATGGCGTCAAAGAGACCGGTGAAGCCGGTATTGAAGGCGTTGCTGTCAGTCTCTATACGATCAATGAAGACGGAACGACAACGTTAGTCGCCACCCAAAAAACCGACGCTTCCGGTTTCTATAAATTCGAAAACCTGACGCCCGGTTTGACCTACGTTATCCGCGAAACTCAACCGACGAAATATTTCGACGGTAAAGACGCCGTTGGAACGATCTTCGACGAGATCGTTGGTGAACAAGTAGCAAACGATGAACTCACGAACATCCTTTTGCCCAACAACGGCAACGGCGTTCATTACGATTTCGGCGAATTAAAACCCGGTTCCTTGAGCGGTTATGTCTACTATGACGCCAATGATAATGGTATTAAAGAATCCTCGGAACCCGGAATTTCTAATACGAATGTTACGCTTTGGATCTTGAATGAAGAGACCGGCAAGTATGAATCTACCGGTAGAACCGTTCAAACGGACTCCAATGGTCACTACATTTTCGATAATCTCCAACCTAGCCGAATCTATCGTATCGTTGAGACTCAACCTGCCGACTACCAAGACGGCAAGGATACCATCGGTAGTCTCGGCGGCGAAGTCGCCAACGACGTGTTCAGTAAAATTCCAGTCGCACCCGGCGACGAGGGGGTCGAGTACAACTTCGGTGAATTGAAACCGAGTAAACCTTACAAACCTGAACCTGGGCCTACGCCCCCGTCCGTGACTGTTCCTAACAACCTTTGGGGCGCCGCTCCGACCTCGTTCCCGTATGTCTATTACCAACCGATCATTCCGGGAAGTATGACGACTTTATACGGTGGCGGTGGTTTCGTTGAATCTTCATCTTGGCACTTGAGTACGTTGAACGACGCAATGCCAAGAGACTTCGAGGCGTTGAAATCCCACTTTGGCTTCCGTGGAAATGTTACTGCCGTCAATGGTCTACTTGCCATGTTCCCGAGACCAGAATCGGGAACTCAAATGGTAAACGTCAGTGCAAGCACGAGCGTTCCTAATTATCGTTTTGACCATATGGGACTTTATGACTCAACCTCGACAGGCATGGACGTCTTCCTTGACGCCGATATCAAAGTAGCCGGAGCCCAAGGGAGTAAATGGATCGTCGGCGACTGGAACGGCGACGGTAAAGATTATCTTGGTATCTTTGAAGACGGGCGTTGGTTACTTGACCGCAACGGCGACGGAAAATGGGATTACCAAGATCTCATGGCCGATATGGGGAGTTCGGGCGACCAACCGATCTGCGGCGACTGGGATGGCGACGGTAAGATCGACATCGGTGTTTTTGGCACTCATTGGAAATATGACGCGGTCTTCCTCAACGCCGAAAAGGGTTTACCTGCCGACCTTAAAGCTTACGATACTACGACCGAAAAAGTCGCTGAAAACCATGCAGTTACTCAAAACAAACTTTCCGCGCAAGAATATGAGTATAGCGACACCGAGGCAACTCGTAAGTTAGTTCGTAAAACGAGTCGAGACGGCGTCAACGATCGTTACGATATCATCGACCACGTTTTCGATTACGGTCAACCCGGCGACATTGCGGTAACCGGCGACTGGTCCGGCGACGGGCGCACCAAAATTGGCGTCTATCGTAATGGCGAATGGTTCCTCGATATGGACGGCGACGGAAAATGGACTCCCGAAAACGACGTCCATATCAAAGGCGAAAACCACGGATATACGCCTATCGTTGGCGACTTCAACGGTGATGGAATCGACACGATTGGTTATTACAAGAACGGTAAGTGGGCGATCGACGTCGAAGGAGACGGGCGCTTTGTTCAAAAAGAACTCGGCGTCGGTCACTCTGACGCAGAACCGGTTGTCGGCGACTGGGACGGCGACGGTATCGACGAAATTGGCGTTATCTACTCTAACGCCCAGTCTCAAACCGAGGTTAATTCTGTCGCATCTTACGACGCGCCGGAATATGATCTTAACTGATTTCCTAATTCCAAGTCACGGCATTAGTTAGTCGTTGACAGATGAATTAGATGCGCTAAATTTTAAAAGCTCGCACTGAATAAGCGCGAGCTTTTTGTTGTACGATAAGTAACTAACAGAGGCCCCAATGATTCGTTTTGCCGTAATAGCCGACGTTCAATACGGCGACCTTGACGACACTGAAGGTCGTTCTTACCGTGAATCACTGTCTAAACTACTTATCGCTTCCGGTGAAATACTTAAAGAGAAGCCGGCTTTTGTTCTACAACTAGGCGACGCGTCACAATCAGATTGGAAAAATCACACTGCAGTAACCGAACTATTCAAGGTAGCTGAAAACGCAGGAATCACTTGGCGACACGTTTTGGGTAATCATGACTTCTTAGTCAATGACGATAAGAAACCACAAATCTACAAGGATTTCGGACTACCATTGATCGGCTATTACGACTTTTTAGTCAGCGACTCCCAAGATCCCGGTAATACTTGGAGGTTTATCGTCTTAAACGGCAACGAGATCAGCTCCTACGCCGCTTGTAATTCTGATGAAAGAGAACTCGCAGATAAAGAACGTAACCGCTGGAAGTTATCTGGTAACACCCTACCGAAATCTTGGAACGGTTCAGTCTCGCCACAACAATTACAATGGTTGGAAACCAGACTTACCATAGCGCAAGAACGTCAAGAAAACGTTCTCGTTTGTTCTCATTTCCCTCTATTTGCAAATTCAAAATCGTTAAAGGGCAACAGATCTAAGCTTGCCTCATTATTTAATCTAGACATTTATTACTCAGATCTCGGCGTCTCAACTTGGAATGGAAGCGAGATATTAGCAGTCCTTGACAAATTTAACTGCGTTAAAGGTTATTTTGCCGGTCATCTTCACGAAGGCTCGTATGGCGTCAGGAACAACGTCGCTCACATCACCTTTAAGGGAATCGTAGAAAATTCTCCTAACGCATACGCATTTGTCGAGTTGTCTCCAAGTTCAATTATTGTTTCCGGAAAAGCGGCGCAACCGTCATATAGATTCAATTTCAATTAAAGCGTATAACGACTTTAGAGAATTTCATAAAGGAAAGAGTAATGCCACCACGTCGAAGTCTTACGCCTCATACGGCCAAACTAGCCGACTCTCAACAGCAATGGCTAAGAAATTTCCTTGAATATATTGCTCATGAACGTCAACTCTCCCCAAACACGTGTTTTGCTTATCGTAACGATCTACTCAAATTCTATCGTTGGTTAGGAGCCCGTTCCATTCCTCAATTGACGATCCAGGATCTATCCGACTATGCGGAACATATCCGTGATTCTCAACTGTCTCCGTCTTCCATAGCCCGAAATTTAACGTCGTTACGCGTATTTTTCCGCTTTCTAGTAGGGCAAGGCGCAATCAAACGAAACCTCGCGGAACTTCTTGGCAGTCAAAAATTATGGGAACGTCTTCCCGCCGTTTTAACCTCCGGTCAAATCGAACGATTAATGGTCGAACCTCGTGAAGATATAGACGAGATGTGGATCCGCGATAGAGCTCTCCTTGAGTTTTGTTACGCCACCGGATGTCGCGCCTCTGAAGTCGTCAATTTGAAATTAGAAGATGTTTGGTTAGATCGAGCGTGCTGTCGTTGCCTTGGAAAAGGTTCCAAAGAACGAATCGTACATTTAGGAGAAGCCGCGATCCAAGCTTTTAAAATGTGGTTGACTGTTGCCCGACCTGTTTTACTTCAAAAATTATATCAAAACACCGAGACGACTTCCGCTGAATTCTCCTCATCGTCTCTTAGGCTTCCCCAATACTCTTCTAACGCCCCGGAACAATACGCCTTTCTCTCACGCAATGGAAGAAAATTACGTCGAGAAGCATTGTGGGAATTAGTAAAAAAATATGCGTTACGGATCGGCGCCCCCAAAACGATTAGCCCACATACCCTAAGACACAGTTTTGCCACCCACCTACTACAAGGCGGCGCCGATCTTAGACAAGTACAGGAAATGCTTGGACACGAAAGTATTGCCACGACCCAGATCTATACGCACGTCGACACAACTAAACTAAAACAAGTCTACCGCCAAAATCATCCTCGCGCGTAAGCCAACTAGCGAATGAGCGCCGTAAAACAGTAATTATTTATTCTCTTCTAGCACGGTACGCTTACAAAAATCTCCAACAAATTTGAGATGTTTAATAAACCAACCAACCATACAAGCGGCAACTAAAGTTCCTTCTCTTACCCCTTCTACCCTGTGTAGAAAAAAAACAGAAACAATTAATGCCGATCCCACCTGAACTAAATCAAAGATTATTTTCATGGTACCGAAGGGAACTTTTGGAACAAAGATTCTAAGAGTCGCCACCATTCCTTCTCCCGGTAGAAAAATAACGTCGGCAGCTAACTCTAATACGATCCCCACAGCCAGAACGAAACATCCAAGAATGACGTAAAGCAACTGCGCCCAATAAAACTCAATAGGAATGTGTCGACATAGATACATGCCACAATCAATACATAAACCGAACCAAGCGACCGCAGGTAACTGAAACCATTGTGTCTTTGGAAAACTCTTACGATAAACAACAACTTGTATAAAGAAAAAAAGTGAATTTAAAATGAAAGTTGTAGTTCCAAAAGAAAGAGAATGCCATATAAAAGTGGAGACATAAGGTAGTGAAGAAATCGGCGAGGTTCCTAAGCACGCAGAAGCAGTAATGGCAACTCCCACCCCAGCAATAGAAATACCTAATAGCGCAAGAAAAAGTCTTCTAATTAAAGTAGATCTTTTACCCCAAACCTCACTCTTTGGTGTGTTCATCAAATGACTCTAAAAACAGACTAATAATAAATAAAAAACGCCGTAAATCAAAATTCACGGCGTTACTCCTAACAGAGACGATCAACGTTATCATTCAGCATCGGTAGCAGACGCTTCATTTTCAGTTTCAGCAGAATCGTCATTCGTCTTGAATTCATCGCTATTGTTCACAGGAGCGCCGGGAACCAACTCATCGGCGCCATCAGACAAAATAGACTCTTCCGACGGCTCAGGCATCGTGTTGAACTTCTTGGCAATGCTCTTGTAATAGTCAACAACTAAGCCCTTTTCCAAATTAGCCAAAGCCTTAGAGGCAATTTCACTGTAAGGCGAATCGGAGATCTCAGCGGCCTTTTTATAAGCTTCCTTAGCCTTCTCGATCGCACCTTCGACGGCGTCTTCACCGGCAACGGACGCCATAAATTCTTGGGCGGCGCCGGCGCCATAGTAAGCGCGAGCCTGAACAGAGGAATCAGAACAACTCGTCGCTGCCATGAAGGCTTCATAAGCGGCAGTGAAATTCACAGTAGGATCGGCAGGAGTCTTGACTTCACCGTCCGTCGATTTAACGCCACGACTGTAATTTTGCTTCGCGACAATGTCGGCTTGTCCGGCAGAGAGATACGCATCGCCGGCGTCAGCGTTCAACACGCTACCGGTAACAGAATTCTTATAAGCGCCGGCAGCATTCTTCAAGCTTTCGCCGTCAGCGACGCCTTGACCGGAAAAAGCAGCTTGTGTAGCGGCATAATACGTGACGTCCGCGGCGTCTAATTTACTCGAAGCGCCGGAAAACAACTTAGATTGAACAGACCAAACAACGACTACGACAGCCACTGCAATAAGAACATATTGGTAGGTCTTAGTCTTGTTACCTTCATAAGCGCTCTTACCTTTAAGCAAAAGTTGTTCAAGGCTATTTTTTTCGTCTGATTTCTTAGCTTTTTTCATATGAGTAAATCCTTTAACCGGAAAACGTCGACGTCTATTCGTACCGGACCTTCGTCCTCAGTCGTCAAACGGTAAAATCGATTCTTATAGTATAAGTATAACAGTGGGGTCTCGTCAAGGGGCGCCGACGAGAAGTAAGGCGTTTATACTGATTTTAATAGAAATTTCCAATAATTCCATACTCGATAATGCAAAAACGCCTCGTTCCTCCTCATCAAAAAACAACGCCCATTCTACTCGATCTAGTAGCTCACAAACTTTTCTCAACGTTACTAATGTCCAATAACGACGATGAAAATATCGCCATTAACATTCTTGTTTTCCTCAACGACGTCGCCAGTATTCGAATCCAAAGCGACCTCTTTAAAAATTTTATACCCTTTCTTCGCACAAAATTCTTCGAAATCAGTAATCGTAAGAAAACGCACGTCACTAGAGTTATACCATTCTCTTCCTTGATGACGATCAGTTTGAGGAGCATGTCCGCTTTCTAACTGATCGCGATACAATTTATAACCTAAATTCGGGAAACTAACGATCGCCCGAGTTCCAACTCTGAGCATCTCATCCAAAACGATCTCAACATTTTTGATAGTCTGTAACGTTTTGGATAAAACAACAAAGTCAAATTGATGATCGGAAAAAGATTTTAATCCGTCGTTCATATCAAGTTGTAGGACGTCCAAACCTTTTTCAGCGCATTCCAAGACGAGTTTTTCCTCGACTTCCACGCCGACCAATCGTTCATGTCCTCGTTCTTTGAGATGCTCCAACAATCCACCGCAACCACATCCCAGATCCAAGATTTTAGTCTTAGGTGGAATCAAAGCAAGAATGCGCTCGTGATCTACCCGACCACTATCCTTTTTGACATTCTTTCCATAACTCTCATTCAGCGCTTGTCGACGCTCTTGATCGTCCGGAGCCCATTCTAAACTAAGATTATGCAAGAACGAAGAAGTGAGTCCGCCATAAACAGGCGCCTCGCTTTCCAACAAGAAAGCGTCGTGACCGCCATAACTTTCAATGTCGCAATAGCTAACTCGTTTATCCGTAGCAATAGCGGCGTCAACCAATTCTTTCGCTTGGAAATCAGGGAAAAGCCAGTCGGAACTAAAACTAATAAATAGCCAACGACACATAGAACGTCGCATGGCGGCAACAAGTTGGTCGCGCGTAGAACCAAGATCAAAAGCGTCCAACGCCAATGTCAATGATAAGTAGCTATTAGCGTCAAAGCGTTCAACAAATTTTCCCCCTTGATACGCAAGGTACGATCCAACAGAAAACTTCGTTTCGAACGAAGTGTCGATCTTTCGTCCAACATTCCTATTCGCATTAAATTTTTTATGCATCGAATCTTGCGACAAATATGTAATATGTCCCAACATTCTAGCGATAGCAAGCCCGGTAGACGGTCCTACTTTTTTATCATAATACTCGCCGCCATTGAAATTAGGATCGCTCATAATCGCATTTCGGGCGACAATATCGAACGCCAACGCCTGCGTTGTCATACGCGGTCCGGTAGCTATCGCGGCAATACCGGCAACGCCGTCAGGATAACGCGTTCCCCAGTCCAAAGCCATGAGTCCGCCAAGAGAACCGCCAATGATCGCCAATAGTCTTTCAATACCTAGGGATTCCACCAACATCCGTTGCGAATCAACAATATCTGCAACAGTGATGGGAGGAAAATCCACACCGTATTCTTTACCGGTTTCTGGATTGATACTATCAGGGCCGGTGGTACCACGACAACCGCCAAGCACGTTAGCGCAAATAACAAAATATCTATTGGTATCGACGTATTTACCCGGCCCGATCATCAGATCCCACCAACCGGGATCGTCGTTTTCGTCATGTGCTGCCACATGCGAATCTCCGGACAACGCATGAAAAACAAGAATAGCGTTATCTTTTTGAGGATTGAGGACGCCATACGTTTCATACGCGATTTTAAGTTCAGGCAAAACCCCGCCGGTAGACAATTTAATAGGGCCGGGGAACACTTTGGTTTGAACATGAGCCAACGGCTTACCCGACCGCGCGGAATCACTACTGTCAAAAAGATCGTTTGTATCGCCCATAATATGTCTAGAAATGTCTAACTATGAAAACTTCTAAAATTTTACGACTGAATTAAAAAATAAATTTCATACAATAAAAACCGCCGACCAACAAAACTAAAAACACCAAGGTCAACAGTCCAAAGTACTTATCGATCCACGTTTTGATGCTTGGTCCAAAAATAAAGATCAAAGTTCCCATAAGGAAAAATCTTGCGCTTCGACCGATCAAAGAAGCAAGCATCATACTCGGCAAAGCCATTCCGGCAATCCCAGACGAAATCGTAAACGCTTTAAAAGGAATGGGGGTAAAAGCGGCGGCAAATAATGCCCACACGCCATATTGCTTAAAGAACCCGCTAACCTTGTCCATGTTTTCTTGAGAAATGACGGCCGGTACAAAATAACTCCCTAACCCATCCCATAAAGCAAACCCAATATACCATCCTAACGCAGCTCCAAACACAGAAGCCACCGCGCTGATCGCGGCATAGTAATAGGAACGCTTAGGTCGTTCAATAGACAATGCAATCTGTAAGACGTCGGGGGGGATCGGAAAGAAAGAACTTTCCGCAAAGGACAAGACAGCAAGCGCCAACGTTCCAAACTTTGAGTGAGCCCACGACAAGACCCAGTCATATAGAAAACGAATAAAACGTCGGCACCACACAAAAGGATATAGGAGGCAACAACCCGATTTTTCCGCATGAACGACTTCATTCTCATTGATAGTAGTCGCGTTCACACCTTCAGCATCATTCTCAACTGAAGAACAAATTTTTTCGTCGTCCATTCCCTAACCCGGTATTGTTTCTCGTCTAGTTAAATCAAGGGGAGTAAGCCATATCCCCAAAAGTAGAAGCGAGTCTTAAAAAAAAGGACTCGCTTCTACGTAATTCCATTCTAATACTATTTCCATTTACGGGATGTAGTATAAGAATTCAAACACGTTGGTGTCAAAGCTTACTGTAAGATATTCAGGAAGCGGCCATATGCGTCATCCCAAGCGGCGGAACTATTAACATAAGGTTCAACGGTGACAACGTCAAAACTGTTACGAACGATCTCGCGAGCCTCTTCGACGCCGGAGACGTCGCCGGCGCCAATAGCTTGCATCAAGATGTTGCCAACGCCGGTCCCCTCAATAGGACCACCGACAACACGACGTCCGGTAGCGTCAGCCGTAGCTTGGAGCAGCAACTTATTTTTGACGCCGCCGCCAACAACGTGGATCGTTTCAATGCGCTTTCCACCGATCTCTTCACACATTCCCAGAACACGACGGAATTTGAGCGCCAAACTCTCAACAATGGTACGCAAAACAGCGCCGTCTGATTCAGGAACAATCTGCCCGGTGCGTTTCGCGAAATCACGAATCATTTGAGGCATATTACCCGGTTTTGCAAATTCGGGAGCATCAGGATCGACAAACGTAACAAACGGCTTGGCGTTTGCCGTCATGATATTCATGTCTTCCCAATCGATCGGCTGTCCGGCGGTATTCTTCTTTCCTTGTTGATTCCAAACGCGGCGGCATTCTTGAAGAAGCCACATACCACAAATATTCTTCAAAATACGAGTAGTACCGCATACGCCGCCTTCATTGGTGAAGTTGAACTTAGAAACGGTATCGTTAACGACCGGAGTCGGCGATTCAATCCCCATTAACGCCCAAGTACCTAAACTAATATAAGCCCAATCGGGAGTTCCAACAGGACTGGCGGAAGGCACTGCAAAAACGGCGCTCGCAGTATCATGAGTACCGGGCAGGACGACATTCGCGGCAGAAAGTCCCGAATCCTCGGCTAATCTAGTGCGAAGCTTACCGAGTGTTGTACCGGGTTCAGTCGTCGGAGGTAAGAAGTTCGTAGGAATATCAAACTTCTTCAATAACGAATACGCCCAAGAACGCGTCGTCGGATTGAAACATTGCGTGGTGGTCGCATTAGTGAATTCATTGCTTTCCACGCCGGACAAAAGCCAATGGAACAAGTCGGGAATCTGCAACAAACGTTGAGCAACGTCAAGGAGCGGAGAATTTTGTTCTCTCATGACCATCAATTGATAGAGAGAGTTAAAATCCATAAACTGCAGACCGGTTTGAGCGAAAATTTCTTCACGAGAAGCAATTTTAAAAGCGCGTTGCATAGCGCCGTCTGTACGAGGATCGCGATAGCAATAGGGATTACCAAGCAAAACGCCCCCGCGTCCTAAAAACGCAAAGTCAACGCCCCAAGTATCAACGCCAACACTTGCAATCTGGGAGCCGTACTTTGAACCGGCGACGCGTAAACCGTTTTGAACACTTTTCCAGAGCCCGGGAAGATCCCAGAAGAGCGAACCGTTCATTTCAACCGGTCCATTTTCATAACGATAAAGCTCTTCTAACTCAATTTTCTTACCGTCAAAATGCCCAACGACATGTCGACCGCTCGAAGCGCCCATATCGATCGCTAAATAAGATTTTTTCATTGCTAACCTCGCCGATTGTCAACACAGGTAACTTTCCGAAAAGCCTCAGTAATTGCCACAGTAAGAACGTCGCGGCTCCAATCCTCTCACAGCGTGAATGAAAGTCGCACTCACAGTCTACCAAGTAGCAAAAATTTTGCTTAGTTTATCAAATAAAGTCTCTAATAACAAGCGCCGAGAGTATTTTTTCATTCCTCATAAAGAATTAGGCTCCCCTTTTTGACGCTTGCGTAACTTGGGGGAACCTCTATAATGAAACAAAAATGTAGTCTCAGAATCTCGCGTTTTTTCTTTTAAGGAAAACGTAATGCAACAATTTCTCAAAAGAATCGGTATAGACAATTTCATCCTTTGCTTGTTCGGAGCAATCTTGCTCGCTTGGCTTTATCCGGATCCCGGCGCACATAAAGGGTTATTCTCACTTTCCACGTTAGCTAATGTCGGCGTATCAGTTATTTTCTTCTTCTACGGCCTACGACTCAACTGGGAAAAAATCCGTTCGGGTCTTGCCAATATGAAGATGCATGCCATCGTTCTGCTTTCCACTTTTCTTCTCTTCCCCCTCCTCATCCTAGCCACAATGTCGCTTCTCAGAGTCATGCCGAGCCATGCGGACGTTATGGCGTTACAACAAAGAGCGGAAGGAACAGTTCTATTTCAAGAAAACGAACAACCACTCAATGTAGCCGAGACAAATGAGTCAACGTCTATCGACGACCAACAAATTTCGTTGGACCAACAACTAGAAGCTCAAACTATCAAAACCGGAATCTGGCTTGGAATCTTTTTCTTAGCTACTTTACCGTCGACCGTATCGTCTTCAGTCGTAATGACCAATATCGCTCGCGGTAATGTTCCAGCCGCTATTTTTGACGCAAGCATATCTAGCCTCATCGGCGTTTTTCTAACGCCCTTGTGGATGCGTCTATTCATTGACGCTTCTACCGGGGGGCGAGGAATTGGTCCGGTACTACTCTCGCTGACGATTCAAGTACTACTACCGGTATGTCTAGGCGTATTCGCTAATAAGTACTGGGGGGAATTTTCCAGACGCAACGATAAGAAGTTAAGAAAATTCGATCAAGGAACCATCGTTTTGATCGTATATGTTTCTTTTTGTAATTCCTTTGCAGAGAAAATGTTTACCGGACTTTCCAGCGTATCGCTCTTCATTCTGATGATTGGCATGATCGTGTTGTTCTTCCTGGTATACGCGCTCATTTTCATCATCTGTAAAGCGTTACACTTTAATCGCGAAGACACTATCGCCACTTTATTTTGCGGCTCCAAGAAATCGCTTGTTCACGGCGCGGCTATGTCGCAAGTGATCCTTAGCGTTCCTAAAATGGCGGGTATCCTTATTCTACCAACAATGATCTATCATGCGCTACAATTGATAATTGTCAGTATTCTAGCTCAACGTTGGGCTAAAACGGCTCCCAACAAATCCCTGGGCGAATAATAGACTCTCAAAAAAAGAGGACGGGGTATGAACCATCCGTCCTCTTTACTTACATACCGATTCTAAAGATAACAGCTCTACAATCAGGGCTTTTGCCCATCCTTTACCAGTTGGTCCAACTCTTCAATAGAGAAGCGCGTTCCCACAATAGAATTTTTACACTCATCGTCTTTATACTTAATGTACGTAAGGGCCAACATACTTCCGTCTTTAAAAATTGCGACTCCGGGATATCCACAATCCCCAATCCAGGGTTTTGCGTAAGAATGTAACAACTTGACGCGATAATCTCCCGGCTGAGAATTCTTTATATCGTCATATGAACCGATCCAACCAACAAAATGCCCTTTTGTTTCACTATCGATCGCTTGATCGCGAAAAGCAATAAATAATCGTTCATTGGTTACATAGACGCCAATATGTCGATCGCCTGTCAACTCCCAAGCCACATCCCTTGGTTCAGACCACGACAAACCGGAGTCTTGACTATAGATAACCATGCTTCGCCCTTTATGAGAATTCTCGCGAAGAAGGCAGCAAATTTCATTTCTATCCGGGGCCCAAAAGGCAAACGGCTCACAAAGGTCTTTTTCAGGCACGTCGGCAATAGTTCTAGGTTCCGACCAGGTAAAACCGGCGTCGTCTGTTTCAGATATCGCAACTTCTAAACGTCCTGCTTGCGGTGGTTCCTCATTAAACAAAGTCCCGTCAAGCGCGCGTCGCCGATGGTAGAAACCAATATACTTTCCGTCTTCAACACCGGGATTCTTAGGAATAATAGAACTAAAAGCCATAACGTTAGAAAAACCTAACGGTTCTTTTTCTTCCCAACTCCTTCCTCCGTCTCCACTCACAATACGAGCAATATAGGGTTGAGAAGTAAAAACCCAATGCCACGCCTTACCATTCCCATCAACTAAACGATAGATGCTCGGACAGTTGATATGTTCTTGATACCCTTCGGGGGCATGTTCGTCTATACGTTGCCAAGTTACTCCCTTGTCCAGACTTTGAGCGATGGGCCCGGCGTGACCGCCATGATTTACGCACCAAACCACTAAAAGCGATTCATCAGGATTCTGGACAAGATAAGGGTGGCCCTGATAAACGTCAGGGGTTCCTTCCGCAATCACAACGTGTCGGGACTCGTCCTGCGAAATATCGAGCGTCGGAACCGAATTTTGAGCGTAAAGCGTCGCATTTGCCATCATTACGACAAGTCCGGCCCAAATTCCAACACAACTTACCCTTACACGAATTCTCATAAGACTCACCAATTAACAACAGAAAAGATTTTACAGCTCACAATCCTATAAGAATAATCGTCGTTCAACTATGGACGTTTATTTCTGCCATTTCTGAAATTCCTTACTGGCATAATATAACGTTTCTTCCTCGTCCTTTGTCAAACTAGACTTCCCATACTTGGAATACTTAGCGAGAATCCGATCGACCTCTTCTTCTAACGACTCCTTATCCCACCGTTTACCAGTTTCTTTATTTTTGGATAGCGAAAACGCCGTTCCACTGTTATTCCGCGAATCACTTGATCGCTCAAAACGCTCCTTCTTTTTTCCAAAAAGTTTCGAAAAACGAATTTGCGATAAGTAATAAAAGGCAGCAAAAGCAGCGCCGGCTAAGTGGACGTCATGTCCGATATGATCGGTTCCACTATGAGCGCCAAAAGCGTCATAAAGAACATATAAAACACCGGCCAACCACGTAGGAAGAGGAAGAATTCCATAAACATAGATAACAGTCTTTGGATATTTAAACGCAAACAAGATAACGATAGCAGTGATACCGCCTGACGCGCCTAAAACCGATCCCTGTGAACCGCTATGCAATATGAGCCAAACTATTCCGCCAAATATTATCGCGCCTAAATAGAAGAGCCAAAACTCAAGTTTTCCATAAGTACGCTCAAGTACCGGTCCAAAAAAGAAGAGAGTAAACATATTACAAAAGATATGCAAGAACCCCCTCCAATCGTGAGCAAAGCCATAGGTCAGACAATGGTACCATTTGAGCGGATGAAATGCGTCTGTTCCCGTTAGACAAATTTTGTCAAACAAAGTCCCCGCGCCCATAAGCTGATCGACAAGATACAGTAGCACGTTCAAAACAATGATCGTTGCAACAGCGGATAATCCACTTCGTCTCTTACGATCCTGAAACGAATCATCTCCGCGAAAATAATCTCTATCGTATAAACTCATCTAATCATACCTATCACAAGCGTATCGCCAGAACAGATCTCAAAGCGCGAATCGTTCTCCTCCCCCAAAAGTTCAGACGAACCTCACGCATATTAACAATACCGAATCAAGAAACGCAAAAGCGATCCTTCCGTCGTAGACCTCCCCATTATAACGAAGATCATAAAAATCCAAAGCGAAAAATAGAGTATAAACGATTTCTCATAATCAATTTTATCGCAGTTTGTTAATCGAGACAACGCCCACGATTTTTGTGTAAAAGAAAAAAAGCAACTTGCAAGAGTTTGGCTTTTCGTCATAATTAGAATGTAGTTTTACTTTCAGCAAAGCCGGTAGCTACGGTCATACAAATTGGCGCGTTGAAGTATTGGAGTCAGTTTTTGTGGAAACGCCACAACCAATCGTGTTCGGTATCGTTGGAGGAATAGGTTCCGGAAAAAGTTTTACCTCTGCCGAATTTATTTCCCAAGGCGCGGTGTGTTTTGACGCCGACAAAGAGGCTCAAAAACTATACTTAGACGAGGCGATACGTAAACAGTTACGCGCTCAATGGCCTGAAATCTTTGCTGAAAACGACGAACTTTGTAAGACAAAGTTGGCTCAGTTAGTCTTCGCCCCTACAGAGGAAGGTCAAAAAAACTTGTGTTTTTTGAACAACCTTTTGAGACCGACTCTGCTAGCAAGATTTCAAAATTGGCTTCAAGAGCAAAGAGCAGCTAGAAAACGTTTTGTTATTCTCGACGCCCCTCTGCTTCTTGAAGCCGGCTGGGAAGTCAGTGTAGACTACCTCGTTTTTGTGGAGGCTTCGCGTCAAACACGTTTGCAACGAATCCGTAAACGAAACTGGACGGACGAAGAGCTGACGCGACGTGAAGCTTGTCAACTTCCAATAGCGGAGAAAAAACGTCAAGCCGATTTTATTATCGACGCTGATCGAGATGAATCGCATATTGACGAGCAAGTTAAAAAGATCCTAGGAGCCTGTGTATACGTTCGTTAACACCGTATTCAGCATTTGATTATAGAAGACGCTTGTCGTTCGGTCGTTTGAGTCGTCGATTTTAAGCGTTTATTATTGAATTCACGAATAAAAATCCCACCGTAACGACGTTGCGATGTCTAGAAAATCCCGCCTTTACGTTTGATAAACGTCGCTCGCTTGTTTCACATTTTTAACCTTTTCGGACCGTAGAGTCCTATTCGTCGTGTCCTTTTACGGCGTAGGAGCTTGTATGAAATTCACACATTTTTCGAACAACGATGAATCTTCACACGCTAATCAAGAATCTCAGCAAATCAAACAGGGTAACGACGCCCCCTCCCTCCAATCCGGTCAGTCGTCTACTAAGGCCAACTGGGCTAAACTAGCGGACGAGCTTGACGTAGTGGACCCAAGCGACCACTCAGCTTGGGACGTCAAACCGTCTTATTCGGGCGCAAGCTCTTCTTTTGACGAATACCCGCAAATAGGTGATTGCGATTCTTCTGATGGAATCGTATGGGATGCCGACGAACTCTCTCAGAGACAGGCCGGAAATAGGCAATCCAGGTCGAACGACGTCTACGAACATTCCTCCAATGAAACTAATAAGATCGACGAGGATTATGAAACGCGCTCGCGAAATCGCACACACAGCGTGTGGAATCGAGGCGAATGGTCTGTAAAAGAAAAGCGCGACTATCAAGACTATGGCAACGGTGCTAAAGATGCGCGCCAAGAACGTTTTGGCGATCGCGGAAATGGAGATAGACGTTACGTCGGCAACGGTTTTCAACGCGATCGCGGATTTGACTATAACGATTCCAGAAATGGCGGTCGTCCCAATTCATATCGTTCGGATTACCAGACAGGAGGACGTTCTACCGGGCGTCAAGGGTATCGTAACGACCGTGCTCCTTTTGCGCAAGGCCCGGACGATCGCAGACAACCGCAGGACGGCGGCCAAGGTTATCGGAATGGCGGAAACTTCCGACCTAATAACTTCCGAAACGACGGTCAATACCTTCCTTCCGGCGATAGAAACAATAATCGTTATAACGACCGTAGAGATTTTCGTCGTACCCCGAACGAATTCCATCCAAACTACAACGCCCCTTCTAACGGGTACTATCGCCGTGAACCGGACGAGTACGCGAGTGACAATCGTCGATATTACTCCGGCTATGGACAAAGCGACTCCAATGGTTGGCGAAAGAATGATTATAGTGGCAACTACTATGGGGGCGATCGCCGTCGTTCAAGATTCGGTCGTCGCGAGAACCTTGAACCGACTATCGGAGCCTTGGGCAAGCGTGGCGAACCGTTATCTCTTGCAGAAGAGTTAGCGGCTCAGCGCGTAAAAAGAAATGGCACGGACAACGCACTAGACGCTAACGGTAAGTCCCAAAACGCCTCGAAAGACCCTTCGACCACAGAAAACGCTCAACGCGCCAACGTCTCTTACGGCGACCGTACGCCCTTAGAGATAGTCGAATTGGAAAAAATGAGTATGACGGAACTCGTTGCCGAGGCGCGTCGTCAAGACCTCAAAACGATTGAAGGAGAACAACGTAGAGATCTTTTAAATCGCGTTTTGCGTGCGCGGATCCAACAAAACGGTATGATGTTTGGCGAAGGAACACTCGAAATCTTACCGGACGAATTTGGTTTTCTCAGAAGCTTTGACGCAAATTATGTTTCCTGTCCCGACGATATCTATATCTCGCCGAGTCAGATCCGTCGTTTTGGCTTACGTAACGGTCTCGTTATCTCCGGCCAGATTCGTCCTCCTAAGGAACGCGAACGTTATTTCGCATTATTACGAGTTGAATCGATCAACGGAGAAAACCCCAATCTACTTGCAAGCAAAGTTTTCTTCGACGATCTAGTCGTAGCTCGTCCTGTAAAGCAGCTTAAATTGGAACCTCAACACGAGTTTCCCGTTGAAGAGAATAACGAGTCGCAAGAACAGATTCAGCGTCTATGCCACTCTAATCTTCGCGCGATAGACGTCCTTACTCCAATTGCGTTTGGTCAACGCGCGCTGGTTGTCTGTCCCTCTCATGCCGGAAGAACAGATTTTATCCGCGGTTTGGTTCAGTCAGTCATAACCAATAATCCTGAAGCGTTTGTCTTTGTTCTTCTCGTTGATAAACGTCCGGAAGAGATCACCGAGGCGCGTCGTTGCCTTAAGAGCAATCACAGCGAAGTCGTAGGTTCGACCTTTGATGAAACTCCGGTGAGACATATTCAAATTTCAGAAATTGTTTTCGAAAAAGCGAAGCGCATGGTCGAATATGGTCAAGACGTTATAATCGTCATGGACTCGTTGACTCGACTTGTAAGAGCCTGGAACGCCGATCGTTTCTCTCCGGAAAATCCGTACACGGAAACTCTCGACCAGATTTCACTACAACGTCCTAAACGTTTGTTCAGTTCAGCGCGTCGTATTGACGGCGGCGGTTCACTCACCGTTGTTGCCGCTATTCAACCGGACGAAGCTAATCCGGCCGACCAACAAATATTGACAGAATTCAAAGAAGTTGCCAACGCCGGTATCTGGCTTGACCGTGACCTCTATGAATCCAAGGCGCCAATTTCGATAAGCGCTTCTAAGAGTTTTGTTAGAGACGTTAAGGACTTTTTTAACGACGAAGAGTATCCTCTGCTTCTTCAGTTCCAAGATAAAATCGCAAAGTTAGATCCCCAAGAATGCGATCAATTCTTTGCTCAAAAAATTGGTGAAACAACAAATAACACAGAATTGTTGCGTTCAATAAACTAATCGAACGTCAATGTTCCTTAATAACAAGTTTACAGTTTAATAAATAGTTAATCACACGTACTGAAAACCAGTGGCTTCGACGCTTTCTCAATTTATGAGTTCGACGATGTACCCCCTGAATCAAACTATGGTACAATTGAGAAGCGTCTCGTTTTCAGCTACCGAAATTTTATAATAAGAAAGTCAAGTAGTACCGATGACCGAATTTGAAGGTTACGCCTGCGCCCCCGGCGATGTTGGAAAAATCGCTATTATCGTTTCGCGCTTTAACAAAACGATTACCGACAATCTTTTAAAGGGAGCATTAGATAAACTTAAGGAAAAGATGGTTTCGGAAGACCAGATCACGGTCGTCCGAGTCCCCGGCGCATTCGAAATTCCGACTCTTGCTCAACGTTTTGCGGCGGATTCCGACTACGCCGCCGTAATCTGTTTGGGTTGCGTTATCAAGGGTGAAACCCCTCACGACGAATACATCAATAGCGCGGTAAGTCATGAGATCGCTCGTATCGGCGCCGAATTCTGCCTTCCGGTAATTTTCGGAATGCTGACTTGTAATACCGTGGAACAGGCGTTGGCTAGGAGCGGTTTAGTTGAAGTCGGAAAAGACAAAACTCTTGGTGAACAACCTGGTAATAAAGGCGCCGAAGCAGCCGAGGCCGCGTTAGAAATGCTCGATCTTCTCGGGAAGTTACCTGAGATCTACGATCCGGAAGAAGATGAAGAAGAATTTACTTCCCTTCGCAAAAACTCCGACCGATATGTTCGCGGCGATTTTGAAGCGGTTGACGTCGATCCTGAAACGCTTGAAGAAATTGATGACGACGACGATGAAGAACAAAGTTGGTTTGTTCACGGCGGTAACTTTGGCGGCGCGCCGAAGGAAGAACGTCGTCGTCCTGAATCCAAAAAATTTGACACGCATTCGGACAAGCGTCATGGTAAATCCTCCGATACGCGCGATAATAAAGGCTCTTTCGGTAAGTCTAAGTCCTTTAAGTCTGGAAAGCATGACAAAAAGTTTAAGAAAGACGGCGACAAAAAGAATAAGAGATAGTTATTATCAGTATTGAGATTGTTCTCTAAAGAAACGATTACCGCGTTTTCTTTAGAGAACGTTTTTCTAGCCTTCTCGTCTCTTCCTCACCTACTTCAAATATGGGTCGTATAAATGAGTGATAACCAAAAAAAGAAGATCAAGCCTCAATCGATCGGTCGTACGATTGCTTTCCAAGCTCTATATCAAGAAGAGATCAATCCTAGAATTGTAGAAATCAACTGGCAAGATCTACTTGATGATTACCGTGCCGAAACTCAAACCATCGTGTCCAATAGCGAAAATGATAAAATTGTTGAATTCGCTCGCAAGCTCTTTGCCGGAGTAGTTGACAATAAAACAGAGATCGACAATATTCTCGATAAGTCGATGAACAAGCGTTCGTTAAAGCAAACAGCCGTAGTAGATCGCAATATTTTGCGAGTTGCGACTTATGAAATTTGTTTTAAAAACACCGCCAAAGCTATCGTGATTTCAGAAGCCATTGAACTTGGTAAAAAGTTTGGTGACAACGGTACACGCGCTTTCCTGAACGGCGTTCTCGACCAAGTAGACAAAGTCACGTCTACTAAACAAGCAGCCTTCACGATCTTGCCTTCCGAACCTTCCGCTAACACTGAATCAACCGATTCCGAATCGAACTGAAGTCTCTCAGACGTTGTCACGTCATCGGGAATACATTGCCAAAAAAGAGGTTATCATGGGCTTTTTGGACAAAATCAAAAGAGGTCTGGGACGAACGGTCCAAGTATTACAAACAGACGTAAGAGACCTGTTTAAATCCGAAGGTCGCCTTGTCGATTCAGACTTTATCAACGAGCTTTTCGAAACGCTTGTTCGAACCGATATGGGCGTGGAAGTTGCCCGGGAAGTTTCCGATGAAATTCACGATCAATTCCGTGGTCGCGTAGTAAAAAAGGACGACGTTATTGAAGTCGTAAAAAATAAACTAAAAGAGCTTATGGCGCAAACAGCGCCCCCTATCCGATTTGCGTCCACCGGTCCTACCGTCATCCTTTTCTGCGGTGTTAATGGTTGCGGTAAAACAACGAGTATTGCTAAACTAACTAAAGCCATGATAGACGATGGTAACAAGTTAGTATTGGGAGCCGCTGATACGTTCAGAGCAGCCGCTGTCGATCAGCTAAAAATTTGGGCAGGACGTCTTGGAGCAGAAATCGTTACCGGACCGCCTCAAAGCGATCCTGCTAGCGTTGCTCACAAGGCGGTAGCCAAAGCACTTGAGATCGACGCCGATCTATGCATTATCGATACCGCCGGACGACTTCAAACCCAAAAGAATTTGATGAATGAACTTGAAAAGATCAAGAGAGTCATTGCTAAACAGATTCCCGACGCTCCTCATGAAACTTTTCTCGTTCTTGACGCAACGACCGGTCAAAATGGTATAAGTCAAGCGAAAAAGTTCACCGAAGCAGTTGCTTGTACGGGTATTGTTCTTTCGAAACTAGACGGAACCGCAAAGGGTGGAGCCGCTGTCGCAATTCGTAGTAAAATTGGTCTCCCGGTTAAATACATCGGACTTGGGGAATCCGAAAACGATTTTGCTATATTCGATCCCAACGAATTTGTTGACGCAATGTTCGATTGAGTAGCGTATTATTGAACGAGGTCGACGTGATCTTTCTTATAAAGATCGACGTCGACCTTTCTTTTTATGCGACGTAGATCTTGAATTTTCAATTTGAATAGAGAGCATAACGAGAGATTTTATTGCATAAGTATAGGAACTTCATGTAATGAGTTTTGTCATTTCTTTTTTTCTTGCCTGTACGACCATTTTAGCAACTTTTATGCTGCAATTATGTGACGATTCTCCCAAGTCCAATGGCTCGATCATGTGCGCAATATCATTTTTTGCCACACTCTTTGCGTTGTACTTTGTTGACTACAAGAAGAAATTCTCTTTATCCAAGATCGCTTGTAACATTTTGATAGTATTGGCCGTTCTGGTTCAAATGAGTACGTTACTTCACTCGCATGAAGATTTTTTGGCTTTCTCAATAGCCAATGTTCTGTCCTCATTACCTATTATTCTCTTCTTTCAACGAAAAACGATTCGAAAATCTTATCAAATATTATCGATCACGTTTGTTGAAGTAGCGGTAGGATGTGTTTTTCAACGTAACGGTCTCTTTGTTGCCTCGCTTCCTATTTACTCAATCTTAGCGTTTATTGTTTTTTCTCTCCTATTTATGTGGGGAGAACACAAATTTTACTCCGAACGAATAGTATTAAAAAATCGTTTTACAGGTAACAAAAATCTCGCAATGATCACAGCCGAGGAGAAAGAACAGCCTGTAAACGTCGAGACGCCAACCGATCGAATCGATAACATCATCGCTTATCAGTACGGACGTTTTACCGACTTAATGAACGAAACACGTTTCTTTCGTCGTCCATCGTCGTTACCCGTTAAATTTGAATTTGAATACTTTCGACGTTTTATAATAGCAGCGCTTGGCGCATTCCTTTTTGCTTGCTTATTCTTCTGTCTTTTCCCTAGAATGGATCAAATTGGATTTGGAGCTATTCAATTTGACGAAGTAAGTTGGGAAAACGCACGTGGTGGACGCGTCACCAAAACTGGATTTAAGCCGTCTATCGAACTTGGAGATCTAGGACCTGCTGTCGACTCTCACGCAGTCGTCATGTCTGTAAAAGTTCATGAAGTTCTAGAGCCCAACAAAAAAACAGTCCTCAACGCCAACTATCCGATCTATTTTCGCGGGGTAGTTTTAGCCAACTATAAAGATCATATTTGGTCCGACGTTAAAACCTCGTCCGCTCATAATAACGCCAAAGAGTTACTAGAAGCGCTCAGACAAAAAAGTTCGTTCGAACCGTCCAATGTCTTATCGGAAGCGCTTCTTAATGCGGACTATATAAAAAGAGAGGTTCAATTCTCTCGCAACTCTAATCAACAAAACTATTTATCCCCAAAATCCAATCAACTCCCCGACTATACGGTCAATTTAACCCCAACAGAGGAATACGCCAATTCGCTCATCTCCAAATCTCCGTTCTTTCGACAACCGCCTACCCCTCTTCCGGACGGTCCACGCGCTTTATTCTCTCCTGATTTAGAGGAAAAGAATATCGAGTCGTTACTCTATTCCTATTGCCAAAATCACAAGGATGAGTTGTTATACGATACACGTGCCCAACTTGTTAATATGAAGATCGAATTGAATCGTTTAGACACGCCTATCGTTTTTTCAACATACCCATTCTTTACAGTCAGAACGTCTGTCGCAATTGGAACCAACAGAAGTCTTGGCGTTCAGATTAGTCAAGACAATAAATCAATTCATGACGTCAATAATTTCCAGTTCCTCACAACTTGTTTTCAAAATGGAGTTCAAGCGTCTTTAACACCTAATCAGGAAAGAGTCTATCCCTATTACGATCAATACCTTGCGTTAGATGCAAGGCAATTTCCACGATTGATTGAAACAGCCCGGATCTGGGATAAAGATTCAGGCGCACTCCCCGACGACTTCGTTTCTCGCGCCAAAAATATAGAATCACGCCTACGAGATAGTCAAGAATACAAATATAGTAGAACGGGCGTCTTACGCGATCCTGATATAGATCCCTTAGAAGACTTCGTTTCAATACATAAAGAAGGTCACTGTGAATACTTTGCGGGGGCGCTTGCCTTGATGCTTAGAGCAATCGGTATCCCTTCGCGTATTGTTGTTGGATACGCCACCAATCCATCTAGCGACGACGCACCTATTACAGTTCGGCAGTCTGACGCACATTCTTGGGTCGAGGCGTATATTCCTTATGAGAAATTACCTTCACCTCAATCCCCTAACGCAACACTATTTGCAGGCTCAGTCCATCAGGACGCCCATAATTCTTGTCTTCCAGAATCCACCAAAGCTTGGATCGAAGACGGCGCTTGGCTTCGACTTGATGCGACTCCATATGTCGACCGTAATGCCGAACGCCCGAGCATGCTTGCGGTAGGAATATATAATTGGTCCCATTTCTTTCAAACATTTGGAAACGACTTTATTATGAATTTCAACGGCGCAAGACAAATGCAAAACATTTATCAGCCGTTAATCCAATTATGGAAGAGTGTTGTAAGCAATCTGAGAAACATTAAGAAGAGCTTCCGAAAAACCGAACTTTTAATCACTAAATGCCTTGAGTTATCCAAACGCTTTATTAAAGGCGAGTGGACGCCGGAAACTGTTATCCGCTTTATTGTTCTTTTAACAGGATTGTTCGTTTCCATTTACGTCATTACGCGCATAGTAATAAAAATCAGCGCGAAGGTTAAAAAAACCTTGACCTTAGCCCAAGAACTTAAGCGTCAAAAAGCGGCTTTAAGAGAATATGACGAAGTAGCGACAAGTCTCTATAATGACGTCGAAACCTTTCTTGTTAAGCGCTTACAAACCACTCGCATGGTAGCCGAGACGCCTCTTGAGTTTCTCGAACGTTGTTTCGAGCTTGACGATCAATATGTAATACAATCAAGAAAACCTTCAAGCAACACCCCTTCCCGTTCTACCTCGAATTCCGAAACGCAAATTCAACCAATATCACAAGAAACTCGCACAATACTAAAACAGTTAATAAAGCGTTATTATCAGGCTCAATTTGGCGGGGTACATATATCGTCTAAAGAAGCTCAACAGTGGATAAACACATTACAAACGGCTAACATTAGATAAGAACAACATAGACTCTAGAAAAAAAAGATCGGTTTCGTTCGTTAAGCCCGTTCGAAACCGATCTTTTATTCTTTTTAGGAGTTCAAGTGTAACGCTCGCTCGCGAGCTTTCAAAAAAGCGTTCATCATTCCATTAAAATCAAGCCCTACGTCGTTCAATTCTTCTTCGCGAGTTCCATGTCCAATGAAACGATCGGGAACTCCCAAACGAACCAAGGTTCTGACGTCGAGCCCTTCATCGTTTGCCGCTTCTAGTACGGCGGAACCAAATCCACCGGCTAGCATATTCTCTTCTAGCGTGATCAGCGGCTTCCCTTCCCGTAAAGGCTGTAAAATTACGTCACTGTCTAGTGGTTTAACAAATCGAGCGTTAATAATGCTAAGATCGAACCGCCTCAAAGTCCCCCCGTCAACTCCTCCTTTCGTGGCAAGTTGTTCAACAAATTGCCACGCGCCTTCCAATACCCCGCCGCCGCAAACAACGATAGCGCCGTCGTTACCTTGTCGGAGTATCTCGGCTTTTCCTAACTTATACGGCGTCAATTCTCGCTTAAGAATTCCTGTCGCCACTTTTGGATAGCGAATCGCAGTAGGATGCGGATTAGTAAGCGCAAATTCAAACGCTCCCGCCACGTCTCCGCCATCCCCTGGCGCCAAAACGCACAAATTAGGAAACGGTCGTAGATAACTAATATCGAAAACCCCGTGGTGCGTAGCGCCGTCAGCCCCCACAAGTCCGGCACGATCCAAGGCAAAGACGATGGGTAGATCCTGTAACGCCACTTCCTGAAAAAGATGATCGTATGCTCTTTGGAGAAAACCGCTGTAAATGACAACGATCGGTTTCAATCCAGATTTAGCAAGCCCCGCCGCCAAATTAACGCCATGGGCTTCACAAATCCCTACGTCATAAAAACGGTCGGGGAACTCAGCGCGAACTCTTTCTAACATATTTCCTTGCGTCATTGCGGCAACAATAACACACACCCGCGGATCGTCGCACATCGCTTTATAGATAGCCGCCTGCGCCCAATATGTAAAAGCGCATTTCTCATCTTGCCGCGGATTTTCAGTTTCAGCGGTCAATCTAGAAGAACCACTCTCGTCGCTTTCATCTTGAATTCGAGCAGCCCCAACAATAGACGCCATACGTCGAACGTTTCTGTCGCCCTTCTTGGTCTTCGAATTACTCGAACTATTCAAACTTGATAAACTCGCAGATCGTTCAACCTTAAGGATCTTAGCAGGGCTCGTTGAGTGAAAATTAGAAGGGTCGTTTTCAGCCGGAATAAAACCACGTCCTTTTTCAGTCAACACATGAAGCAGAACAGGCTTCGACGACGATTTAAATGCTTCAAAGTACTTTCGTAACATTGTAACATCATGACCGTCGATAGGCCCCATGTACTGAAACCCAAAATCTTCAAAAAGCGCTCCACCTAACCAATAGGTCTTGATCGCCTCCTTCAATCTCGACAAAAACGAATAGGCGGTAGGCACATCTTCCAACATTCGGCGAACACGAGATTTAACGCCATGATAATAAGGTCCTGTTCGGAATTTATCCAAATAGAGTCCTAAAGCGCCGACTCGATTACAGATCGACATCTTGTTATCGTTTAAAATAACAAGCATCTTCTGTTGTAAACCGCCGGCATGATTCAGCGCTTCGAATATTGGACCGCTCGAAAAAGAACCATCTCCTACAACAGCAACAGAATATCTAGGTTCATTCTTTTCATTGCTAGCAGTTACATTATTTTCGTTCAATCGTCTAACGATCTCATCGCCGCAAGCCAACCCCAAAGCCGTTCCAATACTGCAACCGGCGTGACCAGTCTGAAAAAGATCGTAATCGCTTTCAGCGGGATTTGGATACCCGGATAGACCTCCGCGTACCCGCATCGTCTCAAATTGTTCAAATCTCCCCGTCAGCAATTTATGGGGATAACATTGATGCCCAACGTCCCAAACTAACCGATCGCGCATAAAATCAAACTCAGTATGCAACGCAATCGTCAATTCGACCACACCTAGATTTGAAGCAAAATGTACGCTTCTTTTTTCAGACAAGTTACATAATACAGTACGAATTTCCAGAGCAAGTCGCTCCAACTGCTCCTGTGAAAACTCGCGTAGTTCCCGTGGAGAATGTAATGAACTCAATAGCGTCGGTGGAATATTTGGACGTATTCCAGCCGTCTCATCCAATAGTTCGTTGTTTTTCTTATCGTTTTCAAGGCTCATTTATTACGCCTCGCAGTAAAATCGACAAGATATAAAGCCGCGTCATAGGCCTTAGAATCTTTATTCCATAAAGCGGCGTTAGAAGTCAATGCGTTCTTAGCCTCATCGACCATGCGCCCCAACCACTCGAACGACCGCTCGAGTCCAAACAAAGACACATAAGTCAATTTTCCGGCTTCTTCATCTTTTCTAAGACGTTTTCCCATCAACTTTTCATCGCCGACGGCGTCAAGTATGTCGTCTGAGATCTGAAAAGCCTGTCCTAATGCAGCGCCATAAGAGCGCAGCGACTTTAACTGCGCATCCGAGGCGCCGGCAACTAACGCCCCCAATTCGAGCGCAGCGTTAATCAAAGCACCGGTTTTACGACGATGGACCTTAAAGAGAAACTCAACAAAAGTCGCCGACGGCTCACTTTTCTCTTCAGAAAATCCGTTAGAATCAGATAAAAGTTCGGAAATGAGATCATGCGCCATAGGCGCTTTTTTCATCACTTCACCATAAACAACATCATCAGCTTGACCTCCAACCATTCCGCACGGTCCGGCTGCCTTAGCCAGGGCTAAAACACATCGCGAAGCAACCTCAGAATCAGTAATTCTTGAGGCAAGGACTTCAAACGCATAAGTAAGTAACGCATCCCCGGCAAGAATAGCCGTTGCTTCATCGTACATTTTATGACAAGTTGGACGCCCGCGTCTAAAATCATCATCGTCCATTGCGGGGAGATCGTCGTGTACTAACGAGTATGCGTGAACACACTCAAGTGCGACTCCGGCAGGAAGAGCAGCTTCGATCTTTCCACCACAAAGTTCCGTCGCAATGAGAGTCAAAATAGGACGGATTCTTTTACCGGGCGCTAATAGAGAATATCTAAACGCATTGGTTAAGCGTAAGGGCGAATCTGTTGAAAGCCTCGAATACAAGTCCAACGTCTCTTCTATCCTCTCACGAAGACACGCAATATATTGCTTAGAATCAGAATCGCCAGAAGCGTCGGTCTCGTCAGCACGAGAATTGGCCTTGGAATTTAAATCATTATTTGTACCGTCGAAATTATATTTCAAGCCTTCGCGTTCGTTGTTCATCCACTTCTCTCTATTTAACGTCACTTAAATTAAATTTCGCGTACAATTCATTACTAAAACGGAAACGGGCCATCTTCATTTGATTTAGAATCTTTCGCCTCGACTTTGTTACTTACGTCACCCTCTTTTGAGTTCATTTGCGTTCGTTTCGAATCGGTCTCAGCGCCATCTCCCAAAGTTATTGCCACACTTAACGATCTGTTATCTTTAACTTCTTCTGTGTGTTCAATAACCTCGTCGTTCGTTTCCAATAGATCCGGAATCAAAAAAGATCCACAATGTGTTTCACTATCCGAACTACTCTTTGTTGATTTCTTTGAATTCTTTATTGCCTTTGTCTTTGTCGTTTTTGAAGAGTCTTTCTTCTTACTTGCTTTCCCTTCTTGACCTTTGACGCCAGTCGCGTCTTCGTCTGAACCTTTTGGAATCTCCGTTATTTCTTCCAAGACAGGTCCATTGTCCGCGTCTGTTCCCTTAAGCGCTTCGATACGTCTAGCTGCTCCCGCAAGTTTGCTACGACAAAGATTGAGTAGTTCCATTCCTTTCTCAAACTTGTCCAGAGAGGCTTCCAATCCGTCTCGCCCGTTATCTAGCGAATCAACGATCTCCCTGAGTTGAAGATAAGCATCCTCAAAAGCTAACGATCTCTCATTGGGTAAGCTATCCATCAAAGCGCCCAAGCTCCATTAAACGGCATTAACTGCAAAGAACGACGTTACAAGCCCATAACGTCGTTCCTTACGAGAAATTATGTGACAAACACAAACATCATTCAACGTCTTCGACGTAAACGCGATTCATCTTATCTCTCTGGCGAATTGAATCGACAACTTCTTGTCCTTCAATAACCTTTCCAAAAACGGAATGATGACCGTCAAGCCAAGGACAAGCAACATGCGTAATGAAGAATTGGGAACCGTTAGTATTAGGACCGGCATTAGCCATAGACAAAGTTCCGGGACCGTCATGACGCAGATCAGGATGGAATTCGTCCTCAAATTGATATCCGGGACCGCCCATTCCGGTTCCGGTAGGATCGCCGCCTTGAATCATAAAATCACTGATAACGCGATGGAAGACCAAACCGTCATAAAACTTCGTATTAGCCAATTTTTCAAAATTCGCAACGGTCTTAGGCGCTTTATCAGCAAAAAGTTCGAGTTTGATCGTTCCACGATCCGTTTCAATAGTAGCGATCTTCTTCATACACATCCTCGCTTGCAATTTTATGAGGGGCAAACAAGATTCAACCCCCCAATAATAAACCAACTCGTTATAAACATTGAACGACCTATTCGATCTATACTTTCAATGCTCTAACGCAAAAGAGAAATTATAAACGCATCGCGCAAAAAGGCAAGATTAGCGCAACGCGCTACATTCCGCCTTTCCCCTCCTCAACTCATATTTTCAACGACCTTTGCGCATACAAAAATCTGCAATCTTACTGACAAATTCAGTAAAATTTTCCTTCGGGCAAACATGCGAAGCATTCTGAATGACCTCCACCCTTGCGTCCGGAATCTGTTCCGCCATGTACTCGGCAGTAGCAGAGTAATAAAACGATCCCGGATTAGCATAAAGGCATAGCGTTGGAATCTGAATGCGCTTCAACACGTGCCGCCAATCGCCTCCGGTCATCGATTCCCAATAACGTCGTTCACCGTTTTTCTTCTCGTCAGAGTAGTTACACGAAAAAATCTTTTTCAACAACGACTCTTTAACTTTGGTCAGATCCGCGACGCGTCTAAACCACCCGACGAGATCGTCATAATCAGGAAAACTATTAACAAGACCGTTATATAAGGACTTTGTTGCCGCACGCGCGTAAAAAGAAAGATGGAACAACGTTGGATTATCGACGATAGTCTTCAAATCGCGTAGGAAATCCTCACGTGTATATCGTCCCTGCCACAACCCGATCTTCCAGTCGTTTTCATTGATAAGTTTTGGGGAAGTATCGGCTAAAACTAATCGCTCAAGTCGAGAAGTACCAAACTGCTCCACATATGAAAAAGCGACAGAACCTCCCATTGAATACCCGACCAAAGCAACGTCTTTCAAATCTAACGCATCCAACAAAAGATGTAAGTCTTTGGCGGAACGCTCCACGCCGAGAGAAGGAGAAAGCTCGGATTTACCGAATCCTCGATGATCGAAAGTAACGCAACGAAAGTTTTTACTCCAAGTCTCGATCAAGTGATGAGCGGAAGTTACGTCTTCCCCAAATCCATTAATATAAACAAGAGGACGACCACTACCTACGTCGACAAAACTAAGTTCGGCGCCATCGTCAGATTTAATGTTTTGTAATTCTAATTTCATCACTTTCGGTTTAACGCCGCCTCCAAAAAGTAAAGTTAAGAAAACAAACCATCTATATCTCAAAGTCGTAAAAATACTCAATCGGCGCCACTTGTTTCAACAGTAGAAAAAAGTGGAACAGAATCAAATTTATCCAAACGCACCACTAAATTAGGAACTGAACGAAGTCTCTCTAGCGCATGCTTAGGTAATCGACAATGAATCGTAGCCTTCCCTTCCGCGTCGTATTCACGCGACATAACTTCGCCGTCGCGCGCCAGACTTGCCGCTGTTTTCCCATCGGCAGCGCCAAGTTCGACATAAACGTCAAGAAACTCTCTACTCAACGCGGCGCTGACAGCATTAGTCAACTTATCTAAACCGACACGTTCTTTCGCACTAATTGGAATTGCAGTAGGATATCTTTCCGCCAGGGCGCGCAGCTTCGATTCCGATTCGATAGCATCTATTTTGTTGAGAACTAAAATCTCGTCCTTTTCTCGAATATTAAGACGCTCAAGAACCTTATGGGCGGCGTCGATCTGCTCAAAAACGTCATGTGCGCTCGAATCGGCAACATGAATCAATAAATTTGCAGTCGTCGCTTCTTCCAACGTAGCGCGAAAACTTGCGACCAAATGGTGTGGCAGATCGCGAACAAAACCGACAGTATCGCTCATCAGCACCGGCCCCCATCCGGGTAAAAACCATCGCCGAGTTCTTGTGTCTAGCGTTGCGAAAAGCATATCTTGCGCCAAAACGTCCGACGAAGTCATAGCATTGAGCAAAGAACTCTTTCCGGCATTCGTATAGCCAACCAAACAAACACGCCGACTTTGTTCACGTCCTTGAATTTCTCGTTTCTTCCTACCGTGAATATCCTCCAATTCACGTTTTAATTCCACGATACGCTTTTGAGCAATACGTCGGTCGACTTCTAGCTGTTTTTCCCCGGGACCACGCAACCCCACGCCGCCGACAGTCTGTCGTTCAAGGTGCGTCCACATTCGTTTCAGTCGCGGTAAAGAATACTCCAACTGTGCCAACTCAACGGCAAGTCGCGCTTCACGCGTCTGTGCTCTACTAGCAAATACATCAAGTATCAATTCAGTCCTGTCAATAACCTTGACATGCAACCTTTTTTCCAAATTACGAGTTTGTCCCGGCGCCAGATCCATATCAAACAACACTACTTCCGCGTCAAGACAATTGACGAGTTCCTCTAACTCGTCTAATTTCCCCTTTCCTAAACAATAAGCGACGTCAGGAAAAGTTCTACGTTGTATCAGCGAACCGACGGGATCAACTTTTGCTGCCTCTGCAAGTCCGGCAAGTTCAGCAAGAGGATCGTCTCCTGCTCCCTGTCCCGGCATATAAACACCCACTAAAATGGCGCGTTCATTAGCAACGCTAGTAGTTCTCGTTGTTCTATCGCCTTGCGTAGAAGCGTCGAAACGTTCCGTTGTAAAGATATCTCCGTCGTAGTATGGATCAAGAACCCCCTCCGACTCTTCCATACCTTCTTCGTTTACGCCGTCATACTCTATTTGCGTTTCCTCGGTATATTTCTTATGTCGTGTTTTTCGATTCGACATTTTATACTTTTCATCCGCGTCTTTATCACGATCTCGGTTACCGGAATTCTTCGCGCCTTTTCGATGTTGCATGTCTCTATATATCTAAAATATTATTAACGATCTACAACTTATACTTAACGTATTTTAACTTTTCCTCTCGATACGTTCAAGCTCTATTACCGTTCATTACCTAACGCTCGTAGATATAAAGCGCATAAGAAAGCATCAGGTTCGACTCTGTAAGTAAACCCGCACTCCTTTGAGATAATGTTAACAAGAGAAGTCGACATTTCCACACGTCTAGCCGGCGACACTTCGGATCTCCTGGACACATAGAGAGCCAATGAACGACGTAATGAAACCGAAATATCAAAATCTACCGGAATCTTCGCAAGAAGGTTTTGTACGACCGGCGTTTTTTCAAGCTCCAATTCAGACTTAATTTTTCGTCCATTTGAAACGACGATCGTTCCAGCCGCAAGGTCTCCTAATCGCGCCATTCGCTCGTTCATTCCCATGATCAAAACGCCGACCGGCCCCAAAATCAAATCAATAAAACGAAGAATATTACGTAAAAAAGCCTGTCCTCGTCCAATAGGTCGTCCCGATACAGTCAAAACCTTGAGCCCAAGAATAGCCTTACCGATCGTTCTTCCTCCCCAGTAAGCCTCCAAAGCCGCATTCCAAAACCACAGCGCAAAAGTCAAATTACAAAACAAAAACATATAGAAGAAAGCTTGGGCCACGTCAGACGAGATTAACATGTGTTTAACCAAAAATGAAAAAACAATAAATGCCGTTCCAAGAATAGAAACAAATAAGTAGAGTCCGATTACTATTAGATCGATTGCGTAAGCCACGGTTCGTACAAAAGGCCCCGCAAGCTGATATTTAAAAAAGACATTCTCAGGAGCCACAACTCCATGCACGGAATCCAACGGCATATACGAGCCACTCTGAAAAGTAGTCATTACACAGTCTTCTGGCGAATAAGATTCCTCGTATACTTGCACGTTCAATCTACGCTCCACTCTTAAATTCAGAATACCTTTCATTGAGACCGGTATACGATCTCAACCCCTAACCGACCTACGTCGTTCTTTCATAATTATAACAAATCCCAATGAAGGCGCCAGTTTTAACGCCGCCATCAGTTCGGGACTCGAAAACTTTTACTAAAACGAGTAATCAAAATTATCCTAAGTCCTAGAGTGTTAAGAAAACCGATATTTACATGGATTCGAATTGTTTGTATATAAACGTAATGGGTACTGTCAAGTTTCTCGCAGAATGAAATGCGAAATCGTAATACTCGTTACCTTGCGTCTGAAACTGTTCCTTCTTGTTAAGTTCAAGAGTTAAAGACCACAATACTATAAAAATGGATTTTTCGACATGAAACACATTGCTCTTTTGACGCTAGCCGTCCTGACCTCGTTCGTCTTTGCCGGTTCGACGATCGCGCAAGACTATCTCCCTCTTATCCAAAAAGACACTATTTCTTTAACGCAAGTCAATTTGGAAAACATTACTTCCGAAGATTTTTCGGAATCGATCCAAAAAGTCGGTTCTGCCGCTATCGACTATTTCCTTGGGGATAATGAAGACGTTGCGGACATGAAAAAATCGTTGCCGCTCATTTCGATGCTCGCGGAACAAGTTTTCATCGCTAACGTCCAACCTCTCAAGGACGCCGGTATCAAATCCATCTACTTCGTCGTCGATCAACCTGAAACCGCCGACGTAACCTTGTATCCTTACCTGGCTCTTCCTACTAAGGATCTGGACGAAACTCAAAAGAAACAAGTACGCGAGGCTTTCAGCCTTCTTAACAAACAAATCCCCGAAGGCGCTCAATTCACGTTAAAATATCGCCTTGATCGTCACGGGTTCTACTTTGTTATGCTTGTTCCCACCGACCTTTCCGCCGATGAAGTCAAGGCTTATACCAAGGAACATTTCGCCAAGCTTACCCCTGTTCAAAAGCCTGAATTCACCGAAGCTTTCAAAGCTATCGATCCTAGCGCACTCGTTAGTTCTGTCACTTTGAACGTTCAGAACGACGACATTGCCGCGAATCAATTAGCTGCCATTTTCTCCGAAATCGAAGCCGCGCCTAACGCCGACGAATTTGCCCAAGCTTTAAAAGACTCTATCGTAAAGTACAATGAACTTGGCAAAAAACTTGCCTCCCACGTTAAGTATAGCAGCTCGTACGTCAGTCTCAAAAACCTTGAGATCGTTTCGAACATAAAAGCCAACTCGGCAAACGACGCCAAAGAATACATTGCCGGCGTCAATGAAGAACTGATTCCCGAAGTTAACCAAACTTTGGATAAAATCTGGGAACAAATTCTCACTAAGGCTGAAGAAGGCGGCAACGAGATCTCCAAAGAGACTCTGGAAGAAGCCAAGGAACAACTCAAGAAACTCATCAATATTTTCGTTCAATTCGACGTCAATGATTCAGACATTACCTGGAAAATGAACGAGAAATTCTGGAGCGATAACAAAGAGACCATCCACGGTTTCATCGACTTCGTTAAAGCTAACGCGAGTAACGTCATGCCTTCCGACACGCTCGATTTCGAAGAACTTTGAGACGGGTTCCTAGTTACGATATAAAACCTTTTGCTTGAAAAAAGAGGGTTGGATACACTCCAACCCTCTTAGTATCTTAAGATTTCAAATAATTCAATAATCTCTGAGCGAATCTAGAGTTCCAACCGCAATCGTAAACGGATCGTTAAAAGCATATTTACGGAACAACGCGTTAACTTGATCCAGAGTAATCTCCCTAACGATCTTCAATTCGTCCGCTACTGAATAGTATTTTCCATTAGTTAACCATTCTTCCCCAATTGCAAAAAGTCGCGACATTGGTCGCTCGGCGCTCAAAGCAATTGCCGTTAACAATTTATTCTTCGCGCGTTCTAGCTCTTCTTCCGTAACGCCGCTTTTACTAGCGTCAGTGAGAATATCGCGAATGACAGCGAGATTGTCGTCAGTATCTTCCGGATTACAACACAAAGAAGTTTCGAAGAACCCGCCGTCAGAAAAAGTCGCGCATGACAAAGACGCGCATTCAGCAAGACCTGTGTCGACAAGTTCCCAGAAGAAGCGACTCCCTGTCGAACTTCCCAAAATCATAGTCAACAAAACAGCCGCAAAACGTTCTTCATCGGCGGCGGAAGGCGCGTTAACTAACTGAAGCACATATTCCAACGAAGAGTCTTCACGTTTCATCACCTGAACGCCTGAATGAACGTCAGGACGTCTCAATTCGCGCTCGGCTTTATACGGAACCCATTTCCCACAAGCGGAATCCACCCATCCGACGAGTTTATCAAAATCAACGGCTCCACTAGCAACAAAAACAACGTTGGTAGGGCTGTAACGACGCTCAAAATACTCACGCATCATTTCAGGGGTTATACCGCGTACGGAATCGCGAGTTCCTAAAACGCTTTTAGCAAGCGGATGGCCTTGAAAAAAGTATTCTCTCGCACGTTCGTCGATCAAATATGGAGGTTGATCCTCATACATATTGATCTCTTCAAGAACGACTTGCTTCTCCATCTCAAAATCGTCTTTTCGAAGAGCCGGTCGCAAGAAATCACCGATCAGATCGATTGCCGGAGCCTGCAACTCAGGCAAGACCTTCGCGTAAAAAGCCGTCATCTCTTCGGTCGTACAGGCATTGGAGTCACCGCCTAATTCGTCCAGTTCACGATTAACATCGACCGCGGTGCGTCGAGTCGTCCCTTTGAACACCATATGTTCCAGAAAGTGACTCACTCCGGAAACATCGTCGGTCTCGTCTCTTCCACCTGTACGCACAAAAAAACCAAGCGAAGTAGAAAGAGCCGCTTCATTTGTCTCCGCTACGATCTCTAACCCGTTATCTAGCGTCGCACGTTGAAACATCATATGAGAACCCTTTAAAAAGAACAATGGTCAAAGTTCATAACCCAATTCTACTTGAACACGCCCAACCTTTTTTAATAACGCGCCCAAACATGTATAATAGTTCCGTAATATATCAGAAAAAAACAAAGATAGAAGAAAAAAAACAAGGAAAGGACCAAGCTAACTTAGAAATCACGAAAACAACAGTATTTCTTCAGTATGAAAAATTGTAAAAAATTTTTCGAGCGTCCTTGAAATCATATATAAATTACGCTATACTTAAAAAAATCATGCCTGAGCGGGATACGTAACGGTAAAGTTATCTTACACGTCCTTGCAAATCAAAGTTATCAGATTGGGCAGTCGTCAGTATAGTCGTTTACGCGACGCTTGTCATTGTGTTGCGCTAGCGACAATTTTATCATAGTGTCGGCGTTTCAATACGCAGAAACACGACGTTTTCGAAACAAGGATTTATTGTATGCCGAAGTATAGCCCTGAAAATATTCGTAATATTGTTTTGTGCGGACATGGCGGATCGGGTAAGACCACTCTTACCGACGCGTTCTTAAACGCGTCCGGTAAGGTCAAGCGACCTGCTAGCGTCGACGACGGCACGAGTATTTGCGACTTCGACGAAGAAGAAAAAGCGCATAAGTATACCGTCGAACCTTCTATCGTCAATTTCGATTGGGAAGGTAAACACTTCGACGTTTTGGACACGCCCGGTTACCCGGACTTCATCGGCGGCGCCATTTCCGCGATGGGCGCTTCCGACACCGCCGTTATCGTCGTCAACGCGACTTCCGGTATCGAAGTCAACACTCGTCGTGTTTTCGCAGAAGCGAAGAAGGCCGGTCTTGGTCGTATCGTCGTTTTGTCCAAAATGGACGGCGACAACATCGATTTCGAATCCTTGCTCGATTCTATTAAGTCTGTTTTCGGTTCTGAAGCGACTTTGTTCAACGTTCCCGTCGGGCACGGCGCCAAGTTCTCCGGCGTCATCGACGTCTTGAACCCGACTGAATCTGCCGACGCGCTCGTCGACCCGGCCGAATTGCACGAAGCTCTTATCGAATCCATCGTCTCCGTTGACGACGCTGCGATGGAACGTTACTTCGAAGGCGAACTTCCCTCCGCGGAAGAAATGGCTAAGTTGATCGCGAAAGGTATCAAAGAAGAATCCTTGATCCCGATCTTCTGCGTTTCCGCCAAGACCGGCGTTGGTCTCCCCGAACTGCTCAACGGCCTCGCTTCCTTTGCGCTTCCCGCCGACGCTATCGTTCGCACCGGTAAGAACGCCGAAGACGCCGACGTCGAAATCGTTGCCGACGCCAATGCCGACGTCGTCGCGCAAGTCTTCAAGACTCGTATCGACCCCTTCGTCCAAAAGATTAATTACATTCGCGTTTTCTCCGGCACTCTGAAGACCGGCGCCACGGTTCCGCTTATCGGTTCTCGTAAGGGCTTCAAGATCGCTCAGCTTTATGAAGTCGTTGCTAACGATCTTCAACCCGTCGACGAGGCCGGTCCCGGTATGGTCGTCGCCGTTACGAAGACCGACGAACTCAAGACCTGCGGTTCTCTCGGTGAAATCAGAATGCCCGAATTCTCCTTCCCGACCCCGATGGTCGGCCTTGCCGCTTCTCCTAAGAACCGCGGCGACGAAGCCAAAGTCTCTGTCGCTCTTGGTAAGCTCGCGGAAGAAGACGCCACCTTCAAGGTTGCTCGTAACGAACAAACCAAACAAATGCTCATCACCGGTATGAGTGAATTGCATCTTCAAGTTCTCCAAGAACGCCTGAAGCGTCGCGATAAGGTTGAACTCGAAACGAAGGAACAAAAGATTCCGTATCGTGAAACCGTCCAACAAATGGCTGAAGGTTCTTATCGTCACAAGAAGCAATCCGGTGGCGCCGGCCAATTCGGTGAAGTCCATATTCGTATGTATCCGTTCCCGGGCGGTACCGATCCTGAAGAATTCGCGACCGACAAGAACCGCTTCCCGTCTATGAAAGAATGGAAGCACTTCCCGGAAAACAACTTCCTGTGGATCGACTCCATCGTCGGCGGTACGATTCCGTCCAACTTCATGCCCGCGATCGAAAAAGGTTTCAAAGACAAGATGGAAGGCGGCGTTATCGCCGGTTGCCAAGTCCAAGACCTCTGTATCGAAGTCCACTTCGGTAAGTACCACCCGGTCGACAGTAATGAACAAGCCTTCCGTACCGCCGCTAAGGGCGCTTTCAAGGAAACGTTTATGAAGGCTCGTCCCGCGTTGCTCGAACCGATCGTGAATCTCGACGTTACGGTCCCGATCGACAAAGTCGGTGACGTCAACTCCGACGTCGTCGCCGCTCGTCGTGGTCGTCCTCTCGGCGTTGAAGACGCCGGTGGCGGTTACCAAACGGTCAAGGCTGAAGTTCCGTTCGCTGAAGTCACGACTTACAGCCGCGCGCTCGCGAGTATGACCGGTGGTCAAGGCAGTTACTCGATCGAATTCAATCGTTACGATATCGTTCCCGGTAACATCCAATCTGAGATCATCGCGAAAGCCGAACTCAAAGACGACGAAGAATGATACTCTTTTTCGGTTTGAGTTAGTAACTTAATACGAAACGTCGTCGAAACTCGTGTCTCGACGGCGTTTTTTGTTGTAATGATATTCATTAACCCCTCCCTGTGTCAATAAAATAGAATACGAGAGACCCAATGAGTGAAGCTCTTGAACTTTCCGAAGCTGATTTCGAAGTCAAAGTATTACAAGAATCCAAACCGGTTTTGATCGACTGCTGGTCCCCTTCATGCGGTCCCTGTCGTCTTTTAACCCCCATAGTCAACAACCTGGCCAAAGTCAATGAAGATAAAGCGGTAATTTTTAAACTCAATGTTGCCGCCAATCCCTCGTTGGCCGCGAAATTAGGTATCGCTTCCTTGCCGACGATCCTCCTTTACAAGAACGGACAGATCGTCTCGCGCCTACAAGGCGTGCAAAAACCGGCAAAACTTCAAGAACTTTTAGACGCTAATGTCTGAGCTCAATACCGATAATCGTTTCCCCAATTACATATCACACATAAAAGTACAATGAAGAAAGTATTATTTGCCTTAGCAACAGCGTTGCTTCTTTCGATAACTCATGCAAACGCCCAATCTCCCGGCGTTCCCTGGGGAGCCTCAGACAGTCTGGGACGTATCGTAGAAACGTCAACTAGTATTTCCGATATTCGTGAAAACAAGACCGTCGGCATCTTCTACTTCCTCTGGATCGACAGCGCGCCTCAAAAAGCGCCCTGGATCGACGGTCCTTATGACGTTACAAAGATTCTCGAACGCCTTCCTGAAGAAGATAAGAAAGATCCGGAAGGAAGTAAATCAGAGCTTTGGGCTCCTAATTCCGGTACGATGCACTTCTGGGGCGAACCGTTATTTGGTTACTACAGTGCATTTGATAAGTGGGTCTTACGTCGCCACGTCCAACTTCTATCCGATGCGGGTATCGATTTCCTAGTCTTCGATACGACGAACTATCTTACTTACCCCAAACAAGTCCAAGCGCTTTGCGAAGTGATGCTGACGATGCGCGCGGAAGGCGGCAAAACGCCCCAGATCACGTTCATGCTCAATACACGCGCAAAGGACGCGGCGGAAAACCTTTGGAACGAGGTCTATTCGCACTCGGAATACAACGACCTGTTATTTAAAGTCGAAGGCAAACCGTTGCTTATTGGCGATCCCGCCGAAATTACAAACGAAAAACTGACTAACGCATTGACTTTACGTAAAGCTCATTGGCCTTTCGAGATGGTCAATACCGATAAAGCGTGGCATTGGGAAGCCGCTTACCCGCAACCTTACGGTTACGCGGACGATCCATCTAAACCGGAACAAGTCAATGTTTCAGTTGCTCAAAATCTCAGCCGAACTCCTGACGCCAAAGTTCGTGTCATGAGTTCCGGGATGGCTCGCGGCCGTAGTTTCCATAACGGTAAAGTCGAAGAAGACCTCGCGACTGATGAAGGAAGGAACTTTGCCGAACAATGGACTCGCGCCTACGAACTCGACCCTCCTTACGTCATGATCACGGGTTGGAACGAATGGATCGCCGGTCGTTGGGATTACGGCGATGGTCGAGGCGTCTTTGTCGATCAATACAATCGCGAATATAGTCGCGATATCGAACCAATGAAAGGCGGACATCTTGACGCTTACTACCTCCAAATGATCGAAGGAATCCGTCGTTATAAAGGCGTCACGCCATTACCTAAACTTAACGTCCAAAAGACGATCGACGTCAATGGTAGTTTTGCTCAATGGAACGACGTCGACACGGTTTTAAAAGACTGGATCGGCGAAACAGCCAAGCGCGACTTTAATGGACAAGGTGGAACGCACTACGTCAACGAAACCGGGCGCAATGATTTTGTAGAATTCAAAGTAACGCGCGATTCGGATAATTTCTATTTCTACGCCAAGACTCAAGCTCCGATCCAACCTGCCCTACCGAACGATCTTTGTCTACTGATCAATGTTGACTCCGATCTAAACACCGGTTTCATTGGCGGCGACTACTTGGTCGGGCAACAATATGATGAAACGAAAACCACCATCGCGCGTTTTAACGGCGCCAAAGTGGAAGAATGGTCGTGGAAAGAGTCCGGTGAAGTCGAATACAAAGTTGAGAATAACGAACTAATGCTCGCGATTCCTTATAAAGTTTTGGGGTTGACTCAGGATACGTATTCTTTCAACAAGATCTCTTTCAAATGGTTAGATAATCTTTGCGGCTCCGTTACGCCGGAAACGATTTACACGGACGGAGACGTCGCGCCTGAAAGTCGTTTCTTCTTTAGCGTAACTGAATGAAGTAAGAAATAACCACCTTAATAAAAATAAGGCGGGATAAACGTTCAGTTTATCCCGCCTTGTCTTGTTACTTCGTTACGTTCAGTAATCGCCTACTTCACGAAAGCAACCTTACTCTCAAAAGCTTCACGCGTAGTAGCTCCGGAAGCGCCGTCAACAGAAGGCGATTTCTCAATTCCTAATAACAAAGCGACATTCACGGAATATTTCTCCGGAACGCCCAGTTTATTTTTAAATCGTTCTTCAGCAACCTTACAGGGCGTAGCCACGATCTTAGCTCCATACCCCATCAAGTTAGCCGCAACCGCCATTCTATCGCAAATCGTACCCGAAGCGAATTCTGCAAACGCGGAAGAGTCGACGCTTACAAAAATAACCGCGGGAGAACCGGTCAAAGAAAGACGACCGGGATTGACTCCCGCCGCTTTATCAATATCAGCTAATAGCTCACGATCGGTAACAACAGATAAGAACCACGGTTGGGTATTATGCCCGCTAGGAGAATTGAGACCGATCTGCAAGATCTTTCTCAAATCCTCTTCTTTGACGGCAGAATCAGAAAACTCCGTTGCTGAACGAACATCGGTAAGAAGTTTGACAGCATCAACTTGTTTAGAATCTTCGCCTTTGACAACAGTACAGACCCCGATTCCCAAGAAACCGTACGCCGCTCCAATCAAAGCTTCGCGTCTATTCATTCTATTCTCCTTTTTCTATAGGTAACCACCAACGCTTACCCTTCGCATATATCGTCAGACGCCCTTATCGATATTACCTAATAGGCGGATTAAACGTCTTTCGTAAAAACGCTCAACTTGATAGGCTAGGAAAAGACGTTATAATCAACAGAACTTAACATCATTAACAGTATTTTATTGAACCCCCGGGCAAACCGTTTCTTTGCCCACCTCCTAGTCACAAATAACCAATGGACAAAAATAGAAAAATTGCAATAGCGGCAAGTTTAAGCGCGATGGTAAGCGTTCAGGGAGGAGCGTCAATCGCCAAAACGCTCTTCTCACCATTAGGTCCGGCAGGAGTGGCAACATTACGCACGGGGCTTGCCGGTCTTTTACTTGCATTGATCCATCGTCCCAATATTACCCAATTCACAAAACAACAGTGGTTGTGCATCCTTTTCTACGGATTCTCTACCGCGGCAATGAATTTGATCTTTTACTACGGCGTTCAGTTGATTCCGTTAGGACTTGCCGTAACAATAGAGTTCATAGGTCCTTTGGGTTTGGCATTACTAACGTCGCGAAAAGCGACTGACTTTCTTTGGGCTCTACTAGCCGCTGTTGGTATTATTCTTATCGTTCCCTGGGATAAACAAGCCAGCGAAACTTCAATCAATCTCTTAGGTTGCGTACTGGTCTTTATTGCCGGGATCATGTGGGCTTTGTATATCGTTTCTGGGAGAAAGCTCGCACAAAAAGTTAAGAATTCCGACGCAGTAACTTGCGGGTTATGTTGCGCTTCATTGTTTATACTCCCATTTGGAATATTGAGTGGAGATTTCCTTAATCTTACACCTAGACTCGCCTTCCTAGGCTTTTGTGTTGCTGTATTATCAAGCGCGCTTCCCTTCACGCTCGATCTATTTTCTCTCAAGGAGATCCCTTCCAAAGTTTTTAGCGTTTTACAAAGTCTTCAACCGGCTTTCGCGGCGCTATCCGGATTGATATTCTTACACGAAAACCTTGCTTTAACCCAATGGTTAGCAATACTTTTTGTGATTTCGGCAAGTATGGGAGCTGCGTTGAGTCGGGATTAGTAAATTTAGACAATTAGTAACGTCCAGCCCTTCTTGTATCCAGTAACCCCAATTAGAAAGAACAACTAATTCGAAAGATAGCATGAACATTACTACCATAAAAACGCCTAAACGCTTTATCTATTTTGTTGTTTCAAGTCTCCTTGTCCTTTCTTCCGCGTTACCGCTTCATGCCGCCAAACCAGAGATAGACTGTTCTCAGATTCGCGGCGTTTGCTACTTCCCGGAAAAAATGGAAAACACCAAAACGGAATTAGGTTACGGTAGTCGCGTTCAACTCAACGCGACTCGCTTCTGGCTCTCTCGTTCCGCTTACGAAAAGGAAGGCGAAAAGTATCTTCAACGTATCGTTGAATACGTGCGCATTTGCGACGAATGTGGTTACAAATGCATGCCTATTCTTTTCAACGGCAATATGCTCAATCCGAAAACGATCGAACCAACTGATTACGAAGCCTCGGACGCTTACGCTATTGCGGTCGTCAACGCATTAAAAGACGAACCCGGGTTACTTATGTTCGACGTAATGAACGAACCGCTTTGCAGTCCCTATATCTCCCAAGCTCCCCAGGAAGAGAGAAAAGAACGCGAACAAAAAATCTGGGCCTTCCTTCGTCGCGAGATCGCTGTCGTTCAAAAGGCGGCTCCTGATTCTTTGACCACAGTTGGATATACAAACGCATGGGAGATCGAAGAATCGACGGTTCAAATGATTGATATCATTTCCTTCCACGACTACAGCGATCATCGTGAAGGAATCGCCAACAACTTCAAACTTGCGGCAGAATGGGGCCAAAAACTCAATAAGCAAGTAATCAATACAGAAACCGGATGTATTGCGCGTGCCAACTCATACGAAATGGCGTTACAATATTGTAACGAGTACCATATGGGATGGTTCTTATTCGAACTAATGATCCACGGTCGTTGTATTGACGAACACGGTATCTTTTACAGCGACGGAACGATCAGAGACGCCGCGACGATCTCTGCAATGTTCGGATGTTACCGCAATAGAGACCTTGCAACGATCGTTCCAACCAATCCGAACCGTGAAGGTAAAGTAGATAGAGCGCTATCACTTATTCGCGACGCCTTAAAAGAGTACACGAGCGACGCCTTCGATTATCGACGTAGCGATAAAAAGAAGTTATTAGACGCTTGCGAAGTTGGAGCTAATCTCCTTGAAGCCTGCGAACTTGTTCCCATGAGTGAACTTCCCACCGCTCAGATCGAAGCGTTCCGTCGCGATAAAAATGCCGATATATGGGAAATTAGAAGATTCGCCTACTCCTTAGCCCAACGTCTTCAAGAAGTAGCCCAAATCTTTTAACGTATAGCAACGCTAGATCCAACCCAAAGTAAGAAGGAGCGAGATATTCGTCTCCTTCTTTTTTATTTACCAATCGTCAAGAAACAGAAAAAGGCTTCTAACGAAGCCTTAATATCAAAGATGAGAGTGTCGGGGCTCGAACCCGAGACCTACGGATTAAAAGTCCGTTGCTCTACCAACTGAGCTACACTCCCAACGCACTCGATAGAATCCTAACTCAAGTGCATCGTACGGTATTATAACAACAACCTAGTTATTGTCTAGACGCCAACTGTCAAAATATTCAAAAAGGCGTACCCCTCCAAGCCTTACCGCGTTCGTGAGAACTTCCACTAAGACTTAGTATAAAAACGATTATCATTCCAAGACTTAGTAGCAAAATCAACTACGATCGTAATCGAACTCACGCCATACCATCGGACGCGTATGTCGCGATTCGATACGCAAAACGACCTCGCCATTGACAAAGATCCGAACAGTTCCGCTCGATTGACTCACCGCGATCGCTACGGCATTTGTGCTTCTACTCACAGCGGCAGCCGCCCAATGCCTTGATCCTAATCCCTTTGAAAGCGTGATCATCGCAGTAGAAGCGTCTAACAATCTACATGCGGCAGTTACAACGCCGTCCAGTGAGACGACAAAAGCGCCGTCCAATTGAGCTACTTCCTTAATACCTTCACGAACTCGCGGATCAAAAAGATCGCGTTCTCTACACTTGTACCCTTTCACGGGGTCAAATCCGGCTGGTTTACTGTTTTCCATAACATTTTTGGTGTCGCCCACCACAAACAGCGTTCCAACAGATTTCCCTTCACGTCCCTCGCGCCCGATTTCCAGAGCAAGATCGACAACAGTCTTGAGCGTCTTTAAAGGCACTTTAGTTTCGATCTTACGTAATTCCTTTCCGGAAAGTCTTTCTAGGTGTTCGCCTAAATTGATGACGCTCATAGAATCAAACCCGGTAGTATCAAACCCGCTGTACAACGCGATCAATCGAGAACCGGGAAGAAAGAAGTCGTCGGCCACCGCTTCCAAAATCGCATGAGTCATTCTATCGTAGATCGGAGCGTCGTCGTCCAACTGTAACAAAACAGTCTTGATCTCCGATTCAGCGGCGCCCTGTAGCGCTTCTTCGTTTGTTGCAGCCGCAACAAAATAGGTATCGCCCAAAAATTTCTTCAAACGTTTCCAATCGATCGGGGCTTCAAAAAGCAACAACAAGCCCGACGCCGCCATTTCTTTGTTAAGGTTAATGGCGTCATTAAGAAATTTTTGAAGGTAGTCAGTAAATTTTAACTGTTCCATGACGACGGCTCAAAGGGAAATATACGGCTACAACTATTCTTGCTCTCGGGCGTCAAAAGCAGACTTTCGAATCTGATATCGTCATTTTCAACGATTCAAAGTGAATAATACTGAAAATAGCATAGTTTTTCTATACTAATCTGAAAAGAAAAATGAACGCGCGCCTCGGTCAATTCAGCGTCTCGTCGCCTCTCTTTTTAGCCCAGTCTTTATTAATAGTTATTCTAAATTTTCAGATATTACGAAATGTAATCATTATATTTTTCTTATTCTACTAATCATGCCAAACATGTCGAAAAAAGCACCGTTCATTCTATCGCATTATTTTTCAACATCTTACTAATCCTCCATACTATAAGAAAAAATTTTTCAAAAAATTTTCTTATCCCTCTTGTAAAAAATTATTCGAGATACATAATTAACACACAATTACGGCATGTAATTTTAAACTTGAATGCTATTAAACTTTATAATATCAGCATAACATTATCAGGAGAATAAAATGGCGGAACTTAATCCCTTTGCCATCGCGAAAGCTCGTATCGTCAAGGCCGCGAAAGCGCTCGAACTCGATGAAGCCACTACCGCTTTGCTTTGCACCCCTCAACGCGAAGTTTGGGTTGCTCTTCCCGTCAAGATGGACGACGGTACGACCAAAGTCTTCCAAGGCTTCCGCGTTCAATACAACACCGCTCGTGGTCCGGCTAAGGGTGGTATCCGCTGGTTCCCGACCGAAACGATCGACACCGTCCGCGCTTTGTCTTGCTGGATGACCTGGAAGTGCTCCGTCGTCGATATTCCGCTCGGCGGTGGTAAGGGCGGCATCATCTGCAACCCGAAAGAACTCTCCAACGGCGAAAAAGAACGCCTCTCCCGCGCTTACATCCGCGCTATCGCCCCGATCGTCGGCATCACCAAAGACGTTCCGGCTCCGGACGTTTACACCAACGGCCAAATCATGGCTTGGATGATGGACGAATATGAAAAGATCATGATGGAATGCCATCCGGGCGTCATCACCGGCAAGCCGCTCGAACTCGGTGGTTCTCAAGGTCGTGGCGACGCTACTGCTCGCGGCGGCGTCTACACCACTCGCGAATGCGCCAAGGCTTACGGCATTGATCTCAAGGGCAAGACCTGCGCTATCCAAGGCTTTGGTAACGCCGGCCAATTCGCTGCGACTTTGTCCGAAGAACTCCTCGGCATGAAAGTCGTCGCCGCGTCCGACTCCAAGGGCGGCGTCTACAATCCCGATGGTATCGACGCTCAAGAGCTTGTCAACTTCAAGCTCTCCACCGGTAGCGTTTGCGGTTTCCCGGGCGCCAAAGCGATCACGAACGAAGAACTCCTCGCTCTGGACGTTTGCGTTCTCTTCCCGGCCGCTCTCGAAAACACGATCACCGAAGCCAACGCCAATAACCTCAAGTGCCAAATCATCTGCGAATTGGCCAATGGTCCTACCACTCCGGAAGCTGACGCGATTCTCGACGCTAAAGGTATCCACCTCATTCCCGATTACCTCGCCAACGCCGGCGGCGTCACCGTCTCCTACTTCGAACAATGCCAAAACGCCCAAAACTACTACTGGGAACTCGAAGACGTTCACAAGCGCTTGGATCAAAAGATGACCCGCGCTTTCAAGGCCGTTTACGAAATGAGCGTTGCGAAGAACACCAGCTTGCGTGAAGCCGCTTACCTCGTCGCTATCAAGCGCGTTGCCGACGCCATGAAACTTCGCGGTTGGGTCTGATTGTTGATCGATCTTAGCTAAGATCTAATGAGACGGAATACGATACGTTATGTTTCGTATTCCGTTTTATTTTGTATTCTTTAAATCGTTGTCTAATCTATAAATTATCTTATAATATCAACGACAGGAAGATCCGAACGTCTTCGTTCGGCGATGCTAAAAGATTACTCAAAAGGTGTTTCAAGTGGGTTACTGGCAAAATAAGATCGTTTTAGTAACAGGCGGCTCCAACGGGCTTGGTAGAGTCATAGCAGAAACATTCGGCGCGGCGGGAGCCAAATTAGCGATAGTCGGTTTGGAACCTCAGGACGTTGAAAATACCGCGACGGAAATGCGTCAAAAAGGCATAGAAACACTTCCGCTTGTCGCAGACGTTACTAAACCTGAAGATACCAAACTAATCGTTGAAAAGACGGTCGCTCATTATGGCGCGCTTGACGCGCTCGTCAACGCGGCGGGTCGAACTCACCGCGGGTTCCTAATGCAAACCTCGTTAGAAGAATTCCAATCTCTTTGGAATCTCAATGTTATGGGAACGATCGCGTGCACTCAAGCCGCCGTGCCTTACCTCCTTAAATCTAAAGGGCATGTCGTCAATATCGGCTCGCTTGCCGCTAAAAGCGCCGCGCGCTGGGTCGGAGCCTATCCGGTTACTAAACACGCCGTCGCCGCGTTTTCTCAACAACTTAGATTGGAAATGAAACCGGAAGGTCTCCATGTCCTTTTAGTTTGCCCAGGCCCGGTAAAAAGAGACAATCCTAGACTCTACCCTCTTAAAAACGCGGAAGGCATTCCCGACTCTGCTTTAATGCCCGGCGGCGGAGTCAAAGTTGGGAAAATAGATCCTCATGTACTTGCTCAACGCATTCTCAAAATGTGTGAACAACGTAAGCCGGAATTGGTCGTCCCCTGGAAAGCAAGGATCCTGTTCGCCATTAATCAGTTATTCCCACGCCTCGGGGACTGGATCGTTATTAAATCGACCTGATATAATATTACGTACCCCGTAATAGAGATAGCTAGACACACACGAAGACGCGATATAGTCGCGTCTTTTTTATTTTGGTAAGAAGAAACTCAAAAGTATGCAAGAAATGAAAAAAGCTCCTAAAAAGGAGCTTCTTTAAAAGCGCCCCAACAAGGACTCGAACCTTGGACCTGCGGATTAACAGTCCGACGCTCTACCAACTGAGCTATTAGGGCAAACAAACGCAACCAAGCGTATTTCAAAAGCGCCCCAACAAGGACTCGAACCTTGGACCTGCGGATTAACAGTCCGACGCTCTACCAACTGAGCTATTAGGGCAAATAAACGAATTTCAAAAAGCGCCCCAACAAGGACTCGAACCTTGGACCTGCGGATTAACAGTCCGACGCTCTACCAACTGAGCTATTAGGGCATTATCTTATGTTACGCACAAGACAAAGGTATGATATCACTTTCCACAATTTCGACAAGTAGTTTTTTAAAATTTTCTACAAAATCTTTACTCTCTCTCACGCACGATCGATCGTATCATCAACTAAAAATACTACTTGAACTGTTTTCCATACGTCTTCCATCGATTATGAAGCCACCAATATTGATGTGGAGCCAAACGTATCTGTTCTTCCAACCGGGACGCATGCCACTGCGTTATCTGTTGTACGGTCGAGATTCCCTCCGGTAAATTACGCGGATCTAAATAATCGACCATTCGCATGGTAAAATGCATTGGGCGATCGTCGGTACGCGTCGCAAAGCAAATAAAGATAGGCGCGTCATATTGCAAACTAAACAGAGCCATAGCTTTATAAGCAGAGGCAGGACGGTTGAAAAAATTGATCCACGCCCCCTTCTTTCCGGCAGATTGATCGGCTAAAAACGCCATCACGCCATTACTGCCTAGAACCGACAAGATATCCTCGTACCCCTCGTTCTTATCAATGATAAATTGGCCGGTCTCGCCTCGAAAATTTCCAATAAATTCGTTTAAATACGGATTATCTAGCTTTCTAGCCACAGAAAATGTAGGATATCCTAGTAATCCTAGAATATACCCCCCCATTTCAAAATTTCCAAAATGAGCGGTGATAAGAATAACAGGTCGATCTTCTTGTAGAGCGCGAAACATTTCTTTCCCGTTCTCGATCCTAATATTCTTCCACCAGTTCAATCCATGCATTCTCCGCGGAGCATGCGCCACTTCCGCAACCATCAAAAACAAATGCGTCCACATCTTCCTCGCGATCTCTCGGCGTTCTTTATACGAAAGCTCAGGAAAAGCATATGAAAGATTTGAATCAACAAGTTTTGAACGTATGCGCAAAATATCGTTAAATAGAAAAGCGAGAAGTTCGGAACAACGAACGCAAACATTCAAAGAGACAGCCTGAATAACGCAAATAAAAATTCTTACCGTTAAATAGACTATATAATCGACCGGTTTCAGTAAGTACTTCTTCATTATTCCGCAAAGCCAAGGCTCGCCGCAATAGAGTTTGATCCATCCTCGTTTCAATGAATAGATCCAAACGTATAAACGAGTTTAAATGTCCATTACAATCATAACAATCGTAAAAGTCGGTTTATTTTACTATAAAAATCAACATTAAGCAAGCGTCATAAAAACTCTTGCCCCAAAACCGCTCAGAAACGATATAGAACACGCTTTGCAAAAAAAATCGCGCTCAACCCAAAGTCGAACGCGATCTTATCAATTAAATACGATCTACCGTAAGTTTATCGCTCAGCGATAGGAATTACGGTTTCCACGCATATTACGACGCGGTTCCGAAGCGCGCGCTTCATTAACGCGTAAAGCGCGTTGATCCAATTCAGCGCCGTCAAGATTCTCGATAGCGACGCGCGCTTCGTCGTCGTTAGGCATCACAACAAACCCAAAGCCTTTAGAGCGATTCGTTTCACGATCGATCACGACTTCCGCGGAAGTAACGACGCCGTATTGCTCAAAAGCGGCGCGAAGCCCGTCGGAAACAGTACGATAAGCAAGATTGCCAACGTAAATTTTCATTTCAATTCTTTCTTCTAAAAAACAAACGCCGAATTGTCGTTTTGTCAATGCGCGCAAACAATGCCGCATTATTCATCGAAACCTTCAACTGTAAGCTGAATCCCACAAATTCCACTGAATCGAACGAAACAACTCTAATGAAAACTTACCGGGAAATCCTAGTATCAAATTACAGAGAGAGCAACTACGTAACCCAAGAGAGAAGAAAGAAGAAGCGATCAGATCGCAAAACTCTAACTACAATCTTAACAAAGCGCAATCCATAAAATCAGTGGAGGCGGCGGGAATTGAACCCGCGTCCCGCGACGTCTCTACGAGAACGTCTACGCGTGTAGTCGATTCTTTAAAATTTAATTCCCTTGAACCCTTATCGACGACGGTTTCGCAGAAACGATTCGAAAGCAGAATTTAATCTCGCGCGTGTTCGACGCGACGCAAGACGATCCGAATTTAACGACCAAATTCTTCGCCTCTTCGGCTAAAGCTCGAATTCGGGGTCACCTTTTCTTAGGCGGCCATAGCCATTTGGTTATTGGCAATTGAAATTTTTAATCGGCTTTTAACGAGGCCAACCGATCAACCTCGACGCGCAATTCACGCTTCGCTCGCCCGGTCGAACCCAGTTCGCCCCCGGAATCACAAAACATAGCAGTATTCTACACGTTTTTAGTCTCAAAGCAAGTACGTTCTTCCCTATTTATGAATATTTTTCTTCTTAAAAAATAAAGAGCGACGTCTCAATAAAGAATCGCTCTTTAACTCTAAATCGAACTATAAACAGTCCGTTCATTTCATCTTAGGAGAAACATAGATCTTGGTTTGTCGTCCGGCAAAACTCACGGGCATACAATTGTCCGCCGACTTTTGTTTTTCAATTGCTCCGGTTTTGGGATCAAGAACGATCCACTCGTCCGATTCAAAGGCGTTAGGATCGACGCCGGTCAAACGCAGGTTCCCCTTCCACTCAGGCAGATCGGCATTTGTTACAACAAAGATCAATCTTCCTTCGCGCTTAAAAGCGCCTTCTATGAAGCTAGGATAACTAGGCTCCGGAGTAAGTCGCGGTCCGGCAAAATCACCTAGCTCGCGCGCGACGTCTTCCCAGTTATTCAAAGGCCTATCCTCTTCGACCCAATACTCGCGAAAATCAGGATCCGCCCAATCATATTTGATCTTTTCAGACCATCTTGGGAAAATAATGCCGCTATACTTTCCTTTAAGTAATTCAGCTTCCTGTTGATTTTTTGGGTCCTTTGTCAGACTATTGAGCGTTTCACGATCGATAACGCAGAACGACGTCTGGACGCGAGAGAGCCCCGCGCCAACATCATTGAAAGAATAAAAAATCTGTTGCGCGCGTTCAGACTGTTTAGACACGTCGGTAAGCGTATCGTCATAAGGCCTAAACTCTTCCTGCATCTCTTCGATCGGATAATAAAGCAATATCGGTCGAACAGGTTCTGCGTCGCGTAAAACAGCGTTCAAACGTCCTACAAAACGAGAATAGTTACGGTGCGTCATTTCATTACGATAGTCGGCGCCGCCAATTTCATAATACAGCGTGAATTCAGTTACGCCGAATGCCGCCTGCCATCCCGCTACCGCTTCCATCGTTTCCAGATCAACGGGTCTTCGCTCCCCCGAATGCAATTGCGAGAAGTCGCTGATCTCCGTCATCACGCGTCGTTTTCCAATGAATTCAGCAGCGGAACAAGGAAACGCCGCGGCTGCCCAACACCCGTAATAATACGCGACAGGATCGGAATTAAGCATATCCATTCCCGGTAAGTCAAATTTCTTTAACGCCTCGAGCTTATTGCCGTCTAGCGGAACATGCATAATGATATGTTCTTCATACAAAGTATGTCCCGAAGCCACGGGGCCGTTTGGGTCTTCATGACAAAAATCCTGAATTTGCCCGTAGTATCGCTCGCGATCTAATTCCCCAAGCAACGTCCAAAACTGACGACGCACTTTCTTGTCTTCCGCAGAATCTCCGCTGAATAACGATCTAAAATTCGGGCGTAATTCCTCGCCGTATTTCTCCCGATACCGTTCTTCGACGTCGTCGTACCAAGACACGACGGGGACGCACTTTTTATCAGGGTCTAGCGGATCGAGCGTCGGCACGTTCAATCGAATATGGTCTTCGCGAATGATTCCCAAATTAGCCGCCATCATTGCGGGCTCATCAGTGAAGAACGCCTCGACATAGTCATACAATTCCTTGAGAGTGGAACGATATCGACGATGCGTAACATCGATAAAACGTTTCGTCGCCTCCGGATTCAAAGGATTAGGATAACGCCGAGCTTTGAATACGTTATTACTAGAGTGAGTATATTCATAGCAATCACGAACGTAGTATGGCGGATCGTGTTCCGGATCATACGCTAACTCCATAGCCCAAAGGTCCGGCCGTCCTTCCAGAACAACGCCGCCGGCGCTTAAACTCGGATACCCGTCTTCATCATAGATCCACACGCGCATCCCCAGCTCTTTCATATTCTTTACGCCGGTATAGAACCTATCCCAATTAGCGTCGGAACGAATATAATCGGCGCCGCCGACATTGATAACAAGTCCTCCAAGCCCGCACTGGTCGCGATAATACTCGATCGTCTTAGGATCGGTCAGATCTCTCCCATGAACGATCTGTAAGGGCCGAAACACTCGCGGCGGCATAGTAAATTCATTTTGCCAATCCTCGGACAAGAATTCAAATGAACCGGAATCATAAACGATATCGTCTTCGGTAGACGCATCTTCTTTAGAACCGGGCAAAACAGTCGAAATTTCGACCTCATTGGAGCCTTGCGCGTTTACATAGTTAGCGCCAACACCCGATCCGACGCAACCTAGCAAGCTTAAACAACAAACCAACCTAAAAAGCGATCGCATAAAGAATCCTCTCCATCGATGAAAAATCTTTTATCCACAAAACTTTTGTCTATATAGGCATACAGTCAAAAATCTTGTTTCAAAGCAAGAACCTTGGTACTTCCTCATTCAAAAACATATCCTGCATAACCGACAACTCGTTCTCGGTCGCCTGACCTCTCTCCACTAGTGGTATACCCCGTCTTGACGGCTTGCTCGAATCGTCCTAAATTCTTTAAGGTCGACAACACTAAGAACGTAGGTAAAACGCCGCACATCGAGATATTGTTTTTTAGAACGACGTCCAATAAATTCCCCGGTTCTTTAGTTTCGATCGCGTCGGTAGCTAATTTATCTAACGCTCTTGTCGTCGCGTCGTTAGCGTAATGATTCATATCGCTAGAAGCAACCAACAGAAACTTTTTATGTTCAGACATTCTAACCGCAAGAAGCTTAGAAAAGCGTCTACTCATTTCTAGTAGTTCCGCTCTATCGGCGCGTCCTAACAATATGCCGACAACTTTTGCCTTCGGAAAATATCGCGCTATAAGAGGTAATTGCACTTCGATCGAATGTTCCAACCGATGCGCTTCTTCATCCTTTTTGATACTTGGAACAACGTCGACTAGATCGTCGACGAAAGCGAGATCGTTTTCGATAAGTCGGTCGCCAACTCGCCAGTACTCACACGGCATAACGGCAAAATTAGCCCCTTCACGTTTGTGTTTTGGAGCCAACACAATGACGGCGTCCGGTTCGCTATCAACAGAACTAAACGTTCTAGCGGCAAGTTGTCCGGAATAGATCCACCCGGCATGAGGAACTAAAACGCCGGCCGCGTCTTTCTCTCTCACGATCTTAGCGTCCCTCATATTAAGCTCGTCAAAGCGTTCAAGCTCAGCAACTTGTTCGTTAGTCGTTTTAGGGTAAAACAACCCCGCGACAGCAGGTTCGCGGATCCTTTGAACAGGCTTGTTGAAAGTATTATTAGTACTCGGCACATTAGGAACTTGCCAACGAAATAGACTCGGGGAGAGAGAAAACGAAGGGCGGTTCGACATGGCCCGTTCTCGCGAAGCGGCTAGCTCCACTCTCTGCCTTTCCGCAATCAGTAGAGCGATCTCCCTATTCTTACTTACATTCCAAACGAAGGGCTTTTTGAACGAAACGCCTTCAAAAGTAAAAAGTTGAACGTCGTCGTTCTTCCAGGCCCCTCTCGCAAGGCCGGCTTTTTCACAAACAGCTTCCAGAAACTGTTCAACGTTCCAATTCATTTCTATGGCGACACTTGGCAGTAGGAGTCCTCGTCGTCCGCGTCCTTGTATCAAAATACCGTCGCGTCCGATCTTAATACGTTCTTTCCGTTGCTCGCCTTGCTCCACGATCATTTTATTCGATTCCAAGACCCAGATCTCTAAATCAAGATCGTAAAATTCTTCGGCAACGATCGGAGGAAACCGCGGATCTCTAGTAGCCGCGGAACAAGAGGCGGCTTCCAGAGCGGCAGCTAACTTGATTCCTTCCGCCATACACCCCATACAAGAACGCAAACGCCCTGATTTTTTAAAACTAACAAAAGCGCCTAAAACGCGTCGTTCTTCCAGGCCGTCAAGCGTCAACGTTTCCGGCGTAGTCGTTTGAGCCACGATCGATGCGACACGATCGCGCGCCCAATAAAACAAACGTTCCATTACGGCAGAAGTAAACTTGGTTCTAAAAGAATCGAAAGCGCCGCTAAGAAGATCTTCATCCACAATAACCACCGTAGGGAAATAGAATTATCTTTCTCGTATATCATTAACCAAACGACAAACTACAAGTTTGCCGTTCTTAGTTAGTCCAATATACTAAGATTGGCGTAAAAAGCGAGAAAAAAATACAAATTCACCTTGCGCGGCTTATTAAAAAAGAATACCGTTACATCATGAAAGACAACGACGGAAATAAAAAACCCGTCGCAAAGACGATTTTAGAAGATCCTGCAACAACGCCGGTACTTACATTCCAGCTTTATTGGGTGACGACCAAATATGTGGGGATCCTATTATTCGTCTTCGCGACGGGTTGGCGTTTTACGCTTGATCCGATGTGAATCTCATCCGTCCGGAACTACTAGTTCGTCCAAGATTGCGTCTTGTCGAACAGTCTCTCTATGCGCTTGTCCATTCAAGCGTCGTTTCGATTCTATCAAAAAAAGCAATTTTTTCAAGTCGCAAAAATTTATTAAAGTTTCTGTAAATTTTTGTCGACGGCCTTACTCAAAATCTCTACGCTCGCACCGGAACCTGAGAGTTATTACGTCGAACGCTCCGACTTGTCTATTAAAAAACTCTAAAAATTTGAATAAAATTATTTCGAAGCGTTATAAGCAACACGATTGTAATATCCGTTTACGTATTCGTCAAGCGATCCGATTTCATTGTCAGGGATAGACAACGTTACCATTCCCCTTCTTTCCTATTTTTCTTCGTCACAATCAACTCCGCTATCGAAAACTTTTTGAAAATTACCAAAATCCGCCGTTGCGTTCAACGCTTTTACCTTTCCAACGACTTGAAGTTAGTAGTAAAGTTTCTAGAAAATGGGTTTCTAAAAGCCCGCCCCCCTTGTAAAAGTAAGAAAATGGGAAATAATGATACAAATTTACACACACTAAAGTAAGGTCGCTTGGAGTACGAGAGACGCCGTGTTTCTCTATGGCGAGCGGCATAACTTTTATTCCGTCAAAGGAAAATAAATGGTTGAACTTTTGACATTGACAGTTGAGTCTCGTGAGACGGTTGGTAAACGTCGAAATCGTCGTCTGCGAGAAAGCGGCAAGACTCCCGCGGTTCTTTACGGCCACAAGAAGGACGTCCTCAATCTCTCCGTTACCACGGAACAAGTTGAAGCGGCTCTGCGTCACGGGAGCCGTTTCGTCCAACTCGCCGGCGCCGTTTCTGAACGCGCCTTCATCAAGGAAGTCCAATGGAACGTTTGGGGCGACGTTGTTCTTCACGTCGACTTCACTCGCGTCAACGAACACGAACGCGTCCAACTTTCCGTCCCGGTCGTCGTTCGCGGCGAAGCTCCCGGACTCAAAGACGGCGGCGTTCTCAAGCAACACCTCCACATGATCGAAATCGAAGCCGAACCGACTTGCGCGCCTGAAAATATTCCGGTCAGCGTTAACGCCCTTGGTTTCAATCAAAGCATCCGCGTTGCCGACGTTGTCGTTCCGGAAGGCGTCAAATTGTTGGCCGATCCTGAAACCGTCGTCGTCGAATGCTCCGAACAATCCGCCGTCGAAGAAACCGAATCCGAAGCGGTTGAAGGCGCCGAACCTGAAGTCATTGGACGTAAAAAGGCCGACGAAGAGGAAGAATGAGAATTCTTTCCTTCGCACAAAGAGAGTATCCAACGTCTATAAAGACGAAGACGTTTTTCTTAGCGTCTAAGTTTGACATGAAGTTGGATCGAAATCGGTGCGAAAAGTTCGATCTGTTATTTTCGGAACGCCTATCATGTTAAAGGTTCTTTTGAGTTTACTGATCGAGTTCAAAAAAAACCTGCATAGGAAGCCGAAAAACGAAATGAAACCGGATAAGATTATCGTCGGTTTGGGAAATCCCGGTTCGCAATACAAAGACACGCGCCACAACGTAGGCTTTATGGCCGTAGCGGAGTTGGCTTCGCGTTACGCGTTTGGCAAGGCGAGTAAGCAGTTCCATGCCGAATGCTTTGACGTCAAAATAGGCGGTCAAAACGTTCTTCTCGTTTGCCCTACCACTTTCATGAATCTCAGCGGAGTCTCTGTTTCAGAGATCGTTAGGTTCTACAAGTTGGATCCTAAGACGGACGTTTTTGTTATATGCGACGACCTTGACTTACCTGTGGCGAAGTTGCGAGTACGCGAATCAGCCGGCAGCGGCGGTCAAAAGGGGTTAAAAGATATTATCGCTAGACTTGGGACGCAAGATTTTGCAAGATTGCGTATCGGTATAGGGCGCCCTGCCAACACCGCTCAAGTAGTCGATTTCGTCTTGACGTCATTCCGTAAGGACGAAAAGGTCGACGTAGAGATAGCGATCAAAAACGCCGCGGACGCCGCCGTTCTTTGGGTGGAACGCGGATGCGCCGAAACGATGAATAAATACAACGTCAACGAAAAGAAGAACAAGAAAGACGACAAAGTCTGAATTTCGAGAGTCGAAGACGTAGATTTCCGCTTTCATTATTTGTACCCTTTGACGGCGTTTTTTCGTCGAAGAGTGTTGAAAACAAAGTACGCCGACCGTTTTTTGTGTGTTTGTAAGAACATACTGCGGTTGGAGCATAGCTCGTCAAACGACGGGAACGGTTTTTTACGAGAAAAAACCGTTAAATATCTTAGGAGTATTAAATGACTTCAGAACACGTTTACGAAGGCTTGTTCATTCTGAACTCCGACGCCTACGCCCGTAACCCGGAAGAAGTTTCCGGTCAAATCGCGAAAACTATTGAGGCGTTGAACGGCACCGTCCGCGTCAGTCGCCTTTGGGAAGAACGTAAGCTCGCCTACCCGATCAACAACCATCGTCGCGGCGCTTACTGGCTTACCTACTTCCGTATGGACACCGATAAACTTGCTGAACTGAATCGTCAGTTCCAACTTAACGGTAACGTCATCCGTTTCATGATCCAAAACCTCGATCCTCGTCTTGAAGAAGCTCTCGTCGACCACGCCCTCAATGGTCCCAAGCGTGAAGAAGAAGCTGAAGCCGTTCAAGACGTTTACGAAGAAGCGGAAGAAGCTGCCGAAGAAGCCGCTGAATGATTTTAGCGTCTCTTAGAGCTTGATACGATTCAATATCGTTCAGTTTCCAGTCGTCTTTTATTACGTTTCACAACACTAGGTTTTTTGACAACCAAAGGAGTGTTTCATGGCTAGTTACAACAGAGTTGTTTTGGTCGGTAATCTGGCGCGCGATCCTAATTTTAAGTCGCTCCAAAGTGGAACCTCCGTAACGGAAGTCACTCTAGCGGTTTCGGAACGTAAAAAGGACCCTAACGGCTCTTGGACCGAAGACGTCAACTTTTTTGACGTTAATATTTTTGGTCGAAGCGCCGAAGTTGCTCGCGATTACACGCATAAGGGTAGTCCCTTGCTCGTCGAAGGACGTTTGAAGCAAGATTCTTGGGAACAAGACGGCCAAAAACGTTACAAAGTCAGGGTCATTGCCGAAAGGATCGTTCTTCTCGGTTCGCGTAACAGCGATTCCGAAGGCGGTTCCTTCCAACAACAAGGCGGCTATCAACAGAACGGCTACGGTTACCAACAAGGTAACAATCAAGGCGGTTACGGCTATCAGCAGTCCGGTTATCCCCAATCCGGGTACCAACAACCGAACTCCTATCAACAGCCCGCTCCGCAGCAAGCCCAACCCGCTCCCGCGCCTATGGCGGTCCACAACCCGCAAAATAACGCGCCTATGCCGGGTAATCCTATGCCTGAAGCGAGCGGCGACGATATCCCGTTCTGAGTATGTCGTCAAAGAAAACTGGAAACTAACGATATAAAAACAATAAATTATAGAAATATAAGGTCTAATCATGCAAGTTAGAAATAAGCGCGCGCGTAGCGCCTATCGTACCGGCAAACGTTTGCCGAAAGGCCCCAACGGCGGTATCCAACTGCTTCTTATCCAATCTGTCGACTCTCTTGGCAAGCAAGGCGAAGTCGTTGAAGTTAAGCCCGGTTATGCGAAGAACTATCTGATCCCCCAAGGATTGGCCACGATCGCGACCGATCACCATCGTCGTATGGTTGAAAAGCATAAGGCTCAACTCGCCGAATTGCAACGTCAACAACTCGCTTCCCTTCACGAACTTGCCGCTCGTATTGCTGAAACCAGCGTCACGATCGAAGCTAACGCCAACGCTGAAGGTATCCTTTACGGTTCGATCGGCGCCGAAGAAATCGTCGCCGCTCTCAAGAACGAAGGCATTTCCATCTCCGTCGACCACGTTCGTCTCGATGGTCCTCTGAAGGAATTGGCTCAATACTCCGTCCGTATCTACCTCGGACACGAGATCGAATCCGCTCTCAAAGTTTGGGTCGTTCCGCAAGCCCAAGCCGACTGATTTTCGATAGTTGGAACAAGAGCAAGCTTTCCTCAGTATTCATAAGAGATCGTGAGGAAGGTTCTTGATTCAAAAAGAAAGCGCAGAGTGAAATTCATTACTCTGCGCTTTTTTTATCGCTTCTTTTTCGCGTTGGAGAACTATTCAGTCCTATTCAATATTCGTGTCACTCAAATGCCGTCATTGACGTCGACGCCATTAAAGAAGTTCTTAAATTTTCTAACATTTTGTTCATGCGTAAATTTCAGACTATCAGCTTCTTCAAATTCGATCGTAGCAAATCCGTTATATCCAATATCGTCAAGCGTCCTGCGAATGAGCGCCCAGTCATTTGAGCCTTGCCCACACGGTACAAATTTTCCTCCATGCGGATTCTCGCGATCGGTAAGAAGGAAATCTTTGAAGTGTAACTTCACAATAGAATCCTTACCAAGCGCGCGGAGCCAATCTTGCGTAGGCGCGTACTTAACATGATTTCCAAGATCGAAATAGGATCTCACGCGGATATTGTCAAAGGAGTGGATAAATTCAGCATATAATTCGGGCGCGAGCCAGAGATTATTCCAAACGTTTTCAATGCCGATAGTAACACCTTCGTAAGCGGCGACGGGCAACATTTTCGGCAAATAATGTCTCACAGCGACGGTCGCCTTGTTTTGAGCTTCGATATAGGAAGCGTACGGAGCGTTGTCTCCGTCGACGATCTTAGCGACAAGACATGTTTCGCGTTCAAATTCGATATTGAGCTCCCATGGTCTGACGCCAGGATCGTCAATACGGCCGGGTACAACAAGCATCGCGGAAGCGCCATAAGCGGCGGCAACCTGTAACGCCCCCTTCATGCGTTCCACTTCCGACTTAGCGAGTTCATCGTCGCCGTTCAACATTCCTCCACACATTACTGAATGGATCTTAAGTCCGTTTGCTTCGGCAATACGTCGTCCTTCTCGCGCTTTATTGATATCGACATTCCAAGCGCGCGTTTCAACGCCTTCATATCCCGCTTCCGCTAGTTGTTCGATCTCTTTTGCGTCGATCTCGTTGACCAAAGCCGCACAATGCAATCTCGTCTTGAATTTCGATTCTTCTAAACTCATATTTTGCTCTCCCGTTCAATTAGGCTTAGTAAAAAGAAAACGAAAAACCGCGCGTTATCGGCAGTTTTTCGTTTTCAATCCAAGCGAATAGCAATAGGCGTTATATTATCGGATAAAGCTCATACGCCTTCGGTAATATTGACGCCGTTGAAGAAGTTCTCAAAGATCTTGACGTGTTGTTCGTTGGAATAACCGCCACTTTCGAGCGTCACAAAGCCGTCGTATTCGAGTTCTTCGATGACGTTACGGACCGAGATCCAGTCAACAGACCCCTTCCCGATCGGAATAAATTCGCCGCCGCCTTTTTCTTTATTGAACAAGAAGTCCTTGATGTGCAACTTGACAATAGAATTCTTACCGAGAGCGCGGAGCCAATCTTCGGTCTTAGCATATTTAACGTGGTTACCGAGATCGAAGTACGCCTTGACCCAAACATTATCGAAGGACTTAACGAAAGCGGCATAAAGTTCGGGCGTACACCAAAGGTTGTTCCAAACGTTTTCAAGCCCGATCGTAACGCCTTCGTAAGCGGCGACGGGAAGCGTCGGAGCGAGACAGCGATAAGAAGCTTCGGTAGCTTCGTTATGCAATTTGATGTATTCGGCGTAGGGCGCGTTATCGCCGTCAACGACCTTAGAGATCATCAATGTGGTCGGATCAAACTCAACATTGAAATCCCACGGAAGCGGTCCGGGATTCCCAATGCGGCAAGGAACCAGGAGGATCGTGGACGCGCCATAAGCGGCGGCGGCGCGAAGAGCGCGAACGACGGATTGAATATCGGCTTCGGCAGACTCGGGCACATTGAAATTCGTCCAAGCGCGCATCACGGAATGAATTTTAATACCGGCGGCTTCGGCGATCTTACGAGCTTCGCGAGCTTCTTCAACGTCGATATCCCAAAGCGTCGTTTCAACGCCTTCGACGCCGATAGAAGCCAATTGTTCCATATTCTCGGGCGTGATCTTATCTACAATAAACGCCTTGTGTAACTGCGTTTTGTAAGACTTAGCCGCTTCAGCGGCGTTCACGAGAGAAGAAGTTCCGTTGAAATTCATCGTCAAAGCAGCGGCTCCGGCGCCAAATGCTGCAGTCTTCATAAAGTCACGACGAGTCCATTGACGTTGCATAACTATTCCTTTCGAAACGAACAAGCCGCGTCTATAACATCTCCTTACTAAAGAAATGGTTATGCAAACGCGACGTAAATTCTATTTCCAGCGTCTTCACACGTTAAACACATGAATTCACTAAACGTAGGGCAAAAACACTCGCCCCAACTAAAACAATGTGATTATAACAAAATCGATACCGCATTGCAAGTAAACGAAACATTCTTCCCAAAGAGTTAACGAGCTAGTAGTCGCTCAACGGTAATCGATATCGCCGACGATAGGTAGATCGTCAAGACTGGCTAAGTTAAACAATGTGAGAAAACGTTCCGTCGTTTTATAGAATGTAACTTTCTTTTTATCAACAAGTTGCTTTTCCTGCGAGATCAGATCGCGTTTGACAAGTTGATTCAAAACGCTTCCCGCGTTATTGCGAACTTCTAAGATCTCTTCAAAAGCAATAGGTTGCCGATACGCGATCAACGCAAGTACGTCGATCGCAGTTTGCGATAATTTAAATTCCTTGGTCTTACCGTTGAAACGCGAAACTAGTTCTAAGTACTCAGAACGCAGAACCATACGATATCCGTCGTTCTCCTTAACGATCTTATAAGGCGAACCGTCGCGATAGTACCGTTCATTCAGATCGGCCAACGCCTCGATCGCTTCTAGTTCAGAAACGTTTCTCATCAACCGACAAGCCGTTTTGAGCGTCAAGGGTCTATTCTCGCGATCGCCGACAAACAGCATTGCCTCTAATATACTTTCCGGTCTTATCTTAGCATGGCAGTTATTATTCTCGGCTTCATCTTCGCACGTCGCAACATCTAGCGCGTTACCCAGACGATTCCTTTGAATATAAGCGCCTTCCGCAGTTTGAGGCGCTTCATATTTTCTCCCGGCCTCCGCTAAGAAGTCTTCATCGTTTTGGTTCAATACCCCGTCAAGCGACTCTTTACGCTCTGCTTCGAGTTCGCGCTGTAATGTTTGTTCGCTACTATCTTGCGTTTCATCTTCGTTATCCGTTTCGTCGGAAGCATCGTCTTCTTCCGAATCAAATAGAGAACGCAGACCGCTTGTAAAATCGTCGGCGCGTCGATTAGATTCACGCGCTTCATTTAGAGCAAAACTCTTCGCAAAAAAAGCGTCGTCGCTATCTTCTTCGTCGGGCGAAAGCACGCTTGTTTTCCCGCTCGGAACAGCAACTTGACTTTCTTCCTTTGCCGCATCCTTACTTTTAGCGTCCTCGGTCTTTTCTTCTGAACTCGCATTTTCGTCAACAGATGAGATAACGCGAAATCGTCGATCCGATAGCTCCACATTCTTCACACTAATAGAAGCGTCTCTCCAATCAGAATCATCCATTCAATAACCTCTTCGCGTCCACTATTATGCTAGAAAACGCCCGATGCAAGTTGTAATCGTCGCAGGATTATAAAGAAAGTATCGAAATACGACAAGCCGACCTCTATACGCTTCCTCTCAAAAAAGAACGCGCGCTATTTGTCTCCTAATAACACGCGTCATATACAACTTACTAAATCACTCAATCCGTATTCAGCATTCTGCGGCGCGCCAACGATAAAAATGATCGACGACCGCGTCTTCCCGAATATCCGAGCCATGCGCGCCTTTGGACGTTCCCTCCGGCATATGCGAACCATGATCGGGCGCAAAAACAAGTAGCCGATCGTGATCCTTCCATTTTTCATCCGTTGCGGCAATAGTATTAAGCCAACGCAGTAAAACGGTCCTACGAGCGTTTGCCGCGGGCAACGCCTCTGTTCCCACCTGATGCATGATCGTATCGTATTCGCAATCGTGTACGACGATAAGATCGTAGTCTTCGCTCAACAACGTCAACGCTCTTTCATACGCTTCCTCATCGGTCGGGAAATCGATATACTCGATATTACGTTCACGGAAGATCGTAATAACGCTGTTCCCCGTTTGTGAAACGATCGCGATCTTTTTTCCTGCTTCAAGAAAGACGTCAAACAAAGATTCAGTTTTGACGACCGGCTTTTCATAGACTTTGATACCATGAACCTCCGGGCCCGCGCCACAAAAGATCGTAGCGTAACACACCGGCGTTACCGTCGTCATAACATTAGTAGACTTCGCAACAGCGTTAGCTTCTTGCAAACATTTATCAAAATCTTGCGGATACTTCTGAAGTAAGACGTCGCCAATACAATCGCCGCAATAAATCAAGACCTTTTGAACGACTCGCCCTTCAAGATCGTTTTTCAAAGGCTCGACAACTTTCTTGATCGCGTTGGCGGTAGCCGTATTAGGAACACGAACTCCGGCGACGGCACAGACAGTCGGAGTCATATCGGCAATCGAATACTCGCAACCATACTTCGCCTTCATGCGTTCGATCTCATTGACGGCTCCCGGCGTCTCCTCGGCGTTCACAAGTCCTTCACCAATTCTGTTTACTAGAAAAGCCGACGCTCCCATGCAACAAACGGCGTTCAAGATAAACTCGCGTCGCGAACTATAATTTTGCATATTGTGTCTCCCGATCCCCAAAACTCGCTTACGACTTTTATACTACGCCTTCATCAAAAAACCGTAGTATTCAGTTTTTAACGCGCGTCTCACACGTGTTTACAATTATTGTACCTAAAAGAAGTACAAAAATCCAATAATGTATCAAACAACAGAAAACAATACGCTACGAAACGACAACATTCGGACAGATTCCTAGAAAAATGCTTTATCACGGTCCTTACAAGAAATCAAAACCTCCCATTCTTTAAAATGGAAAGTCGTGTTCCCCTATCGCGACACATTAACTAAGAGATATAAAACGAAGAAGCATTTTGTAATATTGACGTTTTTCCCTATTTTTACGCGTCATTCTTTTTTGGGTGCGTTTTCCCAAAGACAATACCTCTAAAGTACAAACATTGTTAAATAAAATATAACGACGTTCAATATAGTAAAAGCGTTTGAGGTCGTCTAGCGCCATATATTGTTATCACCCGCACGAAATACGCTTCTCGTTCCAAGAAAGATTTTTACTGACGGCGGTATTACCATATCAACTTATTATTCGTTAACATTGGGAAGAATACGACTTCAATGACAATAAGAATCGCAAAGAACTCTCCTAACGCTCAGTAGTTGTATGATGGGTCTAAGTCTACGGCGCCAGCGTAGTCCTTAAATTTCACTTGACATTGAAGACCTCCGTTCCGCCTTCAAAAGTACGCGCCCGTCCTTCTTCGTCTATCCACATGCCCAATTTTAATTGTGCATTGGATAATCCCTCGGCACAACGCCCCAAGGCGTCGACTAATTGACCGTTGGCGTCGTAAGTAAGACGCATACTTTTTTGTGCTTTTGTTAAGCTTGCGTTTAATTGCTCTACTGATTTAGTGAACTTAACGTCAATATCGGTAGTGTCTACTACGATTTTTACCCCGCTACCTAAACCAGCATAAGCCATTTTCTATTCTCTCCTGTTTGTTTTGTCGTTGTCTAATTGTCTGTCGTTTTGTTCGCTTGTCTCGTTGATTACAAAGTGTAGATTGATTCCGGCATAAACGGCAAAACAAGGAACCCCAATTAAAATAAACGCGCATGCTAGAAGGACGATTCCGTCCCCGAATCCACCATCTACAAGCCCGGTCATAAAAGCAACCGCCATTGCGAAGATGCCAATAATCAGGAACCCATACGCGCAGCCAATGTAGCTGTCTTTGTCTACATTCTTGTTTTCCATTGTGTGGTCTCCTAAAAAACAAGATTATTTGTTTGTTCTTTTTTTGTTCATTTCTTCTTTCACGCGCTCCATAATGTCCGACAACACGTTTTGGGTTTCGCGTTCAAGTTGCGGCATGTTTTTAATTTTAGCCTTACGCAAGAAATGATCGGGCGCTGTTACTTTGTGCCCCGGCGGCGCCCATCCTGCCTCATGGAATTGTCCATAATATCCCGGGTCACGTTTGTTTTCTTTCTCTCGAAACTTAAAACCGGCCATTGCCCATATCTTTTTGTCATCATAGTTTTTCACTTTTGACGAAATATTCTTAGGCAATAACCATTTTGGGCGCGCTAAAACAACGCGCGCGTCTTTCTCGACACGCTGTAACCATTCACTAACGATCTTTTCGATTTTCGGTCCGCTTTCGCTTCGCGCTTTCTTCAAGCCCTCGACGATACCTTCCATCGCGCCGATCATACCTTCGATTCGCATTTTGGCCATGCTTACTCGCCCTCAGTCCATCCTAGT
>JAZRWE010000035.1:0-14589 GCA_045599605.1 Thermoguttaceae bacterium
GCCGATAGGTTGTACTAGTAATCATCCTTTCTGGTCAGTCGATCGTCATGATTTTGTTGAAGCAGGCGATCTACAAGAAGGCGAACGCGTCCTACTTTATAACGGCGATACGAAACGCGTAGTTAGCAAGCTCCCGCGTCCCGGTCCTCAGACAGTCTATAATTTAGAGGTCTACTCCGAGCATGTGTACCATGTCACCCTTGACGGGGTGTTGGTGCATAACAACTGTGACGAATCTGTTACTCCCCCAAAAAATTATCTCGGAAGGGGACGACCACACTTAAGAAAGGCTACGAAAGAGCAAGTCGTTGCGAACCACAAAAAAGATTTTCCCAAACATTGGGTATTTGGTCATATTAAAGGTTATGAATATTGGAGATTGAAGAGATGGGCATTAGACAATAACTTGAGTAGAGAAGCTTGGAATGAGTTACATAATGATCCTCGGTTATACAAAATAGAGGATGCGTTTGAAAACGCTTCACATATCTATGAAGACAAGAGCCCGTATGAAGATATGACGAAAAAACTAGAAAAGCTATTGGGAGCAGGTGATGTTGAGAAGTTAAAGGAGACGTCCAAGAATATATCCCAGTGATGTGATAATTGTTTATATATAGAGAGATAGGATTTAACATGGCAAAGAAGAGATCCAATACCTTTTTGAAAAAGATCCCAACCGGAAAAGCGTTAGAGGCGTCGCACAAAATTGCGGAAGTCGTCAGTCAAGGAAAATATGACGAGGCGTTAGAACTATTACAGAACGAATATCAAATTGGTCCGGATACCAAATACGGTACGCGCGATCGCATTTTTTTGTTTTTACTAAGGGACACTTTCCTCGATTGGGTGGAACATTTTGGCGGCGCTAAGGCGCGAGAAAACGGGCTAATTTTTTTACAAAAGTATATAGAGTCCGGAGTGGATGCTAATTATCAGGATTCCTACGGTCTTACGTTGCTACATCTCGTCGCTTATGACGGTATGCCGGAATTATGTCGGATATTGGTGGATAATGGCGCCAGGATGGATATTGAAAGCAATTTGGGACACGTTCCTCTCGAAGAAGCGATGAACTACTGTGGGGGCAATCCTACTAGAAATCACGACGAGTGCGTTTCCTTTTTTCTATTAGCCGGTTCGGATCCGAATCGACCTAGCGGCGTTCCGTACGGCTCTCGTTCGCCACTCGACTGCGTTCTTAATGGCGTGAAGCGGAGTGAACCGGAAAATCCGGAAGATGATATTTTGTGGAAGGCGTTCTTCCGCGCGTATGACAAAGTCAAGGAACGCGACGACTCGCAGTCGAACTGAACGTTGTTACTAACGAACTTGCGTCGATTTCGAACGTCGTGTTCGGAGTCGACGTAAGTCCGATAAAGTTGAAAGCGTTGTCGTGAATTTCTTGAAACATAAGTCAACGCTGAAAAGAAATTGGAACGCGTTGAGCGCCACGAAGAAAGAATCTTTGCTTCTCGTCTAAAATAAGTTATTTTCCGTGTTTGATCTGATAGGATATTCGCTCGGCGGAAGGCGTTTGTATTCACGGAATTGTGCGAAAAAGGTCGGCGTTTTTTTGGTAGACGCCGTTAGCTTCTGAAAAAATATACATTTATAAAATTTTCTTGACGTCAGGACGAAAATTGGATACGATGTCCGGCGGAGGCGCGCCGAACATCGCGTCGACGGGAGAACCGAGCGTGGGGCTAACGTTTTAGCCGTATATGTTTTAGGAATTGGTTCTCACTGATAAAGGGGTTTATGAAAATTGACGAAGGACGGTCCTGCGTCGAGGAGGAGTTTATGTTTTCCATGCGTAACGTGCCCTTTTTGCGAAAGTTTTTGGGTTCGCAAAAGACGCTAGCTACGAGACCAAAAGTCTGGCAGTGGAGCCGCTTACGGATGGAATCCCTAGAAGATCGTCGGTTATTGACCGCTTCCGTGGGGATCGTTGCGACAGACGCTTACGCGTCGGAAGCGCCTTCGTTGGGGTGTTGGGATCGCGGCGAATTTGTTATAACGCGTTCCGGTGACTCCGGCGATCTCGCTCAACCGTTAACAGTTTATTTTCAACCGAGCGGCGACGCTAATTCGCCGTCGAGCGGTCTTGATTCCGATTATCAACTCTTCTCTGCGGACGGCTTACAACTATCTCAAACGTATTACTACGACGCGGCGACGCAGTCTTATGTTTACTGTTACGCCGCTACGATCGCCGCCAACTCGACTTCCACGTTGGTAGAACTGCGTCCGGTAAACGATTCTCTCCGCGAGGAAGAGGAAACGGTCGTTTTAACGCTTGTTCCCACGACGACGTATGACGTCGACGTCAATGGATCGAGCGCCGTTGTAAGTATTGCCGACTCGGAACTGGCTCCGTTAGTTTGGATCGACGCAAGCGCCAATGCGAGCGAGGGAAACGCCGACGGTTATTTTCGTCTAAGAAGAAGTTATGTCGACGGACCGTTGAAAGTCTATTACTCCGTCGACGTTTCGTCGACCGCGACGGAAGGGCTTGATTTTGTTTTTATTTCGGGCGGGGCGTCCGATAACGGCCTTTTCTTTGTCGAGTTTGGCGCTACAGACGAAACTGTCGACATATTTGTCGGCGCTTTTGACGATCGTTTATATGAACCGACGGAAACGATCGATATTTCGTTGGTTGAAGCGACGATTCCAGACTGGGCGTCAGCGCCGTATTGGCTTGGCGAAGCTTGTTCTGCGAGTATCGAGCTTGCGGATCGTTCGCATTATTTAACGGAAGCCCCGTCAGAGTTTGCCGCAATTGCTATAGATTGCGAACGCGTTCAGCTTGAATGGAACGATATGCCCTACGCCGGCGAGTATCAGTTGGAGATCTCGACTGACGACGGGACGACCTGGAACATTCTGCGCGACGCGCTTTCGTGCTCTTTTTTCATAACGCCTTCATTGTCGGTAAATACGTCGTATTCTTTCCGCGTCAAAGCGCGGAATAGTTATGGCGACTCGCCATATTCGACGATAATTCAAGCAACTCCGGCGCCGTTGACGCCGCCGACTTCGATCTCGGTCGACGTCGCGAGTCTTACGGCGGTGGTTATTTCATGGGAGCCCGTACATGGAGCGTTTGGATATACGTTGCAGCGTTCCGATGATGGGACGACTTGGACGACCTTAGCGACTGCTTATAGCGACACGACCTATCAAGACTCGGATCTGGAAATGGGGAAGACATGGGCGTATCGCATTTTTAGCGAAAGTTTTTCCGCTCAGTTGTCGCCCGCGTCGGACGCCGAAACTGTTTTTTTACCGTTGACGCCGGCGGACGCGCCTACCGATCTTCACGCTTATTATTCCGACGCCGCGACTATCCTTGTTACTTGGACTCCGACTCCGGGAGCGACTTCGTATTATCTTGAACGTTCGCTCGACGGAATCGAATGGAACGGCGTCGAAGAGGCGCTTGTAGACGCGTCGTACGTCGATACTAACGAGAGTAACGACGGAAATCATACCAATTATTTTTATCGCGTTTCTTCCAACAACGCGGCCGGGCGTTCTCTACCGTCACTTGACGTTCAAGCCGTTCCTCGGCAGGTGAATTTTATTTGGGTTCCTGAGAAGACCGATTCAACGATCGCGTTGAATTGGATAAGCGGATCCAATGATTTTGGTTATTGTCTAGAACGTTCGACAAACGGCTCCGAGGAGTGGGAACTCTTAGACGAGCGCTTAACTTCGCGCGACTATTTCGACGAACAACTTGAACCTAACACCGTTTATTCGTATCGTTTGACGGTGTTGACCGGGGGAGGCGCGTCGTCGGAAGCGCTTTGTTTGAACGTCGCGACCTATCCTAGCGTTCCGGAGGCGCCTACGAATTTCCGCGCGGTTGCGTTGGAACCTGACGAAGTGCGTCTCGAGTGGAACGAGGTGGAAAACGCCGTCGATTACCGGTTAGAGCGTTCTAAGGACGGAAACGTTTGGACGACGGTCGACGCTTGTGTTGCGACTTTGAGCTATGCGGACGGCGAATTAGAACCGGGAAAAACCTATTTTTATCGATTGGCGGCTAATAACCAAGCGGGGAGTTCCGATTATTCGAACGTTTGTTGTGTTCAAACGCCAAGACGCGCCCCCGCGCCGCCGAATTATCCCGTTGCCGTTAGTTTAACGGCCGATTCTGTCGACCTGCGATGGGATACGGCGGACGACGAGTGCGTTTGGATCTTGGAACGTAGTTCGGATCTTGGGCTTCATTGGGTCGTCGTCGCTAACGAGATCGCGTCCAATAGTTATAGCGACGTCGGGCTTCTGTCTGACGCGAAATATTATTATCGCGTTTCCGCTCGTAACAGTTCGGGAACTTCGGCGCCTTCCGGCGAGACGCTTGTTCGCACTTGTTCCGATATCGTCGCGCCGTCGGACGTAAGCGCGGCGCCGCTTAGCGTTTCCTCCATATCGTTGTCTTGGAGTCATTCTTCGACAGCCTCGACATACGCGATCTGGCGTTCTTCGGATCGCGCGGATTGGAGTTGTGTTGCGACCGGCGTTACCGGGACAAGTTTTATTGATTCCGGTCTGCAAAAAGACGCGCGGTACTACTATCGAATACGTTCGGTCGACGCAACGGGCTCCGTCTCCGTTTTTTCGAGCGTCGTTTCTGCGACGACAGATACGGAGGCGCCAAAGACTCCTGAGGATATCGAGCTTACGGCGTTTTTCAACAATACGGTCTTTTTGCAATGGTCTTCCGACGTTAACGCGGCTTCGTGGAAAGTGGAGCGTTCAACAGACGGCGTAAGTTGGACCATTGTTACCGCAAACTGTGTCGACGACTTTTGGTTTGACGACGAGCTCGTTGCGCAGACAGGATATTTTTATCGAATTTCCGCAACGAATCGCGCCGGAACCTCCGCGCCTTCGCAACCGTATTATATTACGACGCTTCCTAACGACGATAATTACGAACCGAACGATTCGCCGTTTTATGTCGAGTCGCTTACTGAAGGAAGCGGCGCTAATTTAGGCGTGTTGACCGGCGCGAGCGTTCTTACCGATCTGGTTTATTTGGACGACGATTATTTTCGTTTTGAGATCAACGCGTCCGGCGCGTCGGAGCATTACGTCGCCATAGAGACAGCTGACCGCGCTAAGCTCTTAAATATTCAGCTACTCGATTCTAGCTACGAGGTCGTCGCGAGGGCGACGGGAACTAACGGTTTGGCGAGCGTTTCGTTAGAAGATCTGGGAGCGGGCGTATACTATGTTCGCGTATTTGCGTCGGACGACGAAATTGGCGCTATTTACGATCTGACGTTTGACGTTCCCTATATTCCGGTCGTCAAAACTGCGCCTGCGCTCGTAAGCGCGGTAGCGTCAAGTCCTTATAACGCGACGCTCGAGTGGAGCGTCGAGCCGGGCGCGTTATATTGTCGGGTCGAGCGTTCGACCGATCTGACTTCGTGGACGGTCGTGGAAAGCGTCGCGGAAACTTGTGTTTTTGAAGACGCGGATCTATCGCCGAACACTCTCTATTATTATCGCTTTGTCGCCGTATACGACGCCGACGATTCTTACGTTTCCGCATACGTTACGATACAAACGCCGATCGAAGACGACGATCGCCTTGCCAACGACTCGAAAGCTGAGGTCGATTCGCAAGCGGTCGTGTTGGTCAATGGCGGAATTCTTGGCGATCTGACGTCTACGATAACGATCGATTCTCTCGCGTTGCCGGTCGGCGACGAGGATTGGTTTCGATTTGAGTTGACTTCTTATCGCTCCGACGAGAGTGGGATCGTTGTCAATTGCGGAGACGACGGCGACCTGCTCGCGGCAGAATTGAAAGACGCCGACGGAGAAACGCTTCGCGTTGGCGTCGGCGATCCCGGTGCGGCAACTATTACGCTCTCGCTTTCCGATCTGCCTGCCGGTACGTATTACCTACGCGTTTTCGGGGTGAACGGCGCGTCCGATCCGGATTATGAAATAACTTTCGAGCCCGGCGAACCCGTGTTGGAAAGCGTTCAAGAGCTTGCCGCTTCCATTGAGAACGGCGCCGTCTTGTTACAGTGGACTTTGGTTGCTAACGCCGAGTGGTATCAGATCGAATACTCCGACGACGAGACGCCGAACGAAGAACAATGGAATATTCTTGCTCAGTGCGTTTACGCCAACGAGTATTCCGACGGATCGGCGTCGCCGGGCGTTCGGCGTTCGTATCGCGTGCGCGCCTATCGTGAAGGCGTCGTGTTTGAAAGCGGGAGCGTCGCGGCGGCGACGCTTAGCGTGGGCGTTCCGGGTATTCCGAAATCGTTGTCGTTCGATCTACGCGACGAAGGTTTTCTGACCGTTCTTTGGGACGTTACTCCAATGGCGACGTCGTATCTTGTTCAGCGTAAGGACGATCAAAATACGACCTGGTTGAATTTAGGTTCCGTCACGACGAATTACTATTTTGACGACGATATTGAACCGGATCGCGTTTATACTTATCGCGTTAAATCGTCGAACTCGCAAGGACGCTCGAGTTGGTGCACTCCTAAATCAATAGACGCGTCCTCGACTACTTCTATCGACGTCGACGTTACTAATTATTCGGCTATCGATCCCGTCGTTGTCGCGACGACGAGCGGACAAATTCAAGCAAATATTGGCGACGAGCAAAATTACGGCATATTGAGCGTCGAATCAAACGCGGGAATTACGACTTTCGACTCTTGTACGGGGAATTGGTCTTACGTCCCGCCGACTCCGATCGTCAGCGAAGGCGTTACCTCGGGAAACGTCGACCTGTTTGCCGTCAAGATCTTCGACGACGAAGACAACTATGTCGACGAAACTTTTGTCGTCATAGATACGCCGGATATACCCGCTTCGACAGAAACTAACGGAAACGTGTCCGCGACGCCGGATTCGTTCGTCGTTATTAACACGACGACGGCCGGAAGCTCTAACGGAATTTTGCTCAACGTCTTAGATAACGACTTACGCCCGGTGGATGGGACGTTAAGCGTCGTAAGCGCGACGATAAGCAATTCGAGCGCGGGCTCGGTAGCGATCGTTTCCGGCAACGTATATTTTACCCCTAGCGTCAATTATACGGGCTCGTTTAGTTTGTCCTATACCGTTCGCGACGCGTCGACCAACGCGACGTCGTCGACAACTTCGACGGTGACAGTCACGGCTCCGCCGACCGATTGGACGACGGGGCAACTTGCGTTGGGCGCCAACAGCGTCGGCGGCGCCGGTTTCCTTCCGACGACCGGACTTTCCGATATCGCGTCGGGATCGCTTCAGTTTGAATTGAACGACTCGGTCGCTATCGTTAAAGGAGGAACGCGGAATTCGACTTTAAATGTCGTCACGTCCGATTTCGGCGGCGTGTACGTTTATCGACAAACGGAAGTCTGGACCTATTCCTATCGCGAAAATGGAAAGACTTATTCCGGAAGTTATACGAGCGTTTATGTTTACACGTGTTCCGCCGTACGAGAAAGCGTTACTTACACTGTTCATACGTTCGATTCTATCGTCGCCGGACAAAACGGCGTTTCGTCCACTAGTATTGAAACAAGCGATTATGCGTACGTTTCACAGACTTTACATGGACATACGACCGGTTCGGAGTACTATAAGCAGACTCGAACTGAGGATACGCGTCGGACTACGGCCGGTACTGAAAACGTTTTTGACGCGGTCGTTCCCTTTGTTTCTAATGCGTTTGGACGATCGTTTGAGACTAGTTCGCAGCATAAGCAATGGAATGGAAGCGGAAACGATATAACTTATACCGGATCGTACATGAACGGCGGTCGCGAGATCGGTACGACTTCTTCCAGGAGCGGCGTCAGCGCGCGCGTTACCGGTTCCTCTTGGAACGACGGCGTTCTCGACTCGCGTTCCGGGACTAGGACGGTCGCTAGAACTGAGTCGACGTCCTCTGAAACACACTATACGTCGTCCGGCGTTTGGAATTCTAACGGTTGGAACTTCGCGACCGGATCGGCTACGCAAGTGGCGCGCGGCTCAAGTTCCGCGTCTTCCGTTTATGAAGGAAACATTCGACAACTTTCGTATCGTCAGGATCTAACGCAATCCGGCAGCGGAACTTTTTCTGAAAACGTTTCCGCAGACACGAGTTGGAACGAAAACGTCGTATATCGGGTCGTCGACGGAAATTGGGTCGTTCAAAGCGGTTCCGGAAGCCAGACGTATATCTCGGATTCCGAATGTGTTTCCGCTTGGAATGGAACATATGCGTCTAACGGTATTTCCGGAGTTTACTCCGGTTCTTACAATTCCGGATCTTCCGTAGACAAGTCCGTACAAAAAGCGATACAGGGAAATTCTTGGGTCGTGATCGGAGGGGAAGGTTCGCAAAGCGGGTCTTCGCAAAGCGAGAGCGTGTATAATTCCGGATACTCCGTTTCCGCGCCCGCGTTGCGTGGACGTTCCAACATGACGGGACGCGCCAACGGCTCTGAAACGCTCAATATTGGCGTAAACGCTTCTCTGGAATTTGCGCAGACGCTGTCTACGGAATTCCGACGCAATTTTGAAGGTTTCGAGTATGAAACGACCTATCTTTGGGAAAATGACGATTGGACGATCGTAGGTCTTGGCGTTAACTCTTCTGAAAAACGGACGATCTTCGAGACGGTGGGACGCGACGGCGTCTTTAACGGCGCGGACGGCGAGACCGGTAGCGACGCAAACTTCTATCGCGGGTACGACCTCACGGAAGCGTACGAAGCGCAGTCTGTCTACGACCCGCAAGCCGATGAATGGAATTTTGTCGACGGGACGGGAAGCGGGGCGAGTTGGTCGACGAATTGCATAGAATACTCGGGCGTAGGAACTACTTATTACACGTTGGATGAAGTTAACGAATTCTTTGGCGACGAAGAAACTCAGGGCGCCGGTTTAACGAGGGCGCGTCGCGTTTACGCAAATAGCGAAGAGACTACGGATTCTCGTTGGAATTATGCTTATGAAGACGACGAATGGACGCTCGAAGAAAACTCGTATTCCACGAACACCGGAAGCAATCGCAACGTCGTCAGCGCGTCTTGGTCCGGCGATTTTGGCGGCGATATGCCCGGAGACGACTATTGGCGTTTGTCCGGACGTTCTGAGTCTGACTCCGCCACTGCTTGGACTTCGACTAGCGTATGGAACGGTTCCAATTGGAACGAGACGGGAACCGCGTTGATCTATTCCAACTCGGTCAACGCCTCCGAGCGAAGTTCGTTAAAAACGGAGACTGCGCTCGCCACGATCGGAGGCGCGCTGTGGAATACCGCGTCGGAAACTAGCGTCGCGTCGCGATCGCTTGAACGTGAAGGCGAGTTTTACTATATGTCTTTAAACTCGGACGGAAACTGGAGCCTGACTACCTCGGCGAACGCGGCGTGTAGTTTGACTTTACCGTCGAACCCTTCGAACGTCTCTATTACTTCCGACTTGAGCCCGACGCTTGATTCAAGATCTAGCGGATCGACAGCGAGCTCCTCGCGTTGTGTTCAGACCTCGGGAGGCGTTGTTTCGGGCGTTTACGGCGACGCTTTCTTTAGTTCCGGAACGATGAGTTCCGAAGATTTCGAGAGGACCGAGACTTCTTATTCAATCGAGGAAACTATCGCGTTAGAAGACGGAAACTTCGCGTGGAACGCTTTGGGGGAAAGCGTCTATTTACAGGAATCGAACGAAGACGCCGACTCGACTTGGACTATGTTGCCAAGCGGCGCGACCGGCAATGTTACGACAAATTATGAGAAAAATGTCGCGAAACGCGTCGCGACGGCGCAGGAGCTTCGCGACGGCGATTGGCTCTATAAGACCGGAGCGATGACGAATAGTTATCGCGAAGAAACGACGATCGACAAAACAACTTCGCTTTTAACTCCCTCGACGACGACGGACGGGATCGTCGTGAATTGGACGATCCGTAATGGGGAACTCTCGACGGATCGGACGACGTATTACGTCGCATGGAAATTAACGCCCGGCGAGAAAGAACTGAACTGGGCGCTAGACGACGACTCGACGCTACCGAACGCGAATTGCGGAACGACCTTCTATTCCTCGAGTTCCTATGAGGATCGGACGGGAAGGTGGAATAGCGTCGAGGCGACCGGAAGCCATGCTTACGGTTCCGACGGACTGACTTACGAAATTACGGAACAGTCTTTCCTACAACATTTACGAACGGAAAACGCCGGATCGGAAGCGACGACTTTATATCGATTTGACGGCTCAGAATGGCAAGAAACGTCGACTTCCGGCGCGATCGTTTTACGGTATCTTTCTAGTTATACCGCTAGCGCGCAAGGAACTTATACGCAAGGAAACGTAGATGGGACGTTTGCCGAACGATGTTTCCAAGAAGCGACCTTGTTGCATAGTTACGATCTCGACGCGGGTACCGGACTTAGGCGTTCTACCTCCGTCGACGAGCGCGCTTCGGCTTTTAACGAAGCCGGAGCGTTAGACGGCGGCGCTTGGACAAGCGTAAGAGAGGAAAACGATAGAGTTGCGTTAGTCAAAGAATTCGTAACGACTTTTGACGACTGGACGCTCGTTCAAGAAGACGATTGGCGCCTAGATAAGATCTCAGTCGAACAAGAGTATTCCGGATCGATCGACGACCTTTATACGAGATCGGTCGCGTTCGCGGACTATTCCAATTATATTGGAACGAGTTCCAACACGTCCGTCGACTCGTTTACCGACAACTATCGTTATTCCTTAAACGATAGTTTTGATTACTCTATGAACGTGACGCTGAAACGCGACGCCGTAACCGGGGAATTCGAATACGAACAGCTTCCGACCGGGTCGAGGACCATGGAGCATTACTACCTGAGCGACGCCTATTTCGACGTTGAGGGAACCGCGATCAATTCTGCGATGGGGTTTTCCGTTCCCGGCGTTGTTACTAGGGCTTGGGGCGATAAAACGGAAGAGACTGTTCGATATTCCGCGGACTTAGGACCCGACGGAACATGGCGTTTTGACGATCTGAACGCCGGCTTGCATTTGGAATCGAGTTACCTGACCAATACTTTCAGCGCGTCCGAAGATCGCGCCGTCGGTTTACTGGAGTATAATTACGCAAATACGATCGCCGAGAATAACGGTTGGAAGATCGCTATCAAAATAAACGACGCGGACTTCGGGGCGTTGGAAAACGTCGACCGTTTCTTCGAACTACGCGACAAGACAGATTGGGATTATAGTTCCGTTTATTGCTCCGCTAGCGGCGTAGAGGGGAATTCGACGGCGAACGAATCAACGACGTTCAAAGGGATACACTCCGATCAAACGACGCGCTACGAATATGACGGCGCCGGAAATAGCGTTCTTGTTTCTCAGCCTGTCCAAGCCATAGGAACGGCTTATTGTTACGTTGCGAGTCGTAACGAATACGATCGTCCATATTCGCGTTCTTATGAGCGGTCGGGCGGAACCGTTTATGGAGTCGAATCGCAAGACGCCTTCAACAGCACGACTATCGACGCCGTTATTTATTACAACCGCGTTAACGGACGGCAATATTTTGTCGGCGAAGCAGAATATATTTCCAGTCTGACCAATTCTTACGAAGGTGAAGGAACTTATGCGCCGGACGATATCCAAACCGGCGCTAAAGGCGTTCCGGGCGAAACCTTCTCTTATAACTTTACTCATAAAGAAAGCGAGCTTTCAGAACAGGGAACGTCCGCAAATACGCAAATCACGACGACGTCGTTTGACACGCTTCGTAGTTCTGCGCCTATCGGCGTTGAATATGGGCGCAAGGACGTGGCAAGCGCGCAATATCGTTATTCCGCTTCGGGCTCTCACGAGACCGGATACGGGACCAATTCTAACGGATCGTGGTCGACAAACAGCGAGTTAGAAGGATACGAGAAGAGCAGCGAAGAAACGAGCTTGTCGGAACGATATTGGGATTACTCTAAGAGAACGACGCTCGACGGCGACGTTATTGAACTTTCCAATCGTTGGGTCGGAAGCGGTTCGGGGACGCGACGGAGCATGACGATCAGCAGCTCCGATTCAAGAGCGTTTGACTCGATTCCCTATGTCCTTCAATACCAAGTTGATGACAACGATAGTTATGAATTTGATTTCGACGGCTTATGGACGCGAAGTAGCGAGGAAGGTTTTTCGCTTATTCCCATCGTTTTGACGAATCATGTTGTCGGGGAAAGCGCGACTACGACTCTGGGAACGGACGATGAAAAAACGTTCCCCGGGAGAATTGTGACGAGGTCCGTTGATAATTATATCGCGACGTGTTCTTTCGACGCAAGTTTCGGAAGTTACGTGAAAGACGGTATTACGTTACGATTCATTGGCGTCGACGCGATGGCGCTAGAATATTTTGGTCGGTATGAAGGCGAACCGAATTACTCGTTTACGCCCGATCATATTATCGTCGCCTCGTATTCCAATTTCAGCGTCTCGGCTTCGTATCCGACATTTGAGATCTACCATACTTTCACGACGAGCGTTCCGACGTGGACGCAGGTATCGCACGCTTTCTCGCAATCGAGTTTGATCGAGCGGTTCTCCGACGAGTTCGTGGAGAGTATCGACGTTCACGACAAACTCGATTGGCAAACGCAGTTTCTGTTCTGGCTTGAAGCTCGCGTTAAAGACTGTGTCGCCAACAGCGATTTCTTCGGTATTGGTCAGTTCTATATCGACACTTACGTGGTAACGGGGAAATATACGTGGCAATTAGTCACAACGTTGTTCGACGTCATGTTGGGAGAAACGATCGAACGTTATGAAACGGTCTATTCCAACATGAAGGCGACGGGGGCTAGCGGACTTTCCGCTTTCTATGCCGCTGCCGGTACGACGATCGCAAGCTATGTTGGGGTACTTAACATAAGCAATGCGATCGAAGGCGAAGATCTTGACACGGGGCGTCGTTTAAGCGGCGGCGAACGTCTATTGTCGGCGGCGTCCGGTACGGTCGATCTCGTTTCGACGGCTCTTGGCGGACTTAATTCGATCAGAAGCGTGGTCCGTTCGACCGGTGATTGTTCATCGACGATCGGCAAGATGTTTTCAAATTGCTGTTTCACGGAAGACGTGACGGTCTTGGTCTACGGTCGACCGACGATCTCTACTGAAATGACAGCCGAAGATCTATTGAAGGTGGACGAGGTTGCGGATATTATTGAAGTAGACGGGGGCGCCGATTTTACTAACGACGCGGAATTCGTTTTAGAACGCGAGCAAACGGCGTTGAACGCTCCGGACAAGCGAGACGAGACGTTGAGCGTCGATAGTCTTACGGCCGGAAACATTGCGGTCGAATCTGACGATAAACCCGAGACGGCGCTTTACTTAACGACGTTGGCGTTTGTCGCGGTAGGCGTGTTGGCCAAGTGGGAGCGTAACCGCAGTCGGAGCGCCGCTTTTGCCGGATGGCAAGCGGATGATTGGGAATTATTGTACGAACGCCCGCGCGTTATTTCAGCTGATAGCGCAACGAGGGATGGCGACGCCCTCGCCGCAAACGCTTGTGAAGAAGAAACGAAAAGCTCTGCTCTCTTGGAACGCGACGTTCGGCAGACAAAAAACGACGATTCTACAAAACGTTGTTCGAAATCGAGACGCGCCTCCTCGTTTTCAGCGACGTTTTGGGGATGGCTTAGTTGTTTTGCGTTTGTTTGCGCGATGGGGATGTTCCTTTATGCGCTGAATCGCGATCTCGCCGTGAGTCGGAATACGCAAGTCGCGGCTTCCTTCGTGCAAGAGTCTTGTTTGGAAGTCGGCGATAATAAACGACTTTCTAATGAAAATACTGAAGACGAAGTATTGGAAGAACCGATAATCTCCGACACAGTATCGGATGAAGTGTCGCCTGAGTTCGTTCCCCGGTATGAACCAGAAGCGATAACGGAGATTATTACTAATAACGAAGTCGCGTTGCACGAAGTCGAACACGTTGAGACGTCGATAACGCCGCCGATCCTTGAAAGAAAGATCGGCGAGATCGTGATAGGCGACCGCGCCGTCGGCGCGAATCCGTTAGGGGCGGAACCGTCCGAGGCCGACGCGACGGTCTTCGAACGCGTCAAGCATTACGGTTATCGCCTACGTTATCAAAAGCCGAACGGGACGTATTGCGATATCGCCTTGTTACGCCCCGCGGATTGGCTCTACTCCGAGGACGTCAGGATCCGCGGCGAGTCCACGGGACAAGTTCTTGACGACCTTGATTTCCAACTGGCAGAATTTTTCCCGATATCCTTTTTAGATTACGACGATTTTGCGATCGAAGTATTTGTTGCTCTCCCCGAAATGGGAGTAATGGGATGGTCGAAACTTGTCGAGATCGACGAGAACGTTCAGATTCAGCCCGGTCCCGGCAACGTGGTGACGGGGACGTTTGCGCACATTGCCGACAGCGTGATCGACTTACTTATTGAAGATCTGCCTAAGCCGATAGGTTGTACTAGTAATCATCCTTTCTGGTCAGTCGATCGTCATGATTTTGTTGAAGCAGGCGATCTACAAGAAGGCGAACGCGTCCTACTTTATAACGGCGATACGAAACGCGTAGTTAGCAAGCTCCCGCGT
>JAZRWE010000036.1:0-10502 GCA_045599605.1 Thermoguttaceae bacterium
GATGATAGTTGTGAAACCGCGAAAGTAGGTATCGCCGGGTTATTTTTTTGAAGCTCGTCTCTTGACGAGCTTTTTTTATTTCTTGACCGAGACGGCTCGGCTCACGGTTCGCGCTTTTTAGATCCCGCCTCCCGTTGGTCGCTTATTGCGAGGGCGGGATTATTTTTTTTCTTGGCGGGTACGGGTGCGATTCTGTACTTGCGATTTCAGCGTGATTCTGCACTTGCAAGGTCAGCGCGATTCCGTCCGCAATCTCCGGGCGAGCAAGTCGCCCTCCAATTTGCGGCTCCTACCTGAGCGCTAACGCGACGAGTGCAGTGTTATTCCTGATGCGGCAAGCGAGCAACGCGAACTGTCTCTTCATCCGCGCGATAGCGCGAACTGGGAGCCGAGCCGTCGTGGAATCTGTTCTTCGGAACGGGCTTTTTTTATTTTTTGACGCCGTTGCCAAGCCGCCACGAGAGTTTCTTTTAGCGTATCGGTGATATAATAGTATAATAAAAATTTATAAAGCGGTTAATATTACTTAATTAAGGCACAGTGTAACATTGGGTATTAATAACAATTCTGCGTTTTTTAAAAAATTGTGCTATAACGGGTGGGGTAGCGCTTGACGCCGTTTTCTATGTGATTAGTATTGTGATTGTGAATAGACGTTGAAGGCGTCTAATATAACAATGACGCCCTGTATCGACAATCTTGATAGTAGAACAATTGGCGAGTATAGTTATGAAAAGAGACGATCGTAAGTTAGTTTTTGAAACGTTAGAAGCCAGAACAATGTTGGCAGTTGGTTCGTGCGTCGAACAACTTGTGGCTAATGAAGTTGGGATTCGATCCGGTTATGCTAGCAACTTCTCGTTAGATAACGAAGAAATTTCCCTTTCTGCAAACGTCCTCGAACAAGAGGAACAACAATATCCAACGACGGAATCTGAATTCGACGCTGAAATCATTAGTTTGTTGGAGACGTCGTCTGACGACTCTTCTGACGGTATAAATTGTTATTCGGACGAAGAAGCCGAACAGGAACTTGATATTATTACCGACGCCCTGTCTTCTTTCGCTGTCGAACAATTTAGCGAGGCTGAACTTGCTTCTTTGGCATGTAACTTTACGAGTAGCGGCGGCAGTTCGAGCGGCGGCGGCAGCGGAGGAGGAGGCGCAAGTGGCGGCGGCGATATTACTGTGCATCTATCGGGCGCTTACGTTGAATACGGAAATACAAATTTGATATCGGAGGGGGAAGAAGTCCTGCTTACTTTTGTAGGTGGAGTCCCCGGCGATATAATTACCGCAACGATAAATCATGGCGGTACTGTGAATGATGATTTTGTGACGACTAATTGGGAATCCGGATCAAACGGTTTGAGTTGTCAGACTATTCTTGGCTCTTCCGGAAGTGGTAGTATTCTTGTTCGAACTCGATCTGATCGGTATTTTGACGAAGGGGACGAAGGGTTTTCCGTAAGTTTTAGCGTTACTCGCGCAGAAGGCCCGACGCCTACCATTCCTAGCGAGAGTTTCGTTATTGTCGAACGTCCGGAATTTTTATCAGACGTTGACGTACCTGTAACCGAGACGCCGGAACAAGGAGATTCCCCTACAATTCCGAGCCATGACGCTTTTGATAATTATCGTGCGTATATCAGGGAAGACGAAAATAATCTAGTATGGCGTTCGGAAATTGGCGTGGTCTCGAGCAATGAATATCTGGTCTACGGGATTGTTGGCCAATATTATTCTGATGATACTCATTGGTTTCAGATCAATAGAAGGACGGGTGAGATATCATTACGCGAAGGCGTAGATATTGGTAATGTACTTCAAACTAGGATTAGCGAATGCGATTCTACTTCTTCTTCTGAATCGGTTTATTTTTTTAATTTCTCTATCGTCGTTTATGACGAAAGATTCGAAAACTCTGGCGGAAGTATTTATGTCGACGAGTCGAATGTAAATATCACTATTAGCCATTGGTCCGTAAGTAGAGAATCAGATTCTAGTTTGGCTACATGTTCTCCTTCCGACGGTTGTAAGTTTAGCGATCTTGCAGATAAAGTTGGACTAGAGATTAGTGAAATTTCTGATTGGTTGACGGTCTCTTTACCAACTGCCCGTGTCGAACTCTGGGATCAACAGAGGATTTTAGCGTCGAATGTGCATTTCTCTAATCCCGAGGCTGTTGATAGTTATATCCTTACAGAGGATTGCCCGCCAATTTTTTCTGTTCCCAACGTCATTTTTGCCGCGTATTGCTATGACCCTTCGTTAAAGAATCCGGTAGCGGGACAGGAACCAAGCCCCTCTTGTTTTCGATGGGATCATAATATTGGACAGCTTGAAGCTTTAGGTTTTAAGGTTGTTCAATTTGATAATAGCGTTCAAACTAGCGCTTCGCTAGCTCGACAAAACTTTTGCAGTACGATAAGGGAAACTTCACAAGCCAAGGAACTTCACGGCTTGTATTTAGTTGGGCATGGTTCGCAAGTCGCCTTTGGTGTTCACGGGACTAATACATCAGGCGTTACTTGGGGGGCCGATTGGGGACCGAAATGGGGAATCTATTATTGTGCGGATAATAGACATCTTTCCATTAAGGGAAAAATAAAATATAAATTAGGCGCGTTGGTTATTCACGCTTGTAATTCTGTTAACAATAATTCCGTTCAGTTAGTAACAGGTGAAATAGAGGGGGATCAGTATAGGAGTAGTGGTTTTGCGGTTTATTGTGGATTTGAGGTTGTGACACGGGCTCATTATGAGGATATAGCCAGTTGGTGGAACGGTGGCAAGCAGGGAACGAAGATATTACACTCGAATTGACGACGCGAGGAATGAAATGACTTTATATTCAAAACTGACGATCTTGATGCTTAGCTTCTGCTTGTATCAGTGTAATTTCGTGTTCTCGTGTTATGGTTCTGACGGCGAAGAACAGACCGACACTGCGAAGGTTACTAAAACGACTGGAAAATCCGACACGTCCAACGAGCCTAAATTGTCGGATTTATGTTCCATATTTTGGCGTCGTAATATTTCAGATGGAGGTTATACAGAAGTACGGCTAAAAGGAATAGACTCCCGGATCAAAGATAAGATCGAGAAGTGGATGCGTGATGGAGAGTATGAAAAGGTCGTGACGTGTTTAGAAAATGAGCTCGCTCGTGAATCAAAAACGTTTGATCTATTATGGAAGGACGGTACAGTATGGCACAGAGGGGTGGGATGGGGAATATATCTGTCTGGAATTTCAGGAGCGTTGGAACGGGGCGGATACTTACGAGAGTCGCGAAATATTAAGGAATTCTTTGCAAGAGGCAATACATTTCCGGACGCTGTAATTTGGCAGAAGGCGAGGGATGAGTATTCACGCGGTAATTACGAAGCCGCTTTTGAACAAGTATATAATGCCGTCCGTGAAAATTACGTGTTTTGGAATCTTGACGCAGTTCTTGCTCGACATAATGACAAAACGGAACACCCTAATAGAAGTCGAGAATATATGTTGTCCAATATAGAGTTTAAAAAAATACACGAACTTAAAGACGAATGTTTGCTCGTTATTTGGCCGGATTTTCATTGGCATAACTATTATCCTCATTACACACCGTATTTTGATGTGAAAAAAATCGACGCTGTGAGAGAGCAATACAAACAAAGTTTACAAGAGTTCATGCAATTTATTGAGGATGAATATTCTAGACGGATATCGCAAGAATGTCCGGAAAACAATAGTAAGTATAACGAAATGAAGTATGGTCCTATGGTTGAACAGTTTAGGAAACTTCTCGGTTTCTTCCTTGAGCGGGGCGTTTGAGGCGGAACGAGTCGGAGGTCGTTTGACGACTTCTAAACGTTATGATAAAGGCGCTTTACTCTGAGCGTAAGCGATAAATAGTGAACGCGCGTTAGACGGCGAATTGACCACGAAGAGGAATGAAATGACTTTATATTCAAAGCTTACGGTCTTGTTGCTTAGCGTTTGTTTGTGTCAGTGTAATTATGCGATTTCCTGTAATAGTTCTGACGAAGAAGGTCAGGGCGACGGCGCGAAGGTCGTAAATACTGCGGATAAAGACGAAATTGATAGTCGTCTTACATGGTTTGAACGATCCTACGCAAATTGGGAAGAGGACGTCGTAAGAGGGCGTTTTGCCGCGCATGAATACGCTTCCAATAAAGAGCTTGCCAAATGGATGCGTAATAAAGAGTACGAAAAGGTCGCGTCGTATTTCGAGGAGCAGATCGCGTCTGATTGTGAAACGGTCGATATGTTGTGGAAACACGAGCCGTCAGACGATAGCGCTAATTTAGGCGATCGTTTAGCTCAAAAATTTCTGGCGTTATCAGAGACGTTGGAGTGTGGCGGAAATTATCAAGAGGCTTGTAGTTTAACGGATATATTTTATATCGGAAGGAATGGAATGTCTGAGTATTGGCGGAGGGTGAGGTGGGCATTCTCGAAGGGGAATTACGAAGGCGCTTTTAAGGATCTTTTTTATGCTGTTTTTGATAATTACATTTTTTGGAATCTTGACGAGGCGCTCGCTCGACATGACGCGGAACAGGATTTTCCTGAATACTCGCAAGAGTATATGTTGACTCAAATAGAGTACAAAAACATATACAAGCTTAAAGACGAGTGTATTCGCGTGGTTTGTCCTGATTTTCATTGGCAATACGACGATGTTTATGGAGAAGCTTCCCCAGAAAGGAAGGAAGAGATCGTCAGACAATATAAGCAGTGTTTTCAAGAGTTTATGCAATTTGTTGAAGACGAGTATTCTATGCTGATATCGCGAGACGATCCGGATTATTGTATGATGTATGGACTTGACGATCCGGAATATAGGGCGTTAAACCCTCCTCCTATCGAACCGTTTCTCTATAACGAAGATTACGAAAAAGAGTATGGGCCGATGGTTGAACAATTTAGAAAGCTTGCCAAACTTCCTTGATCGGAAGCTCGAAGCGGCGACGTCAAGGTCGTTTTGACGGCTGCCGGAAGTTTTGCAAAGGAGCGTTGCTTTAACGTAAGCGGCAAACAAGGAACGCGCGCTTCGTTGAACAAATGTTGCGCTTGCTCTCGGCGTAATTTTCTTAGTTTCTATGACGGTGTTGCGACCGTTAACGATCTCTTATTTGATTTTCTGATAAAATAACAAAATGCCATGGCGGTCGAGATTAGCGGTAATTACGATTTCAAAAACTTTGAATAAAATCAAAACTTGACTACCCCTGCGAGCGCTTTATAATTACCGTCATTACAGAAGACCGACGTCGTTATCGGTTATTGAGACCTTGTGGATAAGGCGAATTTTCGCTGAAAGATCGAAATAAAGGAACGGCGTAGTAGTTTTGTAATAAACCGACCTCAACAACTTCAACCCCCTTTTGCGACCGTATAACGCGGAATAACGGTCGTGATTCAAGTTGAATATGTTAATTCTCAGAAAACGATATTAGGAGATACCCGTATGAGAAAGAGCGTTTCACTAGGACTGGGCGTCGTCGTAATCTTGATCTTGTTTGCTATCTTTTATCAAACAGGCTTTTTTAATTCGTCGAATTCAAACGCCGACGTTCCTTACGAGAGGACTCCGGGCGTGAGCGTTACCGTTTATAGCGAAGTGGACGCCAACGGCGCTCGGCGAAGCGTCGAGTGTTATCCTTCGGAAATTTATTACGGGGATACCGTATATTTTTCCGAGTATGTGGAAAATACGGGCGAAATGGAGTTGGGGTCTTATTCTCCGCATATGTTGCCGAGTTGGGATTGGCGTTGCGTCGAGGTAAGCTCGCCGGTAATTGAAGGAAAGAAATATTGTTGGACTCGCTTGAATCCGACCGGCGAAAATTTTATGAGCGGCGTCGAGCCTTTTTATATTAAGCCCGGCGCTAAGTATTGTTTAGATCGTTACGAGGCGGAATTCTGTCCTCTTCAGGATTATGAAGATCCGTTTTGGAAAGAACTTCGAGAGAAGATGAAGCCCGAGGGCGTTCATTGCTCCTTGACAATAAAAACTGTTTACGACGAGAAAACAGGACAAGAGAAAGTCGTTACTCAGGATATTCTCGTCAAACCTCGTCCCGAAAATGAAACGGCGCTTTTGGACAAATGGTATCATAAAACGCCAAAAAGATTTTTCCCAAACCGCGAGGGCGAGGAGATCGCAAAATCTCACGAACCGGGTTCGTTCCTTTACATCGTAAGTTCGATCTTTCACGACGCAAGAATAAACGATAAAGGCAAGAGCAATATTCGTTTTTCGTTATTCGATTGGACGTCCTACGACCCTTGGCTTTTTATTCGCGACGGCTATCGTAAGCCTTCGGTTCCCAATAATCCGCGGACGCTTGCGGGTTGGCGCAAATTGGAGACAAGTCTTGCGCCGAGCACGATGCGCGACGAGGTTCGCTTGACGAGACTGCGACTCGAGTACTTTGCCGCAAAGCGTGACGAAGAGGCGGATAAAGCGAAAAAAGAGTACGCCGAGTGGTTGAATAGTTTACCCGCTCCGCAACGGGACGTTATGCGCGCCTACTCGCATTGGAGTATGCCGTCGTTGCTCGATCTTTTATTGGAGCGGGCGCCTAAACTGGATTTTAAATTTGCCGACCGATACTCCGAACTTGAAAAGGAACGGTATAGCGATCTTGACGAAGGCTTTGAGTCGATAAGCCGTCAATGAATGAAATTAAAGTTTCTCGCGCGGTCGTTATCGACGTGGAAACGTCGAGCCCAACGAAAGACGCCGCGCGTCGTGCTTCGCGCCTTCACAACGTGCGTCCGATGCGCCATTAACGTTCGGAGCTCGTCGAATCTACGCCTTGTCTTAAGGACGATAAATGTCCTTCGATCTTTCGTAGTAAAATAACTAAATATCATAGCGGTTAAGAGCGGGCCAATAAAATTTCAAAAAGCTAGAATACGATCAAAACTTGACTACGTTTTTAAACGCTTTATAATTACCGTCATTACAGAAGACCGACGTCGTTATCGGTTGTTGAGACCTTGTGGATAAGGCGAATTTTCGCTGAAAGATCGAAATAGGGAACGGCGTAGTAGTTTTGTAATAAACCGACCTCAACAACTTCAACCCCCTTTTGCGACCGTGTAACGCGGAATAACGGTCGTGATTCAAGTTGAATATGTTAATTCGCTGAAAACGATATGGGAGATACCGTAATGAAGAAATCAGCCGTTTTTTTGACGATCGTCGTGACGATCTTGACCGTGACGATAGCGAGCTTCTACAAAAACGTCGGATCTATTGCGTCTTTATATTCATTGGATAACTCGTCTTACAAGAGAACTCCGGGAACCGTGGGAATCGTGTTTTGCGACTCTGACGCCAATCGCGTCCGTCGAACTATCGAGTGTTATCCCACAGAGATCTATTACGGGGATACCGTGTATTTTTCTGAGTATTTGACCAATGAAAGCGATATGGAATTGAGCGAGTACACGCCAACGGACTGCGATAGCTGGGATTGGCGCCATATTGAAGTGAGTTCGCCGGAAATCGAAGGAAAAACATATCGTTGGCGTTGCGAAAATCCGACGGGCATGGATATTTGTAGAGTCATCCGGCCGTTTTTTTGGACCCCGGCGAACATTTCTGTTTCGATAGGTTTAACGCGGAATTTTGTCCTCTGCAGGATTACGAAGATCCTTTCTGGAAAGAACTTCGTGAAAAGATGAAGCCCGAGGGCGTGCGCTGCGTCTTGACTATGACTATAACGGCCGGGCCGAATAAGGAAAAGAAGACGATCGCTCAGGAAATTCTCGTGAAACCTCGTCCTAACAACGAGATGGCGCTGTTAGAGGAATGGTATCGAAACACGCCGAAAGAGTATTTTCCGTCGGAGAAGCCCGCGTTAGCGAGATCTTATGATAAAGGGAAGAGCAATATACGATTTTCGCGATTCGATCTGCGTTCCTACGATCCTTGGTTGTTTATTCGCGTAGGCAATCGCAAGCCTTCCGTTCCTAATAACCCTCGCACGCTAGCGGGGTGGCGCGAATTGGAAGCGAGTCTTGCTCCGAGCACGATGCGCGACGAGGTGCGTTTGACGAGATTACGACTCGAGTACTTTGCCGCAACGGATCGCGACGTCGTCAAGTACGCGAAAAGCGAATACAACGATTGGTTGGATAAGCTACCGGCGCCGCAACGCGACGTTATGCGCGCGTATTCGCATTGGAGCGTTTGTGAGCGGAATTGTAGATTTATCGACCGTTACCGTGAACTTGAAAGAGATAGATACAACGACCTTGCGTTCGGATTTAGCCCTGGTTGTTCGATGAAGAACAGTTCGCCCGTTTCTCGCGTCGTCGTCATTGGGGTAGGGGGCGGAGGAACGTATTTCCGCGACTCCGACGCGCCTAATTTCGAACGGATCTTCGAAGAAGGCGCTATTGGGTACGACGTGAGAACTTCGTACCCGACGACGGACTCCGCGTGTTGGGCTTCGATCCTTCACGGCGTTCGCCCGTTGTTCCATCAACGCTCTGATAGCGTCGCCCAGTCAAGACCCTATCCGAAAGACGATAAATTCCCGTCGATCTTTCGAATGATACGCTATAATCTTCCCGAAGCTCAACTTGCGTCTTTTTGTACTTGGGATCCTATCAACGCCGGAATGATCGAGGAAGGTCTGAACGTAGTCAAAGTGACGGCGAAGTCCGACGAAGAGGTAACGGCGCGCGCTTGCGAATACATTGCGTCCAACGATCCGACGTTGCTATTTGTTCAGTTTAGCGAATGCGACCAAGTCGGTCATGATAAAGGTTTTGGATCCGCGGAGCAGTTGTCGCAGATCGCGGCTACGGACGAACTTATACAGCGGATCTATGAGGCGTACGAGAGCCGAGATTTATTGGATTCGACGCTATTTGTCGTAGTGACGGACCATGGCGGCGTCGGTACGGAACACGGCGGCGATTCGGCGGAAGAAAGTAATGTTACGTTTGCCGCCGCCGGGCCCGGCGTTGAAGCCGGAACTGTTGGCGAAATGGGAGTCTACGACGTTCCGCGTATCATATTCTACGCGCTTGGACTTTCCGCGTGGGAAAAAGGCGTTTATTGGGAAGGACGCGTTCCCTCTCATCTTTTCAAGGGGAAATTTACTAGCAAGCGTGAAGATATTCTTGCGCAATTTTATCGTCATGGGTATCGCAATGGTCCCGCGCTCGATAAGTCGCCGACTAGCTCCCCGGTCGCGACGCTAGGAGTTCCGGAGAAGCTTAGACAAAGCGTTAGAGCTTACTTTCCTTTTGAGGCCGATCACAATAGCGCGATCGGCGACGTTGAAACTACCTCGCATGTAGAGGAGGGATTTATCGACGGGTATTGGGGATATGGAATAAAACTTCAACTCGGTTGGCTTACCTTAGAAAACGCGCCGTTGAATAAGAAAAGTTTTTCCATCGGTTTTTGGCTGAAGACGAACTATATCGAGGGCGAACCGCGTGTCGTTTCCGTCAAAGGGGGAACGGATGAAGATAACGCCGAATTTTCGTTGGCGTTAAGTCCTCCTAACGCGAGCTTTTGCGTCAAACGTAACGACGATCGCGGTTTGATCGAGTTCCCGCTACCCAAGGATTATTACGACGGTTGGACATACGTGGTTCTCGCGGTCGATCGAGAAAAGAACGTCGTGCGCTTATCCTATGATTTTGAAGATTTTACATCCGTCGAATTAGGGCCGGAATTCGCCGACCTCGATTTGGGTTCGGCGTCGACGCTTACCATCGGAGACGAGGAGGACGGCAATAGGCTTAACGCCGTCATCGACGAGTTGCTGTTATTGGACGGCGCTATTTCCGAGACGGAACTTCCGACGCTTAAGAATTTTTATACGGAAAGAAGTTTGCCTCAACCGACGTTGTGAGCGAGATTACGGCGCGTCGATCTCCTCGCCCGAACTTTTACGGTTTTTACGTCGTCTACCTCAAAATGCGTGGGAGACGTACGCGTTTTGCGGTCCCGCAACCGACGCGCAGGTTAAAGATTCCGTCCGAGTATACCCCGGAAACGAAGATCGTGCCGCCGGCTAGCGCGGTTGCCCCGTGGATAGAGGAAATAATACGGCTGTGGGACGATAGAGAATATTATCAAACGCGACGGCAAAAAGGTTTAGAACGCGCTAAGATATGGGAGCCAAAATGGTTGGCGTTTGAATACGACAAGTGTTTTCGTAGCCTCGTCACGGAGCAGAAACGAACGATTTTGTAAAAACTTTGCGAAAACTGAAAAATTTTTAAGAAAGCTCTTGACGAATCAAGAAAGCGCTTTATATTTTCCCTTGTTGTTGACAACGAAAGTTGAAAACGACAGCAGAGCGAAAGCTCAACGATATTTAACATTCAGGTAAAGTACAAATCATACAGTGTGAGAAACTGTTAAGTTTTAGTTCTTTTTAACGAGAACTAATACCTTTGATAGCCAAATATTGAATTGATTCATTACTTGAAACTTCTCTGACCGGAAGTT
>JAZRWE010000037.1:0-28329 GCA_045599605.1 Thermoguttaceae bacterium
TTTCATTTTTCAGATCCTTTATTCTGTATAGTTAGCGCCGGTCGTTGCCGTCGTTGTTTTTTTAAGTTGATATGTAAGCGACGTTTAAGCGTGTTGTTTATGTCGCGTTGCATCGCGCTTACATACCTCTGTACGCGCTTGCGGAACCGACGACAACACGTAACAAAATTTTTTAGATAAATTTTTATTGGATCGTTCAACGAACGCGAGTCGCCCGGGATCGGCGAAAACGGGAACGCGAAGAAGCGTTGCGGATAGAAATAAAAAAACGCGAAAGCTTGTTATCGCCTTCGCGTTTTTGAGGTTCGGGTAGAGTTGGAATCGTTCATTGCGTTTCCTCCTTAGTTCGCCCAGTACGGATTCGCCCAGTACGGATAAGCGGGAGCCCACGGCGCGTGAGGCATGACCGGGAGACGATAGCCGTGGCAATGATAGCAATACATGTTGTTCTCGGCGTTGGCTTCTTCGATCATGTTCATCGCGTTGGCGACGTTTTGTTGGTGTTGCATGCAGCGATTATAAGGCATGGCGTTAGCTTGGTTGTTGCAGGCAAAGCAAGCGGCGACGGCGATAACGGCGGCAACGGCGATCTTCTTAACGTTTTTCATTTTAGCGTCCTTATTGTTATAGCGTTGAACGGCGAAAGAATTCTAAATAAATGTCGGCGCGCGAGTTATCAAGACGTATAGGATCGGGAAGCTCTCGACGATTCATCGCGCCGACAATACTAGGTAAGTTGAACTTGCCGTAATACTACAGCGCGTTTGAAATTTCTTCTGATAATATTTTTGACAGAGCGCGACGAGTCGCCGGGGATATTAGCGCGATGAAGACAATAAAAAAGACGCGAAATGGGGATCGCGTCTTGTAGGCGTAGGTCAAATGTTTGCGTCGCGTTAGAAGTTGCGGAACCCTTGTCTGCGCGTGACGTCGGGATCGAACGGCGACGGCCGGAACGGGTCGTGTCCGGGTCTTAATCCTTGCGGGGTAACGATCCTGGGGCCCGGGATCGTCGAGGGATAGGGCGAGATCGCGCCTTGCAACGCCGGGGGCGTCGCGGTCAGCGGGTCGGGCGTGTAGCTCGTGCGCGGCGGTATCTGAACGACCGTCAAGCCGTCGTAGTGATGCGGCGTGTAATCGCCTTCTTTCGGCAGGTAGTGCGGAACGACGCGCGTCGGCGAAACGCTTTCCAAGACGCTCATTTTCGGAGCCGGCTTGACTCGCGGCGCTATTTCGCGAGCTTCCCCGCTAGGCGTGACGTGAGTCTCGTAGGTCGCGCCCGGTCGGAACGGCTCCGATAGCGATAGGACTCGCCCGCCGACGACAAACGGCCAAGCGCCTTGCGCCGACGACGCAAAATGCGAAAGACTCAGTAACGCGCATAACGCGAGGATCGTGGAAAATGTATTCGACGACGTTTTCATTTAACGCTCTCTTAATGCGAAACGCCGACGCAAACGATAGAATACGTCTGCGTCGACTTATAGTGTCGGCTTAACGACTGCTCGACTCAAAAATGATGAGGATGATGCGGATGGTGAGGGTACGGATGAGGTCCTGGGAACGGGTGAGGATGAGGGCCGGGCATGGGATGCGGCGGCATGGGATAATGATGACGCCCAAGGTCGACGCCGATATTGACCGCGATGCCGGGCGTATAAACGAACGGACGCGGCGCGGGCGCGACGACGACGGGGCGTTCCACAACTACCGGACGTTCGACTACGACCGGTTCTTCCACGACGACGGGACGTTCGACAACGACCGGGCGTTCGACAACGACGGGACGTTCGACGACGACTTCACGCGCGGGAACATAGGCGACGGGAGGCGCGACGTTGACGACCAACGCGGCGTGCGGATGATGATGGAAATGACACGGGGGAGCGACGACGCGTCCGCCGGTGATGAAAACATGTGCGGCCTCGGCTTGTGGAGCGAAGGCAAACGCGCCTACGAAAGCGCAAAGCGCGCATAACGTTACCATCGAGGCTACGCGCGTAGATGAACAACGTTGCATAATATCTCTCAACTCTCTTCAAGGGTAGAGCGCGCGCCGCATAACGCGACGCCGCGAAACAAGGACGACGCTTTCATGACGAAACGACGCGTCTTCCTATATTTTAGTATGCTAGCCGCGTTCAGTTTAATTATAAAAAAATCGAAAATCAAGTCCAAATATTTGAATTTGGACCCAATTTTCGATCTCATGCGTTACTCAACGCGTCTTGGAGAACGCGTTTTCGACTTCGACTCGACTAGCAAGCGAGGACGTAGGAAGCGGCGGGAACGACGAAGGTCGTTTCGGCGGCGTCGGCGGCGGCTTCGACCGGAGCGGCTTCTTCAGCGGCTTCCGGAGCGACGACGTCGGCTTCGATCGCGTCGGCGGCTTCAGCGTCGGCTTGACCTTCGACGGCGACGACGGCGGCTTGTTCAGCCGGTTCCGCGGATTGCTTCATCAAGTTACCATAACCGACGACGATCGTGGAGTACAGCAACGTGAAGATGGCGACGCCGAGAATGAACTTGGTGAATCTGCTCGAACCGGCCCATTCGCGAAGCGCGAGACCCCAGCAAGAGCTGAAGATGATGATGGAGGCCATGTGGAGCGTCCAGCTGGAGAACTGGTATTCGCCCATGCGCGTTTCGCCCATGGAGTAGAAGAAGAATTGGAAGTACCAAGTCGTACCGGCGATAGCGGAGAAGACGTAGTTCCAAAGCATGTTGACCTTGACCTTGGTCGTCTTGTCGGCGGCGTCGGGATCGAGGATCTCTTTGTTGAAGAATTGGTAGGTCGTCTTGTTCTTCGCCAGAAGGAGCGCGCACCAGATGAAGTTGGAGGTGAAACCGCCAAGGAGGACGATGCACAACTTGGGAAGACCGACCCAGAGACTGCCCGTGCCGTGGAGCGCGGAGATCTGAGCGAGCGGTTCGGCGGCTTGGAGACCGTAAGCCATACAGGCGGAGAAAACGCCGGAGATGGTGGCGACGAGGAGACCCTTGCCGAAGTTGAATTCTTTAATAGCGGCTTTCTTGACTTCTTCGGGCATTTCGCGTTCTTTGGACATGCCCGCGACGCCGGCGAGGATAACGCCGAGCAAGCAGACGCCAAGACCGAGGATGATGACCGCGTAAGGAGGTTGCGTCGTCAAGTTGGTAACGAACGTGCCCTTGACAATGTCAGGCATGATCGTGCCGAGGACGGTGCAGTAACCGAGCGCGATAGCCATACCGAGGCTCATGCCGAGATAACGCATGGTGAGCCCGAAGGTCAGACCGCCGATACCCCAGAGGCAACCGAAGAGGTAAGCGTAACCCATCGCTTTAGCCCCGCCTTGGAACGCGGTCTCGATGGAGGAACGAACGAGCGCGTCAAGTTCGCCTTTGAGTTCGGCGGATGGCGCGGAAACGAAGACGTCGCTTTCTTCGCCGTTGACGAGCGCGGCCCACGCTTTGACGGCGTTGTCGGGCGTGATCGTCTTAACTTTTTTGCCTTCGAGCATGACGTCGGACTTCGCGATAGCGTCGAACGCGGGAGACGCGGCGGCTTCTTGAATAGCGGCTTGTTTGACGATAGCGGCGGGAACGCGAGACGGTTCCGACATCGCTTTTTCGATAGTCGCTTCGCTGACTTTACCGCTGAAAACGTCGCTCATAGAGGGAAGAAGGCCGCAAGTCAGGATCGAGGCCAAGAGCCAAGGCGCGATGATCCAAGAGAAGAAACCGCCGGCAAGCCAATAGACTTCCCAAGACCATTTTTTGACCGCTTTATACGGTACGTAAAAAGACCCGGAAGCCAATCCGCCGAGCCAGTGGAAGAAAACGCCATAGAATACTTGCGGCATGTTGTTCACCTTTAATGTATAAGGAGTAATACGTTCGAACGTTACGCGTTCGGCGTCGATAATATGTGCTCAATGTCGCCGCACAGATCCGCGTATGCGCGCGATACTGTCGACGCTCGTCTTGGATTTTAACCGAAAAGCCGCCGCGAATCAAGCGGAGGAAAGGAGTTCGGCTAAATTTTTTTATATTCGAGCGAGTAGCGCGTCGCCTTGCGCGCGGCGTTACTTCTCGAAAGTATAGCTCAGCGTGATCGGCGCGAAATCGTCGCCGTACCTGAGATTGGAGTTGTCGAGCATACGTCCGAACTCTTTATGTTCTTTGTCGATGAAGTCGGTCGGCTTGACGACGCCTTGACAGAGTCGCTCGATCGTTTTCACGACCCACGCCGCGGTCGCCTCGGCGGCTTCGAAGTCTTGCTTGGACCACGGAGCGCCTAGCGCGATAACGTCTTGCGCCTTCGGGAGAACGATATACGCGAAGTCGATCTGCAGTTCTTGACGCTCGATCTGACCTTGTACCGTTTCGACCGACAAATCTTTATGTTCCGCCAACAGCTGCGCGAAGATGCGACGGTATAACGGGAGCTGCAAGTTCGTCCAGCGGTATTGTTCGGCTTCTAGCTCCGTTTCGCCGACGTTGAGTCCGTTTTTGCGCAGGAACCGGATCGGCGTGGCAAAGTTCGATTCCGCCTTCGAGCGGTGTTTTTTGTCGACCGTGTTATTAAGGCAGATCGTCAGGAGCTCGGGGCGCGAAGAGCGATCCGGGTTTTTGGAACTCGAAGCGCTCTTGTAGGAGTTGAACGTCTTGTAATCGAATACGTACCAATGCTTTCCGTCTTCGGAGCAGTCGATGCGGTCGATACGTCCTACGACGCCGATCTTGGTTCCGAACGCCTCAAATTCGATCCTGCCGTTTGCCGGCCCTTTTTCGACCCAGACGATCTTGTTGCCGTCGGCGCGCCATTTCGCTTGCCAGAACGCGAAAGCGCGTAATCGGCTCTCGATCTGTTCAAGTTGGATCTGCATAAACGGCGAGGTGTGGTCGTTTTGGAACGATCGCGCTTGGCGTCTCAGTTCGGAGGCGAGCCAATTCCCGATAACGTGCGGTTCCGAGCAGTCTTTGACCTCGCTCGTTCCGAACGCGCGAAGGACGTCGTGAACGATGTTGCCGAAGTTCGCGGCGTTGAGTTCCATCGCGTCCGGATCGCCGGCGGGATTGAGACCGAAGACCTTGCGCAAGAAGAAGCGATACGGACTTTCGAGAAACTTCTCGAAATCGGTCACGTTCATCTGCGAGACGTCGAACGGCTTTTGCGACGTTTCTTGTTGGCGTTGGATGCGCGCGCGTAGGTCGAGCGCCGGCGCCGCGAAACCTTTGCTTAGGTCTTGTTGCGTTTTTTCGCGCAGTTTTTGCGCTTTCTCGGCGAGCGCGACGAGCTCGGGATCGTCGGCTAAGGAATTCGGTATCGAGTTCTCGTCTTCTTCGATATCGATCTCTTGGCGTTTTTTCGGGAACGGCGTCGTTTCGCCGGCGGCGTTGAGTTGGCGAGCGCGAAGCGTTTTCAGCGTGTCGGAGCAATCTTCGTCGCAAAACTTTACGACGCGTTCCGGGATCCGCGTCTTGTCGGTCGCGAATAGGAAGCGACTCGGGATCTTAGGATTCGATTCGAGCGAGCGTTTCTCGAAGACTACGAACAAATTGCGGCGGCTGTGTATCAACGCCGTCGTGAGGTACGCGTCGCGCGCGAACGCGCGTTTGGAGTCGCTAAGTCCGATCTTGCTGCGCGTTTCGTTTGGGAGGAACAGGTCGCTCGAGCGATTGGACGGGATCGTGCCTTCGTTGAAGCCCGTGAGGATGAGGTCCGGCGCGTCGTCGAAGAGCAGGTCCAACCAACCCTGAAGTTCGATCGGGTCGTCCTTAGGCGCGGGGTCGGTGCGCGAGTCGCTTATCTGTTTAAGGACGACGCGTATCGCGTCCGAGCCCGTCATGTCTGCGGCGAGTCCTGCGGGAACGTCGTTCAGTTCGCCTAGCGCTTTATTGAACGCCTTGAAGAAACCGTCGATCTGAGCTTGCGTCTCCGCGTCGGCGAAACGCGCGGAACCGTAGATCGCGCACATGAGTTGCGAGAGCGGCTTCGCCCACGCGTTGAGCGAGCGCCGGAGTTGATTCGCGCTCCAGCGTTTCTTCTCGTCGAACATGCCGTCGAGCGCGGCGAGTTTGCCCGTGAACGGATTGTCTTCCGCCGTGTATCTTGCGATCTTGAGCGCTTCGATATCGCCGGAGTCTTCCGTAACGACGACGTTGGAACGCACGAGCGCCTCCGCGCCGGAACCGTGAGACCAGAACCCGCATTCCGCTAATAAAGCGTGATTGAGAAGGTTCGACGCCTTGCGGAGACTGACGAAACGCAAACTGCGCTTGTTGTTGTCTTGGTCGTCGTGCTTGAACCACAAGCCGTCGACTCGCATCGGCATGTATCGCGCGCGGTAATTGTCGAGGTCGCGTAGCCAGTCGAAGTTCTTCGCTTCGCGTTCTTCGATCTCGTCTTGCGTCGGCTGACTAACGTCTTCCGTGTCATAATCTTCCGCGCCGATATCGTCTCCGTCGGTCGACGTCGCCTCCGCGAACTGAGTCTCTTCCTCTTCTTCCGCTTTCGTCAAGCCTTCCGGGTAAGCGGCGTCCCAGTTGTTTCGGAAGAACACGCTAAGGTCGTAGCGTCGCAGTAGTTCCTCAAACGCGGAGAAGCTGCGCGTTTCGAGGTAGTCGGCAAGATTCTCGAGGAGTTGGTACGCGCGGTTTTGCTTCATCGGCGCGCCTTCGCCGACGACCGTTTCGTAACCGAGGTCTTGTAGGCGGCTTTCGACGAACGGCGTAACCTCGTCGTCGGGCGCCCCGATCGTTAACGAATACGGATCGAGCGGTTCGTAAGTCCAGTTTCCGTCGGCGTCGTAACGTTTGGACAACTCGCGAACGAGTAGATTGGCAGCCTCGCCTTGGTCGACCGGTTTGTCTACTTGGAAGAGCTGTTCGTTTTGAAGCGGAATGGGACGTTTCTCCCACGCTTCCGGAAGCACGCAGCCAAATTCGTCGAACGCGGCGCTTTCGCTCTCGGGCGCGAAGACCCAGAACTCGACGCGATCGCCGAGCCTCTCGAAGACGCTTTTTTGCAATTTGTTGAGGTCGACGGCGCCGATAACGCGGTATTCTCGCGCAACGCCGTCGATAGCGTCGTACGCGGGGTCGCCGATCGTCTTTAACGCCGCGATACGCGCGTTGTTGAGATCGGTCATCTCGTGTATCTTCAATTCGACGCTATAGTATTTGTCGATCTCCGCCAAGGCGCGCCAGCGTTTCGCCTCGTCGTATCGCCAACGCTTTGCGTCGTCGTTTTGCGGGATAACTTCGTTGTCGGGCGTGGTCGGTTCGTATTGAGCGCAGTATTCTTCGATATCGGCGTAAGTCTTGCGCTCGGAATCGAGTTCCTCTTTGAGTTTCAGAAACGTCGACGCTAGTTCAAGTTGCGCGGCAAATGTTTTAGGCGGATCGGGGAGCAGGATCTGCGCTTCTTCAGATTTGCCCGCAAGGTATTTCATCGCCGCTTTACGCATCGAGTAGAGACGCACGAGCTTGCCCGCGAGCTTGCTCGTCGGAGAGTAAAGCGATTCCGGCGCCGCGCCGAGTTTCAGATAGGCCGGCGGATTCCAGTCCGGTTCGATCCTATCTTCGTCGATCGCTTTTTGCGCTTCAAGTTGGACGTAGGATTCCAAAGTACGTATCGCGCGTTGACCGGAGAGGATATAGACGTATTTGCTCAGGTCAAGTTCGCGTGGACGCGACGCTTTCGCGATACCGGTCTCGACGATATATTTCGCGACGCCGGGAAGGAAGGGACGGTCCCAATCAAAAAATACTCGTTTCATTCAATAACAACAACTTTCGGCAGTGCGTAGAAAGAGCGATAGGCGTCAACGCTCATAATGTGCTCATGTAATACATCATAGCCAGGAAGAGCGCCCCGAGACCTATGATAGTCCATAAGACGCGCGAGGGATTAGCTTCGTCGTCCTCGTTAGGGCCGTCTTCCGCGCGTTTAAGGAAATCGGAAACGCCGTTCTCGTCTTCGTTATCGGCGAATTCGCTAGGATCGACCCCGTCGCCGAAGTCGTAACCGCACCATTCGCAAGTTCGCGGAAACTGCGGCGTAAAAGCCTCGGAACAGATATGGCAAAGCGCGACCGGAACGTTGGCGGCGTCCCAGCTCTGCGCGCGTTCGCGTTCGTCGGACAAGTCGTCGAAGACCTCGCTCGTTTTCTCGTGAGCGCATTTTACGCGTCGAGAACTCGGCAAGCCCGGCATTATCTCGCCGTCGAGCGTCGCCGCGTTATCCGATTCGTCGTAAAGCGCGTCGTCGTGACGATTATGGCAACGACAGCCGGCGTTGTCGTGTTCGTGAGCGTCGTCGTGTCCGCCGCAACCGCAGTTCCCTCCGCAACCGCAACTGTGGCCCGCGGCAGCGTCGCTTGCGGCGGCTATCGCGCGTTCTTCTTCGCTACGAGGATCCCAGAACGTCGAATCTCCCAACGGAAACAGGTCGGACGACGTCTTGCAGATCGGGCAACGCGTTATGCGCCGACGACCGCATTGCGGACAACGCGGCCATATCGCTACCGCTTCAAGATAATCTTCTTCGGAATCAAATTGCTCGCGGCGATCGAATTCTTGCGCCGCTACCGCGTTTTCCTCGATCGGAGGTTCGTACGGATTTTCTTCAAGTTCAGATTTAAGCGCCATGGTCTTCCGTCCTGTCTTCTTTATATATTATACCTGACGACTTGGAAACGAGTTTTACGTCGTTAGCATATAATAATTGTATGAACTATACGCGCGTATTGCAAGAGTCGAAACGAATACGCGCGCAATAAAAAAACGCGTCTGCGAGAGGACCCGCAAACGCGTTGGTATTAGTTTTGAACATTGAGACGGCGAGGAGCGCGATCAAGCGGTTCTACGCTTCGACAACGGGGGAAGGAGGCAAGCGCCGTTTTCGTCGACGGCTTGTTGAGGTTCGGAATCGGCTCCGACGACGCGGAGAGTCGTTTTTTCGCCGGCCGCGGCTTCGCGAGCCATTTCGCGCGCTTTGTTGACGGTCGGGATCGTGGAGCGTTCCGTCGTGATACCGCGAGTCGCGTTGGCAAGGAAGCGGCTCATTTCCGCGCCGACGCCTTCGGTGAACTCGTTTTGGATCTTTTCGAGCTTTTCGTGCCAGTTCAACGACGTATGATAGAGAACGTGGTACATCTCTTTGATCTTCTTGATCTCGGCGCCGGTGAAGCCCGCGCGACGAAGACCGACGAGATTGAGTCCGACGATCTGACTGGAAAGCCCGTCGACCGTGAAGTACGGCGGAACGTCGCGAACGAGGTGCGCTTGACCGCCGACCATCGCGTACGCGCCAACGTGGACGTATTGGTGCGCGCCCGCGGCGCCGGACATGAACGCGCGTTCGCCGACGGAGCAGTGTCCTGCGAGCATGACGTTATTGCCGAGGATGACTTTATTCGCGACGTGACAGTCGTGAGCGACGTGCGCGTTCGCCATCAACATGCAGTCGTCGCCGACGACGGTGGATTGATCGGGATACATAGAGCGGTGGATGGTAACGTTTTCGCGGATGACGTTTCCGTCGCCGACGATCGTGCCGCCGCAGTTTTCCTCGGCAATACCGGTGCATTGCGGGATACCGCCGATGATAGCGCCTTCGAAGATGTGGTTGTTCTTGCCGACGATCGCGCCGCGCTTGATAGAAACGCGAGCTTCGAGGATAGTGCCGTCGCCGACGACGGCTTCAGGTTCGACGACGCAGAACGGACCGATCTGGACGTCCCGACCGATAGTGGCGGTGGGATCGACAAGAGCTAAGCGATGGATATACGAGCCTTCGCCAATTTGGGCGTTGGGATCGAGCTGAGCTAATCGGATATTGGACATTATATTCTTCCTTACCATATCGTCCGTTCAAAACTATACCGCGAACGCGCGCGCAAATACGCGTTGCGAGGCCGATAACGTCACGCGCGTTTTTACGGCTTCTGTGCGTGAGATTAAAGATTTTCTCACAGCGTGTAAATATCGGTTTGAGATTTTTGATATTTTTTTATTTATTCTCCCGTTACTCGCAAGGTGGCTCGTTTATCTAAATTATTATTTCTTGACGTCTTAGGGATTGTGATAAGGAACGTGAACTTTAACGAACGCGTAATGTCTAACGATAAAGAAAGAGCTGAAAACTTTTATTTGGCCCTTATCTTTTTTAACTAATCGGAACAATTGACATATTGGTTTTAACGGTTTCACGAAGTCTGTAATTTCATTGAAATCGAGCCGAATTATTCGCGCGCGTTTTTCATAATAACCGACAAGAGGAGAGAGTCTGTGTCCTGTTTACTCATGGGGACGCGGATCGTTCGTTACGGAAGAGGAACGCGCCGGCGGAAGGACGCCGGCAGATCGGATCGAAAACATGAAAAGATTGTCGTTAGCATTAGCCGGATTCGTCGGAGCGCTTTGCGTGGCGCTGCCTGTCAACGGGCAGACGCTGGAGCGTCGCGACTTACCTACGCCGGCAAAAGTCGTTTTTAGGAACGGCGCGCTGAGAAACGCGCTCAAACAAGACGGCGAGACCGGTAAGATCGCCGAGATCGTTAATCGTGTGAAAGAGAACTTCAACGCGAAGTTTCGCGTTTTTGAGCCCGACGTTCAGCCAGCCGAGCCCAACTCCGAATTGGCCGTAGCCGAACAAGAGTATTTCAACGAGAACTGCGACCAACTCGTCGTCGCGTTCGCGCAATACCTTGACGGCGGTACGGACGACGATTTCGAAGAAATGCTCCGCGCGCTTGGCGAGATCAAGTATTATCAATCGAATTCACCCGCCGTCGCCGAGCTGACCTCGGCGTTGCGCGAGCAATTCTCTATGTCGAATCTCCACGTCGAGGCGAGCGAGCGTTTTCTTTCCGCGATGGCGAGTCGCGGTATCAAAGAGGACTTCCAGGTCAGCGAGTACATTCGCGGATCTTACGCTCGCGGCAACGGCGTCGCCAACGGCGTTCTCTCCGTCGATCTCCATCCGAACACCGAACGCGCGGAAATGTCGATCGTGTTGAACACGAACATCACGACCTCCACGGTCGGAACGAGTCGCGGCGTCGACGTTTACACCGACAATTACGGCGCGATCCTCGCTTCTAAGCGCGTCTACGTCAATCCTAACGGCATGTTCGTCACGTCGTTGAGTTCCGCGAACGGTCAGATGAAGACGCATCTCAACTCGTTCAACGCGAATCGTCCTACTCCGTTTGGCGGCGCGATCGTTCGCAGTAAGATCGATCAAGAGCTGCCGTTGGCGGAACGCGAGACCACGCAACGCGTTCGTCAACGCGTCGCGTCCGAGTTGGAACAACAAGTCAACGAAGAGCTGACGGCGTTGAACGAGCGCATCCAACGCATGTTCGAGAACGGTACGGATCCGATGGTGCGCAATATGTCGACGCGCACGTCCGACGATCGCTTGTATTTCTCTTGCACGCTTGGTAGAAGTTGGCAGCTTGCCGCGCCTAACGGGACGCACAGCAACGCGATCGCGTATATGAAAGATCTTTCTCGCGAAGTTAGCTTCGTTCGCGCGAAGACGACCGAAAGCTACGCGCAAGAGTATCGCGCTCCGCAAGTTATGAACGTTTCTTCCGGTTATGTTCCCCCGCGTCCGCAAGCGTCCGCGCCGGCTTATAACGGCCCTATCGCGCAGGTCTTGACCGCGCCGATCGAGATGGTCGCGGAGGTCGCCACCGCGTTTAATCCCGTTGCCGCGCCGCCGCTTCCCGCCGGCTCCACCGTCGTTCGCGCGCCGGCTGCTCCCGCTCCCGCGACTAACGCCGCGAAGCCCGCGATGCGCCCGGTCTCTATGCAGTCCGGAACCACGGCGAGAGCGCAAGCCCCGACGATGCGTCCCGCGATCTCGACGAGTTCTTATGTAAACGACGCTTCTAACTCGCAATACGACTTGCTCGTGCGCTTCCACCAAAGCGGTCCTATCAACGCCGCGACTGTCGCGCTAGCCGGCGCGACGTTCGGTCCCGGCGCCGACACGATCGACGCGGTCCTTGCGCGTTTCCCCGGACTCGATCCGGAAGACGTCAAAACGTTGTTGACCCCGTACGAACCGCAAGGCGAACGCCCGCTCGACCCGGAAGACAATATCCAGAGCATCGAGTTGTTATTCGACGACGTTCGTCCGTTCCTGACGCGTTTCGACAACGGCAAGGTCTCTTCCGTCCTGCGTATCTCGTCTTGTATGATCGACGGTAAAGAGTGGGGCCCGATCGAGATAAGGCTGATCTACAGTATCGAGAAGCGCGGCGATTCTTACGCGTTCATGCGCGAAGAAGTCGAAGTCCTTCCGGAAGGTTTCCAAGAGGGCGACTCGGTCTCCGCGAGATTCCACACGTTCCGCCGTATCTTTATCAAGCGTCTTGAACAAACGATCTCGAACGAATACGTGATCGTTCCGATCTCGCTTGACGACAAAGAGACGGGTCAAAAGCGCGGCGCGCTGATCCCGGAAATGATCGACGTTCAGGAAGGTTGGATAACCGCGGGGTTCCGTTACGATTCCGAATACGCGGCAAACTGAGCTGAGATTTACAGTTAGCTAACGCAGAGAAGAATGCGTCGACGAAAAGAAGTCGGCGCATTCTTTTTTTATTACTATATCGCGTAACTTCTCTACTTTAATTTTTATTAAGATACGGATGAAATCTTCGATAAAAGAGAATGAATAAACAGTTGGGTAGTTTAAGGAAAAAATAGTTGACGAAATTTATAGAAAAGTTAAAGATTTTGCGACGTCAAGCGCTAAAATCGAGAAACTTTTGGCCTCTTGTGTAAAAATCGATACTTTGCCCAGTTTCTTTATTTTATCTATTTTTAATAACGATAAACTTTCAAACGACTTGCACAAGGTACAAAATCGTTGCTTGCGATGAATTGACGACGTAAAATCGACACACTTGTTACAATCCTTTAATAAAAATCTTGAAAAAGTGTGGTTTTTTGTTGTCAAATTATCCATTTTCAGTTAAACTAATGTAGAGTCCGGATTATCCGTTTTTATTTTGGGAAAAAGGGAATTTTTAGCGTTTTTGTTAAAGGTCGGAAACGACTTTTAGTGACCGCGAGCGCGGCTTTGCGCGCATTCAAGGCTTGTGGTCGTGGGAACTGAACGCGAAATTTTACGTCGAAACCTCTATCCCAAAATAAATAACGACATTGCGTTTTCCGCACAAGCGTCTTTCCGAACTGGTCGGATAACCCCTTGATCTGCGTCGAGGGGCCTAACGAGCGGCGAAGGAGCGAGACGCCTATCGCTATAACAGCGTTACAGCGTAACCCTTCCTTTCTCGCACGCGCGTGAAAAAAGGCTTCGCGACGTCGGATACGGACGCAGGCGGAAACGAACCGCCAAACGAGAGTTAGAAAACAATACTAGTCGACGTTTTCCTCGCTCGGCGTGTTCAGCGCAACCCCAAGTCAAGACCCGAACGAAAGATCCCTTTGCTCCCTTGCCGTGAAGAAGCAAGCGCGGCAAGTCGGGGGAACGAGGTCGGGAATTTTTCAGGAACGCGATATCGCGGTCCTAAGTTCAGGAGAAGAAGATGCGTTTTATCAATCGATTGATCGGCGGTTTGCAAAACAGCGACGCTAACAAAGAAAGTAACACCTCTCGCGAGCGCAAATTTGAGGGGACGCGCGCGAAGGCTGATAAGAAGCGAAATATGTCCGCGAAGAAACTTGGACTTGAAGCTCTTGAAGAACGTCAGCTCCTCTCCGTTAATCCTATTGGCGCCAACGATTACCAACAACTGCGCGAAGAACACCCCGCGCTCGAATTGCCCGCCGACGCCAACCAGATCAACGTGATCGCCGTCGATAATCTCGACGCGCAATCCATCCAAGCCGCCGTCGACCAAGCCGCGAAGACGGAATCCGACGACCTTATCGTCATCAACGCGACGAAAGGCGATTACGTCGTCGATCTCGAAGCGACGGCTGTTACGATCAATCTCAATTCCGCCGAATACGGCAAGCTGAAGATCGTCGGCGCCGGCGACGCCGCGCTCACCATCGTCTCTCACGACAGCAACGCCTTCACCGTTTTGAACGGCGACGTCGCTATCGACGGCATGGTCATGTACAACTTCTCGTCCACGGCGCTCGAAGGCGGTCTCATTGCCGCTACTAACGACGCTAACGTCACTTACGGCGACCAACTTGTCATGGTCAACGAAGTCGAAAAGTGCGCGCCGGGCGAAGCCGAACCCTCCTATACTTATAACGTTACGACCACGGAAGGCACGACGATTTTCGGCGATTTCGACGTCGAAGAAGCCAAGGCTGTTTCCGATATCGAGATCAGCCGTTACGGCGAACGAGTAACCGGACTTTATGCCGAAGTTGGCGCTCGCATCAAAGCCGTCATGCGTCGTCCGAGCGATTATTTCGGCTTCAATCCGACCACGTATCGCGTTGGTTCCTCTAGCCAAATTTACGACGCCGAATGCGTTGGCAACGCCGGTTGGGTCGGGACCATGGCTAACATGTTGTCCTACACCGGTTGGGCGCAAGCCGCCGGTTTCTCCACGCGTATGACGCTTTCCAACGGCACGGTCAAGAACTACGCCACCGTTGAAGACGCGGTCGTCGATTATTTGCGCAACAACTTCATCACGACGAGCGCCGGCACCGCTACGAACCGCGGTCTGACCACCGCTCAAATGCTCGATTACTTCTTCTCGGGCAACGATAAAGACTGCATGGGCGCGAACTTGTCCGACTTGACGAACACCGTCGAAGGCGGCGGTTTCTTCATGGATATCGACTACGCGAAGGTCGGCGGTTACGTCCCCGCGTCCGACACCATGATGCAAGATATGGCGGCCGCTTTACGCGCCGGCAACGCCGTCACGATGGAAGTTGAGACGACCGACTCCAATGGTAATAAGACTCGTTCTTACGTCTCTGTCTGGGGCTATACTTACAACGCCGATTCTCGCACCCGCTACGGCAATACGACGAACAACGCCGCTCCGATCCGCGGTCTCGTTTGCTCTAACCCGTTGTATGGAACCTACAAGTCCGACGTCTCCTACGATTACTACGGCAACAACCAAAACAACGGTTCTTACAGCGGCACGTTCTACACCGATCAACGTTCCGGCGACGGTTACGACACGTACCACAACTACTTGCTTAGCGGCGCCGATTCTTTGACGCTCGTCACGGCTCCTAACTCTTATCGCGACAGTAACGGCAACCTCGTCAACGCTCGCGAACTGCCCGAAGGTTATCAATACTTCGAATCGTGGGAAAACACGAACAACGTCTCTTACACCTCCCGTATCGTCGGTTTCTCTTGGTTGGCTCAATACACCAAGGCTATTCCGGAATGCGAAATGAACGCTAATAGCGTCCTCGCGCTCGAAAGTATGCCCGGCAACACCGACAACGTCATCTACTTGTACTTTGGCGGCGACGAAGGCGCCGGTTGGGACGGTCTCGAACACCCGCGCCTCAACCTCGATAACGCCAACGGCTACGGCGTCGCCGAATTGCAAATGATCCAAGAGATCTGGCAACGCGTCTCCGAAGACTACGCGCCGTTCAACGTCAACGTTACGACGAGCGCCGCCGTCTGGAACGCCGCTTCCAAAGGTATCCGTTGCGTCATCGGCGGTTATAGCGAAAGCGCCGGCGGTCTTTCCGGCGTCGGTTCTTACGGAACTCAAAAGACGCACAACTACGTCTATCCGTTCAGCTTGGGTCTGAGCGCTAAGAACGTCGCGGAAGCCGCTTCTCACGAGATCGGTCACTCTCTCGGTCTTGGCCACGACGGCTACGAACACAACGAATACTACACGGGTGAAAACAGCTCCGACTGGGCTCCGATCATGGGCGCCGGCTACTCCTGCACGATGACGCAATGGAGCGCGGGCGACTACGTCAACGCCACCAACTTCCAAGACGACGTCGCCATTATCGCGAGCGTTGTCGGCTATCGTAAAGACGAACACGGCGACACGTTCAAAGACGCCACCGACTTGCGCGACTTCTACGTCGACGTCAACCTCAACGTCTACGATCCGACCGCCGGTACCTACCGCGTCGAAAGCGTTATCGAAACGCGCGAAGACATCGACGTCTTCTCCTTCGTCTCTTACGGCGGAACCTACGTCGTCGACGTTTCCGGCGCCGGCGCCGACCAACGCTTCATCGACAACGACTTCAGCTGGAACACTCGTCTTCACGCTAACGAAGAGAACCCCGCGTTCGCCGGTAAGTTCTACGCTTCTACGAACAACTACACGAACCTTAACCTTAAGGTCGCGTTGCTCGACGAAAACGGCGCCAACGTCCTTCTCGACGCCAACGGCGTTATCATGAAGCTCGGTTTCGGCGAAAAGACGCACGCGTTCCATAGCAGCGATCCGTACGACTCCAACTATCACTTCTACGTCGTCGACCAATTCGGCAATCCGGTCTATTTGGACGAAGCGAAGACGATCTTGAAGGAAGGTTACTACGCGATCGACGACTCCATCTACACCACGTTCTCCCACTTCGTCACTCCTGAGCTCGAAGCGGGCAAGACGTACTACATCTCCGTCGAAGGCGTCGGTCAAGGTTCTTCCGCGACCAACGGTTATTCCGACTACGGCAGCTTGGGACAATATACCCTCACGATGCACGAATCCTACGAGAACTTCTATATTGACAGAACTCGTATGGACGTCTCCGCGATGTCGAACGACTCCGCCGTCGACAACATCCTCAACTGGAAAGAAGCGTTCGTTTATTCCGGTCGCCGCTTGGAAGACGGTTCTCGCTTCCTCGGCAACACGCTCGTCTTCAACGAATCTTTGGCGGGCACCACGATCACGCTCGACAGCACGCTCACGTTCACGTATTCTCGCGGCGTCGTCAATCAACCTTGGGCGGCCAAGCGCTTCGTCCTCGACGCTATGAACGCGTGGGACGCTGAAAACGATCAACCCGGTATCACGTTCGACGCGGCCGGCAAGTTCCGCACTATCTACGTCAACAACACGACGTTGGAAATGTACGGCTTCAACATCACGGGCGGTTCCGCTTCTCGCGGTTCCTCCACGTCGCAAGTCAACAACGGCGGCGGCGTTTACAACAACTACGGTTGGTTGACGATCGGCAACTCCGTCATCGCGGGCAACAGCGCGTTGAAGGCCGGCGCGGGCGTCTACAACGCCGGCGGTGAATATGAAAACACCGACCAACACGACGGTTGGTTGTACTTGATCAACACCTCGATCGTCGGCAACAAGCTCACGGGCGACGACGCGGTCGGCGGCGGTATGTACAACGAATCCGGCGCGGTCGCCACGCTCGTCAACGTTACGGTCGCGGGCAACGTCGCGTCTTATTCCGGCGGCGGTATCGAAAACTACGGTATCCTCAACGCCTACAACACGATCGTCGCGAAGAACTACGCCGCTTACGGCGCCGACGTCTATACCGTCGCCGGCAAGGGCGCCACGATGGTCTACTCCACGGTCATCGGCGACGAATCTCGTAATTCGCGTCTTGACGCCTATCGCAACGGTACGAACTCCCAAGGCGACGCCAAATCTTACATCGGTCGTTCCGTCGGTAGCGCCGTCGATTCCCCCGTCACCACCTACGACCCCGGCTTCGTCTCCTACCGCGACTACAAAGCCGAAGATTGGTCCCCCGAACTCTGGAAGTACTGGAACCTCCGCCTTGTCGGCGATTCTATTGCCGTCGACCTTGGCGCCAACGCCAATTTGTCGACCACGCTTGACTTCAATAACAGCCGCGTCCAAGCGAGCCGTTACCAAGCGATGGGCAATACTCGTTACTATGGTTCGAACACGATCAAGAAAGACCTTGCGGGTCAAAACCGTATCGAAGGCGCCGCTATCGACGCCGGCGCTTACGAAGTTCTCGCTAAGGCCGACCTCACCCAATTTGTTCCGACTTCCGCCGGTTCCGACGTTGTCAACAACTGGGAAAACTCGATCGTCATTTCTCGCGCTATCGACGACCAAACCGGTTCCGTCGCTCCGTTCCTCGTTGACGAACCGCTCTATCTCAACCTTGGCATGATCAACCAAGGCGCGGCCATCACCACGAACTTCGAGACCACGATCTATATGTGGAAGTTCGACGCCTACACCTCCAAGGCGGCGATGTACGCTGAAAGCACGCAAGAAAACGGCCTTGCAATCATGAACATCAAGGTCGAATTCAACGCCGGCGCCGGTATGCCCGGCCAACCCTCCGCGGTCGTTACTTGCACCAACCTCGCCACCGGCGAAGTCCAAACGTTCGATTACAACGGCCAAACTAGCTACTTGCTGCTTGAAAACGTCAAGCTCGACTCGATCGAAAACATCGTCGACGGCTTGATCGCCAACGGCTCTTTGGCTGAACAACACGAAGAAGGTTACTTCGTCTTCGGTTACGCGCTCGATTCCGCCAACGATATCGACGAATACAACGAAAACAACAACTTCTATCGCACCTCGTCCTACTTCGACGTCGTCGAGTCTCCGGTCTCCGTCAACGATTCTATCGTCGTTACGACCACCGCCGACGTCGTCGACCCCTACGACGGCGAGATCTCCCTCCGCGAAGCTGTTGAAGTTTACGCCGGTTCCTTCTACTATGCCGAGATCGCGCTCCAAGACGGCGACGTCTTCGAAGCCAACGGCGTTACGTACAAGGTCGTCAACGGCCAATTCTATGTTGACGCCAACGCCGCGTACCAAGTCTATCCGGGCGAACAATTCACCATCTACTCCGACGTTACGATCAACGCGCGCTGGGATTCCGCTCAAAACGCGCTCGTCAACGCCGCCGGCGATATCGTTACGCCTCCTACCGGCACGACTATGGTCAAGGCCGGCGTCGAATACGTCTTCGACGGCGCGCAATGGCTCGACGCGCTTGACAACGTCTACGCGTTCGCCAACAACGAATCCGTTTCCTGGGCCGCGCAAGACGGCGTCGTCATCACTTACGTCGTCGACGTCTTCTACAACGAAGACGATCAGGTCGTTAACGTCGAGGATGGCGCGGTCGCTATGATCGACGGCGTCGAATACCAACTCGATAACGGCGTTTGGGTCCACGTTGAAGAACTCGCTCGCTATACTCGCGACGACGTCCAAGCGCAAGGCTCCTTCACGATGGAAGACGGCAGCGTCGTCACCGTCGTCAACGGCGTTTTCCGTCGCGATATGACCGACGACGTCGCTATCGTTCCCGACGGCGCCGTAGTCGAACTTGCCAACGGCGAGACCGCCGTTTACGATTTCGCGCAAGACCGCTTCGTCGTTACGGAAGTTACGACCAAGACTCTGGGCGACGGCAGCGTCATCATGCTCAACGGCGTCCAAAAACTCACGCTCGTCAGCGATTCCTACGTCGACGACTCGAATACGCGCTACTACCTCGCTGAAGGCACGGTCGTCACGTTGTCCAACGGCTTCACGGTCGTTTACGACGACGGCAAATTCGTCTACAACTCCGAAGTTGTTTCTTCCACGAAACTTGCCGCCGGTACCACCGTCATCCTCAACGGCGAAGAATATTCCTACAAAGCCGGTCGCGCGCTTGTCAAGCGCGTCTCTCGCGAATCCAACGCGGTCGTCTTCGCGCCCGAACTCGACGGTCAGACCTTCGAGTTGGTCCAAGGCCCGCTCACGCTCGATAAGACCTTCACGCTCGACTGCGTCGATCCGGACGGCAATTTGCTCGATCTGACGATCACCAGCCAAAGCGAAAATCCGTGCTTGTTCCTCATCAAGGAAGCCGCCGACGTCACGATCAAGAACTTCAAGTTCGACGGCGCGACCTCCGAAGAAGACGGCGCTATTCTCGAAAACTTTGGTGAATTGACCGTCGAACAAGTCGCGTTCACGAACAACGTCGCCGAGCAAGGCAACTTGATCTACAACGCTACCGGCGCGACGCTCAACGTCGTCAATAGCGTCTTCGAAAACAACGTCGCCGAAAACAGCGCGTTGATCTACAACCTCGGTTCCGCCAATATCAAGGCCGGCACGACCTTCACCGGCGATCGCGGTCTCCTCAGCCCGGTCTACAGCAAGGGCGTTCTGACCGTCGACGAAACGACCTTCACCGCCACTTCCGGTGAAAACGGCGGCGCGATCCTCAATTACGGCGGTATCGTCGAGATCGCTCGTTCCGAATTCAACAACGCCTCCGCCGCTAATATGGGCGGCGCGGTCGCCAACATCGCGGCCGCCGATCTGCGCGTCCACAACTCCGTCTTCAACGGTACCGCCGCTGTCGACGGCGGCGCGGTCTACAACGCCGAAAACTCCAAGTTGACTATCGAAGCGACGATCTTCAGCGGCTCCAACGCCGACGGCGTCGGCGGCGCGATCTACAACGCCGGTATCCTCGAAGATTCCAACTCGACCTACGAAGGCAACAAAGCGACTTCCGGCGCGGCGATCTACAGCGTCGGCGAATTCAGCGTTACCGGCTCCAAGTTCACCGGCAACGTCGCTAGCGACGCGGGCGGCGCGATCTACGCGGGCGCCAACTCCACGTTGCGCGTTATCGGCGTCAGCTTTGTCGGCAACGCCGCCGTCAACGGCGCGGCCGTTTACGCGGGCGGAGTTTCCTCCTTCTCCAACACGTTGTTCGCTCAAAACGAAGCCGCCAACATGGGCGGCGCGGTCTACGCCGCCGCGAACACGACGTTCGTCAACGTCACGATGGCCGACAACAAGGCGGGCGAAGGCGCGGGCCTCTACAACGCCGCGCAAGCTACGATCGACAACTCGATCTTGGCCAATAACCACGGCGCTACCGGCAACGACCTCTACACCGCCGAAAGCGCTTCCACGCTCGTTCGCAACTCTTTGATCGCGGACGTCGCCAAGATCGGTCCGAAAGCGTTCGATATGGACGCCAATTACCGCAACATCCTCGGCGTCGATCCGGAACTCAACGCCGACTACACGCTCAAAGCGACCTCGCCCGCTATCAACGCCGGTAACAACGCGCTCGACCTGAACGCCGCTACCGACCTCGCCGGCGCCGCTCGTCGCGTTGGTCTCACCATCGGCGGCGTTGTTCGCAACGTCGACATGGGCGCGTTCGAATATCAAACCGTCCTCGCTCCCGACCTCGCTATCGACTCTGACTCCGTCGATTACTGGGGCGCGGAAGTCATCGTCAACGGCGTTACGACCGAATTGGATTACTTCATCGCGGGCGAAGGCGTCAGCATCGACTTCAACGTCAAGAACATCGGCGATTCTCGCGTCATTGACAACTTCGGTTTCAACGTCAAGCTCGTCGGCGTCGATTCCACCGGCGCGGTCGTCTACGACCAAACGCTCCCGACGCAATACTACGCCAATAGCTTCAGCAACTACAACTGGCTCAACGTCTCCGACTGGATCGACGTTAATGGCGAAGCGACGTTGATGACCAACTTTGGCGCGCTGCCGGTCGGTTACTACACCGTCACCGTCACGCTCGACGTCTTCGGTATCGGCAACGTCATGGAACACGGCGAAGAAGACGGCTATGTTGGCGAAAACAACAATGTCTTCGTCGGCAACTTCAACGTATTTGCCGCTCCGAGCACCGTCGTCACCACCGAACTCGACGTTGTCGATCCTACCGACGGCGAGACCTCGCTCCGTGAAGCTATTGAAGCCGCCGCGGATTACGTTTACGTCTCCACGTCCATCGTCGAAGACGGTACGACCTTCACGCTCAAGAACGGCGAAGTCCTCACCGTTGTCAACGGTTGGTTGACCCAATCCGTCGACTGCGTCACGAAGGACGGCGTACAAGTCGACCTCCAAGAAGGCGACGAGTTCCTCCTCAACGGTCGCTCCATCTACTATCATTACCAAATGAACGGCGGTTACTTCACGTACGGCGTCGATCCCGATTCCGCGCGCGTCCCGCAGTCTGCCCTCAACAAGGGACCCATCACCTATCCGGACGGCTCTTCCGCCTCCTTCCAACTCCAAACCGATCAATACATCCACTATGTCGACGAGACCGGTTTGAACCCGCAAGAAGGAACGCACTACACCTATAACGTCCTCAAGACGCCTGACGGCGACGTCGTTCTCCAAGACGGTATGAAGTTCTCGTTCTCCAACGTCAACTTCACGTATCGTCAAAACGAATCTTATCCGCAAGGCGCGTTCCTCTTCGAAGACGGCACGGTCGTCGAATACGAAGACGGCGGCAACTTGAACTTCGCGTCCCTCGCGATCGGCACGCTCTCCACGCGTCACGCTCGCGTTGAAAAGAGCGTCGTTCTCGCCGACGGCACGACTCTCGAAGTCAAGAACGGCGTCGCTAAGGTCTACGAAGAAGTCAAGGCCAACGTCACGTTCGATAAGGTCAAGATGCAAGGCAAGACGATCGTTATCGATCCGGCGCGCGGCCCCGTCGTCGTCAACAAGACGACCACGCTCCTTGGCTCCGACGTCGCCGTCGATCGTGAAAACCTCCTTATCCTTGGCGAAGATCGTGACGTCACCGTCTCCGGTAACGACGCTACCAATATGTTCTTCGTCACGTCCGACGCCGTTACCACTATCTCCGACTTGACGTTGACCAAGGGTTACGCCAAGGTCGGCGGCGCGATCTACAACAAGGGCGATCTGCGTCTCGACAACGTCGTTTTCACCGACAACGAAGCTTACTGGATCAAGAGCGCCACGGCCGGCGAACACCTCACCGAAGGTCTCGGCGGCGTTATCGCCAACTTCGGTTACTTGACCGTTGACGGCGGTATGTTCGCGAACAACGTCGCCACCGATTTCGGCGGCGCGATCTTCGCCGATACCGAAGGCGAAACGCTCGTTCGCAACGTCGCTTTCGTTGGCAACAAAGCGTTCGCGGGCGGCGCCATCGTCGCTCAAAACGGCACGCTCACCGTTGAAAACTCCTCGTTCGCGGGCAACACCGCCGAACGCGCCGGCGCGATCTACACGCTCGTCAACGCTAAGGTCGTCGCCAGCTCCTTCATCGACAACGCGGCCGTCGCCACCGACTACGCTTCTCGCAACATCGTCGGCGGCGCGATCTACGCCTCCAAAGACGCCGAACTGACCTTCGCCGCCGATCCGGAATCCGAATCCAACGTCGCCGTCACGTTCAAGGGCAACACCGCGGAAGCGGGCGGCGCGGTCTACGCCGAAGCCGGTATTAAGGTCGAAGGCGACCTCGTCGCTGAAAACAACTCCGCCGTCGCTAGCAAGTACGTCGACGAAGTCAAGGGCGACTACGGCGCGATCTTCGCCAACGGCGACGTCGATATCGCCGGTTCCGCTAAGCTGACCGGCAACACCGCCGACGGTTCCTACGGCGCGATCTACGCCAACGGCAAACTCACCGTCGGTCTCGACGCCGAACTTTCCAACAACAAGGCCGTCAACGGCGACTACGGCGCGGCGTTCGCTAAGGGCGTTGAAGTCAAGGGTAATCTCGACGCCAGCAACAACGTCGCGGGCGGCGCTTACGGCGCGATCTACTCCAAGAAAGACGTCGTTGTCGGCGGCGACCTCGTCGCTAACAACAACGCCGCTAACGGCAACGTCGGCGCTATCGCCGCGGCTAACGTCGAAGTTGACGGCAACCTGACCGCTAACAACAACGTCGCGGGCGGCGCTTACGGCGCGATCGACGCTCAAAACATCGACGTTCAAGGCGATCTTACCGCCAACGGCAACGTCGCGGGCGGCAACGCCGGCGCTATCAACGCCGCTAATATCAACGTCGGCGGCAATTTGACCGCCAACGCCAACAAGGCTGAAGGCAGCGTCGGCGCTATCAACGCCGCCGATATCAACGTTGCCGGCAACCTGACCGCCAACGATAACGCCGCGAGCGAAAACTACGGCGCGATCAACGCTCAAAACATCGACGTCCAAGGCGATCTCACCGCCAACGGCAACGTCGCGGGCGGCAATGTCGGCGCGATCAACGCGCAAGGCGACCTCACCGTCGGCGGTTCCGCCGCGATGACCGGCAACTCCGCCGCTAACTACGGCGCCGCCAATGTCGCGGGCAACGTCGTCGTCGCCGGCGATCTCGCGCTTGATAACAACGCCGCTGACGGCGCTAATGGCGCCGCTCTTATCGGCGGCGAACTCAATGTCGGCGGTTCCGCGTCGATCTCCGGCAATAAGGCCGCGAGCGTCTCCGCCGTCGAAGCTGAAAACGTCGTTATCGCCGGCGATCTCGCGCTCAACAACAACGCGAACGAAGCCAATAACGGCGCGCTCGTTTCCCGTACCTCCGTCGCGGTCGGCGGCAACGTCGAAGCCAAGAGCAACGTCGGCGGCGCGATCGTCGCGAACGGCGACGTCGCTATCGAAGGTTCCGCGGATCTCCAAAACAACACCGGCGCGAACGGCGCGGCTATCCTCGCTTCCGGCAAGGTCGTCGTCAATAGCGACGTCGTCGCTAAGGGTAACGTCGCTACCGGCAACGGCGGCGCGATCTCCGCGAACTCCTTCGAAACGACCGGTTCGCTCACCGCTACCGGCAACGTCGCCGGCGCGGAAGGCGGCGCGCTCCGCTCCGCTTCCTACGTCAAGATCGGCGAAGGCGTCTCCAACATCTCCGGCAATAAGGCCGGCTTCAGCGGCGGCGCGATCTACGCTATCGATTCCGTCGAGGTCGGCGGCGACGCCGTCGTCGCGTCCAACGTCGCCGGTACCGTCGCCACTAGCGTCGAGACCACGACCACCGAAACGATCGGCGATGAAGGCGAGACCATCAAGACGACCGTTACGACCACCACGTATTCCGCTAACGGCGGCGCGATCTACGTTGGCGCCGGCGGCGCTGAATTCGGTGGCAACGTCAAGTTCAACAAGAACCAAGCTTCTATCGGCGGCGCTATCGCCGCTAACGGCCCCGTCAACGTCGCGGGCGACGCCTCCTTCACCAACAACGAAGCCAACGGCGTCATCGTCACCGAGACCAAGGTCGAGATCGTTCCCGCCGACGGCGGCGAACCCGTCGTCACTACGGAAACCACCGTTGAAAATATCGGTTCCTCCGGCGCGGCCGTTATCAACGACGATCTGACGATCGACGGCGTTTTCGATCTTTCCGACAACGTCGCGAACGCCAACTACGGCGGTATGCTCGTCGCCGGCAACATCGACGTCAAGGGTAACGTCGAAAAGGCTTACGACGAAGAAGGCAACGAAATTCCGTATACCGGTCTCGTCGCTAAGATCTCCGGCAACAAGGCGGAAAATTCGTACGGCGCGTTTGCCGCTAACGCCGTGAACTTCGCCGGAAATACTGAGATCGCCAACAATATTGCCGCTAACGGCGACAATGGCGCGATCAAAGCCGACGGCGATCTCACGATTGGCGGTAACGCCGCTATTACCGGCAATAAGGCCGGCGGATACGTCGGCGCCGTTGAAGCTGACAGCGTCACGATCTCCGGCGACGCTAACGTCGCTAACAACGAAGCCGGCAAGGCCTTCGGCGCGATCCTCGCTTACGGCGACGTCAAAGTCGCGGGCAATGCCGACGTTGTTGCGAACAAGGCTGCGGAAGCGTTCGGCGCTATCGACGCTGAAAATATCTTGATCTCCGGCAACGCCAATATTGTCCGTAATGAAGCGGGCGAAGGTTTTGGCGCTATCATTGCCGACGATCTCACGATCGAAGGCGACGCCAATATCTCCGGCAACAAGGCCGGCGAAGACTTCGGCGCGATCAAAGCGATCAACGTCAAGATCGACGGCAACGCCGTTATCAACGACAACGTCGCGGGCGGAAGCTACGGCGCGATCTACGCTAGCGGCGATCTGAACATCGGCGGAACTGCCACTGTCGCCGGAAATAAGGCCGCGGAAGAAGTCGGCGCGATCGCCGCTCAAAACGTCGCTATCGGCGGCGAAGCCACGATTGCCAACAACGAAGCGACCAACGGTTCCTACGGCGCGATCAAGGCCGACGGCGATCTCACGATCGACGGTAACGCCACTATCGCCGACAACAAGGCCGGCGCCGACTTCGGCGCGGCTTACGTCACGGGCAACGCCGTTATCGCGGGCGACGCCGCTATCACCGGCAACGTCGCGGGCGGTTCCTACGGCGCGGCTTCCATCGAAGGCGATCTCACGATCTCCGGCGCCGCCAATATCTCTGGCAACAACGCCGTCGCCAACGTCGGCGCCGTTTCCGCCGCTAACGTCGCTATCGCGGGCGACGCCACGATCTCCGGCAACAAGGCCGGTCAAGAAGTCGGCGCCGTCTCCACGAGCGCGCTCAACATCGCGGGCAACGCCGTTATCAACGACAACGCCGCGGGCGCGAACGTCGGCGCTATCTCCGCCGAAACCGTCTACGTCGGCGGAACCGCGGAAGTCTCCGGCAACAAGGCCGCGGGCAACTACGGCGCGCTCAACGTCACCGGCGAAGGCGTCGCTCTTGAAGTCGTCGGCAACGCGACCTTCAAAGACAACAAGGCCGGCGTCCAAGAAAACGTCGTCGTCTCCGAACCGGTCGTCAACGTCGAAGAAACGACCGACGAAGAAGGCAACACCGTTCGCACGACCACGACCACGGTCGTCACCACGAAGACCGTCTACGGCGCTTACGGCGCGCTCAACGTCGAAAACGGCTCCGCCAAATTCGACGCCGACGCTACGTTCTCCGGCAACACGGCCGCGGCTTACGGCGCGTTCAACGTCGCTCAAGACCTCGAAGTCGCCGGCAACTTGACCGCGACTTCCAACGTCGCGAACGGCCAAGTCACTACGGAAACCGTCGTTACCACCGTCGTCGAAGTCATCAACGCCGAAGGCGAAGTCGTCTCCACGACCGAAACCTCCACGACCGACGTTGAAGTCGCCGCTGTCGACGCCAACTACGGCGCGGGCAACGTCGGCGGTAAAGTCTCCGTCGGCGCCGACGCCACGATCTCCGGCAACAAGGCCGGCAACGCCTACGGCGCGCTCGCGACCGGCGCTGAAATGAACGTCGGCGGCAACCTCGTCGCTGAAAACAACGTAGCCGGCGACGCTTACGGCGCTCTCGCTATCGGCGGCGACCTCGTTGTTGAAGAAGACGCTACGATCTCCGGCAACGTCGCCGGCAAGTCCTTCGGCGCCGCGCTCGTCGACGGCGATCTCGTCGTCAAGGGCAACGCTACCGTTACCAACAACGAAGCCGGCGAAACCTACGGCGCTATCAACGCCGCCAACGTCGCTATTGACGGCGACGCCACGATCACCGGCAACAAGGCCGGTCAAGAAGTCGGCGCGATCGCCGCTCAAAACGTCGCTATCGGCGGCGAGGCCACGATCGCTAACAACGTCGCCGCTAACGGTTCCTACGGCGCTATCCTCGCCCAAGGCGATCTGACCGTCGAAGGCGCCGCTACCATTACCGGCAACAAGGCTTCCGAAAACGTCGGCGCGATCGCCGCTCAAAACGTCGCTATCGGCGGCGAAGCCACGATCGCCAACAACGAAGCGACCAACGGTTCCTACGGCGCGATCAAGGCCGACGGCGATCTCACGATCGACGGTAACGCCACTATCGCCGACAACAAGGCCGGCGCCGACTTCGGCGCGGCTTACGTCGCGGGCAACGCCTCTATCGCGGGCGACGCCGCTATCACCGGCAACGTCGCGGGCGGTTCCTTCGGCGCGGCCTCCATCGAAGGCGATCTCGCGATCTCCGGCGACGCCAATATCTCCGGCAACAACGCCGTCGCCAACGTCGGCGCTATCGCCGCCACTAACGTCGCTATCACCGGCGACGCTACTATCGCGGACAACAAGGCCGGTCAAGAAGTCGGCGCTGTCTCCACCGGCGCGCTCAAGATCGACGGCAACGCCGTCGTCTCCGGCAACGCCGCGGGCGCGAACGTCGGCGCTATCTCCGCCGAAACCGTCTACGTTGGCGGTACCGCTGAAGTCTCCGGCAACAAGGCCGCGGGCAACTACGGCGCGCTCAACGTCACCGGCGAAGGCGTCGCTCTTGAAGTCGTCGGTAACGCGACCTTCAAAGACAACAAGGCGGGCGTCCAAGAAAACGTCGTCGTCTCCGAACCCGTCGTCAACGTCGAAGAAACGACCGACGAAGAAGGCAACACCGTTCGCACCACCACGACCACGGTTGTCACCACGAAGACCGTCTACGGTGCTTACGGCGCGCTCAACGTCGAAAACGGCTCCGCCAAGTTCGACGCCGACGCTACGTTCTCCGGCAACACGGCCGCGGCCTACGGCGCGTTCAACGTCGCTCAAGACCTCGAAGTCGCCGGTAACTTGACCGCGACCTCCAACGTCGCGTACGGCCAAGTCACCACGGAAACCGCCGTAACCA
>JAZRWE010000038.1:0-28706 GCA_045599605.1 Thermoguttaceae bacterium
TCATCCGCGCGGTAGCGCGATCCGGGAGTGGCGCCGTCGCCACCGGCCTGTCCGGCCGCAGAGGACAAACTATTTTGCAATAGGCTGTGCGTAGGTAACAAGCGAGTAACGCGAGCGGGCTTTGTCATCCGCGCGGTAGCGCGATCCGGGAGTGGCGCCGTCGCCCCCGGCCTGTCCGGCCGTAGAGGACAAGCTATTTTGCAATAGGCTGTGCGTAGGTAATAAGCGAGCAACGCGAGCGGGCTTTATCATCCGCGCGGTAGCGCGATCCGGGAGTGGCGCCGTCGCCCCCGGCCTGTCCGGCCGTAGAGGACAAGCTATTTTGCAGTTGGCGCCGTCGCGGTCACGGACGGTGTTTTGATGTTAGTAAAGTTATTGCTTTATAAAAAAAACTAATAAAATTGCGAAGGCCTATTGTAATTGATATTGAGTTGTGATATACAATTAACATTCATCGATCTGTTATACAGAATTGATGAAAGATCTTATAGGCAACCGCGAGTTTTTTCGGGGAATGGAGTACATATCCAAAAATTCGTCGCGGAAACCGTTGCGATCGAACTATGAAACTCGTGATAGAAAAAGTATCGGCGTGAATTTTGTGGCGCCGACGACGGGCAAAAACCGCGACTTATCAGGTCTCGCTTGCTTGTGATAGAGTCGAGAGCTCTAGCGAAGCGGTTCCTGTTTTCTATCAAATCAATGAGATGACGGAGGTCGTTATGTCGGTCATTGGTAAGTGTGTAAAGTTTTCTTTTTGGAAGAAATTGCTGTCCGTCGTATGGTCAATATTTTATTACGTAATGGCGATCGTCGGCTTAATTGTAGCCAGATTTGTTATTATAATAACGGTAGGTTGGGCTCAGCATTGGTGGTAAGACTTCTAGCGAATTTGCTTGTGAGTAATTACTTGGACCGCAATATGAATAAACGACCGGTTGTCGCTAGATATAGATAAGAAGTCGTTTAACTTTTTCTGTTTTGCGACTGAGTTCGATCTATATTGAGAGATCATATCGTTTATGATGCGCTCAAAGCCGGTCGACATAGTTTTTATACATTGTTTCATTACGCGTCTTTTGGAGGTGTGCGATAATGACTTCAAAATTAGACGATAATACGAATGAGAACGGCATTGTAGACGCCGGAACGAAGAAACGGTTTTCTTGGAGACGCTCTATCAAAATATTAGATTGCGTACTTTTCCCGTTTTTCTTGATCGGAGTATTAGCGACTTTTTTAGTTTCGAATTTTTTGATATCGCAACATATGGACCAACGATACCGCGATACCGGCGATCATTGGGGATATGAACATGTTTCAAAATCTTCCGAAGAACTTGATATTGTTAGATTTAGTGGCAAAGAGGTAACGGACTCAGAACTTAACGAGCTCGTCGGTCGTCGCGACGTCGCGGCCGTTTACTTTACTTCCTGTCCCAATATCTCCGACGCTTGTATTGACTCGCTCAGGAAGATCCCTAATTTGAGGAGGTTGGTATTCCGGTCTTGCGACGGCCTCAAAGAGGCGGATTTTTCAAAACTGGCTCATTTGAAGAAATTGAAGCGCTTGGACCTCTGGTCTTGCGACGGCTTGACGGATAAGTCTGCCGAAACTATTGCGCGTTTAAGGTCGCTGAAGATCTTGAATATGGGAGGATGTTCGCAACTTAGCGTCAAGAGCGTGGCTAAACTTAGGTCGTTGCCGCTTGCTGAGTTTGCCCCGCCCGAATGCGTCTTGAATGATGAAGCGATCGCGGAGTTGACTAAGTTTAAGCGACTTCTCAAACTGTATCTCAAGGGCGCCACAGGCGGTTCTAACGGTTTGACCGACGACGGGGTAATGACCTTAGCGTCGATGAGAAGACTCGATTTGATATTGGTAGAGGATTGTCAGAGTATTTCCGAGGAAGGGTTGAAGAAACTTGAGGAAACTGTCAATGAACACCGCGGGATGTGGCAATATGAGCTTGAGACTTATTCTAAAGGTGTAAAGGAAAACGCGTACTGTTCCGGAACTTCTTTTGAAGATTATTGCCCTAAAACTCTGAACGTGATACCGATCCGATAATGTAGCAATACGGTTTGTCCTCTGCGGCCGGACGGGCCGGTGGCGACGGCGCCACTCCCGGATCGCGCTACCGCGCGGACGTCGGATCTTCGCTCGCGTTGCTCGCTTGTTGCGGCGAGGGTAATCGCTCCCGTTGGTCGCTTGCGGGGTTGAGGGTAATCGCTCCCGTTGGTCGCTTGCGGGGTTGTGGAGAGGAAGAGAGAGAGAAAGAGGGTAGACGCTCGCGTTGCTCGCTTGCTGCGGCGATAGTAACCGCTCCCGTTGGTCGCTAGCGCTTTTGGGAAGAGAAAAGGGGTAATCGCTCGCGTTGCTCGCTTATTGCGGCGATAGTAACCGCTCCCGTTGGTCGCTAGCGCTTTTGGGAGAGAAAAGGGGGATCCGCTCGCGTTGCTCGCTTGTTACAACGCCGCCCATACGCCAACGAGCGCTCTCCGAGCGTCAGCGAGGATAACCGTGACTCGCCAGTCACGGGCGCCGCATGGCGTCGGGTACCCCGCCTACGACTGCACACACCCACGCCCACTGGCGCCCTCGTTGCGTCAGCGCTACCGTAGGAGCCGCAAATTGTAGGGCGACTTGCTCGCCCGGAGATTGCGGACGGAAGCGCGCTGAAATCGCAAGAAAAACATAATACTACTACCGTAACAAGCGAGCAACGCGAGCGTGTATCTTCGTCCGTGCGGCCGCGAGCCCGGGGCGCCCGGCGGCGCCGGCTGGAAGTATAGAAAATTTTCTCGTCCCCTGTTGTTGAATTGCGCAGTTTTTGTTATAATGTGAAATTGTGGAGAGAGCGTAGAGCGCGACGCTTATACTTGTACTGCTTTCGCGCGCGTTCTCCCGCTGAAAACCTACCTCCTGATAATAGAATTTGTAAAGGATAGCAATGCATAACGATCGTAAACGACTTAGTCGTCGTACGTTTTTAGCGGCTTCCGCGTGCGCTCTTGCCACGCCGCTCGTCATGCCGGGCCGTATCTTCGGCTTCAACGGCGGGGTCGCTCCTAGCAACAAGATCAACTTCTTCCACATCGGTCTTGGCAACCGCGGCAACGAACTGCTCGGCGGTTTCCTCAATAACCCGAACTACCAAATTCTCGGCGTTTGCGACTGCTACGAAGACCATCTCGATCGCGCCGCCGAACGCGTCAACAACCACTACCATAACGACGCCGCGCTGAAGTACAAGTTGTACGAAGAAGTCCTCCAACGCGACGACGTCGACGCGATCTGCTGCGCGTGCCCGGACCACTGGCACACGAAGATCTCCGTCGAAGCCTGTATGGCCGGTAAAGACGTCTACTGCGAAAAGCCGTTGACGTTGACGCTGCAAGAATCTCGTCTCATCGTCAAAGCCGCGCGTAAGTACAACCGCGTCTGCACGAGCGGTTCGCAACGCGTTATGGAAGACTACGGTTATATGGCGCCCGTCCTCCAAAGCGGCGCTATCGGCGAAGTTAAGGAAGTCTTCGTCGGTCTCGGCGATCCGCCGAAGCACTGCTATTTGCCCGAACAACCGATCCCGCAAGGCTTTGACTGGGATCGTTGGCAAGGTCAAGCTCCGTACGCGCCGTTCAATAGCGAACGCTGCTCCGGCAACTACGGTGGCGGTTGGCGTCGTTATACGGAATACGGCAACGGTTTCTTGGCGGACTGGGGCGCTCATAAGTTCGGCGGCTCGCTCTACGTCCTCGGTATGGACCTTGAAGAACCGGTCGAGATCACTCCTCCCGGCTACGAAGGCGCTCAATACGCTTGCGCGACGTTCAAGAACGGTCTGAAGATGTATCACGCTTGGAACGGTCCTTACGATATCACGTTCAAGGGCACGGACGGCGAATACGTCCACAACAACACGAAGATGAATCCGACGAAGGTCGTCGACGTTCGCCGTTACTCCGGCGGCGCGACGAATATCGCCGACGACTTCGCGTTCTGCGTTCGCAACCGCATGCGTCCGTTCCAAGACTTCGCTTACGGCGCCACCACCGCGGCGGTCTGCCAACTCTTCGCGATCTGCCATAAGCTCGGTCGTCGCCTGGAATGGGATTCCGCGAACTGCCGTTTCGTCAACGACGACGAAGCCAATCGCCATGTCCAACGCGTTCAACGCGCTCCTTACGTCATTCCCGAGATCTGAGCTCGTAGACGTAAACTCTGGCGTAATTCATAACCATAAAACGCTTTACGCGTTGAATATATAGGATATACAAATGAAACTTACTTGGAAAAATATGGCGATCTGCATGGCGTCCGCTCTGGCGTTGTGCTTAGCGTCCGCGCAAAGCAACGCGCAAGAAGTTGCTAATAAGTTGGCGGAACTGCTTCCGAAGATGGCTCCCGCCGATATGGCCGACGAAGGTCAAGTCAAGGATATGGAATCCGCTCAACAAGACTGGATGAAGTACTGCTTGCAAGACTGCGCCAAGACGCCCGAACTCCGCGCAGAATCTATCCAAGCGACTTGCGACGCGCTCCGATCCGACGCGCCGGTCGCCGCGAAGACCTGGCTCCTTCACGTCCTGCAATGGGTCGGCGACGACTCTTGCGTCGATACCGTCGCGGCGTTGCTGAGCAGCGACCAACCCGGTATCGTCGACGCGTCCGCTCGCGTCTTGGCTCAGATCCCGACGGAAAAAGCCGCCGCCGCTCTGAACGCCGACGCTGAAAAATTCGCGTCCTACATCAAGGCGCGCAACGTCGATATTACCGTCGGCGTTGAAAAAGAAATTCCGCTCGCGTTGTCCGTCGTTTCCGACAAGGTCTTCAACGCCTACATGGGCACGTTCAACGATTTCGGTCCCGACGCTAAGGCTCGCGCTCTCGGCGCCGTCCGCAATCGTAAGGCCGTCGCTTATCTCGACGCCGCCGTCGCTTGCGTCGCTTCCGATAACGAACAAGTGAAGCGCGCCGCGTTGCTCGCGATCGAAAAGATCGGTTCCGCGCAACAATTCGATCTCCTTTACCAACAAATGAAGGAATTCGATCGCGGTTTCGTCGTTCGCATCATGAAGAACATCGTCGGCGACGATTTTGACGCCGCCGTTATCGCCGCTCTCAAAGCTGAAAAAGACGGCGGTAATATGGGTTCTTTGGCTGAGGTCGTCGGCGCTCGCGCGCTCAAGGCCGAAGTTGGCACGCTGCTTACTATCGCGCAAGACAAGGACTGCCCGGCGCGTTTGGCCGTTCTCTCCGCCGCTGAACAACTCGCCACGAAAGACAACATCGCCGACTTCGTCAACGCGTCTCTCAAGATCGAAGACCGCGGCGACCGCGACCGCGCCGAACAGATCGTTTCTCGTTTGTGCAACGGCGACGCTTCCCCCGTCGTCGCGATGATGAACGCTGAAAACGCCGCGCAAGTCATGTTGCTTCTCGGCCGTATCGGCGGCGACGCCGCTCTCGCGACGATCGAAGAAAAAGCGCTGAACAGCGACGACGTCAACACCAAGGCGTTCGGCGTTCAAGCGCTCAGCCGTTGGCCCAACGCTCGCGTTTGGGAAAAGCTCTTGGCTGCCGCTCAAGACGAAGCGTATCCTGAACAAATTCGCATCCAAGCGCTGCGCTCCTTCATCCGCGTCGTCTCTCTTCCCGACGACCAAGACGATATCGATATGTCCGGCAAAGACAAACTTGAAAACCTGAAGAAGGCCTTCGAGTTGGCGACTCGCGACGACGAACGCAACTACGTTCTCGAACGCGTTGGCGCCGTCCGCGAACCGGAATCCGTCGAATTTGCGCTCCAATTTGTTGAAAAGCCCGAGCTCTCCAACAAGGCGTTGAACGCTATTCTCGATCTCGCGCACCAAGACTACCTCCGCAAGGCGAACAAAGAGCTCTTCATCAAGGCTCTCGACGTCGTTCTTGAAAAGGGCGATCAAGGTCAAAAAGACCGCGCCGACAACTACAAGAGCAACATCCGCTGAGACGGCTCGACTAGTTTGACGTAATAGATATCGCGCCGCGTTTCCTATGAAGCGCGGCGTTGTTTTTTAGCGCGCGCGACGTTGTTTCGCCCCATTGCGCGCGCGTAGAATCGTATATAATAAACGTAGTAGGTCAATGGTATTATAAAAGCCGACCTTAGTCGCCGCGTCGGCGTCGACGCGATAAAGCGCGTTCTCGCGTTTTATTTCACTATTGATTTCCCTATTTATTCCCCCGTCAACAGCGCGCTAACGCCGCCGGAAGAGGAACTATATGCAAGAGCCCAACGCCGCTCATAACGCCGAACAGAACGCCGTCGACACGACGGTCAAGCAGAACTACGCGACATTCTTCCGCCGCGAGGTTGCCGTGCGCATCTTACGCGCGTATTTCCAAGGAACTCTTGTTGAGACGATCGACCGTATCCCGTACGATATGCGTCCTAAGAACTCGGAAGCGAATTTCCGTTGCTGCGTATACAAAGAGCGCGCGATCATTCGCTTGCGCTGCCTTAGCGCGTTAGGGTTCTCGGTCGAGAACGACGACGAATTCGAGCCGCTTTCCGAATACGCGAAGAAGGCGTTGACGCGAGAAGAGCCTTCGCAACAGGTGATGACGGTCGTCGACGTGGCGTGTAAGGGCTGCGTCAAGACGCGTTATATGGTGACGGAGCTATGCCAGAGCTGTTTAGCGCGTCCTTGTCAAGTGAACTGCAAATTCGGCGCGGTCTCTTTTGTCAACGGTCGTTCTCATATCGACTCCACGAAATGCAAGAACTGCGGTATGTGTCAGAATTCGTGTCCTTACGGCGCGATCTTGAAGCTGCACGTTCCTTGCGAGGAGGCGTGTCCTGTCGGCGCGATCCACAAAGGTTCGGACGGTACCGCGGAGATCGATTTCAATAAATGCACGGCGTGCGGACGTTGTATGCGCGCGTGTCCGTTTGGTTCTGTCATGGAGCTCAGTCAGCTGATCGACGTCGCGCGCAAGCTCGTCGAGAAGAAACGACCCGTCGTCGCGTTGATCGCGCCGGCGATCGTCGGACAATTTGACGCGGTCAGTCTCGAGCGCATCTGCGGCGCGCTTCAACAAGTTGGGTTCGACCACGTCCAAAGCGTGGCGGCGGGCGCGGATACGACGACGCTCTGCGAAGCGGAGGAATTTATCGAGCGCATGAAAGAAGGCGAGCGATTCATGACGACCTCGTGTTGTCCGGCCTATGTCGAGACGGTCTCGAAACATATTCCCGAGTTGTTGCCGTTCGTGTCGTCGACCCCGACGCCGATGGCGTACGCCGCGAAGGTCGCGAAGAAGCTCTATCCCGACTGCGTTACGGTCTTTATTGGCCCGTGCGTCGCGAAACGCGCGGAAGGATTGAAGAATCCCGACGTTGATTATGTCTTGACGTTCCAAGAACTTAAATCGTTATTCCGTGCCGCGGATATCGAGCCCGCGGAAGCGCCGGAACTGCCGTTTGAGGCGCCGGCGAGCGCGCAAGGTCGCGGTTTCCCGATCACCGGCGGGGTCGCCGACGCGGTGAAGACGATCGTGGAGACGACGACGGATATTTATCCGAGTCTTTCGGATGTGAAAGTCGCGCCGGTATTGGTCGACGGTCTCACGCCTGCGGCGTTGAAGTTACTGAAGGTCTACGCGACGAAGGCTTGTCCGGGCAACCTCGTGGAGATCATGACGTGCGAAGGCGGCTGTGTCGGCGGGGCCGGCGCTATTGGCAATCCCAGAAAAGCGACGCAAGAGATCAAGAAACTCGTCGCGCAAAGCCCGAGATTGATGGAGATGCCCGGCGATTATCCCTATACCAAGAACTTGCCCGACGGCGGCTCGGTCGACGAGTGACGATTTACCTCTCACGCCGTTGTCCGCGTTTCGCAAATAGAGTAGGGCGATAGAAATAACGATCCTCGTTCCCGGTGGTCCTAAGACCTTGGGAGCGAGGATCTTTTTTTGTTATCTTGCGTATTGGCGGATGTTAAGACGCCAACGTTCAGGTATTGACCCCGAAGATCGAAAGGTCTGCCCACGTGATAGTTGGCTCGGGTTGTTCGCTTTCGTTGGACGTCGGCGTGATGCTCGTCGCGGGGGCGGGCGGCGCGCTCGGTTCCGGCGTTTCGGGTTCGGACGTCGCGAGCTTGGCTTCGCGGTGGATCTGCACGTCGACGGCGTTGTCTTCCGCGCGTACTTCGTACCGTTTTTCAGGCAAGCCGTAAACGTTGACGCTTTGATGACTTGTGGAGAACGAGTTGTTCTCTAAGAATTTTGGATCGCCAAACATCAGTTGTTCTAAGTCGGGCGTCAGTAATTCTTGATAGTCTTGCTCGCCAAACATCAAGCTCCGCACTCTGTTGACAAGTCGGAGATTGCCGATATCTTCCGTCTTGTCGTCCGGCATGACGACGAATAGGTAATCCCTTGCGCGGCTGATGGATACGTTGACGATATTGCGCTTGTTCAAGAACATCTGTTTCGAGTTCGATATCGTCGGAGGCGTATTGAACACCGCGAAGATGATATCGCATTCGTCTCCTTGGAAGCCGTGTATAGTACCCGCCTGTATGTCGACCTCGGGCGGTATTTTTTCCGACGCCAACAGTTTGTCGATCAGGTCCGCCTGCGCGCGATACGGCGCGATAATGCCGATCTTAAATTCTTGTCCGGGATTGTTTTTCGCAATAGCGCGCGCCAGATGAGCGGCGTATTCAAACGTGAACAACGCCGAATAGATCTGGTATGAGCTTTTTTTCTGCAACCTCTTTGCGCGGTAGATACTTTCGTACTTACTCACGGGGAACTTTACGACGTTAAGCGTTTTGACTTTTAGCTCGTTTCCGAGGTTCAACGGGCGTTGAGTCTGCGGTTGACGATGGTGTTTTAAGATCCCGTCGTACGCAAACTTACTGAATATCTCCCCGATGGCGGGCACGCTGCGGTATTGCGTCGTCAGCGTCTCGACTTTATACGCTCGCGGTTGCGTCGTCGGCGTCGCGAACGAGTCGAGTTCGACCATCTTGTAGATGTTTTCGTCTTTCCAGAGGTCGACCGAGGTAATAGGTTCGATCTGGAAGGGGTCGCCGGCGATGATAAACTTCCGCGGTCTCTTCTGATACAACGGATAAACGATATTCGCGATCGGAATCATCGACGCTTCGTCGATAACGATATAATCCCAATCTAAATCGCGTAGATAAAGTCGTTTAGGTAGGAAACCAGACTCGTCTCGCGCCATAAAGAAGTCGTACGGGAAACGCGCGATCGTCGTTACCGTTACGCTCTTGGACGGTTTGCGAATGTCGAAATCTTTTTCTTTGTATACCGGACTTTGTTCGATATCCTCGTCGGCCGTGGAGCCGAAACGCACGAGCCAGTCGTTATAAGAGTCGTCGTCCGACGTCTCCATGATCCGCTTCACGAGCACGTCCGCCGATTTGTTGGTCGGCGTAAGGACGAGGACGCGACAAGCTTCCGACGACTTCATCAGCGGGATAAGGACGTTGCGCGCAAGGTGCGTCGTTTTGCCGGTTCCGGGAGGGCCAAATACGAACTCGATATTCTCGCAGAGGTTCGATTTCATATTGTAGTCGGCGTCGTAATTCAATTCGTCAAAGCATTTGCGCAATTCTTCAAGGAGGAACGCGGGACTCGTCACGACGATCGTTGCTTCTTGAACGGCGTTGAGATCTAGTCCGTCGAGCGTGGCGGCGTCTTTCACCTTCACGCGCAACGTGTACGACCTGACGCTCGCGACCTCGATCTCGATCGATTTCGTCTTATCGCTCATATGTAAGGTAAGCGGAATATTGGCAAGATCTTCCATGAATTGAGGAATATAGTTGTTCGGATGTTTCAAGACCAACGTGCGTTTGGTGTTCGGTTCGCGTTCGACTTTACCGAAACTGATCTTGACCTCTTTTTTATCTGCGTTGGCTTCTCCGCTGTTGACGCTCTCCATCTCGAGAAGCGTCGTAAACCACGCGTAAGAGTATTTATTCTCGCGATCTAATTCGCAAGCGCGAGATTGTAGCTCCTCGTAATGCGCGATCCGACATATCTCTTCGGCGCTCTTACGCTTTGCGCGTTCGATCTTCTTATTGTAATCCACCAACGCGGGCGTGCGTTCGTCTTCGTCCTCTTCTTCGTCGTCGTTAAAAGCGCTTGGATCGGATTTGTTATCCGACTTGGACTTAGTTCTGTTGTAAATATCACGAACGACGTTCCGCGTAGTTTGACGGCGCCGCATTCTCTCGCGTGGTTGCGGCTGCGTCGAGTCTTCCGTATCGGCGTCGTCTTCTGTGTTGAGAATATCGTCGAGTGCGTCGTCGTCTTCGTCGTTATCGTCGTTATCGTCGTCACGACGCGAAGAGGCTCTATCCCGAGAACCGCTTGCGGAGGACTTAGACGAGGCGCTACGAGAGGAACGCGGTTCGGAACCTTGCCGACGTTCGACGGGGGCTTGTTCGTCGTCTTCCTGTTCGTCAACCTCCTCGGACGCGGCATTAGGGGCGCAATCGCCGGAGTTAAGTGCATCGGCGAGTCGCGCGGCTGCGCGTTCCGCCTCTAGGCGCTCCGCTTCTTCTTCCGCTTCTTTTTGACGTTTCAAGTCTAGGAGTTCTTGGATCTCCTCTTTCGATTTGATCCCAGCGGCACGAAGTAATTCAGCAATGTCAATTTTTTCACGCTGTTCGTCGGTGAGGTTGCTGTCGTCTTGTTCCGGAACTTCCTCGACGCTCTTTTCTTTGACGCCCAGAAATTCTAGCAATAGTGAAGCGTACTCAGACGAGACGTCGTACGCTTCAGCTAGATCTTCTAGGTATAACTCGTTAGGCGGAACAAATGCTCCTGTCTTATCTTGTAACCAGGCGCTTTCTCGTAAGAGGCGAATAATTGACGACGGAAAGGACTCGTAACGTGAAGAACCATAAAAATAGTGTAATACTCCAGTAAGTATTCCTTCTAATGAAAACCAGTTGGAACTGTAACTGCTGTAAGAATTATAGACGTGACTTTCTATTATTTTTGCTAACGTCTTCCATAAAATTACTGATTTTCTTGGGTCTTTATATTTTATAATATATTCAATAATTTCATGACAACCGTCAATTTCTTTTTCGTCCCAAAAAATTTTGGAACGATTATTTTTCGTTGTATGGGGAAGGCGGTGAGTCTCTCGAAATTTTGGATCGTTACAATATTCGTCATAAGTAATTTTTCGTGAGTCGACTGAAATGGCTTTTTTGACGCCTAAGTCCAATAAGAAATTTAATAGTTTATCTTTATACTCATTATCAACCATTTGTTTATATTTTTCAAGAATGATAAATTGAGTATTAGGCTTGGTCTCAAAGTAGGCTCGGAGGTCTTCGTTGGGAATATACATATCCGAAGCCTTGCCAATGGATTCTGTGCCATTGCATTCGCTTCTCAGAAATTTATACTCTTTAATATCGGCGATAAAGTTAGTACATTCTTGCTTGCTACACTGACAATAGTATTTTAAAAATTGTCTGAAATCGGCGTCGATATTACTAGGTTCTCCCGCTTCATAACGTTTCAGTATCTTAGCGTAGATCAGGTCTTTTAATTCCGGTTCTTTGATTCCGATCGTTTGGGTGAGGAATATTTTCGTATCGGGATCTGACAGTAAATCGGGATGCACTACCGAATAGCCGTTTTCGTCTTCCGTTGGTAAAAAAAGCGCGAGTTGGCCCTTCTTATCCAACGCTGCGACCGCTTTACGGTTTTGATCGAGAAATAACGGATGGTTTTTGGCAAAATTGCTTCTTTCCTTGGAGGCGGATAACCACTTGTAGAATTTATGTAACCACTCGATCGATTGAGTCTCAATAAAGGTTTCTGTAATTCCTTTGATTGAATAAGCATTCTCTCTGACGCGCCCTTTAAGAATCGTGTCGTCGTCAAGATTGGCTTTTACGAGATCTTCGATAAACAAAAAAAGATCTGAGGACGAATTACGTAGCGCATTACGCCCACGCGAGGTAAACGCCCATTGCGCGTCTGGATCGTCGACAATATCCGCTAGTTGTTTATTGGAAAATAGTTCCGTATAGGCGGGGTACTCCGCCCAATAAGCGTGTTCCGAGGTAACGTATCCGTCGGCAGACGGAATGAGTTTGGCCTTTTGGAATCTTTTCTTGATCTCGTCGTAGAACGGTAAAAATGAAACACGGTCTCTATCATACGGATGAAAATGTATGCGTGAAACGGGAATAATATTGACGATATTGTCGTCTATCAAGCACGTGGAACTTTCTAATCCAATATCGCGTAAATGTTCTAGCGAATCCGCAGCTAAGACTGCTAATTTTTGAATGAGATCCCTGTTATAGGAATTTCCTGCTTTTATGCCTTCACGGCTGTCCGTGAGCAAAAACGGCGCGTGAAGGATGAAGTTTAAGTGGGTGTCTTCCTTTGTCGGGAAAAAACAGAACGCGGGTCTACGGATCGGTTTCAAATGGCCTTGGGCGTCAAGGAAAAAGCCAACGGAGTATCTTCGGCCGTTTTCGTCGGTTCGCGAGAAGAGCCATAATTCGTCAACGGACTCGCCGCTGTTGGGTTGAGTAAGACGAATGTGTTCCGCGATCGTATCGCCGTAAACGATAGTTCTGACGATATCTTTCGTGTAGGAACCGCGCTTTGCGTCGTGTTGGAATTCAATTTTTTGAAGATGAGACAAGAATAGAAGCGGAAAAGTTAGATTATTGAGTTTGGCATCGACGTCTTCGTACGCTTCTTGCGGTTGTCGGGCCGGGTGGTTGAAGGGAAATACGAACAACGTCTCGTCGGCGCGACGTTGCGAGTGATCGTCTTTCAACGCGTGAGGCGCGATGAGTTTATCGATCTTGAAACGAAATACCGGATCGTAGATATAGGGAGTCTTTGTGTATTGAAATACCGCTTTGAAGCCTACGCCGAATTTGCCGATCTGCGCCTCGTTCTTAATGGAATTGCCGATAGACGTGATCGCGTTGATATCTCCAAGACGCCCGTTTGCGGAATCTTCGGCTTCTTTGGCTGGGTCGGATACTGAAAAATGTCTGCTACCGTTATGAGCGAAGATCAGGTCTTCTGAAGAAAGAATAAATCGTGCCGTCGTCGCTTTCGCGTCGTCTGCGTTTTGAAGAAGCTCGTAAATGAAATGGGCTTGATCGGTATACTTATCAACAACGCTGTCTATAAGGCCGTGCATAAATGGTTCATCAAAAGATTTCGCACCAATTTCTCTGACTTTACATATCGCGTTAAAGAACGTCGCTTGCTGTTCGTTCATTTCGGTGTTCCTTGCAACACATTTGTACGGGCTACTGCTGTTATTTGCGTACGACGTCTAGGGGCGCCGTCACGCCTTTCCCTATTGTTTGTATTATATCTATATTAGATCGGCGCGCCAAATTATTTTGAAGTAATAGATCGCGATCGCCGCCGCGTTCGCCGTAAAAAACGCGACAGAATGAAAATACGGCAATAAAAAAGCCCGTCCTCGTGTGCGACATGAGGACGGGCAAATTCATAAACCTGATTCTAACAGCGTCTTACGCGGGGATCAGGTAGTATAGTCGGCGTTGATATGGATATAATCGACGGTCAAGTCGGAGGTCCAGAAGCGGCATTTTCCGTCGCCTTCGGCAAAGAAGATCTCGAAACTCGTATTGCGATTCGCTCTGATGTTATCGGAGACTTGTTTCTTATCGAACGCGACGGGGGCGCCGTTTTCGTAAAGCAGGAAACCGTTGACTTTGAGCGCGACTTTGCTCGGGTCGTAGGGAACGCCGCAACGACCGGTCGCGGAGACGATACGACCCCAGTTCGGGTCGGCCCCGCAGATCGCGGTCTTGACGAGCGCGTCGTTGGCGACCGTCTTCGCAATGAGCTTGGCGGAAGCGCGGTCGGGCGCGCCGGTGACGTCGATCGTGATGAGGTGCGAGGCGCCTTCGCCGTCGTTGGGGATCAACGGGGCCAGTTCTTGACACATATCAAGCAGCAACGCGCCAAACGCTTCAAGATTTTCGCCTTCGAGTGGGGTGGGATCGGCGGCGCCGTTCGCCATAAGCAAGACGGTGTCGCTCGTGCTCGTGTGACCTTCGACGCTGACGCAGTTGAACGTGTCTTCAACAGAAGCGCGCAACAGCGTTTGCAAGTCGGCAGCTTTGACCGCCGCGTCCGTCACGATAATACCAAGCATCGTCGCCATATTCGGGCCGATCATGCCCGCGCCTTTGCACATGCCCGCTACGCGGACCGTGACGCCGTTAGGAAGCGTCTTCTCGCGCGAGACCAACTTCTTGCGCGTGTCGGTCGTCATCATCGCTTCCAACGCCTTTTCGAAATCGTCGACGCTAGAACCGAGCTTAGCGGCGGCTTTCTCGGCGCCGATAGCGACGCGATCCATCGGGAGTTGCACGCCGATGACGCCGGTCGACATGACGAGCGTTTGGTCCGCGTTGGCGCCAATAGCTTCGCCGGCAAGCGCGGCCATCTTACGAGCGTTTTCGAGACCAAGTTGGCCCGTGCAGGCGTTGGCGACGCCGGAATCCGTCGCGATCGCGCGGAAGCCTTCGCCGGGAGTGCGTTCGCGGTCGTAAGCGACCGGAGCGCCGCAGTTAAGATTCGTCGTATACACGCCGGCCGCGGCCGCGGGACGATCCGAGACGATAAGACCAAAATCTAATTTCGTCGAATTCGGCTTGATGGAGCAGTTGACGCCCGCGAAACTGTAGCCCTTAGGAATGAAAAATTCTCGATCCATTTTCTGTCTTCTTTACCTTCTGTGCTTATCGCCTTATGCGACAAGTGTATACTTTTTGACGTCCTATCACCAGATAACGAGTTCGCGCTCGATGTCGACGCCCATGCGTTCGCGTACTTGCGTTTCGATGAGCGAGAGCAGGCGTTTGACGTCGTCTGCGGAACACCCGGGTTCGACGACCACGAGGTTCGGATCCTCTTCGCATACGGAGGCGGAGCCGATCTTGGCGCCGGTGAAACCTGATTCCGCGACGAGGTCTGCGGCGTTGACGCCGCGCGGGTCTTTGAACATTCTCGCGAACCCGCCTTGTTCGAGCTGCGGACGACGCTTCTCGCGCACGATCCAGATCTTTTGCAGTCTCTTCAATAGCGCTTCCGCGTCTTCCGGATACAACTTGAATTTGACGGCGATCACGATCGAGTTTTCGAGATTGCTCGTGCGACGTCCGAAAACGAGTTCGTCTTTCGTGAGGTCGACGATATTGCCGTCGTAATCGGCGACGCGAACGCTCTCCACGAATTGCTCGAGCGCGGCGTCGTGAGTTGCGACGTTAGACGCGACGGCGGCGCCGACCGTGCCCGGGATGCCGACCATGCTCTCAAGTCCGCCAAGTCCTTCGCCGGCGGTGGCGGTGGCGAGTTTCCCGAGCTTTACGCCCGCGCCGGCCGTGACGTAAGGCGCGTTGAACTCGATACGGCAAAACGCCTCTTCCGACAACGCGATCGCCATGCCCGGCGCGCCTGCGTCGGACGCTAAGATGTTGGAGCCGTCGCCGAGCGCGCGCGCTTCGACCTCGTCTTCGGCGCACGCCTTCAAGACGGCGACGAGTTCGTCCTCGGAGCGCGGCCGCGCCAGGTATTCGATCGGGCCGCCGACCCCGGTCCAGGTCAGCGTCGACAACGGCGCCGACGTTTGCATAATTTCTTGAAACGCGTCGAGTTTACCCATCTTGGAACACTACTCCTTGATCTATGTACGATCTTTCTATCTGACGGCGCGACCGATACTCATTTATCGCGCGCCAACGTCTCCGCCAACACTTCCGAGAAATCTTTAGCCGTATTGAATTTGCGGTACACGCTCGCGAAACGCACGAACGCGATCTCGTCGAGCTTCTTGAGCAACGCCATCGCCATCTCGCCGATCTGCTGCGATTCGATCTCGACCTCGCCTTCAAACGAGGACTCGAGTTCGGCGACGAGTTCGGAGATCTGCGAATCGCGTATCGGCCGTTTCCAACACGCGCGCTCGATACCTTCGCGAAGCTTATTGCGGTCGAACGGCACGCGAGAACCGTCGCGCTTGATCACGCGGACGTCGGCTTGCTCGATGCGCTCGTAGGTCGTGAAGCGTTTGCCGCATCGCTGGCAGACGCGCCGACGCCGAATAACGAAACCGTCGTCGCTAGCGCGCGTCTCGACGACGCGATCGTCGTCTTTATGACAAAAAGGACACATCATGATTGTCTGCCTCCATATTATCTCTTGCTATGCGACCGCGTCATTTTCGCGCTCAGTCGAGCTGTTTCCACGGCGGAAGCGCGGGCAAATGCGAATCGAAGTCGTCGAGCAGTTCTTGTTGGTACGCGCCGGCAAATTCTTCGTTGAGGAACTTGTCGAGTCCTTCTTCGTAGAAGCGTTTCCAACTTGCTTCTTCTTCGCCGGGATTGATGGGGAAGAAGAGCGCGTCGTTAGCGCGAGCGGCTTTGTAGTCGCCGGGTGCGTCGCCGATCATCAGGGTGTGATTCGCGGCGTAGCGTTGCGCGGACGCAAGTTGTTCTTTTTTATTGCCGACTTCTTGCCCGCAGATCGCGCGAACGTATTGTTTGAGTCCTTGTTTCGACCATTCCTTTTCGAGCGCGGCTTGCGGAGTAGCGGAAACGACGAGGATATCGGCTTTTTCACACGCTTTCGCGAGCGAATCGGCGACCATCGGGAAGGGCGGAACGCCTTCGCCACAGATGCGGTCGATGGTCTCGTTGACTTCGATAGACCACTTGAGCGTCTTTTGGAGTATGGGATCGTCGTGCTCTTTGACGTATTCGATCAGCGCGGGGTTCCCGAGCTTGGTCTCTTGTTCGATCCAGTCGACGAGGACTTGGGGGATCTCGATCTTGGCGCCGCGCGCGACGACTTCGGGACGCTTTTGGAGCAGGCGGAATACTTCAATCAACGCCGGGAAGCGGTTGCATCCGCGAGACTTCGAGTAGAGATTGACGAATTCGGCGGCTTCGCGAGCGTACTTGCTGACGCCCTTCAAGTCCCAATGATGGATGATGTTCGGAATGAAACATTCCTTGTGCTTCAGTTCCATCGTGTCGAAGGCGCATCCGTCGGAATCCACTCCGATCAGGAAGTCGTGTTGTTTGTCGTATTCGACGTTCATTTTAAACTCTCCGCCGCTTTGATATGGACGTGGATCTTGGGTTTGGTCGCCTCGACAAAAGAGACGGCTTCAACTTAAAATTTTACTCGCGTCGGCGTTGTTTTCAAGGGGTGCGAGCCGAAAACCGCCCCTCTCGCGTTCGAGTTCCGCCACCGACGATATTGGGGTCGGATTGCGCCGTATAATCCGATTTTGTCGACCGACATATGCGCTAAACAGGCGCTAACTCGGTTCTTGCGTTATCTTGACGTAAGCGCGAGCGTTGGTAAAATAGAGTAGTTTATATGGGTATGTACCCGCGGCTAGACGATATCCCGGCGCATTTTGATGTAATATAGTCGTCGAACCGAAAGCCACCCGAGCGCTTTTAAGCTTGGCAATCATTCGCGGTAGTATGACCGCGGCGAAGCGGTAGAGGTCCGTTGTCGCCTAGTAGTTTCACGATCGACTCGGCAGTTATTTATACGATCGATTACAAGCGGAGGACCCGCGCCGGATGAACGCTTCTATACATAGTATGCGAAAGAATGAAATGAGAAAAAGACGAATGGTGTTGGCGGCTGCCGTAGCGGTCTGCTGCGTTGCCGTTTACTGCGTCCGCGAGTCGCATTCTACTAACCGCGTCGCCGGAGTCGCCGTCGCGCAATCCGACGACGAGGCGCAACAACAACAAGAACAACCCCCCGCAGTCGTCGCCGTCGATAAGGCGATGGGGTTGAACACGCTGCAAGCGCGTCAATACGCCGGACGCGTCGTCGCGATCGAAGAAGTCGATATCGTGCCGCGCGTCACCGGCTGGATCCAAAAGATCAACTTCAAAGAAGGGGACGCGGTCAATGTCGGCGACGTTCTTTTCGAACTTGAAGACACGACGTACCAAGCGGCTTACCAAACTGCGGTCGCTAATCTTGAACAAGCGAAAGCGGTGCAACTGAACGCGCAAACGACGTACGACCGCGCGAAGAACCTTTTCGATCGTAACGCGGGGTCGCAAGCTGACCTCGACAACGCGACTCAAGGTCTCGCTCAAGCGAACGCGACGGTCAAGATCTGCGAAGCGGCGTTGACCGACGCGGCGAACACGCTCTCTTACACGAAGATCGCTTCTCCCATCGCGGGCCGTATCGGTAAAGTGACGGTCACTCGCGGTAACTTGGTCACGCCTCAGACGGGCAAGCTCGTCGACGTTCGTCAATTCGCGCCGATCCACGTCCGTTTCGCTATTGGCGAAAGCGTCTTCAATACGACTTACGAAGGCGAAAAGCGCATCCGCGACCTCGCGCAAGTCAAGATCTGCCCGGTCGGTTCCAGCCGCACCGATTCCAAGATGATCGAGACCTATCCTGAAGCGAAGATCGACCTCGTCGACAACCACGTCGACCCGACGACCAACACGATCGTCATTTGGGCGACGCTCGACAACGTCGATAACCGCTTCTTCCCCGGCTCTTACGTGACGGTCATGCTCTCTCGCAAGTTGCCCGCGCCGGTTCCGGCCGTTTTGCAATCCGCGATCCAAACCGCGCCCGAAGGCAACTACGTCTACGTCGTCAAGAACGGCGTCGCCGAGAAACGCTTTGTCAAACTTGGTCCCATCTCCGACAACTACTACGTCATTAACGAAGGCGTCGATATCGATGAAACGATCGTCGTCGAAGGTATGAACAAGTTGACGGACGGCGCTAAGGTCGAAGAAGTGCCTTACGCCTCGTGGGAAACCAGTACCGCGAACGGCGCTCCCGCCGTCGAAAATGACGCCGAATGAGGTAAAGGGGAACCGATCGCATGTTTACAAAAATGTTTATCGACCGACCGAAGTTGTCGTTAGTTATCTCGCTAACGATCTCTTTGCTCGGCGTCTTGTGTATCTTCCGCTTGCCTATCGCGGAATACCCCGAAGTCGCGCCGCCGTGTATCTACGTACTCGCGCAGTACCCTGGCGCTTCCTCTCAGATCATGGCCGAGACCGTCGCCTCGCTTATTGAAGAAGAGTGTAACGGTATCGAGAATATGATCTACTACAACTCGAACTCCGAAAACTCCGGTTCTTACTACCTGACGCTCTACTTCGAGCCCGGCACCGACGACGACATCGCGCAGGTCAACGTGCAAAACGCGGTAGTGCGCGCGCAGACGAAGTTGCCCGCCGAAGTCAATACGATCGGCGTTAAAGTCGCGAAACGTTCTACGGACATGGTCGGTATGTACGTCTTCACGACGACGGACGACGACCAAAGCATGTCGTATCTCGACCTCTCCAACTGGGTCCGTATGAACGTCAAAGACCGTTTCGCGCGCGTTGAAGGCGTTTCCGACTGCGAGATCCAAGGCGAGCGTTCTTACGCGATGCGTATCTGGCTCGACACGTTGAAGCTCAACGGTCTGGGGCTGGAAGCGTCGGACGTCGTCAAGGCGTTGCAGACGCAGAACGTCCAAGCGTCGATCGGTACGTTAGGCGCGGAAGAGGCGAGCGATTATTTGCAGTTGAAGGTCGACGCGCCCGGACGCGGACGCACCGCCACGGAATTTGAGAAGATGATCGTCACCACGACGACGGACGGACGTCAAGTCACGCTTGGCGACGTCGCGCGTATCGAGCTTGGCGGCGAACGCTATTCTAACAACTCGTTCTGGCACGTCAAAGGCGAGCCGACGATGAAGTCTTGCGCGGTCGCGATCTATCGTCAATCGGGCGCGAACGCTATCGACGTTATCAATCATACGAACGCGATCGTCGCCGACCTTAAAGAGCGCGGTCTGCCTGACGGCGTCGACTGCCATTTGGGTTACGACCCGACGGAATTCATTCGCGAGAGTATCAAGGAGATCGTCTTCACGTTGGTCATGACGCTCGTCCTGGTCGTCTTGGTAACGTACTTCTTCTTGCAAGACTGGCGCGCGACGATCGTCCCGGCGGTCGCGATCCCGGTATCGCTGCTCGGCACGTTCTTCGTCATGTCATTGCTTGGCTACTCGATCAACGTCTTGTCGATGTTCGGCTTGATCTTGGTCGTCGGTTTGTTGGTCGACGACGGCGTTATCGTCGTCGAGAACTGTACGCGTCTGTTGGAACAAGAACACCTTACGCCTTACGACGCGGCGGTCAAATCGATGGTTCAGACGACGGGCGCGATCCTTGCGTCGACGTTCGTTATGGTCGCGATCTTCCTGCCGTTGTCGTTCTTTGGCGGCATCGTCGGCACGATCTATAAGCAGTTCTCGGTCACGATGTGCGTGGCTATTTTGTGGTCCGCGGTCAACGCGTTGACGCTTAGCCCCGCGTTGTGCGCGATCTTGCTGCGCGAACACGACGAAACGAAGAAAAAGAACTTCATCTTCCGCTTCTTCGACTGGATCATCGGCTCCACGCGCAACGCGTACCTCGGTATCGCGAAGTTGTTCGTTCGCCGCGGCTTGGTCGTCTTGTTGATCCTTTGCGCGGTCGCTTACGGCAACAAACTCGCGTACCACCAGCTCTCGGAAGGTTTTATTCCTAACGAAGACAAAGGCGCGTTGTTGTGCGAGATCCTGCTTCCGCAAGGCGCGACGCTGAATCGTACGAACGAGGCGTTGAAGCAGTTCCAAGACGCGTGCTTGGAGATCCCCGGCGTTGAGAAGATCATCGCGGTCTCCGGTTACTCGTTCCTCTCCGGGCTTTGCGAAAACGTCGGTCTGGGTATTATCGACCTCGACGACTGGGCGTTGCGTAAGACCCCGGATCTGTCGATCGACGCGATACGCGAAAACGTTATGAAGAGCTGCGCCTCTATCCCGATGGGGACGGTTACCGCGTTCCAACCCCCTCCGATCATGGGACTTGGCGCGACGGGCGGCGTCTCGTTCATGTTGTCCAACCAGTTGGGCACGCCGGTCGAAATGGAGCGTTCCATGGGTAAGCTGCTCGGCTTGCTCAACGATAAAGAGAAGTTCCCGACTATCGCTTACGCGTTTAGTTCTTATACGGCTAGTACCCCGCAGTTGTATCTCGACGTCGACCAACAAGCCGCCGCCGCGCTGCAATCCTCCAAAGCCGAAGTCTATTCCGCATTGCAGATGAAGATCGCGTCTTTGTACGTCAACGACTTCAACACCTACGGCTATTCGTTCAAGGTCAAGGTCCAAGCTGACGAAGCGGACCGCGCCAACGTCGGCAATATGGACGAACTGACGGTCCGCAACCACCTTGGCGAACAGATCCCGATGTCGGAATTGGCGACGCTGCGCTACGAACTTGGCGCGCAACGCATCACGCGTTTCAACCAAGCGATGTGCGTTCCGATCACGGTCTTGACGCTTCCGGGCGCTTCGACTGGCGACATTATGAACGATATCGAGCAATGCGTTCGCGACAACTTCATGAACAACTACCACGTCGACTGGACCGACTTGTCTTACCACCAACGCGGTAACGAAGGTAAGCTCGGCATGTTGTTGATGCTGTCGTTGGCGTTCGGTTACCTGTTCCTTGCGGGTAAATACGAGTCGTGGACGATCCCGCTCGCCGTATTGTTGTTCGTATTGTTCGCGACGCTCGGCGCGATGATCGCGATGAAGTACAAGGGTATCAACCTCGACGTCTACGGGCAATTGAGCTTGATCATGCTCCTCGGTCTTGCGAGTAAGATCTCCATCTTGACGGTAGAGTTCTCGAAGCAAGAGCGCGAGGCGGGCGAATCTATTGAAGACGCCGCAATCAACGGTATGCGTCAACGCTACCGCGCGATCATGATGACGGCGGGCTGCTTCGTCGTCGGCGTTATCCCGTTGATGATCGCGCACGGCGCGGGCTCCGTCTCGCGTCAGATCGTCGGTATCACGACCGGTTGGGGCATGATCGCCGCGACCGTCGTCGGCGTTGGGTTCCTGCCTCCGGTCTACGCCATGATCCAACGTTGGCGTGAAGCCGTCAACAAGAACGTCTGGGGTAAGTTGTCCGGCGCGCGCTCTAAATGAGCCATGACGTAATTAGATAATACGACGCAGTCGGCGTTTCGCGTTTTCGCGGAGCGCCGATTTTTTTTGCCGTAGAATCGTATAAGACCGCGGCGCCGCGACTACGAGAGGTTCACCGCGCAAAATATTTGCATCGAGGAGCGTTTTAAGATAAAATCGAGAGCAATACGAGCTTGACGGGTTTGCGAAAACGTCGAGTCTTCGTATCAGAGGGGCGATCGATAATGTAAACGTATGACGATTTTTCTGCAAATGTAAAGGGAACCTGCGATGAACAACTATGACCCGCGAGAACTGGATATCGTAATAAAATTAGGGTTGGAACCGACCGACGAGCGCGTGCAATGGAACACGTTGGGACGCCTGCTCGGACTCGAACTTGGCGCGGCGCCGGAAGTCGCGGCGTTGGCGGAGCTCGATCTGAGCGGTTGCGACAAACTCACCGCGCTGAACTGCTCGAACGCGGCGCTGCGACGGCTCGAATTGAGCGGGTGCGTCGATCTGCGAGTCTTGCTTTGCTCCGATAACGCGCTCAAAACGCTCGACGTCTCCGAATGCCGATTGCTGAGGAGATTGGAATGTCGTCGTAATCAACTTACGGCGTTAGAATTGCGCGAGAATAGGAAATTGAAATTCTTGACTTGCGACTGTAACGCGCTGACGCGACTCGACCTCTCGTTTTGTCCGCAACTTGAATTACTGGAATGCGACGCGAACGTGACGACGATATACGCGCCGTTGCTGCGTTCAACGTCGATCAAGTTGCGCTATTAGCGTAAGAGTTGTCGTTGCCTAGACTTGACGCGACGAGTTCTTTTTTTCGGCGTTTCGCGCCTTATGCTAGACGTCGAATTTGATTTCTTGCGTTGTTCTTCAGTTTTACATATAATATTGTTGGTATGACGTAGACGACCCTAAAAACGCATACAGAGTAATGTGGCGTTTTCCTCGCGTCGGCAGCGAAAGCGAGAGAGGGACGATTTGGTTAAGACGCAAGTTATTGAAAATATAAGTTGGAAGCGTTTTTTGTCGTTCCGACGCCGTTTCCAACTCCTTGAATTATATTAGGGGAGCATCATGGTTTACGAGCCTAACGATCTTAATGAACTTCAAAATCTTGGTATCGATCCTAACGACGCCGAGCGCGTCGAGTGGGATAATAGCGGACGAGTCAAAAAGTTGGATCTTAGCGGCATGAGCTTTATGACGTTGGATCTTACCGGGTTCGCCAATTTAAGCGAGTTGTATTGCAATAAATGCGACGAACTTGAAGTATTAGCCGCGCCTTGTCCGGAGCTGTTGGCGCTTCAATGCAGCGACTGTAAAGCGTTGGTCTGTCTCGACGTTTCCGAGTGTCGGAAATTAAAGGCGTTGGATTGCGAAGACTGTAAGCGGTTGCCGGCGTTGGACGTTTCCGGTTGCGACGACTTAACGACGTTGAACTGCGCGGGCAGCGGGGTCGAGGCGTTGGCGGTCTCGCAGCTTCCCAATTTGGAAACGCTCGATTGTCGAGAATGTAAGTTGCTCGAGGAGCTGAACGTTTCCGGTTGCGAACGCTTAACGAACCTTTTCTGCGCGGGTTGCGGCAAGCTCGTTTCGTTAGACGTTTCGGGACGCGCTCGTTTGAAGACGTTGTATTGCAGCGTGTGTGGCAAACTTGAAGCGTTGGACGTCTCGTATTGTCCTAATTTAGAGACGCTGTATTGCAACGGCTGCGGCAAGCTTCACGCATTGGACGTTTCGTATAGCGAGAACTTACGCGAACTCGATTGCAGCGAATGCGCGAAACTGAGCGCGTTAGATCTTGCGTATTGCGCGGAACTGACGACGCTGAATTGTTGCAAATGCGACAAACTCAACGTCTTGGAACTTGACGACTGCGCGGAGTTGCGCGCGTTGGATTGCGGCGCTTGTAAAGAACTTGTCGCGCTAGATCTTACCGGCCTCAAACGCTTGACGGAATTGGCGTGCAACGACTGCGTAAAACTTGAAACGCTAGATCTTTCCGGCTGCGTCGCGTTGCAAACGGCGTCTTGGAAGAACACGGCGTTGAAGACGTTAAACGTTTACGGGTGCGAGAACTTATTCAAATTGGCGAGCGTCGAGGACGCGGAACCGCACGCGATCGATAGGATGGCTCAAAACGAGCTGACCGAGTTGATGAAGTGGGAAGCGAAACTGGAGACCTTGAAAGTCGTGAGCGAGTTGCCCGTTCTGGATCGCGATCCCGACGCGCGGTTGACGATCAAGGCAGCCGACCTCGAACTGCTTATTCGGAAACTGATCGAGCGGTATCATAGTCCGCGCGGGCTGTGATACTCGCGGTACGATATTAGTGAAATAGAACGATAATAGAATCGGCGTTTTGCGAGTGCGCGGAACGCCGATCTTTTTTGTTAAAATATTTTTTTGAGTCTCGCTGAATTGCGAGATACGCGTAGACTACTATAATTTCTGTAATAGACAGGTCGGCTTTTTTACTGCGAGTATTTGTGTGCGCACAGTAGAAAGCTGTTCTCTTTCAATCGATATCCCGGTAAACGCTTAAAAAAGGAGTGAATTGTGATGCAGTATAACAAGCACGATCGCGCGAAGGTCGAGGCAATGGGATTGTCGGTTGAGGATAAAGTTTTCGGTTGGGATAAGAATGGACGTTTGGTTAAGGTCGCCATTCTAAATTTTCCAGGGTTAGTGAAGGGGGAAGATAAACTTCTCGACGACATTCTCGATCTTTCAGGATGCGATGAGCTGAAATCCGTCAGAATTACCTATAATGTTCTTACTAACGTCAATGTTTCCGATTGCGGGAAATTAGAGACATTAGATTTATCAGATAACTTCATTAACGAACTAAATGTCCACGGTTGCGTCGGTCTTAAGAAATTGACACTTAGTGGTAATGACTTAATGTCGTTAGACCTTTCTCCCGCGCCTGGATTGACGACGCTAGATTGTCACGATAATAATTTAACGCACTTGGAAGTATCGGCTTGCAAAAAACTTAAAGAATGTTTCTGTCAGAACAACAAGCTTACCGAACTTGATTTCTCTCGTTGTCGAACTTTTGAACCTTTCGCTTGGCGAACTATTGAAGAGGTTCACTGCGAGGGAAACGCTCTGACTAGTTTCACGCTTCCAGAAGGCGTTAAACAGTGTACTGTGTATTGTGATTCTCGCTTATGCGAAATTGCTGGCGTCACACAATTAGCCAAGAAGAAGGTGAAGTTTATTGCGGTTCAACCACCGGTTTCGAAAAAAATTAACAAACATGATCGCGGGAAAGTTGAAGCGATAGGGTTGACGGCTAGAAATAACTGCCTTGATTGGAACGAGCATGGCCGTTTACAAGGAATCGTCGTGTCTGCGCATTTAGGTAGAGTTCTTGATCTTTCGGGGTGCGAGGATCTGGTATCTGTTAGTATCCACAATCAAGGTTTTACAAGAGTCGACGTTTCCGGTTGTCGAAAATTAGATAGGTTAGATTTGTCGTATAAATCAATTAGCGACCTAAATATCTGCGGTTGTACGAGTCTCAGGGTTTTGAATCTTAACAGTAATAGGTTGACGTCGTTAGACCTTTCTTCTGCGACCAAATTGGAATATCTGTACTGTGGAGACAATGACTTAACGTCGTTAGACCTTTCTTCCGTACCCGGATTGACGACGCTAGAATGTTACGACAATGACTTATCGTCGTTAGACCTTTCATCCGTGCACGAATTGGGAAAAATAGATTGTCATGGCAATAACTTAACATCGTTAGACCTTTCTTACGCACCAAAATTGGAGTATCTGTTTTGTCAGAACAATAAGCTTACCGAACTTGCTCTCTCTCGTTGTCCAGTTATAAAAGAGGTCCACTGCGAGGGTAACGCTCTGACAAGCTTCACGCTTCCGAGAGGCGTTAAACAATGTAAAGTATATTGTGATCCTGGCTTACTCGAAGTTGACGGCGTTGCGCAGCTTGCCGATAGGGTGAAGTTTATAGTTGTATATAACAAACACGATCGCGCTAAGGTCGAAGCGATGGGGTTGACGGTTGGGAATCAATCTCTTGTTTGGAATAAGAACGGCCGTTTACAGATGATCGTTGTGCCAGAGCCTGTGGGCACGGAGGGGGAGAATAAGCTTTTCGGCGGCATTCTTGATCTTTCGGGGTGCGAGGAATTGATATCTGTTGAAATCCCCCGCCAAGGCATTATAGGAGTAGACGTTTCCGATTGTAGAAAATTAGAGACGTTAGATTTGTCGTTTAGATCCATTAGTGACTTAAATGTCCGCGGTTGTACGAGTCTCAAGAGATTGAACCTTAACAGTAATCGGTTGACGTCGTTGGACCTTTCTTCCGTGCCTGGATTGGTGAGTTTGGATTGTGGCTGTAATCACTTAACGTCGTTGGACCTTTCTTCTGTGCTCGAATTGACGTGGTTGGATTGTCACGACAATGATTTAACGTCGTTGGACCTTTCTTCCTTGCCCGAATTGAGGTTTCTGTATTGTCACAACAATGACATAACGGGCTTGGAGTTTTCTTCAGCGACCGAGTTTACACAGTGTACTGTGCATTGTGATCCTGGCTTGCTCGAAGTCGTCGGCGTCACACAGCTTGCCGATAGGGTGAAGTTTATAGTTGTATATAACAAACACGATCGCGCTAAGGTCGAAGCGATGGGGTTGACGGTTGGGGATCAATCTCTTGTTTGGAATAAGAACGGCCGTTTACAGATGATAGTCGTGCCAGAGCCTGTGGGCACAGAGGGTGAGGACAAGCGTTTCGGCGGCGTTCTTGATCTCTCAGGGTGCGAGGAACTGATATCTGTTGATATCCCCCGCCGAGGCATTATAGGAGTAGACGTTTCCGATTGTGGAAAATTAGAGACGTTAGGGTTGTCGGATAACTCCATTAATAACCTAAATCTACGCGGTTGTGTGAAACTAAAACTTTTGGACCTTTATTGTAATGACTTGGCGTCGTTGGATCTTTCTTCTGCGACCGAGTTAGCTGAGTTAAATTGTAGCGACAATCAATTGAAGTCGTTGAATGTTTCGACTTGCGCTGAACTTCATTCCTGTTGTTGCGAGAACAACAAGCTTGCCGAACTTGATCTTTCTCGGTGTCGATCTATAAAAGAGGTTCACTGCGAGGGTAACGCTCTGACGAGCTTCACGCTTCCGAGAGGCGTTAAACAAAGTAAAGTATATTGTGCTCCTAGTTTACTCGAAATCGCCGGCGTCGCGCAACTTGCCGAGAAGGTGAAGTTTATAGTTGTATATAACAAACACGATCGCGAGAAAGTCGAAGCGATGGGGCTTGCGGTTGAGGATAAAGCGCTTAGATGGAATGAGAATGGCCGTTTACAGAGGATCGTCGTACCTGTGCCTGTGGTTAAAGAAGATGAGGATAAGCGTTTCGGTGGAGTTCTTGATCTCTCGGGGTGCGAGGAACTGATATCTGTTGAAATCCCTCGCCAAGGCATTATAGGAGTAGACGTTTCCGATTGTAGAAAATTAGAGACGTTAGATTTGTCGTTTAGAGCCATTAGTGACTTAAATATCCGCGGTTGTACGAGTCTCAAAAGATTGAACCTTAACAGTAATCGGTTGACGTCGTTGGACCTTTCTTCTGTACCCAGATTGGCGAGTTTGAATTGTGACTGTAATCACTTAACGTCATTGGACCTTTCTTCCTTGCACGAATTGAGGTATCTGTATTGTCACAACAATGACTTAACGGGCTTGGACCTTTCTTCTGCGAGTAAATTGTTGTGGCTAGATTGTCAGAACAATGGCTTAACGTCGTTGTGCCTTTCTTCCGTACCCAGTTTATTGAGTTTGTATTGTGGCGACAATCAATTGACGAGCTTGGACCTCTCGCAGTGTCGGTCTATAAAAGAGGTTCACTGTGAGGGCAACGCTCTGACGAGTTTCGCGCTTCCGGAAGGCGTCGGGCAGTGCGAGGTGCATTGCGATCCTAGCTTGCTTGAAGTTGTCGGAGTGGTGCAACTTGCCGAGAGGGGGAAGTTTATAGTGGTGCAACCGCCGGTTACGGACAATACAAGAGGTTGCTCGTTGAATCAATATAACGAACACGAACATGAGAAACCCGAAGCAACTGATTTCTTGACAGATGATAGCGGACTCCGTTATAACGCGCACGATCGCGAGAAGCTCGAAGCGATGGGATTGGCGGCAGATGATAGAGGTCTCCGTTGGAACGAGCATGGCCGTTTACAGAGCGTTGACATTTCTTATCCGGAGTTAACGGAGGGAAAGAACAAGCTTCTCGGCGGCGTTTTCGATCTTTCGGGGTGCGAAGAACTTAAATTTGTCAGAGTTTGCGGTCTGGGACTTACCGTCGTCAACGTCTCGCATTGCGGGAAATTATTGTCGCTAGATTGTAGCGATAATCAATTAGAGCAATTGGACATTTCGGCGACTAATTTGACGGAGTTGTATTGTTACAAGAATCAGTTAACTCAATTGGATCTTTCTTCCGTGCCCGGTTTGACCGCTCTGTTTTGCGGTACAAATGAGATCGAGCAGTTGGATCTTTCTCCCGTGCCCGGATTGAAGACGCTGTTTTGCGGAGGGAATT
>JAZRWE010000039.1:0-13474 GCA_045599605.1 Thermoguttaceae bacterium
GCAGGTTTAATATATAGATATACGCTCGCGTTGCTCGCTTGGTGTGCGTGAGAATAATCGCTCCCGTTGGTCGCTTGTTGCGATAGCGGGAGTATTTTATTTCTTGCAACGTCAGCGTGATTCCGTCCGCAATCTCCGGGCAGTGGTAGGCATGGTACCCGACGCCATGCGGCGCCCGTGACTGCGAGTCACGGTTAACCTCGCTCGCGCTCGGAGATCGCTCGTTGGCATACGGGCGGGCGTTGATATGGCGGACAACGTTGGCATATTGCGGGGAGTGCAGTCGTAGGCGTAGTACCCGACGCCATGCGGCGCCCGTGACTGCGAGTCACGGTTAACCTCGCTGACCCTCGGAGACCGCTCGTCGGCGTATGGGCGGCGTGGAGATAAGCGAGCAACGCGAGCGCCTATCCACTTTCTCTCCCCCACACTCCGCCAGCGACCAACGGGAGCGGGTACCCTCGCCACAACAAGCGAGCAACGCGAGCGCCTATCCCCTTCCTCTCCCAAAAAAGCCAGGGACCAACGGGAGCGGTTACCCTCGCCGCAACAAGCGAGCAACGCGAGCGACGATCCGCTATCCGCGCGGCAGCGCGATCCGGGAGTGGCGCCGTCGCCACCGGCCCGTCCGGCCGCAGAGGACAAACATGCAGCAGGGAGCGAGAGTGCAGCGTGGGTTTACGCGGAGCGAGAGTGCGGTGTGCGACAACTACTGCACGGCGTCGTATGCGGCGTCGTCGCGGACGACGCTGACGGCGAGCCAACCGGGCTTAACGCGCAGTAAGCCGAGTTGCAGGCCGTAGAAGCGATCGTCTTCGGCGAGCATTTCGGGCTTGAGATCGAACTGGCGTTGCGCGGCAAAGACTTTGGCGAAGATCGCGCGCAGCGGGAGCAGCGTCTTGATATTGGTGGGGCCATAGAGTTCGACGACGCCGTCGCGTGTGAACGTCGGCTGGCCGTCGGGCCCGATAGACGGGCGGTAGTTGACGACGACTTCGAGATCCTCCCATTCCTGCGCGCCCAGTCGCATCTTCGCGAAGCTGAGACGTAAGCAGATGCGATCCTCGAAGAACCTCACGACAACAGGATCGGACTTCGCGAACGTGTAATGCAGGTCGTTGTCCTCTAGCTCGATCTCGCGTAGCGCGGGTCGATCGAGCTTCTCCGCCAGATATTCTATCGTCTCACGCGGATCCGATTCTCTGCCGCCAAGTTCAAGTTGCGCGAGATAGGCGTTGAGCGCGGATTCGTGCAGCTTCACGTCGGCAAACGCGCCGTCAAGCGTCGGCGGTTCGGCGTTTTGACACCCTAGCGAGTAGTCGGACCCCAGTCGCAGCGACGCGAGCAGCCAGTCCGCGGTCGTGCGCGAACGCTGCGTCTTCAGCGACAGGTCGAGCTTATTCAGTCGCGCAAAGAACCCGTTGCGGAGCTGTTCGTTTAGCGCGTTAAAGCGCTCGTTCGCTTCTAAGTCGATGCGTTGACGCGCTTCCGAGGAGACGCGAGCGCGTAGCTGAGCTTGGATCTCGCCTTGACGCGATTCGTATTGCGCGCGCACCATCCCGCGAGCGACGTCGCCCACGAGCGGCACGAAATCGATCTCGGTCTCCACCGCGCTCAATCTGTTGGACGAATTAGCCGTCACCGTCGCGGGGGAATACGCCACGCCGGTATCGCGCCACTCTAGCGCTTTCCTGCCGACATAGGTCGCGTAACTCTCGTTATGGAGCTTGGACGCAAAGACCTCGCTGCTCGTCGTCGAGGAGACGCGACCATTGATCACAAGATTCATCAACAACCTATTAGGATCGGGCACCAAGTCGATCGCGACGGTCGTGTCGACGCGGCGGTTGCCCGCGACGGGGTTATTGAGGATCCGTTCCTGCACGACGCCGAATTCCGGATCGCGGATCGGCAATAAGCGGTTGATCAACGCCTCCGAGACGTACGCCTTCACATTAGGATTATCGTACACCGAATCGATAGCGCGCCCAAACGCGCGACAGCATTCCGATTTCGAGGTCGACGCGCGCAGCGCAAGTTGCTGTAAAGCGCGGCCCGCCTGACCGCCCCCAAGATTCTCGTAGCGCTCGAATTCGTAGAGCAACGCGACGCCGTTGGCTTGGTCGCAGGAGTAATCGCGCGCAAGTTGCGTCCACGACGCCAGCGTCGGGCGTTTGAATACCTGGCGTTGTTCCGGCGTCATCGGGGTCTTTTCGAGTTTATATGCGACGGAATTGAGTCTATCGCGGAGGAAGCGCATACGTCTTGCGCGCTCCTTCAACAGCAATTCTCGTTTCGTCAACGGCTTGCCCATCGCGGCCAGTTCGGCGGGCGTCAGCGCGTCGTCGTCGACGATCTGCGCGGACGCGTAACGCGACGCAAGACGCGCGCTGTCAGTCGGTTCAAACGTCTCAACTTGTAATTCCAGCACGGCGGCGATATCGTCGGCAAGCAGGTCGACGTCGAAACTCGCGCGCCAGCTGCGGCCGTTGGGCGCGTCGCCAAAGAACGCGCGCACTTCGCCCGTCTCGCGCAGCGCCTTCACCAGCTGCGGGGTAGTCAGGTCGACAGGCTGCGCCAACGCGCCTTCCGCGCGCGCTTGGAAATACGGCGTCGCGGCGCGCCACAGAAACGCGCGACGCTTCAACGCGGCGCAAAACGCGTCGAGCATATCTTGACGTTGTTGGAGATTATAGCGTTCCGCCAATACCGGCGCTTTACCCGGCTCCGCGACGTTGAGGTCGACGGGGTCGAGCTTATCAGCTCGTTCTAACGCCTGTTTCAGCGCCGCGCCGTCGGCGATCTTCGCGTCGAACTCGTCTAGCAACGCGAGCGTGCGAGCGTCGGGCGACTCCAACGCGTTGAGGATATCTTCCACGTACTGCAAACAGGATTCCGTCCAGTCGGCGGTCGGTTCGTAGGCGATAAATAGCGACGAATACGGGTCTAACGCGTAGAAACATTCGTCGGCGATATCGGCGAACGTCGCCGCGTCAAGTCGTTCCTCGGCCGCGACGTCTTCGCTAAGCTCTTCCAGAAACGCGGAATCGGCGATATCGTCTTGCGCCTCGGTCAGTTGCGAGAACTCGCGCACGTCGTCGACGGCGAGCTTGCCTCGCGCGGGCTCGTCGGAGCGCGTCGCGGAATACGCCGACGAATTGAATATCGGGCCGTCAACGGCATTGCGCGGCTCGAGCGTCTCCGCGGAACTCGTGTAAGCGGGACTGGCGTAAGTATAAGCGGGCGCGGACTTGACGGCGCGCGTCTGTACGGGCGTAAATAAGCTCGCGTCCAGTTCCGACGGCTGCGAGGAGATCTGCGCGGCGGGTCGGCGTTGTTGGTCGAGTCGACGGGGCTGGAGTCGCGCGTCTTCTATGCGTTCGGACGCGCCGTCAAAACGCGTAGCGGAACCGCGTTGCGCCGTATAGACGGGCGCGAAGTCGTCTTCAAGCTTCTCCTCCGCGAGCTTGCGTTGGCGATGATCGAGCGCGTTATTGAGCAGGTCGACGCGTTCCGAATCGAGCGTGTCGCCGGGAAACGCCACTTTACCGTTCTCCGACGCCCCGAAACGCAGTTCGTCAGCCACAGTCGGCAACCCAAGAAGACAAGACGTTCCGACGCAGAACGTAAGTAAAAACGCGCGACAATTACGCGGACAAACTCGGTTCAAATACGTTGTTTTCATCTTGTTTCGACTCTCTCGATCGCCCGCGTACGGACGACGAACCTCCATGTTCTTAACAAAAACGCGCAGTCGATATAACGACGCCTATTGCGAGTTTACACAAACTCTCATAGTCGTTATCGACTGCGCGAATATTTCTAATGAGCGATTTTTAACGTTTGAAACGATTTTTTGCGTATTTCTATCGCGTTGACTAGATCCTCTATCTTTTATACGTCGCGTAAAGGTATTGCGCGACGGCGACGACTTGAAAACGCCGCTTGCGTCGAGTATAATAATAAGAAGTCGGAACGGCGCGGCTAGGCGGAGCGCGTGTGTTCCTTTGACAGACAGTTTCGCCTAGAAGGAAAGACTAAGAGATGAAGATCACTAAATTCGGTATTATCGGTTGCGGTATGATCTCGACGTTCCACGCTCGCGCTATCAAAGAGATCGGCGCGGAACTGGTCGCGTGTTACGACCGCTTGCCTATCGCCGCAGAACGCGTCGCCAAAGAATTTGGCTGCAAAGCGTACGACGATTTCGACGCGTTTCTCGCCGACCCCGAGATCCAGATCGTGACCATCGGCACTCCCAGCGGACTGCATATGGACCCCGCGATCGCCGCCGCTAAGGCGGGAAAACACGTCATCGTCGAGAAGCCGCTCGAAGTCACCGTCGAGCGCTGCGACGCTATCATCAAGGCGTGCGAAGAGGCGGGCGTAACGCTCTCCACCGTCTTCCCGAGTCGCTTCCATCAATCGAGCCAACAGCTGAAGAAGGCGATCGATTCGGGTCGTTTCGGCAAGCTGAGTCTCGGCGACGCGATCGTGAAATGGTACCGCACGCAGCAGTACTACGACAGCGGCGTTTGGCGCGGCACGTGGAAGCTCGACGGCGGCGGCGCGCTCATGAACCAAGCGGTGCATAGCGTCGATCTGCTCGTCTGGTTGATGGGCGGCGTTTCCGAAGTCTCCGCGCTCACCGGGCTAGTCGCGCATGAAAATATCGAGGTGGAAGACGTCTGCGTCGCGTCTGTGAAATTCAAGAACGGCGCGTTGGGACTGCTCGAAGCGACTACCGCCGCGTATCCCGGCTACCTCAAGCGCATCGAGATCCACGGCGATAAAGGTTCCGCCGTCATCGAAGAAGAAGATATCAATAAATGGGATTTCGCGGAATCGTTACCCGAAGACGCGCAGATCCGCGAATCGATGGCGAACAGACTCTCCGGAGGCGGCGGCGCGGCCGACCCCGCAGCTATCGGACACCAAGCGCACGCTAAGCAATTTGCGAACGTTATCGCCGCGATCGAGTCGGGCACGAAGCCGCTCATCGACGGCTACGAAGGTCGTAAAGCGGTGGAAGTGATCTGCGCCGTCTACGAATCCGCGCGTACGGGCAAAGTCGTCAAGCTCGTCTGACGCTAATACAACACGCGCACGTCTTCCGTCGTGAGTTCGAGTTTGCCGTCGACGAGTTTAACGTCGGTCACGACGCGCACGCTCTTGACGCGCAGACATAACTCGCGCTTCCCGACGATATCGAGCGTCTTCGGCTCCCAGTAGAAATACGCCGGCGAGAGATACATCGTGCCGCGATCGCGGTAGGAGTCCCCGCGGATCGTCGCGTCGACGACGCCCGCGTTATGAAAGATATGGTCAAACGGCCCGGTAGGCGTGGTCTCGATCGAGATCGCGTTGCCGGGCCCATATTTTATTACCTGATGCTGCGACGACATGACCTCCCAGCGTCCGCGCCATATCACATAGAACCGCTTGACGTTAGGGTCGTCGGGGGGCTCCGTGGCGGCAAGCGGCGCGTAGACGGGGAACTGAAACGACCTGTCGAGCTTATCGTTGACGACAAAGCACGCCGTCGTACGCCATATCCCCGTCGCCGCGCGTTCCCACGCCGTCAACGCTCTCGCTAATCGGATATCCGCGCCGGGCATGCATACCGGTTCCGGCGGCGTCAGTTCCTGCGTCGCGACGTCGCGGGTCGGCGTTCCCGCCGTTACGACGGCTTCCGCGGCGGCTTGCGTCACTATCAATTTTCTTGCCATGATATCTTTAATTCCTTTGTTTTCTTGGTCTTGCGTTATCTCACGCGTCGATCGCGTTCCAGACGGTAGGCGGTTCGACGGGCAACCCGAGTTTCGCGAAATCGACCGGTTCGTACGGCGAGCCGACGCGGTAGGTCGGTATCGGGGCGACGGCGGAGCCTTCTTTCATGAGCGGGACATTGGCGCTAAGTTGTTCGCCGTCGGTGGCGCCTGTCGCGAGGTAGCTAGCGTAACTTCCGTAATCGGGCGTACCTTTGACGGGGTCGGTCCATCGCCATATCCTATGCAACGCGCCGTTGATATTGATATGCGCGCCGACATTGGCGTACAGCCTGTCATAAGATCGCGGGTCGCACGTCAAGACCGCGTCGACGCGATAGAATTTCCAATACGTCGTAATTTGTGCGCCGTCGGGCGCGTACGTTTCGACGCTCTCGGTGCAGTACTCGGCGTTCCATGCTTCGAGTCGCAGCGTTCTTGGCGGAAACGTCATCCCGCAGACGGTCGTCGTCGTGAGATTGATCTTCCCGACCGGCGCCCATATCGTCCTCGGATCGAACGCGTCGGCGGCGACGTTATACGAAAACGCGATCTTGGAGGTCGCGTAAGTCGTTTTCCCGCCGAGCGCTACGCCGGCGGTATTGACTAGCGGCTGCGCGGTGAACGCGCCGTGCGGAAACCACAGATCGCCGACGCCGGGATAGAACTGCGTCGTCGAGCTCTCCGTCAACGCGGTGACGACGCGGAACCGATACGGCGCGAGTTCCCACGGCGCGACAAGTTCTTTGGAGCGTTTAAGCACCGACACGGCGATAGTTGCGACGACTTGGAATCGACCGTTAGGCATAGGCGGTCGGCGTTCCAGCTCGACGCTATCGACGGTGAAATAGAACGCGACCCCGCGCCGTACTTCCACGAGCGTCGCGCCTTTCTTCTTGAACGAACACATAAACGCGTCGAGATCTTCCGCGGCCTCGAGTTCGTAGACCTCTTCGATCTCCTTGGAGTACGTCTCGGCGGCTCTTGCGCGTTTATCTTGACGATGCAATAGTTTCCAGCTCATCTCAGCCTCTCAAATTTCCAGCGTGATAGCGCGGCCCTGCGCTCGCAGTATCTGCTTTAACACGTCGCGTTGTTCGCGTAGTAGCGCGACGAGTTCCGTAAGCGAGCGCGATTCCGTCCCCGCGACGCTCGCAACGCCCTTAGCGCGCGCGGTTCCCGTGTTTGCGTTTGCAAATACCGGCTCCCGAAACGCTTGTCCGCGCTCGTTGTCGCCGCCGACAAACGCGCGACGCGCCGCCGCGTTATCGCGTTCCGTACCGCCCAAACGCGCCAACGTCGTACGCGCACGCGCGACTTGCTCCCTAACTAACGCCGTTTCAACAACTTTCCGTCGCGCCTCGCGCTCCCCGAGGATTCCCCGCGTTATTGGCGCAATACCGCGTTGCGAACTCCGCCCCGCGCTTGCGGAACCGTCGCGACGAAGCATGATATCCGTATCGAAACGCATGTCACGCGACAAGTTAGACGCAGGACTAACGCCGCCCGCTCGCGCAATACCGCGATACGAACTCGGTTCCACGCTTGCGGCAACGTTCCGCCAAAGCGTAGGAACCGTATTGAAGCGCTTGTATTGCGGTAAGTTGGGCGCAGGACTAACGCCGCTCATCCACGCAATACCGCGTTGCGAACGTGCCGCCGCGCCCGTTGATACGTTATGCCGTGTCATATTATCCGAATCGAAACGCTTATATTGCTGTAAGTTAGGCACAGAACCAACGCCGCTCGCTCGCATAATACCGCGTTGCGAACTCCGCGCCACAACCGCGGGAACGTTACGTCGAAGCATGATATCTGAATTGAAACGCTTATATTGCGACAAGTTAGGCGTAGAACTAACGCCACTCGCTCGCGCAATACCGCATTGCGACCGCACCGCCGCACCCGCTGATACGTTACGCCGTGTCGTATTATCCGAACTGAAACGCTTATATTGTGGTGAGTTAGGAACAGAACCAACGTCACTTGCTCGCGCAATACCGCGTTGCGCCCGCGCCGCGCTTGCAGGAACATTACGTCGAACTTCAGAATTCAAATTGCGCCGCATACGTTGCGACAAACGGGTGACAGGAACAACCGCCTTCGTCGCGTTAGTACTTCCACCTCCGCACATTACCGCCCTCGTTGCGAAAGCGCTCACGTAGGAGCCGCAAATTGGAGGGCGACTTGCTCGCCCGGAGATTGCGGACGGAATCGCGCTGAAATCGCAAGAAAAATCGTAATTACGACGCGGACGCAAGCGACCAACGGGAGCGGGTTTCTTCATCCGCGCGGTAGCGCGATCCGGGAGCCGCGCCGTCGCGGCCGCGGTAGCGCGATCCGGAAGCCGCGCCGTTGCATTCCGTTTCTCACCCCCAAAAGCCTTAGCGACCAACGGGAGCGGATAGTTCGCAGGCCGCAAGTGAGCAACGCGAGCGTTTACGTTCAGCTTCCGCGCCGTTGCATTCCGTTTCTCACCCCCAAAAGCCTTAGCGACCAACGGGAGCGGATAGTTCGCAGGCCGCAAGCGAGCAACGCGAGCGGTTCTCTTCATCCGCGCGGTAGCGCGATCCCGGGGCGCCCGGCGGCGCCGGCCTGTCCGGCCGTAGAGGACAAAAGCGCCGCGGCGCATATGTGGGAGATCGAGTGTTTTCATGGCGCACCTTGTTGTTTGGCGTGGGCGAGGAGTTGAGCGAAGGCTTGACGAGTTTGTTGGTCGTCTTCGCGTTGTATTTCATCGGGCGAGAGTGCGTTAGGGGAAACGAGTCGTAAGTTTTCGGGCGAAGCGGCCTGTGTATCGACTTCGGCGGTATTGACGCCGAGGGCGGCGGCGATATTAGCGAGCATATGGTATATCGCGACATTATTAGCTTCATTTCTATCTATAGGAAAAGCGCCTTCCGCTTGAAGTTCCGCGAAAGCCGCTTCCTGTATAGCTTCGCGCCGCGACGGGATACCGGCGTTACCTCCGTTGCGGCGTTGGTAACCGCGCAGTAGCGCGGCGTAGTTGAGCCCGTTTCCCGCTAGCAATTTTTTCGCGTATCTTCCCAGAGCGCGGCCTCAGCTTGGAGGGACTGCTCGGTGAAGTCGAAGATATCGGCGTAGAGCGTTTCGGCGAGCGCGCCGTAGCGTTCAATGAATTTTGCGGCGTTTTCGTCGCCGATCGGGGCGGCGTTGGGGCCGGAGAGCAGTCCGCGCGCTAAGACGTAGCGAGTGCGAGCGTACTGCGTATCGAGATCGTTGTAATGCAATCTCTCGGCGCCATTGAGTCTGCGGAGCTTGAACTCCTCGGAGCCGCGTTTGACGATATGCGTGTCGTCGACGCACGGCGCGTTCATGAAGTCGTTGATATCAAACATATTATGTATACTCCTTTATAGTATCCGATCATGCGTTGACGCCGCGTTGCGTGGAGCTCACGACGGGCATATTCTCGGCGGCGCCCCCTTCGGGCAAGACGCGTATGGTGGTTTCGGAGCCGGCTTCGTTGCCGCCGGCGCTAGGTTCGACGCCGACGATCTGGCAGCTTGGCAACGTGACGGTATAGACGTTAGTTTCATGCGGGTCGTCGTAGACATACGTCAACGTGAAGACGTCGCCCGCTTTAAGATGTTCTAACAGCTCGGAATACGTCGTCTTGAGCGGCGTGCGCACGACGAGTATCACGGTCTCGAGTCTCGCGGGCTTCCCGGCGTAGGCGTACCCGGTCGGCTCCGTCGGGTCGTCGGTAACGTCGGACCACGTCGGGGCTTGCGCGCACGACGGCGCAGTCTTGCTCTTGCAGTTGAACGCGTAATAATCTCCAACTTGCGCTTCGGAGAGACTTGACGCGCTTTTAGCGGTCAGCGTCAGTTTCACGCGCAAGAGGCTGTTCTTACGCACGACGCCTTCTTCGATCCAGCGATTAGTTCCGCTCATATTCTTCTTCCTCCTCCTTCGTATATCTCTAAATGTGCGACTATCTTGACTTTGTAGCGCCCTTCGGTCACCACCCCGTTAGAGCGCTCCACGCCGACGACATAGAGTCGCGCGCGTTTGGACCGATCTGCGCCCGCGATCGGCTCGAGAAAACAGCATCCCAGTTTCGCAAGTTCGCCGTAAGACGCAAACAGATCGAGCAGCGCTTGCGCTATCGCGTCGACGCGTTCGTATCCGAATCCGACGGCGTCGGCGATAACGATCGTGCCGTCGCATCGCGTCACGGCGGAGCGCTCGGTCTCGGGTCGCGTGGCGAATTCCGAGGCGTATATCTCGAAATATAGCGCGTTATCGGCGAGATCGGCGAGCGTATTAGGGGAAACGACGACGGGGTCGTTTAATTTCAGCGCGCGTATAGCGGCGCGCAACAGATCCAGCGCGATCTTAGTTCTCATCGTTTTCCTCACAATCTTTCGCAAGTCAAGCGATACAACGCGGTAACGGCGCCGGCGCGCACGTTCTCAACGTCGACCACGCGATAATCTTTTCCGTCGACGCTCATGATATCGAGCGCGATCTTGGGCTCCGACTCCAGCTTCGCGGCGGCGATCAAAAATACCGCCGTAGACCCGAGTCGGCGCAGACCGTTAGACATGACCGTCGTATCCCACGACCGCCCGCCGGGCACGCGCGAAGCCGCTTCCGAAGTCGACAGCGATTCCTGCGCAAACGCGACCGCGCGATACTCGTAACACCCCGGCTCGATAAAGATCTTCAGCGTCGCTTGACCGCCTAACAGCTCCAGTAACGCCGCCGCAAGTCCGCTCTCGCCGGAAAATATCTTAGATAGCATATGACCTCCTTGTTCCTTCTTTCTTGCGGAGATCATCGTCGCGATCGGCGTCGCAATACGTCAAAAAAATTATTATTCGCGAATTATGGACGTTTTGGAATTATTGAAACAAAAATTAAAAGAATTTCAAAAAAACTTCTTCTAAACGACGCGGAGACGTATATAATATCAGCAAGAAAAGAATCAGGAGTTATATTTTTCGACCGTCCTGTTCAAGAATAAGGATCCAGGATAAGTAGAAAGGAGCGTTGGCGTTGGGAGGGAACCTATACAAGCCGACGGCGGCGCAGATGGAGCTGCGGAGACTGATCCGAGATAAGACGCGGATCATGGCGTACGGCGGCTCGCGATCGGGCAAGACGTTCGAGTTCTGTCACGCGATGATCGCGATCGCGTTGCGTTACGGCGGTCGGCACGCGGTATTCAGGCGGTATTTCAACTCGGTGAAGAACTCGGTCTTTAACGACACGTTCCCGAAGGTGTTGGAACTAGGGTTTCCGCAACTTGAATACAAGCGCAATTTGAACGACACGCGTATCGTGTTGCCGCATAACGGCGCGGAGTTCTGGTTTGTCGGGCTCGACGACAAGAAGCGCGCGGAGAAGATCCTCGGACTGGAATTTGCGACCGTCTACTTCAACGAGTGTTCCGAGATCGATTTCCATAGCGTGGAGCTCGCGTTGACGCGTCTTGCGGAACGTCGCGTCGACGATAACGGCAAGTTGTTGCGGAATCGCGCTTTCTTTGACTGCAATCCGCCGGGCAGATCGCATTGGACGTACAAATTATTCATCGAGAGGATGAATCCGCGCACGCGGCGCGAACTGCTCGACCCCGAGAATTACGCCGTTATCAAGATCAACCCGACGGACAACGCGGACAATCTCCCCGAAGGCTATATCGAGAAGACGCTTGGCGCGGGCTCCGAGCAGATGAAGAAGCGGTTCCTCTACGGCGAATTTGCGAACGACGCCGTCAACGCGCTGTGGAAGCAAGAGGATATCGACTGCGCTCGCGTCACGTTCGCGCCTAACGATTACGACCGCGTCGTCGTCGGAGTCGACCCCGCCGTGACCTCGAATACCGGGTCCGACGAGACCGGGATCGTCGTAGTCGGCAAACGCCGCGAATGCGACGGGAAACCGCATTACTACGTCTTAGCGGACAGGTCGTTACGCGCGACGCCGGAACGCTGGGCTCGCGAGGTCGTCGACGCGTTTCATTACTGGCAAGCGGACGGGGTCGTCGTCGAAACGAACCAAGGCGGGGAACTGTTAGTCGAGGTGATGCGGCAGCTGGATCCCGACTTACCGGTGCGGCGCGTGCGCGCGCGACGCGGAAAATACGTCCGCGCGGAGCCCGCCGCCGTGCCTTATGAACAACGCCGCGCGCATCACGTCGGCGTATTTACTCAACTTGAAGACCAGATGACGGGCTTCTCCCACGACGCCGCGGACGACGTTCCGAACGACCGCGTCGACGCGCTAGTCTGGGCTTTTGCCGCGCTCGCGGAATACGGCGGAGACTGCGTCGGCGGCTTTTTGTCTTTTTAACGCGGTAGCTACTCACAGTATCAGCAGGAACTCTCTATATTTATCGTCGTTGCAACACCCGAGGCCGGCAGTCGCGGCTCACCGTGTTGCGGTCTTGTTTCTATTACGCGGAAGTTATTTGTATCACGTTTCTTAAACGCGTTTTCGCATGGAAGGCGAGGCGCGTTGCGTCTGCTATTGCGCCGCAAGAGGCGGCAGGATCTCAGAAAAATAATGTCAGATAAGAATAATTATGTTGGCGGTTCCTATCGCGGTATCCGCCGCTTCAGTGTCGACGACGCTTGCGTTCAAGAATATATCCCGTTGCTGCGACATATGTTGAAGACGCGCAAATACGGCTCCAATCTCACCTACGACGAGAAATTCGCCGTCGGACTCGTCGCGATCGCCGTCGCGTTGCAGCAATACGACCCCGCAAAACACGATAGGCCCGCTTGGTGGGTCGCGTTCCATATCGACGTCGCCGTGCGCGAAGAGTCTCGCAAGACGATGCGCGAGAACTATAACGTCATCTTCCACCCCGACCCGTTTTGCTTCTTCGAGAACCGCGACGAGCCCGCGTATCGCGACGACGAATGCGACTTAGAACGACGCGAGGAACGCCAAAAAACTAGCGAACTCGCCGCTATCGCGCTAGAAGAGATCCGCGCGCTGCCCGAAAGAGATCGCAAGATCGTTACCGCGATCGCACTCGAGCACAAAACACACGCCGCCGTCGCCAAAGAGCTAGGCGTCGCGCAGTCCTGGGTCAGCAGACTCTACTGCGCCGCTATAAAACATCTCCGCTACCGACTCTACCAACGCCGCCCCGATCTGCGCGATTAGCGCACGGCATACTGCACTCTCGCTCCCGCGCCGTGGCACGCTGCACTCGCGCTCCCTGCTGCATGTTTGTCCTCTGCGGCCGGACGGGCCGGTGGCGACGGCGCCACTCCCGGATCGCGCTACCGCGCGGGTAGCGGATCTTCGCTCGCGTTGCTCGCTTGTTGCACACGCGCCCCCTGCTGCATGGCTGTCCTCTGCGGCCGGACGGGCCGGTGGCGACGGCGCCACTCCCGGATCGCGCTACCGCGCGGATGGCGGATCTTCGCTCGCGTTGCTCGCTTGTTGCGGCGAGGGTAATCGCTCCCGTTGGTCGCTTGCATTTTTTTGGAGAGGAAGGGGATAGGCGCTCGCGTTGCTCGCTTGGAACCGCGAGGGTAACCGCTCCCGTTGGTCGCTTGCATTTTTTTGGAGAGGAAGAGGATAGGCGCTCGCGTTGCTCGCTTGGAACCGCGAGGGTAACCGCTCCCGTTGGTCGCTTGCATTTTTTTGGAGAGGAAGGGGATAGGCGCTCGCCTTGCTCGCTTGTTACAACGCCGCCCCTATGCATCAGAACGATC
>JAZRWE010000040.1:0-13403 GCA_045599605.1 Thermoguttaceae bacterium
AACTTCCGGTCAGAGAAGTTTCAAGTAATGAATCAATTCAATATTTGGCTATCAAAGGTATTAGTTCTCGTTAAAAAGAACTAAAACTTAACAGTTTCTCACACTGTATGATTTGTACTTTACCTGAATGTTAAATATCGTCGAGCTTTCGCTCTGCGTCGTTTTCAACTTTCGTTGTCAACAACACGGGAAAGTATACAACGCGTTTTTGATTCGTCAAGCGGTTTCTTTAAAAATTTTTTCAATTCCCCAAACATTGACTCCAACGTCTCCTACCCTCTCCGCTTCTTCTCGTTTCCATACCAATGTTTACGAAGGAACGCGCCACGTTCAAGAACGGCGAGTATTCGACGAAAAAGGCTAACGGTCCAATTATACGAAGCGATCCTTCTCCCCCTACTCGGCGCTTTCTTCTACTTTTTAGAATGGCGTCGCCATAATATTAACTACACTCTATATTCTTTTCGAGATCCTACCGGCATTCAAATTTGTCCCGACGATACGTTTCACTCTTCGCTCATCTAGTCGCGCGTGTCAGATCGTCTTTCATTTCGCATGTATCGCAAGAAGACGCGCTCGGATCAATATTATTAAGGCGTTCTAAACTTATCCGCTCGTCGCATCATATTCGTCGTTAGCGAACGCCGACAGAAGCCACGGCAAAACGTTAACGACAACTTGGACTCCTCTTCTGACAAACCAAGAAAGAAGTTCGGTATTTCTTGTTTTACACCGCGCCAATAACATTTACTTATTCATCAATAAAACATTTTCATTGTTTTTAATCAAAAATTCCTATTATTTCAATAGTTTTTCATCATTTTTCTAAAAAGTTTTCTGAAAATTATAAAAACCGTATCTCTTTTAACTAATTAATCTTACACACATCACAAGAATTAACGTATTTTTTATCGATAAGCCTTTATCTATTGTTCAACACTATATTTATAATTTTATATCGATACTGTTTTATCTATAATCAATTATCGACTTGACAAAGAAACATTGCTGATTATGCTCGCGTTTAGATAAAATTTTATCGAACGAACGTTCGTGAAAGCGATCGAGAGTTTGACGAAGTTTTGTCTAGTGGAACTTGTGGAACGCGGGACGTCGCAACAACGCGGCGCCCCGCAATTCCCCAAAACGAACTTGGAAGGGCAATTCAATGCGGGTACGATCGACCTATCCGGCAAGGTTGTTTAGCGAGTGCAAGACGCTATCGTTTTGCGCTTGCGTCGACCTTATGTTCGCAAGGCTCGGGCGCTATTTCCCCATTCTCAAATTCCTAGACCCTCAGACGTTATATATCCTCGTAAAATCGAATAACGAGAACCTATTAGTTTTGTATTTATATAGCGGATCGAATGAAGCGCGTCGTTAACTATTAACGGCGCGTTTTTTTACGCGCGCTCGCGGCTCGAAGAGGAAAACGCGGACATTTCGAGCACGATCGCTAGAATATGGAGACTGTTATGCAGATCACTTTTGATTGGTTGACCGAACTACTCACGGCAAGCGACGTCGGGCATATTCTCGTCATCATCGCGTTGACGATCGTTCTCGGCATGGCGCTCGGCAAGCTCAAAATTTGCGGCATATCCCTTGGCGCCACCTGGGTCTTGCTGATCGGTATCGTTATCAGTCACTTCGGTATGCATTACCCCGAAGCGCTTTTCCATGACGAACACAACGTCCCTCACTTTATCAACCCTCACGTTCTCGGCTTCGTTCGCGACTTCGGTCTGATCCTATTCGTCTACTCCGTCGGACTTCGGTCCGGCAAAGGGTTCTTCGCGGCGTTCAAACAAGGCGGCGTGAAACTCAACGTCTTAGCGGTCGCCGTTATAGCGTGCAACGTCCTCGTCGCGTTGGCGATCCACTACGTTACGAAGCTGGATATCCCGACGACGGTCGGCGTACTCTCGGGCGCCGTGACGAACACGCCCGGTCTCGGCGCGGCTCAAACGGTCTGTAAAACGCTTGAATTGGACGAAAACATCTTGGCGTCGGCCTACGCGGCGGCTTATCCGTTGGCGGTCCTTGGCGTTATCTTCACGATCGTCGGACTCCGCATGGCGTTCCGCGTCAATACCTCGCAACCGGCTTCCAACCTCGACGCGAAGACCGGGGGACAAGCTTCCGCGCAAGCCCAACAACCGATCCCGACGCGCGTACCGATCTTGCAGATCTTCGCGGGCATCTTCTTCGGCGTTATGCTCGGCAGTATCCCGCTCAGTATTCCGGGTATTCCGCAACCGCTGAAACTCGGGCTCGCCGGCGGGCCGTTGGTCGTCGCGCTGATCCTGGGCGCGTACGGCGAGAAGCTGCATTTCCCGACGCCGATCTCGCCCAATATGCTCTCCTTCATGGCGGATATCGGAAACTGCTTATTCATGGCGTGCGTTGGACTTAAAGCGGGCGAAACGTTTGTCGACACGCTTACCAACGGCGGTCTCAACTGGGTCTGGTACGGCGTTCTCATCACCGTTATCCCGCTCGCGACTATCGGCGTTATCGCGTATAAGGCGTGTAAAGTCGACTACTTCACGCTCGCAGGAATGCTCTCCGGCTGCATGACGAACCCGCCGGGGTTGGCCTACTCGATGACGGCGTACAACGACCCGCGAGTCTCCGTCGGATACGCGACCGTTTACCCGTTGACGATGTTCCTGCGCATCATGACCGCGCAACTGCTGATCTTGTTCCTCGCCTGAGCGCGTAAAAAAAACGTCTATTCAAGCAATACGCAACTTGAATAGACGTTTCTTATTATGTCGAACTCAGTTTCTCAACGCGTCATTTCGTTTGGTAGATCGCTTTGAGCGCGGCTACGTCGGCGTCGTTGAGCGCGCCGTCGACCAGAACGAATTCGTCAACAACGGCGCCAAGACCTACGCGATATTTGCCCGTGCCGTCTTGACCGATATTCAGCGTCGGAAGCGCGTCGAACGCGTCGTCGACCAGTTCCGCGGGGATATCAGCAAATTGGAACGCGCCGAAGTCGTAGGAGAGTCCGACCTTCTTCGCCTCGCGGTCGACCGTCAAGACGACGTAGACCCAGCCGTCGCGGTAGTCGTGCGGGAGCGCGAATTCAGCGTCCATACGCGCTTTGCCGTTGCCGGCGTTGAATTTGATATCGGCGGGACGGAGCGCGAGGACAAAGCCGTTGGTAGCGCCGTTGGTCCAAGTCTTATTCGACAAGATCGCGGGGTCGTCGTCGACTCCGGCAGTCTTGATCCAAAACGCGACGGAGAAGCTGTTCTTACCAACTTTGTAGTCGCCGAGCGAGACGTAGCCGTCGTCAAGTTGCGCGCCTTGTCCGAAGTAACCGTCGACGAAATAGAGTTTTCCGTCTTGTTTCACGGCGACCTTAGCTTGCGCGTCTTCGATATTGCCGTCAAACGGGAAATACGCGGCGACGCGATCTTTACCGAGCGTTTCGACAACGCCCTTCTCCGGCGCGACGACGGGTTCGTGCGTGCGATGCGCGAACGCGTATTGGATCGTGTAGACGGGTCGTTCGCCGGCTTCAACGCCTTCAAATAGACCGGAAGGAACGCGCGAAGTCCAAGATTCGGGCTGTTTATCGCCAAGTCCGAGCGCGTAGAGAACGACGGAAGCGGTATCGCGAACGGCCATCTCGCCGATCGTACCCTTCACGACGCCAGGACCGGTCGCCGCGAACATGATGAGCTTTTCCGCGTCCGTCCAACCGCCGTGACTGTTGCCCGCGCCGCCGTGGTCGGCGGTCACGATGAACAACGTCGAGTCGAGGATCCCGGCGTTTTGGCAAGCCTGATAGATCTTTTGCACATAGCCGTCGGTCAATTCGAGTTGTTCCATATACTTCGGACTGCCGTAGACGTTGGCGTGACCGGCATGGTCGCAGTCGTCAAATTGTACGAACGTGAACGTCGGAGCTTCTTTTTCAATATGTTTGCAAACGAGGTCGGTAACTTCGGCGTCGTTGCCCGCATGACCTTTGACAACGCCAAGGCCTTCTTCGATGATACCGTAGTTGATCGGATCCCAGTTGCAGAAGGACGCGAGGGTCGCTTCCGGACGATTCTCGCGAACGACGCGGAAGACCGACGGAAACGCGCCGTCTTCGGGGAACCGACGCGCGCCGACGATCGCGTTAGTGAGTCCGTGGAATTCCGGGATCACGCCGTGGAGCATCGAGCCCCAGCATTGCGCGCTGATCGTCGGCTTCGAGGTGAGGACTTCGTATGAGACGGCGCCGTTCTCGAAGATCTTATCCATATTCGGGGTATTGGCTTCGCGGAAAAACGCCCCGCCGCCGTCAACGCCGATAAGAACGACGTGCGAGATCTTCGCCGTATCCGCGCTAAAAACCGATTGCGTGCAGAACGTCGCGGCTATCGCTACCGCCATTGAAAGAACACTACAACCTAAACACCGTCGCTTATTCATAAATATACCTCCGGTTGCGTTATTGCCCCGCGTGAAGAAAAGACGCGAGATCGATCGCGGCGCGCGCTCGCGCCGTCTACGCAGTTCATTGTACTCAAATGAAAACGCGTTTTCAAGTTATTTATTACGGCGCGTTAAGAAAATTTTACGTTACTCAAGCGCAAGCGGCGCGCTACGGTATTTCGATCCGAATAGACGTCGCCTGCCTTACCGCCACGGACGACGGGGGACGGAAATTCCCGAACATAGCTCTTCGGCTCGCTTATCCGGCGGCGGCGCTTTTATCGTCCGTTACCGTCTTTATTCAGATCGATCTTTATTTTAGCGCTCGTATCTTTCTTAGGAGGTCTAAAAGTTAAGGGCTCGCTCTTTTCAGTCGCTTTTATCCCTTCAAAGACGGCGCGTTCGCGAGCTGATGCGGGTAAATACCCCAACGCGATCGCTTTATTCATCCATTCAATCGCTCGCGCTTTATTAACGGCGCAACCTCGGCCTTTAAAATGATAGCTCGCCAATTTCGACATTGCTTCCGCGCTTCCTAAATCGGCCGCTCTTTTGAAACACTCTATCATCATAACGTCGTTATTCGGCGACGTATCCACCGTCTCATAATAATTAGCAAGCCCGAGCAACGCGTCGATAGGCTCAAACGTCCCAGAACGATCCGACAATTTTGTCGTCCTCTCTAAGTCGAAACGCTCGTCTCTAAAACCGTCGCCACGAACGATCGGCTCTTTAAGGTCAAAAGGCTCAAGCGCGTCTTTACGAGTAGGCGGAACGGCGTCACGACCGCGAGTTTCATATTGCGATATATCTTTACGCAGCTCCTCGTTACGCTCCCCAACCATTTGCGTAGGACGCTCTTTATGCGGGATCGGCGATCGAATACTTTGGGCGATTCGCCGAATACTTTGTGCGATCCGCCTACGATCCTGAGAACAACCTTTTTTAAGAACTCTCCATGTATAGCACAAGATCGCATAACACCTCCTACGCACGAACTGCGGGCGTAAATTCAATTTAGCGATCCCATTTCCATCCCCTCGCAGGAGCTCCCATACGAAATAGAAGCTCGTAAACAGAACATATAAAATAATGTACCCGAAATAAATGCCTCCGATAACGTATAAGACCCCAAAGACCACCATCTCTAAAAATTCCAATACACCCATATTAATATAGTTTCCAACTCTTGTTTATAACGTTTTGACAGGATATTTGGTTTTGAAACCTCTAAGTTAGCGCTAGCAAGGACCGGAGCTTGGGCTCGTTCGAACTCGACAAAAATCGACGAGAGCGCGTCCTAAACAATAGCTTTCGCAAGTTAGGACGCGCTTAGATCGGTTTACCAAGAAGCGTTACGAAAGCTCTGACTCGTCGTATCCAATTATTTCGTAGACCTTTCCGATCAGCTCCGTAGCGTGTTCGTACCCTCTTCTTTCGGCTTTTTTCAGCCACTCGAGCGCCTCTTGATATCTTCCGAGATCGGCGAAGCTGTAGCCTAGAAAAAACATTGCTTCTGCGTAGTTTTTCTGAGCCGCGCGAATAAAGCAATCGTGCGCCGCTTGCAGATCTTGCTTAACAAAACGTCCCGTACGATATAGACGACCTAGATAAGTTAGCGCTCTTTCCTCCGACAAATTTACCGCGCGGTCTAACCACGCCAATCCTCTTTCTTTATCAAATTCATATCCGCTATTTTTTACAAGGTAACCATACGCGAGTATATATGCGGCGCGCCCACTGCCCAAATTGGCCGCTATTTCATAGTATTCTCTTGCCTTTTCGAGATCCTTAGCAACGCCTTCCCCGTAATAATAACAACGCGCCAAACCGATCATAGCCTTCGGGTCTTTCATAATGGCGCCAATTTTCAAATAATAGTGTTCGAGGGCGAAATTCTTTTCCACTCCTTCGCCCTTACTGTAGCAGAGCCCCACCAAATTGAACGCTTCCGGAATGCATGCGTGACTTGCCGATAAATAACAATCAAAAGCGCGTTTTTTATTTTCATATACCCCGATCCCCCCGGCGGAACAATTCCCAAGCACGATCCACGCTTGATTGTCACCCAAAGCGAGCGCTCTCGTTGCTAGCCTGACGCCTTCTGCCACAAACGTGCTCCCATCCCCCCAACCTTCCTTGGGGACATATACATCAAACAACAGGAACCCCGCTAATTTGAGCATCGCGGGCACATACTCGCGGTCGGCGGCTTGACGCAGTAAGCGCAAAGCTTCGTCAAACGTTTCATCCGGGATAGAGCCCTTGAATAACCGCGTCGGGTGTTGATAATCAGGATCGCCGTGCGAGTATTTCAAGACCGCGTCCTCGATCAACCGCATCGCCTCTGCGTAATCGGGATCGACAGGCGGGGCGTCCGGATCGTCGTCTTTAAGAAGATCGACGCCGGAAGTGGGCGTAAGTCTCATTTTCGCCCTCTTTTCCTCCTCTTTTCCTTCTTGAATATCACGAAACACTTCCAACATCCATTCACACGCCGGTCCGTACCCCAATTCGGCAGATCTAGCCATCCACGTATGAGCTTCTGTCCAATTCTCTTCTACCCCGCAACCGTTCGCGTAGCACAAGCCCAGTCGTGACATCCCGACCTTGTCCCCTTTATCCGCGGCTTGTTTGTAATAGTTGAAGATCTTAGTATTGCTAGCGCCGGAGCGATCGAGCGCTAAATACCAGTCGCCAAGACAAACTAGCGCGGGCGTATAGCCGTAATTAGCGGCGCGTTGGAGTAAAAACAACCCTTTGTTCACGTCCCGCGAGAATTTGACGCCCTCTAATAGCGCTCTCCCGAACACGTAACATGTCGACGCGTCGAATTCATTCTCCGGGTCTTTATCACGAAATTTAACCTTCAACCTTTCCAAGAGCTCCATTTCCGGGGTTTCAACTTCGCCCGGCAGTTTCATAATATATCTGAACACGAGAAAGACAACGACCGTGATAATAATGAACGCCAACATTTCTATTCCTAACTGTCAGAGTATTTCTTTACCGAACGACCGCGCTTTTTCACGACAAAAAACGGGCGTTCATCATTACAACGCTTTAGCGCCGCAACTTGTCGATTTTTTTGGGGCGTTTTTGGCGATTCCATGCAAAACTTTTAAAAATAATTCATTGCAGAAGTCGTTTTGTAACGGAAATAACGATTATAAGGACAGATTCGTGTAAGCGTCGCTCGTTAGAACAGCTGAACCTCGAAGTCAAGAGATAAAAAAAGCCCGCTCCGAAGAACAGGCTCGTGTAACATTACCACATAATACCGTCGCAACGCCAAGCGTCCAACGTGAACGATCGCGTTCAGCTCAGCGCGACGGGTCGTTAACGCAGATCGATTCCAAGATGATTGGATCCGCGCCCGATCTCGTTGCCGACGTCGCGGATCGCGTCGCGCAAGGACAAACTCGTCGATCCTTCCGCGTTGTCGTTTTGCCCGGTACAAATGCTTGGCAGGAAAATCAATAGAAGACTAAAAACTGTCGCTAAAAATCGCAATTCCATGTTATCCTCCAATCGGATCATAAGAAAGAGTCCGAACCGCAGTATGAACTTACCGGCTCGCCATTTCAAAACGATTCGCAAGGAGTAGAAGTTCCGATCCCCTTAGTAGGCGATCTAGTCGCAGGTTCCCCACGGCTAGATCTTGTTACTTCTAAACGCCAAGTTCGTCCGTCTTACAAAATAAACATTCTTATAATAAAGACGATACTAATATGGAAAAGTGGATAAGGGATCCCCAAGTTGTCGTCTATATGAATCCCCCTCGGGCAGTCCGTCGGTCTTCATTGTAGGAAAGACCTTCAATATCAGACGAGCGACGTCGCATAAGCGCAAGTCTTCCAAAAACACACAAGCATTCGGCGCGTCCGGAAAATATCCGGACGTAGTTGTTTTCATAGGCTCGCGTCTCGCCAACTCGCTAGTCAGAAACAGATAGTCTCTCATCAAGCTTACTTCTAACCTAACTTCTTCGTCTTCTATTTCATTCGCCCACGCCATCTCTTCTTTAATTCCATTCGTTAAAGCGTGGTCAAACTTATGATCTTCATATGAAGCAAGTCGTAAGTCGTCAAGGTTGCAACGCGTTTCCATTGCCAACATTGAATATAAAATATGCACCGGAGTCTCGTCGCAAAAATCCCGCCATTGTTCTTCCGTCCGACTCGAATATTCGTAAAACGGATTCCATTTTCCGAGTATTTTCTGATACGACAAAGTCAGATCTCTAAAACTTGACTCCCATTCTTTCTCCAACGCCCTGTCTCTTGCGTCTAATTCTTCTACCGTCAGTCTGGAATTTGACTTCTCTCTCTTCTTCGTTCCCCAGCCCCCTTCATATGCCACGACTTCATTATCACAACAATCCAAAACACACTGAGAAAAAATCTTTTTTTCATCGTCAGTGAGCGGGGTAAGTTCTCGATCGTTCAAAGTCTTTTTCTTTAATTCCTCGGAACTTTCTGAACGAATGATATACAGAGTCGTAACCGCCAATACAAACGTTTTTTCTTTGACCGTAAGTTGCTCGAAAGCCTTGAGACACTCGACGATCTCGTCATGAGCGGCATATTTGGCCGTCTCATAGATCATACACAAAGGACGACAACGTTCATAAGTCGCGGTGAGGTCAAGAACAGCCTCTCTTCTATGCTTCAACTTCTGCTCGCACGTTTCAAACATCTTAATAAATAACGGTAATGAAAAGTACGCGGAGTCGTTGGCGTATTTTTGTATCGTTTCTAATAGAGACAAACAATTGCGGCGATCGTCAACGACTTTCCTCTCCTCGTTTGTCCTCGAAGCGCTTATTACCTCAACGCCGAATGAATCGTCTGAAAGAACGTCTATCGCCTTCTGAACGACCTCAGAAACCAAAACGTCGTCGCTATGACTATTGCCCGAAATAGGTTCTTCGTTCTCTTCGATCTCCGACCTAGCCGCAATGAACTGAGTTCTAAGGTAAGCGTTCATGATCAAATACTCACCGGCATGGCGGAACATTTTCTCACGCTGGCTCCAAACGTCAAGTAATTTATCATGTTCATCATATATCGATGTTTTACAATAGTTAAAGCTCTTAACCACCGCCTTTCGCCTCACACGTTCCCAATTTTCTAAAGAACGGTTTTGACCCGCAAGTTCTTTCATTCCAAAGTATAGGGTATTTAATAGTTCCTCGTCGTATGTTGCTTGCGCCAATACAAGCGCGCACAAAAATTCAACAGGCAACTGCTTAGTATCGTTATTCCATGAGGCAAAAAGCCAATGCACGCGCCCCAATTTGTTCATTGGAAATTTTCCGTCGTCTCTCGGATAAAGATACAGGTCGGAACACGACCGGGTCGCCGTGACGTCGTCTCGAAACCAACTCTGGTCATCAGTAAGCCGGCATTCCCATTCCACATCATACAATCTTCCCCGTTTGACGTCCCTATCGAGCGACATATAATAACCGCACTCTTCGCGCAAATTATTTTCCCACCGAGCGCTCAATTCATTATCTTCCACATGATAAAAGGCGACGTCGCGGTCATTAAGTTCCCTTTCAAGCTTCTGTAAGACGAGGCGTTTTGCATCGTCGCTCAAAAGCTCCTCCGCCGGAACGACGCCACGCGCTTCTCTCTCGCGTTGCGATTCCACAAAAGCGATCAACGCTGCGCACGTCAACGCCTTCTCCTTCGCCGACATATCGGTAAGTTCTTCTACGCATTCTAAGGCTTCGCTAACGCTCGCGTTACGCGCGACCTCATACAGCGCGTAGTTCGGTCGAAACTCGCTATAAGTCAAATCGTAACGACAGTTCCAATTACGGTACTCAGACAACGTCGTTCCGGCGTAAACGTCGAGCGGTAAGACGTTCGTTACCTCGGCGACTTCGCGGATCGCGTCGCGCAAGGACAAACTCGTCGATCCTTCCGCGTTGTCGTTTTGCCCGGTACAAATGCTCGGCAGGAAAATCAATAGAAGACTAAAAGCTGTCGCTAAAAATCGCAATTCCATGTTATCCTCCAATCGGATCATAAGAAAGAGTCCGAACCCACAATATAAACTTACCGAATCGTCGTTTCAAAACGATTCGTAAGAAGTTAAGTTTCTAATATCCTTAGAGCGGACAAGCCGTCTGTTCTCCCGCTGCTTCCATTGCTTTCTGATCCAAGCGTTATAAATCTCGGCTAACAAAATGAAATCAGTTTCAACACGTCCCAAGTCCGATCCACGCTCTCACAACTAATTTTCAGGTAATCGGACTCCATAATACGCTTCCGGGTATTTTATCTTAGTAGTTTGCTACATTCCTCCTCTGTATAAGGTAAACGAAGCCACAAAAGAAAAGTCGCAATTTCGCATAAAGGTCGCGAGAACGCCGAACTATTGCAGTAGAAGTTATCCGGTACTCCAATTCCTGAAAAATCGTTCGCATGTTTATCGTTAAGCTGAAAGGTCACCCAATAATCGCGTAACGCTAAAAGAAGAGTTTCTTCAATCGGAGAATCTGATTCAAAATTCTCTACGCCTTTCCAAAAGTCTTCCTGGTATTTAAACACAGCTATGTCGTTCCGATCCTGCGATTGAAATGATTTCGATAAGAAATTAATGAAATCTTTATCTTCCGTAAAAGCGGTTACATCACAAGGCCAGGCGTTTCTCGAGCGCACATCGGGAGCGTCAAGGTTTAGATACTTTTTAATTACATAGACGCAAAAGTCTTGACTATCGATCCATTCTTTCGCAAGCGGACTATCGTCTAAATCAATTTTAAAATGTTTGGTAGCGTCCTCATGAGTAGCAATAACGTAAGGAACCTTTCCATGCGGCGCAAGTTCGTTAGGTCGGAAGGGAGGAAACGCCATTTCCTGATTAGCAGTTTGTTCTCTCACAAAGTTGATCCACTGAAGCCAAATCGAATCGTCGATCGTTTTATCCGGATCGTAGGGAGGGTACAACAACGCAGAAGCCATATCTGTAAAATAGATTCTTTCAAACAACTTAGGAACATAGTGTCCATTTCGTTTTCTTAAATCAAAAATAACTTGCCAATTTTTTACAGCAATTTGTTCTCGTTTAAGAACTTCCTCAGCGCGTTGACGTTTTGCCTTTTCAAAAAACACGATTGCCGCTAACACATAAGCTTTTTCTTTAGTGTTAAGTCCTTCAAATTCATCGACGCACTCTTGGATATCTTGCAACGTCGACGTTCCTACCTTAGTTTTAAAAAGATAAAACGGAAGGTAGCAATCAAACGAATTTTCAAGATGAGCGTGCCAACGCGTACGGGGCTCATATATAAAGATTGGAAAGACGTTCGACTTAGACGCCGTACGTCTGATCGTTTCTAGCAGGGTCTCGTTACCGGAATACTCCGATATCAAGTCAAACGATGCTTTTAAATACGCCTCCATCTTTTCGACATTGACGATAGGCTTCGTCGCGTCTTCGGAAGAAGTTCCGATCGTGTGATCTGCGTCTGCCCCAAATGACTCATATAAAACGGAACCCAACAAGGTTACCGTTAAAATCAAGATAAATATGTTTTTTCGCATGTCCTTTTCCTTATTTCTTTTCTAGACTCAATTTCACCAGGTATAAAACATATCGTCTGTTGTATTTGTTAACGGCGTATATATCAAAGGCCGATTTTGGACGCTTGTATCGACATATCCCGTGCTAGCAATTCGTTGAACAAACGTAGAAATAGAAGTCGCTCGGGAACCGTAATTGGCGCCATACGAAGGGGCCCAAACCATCCCGTCGTATACCAAAACAGCGTGATTATCCCAGATAAATTCTCTTGGAAAAGTTGAACACACGCCGGTTCCTTGTCCTCGTGTGTTGGGAGAGACCTGAAAATAATTTATAATTGAAGGGGTATCGCTAGGCATTCGTTTGAGTTCCAATGCCGTCCCTCGGAACCGGAGTTGGCGATCGCTTGCATGCACGAGGAGAGTTCATCGTCTTGCAGATCGTGAGAACTAAGCGGAGAACTCTCGAATCGCTCCGACGAGAGAACGTCGGTATCAGACTGAACGAACGCCCTATCGGCAGAAAGCAATCGCGTTCTTCAAGAAGTTCAAAACGTAATTTGAATTTCCGATCGTGGTTCAGGCGTATTGAATTACGCCCAGTGGAAGGTTGTGTTGACATTTTATTTTCCTTGTAAACTGAATTCCAACAACATAAAACGTCAAATAGTTGAATACTTATTTTTATTCAACTGTTTCTTATATAGCACAAAGAATATCCTGAGTCAAGCAATTTCTTTAAAGGACGTCAAATTTTTTAAAAGATTCCCGGCCGCGACGGCACGGCTCCCGGTTCGCGCTACCGCGCGGATGAAGATACCCGCTCGCGTTGCTCGCTTGTTACGGTAGTAGTATTATGTTTTTTCTTGCGGGTCTGCGCAATTCCGTCCGCAATCTCCGGCCGAGCAAGTCGGCCTACAATTTGCGGCTCCTACGTGAGCGCTTTCGTGACGAGCGCTGTAGTGGTGGGTGAGCGCGACGCAACGCAATACGGCAACGTTGTTCGCCTATCATAACGCCGTCCATACGCCGACGACCGATCTCCGAGCGCAAGCGAGGTTAGCCGTGAATCGCCATTCACGGGCGCCGTATGGCGTCGGGTACCAAGCCTACGACTGCACTCCCAACGCGTGTATCGCGCTATTACGTGCGCCGTATGGCCGCCGAACTTGGCGCTTCGATAGAATAACCGCAATACGCTAACGTTGTTTGCCTACCACAACGCCGCCCATACCCCGCCGCCCGCTCTCCGGGCGCAAGCGAGTTTACCCGTGACACGCAGCCACGAGCGCCGCATGGCGTCGGGCACAACGCCTACGACTGCACTCGAACGCAATACGCCAACGTTGTCCGTCATAACAACGCCGCCCATATGCCAACGACCGATCTCCGAGCGCAAGCGAGGTTAACCGTGACTCGCAGTCA
>JAZRWE010000041.1:0-2151 GCA_045599605.1 Thermoguttaceae bacterium
TACGATACTTTGATGAAGAAAATAAACAACGACCGTGGGACGTCGTATGGCATCATTTTATCGACGAAAAAATCGGAGACGTTCCGATTTTTGTGCTACAAGAATCTGCATTCACTTACGTTACGGATCGATTTGTCGAACGTGTTCGTGAGAAAAATTTGAAGGGGTTCGGCTTTCGCAGACTATGGTCGTCGGAATTGGGATGTATCCATAGTGAATATTTATGCGGGCCCTATCCGGATAAAGACGAGGACATTAACTGGTAATTAACTACGACGCCGAGACCCGTGCTCGCGCTCGGCGACGTCCTTTGGAACACGCAAGGAACCGCGTTTTCCGGGTATTTGAACGCGATACGAAACGCCGATTCGACTTCAGATATTTTATCGTATCTCAACGCCGGCGTCGCGTCGTCAATAACCTACGCCTCGGCCCTCGCGAGCGTTTACGGCGATTTCCAGATCGCCAGATCGCCAATCGGTAAAACAAATTAAATGGAACGGCGCTTTCCGACCCGCGACGTGACGCGTATCAGGTGGTTAGCTCTTGGAACGATTTTAAAAAACTTACGAGTAATCAGCAAATTATAGATACAATTGAACAAATTCAAAATATTATCGATAACACCGAACGTTCATGGAAATTTTGGAAAAATAGTCCTTATGATTTACCTGCGACTACTTATATTAGTCGCAATGAAGGAAGAGGCCATATTGTGTTGAATGGGTAAATCTAGTTATGGAAAAACTATCTAAAAATCAGAATTTTCAAGAACGAAGTCGAGAATTATTCCTAGAAGACAACGGTATAGCTATTGTTGTTGCGCCTATGGTTTTAGATTATTGTGGGATAAATCCACAATTTTATTCTCACGCAATTCTTAGACTTGAGGTTGGAGATAGATCGATCTTATGGGGCTTTAGGTCGTGGAAAAATCTATGGTCTTATGTATTTCGACAATGGTTTATACGGTAATATTAATGATAATGACAAGATTATCAATTTCTGTCATTTAAGTGATGGAACACTATTTCGTTATTCTTATCAGACATTAAAAACAACACTAGACAGTGATTTAAAAGATCCTATTCATCATATTCCCATCATTCCTTCCATTTTTAATTTAAGATAGAGATGACAATGAAAAAACGAATTATGTTCATAATCGTATCGATTATCGTGCTGCTATTGTTGTACTATTTTTGTATTATGTTGCCTCAAAGTTTTAGAACAACAAGAGCGCTAAGGTTACATTCACAATTCCAAGAAACAACTCAATATTTCCAACCTTGGGAAATTACGGGCCCTTTACTACTTCCGGAGAATATTCTTTCTTCGTCAGGAGAACCATTATTGAGTTGGCGATTACCGTATCTTTTTGAAATTGATTTTTTTAATGGGAAGAGGCGGATTGTGAGTTCTTTTGACGAAAACAATAGGATAAGTTCTTTTGACGTAACCAAACCTTGGAATGATAAAAGCAATGAACACCTTTTGAATTCAAGACCGCATTTTTACTTTTATCCATATTACCTTGAACCCAAAAGTGAATCAGAACCACTTGGAAATGAAACGTGTCTGCTTCGCGTTGAAGAAATACATGAAAAAATTAAAGCCGGAACTCTTCAAGAAGGAGAAGAAGAGAAAGCTTATCTTGTTGTTGTCGAGCCTGAATATGCTGTTCCTTGGACAAAACCGCAAGACGTCTCCTGGAAAGATCTAGCAAGCGGAAAAGTTCAATTGTTTACAGGAGGCTTTAGTAGGATTCGATATTATAACACGCAAGGACGAATACGTTATCTGGATAAAATGCCTGAAACGCTTGAAGAGTGGCGTGAATTTTGTGGGGTAGACGATTGAAAATTTAAAGAAAGTCTGTCTCTTTGTCACTTTCCAACCGCTAAACCTTTCAACATCGTTAAGCTCCGAGAGACGTCATGACCTTGTTTTTCCCCTCGCCTGATCTAAGCGCGGAATCGCCGCTCAACGCCGCCCTTTGGAACGCCCAAGGAACTACGTTTACCGGGTATTTGAACGCGATACGAAACGCCGATTCGACTTCCTATGACATAACGTTTGATGAACGAACCCAACAGTTCACTTATGATATGAATCTTCAATGGTGTTGGTTTGATTACGTTGACGCTAATT
>JAZRWE010000042.1:0-2136 GCA_045599605.1 Thermoguttaceae bacterium
GCAGTTCGGAACGCAGATCGGCTTGGAGGAAGAGTTTTGACCGAAGATGAAGAAGCCTTGCGAACGGTCGTTGACCCAAACGAACGGGTTAGCGGCGGTGTTGTCGACGTCGTCGGTTTGGTTCGGAAGCGCTTCGCAGCAGAGTTCGGAAAGAAGAATGGTATGCGAGGTGCCGTCTTTGATCTGAGCAAGCGTGAAGGTCGTCGTCTTGCAGAACAGCCCCGCGACCTTGTTCTTATCGGTGGTACGTTCCGGAAGATCGCCGGCGGTGCAAGCGCCGTTAACGGCGTAGTCTTTTTGGGTATTGGGGATCATATGGCCGGCGGACGGGCATTGGAAGACCGGCGGGCAAGATTCGGAAACGATCTTGTGATTGCTAGCCCAATCGGAACCGCTCCATTCGCAGGTACCGCAAGCGGCGCTAGAGGCGTCTTTCGCGCAGTAAGCGGGGTACGAGAAATCGATCAGTTGGTAAATGTTGGCGGCTTCAATGTTCGGAAGAATTTGAGAAGCCCAACCCCACATGCCGTGGTGATAATTGGGGCCGTCGCCGCCGTGGTTCATATCGCCGTGCGCGGTGATGTTGAAGTCGACGCACCCGGGAGGAAGCGTTTTATGAGCGTCAACGTAGGTCTGCATCGCAAGACCGATGTTCTTCATGTTGCTCATGCATTGCATACGACGAGCGGCTTCACGCGCGGCTTGGACGGCGGGAAGAAGAAGACCGATCAAGATACCGATGATGGCGATAACGACCAACAGTTCAACAAGCGTAAAACCATTGCGAGAGTTCAAATGTTTGTTCATAGTAGTCCTCAAACGCGCGCGTCGAAGCTGAACCGCGCCTATGAAACGAACGACTAAGCCGTTTCAACAACGACGCATATAATAACAAATGTACAAATGTTTTTTCGTCGCTTATGCTTGCACAATACAACGACGTGTTGATTCTATAAAAATAGCGGGCACGCGTCAACGAATGAGTAAGAAAGATATTAGGCGCGATCGCTCCAAAAAGAAATCATAATGGCGTGTAACTCAGAATTTTAATACGCCGTTCGAGTAAACGGCGGGCGCTGACCGGTACAGTAACGTCACAACTTTACAAACTTTACCACAATTGTAGAATCAACAAAGTTTGAAGAAAAGTCTTATAAATGTATGAAAAAATTTTTTCAAAATTTTTTTGAAAAATTTTTCACACATCACAAAGAGCCAACATTTTCTAATACATTAATAACTTTCGGGATATAAAATACCAACTCCGCGTCAAGCGCAAAGCCTGACGCGGAGTCTTTTATACCTATCTCAAACTTAGTAGTTCAAGAGAATCTCACTTCTTGGGGAAGTTAAGTTCGTAGGAGGTGTTCGCCTTATCGACGGAGATCTCCATATAGTTTTCCGGATCGCCGGAATACGCTTTAACGAGATCTTCGAACCCTGCGGGAATCGGACCTTTGTCTTCTTCGTCCCAACCGACGGTAACTTTGAGCGAACCCTTTTGAACGCCGTCTTCCGCGCTAGAATATCTAGCGTAGAACTCGCCGTCGGCTTTAACGGCGGCGGCGCTTTGACGACCTTCGGCGGGGGTGAAGACGATCTTGAAGCCTTCGGGAATAGGTTGGCCGTCGAAAGTCGCTTTACCGGCGAACTTAACGACGCCGTATTGCGATTTCGCGCCTTTACCGCAACCCGCGGCAAGGAACGTCAGACCGCACAGACTCGCGGCAAGAAATTCTCTTCTTTGCATGGTATTATGCCTCATTAACTCAACAAACAAACTCAAGATCAGTTAGCGTCGATGGTGACGGTACCGTCGCCGTACTTAACGCCGTTTTCGGTGATGGTCTTGTTGTGTTGGCGAGTGAGGGAGTTAGCCCAAACGTTGACGTCGACAACGTCGGAGACGAAGCGGACGGAGCCGTCGGCCAAGCAAGCGTTCAAGCCGCCGGGGTGTTGGGACTTGGGAGAGCGTTCGGTACGGTTGTAGGTCAAGCAGTTCGGAACGCAGATCGGCTTGGAGGAAGAGTTTTGACCGAAGATGAAGAAGCCTTGCGAACGGTCGTTGACCCAAACGAACGGGTTAGCGGCGGTGTTGTCGACGTCGTCGGTTTGGTTCGGAAGCGCTTCGCAGCA
>JAZRWE010000043.1:0-67971 GCA_045599605.1 Thermoguttaceae bacterium
GGGCGAACGCCGCGGTTGCACGGGCTGCCACGAATCGCAACTCAATACGCAAGCTAACGTCGCCGCCGACGGCGCTCAAGTCGGTACCGCCGTTACGAAGCCCGCCGCCGACCTCATCCCGCCGACCTGGGGCGTTGAAGAATCTATCGGTTACAAGCGCTTCGTCCAAGACCCGGTCATCGACAAGTACTGCATCAAGTGCCACGGCAATCCCGATAACAAAGCGTATCAAACGATCAACATGACGTATCGTCCCTCCACGCATACTTGGCGCGGTTGGGTCCATCACCGTCCCGAAGACGTTAGCCCGTTCACCGAACCGTACTTGACGTTCGTCAACGGCGCGACTCCGTGGGGCGGCGCGAAAGCGCGCGACGAACACAACGTCCCCGAAAACATCGCGGGCTTGTTCATCGTCGAAGCGTACGGTCAAAACGATCCTGACAACCTCAGAACGTTGCCTCCGTACTCCGCGTACTCTCCGGTCAGCCGCCTCGTTCATAACGCTTGCAGCGGCGAACACCACGACGTCAAGATCGCGCCGGAAGACGCCGAACGCCTCATGGCTTGGGTAGACTGCAACGGTCCTTACCTCGGTCTTGAAGAAATTCGCGAAATGTACGATCCGGATTCCGTCGCTATCAACGCGGCTCCGAAGATCCGTCCTCGTATCGCGACCGCGCCGGTCATCAACCGCTTCAATATCCAACAAGACGGCGACACCTCCGCCTTCTTGCCCGAGCTGAAGCTGCTCCCGAACGCCGATCCGAAATTCGATCCTAACAAAGCCGTTTTCGCGGAACAAGTTAAGGAATACGAAGCGGAAAAAGCGACGATCAAAGTCGAACTCGTTTCCGCGAGCTACGGCGCCGGCGACAAACGCGTCGACGCGCTTCCGAAACTCAAAGAAACGTTCTCCGGCGCGCGCTATATCCCGCTGAAGGACCAAAACTACAACAACACGTTCGGCGACCCGATCTATAAGACCGTCAAGAAATTGACCGTCGAATACAAGATCAACGGCGAAACGAAGAAAGCGGAATTCGCTGAAAACGCGCGTATCGTCCTCCCTAAATGATACTAGCGGAACTCCGACGTTGACGCGTCAATAATACCGACGTCGCGATCCTCTGCGGACCGCGGCGTTTTTTATTAGAGTTAACACAAGAACTAACAAACTGTTAAGCGTTCTTATGGGCATATGGTTCGAGCGAATGCGGGAGCGTTAAAATTTTTTCAGGGTTCTTCCTTTTCGCGTCAAATGTAGTAAAGTTAGATAAAGGCGCGCGGGCGTTCCGCGAGTCTAAACGGTCCGCGTACGGAACGATCGCGAGGGTTATGTTATGTTGCGTATTGAAGAGTTATTAGATCGGACGGAATCTCTTTCTCTTGTCGGCTTAGGCTACGTCGGTCTTCCTATCGCGGTGGCGTTTGCGCGTAAGCTGAGCGTCGTCGGATTCGATCTCAACGCGGCGAAGGTGGCGCAGTACCGCGCCGGTCACGATCCTACGCGCGAAGTAGGCGACGCCGCCGTGCGCGAGTCGGCCGCGTTGTTCACCTCCGACGAAGCCGATCTCCGCAAAGCGCTCTTCCATATCGTCGCCGTGCCTACGCCGGTGCGCGAAGACCATACCCCCGACTTGTCGCCGTTGGAGAGCGCGAGCCGAATACTCGGACGCAATCTCCGCAAGGGCGCCGTCGTCGTCTACGAGTCCACCGTCTACCCCGGCGTCACGGAAGACGTCTGCGTCCCGATACTCGAACAAGAGTCCGGTCTAAAATGCGGGGTCGACTTCAAGGTCGGCTACTCCCCCGAACGCATCAATCCCGGCGATAAGGAACATCGGCTCGAAACGATAGTTAAGATCGTCTCCGGCATGGATGACGAGACGCTCGAACTCGTCGCGAAAGTCTACGAACTCGTCGTCGCGGCGGGCGTGCATCGCGCGCCGTCGATCAAGGTCGCGGAAGCCGCCAAAGTCATCGAGAATAGCCAACGCGACGTCAATATCGCGTTCATGAACGAGTTGTCTATCATCTTCAACAAGATGGGCGTCGACACCAAAGCCGTCCTCGAAGCCGCCGGCACGAAATGGAACTTCTTGAAGTTCTACCCCGGCCTCGTCGGAGGACACTGCATCGGCGTCGACCCGTATTATCTCACGTATAAGGCGGAAAGCCTCGGGTACCACAGCCAAGTCATCCTCTCCGGGCGCCGCATCAACGACGGCATGGGGAAATACGTCGCCGAGAACTGCGTCAAGACGCTGATCAAGACGGGCAAACAAGTGAAGACGGCGCGCGTCGGGATCCTCGGGTTCACGTTCAAAGAGAACTGCCCCGACACGCGCAATAGCAAGGTCTTCGATATCGTTCAAGAACTGCGCGAATACGGAGTCGAACCGATCGTCGCCGACCCCTGCGCCGACGCGCAAGAGGCCGAAAGACTTTACGGCGTTAAACTCGTGTCCGTAGACGAGATAAGCAATATGGACGCGATCGTTCTCGCCGTCGCGCATCGCGAATTTGCCGCGCTGAGCCCGGAAGCGCTCGACAAGCGTTACGCGCCCGGTAAGAAGATACTCGTCGACGTCAAAGGGGTCTTCGAGCGCAAGACGTTTGAGGCAAGAGATTACGCGTATTGGAGACTGTGAACGGCTTAACGCGTTAGAAACAGACAAGATAAAAACATATTAAAAGAAATGAGAGACGTTTTGTGCGTCTCTCTTTTTGTATAAGCGGCGGTAATACGCCGGGCGTTCACGCGTAGGTCGAAAGTATCTCTTTAGCGACGACGCCTTTGGTGACGCAGCGATCCATCGCTTGTTTCTCGATATAGCGATGCGCCTCGGGCTCGGTCATCTTCAGCTCCTCGACGAGCACGCATTTCGCTCTTGCGACGACGCGTATCTCTTCCATCTTCTCGTTGAGCGAGGTCGTCTTCTTCTCGAGCCGTCGCAGTCGTTCTCTCGCGGAGATCATCCACCGCATCGCGTTGTACATCGTCGCTTCGGAAGTCGGTTTCTGCAACGTGAAGACTCCGTACGCCGACGCCTTATGATACGTCTCCGCAAAGACTTCCGGACGCGCAAAGACGACGGCGACCGTTCCCGGCGTACCGACGACGTCGATCGCGAACCTGACGCCGGGATCGTCGGGCAACGGCGAGTTGATAACGACAAAATCGAACGCGCGTTCCGACAACGCGCGTTTGGCGGAACTCACGTTCGATTCAAAACGTAGCTCGTAGAACCGCGCCGGCGGAAAAAATCGCTTGACCGATTCGTTAAATCCCTCCGCCGCGGATACGACAAGAGCGCTATACGCGATCACTTCAAGTGGCATCAGCAGCTCCCCCGATCAGACGCGTTGAGAGTCTGCGGCGCAATACGCGTCGACGATAGCGGACGGCGTATGTTCGCAAACAAACGCGCTCTCGCGCGCAAGAGAACGCGCCAACGACAAGTCGTAAGGGAGCTGACGCAACGCGCTCAACGCCTTAGCGTCGGCGTTGTAGAGATTCATATCGGCGGGAGCGCCGAGTTCGAGTTTATTCTCTATTCCGTAGATCGCGGCGTAGATGAGGAGCATGAAGGCGAGATACGGGTTCGCGGTCGGATCGGGCGAACGCAGTTCGACGCGGCGATACTCGCCTTGCGCGGCGGGCACGCGAGCGAGCGTCGTGCGATTCTCGCGAGACCACGAGACGTAGCGCGGCGCCTTCGCTTGTCCAAGACGCTTGAACGAGTTTTCCGTCGGATTCAAGAAGAGCGCGATCTCGTCGATCTTAGCGAGAACGCCCGCCAAGGCGCGATCAAACGCATTGACGTCGGCAGACTCGACCGAGAAATTGATATGGAAGCCGTTGCCGGGTTGTTTCTCCAACGGCTTGGCGGAGAAATCGGCGTAGAGACCGTTGCGACGCGCGATCGTCTTGACGACCGCTTTGAACGAGACGGCGTCGTCGGCGGCGCGCAGGGGGTCGGCGAAGCGGAACGCGATCTCGTTTTGACCGGGGCCTTCTTCGTGGTGTGAGCTCTCCGCCTTGATCCCCATCTGCTCGAGAGTGAGACAGATCTCGCGACGGATATTCTCGCCTTTATCCTCGGGGTAGATATCCATATACCCGGCGTCGTCGTAAGGGATCTTAGTCGGGTTCCCTTCGGAGTCTAATTTAAAGAGATAGAACTCCAGTTCGGAGCCGAAATTGAATCGCAAACCTTTTTTCGCGGCTTCGTCGACCGCGCGTTTTAGCAAGCTTCTCGCGTCGTTTTCAAACGCGGAGCCGTCCGGACGCGTGATATCGCAAAACATTCTGACAACTCGACCGTGTTCGGGGCGCCAAGGCAACAGCGACAACGAGCCGGCTTGGGGACGCAGAAAGAGATCGGACCTTGCCGCGTCGCCGAAACCCGCGATCGCCGAACCGTCGAACGCGACGCCATGTTTGAACGCGCGTTCCAACTCGTCGGACATGATCGCGACGTTCTTGACTTTGCCCAAAACGTCGCAAAACGCCAACCTGATAAATTTTACGTCTTCTTCGCGAACAAATTCTAAAACTTCTTCTTTGGAATATGTCATCTCAAAAGACTCCGATCTTTCCGCGCTTATATCAATTCAGCGCGTACATTTGTTTATAAGGGTTCTTACTGTCGGGCGTGACGACGGTGAACTTCGCCTTCATGATCTCGGCGTATTTGCATCCGAAGTTCTCGCAGAACTCGTGAACGAGCGAGGCGATCTCGGCAATATCTTCTTTGGTAGCCGGTTTCGCGGTGACTTGCGACGGAAAACGCACGCCTTTACATTCGGAGCGCAGATACATCTTCCCGCCGTGCATACCGGTGCAAGGAAATTCGCCAAGGAGCGGCTTGTCGCCCGCGTCTATACCGAGCACGATGATATGACCGCCCGCTTGATATTCGCCTAAAAAGCTGCCCGCGACGCCGCCGATCACGATCGCGGGAACCTTCTCGCGGTACTCCTTCATATGGATGCCGGCGCGGTAGCCCGCGTTACCGCGAACGAAGATCTTACCGCCGCGCATCGCGTAACCGGCCGCGTCGCCGATGTTGCCGTTGACGACGATCTCGCCTTCGTTCATCGTGTCGCCGACCGCGTCTTGCGCGTTCGCCTTCACCACGATGCGCGCGCCGTTGAGGTACGCCCCCAACGCGTTGCCGGGAATACCTTCGATCGAGATCTTTTTATCCGCCATACCCGCCGCGATAAAGCGTTGCCCGAGACAGTTCGTCAACAGACAGTCCCCTTCCGCTTCGCGAAGACGCTCGTTGATCTCTTTGCAATCCAAATCTTTTACGTTAATAGTCGTCATCTGATCGGTCCTCTATTGCGCGTATGCGGCGTTGTCGGCCGCGTATCGCGCTCGCGCGTCGATCGTACTCAATGTACCAAAGAGCCGCGCCTTTGTAAAGGGTCGCGGTCGGCGCGTCGAAAAAATATCTAGCGTAAGGTCGTAATAAACGCGGAACAGCATATCGCGGGGAGCCGCCGCGATTCTCCACTTGCCGCGGCGGCGACGTTCCCCGTTTTATCATTCTCCGGCGTGAGACAAGCCGAGGATCTCGAGTTCTTTGGCGGTCATGCCGACCCCGCGAAGCATCAAGCGGTTGCCGCGAAGCGCTTCGATCGAGTTGATACCCATGCCGCCCATGAGCTCTTTGATCTCATGGCGCCAGGCGTTCATCAAGTTGACAAGACGCTTGCACGCGAGATCGGGATTGAGTCTCTTGACGAGTTCTTCGCGTTGCGTGGCGATACCCCAGCAGCATTTTCCGGTCTGGCAAGCGCGGCAGACGTGGCATCCCATCGCGATCAGCGCAGCCGTCCCGATATAGCACGCGTCGGCGCCCAACGCGACCGCCTTGACCACGTCGGAAGAGCTATGGATACTACCGCCGACCACCAACGAGACGTTATTGCGGATCCCTTCGTCGCGCAGACGCGCGTCTACGGCCGCCAACGCGAGTTCTAGCGGAATACCGACGTTGTCGCGAATACGCGTCGGAGCCGCGCCGGTCCCGCCGCACATGCCGTCGATCGCGATGACGTCGGCGCCGCTGCGAGCGATACCGGACGCGATAGCGGCGATATTATGTACCGCGGCGACTTTGACGATGATCGGACGCGCGTATTGCGTCGCCTCTTTGAGCGAGTAGACGAGCTGTCGCAAGTCTTCAATAGAATAAATATCGTGGTGAGGCGCGGGCGAGATAGCGTCGGCGCCTTCGGGGATCATACGCGTACGCGAGACGTCGCCGACGATCTTAGCGCCGGGGAGGTGCCCGCCGATACCGGGTTTCGCGCCTTGCCCCATCTTGATCTCGATAGCCGCGCCCGCTTGCAGGTAGCGTTCATGCACGCCGAAACGTCCGGAAGCGACTTGCGTGATCGTGTTCGCGCCGTATTGATAGAAGTCTTCGTGCAGACCGCCTTCGCCGGTGTTGTACAAGATCCCCAGTTCGGTGGCGGCGCGCGCCAACGCGGCGTGCGCGTTATAGCTGATCGAGCCGTAGCTCATCGCGGAGAACATGACCGGCATGGACAGTTCGATCTGCGGTTCGAGTTTGGTATCGAGTTTGCCGTCGGGTCCGCGACGCACCTTTGCGGGCTTCTTTCCGAGGTACACGCGCGTCTCCATCGGTTCGCGGAGCGGGTCGATAGGCGGATTCGTAACTTGCGACGCGTTGATCAAGATGCGATCCCAGTACGCCGGCAACGGCTTCGGGTTACCCATCGAGGAGAGCAAAACGCCGCCGGAATTCGCTTGTTTGAAGATCTCGCGCACCGCGTCGTTGGACCAGTTCGCGTTCTCGCGGATCGTGCAGTCGCTCTTGACGATCTTGATAGCGCGCGTCGGACAGAACGAGACGCAGCGTTGGCAGTTGACGCATTTCGCGTCGTCCGCGAGCATCATGCCCGCCTCTTTGTCAAAGGAATGGACTTCGAAAGAGCATTGTCGTTCGCACGCGCGGCAGTTGTTGCAGCGGCGCGTGTCGCGGATCACTTCAAATTCGGGATAAAGGAAATCGATACCCATCTCAGAACGCTCCTTCCTGCACATGAACGATCACGGGCTCGCCGCCGGCGGGGGCCCAAATATTCTCAACATTCTCTTCCATAACGCGGATAGCGGCTTCTTCGCTACCGATAAAGACCTTGTCGTCTTTTTCGCCGACGACCATCGAGCGCAGCTTCAGCCGGTCGTTCAACGCCATGAGCCCGCCGTTGAACCCGAGGACGATAGAGAACGGCCCGGTGATGAGCAAACTCGGGAAGACCGTGCGCAGATAGGTGGCTTGCGCGCGCTTTTCGGCGTCTTGCACCGCGTCGATCGTCGACCAGAACGGCGCCGCGACGACTTCCGCGGCTTCTTCCAACGTCAAGCCTTGAACGCGCAGGAGATAGTCCATAATATACGTGATGACTTCCGTGTCCGTTTGCAACGTGCACTTATAGCCGAACATCTCGATGAAGCGACGGTTAGCGTCGTAAGAAGAGATCTCGCCGTTGTGCACGATGGTGTAATCGAGCAACCCGAACGGGTGAGCGCCTCCCCACCATCCGGGGGTGTTGGTCGGATACCGACCGTGCGCGGTCCAGCTGTACGCTTGATATTCTTCAAGGCGATAGAATCGCGCGACGTCCTCAGGGTACCCTACCGCTTTGAACGCGCCCATATTCTTACCGCTAGAGAAGACGAACGCGCCGGTCATCTCGCTATTGATCTTCACGACGGTGCGCGCGACAAATTCGTCGTCGTCAAGTTGCAACGAGCGCAGCGTCGACTGCAGCGGCGCTACGAAATAACGCCAGATAATAGGTTCGTCGGTGATCTCCGGGATCTTGCGCGTCGGCATGATCTCAGATTGCACGATCTCAAAGTATTGCTTCAAGAACGCTTCGCAGCTCTTGCGCGTATCGCGACTGTCGAAGAACATATGTAGCGCGTAGAAGTCTTTATACTCCGGGTAAATACCGTAAGCGGCAAAACCGCCGCCAAGACCGTTCGAACGATCTCGCATCGGTTTCATCGCGTTCGCGATCGCTTCGCCCGTCATTCGCTTTCCTGTTCGCGATATCACCGCCGCTATGGCGCAACCCGAAGGAATACGTACCTGACCTTCTACTTTCATCACTGACCTCGATTCTCTCTGGAAACGCTATCAACTTTCCAAATCGTATACACACAAAAAAAGGCGCTCATTTCAACCTACCGATACTTGTCAACTTAAAAACACAAGTATTAGTTAAATTAAAACGAACGCCTTTGCTCATTCACAAAAGTTATACTACAAACACCCAAACCGTCAAGTCGACTTTTGAAATTTTTTCCGTTTTATGAGCCGACAAACAGCCGCGTATGCGTTGCGATCTTAGAACACGGGGACTGAATGGAATAGCATGGTAGTAGCTCGATCTGCTCGAAATCCTCGGGAAACACCTTGACTGCGACTAGCGCTTGTAGTAGCTCGTGCCGCCGGATATACTCGGGAAATATCTTGACCGTCGCGCGTATAATTGCCAACAAGGCTACGCCATAAAAAGATATTTTCATTAGCCGGCGCAAGACGCAGTTAAAACAGCGCTTCCTTGAGCTCTCCTGTTTACAGAAAGAAATTAGACGCTTTAACTCTGAACAACAAAGCCTCTTTAGTATTACTCCCCCGCTAACTACGCCCAAGATCGGCGCCGTAAACGCTAGTAACAAAACAAAGCAATTCACCCAAAAATTATAGGAAATTATGTCCGGCTGCGCCTCGTTGGGATGTGTCGCTCTTGCCAACATGACCAAATAAGCAATAGCCATAAGCGGACGAGCATATATAGAAGGAAACAACGTTACCCAAAATATCGTTACACGTCTTCTTTTAAAGAACTTTCCCCGATCTTTTTTCTGAGTCCACCGCTCTTTTTCTTCTCTTTTTGTTTTGTTGATTCCCCATAGTAATTACTCTTGAATCGCTTGCGATCGCACGACGCAAAACGCTACTGCGTCGTCCCCATAAGACCGCCGCGACCGCGTTAGGCGACTATGGGCCGTAATATTGTTCAAACTGACGTAGTCTCAGTTCTTGCAGCATTTCTCCAAGATGAATCGCTCTAATTCTTTTGGACTAATATCGATAGAGACCAAAAACTCGCCTCGTTCGCAGCAGATAAGAAATCTTCGATCCTTACGTGAAAAGCGCTTCCTTTGATTTTTTAAGAACGAACCGTCGCGGATCTGTTCCAACGTTACTTGGTGTTCCGGATCGAGATAACCGCCGATCATCCTTTTGCGAATATTTCCTTTTCGCGAGTCGTCGTTGACATATTCGTCTTCTATAGTCGCGGGAAAAAATCTTTCGACCAAAATGAGATCCTTTCTACCGTCGGGAAGTTGGATCGCGTCAATTTGCATTGTTGAGGGCGAAAAATGGTATACGTAGAAAAATACATTTAGCGTTGATTTTGAAACCCTCTCATTAGCTCGAATGGCGGCATAAAAATTATCTTCGCTATACCAAGGCCGATCTAAATGAAGATCGTCGTAGTACTCTTGTTCGCCTAAATAGGGTAGAAGTAGTACGCGCCAAGAAAGAAGTTTTCGACCGTCGGCGTCTCTAATAGCGTCGGGCAACGGTTCTCCGTGTTCATGTTCGTATTGTAATTTTGCTTGCCAGAGCCTACGCATTCTATCAAGATCTGCCGTACGTTCTCTCTGCTTGTCTAATTCCGTATCGTATAAACAGTTGATTATAGAGGAGTTCCTATTAGTATACCAGTACTGTCCATCGGATATGGTAAAATCTCCGTAAACGTCGTTATGCGTCGACTTGACGTCAAAAGAAGTACGATGGGACGTCATGAAGCCAATACTTCCTATTGCAATAAGCGTTATGATAATGATTATTTTCTTTTTCATATAGACCTCTAAAAGACGATCTACTCGTTTGAAAATAACGAGGAAATATTTCTAAACCATAAAAACAAGCGTTTTGTCGCTTATATTCTTATGGCGCCGACGCTTTATTTGATAATTCGTCACAAAATGTTTTTGGCGATTTACAAAAATCGTGTTCACATGCGTATTCCGGAGATATTATGAAAGGAGTCTCGCCTAATACCCACATCGAATAGTCGGAATGATTGTAAAGATCGGTTGCTGAAAAATAGTCTTCGTTAGAAACAACCGACTTTAGGAGTTCATGTTCAGGAGTAGGATCCATCCAATGATACAGCGGCGCGCGTTCCATGATCGCGATCCTTGTTCCATCGCGCGTTTTTAACGCTCTATAACCGTCGTTTGCGTCGTTATCGGCGACGCGTTCAACTACCGCGGAATAACATGACATATTGTAACCGTCGCCTCTACTTATCTTAAGAAGTGAAGGACAGTAATATAGTTCGGGCGTTAAGAAGCGTCTGTTCCACTCGCTATTCCATGGTTCGTCAAGTCTGATCTTTTCGTAAAGACCGCGATAGCCTAAGTAAGGCAGTAACAAGACTCGCCAAGAATGAAGCGGTCTACCGTTTTCGTCGGCGGTATATAGAGGAACAGCTTCACCGTGTTCTTTATAATAAGCCTCCATCGCCAATTGGATCTGCGCTAGATTATGGTAACATTGTTCGCGTTGAGAGATCCCTTGCGCTAATCGGCCATAAGTCTCGACCTCTTGGTCCTCGCCGTCGTACGGTTCGTTCAAATCGACGATCTTGTTTTTACCTAGTAGTTTAAGATCGAGCTTATTAACGATTCGCCCACGAGGTTCGTTCAGGGCTATTTCTATATGTCTAAGCGCTGAAAAAGCTTTACAATAGAGAAAAAAGTATGCTTTTAGCGCCGTCGGTACTACGGTTGAGCGGATAGCTTTAGACGCCGTTGAGTCCCTATAGATCCACCCGCCTATTAGACAAAGAACCAAAACAAACGATATGTACTTCCAATATCGTCTTTGGCGATCGTCGTTTTTGTTGGGAGCTATATCCGACATTGTGTTCACCGATATTTATATATTTTATTTATAAAATGTTATGCTGTCGTTCCATTGCCACTATTACAGAATCCATGAGATGAAACATTATATCCCCACGATGCTGTATTTTGTTAAATAACGGTCTTCAATTTCCTGAGCAAGTCGAATTTCTTGAATATGCCCGTATGCGCGATTCCCAGTACGAGATTGAAGAAGGTCAACGGGATCGCCTCTCAAAATAAACGCCCAAACAAAAGAATTGCCATGATAAAAATTACCTTCTCTTATACCGTTTGCCCCTTCTGCATAAACATAGCCTCTTTGATGCTCGTAAGACGATTCTCTAATTGCGTTGACGTTCAAAGAAGCCGCATTAAAAGTATAGGTATTATATGGTTCTAGGACCGAAAAAGTTTCCGGATGGGCAACAATTGAGCAACACGACGCCAACCCCCCGCCTAAAGAACGACCGGTAAAGACAAACGCGTCATAGATATCTGAATAGTTGTCATGGATATAACCGCCGATCTCAAACGCGTAATCATATTGTTGAGTCGGACCACCTAAAAAATTGTTTATATCCGTCTCAACGTCGTCCCAAGAATTAAAATCAGTACCGGAAAAGCGCCGCTCGACGGATCGAGGTAGTTATGTATCGACGCAAATAATATCCGCATGACGCCCCTCCGGGCTTGTTAGGTAAGTTGTTTCGTTGTTGGGTATGCTCGCAATCTCGACCCTATGCTGTTTATCCGCCGCGTGTTTGCAGAAGCGGATAAACAAAGTAGTCTCAACTACTGTTTATTATTGTAGTCGGACAAAATTCCGAAGTCAACAAAATTCTGTCGCTTTATTAAGAAACCTCCATTATTGTGGTAATAGACGAATGCGGTAGTTGGCGAGCGCGGGGGGATAAGCGCGTCGCATAAAAAAACGGCTACGCTTTATGCGTAACCGTTTTTATCATATGCCTAGAAGAGCGTTTGTTTCAGTTCTTGAATCGCGCGACGCCGACGCGTTTGTGTTCGCTGATAGCGTGCAGGCGGTCGACTTTGGCCTTCTTATCTTCGGGGATCGCGCCGCCGTTGATATAGGAATCGAGTTCGGCGTAGGTCACGCCCATCTCTTGTTCGTCGGTCTGTCCTTCGAAGAGCGCGGCGCTCGGCGCTTTCTCGATAACGCATTTTGGCGCGCCGATAAAGCGGAGGAATTCAAAAACTTCGGTGGCGGTGAGGTCGGAGATCGGATTGAAGTCGTGCGCGCCGTCTCCCCACTTCGTGAAGTAGCCGACGTAGGTCTCGCTCGCGTTGCCGGTGCCGGCGACGAGTCTTCCTTCCGCGCCTGCGATCGCGTATAGCGTCGTCATTCTCAGTCGCGGGGCAACGTTAGCCAACGCGGCGGGCGTCATCTCGACAACGCCTTCCAACGCCTTGAGTTCCGCCTCTTTGACCGGAGTCAGGTCGACGATACGAGTCTCGATCCCGAACTTCTCGGCGACCTCGCGACCGTCTTGAGCGTCTATCTCGTAGTTGCGCTTCGTCGAACACGGCAACAATACCCCGACGGTGTTGTCGCACGCCGCTTTACACAACGCGCCGACAAGCGCCGAATCTTTGCCCCCGCTGTTGCCAAAGATAATACCTTTGGCGCCGCTCTTCTCCACTAACGACTTGATGAAAGCGACTCGATTCTCAAATTCCGCCTTGTAATCGCGCATAACTCATTTCCTTGCAAGAAGTTCGACGATGCGTCTCGCGCCTTCTTTCGTATCTTCCGGGCTCCCGAAGGAGGAGAACCGGAAATAGCCTTCGCCGCATTTCCCAAAGCCTTCGCCCGGCGTTCCAACTACTTGGATCTCGTTGAGCAGGTAGTCGAAGAATTCCCAACTGCCCATTCCGTTAGGGCATTCCGCCCAAACGTACGGCGCGTTTTTACCGCCGCAGTACCAGACGCCGACCTCGTCTAACGCGGCCATAAGCGTCTTGGCGTTGTTTTTGTACACTTGGACGTTCTCTTGGGTCTGACGACGTCCTTCCGGCGTAAATACCGCCGCCGCGCCCTTTTGGATGATGCAGGAGACGCCGTTCGTCTTCGTCGTGCGGTTGCGCACCCACATCGCGTTGAAGCTCATATCGTTGCGGATAAGGTCCTTCGGGACGATCGTGTAACCAAAGCGCGTGCCGGTGAAGCCCGCCGTCTTGGAGAGCGAGCAGATCTCGATCGCGCAGGTCTTAGCGCCTTCGATCTCGAAGATGCTTCTCGGCAGCGCGGGGTCCTCGATGAAGGCTTCATAAGCCGCGTCGAACAGGATGATAGCGCCGCGTTTGTTTGCGTAGTCGACCCACTTTTGCAACTTCTCGCGCGTGAAGACCGCCCCCGTCGGGTTATTGGGGGAGCAGATGTACAACAGGTCGGCTTTGAGGTCGTCGTTGGGTTCGGGCAGGAACTCGATCTCCTTACTTGCGGGCAAGTGTACGATCTTGCGGCCGGCGATGACGTTTGCGTCGACGTAGGCGGGATAGGCGGGTTCGACGACGAGCGCGGCGTTGGAACGGTCGAACAAGTCGAGGATATCGCCCAATTCGTCGCTAGCGCCGCTGGAAACGAAACACTCGTCGACGTCGAGCTTTACGCCGCGTCCGGCATAGTATTGGCAGATCGTTTCGCGCAAGAGCGGAAGCCCGCATTCGGGAACGTAGCCTTGAAAACGCTCTTTACTCGCTTGATCCTCGACCGCTTCGCGCAACGCGTCGACGACGACCGGACACAACGGCAACGAGACGTCGCCGATACCCATGCGATACAAATGTTTATCGGGGTTCGCCTGCAAATACGCCTTGGTCTTTTGAGCGATATTATAAAACAAATAGGAAGTTTTTAAATCCCCATAGTTCATATTCGGTTGGATCATTCGTCGTATTCTCCTTCATAAACGATAGCGGCGGGCCCGGTCATCAACACGTTGTTATCTTTATCGATCATAATTTTAAGATCGCCGCCGTCAAGCGTTACCGCGATCTGTTTGTCCCTGGCGCAGAACCCTTTGCGGATCGACGCCATGACGCTGGCGCAAGCGCCGGTGCCGCAAGCCATCGTGACCCCGCTGCCGCGTTCCCAAACGCGCATACGGATATGGTCGTCGGCGAGGACTTGCACGAACTCGACGTTGACCCCGCCGGGGAAGTAGTCGCTATGCTCGATCTTCGGACCGAGCGTCGTGAGGGGCGCGTCGTCGATATTGTCGACGAAGATCACGGCGTGGGGATTGCCGACGCTGACGGGCACGCATACGATCTTCTGTCCTTCGATCTCGAGAAACGCGTCGCTCTGCGCGACCGCTTTCCCCATATCGACGGCGACCGTCTTCACTTTGCCGTCGACGATCTGCAAGTCGAGCTTCTTGATCCCGGAGAGCGTTTCGACGTCGAGCTTCGTCTTGTCGGTATAACCTTTATCGTAGACGTATTTTCCTACGCAACGGATACCGTTGCCGCACATCTTGGCCTCGCTGCCGTCGGCGTTGAAGATGCGCATCTTGAAGTCGGCGACGTCGGAATGACAGATGTAGATCATGCCGTCCGAGCCCGCGCCAAAATGACGGTCCGACAATTTGATCGAGAGAGCTTCAATATTTTCCGGTACTTCGCCGAAAACGTAGAGGTAATCGTTTCCTAAGCCGTGCATCTTGGTGAAGCGCATGGCGGTCTCCTTTATTTATATCATGACGCGCGATCGGAACACGTCGATCGGCAACGCTGTTTGCTCGAAATACGACCTCGTCGCGCCAATACCGCGTAAGCGTAGGACTTGACGGATCGTCGACGCCAAATCGAGTCTGGCGTCGTCTTTATTACTTTTCATTATAGCATAACTTTGAGAAATAAAAGAGCCTTATATTAGTTTTTGTCTCTTTTCGCGCCCGCGCGTTTCTGTCGCGCAAAACAAACACGGCCCTTGACCGGACGATCAAGAGCCGTGCGTAGGCGCGAAATAAGGCGCGTTTAACGACGTTGCTCGCTATTAGATAACGCTCGACGAGTTTCTTCAAAGAAACGCGTTATATAATACCGCCAAACCATAACATTCTAAGACCGCGTCCCACAAGCAGACGAGGATCGTAAGCAAGCTCGACGCGATCTCGCTACAAGGAATCGAAACGCCGCGTTTGAGCTTAGCCGCTAAGCGGAGGAGGTAGCAGATCGATAGCGCGCCGATAACGACCGACGTTCCGCGCGCGTAGATACTGTCCCCGGCGTCGCCAAATGCGTAAAAACTAAAAAATATCAGCGTAAAGCTCGTTAATACGAACGCTAAAAAGAGAACGTCGAGCTTCTTGCAAAGAGCTTGACGCGCCTGCTTAAAACGGTTCCACGCTTGTCCCCAGATCGTACAAAGAAGCGTTAGGCAAAGCGCGACGTTCCAAAATGATTCGGCTACGCCGCCCAAGAATAACTTCGCGTTCCGATACTCGGGACTAACGAAGTTGCTTACTACGCCAAAATAACTTAACAGCAATATCGTTACAAGGAGCCCTGTGCTCCCGAGCATGGCTTTCCAATTCTTTACGCGACTTCGTAATAGTTTTATTCCGTGCCACTGCGCCGCAAACGCCGTCGCGACCATCAACAATACGAACAGAGTGCATATAAGAGTAGAATCGAACGCGTCTAAGCCCCCAAAGAGAGCAATAACGAACGCGACGCTTAGACCGGTCGAAGCGACGCTAAGCGCCGTGAGTTTCGCCGATTCGTCCCAAGGCCCCGCTAGACTTTTCAAGCTTTGCGCCGGCGTTGAATTTGGGGATGTATTATTCATGTTGGACCTCTTCCTCAAGAACGGGACGTTTCCCCAATTATTTTGTCGAACTACCTTTAACTCACTGATAACAATATTTGATCGTCCCACGCTCTTCACTCGGTTCTATCGCGAGACTTAGTCGACGACCTTTATGTCTACTATTTCGCTAAATTTAATACGGACAAGGGTAGCGCAAGACGGTAAAAGCGTTTTCGCGGCGCGCGATGGTCTACGCTAAGACTTTCGCCAAGAGACGTCCTAGCGAGGTTGCTAGGGTTCTGAATAACGGAACGGCTCCAAAGAGCGTTCCACCTACGAATAGATAGGAACAGTACCCAAGCGTCACGATCGTAACTAGCGTCGCGAACATGTCTTTAATAGAAATATTTTTTTCGCGGATCGCTTCCAAGATCGCGATTCCAAGCGCCGACAAGAGAATAACGATCGCGGCGCAGACGTTTACAACATACTTGTTTGCCGTCCATGCGTCTAGTATCGTCGTTAGCGCGGGGCAACGACGGAGCAAGAACCCCGGTAGTTCCGGAATGAAAACGACGAGCGTAGCGCCCATAGCGACAAATACGAGAAACGCCGTCACGAGAATATTAGCTAAACTATTTCTATAACGCCGTATACCGTTTCCAAGATAGAGTAAGAGCTCTATTAAAAAGATCGAACACAATGTTTCATTAACGATATTTTGAAAAATAATAGCGAACATTATCAACCCGGCAAACGCGTTAAACGTCAAAGCGACAAATAAAAACGTCGTCGTCGCGATAAGAACGAGCGTCCACGTCGTTTTCTTGTTCTTAAATTGCAAACTCGTCATATTGATCCCCCATTGGACGCCTAGCAAAGAAAACGTTCCAAACGCCATAAGGGAGAAGAACACGCAGGTTCTGACGATACTGACGAACGACGGGTTATCCGATCTAACTTTTATCCCGGCGTATAGGATAAGATGCATTACGACAAAGACGAACGCCGTTGACAGGAAATACGTCAGTACCGACGGAGCATAACATGATACTCGTTTATAACAAGCGTCTATTTTGTTTTCCATAGCGTATAATTCTTTATAAATGGCGATCTTATCTTATTAAATTTTGTCTTGTCGTACGCGTCCTAGACCGATCGCAAGTTCAAAATACTATTGCGCGGACGGTTTCGTATAACTCATTGCAGGTTTCGTATAAAAGCAAAAGAACCATGATCAAATTCAACAACAATGGAATCAAAAGCGATATGACAGTCTTTGCTCTCGTACTGCTTTTTCGGATCGTTTGAACGCAAACGATCGCACTCGCAATAGCCAAAATCGGACCGCTGTAGATCAATAGAAGCCGTCCAAAGCTAGGTAAACGTTCGTAAAATTGTACTTTGCCGCTAAAAGAGGCGTAATACGCGAAACTTATCAACCCCCACGACAGGAAAGGCGAAATATTTACCAAAGCATATTTCAAGACAGGAGACATAGCCGACCGTATTATCAGTCATTCACAATCGATGTTACGCGATCAGTATTGCCAATTTAACAAAAACGTTCTTACAAGCCCGATCGTTGCGCACCAGAAGCACACCGACGCGCAAACGATACAGACAAGGCTTTGAACCGTTTTCGCGAATGTGAACTGTTCGTTTGTCGTCAGCGTTATTGCTCGGGACATGATCAGGAGAAGGGACGCGCCGGAAATAGCGACCACATAATAAAGCGCGGGCGCGGTGAATCCGAATAGCGTCGGGACAAAATATAGAACGACCATGAATAGGAACGTGAAAGCTTTTACCCGGGCAACGCTGACCTTTTGGCTAGAAATCTTTTCGCATTTTCGCTTTGTAAAAGTATAATACGCATACCAGCACAACAGTAAGACTATGAAGACAAGGTACGCCCCCAGATTCACAAAACTATCCGTGGTCGATCTACCGCCAAAGTAGCCAATAATGACAAGTTGTACCGCCAACATCGTCGTTGCGATAAACGCTTTACTTTCCGCATTGCGATTAAGAATTCGTATTCCTAACACTAAGCCGATCGCCGGTATCATTGATATGAGACAGCCAACGCAGCGAATGACGCATAACGGGGTCGAGCATAATAAGGAATGAACTTGCGGCGGCAAACCAAAACCGGCTATCGCCATGACCGTTCCCCACACAAAGGAGACGACGCTTAATGCAAGTAATAAAAATAGTTGTGATTTCGACCTATTCCTAAAAGCGGGGACGGAACTAATTTCGCTCGATTCCATAAGAGATACTCCATATTACCCGATCGTCTCGAAGTCAAAACGATTTCCACAGAAAACGCGCGCTTTCGCGCCGCTATCGGCTAGCGTTTGAAGCGTCGTTCGCATCGAAATAGCGGCGCCGCTCGACGGTTCAAGGTAGTTATGTATCGACGCCAATAATATCCGCATGACGCCCTCCGGGCTTGTTGGGTAAGTTGTTTCGTTGTTGGGTATGCTTGTAGTCTAGACCCAATATCGTTTATCCGCCGCATGTTTAAAAAAGCGGATAAACAAAGTAGTCTCAACTACTGTTTGTTATTATAATCGGATAAAATTTTGGCGTCAATAAAATTTGCCACATTTTTAAAAAACTTCATTATTGTGGAAATTTCTATATCGCCGGATATTAAAAGTTAACAGTGTTAACCGTCCGAAGTTCCTATTTTCACGGCGGCGTAGCTAGCGAAGCGAGCGTAAAAACACGATCCTGTACGCGGAATTAAAAACGGCCCGCGACCGCGTTAGGCGGCTATGAGCCGTAATATTGTTCAAACTGACGTAGTCTCAGTTCTTGCAGCATTTCTCCAAGATGAATCGCTCTAATTCTTTTGAACTAATATCGATAGAGACCAAGAACTCGCCTCGTTCGCCAAGCGTCGAGCTCGTTCTAAAAATTTCGGGAAAAATGAAAAAATTGCTTGTATCTCGAGCGTTCGACGCGTATAATCAGACCGTAGAAACGGAGTCGCGCGATCAGATCAAGGGTTCGATAGGGTTCGAGTCCTTCAACGCGTCGTAACTTTTTGGAGGTCCTTCCTATGGCGAAACTCGCTCAACTTGGCGTAAATCAGGCGGTATCCTTTGGCGACGGCAAACTCGCGGTAACGGCTTACGGGCGCGGTTCGCAGAAGAAAGTCGCGTTTCTTGGCGACTGGGACACGCCTTACGAGGCCGGTCAATTTTCCGTCGACAGCGTCGGTAGAACGATCGCGCTCTCTTCCGGGCTCTTTGAGGAACGCCTTGAAGCGGAGATCGTTAACCCCGCGGAACGACTTCTCGACTCCACGAGAGAGGATTTCGGAAAAGACTACCTGTTGCTGAAAGACGCGCTCGAAGAAGAGATCTTCGGAAAGACGTACCCGAAAGACAACATCCGCATCCAGATCGCGCATTGTATCCTCGATATTCAAAAGATCTTCGGACTCTACGTCAACGATATCATCTACGCGATCAATAATCTTCACGACCAACCGGGCGTCGATATCGTCGGGATCTCGCTGACCGACGAACGCAAAGCGTTGACGGCGCTGCGCTCGATGGAAGAATTTCTCGGCTTCTTCGGACTAGGTTTTAAGAACGCGCCTAAGAAACGCAAAGGCAAGAACGCGCAAGAAGAATTCGATCGCGCGAAGAAAGAAACGGACAAACATAACGTCGGCGTATTGCGTACGCTCAGCGCCGCGCGTCACTTCACCGCGCACTTCGGTAATTCACGCGTCTTCTTCGGTTCCGGCGAATCGATCAAGAAGAATTTCACAGAAAAACTAGCGGCGTGGGATCTTGTTGAAGAGAACTACAAGACGCGCATCGACGCGATCAACAACTCGTTCTTGGAACACTCCAAGATGAATCTCCACATCCTTTTCAACGAGGTCTACGGAGCGCGCGCGAGCGAAGAAAAGATCGAGATCTGCGAACAATACTACAACTTCGCGATCAGAAAAGACTGCAAGAATCTCGGCGTCAATCTGACCAAGATCCGCGAAACTGCGATCGCCCGATTCTATCCGTCGCTCCAAGACGATAAGCATAACTCCTATCGTTCCAAGATCTACGCGATCACCGACTTCGTCTTCTTCCGCTATCTGAACGACCAGATCGAATTGGCGAAGATGATCGAGACGCTGAAAGGGATCGACCCGCAAGACCCGAAATCGGAAAAACGACTCGAAGGCCTGCGCAAGAAATACGTTACCAACGCGAAGTTGCTCGAATACTTCGACGAGATCTCCGGGATCCTCGACGCCGATAAGCGTAAAGCGCGTTGCGAAGAGCTCGCCAACGTCGCGCTGTACGCCATGGTGACGAAACTCCGCTCCACGCCTAACGACGACGAAGCAAAAGACGCGCTGTACGCGGAATTTACGGAAACGCTGTGGAACGCGGTCGGTCCGCGCCTTCTGACGTTCTACAAGCAATACGACGGCACGTTCCCCGTCTACACTACGGAAGAATTGCCCAATTGGATGTTTGAACGCGTCATGCTCAAATCGAGCGGAAAATTCGCGGAAGGCGGGCCTCACCCGTTCGTCCTGCTTATCTCCTTCCTCTGCAACTTCTTAGAAGCGAAAGAGATCAACGAGCTCGTCACAGCGTTCATTCACAAGTTCGAATCGATCCAAGGCTTCATCGACCTGCTCAACGCGCCGGGCGTCAAAGATAAGCCTAAATTCTCGACGACGTTTGGTTTATTCAACGACGCACAACAAAACGCGGCGGGCAAGATCGCGGATCAATTCCGCTTCCTGCAAAGCGTCGGCAAGATGAACGGCGACCTTGACTCTATGCGTCGGAAGTTGTATCAACACGCGGTATTGACGCTTGGCGCGACGGACGACTCGCCGTACGTTTCCGACGCGTGGCTCGACGCCAATATGCTCGACCCGAAATCCCCGCAAGCAAAGACCTCGAAACCGTTCCGTAACTTCATTACCAACAACGTGATCAAATCGAAGCGCTTCGTCTACCTTACGCGTTACGCTAAGCCGTCGACCGTACGCGCGTTGATGAAGAATGAAAAGATCGTTCGCTACGTCCTCACGCGCTTGCCGGAAAACCAGATCGATTCGTACGCCAAGATCTTCCCCGAGCTTACGGGCAACCTCAAACAGAAGATCGACTTCCTCGCGAAGAGCTTGTCGTCGTTCACGTTCGAGAAGATCGCGGAAAAGCGCGAACAGGTCGCCGAGAACACGAAGCGAGCGGAAAATGAGAAGATTCCCGAAGTCCAACAACTCAAAGCGTTGACGGGGCTCTATCTCTCCGTCGCGTACGTTGCGTTGAAGAATCTTGTCAAAGCCAACGCGCGTTATTACATCGGTTACGCGGCGTTCGACCGCGACGCGACGTTGATTCCGCGCCAATTCGGGCAAGAGCAATACGACGGATTCTGTACGACCTACCAAGTCGCCGACGCGGAAGGCGATCTGGTCGAGAAGAAGAATGAGTTCCTTGCGCCGATCAACGTCTATCTTGAACGCGACCGCAGTCTTCTCTTCGTACCTACGGAAGAAGAAAAGAATGACCTCGGCAAATTCCGTAAGGCGTTGTATAAGCATATGGAAACGCATCGACTCCATTTCCCGAAGAAATGGCGCGAGATCTACGAATTGCAGCTGATGGAGTTGGAAGAACTGGGAAACGCCCCGCGACTGCTCGCGGAAACGCGCAACTCCGTCATGCACTTGAACGTCCTCGCCGCGCTCGAAAAATATGTCGCGAAATTCCGCGCCGGCAACGCCGACCCTATGCGCTCCTATTTCGAGCTGTTCCACTTCGTGCAACAACAATACCTCGCCGAGAAATTCGATCTGTCCTCGTTTGTCAGACCCACCGTTCCCTCGCTCGACTTGATCAAGTTGCTATATATGCCGTTCGCGTACTCGCTCCCGCGATACAAGAACCTCACCGTCGACGCGCTCTTCGATCCCGACGGCGAAGACGGAAAAGAACGCGTCAAAAAGCAAAAAAAATGATCTGAAAACTCGTTTTTTTCGCTTGACGTTGGCGATTTTTTGGTAAAAATCTTCATATCAGGGTCGCGTAAGTTAATCGGCAGATTAATTTGTGTCGGGTGTTCGTAACGTGACCCTGCAGTGTACAAGGGATTCCTTGTAGCCAAGAACAAATCGTCAAGCCAAGGCGCTTAGCTTCTCCCTGCAGTGTACAAGGGATTCCTTGTAGCCAAGAACCCGTGCACGATTGAACGCACGCGCGGAAGACCTGCAGTGTACAAGGGATTCCTTGTAGCCAAGAACGCGTCGGATGGTGAAGGAGACGAAGAGAAGCCTGCAGTGTACAAGGGATTCCTTGTAGCCAAGAACCGTTTTGTTCCATTGTTTGACGATGTTTGACCTGCAGTGTACAAGGGATTCCTTGTAGCCAAGAACTTCGGCTTGGTAAAGATCCCACCACTTGTTCCTGCAGTGTACAAGGGATTCCTTGTAGCCAAGAACGTAGAGCAATGAATTTCAACATGAACGAACCCTGCAGTGTACAAGGGATTCCTTGTAGCCAAGAACTTTCACGACGTCTATCAACGTCTGTGCTAGCCTGCAGTGTACAAGGGATTCCTTGTAGCCAAGAACCTAGTCACATATAAAAACAAAGACGATACGCCTGCAGTGTACAAGGGATTCCTTGTAGCCAAGAACATACCCGTCGCTAACCTCTATGACGCTTTACCTGCAGTGTACAAGGGATTCCTTGTAGCCAAGAACAGAACGTTCAATGTACTCCATCAACCACGCCCTGCAGTGTACAAGGGATTCCTTGTAGCCAAGAAGCCTTGCGCGCTCTGCTGCTTTTCAAAAGCCCTGCAGTGTACAAGGGATTCCTTGTAGCCAAGAACGAAGAGGTTGAAAGCCCATTCTTGGAACCACCTGCAGTGTACAAGGGATTCCTTGTAGCCAAGAACTGTTTTCAACGCCTCCGCACAAGTCAACGACCTGCAGTGTACAAGGGATTCCTTGTAGCCAAGAACTCCCAAAGGCGACGAACGAAATTGTCTGCGCCTGCAGTGTACAAGGGATTCCTTGTAGCCAAGAACTGTGTCAGAAAAATCCAATCGTGTTTTTTACCTGCAGTGTACAAGGGATTCCTTGTAGCCAAGAACTCCAGATCTGCATCTATGACAAGTATCAAGCCTGCAGTGTACAAGGGATTCCTTGTAGCCAAGAACCGCCCTTAGTATTGCGGAAAAGGAGCGTAACCTGCAGTGTACAAGGGATTCCTTGTAGCCAAGAACATAACTTCTGTTTTTCTTTCCATTTTCTGCCCTGCAGTGTACAAGGGATTCCTTGTAGCCAAGAACAACACGGGAGAGCTCGCGGTCCCAAGGCCCCTGCAGTGTACAAGGGATTCCTTGTAGCCAAGAACGGGGGTGCCGAGAGTTTGAACTTCAGTCACCCTGCAGAGTACAAGGGATTCCTTGAAAGTCTCGGGGGGTTGTTAAGTCCCAAGAAAATCCGACATGTTGATCTTTTCGCCGAGTAAGGTTGGATAAGGTGTTGGAGCCTGTCTTTAACGTTTCTTTTCCTTCAGCCAAGAATGATGTTGTTCTTCAGGTCGATGAAATCGTTGTGTTTGTGTTTTTATTCCCAATATAATTATAGTTTATCACCCCACAGGTGTTTTTTGCGGTCGGCTTCTTATCGTCCTGACCTCCATGCCAAGTCCCGTTTTAAATATCTTGTTTAAGGATTTTTTAAATATGATATGAAGATACATAGCCCTGAGACCGTCTTTTCCGCACCATATCACCTATACAGCTTTCCATCAGCGATCGCCTCTTTTCATTCGTGAAATCCAATCGGTGTAGGCAACCAAACGTACGCTATCTAGATAAGGGGCGAAAACCTTAGGGTTCATAGAGCCATATACAAGAACGACTTCCGGTTCCAGGGTCTCCATCATTGAATCTAGACCGGCTTCGAAATGATATTTATCATCTTTGGTTCGGAAACAGCCATATGTACTGATAGCTACGATGCTATGCTTCTCTACACCAAGGAATGCAACTTTTTCCGGTAATACTCTCGTGGTATATGTAAGCTCGTTACCCCAACGAACATGTGGAATAACATATGCGCCGCGGCTTTGATAATAGTAACCAATTGTACGATTACGGTAAACGTTCGCGATCTGAACAGCAAGAGGCGCATCCCTGTAAAGAGAACAGTCGGGAGTAAGAAGAGGCTTAATGCTTTCCGGTGTGATTAGAGGCTGTTTGCAAAACTCTTCCACAAAATCTTCTGGCGAGATCAGAATTTCTGCGAATTCGACGTCCATTTCGTAGAAGCCTGTAGCAACAGTGCGATCAGTAATTCGATTTCTTTTTGTGAATGGGACAATGTCGGAAGGAATAATAAACTTATCCGGTTTTCGGATTAACGGGATACCAAGGTATCCGTCGAAATCAGCGCCAGATACAAGTTCAGGATTCATGCCATCGTCAATAATGGCCTTTCTTTTTGATCTACTCATTATAACTTATACCTCCATAAAGTTTTCTTAAAGCGGGAATTGTTAATACAATGGAATCCTTTCATAGAAAAGTCGCAAAAACGTGTACAGAATTTCCGTTGAATACGGAAGATTCACAATATAGTACGCCTCGACAGCTTGTTGACAAGTAACGTTGTTAGATTGTTCGAGCAAAGGAAATCACGACGTATGTTTGTCATCACCGATAATAATCGTAATGTCACGTCCTTTTTCTGCCGGACATTTCTGCAGAATCTCAAGTGGCGCCAGAAGTGGTGCGGGAACCTTAAGAATAAAGCATTTCTTTCGAATCGGACATTTTCTTGTGCATCGATATGTAATGGCGGTTTGCATCCTTATTTACCTCGATTCAGTACAATTACCATTGTCAATACGTTCGCGAATTCACTAACAAACGCACTTGAAAAGAGGCGCAGGTAATCGAGCCTGCACCAGAGATCGTGACGCATATGTTATCCTCTGTGTATGTTTTGTGACTTTGAATATCGCTGATAGAGTTATTATATCTCTGTAACAAGTTCAAGCAGCTCAGCAGGAGTTGTTACAACGTCTACGGTCTGCCCTTCTTCATCAAAAAACTCAACTTCAAAGGCAGTCCCGTCATATTCGAGTACGATGACGCCGATGGTTCCCGCTGAAACGCTATTAAAGTCCGCTCTGAGCTTTACAACATCCAATTCTTTCATGATTTCTCCTTCCTATCCGGATACACTGTGACTATTTTACAAGTCTTTCGAGCGTTGTCTTTCTGAATAACTATAACAACGTTTGCAGAAATAGTTTTTCCATTTTTTCCTTTTAATCTTGTGTGGAATGTATACTTTGTTCCATATGCGGTGATTTCAGTCTTGTCTGGGCGCTTTCCCCGGATAGCGTCAATTACATGCTGATGAAAAAGCTTCCCGTCGTTTTGTGAATACCCAAGGACGTCATACATAAATCTTGCTTTTGGACCGCCGACACGGTGTTCTTTATTGAGAAGATATCCCTCGGTTTTCTTCTTGTTGTACCTAAGATCGCCACGGTCTGAAACCGGTATGTTTATATTGGAATATAAACCTTTATTTCCGCTTCCCATTAGTCATCCCCCCATTTCTGAAGGGAATGATAGTTGTAGAGAAGTATAAGCTGTCTTGCTGCTGTAATAGGTTCAAACATACACAGAACCTGCCTTTCTCCGGGACATACCCGATTGATTGGAAGTTCTGCAATATAGCATGTCTCGCAGCTTGTTTGCAAGCAACTTGCATATGGGATTTAGGTGGGAATAGAGGGGCTATCGCCAGTGTTCCGATAAGTATGTCTAAGATCGATCAACGATACTTCGGGGGGTTGGCGACATTGAAATCATCAGTCATCTCAATAAGTATCTAACGATCCTTGACTCTGTCAAAATTCAGTGTGAAATCGGCTTGATAATACCTACGAAGTTTTTCGACCAATGTAACAGTCATTAGAAAGCTACCGTACAGGCATTGGCCTGATATTCACATATTTCCATTAAGAAAAAAGACTTTCGCCTACTCTTGCGCGTTTTTCGGGCGGGTAGCGGCAACCTTTCTCGCCGTCACTCATGAAAGCAGGAACTATACCAAGCTCCGTAACAAGGCTACACAACGTTTTTCCGAGGGCTTTGAGCTTCACCTCAATTATTGTGCGGAATTCACCTGTCATGATAATATTCTCCTAAAAGCGTGTTTACTCTTTTCTAACATATATAATAACAAGAAAGGAGTAGTTTAACAACACCGTGTCCGCTATTTTACAATATTTTTCGTTACTCTATTTACTTTTTGCGGATAAAGCCCAATAATGAAACCAATTGATCATCAGATATCCAGTTCGAAATCAAGAAGACAAGCCCGACTGCATCATACAATAATTCTGTAAATTTCCGATCGACAGAAATATGACCAAAACACAGATACAAAGAGTCAGGAAGCACTACGGGAACGCTTACCAAGTAATGAAGAAATGAAAAATGTCAACACGGAAGTTCTAGTTAAATCAGCAATGTAGTCAATTGCAATATTTCTGACGTCATAGAACTTACAGAGGAGTAAGTGGATAGAAAAAGTATACTTTGAACCGATAGTGTAGTTTTTTCTTTTGAATTGCTAATGACGATCTAGTCGATGTATTCGACTCCGGTGATTACAGAAAAGCCACTCTTCCTAGAATAATTATTCGTCGCTTTGGCCAGTATTAGAGCCGACGCGGAAGGGGATCTGGTCGAAAAGAAGAACGAGTTCCTTGCTCCGATCAACGTCTATCTTGAACGCGACCGCAGCCTTCTCTTCGTACCTACGGAAGAAGAAAAGAACGACCTCGGCAAATTCCGTAAGGCGTTGTACAAGCATATGGAAACGCACCGACTTCATTTCCCGAAGAAATGGCGCGAGATCTACGAATTGCAGCTGTTGGAGTTGGAAGAACTGGGAAACGCCCCGCGACTGCTCGCGGAAACGCGCAACTCCGTCATGCACTTGAACGTCCTCGCCACGCTTGAAAAATATGTCGCGAAATTCCGCGCCGGCAACGCCGACCCTATGCGCTCCTATTTCGAGCTGTTCCACTTCGTGCAACAACAATACCTCGCCGAGAAGTTCGACCTGTCCTCGTTCGTCAGGACCACCGTTCCCTCGCTCGACTTGATCAAGTTGCTGTATATGCCGTTCGCGTACTCGCTCCCGCGATACAAGAACCTCACCGTCGACGCGCTCTTCGATCCCGACGGCGAAGACGGAAAAGAACGCGTCAAAAAGCAAAAAAATGATCTGAAAACTCGTTTTTTTCGCTTGACGTTGGCGATTTTTTGGTAAAAATCTTCATATCAGGGTCGCGTAAGTTAATCGGCAGATTAATTTGTGTCGGGTGTTCGTAACGTGACCTGCAGTGTACAAGGGATTCCTTGTAGCCAAGAACATTCGACAAGGCGTTTTTGCATGAAGACCTCCTGCAGAGTACAAGGGATTCCTTGTAGCCAAGAACACGGAGGCGAGCCCAAAGCGGGTTACAAACCTGCAGAGTACAAGGGATTCCTTGTAGCCAAGAACGCGACAATGACGAAGCGCGGGTCTTTACGGCCTGCAGAGTACAAGGGATTCCTTGTAGCCAAGAACCGGTTATACTCACGGATGAGGTCACGAAGCCTGCAGTGTACAAGGTATTCCTTGTAGCCAAGAACGGTAGGTACTCAACTCTTCTGTAATTTCCACCTGCAGAGTACAAGGAATTCCTTGTAACCAAGACCACTACCGCCGGAATTGCTGCCACTGGAAACCAAAGAGTGTAAGGGGGTCTTTGTAGCCAAAAACTAACGTAACGACCATGTAGTCGGAACTCACTCCACAGAGTACAAGGTATTCCTTGTAGCCAAAAACAATATCAAGTTCCCGTTCGCTTTCTTCCTCCATGCAGAGTACAAGGAACTCCTTGTAGCCAAGAACCATTACAACAAACGTACATTCCAATCGAAGCCAGCAGAGTACAAGGTATTCCTTGTAGCCAAGACTCAACGACGTCATTCCATTCGTCACTCTCGTCGGCAGAGTACAAGGAATTCCTTGTGTTCAAGATCCTGCTCCGAGTATACTTCGAGGTTATCGTCCATCAGTGTGTTATAAAGCAACAGTGTGCAAGGTATTCCTTGTAACCATGACTCCCCCGCGAACACTCGACACATTTTCCCCGTAATGCGTATGAGCTCCCTTGTAGCTTAGAACAAGTCTACGATCCGGCATATTTCTTGACTCTCACGCGTAAGAAGAAAAAAACGTCCGTTCTTCGTGGTCGCCCTACAGGCGCGGAGCGGCTAGACGATAAAGGAACCGCGAGGAAGTTCGTTTCGGCGAATCTCCTCGCGGTTCTTGATTACCGCGATGACGGCGTAACGCTCGCCCCCGCGGAGTTCGACGGAGAAATATTAGCGTTTAATAAGTTTTAATAATACGCGTTAAAAAATTTTATTAAAAATTAATAAAAGGTCTTGACGGTTTCATCCGATATCTTATACTACCAAACGATGAAGGCAACGGCGTCTTCGAGCAAGAGTAGAAAACTCATTGTTCGGAGGCGCCTTTTTTTATGATCCGCGAAGGAATAAAGGCAATGGCGTCTTTAATAGCGCGGTTACGGTGGAATTGTACCGTGACGGCGAGATTAAAGACGTTTTTTATTTGGGAAGGACAAGACCATGTCGTCAGTATCTGAAGTTTTCGGCAGTATGGTGTTCGACGATCGCGTAATGAAAGCGACGCTTTCCGCCAAAGTGTATCAATCCTTGAAGAAGACGATGGACGAAGGCGTCCAACTCGACGTAAGCGTGGCCAACGCCGTCGCTGTCGCGATGAAAGACTGGGCGGTCGCTCACGGCGCGACGCACTACACGCACTGGTTCCAACCTCTTACGGGCGTGACGGCGGAAAAGCACGACAGCTTCATTTCGCCTTCTCCGGACGGCGGCGTGATCATGGAGTTCTCCGGCAAAGAGCTGATCCAAGGCGAACCTGACGCGTCGTCTTTCCCGAGCGGCGGTATTCGCGCGACGTTCGAAGCGCGCGGCTACACGGCGTGGGACCCGACCTCTTACGCGTTCATTAAAGACAAGGTGCTCTGCATCCCCACCGCGTTCTGCTCCTACGGCGCCGAAGCGCTCGACAAAAAGACCCCGTTGCTCCGCTCGATGGCCGCGCTTAACAAACAGGCGCTCCGTATCTTACGCCTCTTCGGCAACACGACCGCCAAAGCCGTTCGTTCTTCCGTCGGCCCCGAACAAGAATACTTCCTCGTTACTCGCGAGATGTTCGATAAGCGTCCCGACCTGCGCTACTCCGGCCGCACGCTCTTCGGCGCGAAACCTCCGAAGGGTCAACAACTTGAAGACCACTACTTCGGCACGATCAAGCCGGCCGTCGCCGCGTTCATGTCCGACTTGAACGACGAACTGTGGAAGCTCGGCATCCTCGCCAAGACCGAACACAACGAAGTCGCGCCGGCGCAACACGAACTCGCGCCGATCTACACGACGACGAATATGGCGACCGACCATAACCAGTTGACGATGGAGATCATGCAGAAGGTCGCCGCGAAACACGGGCTCGTCTGCTTGCTTCACGAAAAGCCTTTCGCGGGCGTCAACGGTTCCGGTAAACACAACAACTGGTCGATCGCGACCGACCAAGGCGTGAACCTTCTTTCTCCGGGCGCCACCCCTTATGAAAACGCGCAATTCCTGCTCTTCCTCTGCGCGGTCATCAAGGCGGTCGACGATTACCAAGACCTGCTGCGTATGTCCGTTGCGACGGCCGGCAACGACCACCGCCTCGGCGCCAACGAAGCTCCTCCGGCTGTTATCTCGATCTTCCTCGGCGACGAGCTCAACGGCGTTCTCGAAGCGCTGGAAGCCGACGCCCCTTACCAAGGCGCGGAAAAGAAGCAGATGAAGCTCGGCGTCGACGTTCTCCCGAGTTTCGCTCGCGACACGACCGACCGCAACCGTACTTCTCCGTTCGCGTTCACCGGCAACAAGTTCGAATTCCGTATGCTCGGCTCCTCGAACAGCATCGCTTGCGCGAACGTCATGTTGAACAGCGCGGTCGCGGAAACGCTCGACGTCTTCGCCGATAAGCTCGAAGGCGCGTCCGATTTCGGCGCGGCGTTGCACGACCTGATCCGCGACACGATCAAAGCGCACAAACGCATCATCTTCAACGGCAACGGCTACGACGACGCGTGGATCAAGGAAGCGACCGAAGTTCGCGGACTGTGCAACTACCGCACCACTCCCGACTGCATCCCGCACCTGCTCGACGAAAAGAACGTCAAGATGCTCACCAAGCACGGCGTCTTCTCCGAGATCGAACTTAAATCGCGTTGCGAGATCACGTTAGACAACTACTGCAAGACGGTCGGCATCGAAGCGGACACGATGGTCGAGATGGCGAAGAAGCTCATCGCTCCCGCCGTGCTCGAATACTCCGCGGAAGTCGCGAAGACCGCCGCCGCGAAGAAAGCGCTCGACGCCTCCATTCCGTGCGCTTACGAGACCGAACTCGTCAAGAAGCTCTCCGGCCTCTGCGACGGTATCGCGGTCAAGACCGCCTCGCTCGAAGACGCGATCGCGAAGATCGCCGACGTCGAATGCGTCGTTGAGAAGTCCGCCGCGATCCGCGATATTCTGATCCCGGCGATGAACGAACTGCGCGTCGTCTGCGACCAAGCGGAAGTCATCACCCCCGAAAAGCATTGGCCTTACCCGACGTACGGCGACCTGCTCTTCGGCGTGAAATGAGCCGAGTCTCGCGATAGAAAAATGAATTAGAAGGAAACGAGCCGTTCTAGGTTGCTGCGAAAGCGGCTCGTTTCGTACATAACGACAACCTCGACCGGACGGCAATTACGGTCGACGTTATGAAAGACGACTAAAATGACGCTTTATAGCGACGTTAACACAATGTGGGTCCTTATCGGGGCCGCTCTCGTATTCTTTATGCAAGCGGGCTTCGCGCTCTGCGAAGCGGGTTTCACACGCGCGAAAAACACGGGCAACATCTTGATGAAGAACCTGATGGACTTGAGCGTCGGCGCTCCGATCTACTGGCTCTTCGGTTTCGGTATCATGTTCGGCGCGGGCGGCGCGTATTTCGGTTCCTTCGACCCGATGCTCCGCGGCGATTATAGCGAAGTTCTTCCTTCCGGCGTTCCGCTCTACGCTTACGCCATCTTCCAAACGGTGTTCTGCGCGACCGCGGCGACGATCGTCTCCGGCGCGATGGCGGAACGCACGAAGTTCAGCGGCTACCTGCTCTACTCGCTCTGTATCTCGTTGCTCATCTACCCGATCTCCGGACGTTGGATCTGGGGCGGCGGTTGGCTTGCCGAAATGGGTTTCCACGATTTCGCGGGCTCCACGGCGGTCCACATGGTCGGCGGCGTCTGCGCTGCGATCGGCGCTTCGATCCTCGGCGCACGCACGGGCAAATACGACAAAAACGGCAAACCGCGCGCTATTCTTGGGCATAACTTAACTCTTGCCGCGCTCGGCGTTTTCATTCTGTGGTTCGCGTGGTTCGGCTTCAACGGCTGCTCCACCGTCGGTATGGACAGCGACGAACTCGCCGAAATGGCCGGTCTCGTATTCTTCAACACGAACCTGTGCCCCGCCGTCGCTTGCGTCACCACGCTCGTCGTCACTTGGTTGCGATATAAAAAGCCCGACGTCTCCATGACCTACAACGCCGCGCTCGCCGGCTTGGTCGGTATCACCGCCGGTTGCGACGCCGTCGAACCGATCGGCGCCGCCGTTATCGGGCTCGTCTGCGGTCTGCTCGTCGTCTTCTCCGTCGAATTCTTCGACAAGATCGCCAAGATCGACGACCCGGTCGGCGCGATCTCCGTCCACGGCGTCTGCGGCGCGGTCGGCACGATCCTCACCGGCGTCTTCGCCACGGAAGGCGGCTGCCTCTACGGCGGCGGTCTTCACTTCCTGAAAGTCCAAACGATCGGCGTAGTCAGCGTCGCCGCTTACGTCGCGATCGCCAGCTTGATCGTCTTCACGGCGGTCAAATACACGATCGGTCTGCGCGCCAGTCGCGAAGACGAACTCATGGGTCTCGACCTTTCCGAACACGGTCTTCTCACGGCGTACTCCGGTTTCGCGATGCAACGTCACGCGATCGCGGAAGACGACGCTCAAGAAGTCGCGGCTCCGATCGCGGTGACGGGCGACGCTCCCGTCGCGGAAGCGATCCCTGTCAAACGCGTCCCCTCGTTCGCGGAAGGTACGGGTCCGAAATTCACGAAAGTCGAGATCGTCTGCAAAGAATCTCGCTTCGAAACGCTCAAAGCTAAGCTCATGGCGATCGGGATCACCGGCATGACGGTCTCCCACGTCCTCGGTTGCGGCGTCCAAAAAGGCAAGCCGGAGTTCTACCGCGGTCTACAAGTCGAAGTCAACTTGCTTCCTAAGATCCAAGTGGACGTCGTCGTCGCGAAGGTCCCGGTCGGCGAAGTCATCAAAGCGGCGAAACAGGCGTTGTACACCGGCCATATCGGCGACGGTAAGATCTTCGTCTACGACGTCGAAAACGTCGTCAAAGTGCGCACCGGCGAAGAAGGCTGGGACGCGCTGCAAGACGCCGAATAATACGCGCTTATCATCACTTTTAACAGGAGGTTATCGCAGCCATGTGTTCGATCATGGGATATTGCGCGAGCCAAGTCAAGCTCGAACTGTTCAAAACCGGATTCCAACAAACCGTCTCTCGCGGTCCCGACGACAGCATGATCGTCGATACCGGCGCCGGCGTGCTTGGGTTCCATCGTCTCGCCATCATGGGTCTGACGCCCGAAGGTATGCAACCGTTCGATCTCGATAATAATTACGTCGTCTGCAACGGCGAGCTCTACGGCTTCGAAGCGGAACGCGAAGCGCTCAAAGCCAAAGGTTATACTTTCAAGAGCGACAGCGACTGCGAGATCCTCCTGCCGATGTACCGCGAATACGGCGTCGAGATGTTCGCGAAACTCGACGCCGAGTTCGCCTGCGTGATCTACGACGGCGATAAAAAAGAATTCATCGCGGCGCGCGACCCCATCGGGATCCGACCGCTGTACTACGGTTACGACCCCGCCGGCGCGATCGTCTTCGCCAGCGAGCCCAAGAACCTCGTCGGCTTGGTCGAAAAGATCTCGCCGTTCCCGCCCGGGCATTACTACCAAGGGGGCAAGTTCGTTCAATACTGCGATATCGCCAAGCCGTCGAAGGTCTGCAAAGACGATATCAAGACGGTCTGCAAGAACATCCGCGAAAAGCTCGTCGCCGGCGTTGAGAAGCGCTTGGTCGCCGACGCGAAAGTCGGGTTCCTGCTCTCCGGCGGTCTCGATTCCTCGCTCGTCTGCGCTATCGCGGCGAAGAAGAGCGACAAGCCGATCAAGACGTTCGCCATCGGTATGACGAAAGACGCGATCGACCTCAAATACGCGAAACAAGCCGCCGACTTCATCGGCAGCGACCACTACGAGATCTACATGACCCCGGAAGACGTTATCAACTCGCTTGAAGACGTCGTCCGACTCCTCGGCACGTTCGACATCACGACCGTCCGCGCGAGCATGGGCATGTACCTGGTCTGCAAGGCGATCCACGAACAGACCGATATCCGCGTCTTGCTAACGGGCGAGATCTCCGACGAGCTGTTCGGCTACAAGTACACCGACTTCGCGCCTAACGCCGCGGAATTCCAGAAGGAAGCGGAAAAGCGTATTCGCGAACTGCATATGTACGACGTGCTTCGCGCCGACCGCTGCATTTCCGTCAACTCGTTGGAAGCGCGCGTGCCGTTCGGCGACCTCGATTTCGTCAAATACGTCATGGAGATCGACCCCGAGATAAAACTCAACAAATACGGCAAAGGGAAGTACCTCCTCCGCGCCGCGTTTGAAGAAGGAGATTACCTCCCGGACGAGATCCTCTGGCGCGAAAAAGCCGCCTTCTCCGACGCCGTCGGGCACTCCATGGTCGACTACCTCAAAGAGCACGCCGAAAAGACGTACACGCAAGAGGAATTTGAAGAAAAGCGTAAGAAGTATACGCACGCTCAACCGTTCACGAAGGAATCGCTGCTCTATCGCGAGATCTTCGAGAAGTATTACCCCGGTCAAGCGGAAATGATCGTCGACTTCTGGATGCCTAACAAGTCTTGGGAAGGTTGCAACGTCAACGACCCGTCCGCGCGCGTTCTCTCGAACTACGGCGCAAGCGGAAAATGATCGCTTCTACGCGTTCGCGCGTTTAACACACGGCTCTCGGCCTTTTTGGTCGAGGGCCTTTTTTAAGGGCGCGGCGCGATATATAATGAAAAAGCGAATAAATAAATATAAGGCTCTTTTATTCCACAAAAAAGAGTTATAATGTAAAGTAATAAAAGTTCAGTCACTTTAGAACCGTTTTGACGTTGACGATCCTACCCTAACGGATCGAAAAAGAGAACTCGGTATGCTTAGAGAATACACCAGAAAGCTCGTATTAGAAGACGGGCAAGAGTACTACGGCTACTCGTTCGGCTCCCCGGACGACAAGGTCTGCGAGATCGTATTCAACACGTCGATGGTCGGATATCAGGAGATCGTCTCCGACCCGTCGTACACTTATCAAGCGGTCGTGATGACCTACCCGTTGATCGGGAATTACGGGATGGCGGACGAAGACTACGAAACGCTCGTTCCGACGATCGGCGCGTTGGTCGTTCGCGAATATAACCCGAAGCCGTCGAACTTCCGCGCGCGTCAATCACTTGGCGACGTGATGGAGCGTTACGGTATCGCGGGTATCTCGGGACTCGACACGCGCAAGCTGACGCGTTCGATCCGCGACTACGGCAGTCGCAAGGTCCTGATCACGCGTCCCGAGGTCTCCAAGGAAGAGGCGTTGGAGATCCTGCGCGCGACGTCGATCCCGACGGACGCGGTCTCTAAGGTCAGTCGCAAGGCGATCGTGGCTTCTTTCGCGAAACAACATAAATACCACGTCGTCGCTATCGACTGCGGTATGAAATCGAATATCGTGCGTTCTCTCAACGCGCGCGGCTGCTCCGTCTCGATCGTGCCGTGGAACACGAGCGCGGAATACATCGCCGAACTCAATCCCGACGGCGTCTTTATCTCGAACGGCCCCGGCGACCCCACCGACGTCCCCGAAACGATCGACACGATCCGCAAGTTGCTCGGCAAAGTCCCGATCTTCGGTATCTGCCTCGGATGTCAGATCGTCTCGCTCGCGTACGGCGCGAAGACGTACAAATTGAAGTTTGGGCATCGCGGCGGAAACCATCCCGTCAAGAACCTCGCGACAGGCAAGCTCGAGATCACCTCGCAGAACCACTCTTACGCGGTGGCGGCGGATTCGCTGGCGGGCACGCCTCTCGTCGTCTCGCACGTCAACATCCTCGACAATACCGTGGAAGGGGTCCGTTGCGACGCCGACCGCGTTTTCGCGGTGCAGTACCATCCTGAGAGCGCGCCGGGGCCGCAAGACAGCGCCTATCTTTTCGACCAATTTGTTCAGACGATGGAAGAGGTGAAACAAAATGCCTAAGCGAACGGATATCAAGAAGATCCTCGTCATCGGTTCCGGTCCTATCGTGATCGGTCAAGCCGCCGAATTCGACTACGCCGGCACGCAAGCGTGTCTCGCGCTCAAAGAAGAAGGCTACGAAGTCGTTCTGTGCAACTCCAACCCCGCGACGATCATGACCGACACGACGATCGCCGACAAGGTCTATATGGAGCCGTTGACGCTCGAATACGTCGCCAAGATCGTCCGCTACGAGCGTCCCGACGCGATCCTTCCCGGCATCGGCGGGCAGACCGGTCTGAACCTCGCGATGCAGTTGGAGAAAAAAGGCGTTCTCGCGGAATGTCAAGTGGAGCTCCTCGGCACTAAGAGCAAGAGTATCGAGCGCGCGGAAGACCGCGAACTCTTCAAAGAGCTCTGCGAACAACTGGGCGAGCCCGTCCTACCCTCCGAAGTCGCCACGTCGATCGAAGAAGGTCTGCAAGTCGTCGAGAGGATACATTACCCCGTAGTCCTTCGACCCGCGTTCACGCTCGGCGGCACCGGCGGCGGATTTGCCGACAACGAGGAAGAGTTCATCCCGCTCATGAAGAACGCGCTCTCCCTCTCGCCCGTGCGACAAGTCCTTATTGAGAAAAGCATTAAGGGCTATAAAGAGATCGAGTATGAAGTCATGCGCGACAGCAACGACACGGCGCTGACGATCTGTAATATGGAGAACCTCGACCCGGTCGGGATCCATACGGGCGACTCGATCGTCGTCTGCCCCTCGCAGACGCTTACGAACAAAGAGTACCACATGCTCCGCGACTCCGCGCTTAAGATCATTCGCGCGTTGGAGATAGAAGGCGGTTGCAACGTCCAATTCGCGCTCGATCCGAACTCGTTCCAGTACTATCTGATCGAAGTCAATCCTCGCGTCTCGCGCTCCTCCGCGCTCGCCTCCAAAGCGAGCGGTTACCCGATCGCGCGCGTCTCCGCAAAGATCGGCGTCGGCATGACGCTCGACGAGATACGCATCGCCAATACGCCCGCGTCGTTCGAACCGACGCTCGACTACGTCGTCTCGAAGCTCCCGCGCTTCCCGTTCGATAAATTCGCCGACGCCAATAACTCGCTCTCCACGCAGATGAAGGCGACCGGCGAGGTCATGAGCATCGGCCGCACGTTCGAAGAGAGCTTGCTCAAAGGTATCCGCTCGCTCGAGATCGGACTTAACCACCTGCACAGCAAGAAGTTCAACGACAGCACGAAAGAAGAACTGCTCGACTATATCAAGATCGGGACCGACGATCGTATCTACGCGATCGCGCAGCTGCTGCGTCTGGGCGCCTCCGTCAAATCGATCGTCGAGGCGACCAAGATCGACAAGTTCTTCATCGATAAGCTCCGACTCATCGTCGAAGAAGAAGCGGAAGTCAAAGCGAATCCGAACGACCTCGACGTCCTCCGCGACGCGAAGAAGATCGGGTTCTCCGATAAAGCGATCGCCGCGTTCTGGAACGTCTCCGAACTCGACGTCTACAATACGCGTATGGCGAACGGTATTCGACCCGTCTACAAGATGATCGACACATGCGCGTCGGAATTCGATAGCTATATCCCGTACTTCTACTCCACTTACGAAGAAGAAAACGAATCCGTCATCCTCAATAAGCCGAAGATCGTCGTTCTCGGTTCCGGTCCTATCCGCATCGGTCAAGGCGTCGAATTCGACTACTCCACCGTCCACGCGGTCAAGACGATCAAAGCGGCGGGCTACGAGGCGATCATCATCAACAATAACCCCGAGACCGTCTCCACCGACTACACGTGTTCCGATAAATTGTACTTCGAACCGCTTTGCGTTGAAGACGTTATGAACATCGTCGAGATGGAGAAGCCGGACGGCGTCATCGCGACGTTGGGGGGACAGACGGCGGTCAATCTGGCGCAACCGCTTCACGATCGCGGGGTCAAGATCGTCGGCACGGACTGCGACGCGATCGACAAGGCGGAAAACCGCGACTCGTTTGAGAAGTTGCTCGTCGACTTGCAGATCCCTCAACCCTCCGGTCGCGCCGTAACCAATATCGAAGCGGGCGTTCAAGCGGCCGCAGAGATCGGCTATCCGGTGCTTGTCCGACCTAGTTTCGTATTAGGCGGACGCGCTATGCAGATCGTCGCGAAAGAAGAGGACTTACGTCACTATCTGAAGACCGCGGTCGCGCTTGACGAAGACAAGCCGGTCCTTGTCGATAAATACATTCGCGGCAAGGAAGTCGAGATCGACGGGGTCTGCGACGGAACCGACGTCTTCATTCCCGGTATTATGGAACTCGTCGAACGCACCGGCGTCCACTCCGGGGACTCCATCAGCGTCTATCCGTCGTACAGTCTTTCCCCGATGGTGAAAGAAGTCATCCTCGATTACGCGCGAAGACTCGGTCTTGGCGTCGGCGTCAAAGGGCTGTTCAATATTCAGTTTATCGTCGACAAGAACGACCGCGTGTACATCATCGAGGTCAATCCGCGTTCCTCGCGCACCGTCCCGTTCCTCTCCAAAGCGACCGGGTACAGCCTCGCCGATATCGCCACGCTCGTCATACTCGGCAAGAGCCTTAAAGAACAAGGGCTTACGTCGCTTTATCCGAAAGAGAAGAACCGCTACTACGTCAAAGTGCCGGCGTTCTCGTTCGCAAAGCTACGCGGTATGGACGCTTATCTCTCACCCGAGATGAAGTCGACCGGCGAAGCTATCGGTTACGACAAGAAGCTCCACCGCGCGATGTATAAAGCGATGATCGCGTCCGGTATGAAGATGCAGAACTACGGCACGCTCGTCGTCTCTCTCGCCGACGAAGACAAGCAAGAAGGCTTGCCGCTCGTAAGACGCTTCTACAATATGGGGTTCAATATCGAAGCGACGATCGGCACCGCCAACTTCTTGAAGGAGAACGGCATCAACACGCGCGTCAAGCGCAAGCTCTCCGAAGGCAGCGAAGAGATCCTCGACTCCATCCGCGCCGGATACGTGAGTTACGTCATCTGCACGCGCCCCATCAAGACTGGGCCGCACGTCGAAGACGGCGTCGCGATCCGACGCTGCGCCACTCAGAACAACGTTACGACGCTGTCGTCGTTAGACACCGTCCGCGCGCTGCTCGACGTGCTTGAAGAACTCACGATGCAGGTCTCGCGCATCGACGAAGACTGAACGACTTACGCGACGCCTTCACAAGAAAACGATCCCCGCGCTCTCGACGCTCGCTCGCCTGAGATCGCGGGGATCTCTATTTTCCCCCTTCTCTCCCTTCTTTCCGCCCGCGCTTCACTATCTTTTTTGAAGAAAATCTTGCGACAAGACGTTTTTGATTGACAGAGCAGATATTGTAATTATATAATTAGAACATACAGTAATGTATTACAAAAAGATCCAACAATTTTCTTGGAGGCCGGTAACCTCGCTCCTATCGTCAACGACAGCTTCAGAAATATAATGTCTTAAAACACATAGAAGAAGATCGCGCCTACGAATCCCCTAAAAGGAATCGCCATGAAACCATATTCTTTAATACCGATCATTACTTTACCTTCTCTTTCATGGGTTATACCGCCATGGGAACAGAATCCATCCCGCTTCGTCCAATTCCCGCTAACCAAGTTCCCGGTGGTCCGCCGTCTTTGAGTAAGGAACAACAATTAGAGAATATGGACAATGACTCCAGAACATCCTATCTTCTATATCATTTTGGTATTATCAAATTCAACGACGAAGATATGCGGAAAATTCAAATCGATAGAGTAATATTTAAAGAAGATATGTTCAACGATCCTCTTAAACAAACTCTTGGATTTAGACTGACTAACATTGGTTATTCTAGCCAATACCAACAATTTCTTCAGGAAAATTTGGTTCTCAGAAGCTCTGACTACGATAAGATCTCACAATGCCCGAGTTCTCTTTACGGGATGACTTTTGAAGGCGCCGACGGAGAAGAAATTTTCGTTCAGATCTGTTACTAGAGTCAGTTCGCGAAGCTATCGTTTTTTATTCTTTCATCGCGCATGTTGTTCATTGGATATCGTAAGAGTAGCGGGTATGCTACAACCTTCGCCGGCGCCTATTGTAACTTTTTGTTTTACACAAATTTACCATACACACGAGAGGTATACTTTATCTGCGATTGTACCGTATTTAAGATATCGTCAAATAGAGACGACGACAGCTTTATATCCACAACTATCAAATTCGCCCAATATCTTGACGCTAAATACGCCAAACTAAATCGCGAATTAAACGCTCCGTCCAAAGGAGATAACGCCGTAGGCGACGCCGAGAAAGAATCGAACTCCGACTCGATAATATCCAAGATCAAGCGAGCTATCGTTAGAACCGTAAAGGCGTTCTATCATCGGCTTACGGGAATATTCAAGCGTAAGGAATAACGAGATTTAGAATAGCGTTCGATCTGAAGGACGCCATATTCGCAAAGCGCGAACCGCCGATCTTAACGCGCTAGGTTCAAAACGGCTCGCTACTCTCGGGCTTTGGGCGCTTTCGACGTCTACCGTCGCTTCGCTAGCCGCGGTCAGTCTCGTGAAACTAGGAACTTCGGACGGTTAACACTGTTAACTTTCAATATCCGGCGATATAGAAATTTCCACAATAATTCAATTTTTTGAAAAATGTGGCAATTTTTATTGACGCCGGATTTTTATCCGACTATAATAACAAACAGTAGTTGAGACTACTTTGTTTATCCGCTTCTGCAAACACGCGGCGGATAAACAGCATAGGGTCGAGATTGCGAGCAAACCCAACAACGAAACAACTTACCTAACAAGCCCGGAGCGACGTCATGCGGATATTATTTGCGTCGATACATAACTACCTCGATCCGTCGAGCGGCGCCGCTATCTCGATGCGAACGACGCTTCAAACGCTAGCCGATAGCGGCGCGAAAGTACGCGTTTTCTGTGGAGATCGTTTTGATTTCGATCGATACGACGACGCGACTTTACCTTCGCCGATCAAATTGGGGTGTAACGACTGTCGCGTGAAGAAGTGTTCCACGACGATAAACTCGGATTACGCGGTCTATCATCGCGTGTCGCCTGATATTGGTTTTATGCCGGTCGGTTCTCTTAGCGGCTTCATATATGACGGCTCGAGCGGCGGTTCCTCTGATTTTTACATCATTCCGATTAATAACTCCATTTCATGACGATATCCCCACAGATGTTTCTATTGATTCAAGGTCCTGGGGCGAACTTCACAGTATGGATTCCGTTTTAACCGCCCTGGAAATCACTCGCGGGATCTATCGACGCATTAACATTAATAACTAGCGAGTATAACGATGTCGTTCAAGGAATTGGGTATAGATACTAAACGCCGGATATGGCGTACAATAATGTTATTCGCGTTCATTGGGATCGTTCTGATCTGTAATCACTTTTTTGAGTGGAAAGATAAGAGCTTTGTGTTGCGCGACCCCAACGTTGGATTCAAATTGTACGCTCTTGTCGGTTATAATGCTTACAAGTACGGTGAGCGAATATTTTTCTTGTCAAGCGTCTGGGAAGACTCGAATGTTTTAACCATTTCCAAACTGAATCGTAAACTAATAGGTTCAAAAAAAATCAACGAATGGAACGATGAACCAGTCGGAAAAAATGAACTTATTGAAACTTATGGTCGAACGGTAGTAGGTAGAAGCCAACGCGAGAATTGTTATGACAATATCTATCGTATTAAACTCGCAATGGAGGCCTATTATAAAGAACATGGAACGCACGTTCCGCTATACGTTGCCGACGAGAACGGTAATCCTTTACATTCTTGGCGCGTCCTATTACTGCCTTATTTAGGTTATAATGGACTATATCAAAAGATAAAACTCGACGAATCATGGGATAGCGAATGGAACAGTCGATTTCATTTGGTTCCGGATTGTTATTGTTGTCCGGCGCAACGCAAGATCGGATTCGAGTCTCCGTGCGATCGTTCTTGTTATTCTGCTGTAATAAAGAAGGTCGAAAATACAGACTCCTCCATCGAGTATATGCCAATAACGACCAAAGATAAAGAACGGATCGCTATCATGGAACGAGCTCCTCAATATAATTGGATGGATCCACTTCCAGAACACGAACTTATTGAAAGCAACGTCATTAGCGAGGACTACTTTTCTAACGACGCTTTTAGTAATCATGTCGATCGATCCGTCTGGGTCTCGTTCGATCTTCCATTCCTTGTATCACCCGAAAATAAAAAGGAATACACATTTTATAAATCACCTCAAAAGTTCCGCGAAGAGTTGGCGACAACAGCTCAGACCCTATAAATCGATTTAGATCGTCTATAATCAAGCATTAAACGAATTTGCGATATAGATATGAAAAAGTTAACGATTACTTTACTTGCAATAATTATATTCTTTACATGTTTTGCTGCGGCTCACATTTGGCGCGGAATCTCGCCTCTCGACGTCGCGGCATTAGACGACAATCTTTACGGGAAGTTTTCTATTAAAAATAGCCATATCGAATATTCCATTAAACACGGAACACAGCACGACAACTTTTGGTACGAGCAAGAAACGACTTCACTTAAAGAACATATGCAGACGCTAAATAGAATGCGACGTATCTGGCAAGCTAAATTACAATACGAACAAGAATACGGTGAAACGTTACCGCTTACGACGTCGGATCCCAATGAAGGTAAACTTTATTCCTGGCGAACTCTCCTTCTGCCTTATTTGGGAAGGCAAGAATACTACGACAACATCGTCCAGGATCGGTCAAGCGGTAGTGAAAGCGATCTTCATGCGCTCGAAAATACTTCGATCCTTGCGTTACCGCCAAAAGATTTTGAAAGCAGTGGAGACGGAGAAATTACGCCATATGATCATGAGATCTGCGCGCTTCAACTTCCGGACGGTAGGAAAGATTTCATTTTACTCGAAAGAAACAACTTATTGGATCTTTCGCCGAAAGAACAAGAGCTTAGATCGAGTGTCGGTAGTTATATCGATCTTAATCATAAAGTTACAATTGAACAGATCCAAAACGGTTCGTTCCTGAAATCGATGAGATTTGTCCCGCTTCATGAAGATCGAAGATTTCTTATCTGCTGCGAACGAGGCGAGTTCTTGGTCTCTATCGATATTAGTTCAAAAGAATTAGAGCGATTCATATTGGAGAAATGTTGTAAGAACTGAGACGCTCTTGCGGTATTGGAACTTTGATCGTAATAACGAACCGCGTCGCTCATACGCCGGCTTTGTAGGAAAGAACGCTCCGACTCTTTAACAGTTATATAACGTTAGGACGACCTTATGGATACGGTAGAACAACAAAAGCAAAGCAAGTTGAAAAATTGGTTTGGCAAGCTCTCCCCGGCGGTGAAAATGACTTTACTTAATATCGTTTCGACGCCGCTAGCTTTACTAACGCTACTTTTCGTGATCCCCATGCTTTTTTTGGACAATCCTACCCGATCCGGAATGTTCGCTTTTTTCTTGATCGGCACAGGTACGTCTTTATTACTGACGTTCTTATCCAGCAAATGTATAATCGTAGGTTATAGGGCGTTGCACGAAGGAGAGCGAAATAAAGAATCCGTCGGAAGTATTATTTATCTCAGCGGTTGTTCGCTACTTTCCGCGACTTATTTTGTTATCGGAGCCTCCGATCTAGTTGGGTTAGAACCTATTCGTCTATTAATCCTAATTGGGTGTTAGTAGAGACCGGATCGCCGCTCTTGCAGAACTGTTATTCGCGTTTTGACTGACCAATATAACGAGGAAGACCTTTTATGGATAATACGGACCAACAAAAGCAAAGCAAGTTGAAAAGTTGGTTGAGCAAGTTCCCGCCGGCATTAGTCTTGACTTTTCTTGTTCTTGTTTTGACGGCGCCAACATTAGCGACGCTATTTTCAATGAGTTCGATCTTTTCGGAGAGTAGTTCTGCTTCTTCCTCGCGCGGAATCGGCGGACTAGACTTTTGTATTTTCGCGGTATTTTCGATCTTCTTTATCTTGACGTCCCTCGTTCAAACTCTCTTATCGGGCGTCGGACTCCGTTTAGGCGTCAAAACGCTGCGTAAACGAGATCGAAGCGAAGAAAAGGAAGAAGACGCGCCGGGACCGCTAGAAACGACTTATATAGGCGTTTGCACACTGCTATGCGCTATATATTTTTTTATTAATTCCATCGATCTAGTTATTTTAACGCCGATGCGTTTCATAGGAGTTCTGTTAGATATGTTTTGACGTTTCATTAACTCGCCTCTTTGACGCCCAATTCCGGTAAGGAAGCGGTGGCAAGTTCTTCCCCGTTATAAGACAGACGGTATACAGACATGAAACAAACTATTGACGAACCAAAACATAAATATACTTTTAAGGCATTTGTAGCGTTTGTAATATTCCTGTGTTTATTTCCGACTTTTTGCGTATTAGGCTTGGGGCAATTGGAATTACTTAAAGTAGTTCCCGCAATAGGCGCAGTTTTACCAAAACAGTTCGACGATTCTCTAAACGAGGGCGATTCTACGATTGCCGTAGCGACTATGATGACGCTCTGTTATGCGTATACCTTTGGAGCGAAGTACTATTTTCCGCTGAAAGAGCCGCAAACGATAAGCATCGACCGACTTGTCCGAGAACGATACGGTACGAACGCGATTGAACCATGGCGTGAAACGCCTGTAACTAAGTCGAAGAAAGTCAAAGATTTTGACAGATTAGTTCACGGCTTGAGTCAACGTCGCGAATGTCTTTGCAATATCGATCGCATCTATTCGGCGATGGAGCGATATTACGACGAACATAATACCGCCGTTCCTTTTTGCACTTATGACGAGGACGGGAACGTTCTACATTCTTGGCGCGTGTTATTGCTTCCTTACCTTGGCTACAAGGAGCTTTATGACAAGATCCGCCTTGACGAGCCGTGGGATTCCGAATGGAATAAGCGCTTTCACGATATCGCGCCGATGTGTTATTGCTGTCCGGCATGCCGCGAGCCCGCGACGGCTGCAAACGCTTACGATAAAGCGTGTTATTCCGCCGTGACCGTCTCCGACGCAATCGTAACGCCCAAACAGAGCGCGGCGCTGTCTACCGACGCAAAGCGTTTGATCGTCGTGGAAAGACGCCCGCTCTATAACTGGATGGACCCGGAACATGAATTGCAATGCGACGAGCTTAAAGAACTTCTGAGCGACCCAACGGATCGCGGCAACCATGTCGACGGAAGCGTTTGGGCGATCGGCGCGGAAGCCCCGTATGAGATAGGCGCGGAACCACTAGGAAAGATCAATGATTTTGTAACGCCCGACGTCTTATTTAAAGAACTTTCGTGTGAACGGTAAGTATAACGAATGTTATAAGATAAAGGTGATTGCAATGAAAACAGTATATAAAACTTTTCTTTATATAAATATTTTATTAGCGTTCTCGATAGCTATCCTTATAACGGTCTTTTTTCTGAGAATGAGAATGGACGTTACTAAGATGCATACGCAATGCTTCCAAGACAGTACGATAAGGGACGCCTGTCAAACAGAGTTCATGGGAAATGAGATCGTCGATATTTTTTTAAAACGAGCTCAATTCCAATACAAAGAATCTGTCGCCAATATGTTAGAGCATAGCGATACGTTGAACAATATGAGGCAGATACTACAAGCGATCCATGAATACGAGTTGGATCGCGGCGAGCCTTTACCCGACTCGATCCAAGACGAGGCGGGGAACGCTCTGTTTTCCTGGCGCGTCTTGTTATTGCCTTACTTAGGCGAACAAGAGTTTTACGAGTATCTTCATTTAGACGAACCGTGGTATAGTCCTCATAACAGGGGCGTACTTACGATCCTACCTTATGCTTATTCCGCTTACGATCCCAAAGCCTGGAAGCGATTTCCTGAAAGCGAGTTGAAGTCCTTTCAAAGCGTTGGCAGTTCTAACGATAGCGAGTCGCCAACGAAAGAGGATTTAAAGGCAAGTTTAATGTCGTCACAACGGACATGGGGTCCTAAACCGTTCCCTTGCGTTTTCCGAAACGATATTAGCGGCAACAATGGAAGTTCTTCGATTTCGGCGATAAAATTACCCGATGGGCGAAAAGACCGGATCTTAGTGGAGAGCTATTGGAGTAGTAGAGCAGATCGGCAATACTTACCCGAGGAACTCTGGGCGGTCAAGCCGGACCCCAACGATACGCCGGATATCGTAGAAGCCAAGGAAGCCGAAAGGTTTAGACGAAATTATAAAGGTTGGTATCTCGATCCTGACCACGATATAACGTTCGACGAAATTCTCGACGGCTCCTTCTTGAAGAAAATGAAGGAACTACATAACGACAATCGCTTTATGCTCTGTTGCGAACGCGGGGAATACGTCGTCTCCGCCGATATCGAACCACAAGAACTTGTCGACTTCATCTTGGAGAAATGCTGCAAGAACTGACGCTTGCGGTATTTAATTCTCTGAATAACGAAGAAGACAAGTTACTCCGCTTAACTTTGAATTTTACTTCCGGCTCAGAGCTTGCTTACAAGGTAGCGCGCTCTAATACCAATAACATCAATAACAACGAAACTCCATGTGAAGATGTTGACCGATCGTCGGTTCATTATATTATGGAGAGGAAGTTATTGACGTCAACTTCCAAGTACTCGGGCTCTTAACCACAAGATTTCGAGCTCACACCCATTATTAGTATTGTATACAGAAAAGGATTATTTGACATGGGCAACCAATTAGAGTCCGATCTTAAACCCGAGAGCGGATGGCTCCGCCGAATGTTTAATTATGTCCCATCCCCCTTTGGATTATTAGGATGGACGTTACTTGAGCTCGTCGTTTTGTTTCTAGCGCCGGGTATATCGTTCGTTGTAAACTTGCTCGCCTTTCCGCTCGTCCTGTATTTAGGCGTTGTTTTTCTTTGTATATTTGAGATACTATTAGTAGTTCTGGGGATCAAGTGGGGAATTACTATACTACGCTCTCAATTGCAAGCTAAGACCACGACGTGGACGATATCGTTCGTGTTATTGGGCATTCCGTACCTACTGCTTTACGACGTTCCACGCTATATGTTTCCGATCGTCGGCGCGGACGATCAGCCTCTCTACGCGCTAGCGGTCTGTTTGTTCTTTTTGGTCGGGAGCGTTGCGTGTAGCGTAACAAGTTGGCTTAAATATTATCGACGCGGCTTTGGTAATATGCTTACGATAGCGACGCCGACATTACTAACGATCTGTGCGACCCTTTTTTATTTCAGTAACGACATACAAGGACTTTACGCGCTTAGCTCGTTAGGTTCAAAACTGCTAGCTCTTCTCGGGCCTTGGCGGCTTTCGATGTTTACGGTCGAATCCGTTTCGAAATGTATTCTTTGCATAGCGCTCTTGTGGCTTACGATCTTAGACTACAAGAAAGAAAAGAGCATAGACCTCGTTAGAAACTTGATCGTCGTTGTATGCACAGGATGCAATATTTTTGTGGTCTTGTTACAGATGTTGCCAATATTAAAAACGCTCGGGCGAATATATTGTCCATGATCCGCCCACGCCTAATTCAGAACGTTCGTCAAGCGTTTCCTAACCATTTTCAGGACAAAACTTCGAGATGATATGAAACATAGCGACGTTTACAATATAGGTAAGAGAACGTTTCCCGTTGGAGCTTATAATATGCGTAACATCCGATTGTTGATTATATTAAGCGCGCCTCCCTTGTCTGGGGGGTAATGATGATAATTACAGGACTTGGTCAACCGCTTCCGGGCGCTTCGGCGTGCGTTTTATTACCGCTCGTCTACTGCGTTTTATGTCTATGTTCGACGATTCCGATCGCCGGTTTTTGGGTGGGAATGAATATTCTTGATCGTCGAGCAAAGAGCAACCTGTTCATAGTGGCGACTTTTTCCCGTTATGCTTCTGCTTTTTAGGATATTTGGCGGGTATGGGAGGAAAGAACAACGTCGACGCGTGGGTAAATATGCTCTTCAGCGCCGGAGCGTTACTATGTTGGTTCGCGTTTTTATTCGCGCGCGACTTAAATATGCTAGCTCCTCTACGAATAAATGGAGGAACATTATTGTAGAGGGCTTATGTTTGTTGGGACTGACGACTCTTTACTATAACCCCGCCTTCTTTGGTATCGCAGAGACTTGGCGCGGTATAGCTGTCTCTCTATCAAGAACGCTCCTGGCCTTGTTTTTTATCCGAGCGATGTTTGTGACGAAAGACTCTCCAATAGCGTCCGATAACGAGGAACCTTCACGTTTCCAAAGTCACATGCATACGACCATAACACTCGTTTGCACAACGATATGTTTTATTATCGCTTCTAGCGGCTTGGGAATAACGCTGTCATCGCTTTGGGAACGTTTATATCGCTTATAACAGCGCCTCCCGAAGAACTGCTAAATACGTTCGACTCGTCGCCTAGCGCATTCGCGAGTCGGACGTTTATATTATGTCGCATAAGCTCGCGAGCGCGCCGATCGGTCGCGTTCCGTATTCATAAAAAAAGAGCCCGGCGCCGTTTATCTCGGCTCCGGACTCTTTTCTATTCCTAGCGTTGAACTAACTCGCAGTTCGTTACTTCTATCAAGTCGTAAGGGTTTCAGTAAAGGTAGTTCGCGAGTTTGGCGTCTTCGAGTTCGTCAAGCGCTTTTTGCACGGTATCGAAGGGAATGCCGGCGCGGTTGTCGAAGATATAGCGAACGGAGTCGTATTCTTCGAGCGCGGACTCGACGGCGGTACGGAGGTCATGCAGATCTTCGAGCGTCTTCTCGTTTTCGCCGTCGTTCCAAACGAACTGCGCGGTGGCGGTGGTCGTGATGGTGACGGTGAGTCGTTTTTCGTCTTTAGCGGCCTTGAGCGCTTCGGCGAGCGTCACAGTCTTACCCTTTTCTTTACGACTCATATCGGCGGCGGTCATGAACGCGAAGATATTGATCGTTTCTTTTTGGTCGACAGGGGCGACGCCGGTCTCGAAGAATTTGCAGATCTCGACGACGAGAGGTTCATAACCTTCGTAATCGCCGACGTTAAGACATTCGTTCTTCGTGAAGATACGGCAGGTATAAGGAGCCGCGCCTTTGCGAACGCCGCGGAAGGTCCCAATGCGCTTATCCTTCCAGACGCCGACGACGACGTCGGCGTTAGGGGTGTTGGTGCGCGAGACGGAGACGCAGTCGGGCCCCATGACGGTGAAGAGCGATTCGACGCCGTGGATACCGTACCAATACAGCGACGGATGCTTCGTGTTGATCGGGCTAGGACTGACCGCGTCGGCGCCTAAGACGTCGCCGCTTTCGCGCGCTTCTTGATACGCTTTGACATAGCGCAACGAAGAGGCCGTGAAGACCGGGACTTCAGCGTCGTTAGCGAGATCGAAGATCTCCAAGACGTCTTTGAGCGAACCGCCCATCGGCTTGTCGATGAACAACGGCTTCTTCGCGGCAATGACCGGCTTCGCTTGTTCCAAGTGGACGCGACCGTCGACGCTCTCGAGTAGGACGCCGTCGACTTCCGGCAACATCTCCTCGATCGTGTTGTAGACTTTAAGTCCGGCGTCGACGCAGTCTTGCGTATAGCCTTCAACACGGTCCCAACTATCGGCGTTATCCGGAACGCCGCCCGGATAAACGGAAGTCACTTCGAAATTCTTGAAACATTCCGCGCCGTTAGGATCGTTGATCGTCTTCACAAACGCGGGAACATGCGAGGTCGTGGCGCCAATGACGCCGATCTTGAACACGCCGTCCGCGGCAAAAGTAGACGCGCAAGCCGACGCGACCAGCGCCGCCAACATTACGACTAACGTTCGTTTCATCGCTAGTATCTCCTAAATACTCATATCTCGTTATTGGTTATTCTGTTTCGCGGCCTCGCGGTCGACTACTACGTATATATTATACAAGCGTTCCAAGAGGACGCCACCCCCGCAAAAATACGCGATTATCGTCAATCCCAGCGCAATCCCAACGGCAGCGCCTCGCCAAATATCGCGTCCGCGGACGCCCCAAGCGCTTGACCGCGACGCTCTAACGCCGCCAAAGTCGACTCTTCCGCGTTATGCTTCGCCAGAAACGCCTCCACCTTCGCGCGCGCCAAATCGGAGACGTTGAACGACGCTTCCGTCGAGTAGCGCGTGAGTTGCGCTAGCGCGAAGAAGTCCGCGTTCGTCGGTTCCACGACGCCCTTATCGAGTTCGTCGAGCAATCGCGTCGCCCAGCGTTCCACAGTCTTGCCGTGCAACACGCGGTCTAACGGCGCATGGAACAGCGCTCTTGCGCCGATACGACCTAGCGCCCACGTCAACGCGTCGCGCACGGGTCGCACTTTCTTCTTCATCACGACGTCGACGATCATATCGCCCAGTTCCTCTTTGAGGTCGTTAGGCAGTAATTCCAACGCGCCAAGCAGTCGCCATATCTCCGCGCCTTCTTGCGATCCGAAATCAAACGCGGGGCTCTTTGTCTTCCCCTCGCACAGCTGTCGCCGCAGGTCGCGCACGGCGGCGATCAGCGGTTCCGCTAGCGTCAACTGCCTACCCGACGTTAGCCCGGAAGCGACGCGACGCCACAGGATCCAGTACTGCGCGCAGACCTCCGGCGTCTTCCACTGCAACGCGCCGACGCTCTTCCAAAGCCGTTCCACGCGCCAGTCGTCCATCGCGGCGCCGAAACCCGGTCGCAACGCGAAACCCGTCCAGTTTAGCCAACGCGCCTCCGCGGCCGCCGCGCGCTTGCGACCCGTCATAAGCTCGAAAGAAGATTCTTCCAACCGCCTAAGCGTCGTGATCGGGATCGCGTCTTTCGACGCCCCTAACGCCTCCGTCAGCTTCGGGAAAAGCTCGCGAGGCTTGAGACGTTCCGCGTCCCCTAGCTCCGCGTCGTCCGCAAATACGCCGCGCAGAACGCGTTGTCCGGCCTCGACCAGCGCCTCGTCGACCACGCCCTGCTCCTCGCCCGACGAATCGCCCGCTTCCCAATCCGACTGCACGCCGCCGCGAGCGTCAAATTGCAGCGTCCAACGCGAGGCGCGAGCGCGCGGTCCGGCGTCCGCGGGCAAGATCTCTTGAAGGAACAGCTCGATCGTTCCGATCTCAGTCGGACGAGCGACGAGCTTCGCGCGAAGCGTCTGCGCGTCTTTCTTCGCTTTGGAACGCGTTTTTAGCGCGGTGCGTATCGGCGCGAGTTCTCGCGTCTCGTTGGAGTCGACCTCGATCAGGTCCCCCGGCGCGTCCGTCGTGCGAACGGACGACACGAAGATAGGAAACGCGACGGGTCGATCGACTTCCAACGCGAACGTCTTTTCGAGCGCGATCTCGTCTCCCGGCTCGCATTGCGCGTGCAACAAGCATACGGCTTTCGGCTTGCCTTTCTTCGCGTCTTCGCTCTGCAGATCGACGCCGACGTAGTACGAACGCGCCAACGACGCGCCGATGCGAGAACCGAGTCCGCGCAACGCTAATCCGTAATACGCCGCGCCGTGAGCCACCGCGAGATAAAGGTCCTCGTTCTGCAACACGACCGGCGCGTCGCCCTGCCACGACGTCAGCGATTCCGTTACGCGCGCGCGGAGCTTCGGCGACTCGAACGCGCCGCCGTTGAACAAAACGACGTCGACGCGCGAACCGTCCGCGTCGCTCCATTCGCCTCCTAACGCCCCCGCGCGCGCAAGATCGCGACCCGCGTTGGCGTGCGTCTTCAAGAAATACGCAAGATGCTTCGTGACGGCGGGGTCGGTCGCGTACGGCAGCGCGATCTCGCGTACGGCGACCCGACGACGCGACGGACTAGAATCCGCGGCTACGAGCGGGAAATAGCCGTCGACGAGCAACCGTTCCACTTCCGCGCGATCGATCTCGATCGTCGTTCCGCCGCTAATGAGCTTGCTGCCGACGCCCGGCAAGACGAAACGCCGGATCGGAGCGGCGTCCGCGCCGTCGCCTAGGAACTGTTCTTTCGCCTCGCGCGCCTCTTTCAGCAACGCGGCGCGCTCGCGAGCGTTAAGCGCGCCCGGTCGTTTCGCGAGTATCTTCGCTTCAAGGTAATGATAGAGCGCGGCGTCGAGGTTGTCGCCCCCAAGGACAAGGTGGTCGCCGACCGCGACGCGGTAGAATCTCACGCTCTTAGCGCGGTCGTCTTGCGCGTCGTCGTCGCGTTGCAGCGCGTAGATGAGCGCGAAGTCGGTCGTGCCGCCGCCGACGTCGCAGACGAGGATCTTCTGACCCGGCTTAACGTGCTCGGTCCAATCCGTTTCGTGACGCGCTAGCCAGGAATAGAACGCGGCTTGCGGTTCCTCCACAAGCGCGACGCGCGGTAGCCCCGCAAGTTTCGCGGCTTCGAGCGTCAGCGTTCTCGCGGTCTCGTCGAACGACGCGGGTATCGTGATCGTCAGCTGTTGCGTCTCCAACGGGAACTCGGGAAAGCGATCGTTCCACGCGGCGTGGATATGCGCGAGATAGAACGAGGTCACCTCGACGGGCGACCATCGTTTCTTCGCGTTCTCGTTCTCAGTCTCGGCGAGGTCGACGCGCGGCAGTATCGCGGCTTCGCGATCGACCCCCGCGTGACAGAGCCACGACTTCGCGGAAGATACGAACGACGCGGGCTCGACGGCCCCATGATCGCGAGCCAACGCCCCGACGACGCCGTATTTGCCGTCTTTCGGAACGATCGCCCCCCGACCTTTCAGCGAGAAGTCGCGACGCGCCTCGCGATCGTCCCAGTTCATGACCGGCGCGTTAGGGAGTCGCGCAAAGAACGACGGCAGCGTGGCGCGAGCCTCCGAGACGTTAGGCGCCACGCCTTGCGGTATCGCGAACGTTTGCGGAAACCTCGACGCGCCGGGCGTTTCGAGCGCTTCCAGGTCGATATACGAGACCGCGCAGTTGGTGGTGCCAAGGTCGATACCGACGATATAACGCGATGGTCGTTCTTCTTCCGAGCGTTGTTGGGACGTTTTCATAACTTCAAACCGTTTTTTTAATTTATATATTCTCCGCGCGTCGCGAACGACGCCGCAAAAAAATTATCGATCCCAGCAGTTTTTCGGCAAAAAACGCTATAAATCGCAGGAATCCCCACTCCTAGTCAATTCTAACTTATTATATTGACGCACCGAAAAAACGTCGATATAATAAGGAAGTACATATTTCGTCCGTTTTCGCGAATATTGCAACTTCCGCGAAGGCGTCGGACCGGAGGTCGATCGTCGCGCGGTCGACGTTTAAAGTATATCAAACGAGAGGCGCGTTTTCAAGGACGCGAGCAGAAAATGACTAAGATTATCGGGCTAGTCGATTGCGACAGTTTTTTCGCGTCGTGCGAGCGCGTGTTTAGACCCGACTGGGCTAAGAAGCCGATCGTCGTCCTCTCGAATAACGACGGCTGCGTCGTCGCGCGTTCCGCGGAAGCCAAAGCGCTCGGAATTCCGATGGGAGAGCCGTATTTCAAGATCGCGTCTTTCGCGAAAGCGCACGGCGCGATCGTGCGTTCCGCGAACTTCTCGCTCTACGGCGATCTGAGCCGCCGCGTCATACAGACGCTCTCGCAATGGACTCCAAGCGTCGACGTCTATTCTATCGACGAAGCGTTTTTAGACCTAACCGGGGCGTTTCTTGACACTTCTGGACGGTTTCGCGGACTCGACGACGATCCTGCCGACGGTAAGTCGCTCGGCGATATTCCCGCGCAGACGCGTCGCGAATTAGAAGAACTGGCGCAGACGATAACCAAGACGGTATATCGTTGGACGGGCATACCCGTTTCGTTGGGACTCGCGCCGACAAGAACGCTCGCGAAAGCGGCAAGCAGGCTCGCCAAAGACGAGGCGGCGTTCACCGGCAAGAAACACGCGTTGCTGTTCACGCGAGAAGAACGCGTCGCGGGGTTGCGGAGGCTGGCGGTCGGGAAAGTCTGGGGCGTCGGTCGGCGGTTGTCGAAGCGTTTGGAGCTCGCGGGCGTGAAAACGGCGTTCGATCTTGCGAAACTCGATCCGAAGTTCATGCGCGAATCTTATTCTATCGTGCAGGAGAAGCTCGTTCGCGAGCTTCGCGGGGAACAGATGTACGACGTCGAGCTTCCGGAACCGCAACACTCGTTACAGATCTCGCGCAGTTTCGGCGAGACGGTCGAAACGCTCGAAGAATTAGAGAAGCCGGTCGCGACGTTCGCCGCCAAAGCCGCCGCGAAGATGCGCGCGCGAGGTATCGTCGCCACCGGAATACACGTCTATATCGAGACCAATAGACATAACGAAAAGGCCCCGCAACGCTGCGTCGCAGCCGCGCTCAACCTCTCCAAGCCGACGAACGCGACTCCGGAGATCATGCAGACCGCGTTGGCGATACTGCGTAAGCTCTACGCGCCCGGCTACGAATACAAACGCGCCGGCGTCATCGCGCTAGAAACGATCGCCGAGGAAGCCGCCAACGCAAGACAATACCTGTTTGAACCGGACCCCGAACGCACGACCGAGATACGCGAACGCGACCAAAAGCTCTGCTCCGCTATCGATTCGCTCAACGCCAATTTCGGTAAAGACTCGATATTCTTCGCCTCCGAAGGCGTCGAACGCCAATGGCGCCCGAACTCCGCGTTCGTGTCCCCAAGCTACACCACCGACTGGAACGCGCTCCCTGTCGCAAAGTAGGCGCGTCGGCAAAAAAATTTTTTCTCAGTCGACGCCTTCGCAGGTTTCACAATATTCGCTATTCCAACGCAAATCCGACGTCGTTTGAGAAACTAGGCAAAATAGACAAAGTTAAAAACGCTATAATCGTCAAATTCAGAACAAAACTTGAGTAAAAAAGCCTTGACGATTAAAAAACAGACTATTATAATCACTATTCAAAGAAAACTCGACAAAACCTCTACAATCGTTAAATTGTGAAGTTTCGTCGACGGACTTTTCAGTTCGTTTTTTCTTTTTTCGTCCGACCGACGCCTTTCGTCGATCAAGATGCGGAACGATACCCAATTTTTTCCGCGGCGTCAAGAGCCGGATGAAAAAAAATCCTGAGTTGAAAACTTGTATAAGGACGAAACCATTGGCTAAGCAATTTGGCGGTTCTATCGACCAACGCGAGCAGATCCGAGACGCTATCGATATCGTCGATCTGGTCGAGCGTTACGTTCCGCTGCGGCGCCAAGGCGGGCTGTTTGTCGGAAAGTGCCCGTGGCACGACGACTCGCACCCGAGTATGCAAGTCAACCCGACTCGACAGACGTTCAAATGCTGGGTGTGCAATATCGGCGGCGACGTTTTCTCGTTCATTATGAAGATCGAGAACTGCGATTTCAAAGAAGGTATGCAGATCCTCGCCGATATGGCGGGCATTGAGCTGATCAAGCGTCCGAAGCGCGTCGCGGGTCCCCCTCAACGCAAACGCATCGCGGCGCCCGACGTCGCGCAGAACTCCGGTCCTGTCGACTTCGAGACCGCGATGGCGGAAGCGGAAGAAGAAGCGCGCAACCTCGCGGAATCGGGCTACGATCCCGGTTACGACTCCGGCTATGAGAGCTACGTTCCCGCGCAGCCGACATGGATCCCCAAAGAGATACAGAAGTCCGACCTCTACACCGCGATGAACTGGTTGGCGCAAAAATACCGCGAGGCGTTCCTGAAACTGCCGGAAGCGGAAGAAGCGCGACGCTACGTCGCCGATCGCGGAATATCCGAAAAAGCTAGCGAGCAATACCTGATCGGCTACGCGCCGTTGGCGTATAACTCGACGCTCGAATGGATCAAATACGATCGCAATCGCGTGAGGATCCTCGAAGAGGCCGGCGTGCTCGCCTATCGCGAGAACTACGACGCGCGCGGTAGAGCGTTGCCGCGACCGCCGGTCCCGCAAACGCCTTGCCTCACCCCCGACGAGCAACGCCGATATTACGACCGATTCCGCGGAAGACTCATGTTCCCCATTCGCGACGTCCAAGACCGCGTCGTCGCGTTCGGAGGAAGATTGCTCCCGAACACAACGCTCAAGAGCCCCGCAAAATACGTCAACTCGCCGGAAACGCCGATCTTCACGAAATCGAAGATGCTCTACGGCCTGGACCGCGCGCGACACGCGATCACAAAATCGCGACTCGTCCTCGTGACCGAGGGCTACACCGACTGCATCGTGACGGCGCAATTCGGATTTGAAAACGTCGTCGCCGTACTCGGCACGGCGCTAGGTTCGGAACACGTCCGCATCCTCAAACGCTTCGCCGACAAGATGATCTTGCTTCTCGACGGCGACGGTCCCGGCCAAAAGCGCGCGAAAGAAGTCTTGCGCTTCTTCGTCGAACAAGGCGTCGACATGAGCGTCCTGACGCTGCCCGACGACAACGACCCTTGCGAATTCCTACTTGAAAAAGGTCCGAACGCGTTTCGAGAACTCCTCGCGCACGGCACGGTCGACGCGCTCGATCACGCGTTCAACACCACGACGGCGGGCATAGACCTCGACGTCGACGTTATCGAGTCGGCAAAGGCGCTCGATTCGCTTCTCGACGTTGTCGCGTTATTCGACGCTGGCGGTAAAGCGTCGGACGACGCCGCGAGAGTGCGCCAGCTCAAAACGATCCAACGCTTCGCGACGAGATTCCGTCTCAGCGAGCAAGAGATACGACGCCAACTTGCGGAAAAACACGCTAAGAGCGTCGCGTACGCGCAGCGAAACGAAGAACGCGAAGCGCGATACGAGCAACTCGAACGCGACCGCGACCGAGGACAAAACAACGCCCCCGCGCCGATCGACGCCGAGGAAGAACGCGTCAAGGCGTTCCGACGCCAATACGTTTACCCGATCGCGTGTCAGGAAGACGAGTCCGACGAGGGCCTGCGCTCGATGTTTCCGCCGTTCGAGCGCTCCGCGTGGGGCGACTCGCGATTCATGCCCAACGCGTTGGAGATCGAGTACTTAGAGATACTCGTCGCCTCGCCCGCGCTGTACCCGCGATTAGTCGCGAAGATACGGAACGAAGCGCTGCGATCTCCCATCGCGAGACAGCTCGACCTCGTCGCGAGAGATTGTCTCGAACTCGGAGTCGAACCGACGTTCGACCGACTCGTGCTGCGCTACGAAGACGACTCGATGAAGTCGTTTCTGATCGAGCTCGACACGAACGTCCGACAAAAGGATCTTGTCAACAGATTGGCGGATCCGGAGTCTCGCGAAGCGATACTTCGCGACGTCTTCGCCGCGTTCGATCGCTTGCGCTCGAAGCGCGAAGACCCTAAACACCTGGGCGAGTTGCGCGACTCGGAAACGAGTCCGGAAGAGAAGCTGAGCGTGTTGTTGCAGATCCAGCAGACCGCGCAAGCGCGCCAGCGTTATCGCGGCGTGTCGCCCGTCATCCTCGACGCGCCCAAGCCGCCGGAAAACGACGCGCTCTGAGTGTGAAAATATTTTAAGAATTTCCGAAAAAAGGTCGTCAAATCGCTCGGCGTTTTTTCGTACTAGCCTCCGTGCGAATATTTTTTCGCCCCCTCGGCGCGTCGCGATCGCGCGTCGAACGTCGTTAGGTCGGTATCGCGGCGAGTCGGCTCTTGTCGAGATCTCGTTTATCCGATTCACGTGACCGTCCCCTTGTTTTTTCGTTCGTTAGCGTATCCCCCGCGCTGCGAATTCACTTTACACGACCTTGTGTCGCAGGAGCTTTTTGTGTCTAGATCCGATTGGAACGTACCGGAATTTCAAGAACTTCTAAAACGAGGGCGCGCCCGCGGTTCTGTTACCGCGCATGAATTCTCGCAGCTCGTCCTCAACGTGGAATCGATCGAAGAGTGTTGGATCCAAGAATGGAAAGCTCGCCTCGACGAAGAAGATATCGATATCGTCAGAGAACAAGACCAATTTGTCGACTCGTACTACAACGAAGACGGCGAAGAATGCGTCGTCATTCAAGGCAAGCTCTCGGATTTCAATCTCCCTTCCGCGGATTATTCGACGACGGAAGCGCTCAACGAATCTTATGAAGACCTTGGCGAAGCGGAACGCGGGGGAGCGGACTCCGTCCGCGCGTACATGCGCGATCTCGCCAAGATCCCGCTCCTCACTCGCGAACAAGAACTGGAAGCCGCTCGCAACGTCGAAAGCGCTCGTTGCAGCTTCCTCCGCACCGTCTACTCTTCCCCGATGGCTATCGTCGAAGTGGAAAACGTCTTGCGTTCCATCCTCGACGGACGTCTGGCGTTCGACCGCACGTTCAATTCCCCCAGCGACGATCCGACGTTCAAAGAGACGACGCTCAAACGCTTGCCGACTTATCTCGACACGCTCTGCAAGGCGAACCAGAAGCTCCGCTCCAACTATAACGCTCGCAAACATCTGCGTCGCAAGCTCCGCGCCGAGTCTCGCGCCGTCACTCGCAAGAACGGGCTGTTGTTCGCGTCCGTCGACCGCAATAAGGGTCTCGCCGCCGATATCGTCGCGTTGCAAAAAGAAGCGATCCGTCGTCGCCGCCGTTGCGCGCTGCTGATCGAAGAACTCAACCTCCGCACGCGCCGCGCTAAGACCGCCGTCGAACAGATGACCGAGACCTACGCGCGTATCAAGAAGCTGACCGATTTCAAGAACAGCCCCGTCTACACGCGTTACTCCGAACGCCGACGCAACGAAACGGAAGCGGAACTGCGCGAACTCATCGAGATCGCCGGCGAATCCCCGTCTTCGCTCAAACGTCGTCTCGACAAGATCGCGTCTCGTCAAGCCGCTTATGAAGAAGCGAAGAACGTCCTCACCGAAAGCAACTTGCGTCTCGTCGTCTCCATCGCGAAGAAGTATCGCGGTCGCGGCATGCTCTTCCTCGACCTCATTCAAGAAGGCAACTCCGGGCTCATGCGCGCCGTCGATAAATTTGAACGCCAACGCGGGTTCAAGTTCTCGACTTACGCGACGTGGTGGATCCGTCAAGCGATCACTCGCGCCATCTCCGAACAAGTCCGCACTATCCGCATTCCGGCGCATGTGATCGAAGCGAATTCCAAGCTCAACGCCGTGCTCAAAGAAGAGCTGCAACGCAGCGGTCGCGCGCTCTCCGACGAAGAACTCGCGCTGCGCACCGAAATGCGTCCCGACGAAGTCAAGCGCATCTTCCAGACCGGCGCGACTTCCATCAGCCTCGACTGCCCGGTCGGCGATTCCGCCGGCGCGCGTTACGGCGAATTCATTCCCGACGCCTCTTCCGAGAAGCCGGAAAACTCCGCGTCCAGAAACGCGTTGCACGAAAAACTCGAAAAAGTCTTGAAGACGCTCACGCCTCGCGAACGCGATATCGTCAAGATGCGCTTTGGTTTCGACGACGGCTGCGAATACACGCTCGAAGAAGTCGGTAAGGTCTTCAACGTCACGCGAGAACGCGTTCGCCAGATCGAAGCTAAGGCGATGAAGAAGCTGCAAATGCCGAATCGTTGCCTCGATCTGCTCGGTTTCATCGACGAAAAAGACGTCAATATCGACCTCACGCAAGAGCCCGAGACCTGCTTCATCGCCTCGCTCTCCGACGAATCCGCTAATCCGTTCGAATTACTCGGCTGATACTCGACCGTCTAACGCATTGACGACGCTGTCTTTACGATAGCGTCGTTTTTTTATTGCCAACGTCGGACGACAAACGCGTAAAAGTAGTAGAATAATCGTAAGCGCAACGGTTCGCGCCGTTGAAAATTTCTATCGCGTCGGTATAATTGAAGGTGAAAACGAACCGTCGAACGCGGTTTTGACGGACAACGAAACTTACACGCAATAAGAGGCGAAAGTTAAATGTACAGTAAAGACGAATTGGCGGCTATCGTTCGCGAATGTTCACTCAAACTCGCTCCCGAGGGCGAATTCTTCACGTTGGCGTCCGGTAAGAAATCCAAGTACTACTGCGACGGCAAGATGACGACGCTCGATTCTCGCGGGGCCACGCTCATCGGCGAAGGTATCCTCGAACTGTTGCAACAAGACGCCTCTCTCCCCAACGCGGTCGGCGGTATGTCTATGGGCGCCGACCCGATCTGCGCCGCCGTCATCACGGTCGCCGGCTCTAAAGGTATCGACCTCAAAGGTTTCCTCGTTCGTAAAGAATCGAAGGACCACGGCACGCAAAAATTCATCGAAGGTCCGGTCAAGGCGGGCGACCGCGTCGTCGTCGTTGAAGACGTCGTCACCACCGGCGGCAGCTCCCTCAAAGCGATCGAACGTCTCGAAGCGGCCGGTATCAAGGTCGACGGCGTTATCGCTATTCTCGACCGTATGGAAGGGGGCGCCGACGCGTTCATCAGCCGCGGTTACTCGTTCCGTTCGCTCCTCAAGATCACCGATTTCGGTATCGAACCTCCTAAGAACTGAGTCTTACGTTCGTTACTCTCAACCACCGATTATAAGGACATAGACATGAACCTTTCTCGTCGTTCGTTCTTCACGACCGCCGGCGCCGCTACCGCCGCGCTCGCGTTCAACGGCGCCTCCACGCTCAGCGCGCAAGACGCCAAGCCCGCGCTCGAACCGAAATTCGAACTCGGTCTCGCTTCCTATTCGTTCCGTAAATTCAGCGTCGATCAAATGATCGAATGGTGCAAGAAGGCGGAACTTAAGAAGGTCACGCTCAAAGACTTCCATCTTCCGCTGAAATCCTCCGACGAGGAATGCGCGGCTATGGCGAAGAAGTTCAAGGACGCCGGTCTCGAAGTCTACAGCTGCGGCGTTATCTACATGAGCAGTAAAGAAGACGTCGACAACGCGTTCCGTTACGCGAAAGCGCTCGGTTGCGTCTCGATCGTCGGCGTTCCCGAATGGGACCTGCTCCCCTACGTCGAACAAAAGGTCAAAGAGTACGATATCCTCATGGCGATCCACAACCACGGTCCCGGCGACAAGCGCTACCCGACCGCGAGATCCGTTTGGGACCGCGTCAAGGATATGGACCCGCGCATGGGTATCGCTCTCGACACCGGGCACAATATCCGCGCCGGCGAAGACCCGATCCAAGCCGTTCGCGAATATAAAGATCGCATCTTCGACTTCCACGTCAAAGATATGACCGAATGGACCGCCAAGGGCCACGGCGTCATCTGCGGTCACGGCTCCATGGACCTCCTCGGGCTCATGCGCGTCCTCATCGAAGTCGGCTACGACCGCGTCGCTCCGTTTGAATACGAGATCGACGAAAACGATCCGTTCCCCGGCCTCATGGAATCCCTCGGCTACGTCCGCGGTCTTCTCGCCGCTATCAAAGCCGGCGTCTGAACCGTTTGCGTCGTCTGACGTAAATACTTATTTCGACGCGCTTATCGCACGATAGGCGCGTCGTCGTTTCAATATCGCGCCACGAAAAAGGATCGACGCGGCAATGGACCTCTCAAAACTGGATTGGAAATTTACGATATTCGATACGCCGGTTCGCGTTATGGCGACTTTCTGGCTGTTGTGCGTCTTTTTTTCACCTTTTTCCACCGGACACGACGGACCGTGGATCTTCGGATTGCTCGGCTGGACGGCGGCGGTTTTGGCGACGTTCCTAACGCACGAGCTAGGGCACGCTTACGCTATGCGCAAAGCGTACGGCGGACGACCTAGGATCGATCTTGGCGTCGGTAGGACCGCAAACGGCGCGCTTGTCTTTGGCGGACTAACGTCGCTCTCGAGTAACGGCGCCAACACGCCGGAAAATCGCGCGTTCACCGCGAGCGCGGGGCCGTTGGCGGAGATCGGCGTCTCGTTGCTCTTCGTCGTCCTTATGTCCGGACTTGGCGTGAAATTCAAGTTAGCGTGGATCATGGGGTTCCTGCCGCTCCCCTTCCCCGCCGCCGACTCGTTCGCGTGGCTGCAACTGACCCCGTTGATCTTCTTGGCGCATTATTTTACCATCGGGTTCATCTACGCCGGGATCGCTTGGGGAATACTCAATCTACTTCCGATCTACCCCTTCGACGGCGGACAGGTACTGCTCGCGTATTTATGTAAACGCCAAGGCGAGCAAGGAGTCGTCTCGACTTTGAAGATCTCGATCGTCTGTTCCGTCGGCTTAGCGTTATTATGCCTAGTCGATCGTCAGTACTTCATGACGATATTCATGGCTTACTCCGCTTTCCAAAACTATAAACTACTGCAAAGCCGCTATCCGCGGTCGTAAAAGGATTTACATGTTTGGTATCGTATTTCTTTGGAACGTCTCGATCATTTTAGTTTCGGGCTTTGTCGCGGGCTGCATCTGCAAACGTTTCAAGATATCGCCGTTGATCGGTTACTTGCTCATCGGCGCGCTGATCGGGCCCGGCGGTATCGACCTACTTGGCAGCCGTATGCTTGAACGAGCCGCGCAAGTCTCCGAACAAAGCCAGCTTCTGGAAGACGAACAACAGGCGATGTTACAACGCCTGGAAAACGTTGAAGAGGCCGATTTCGAAGCCGCGTTCCGCGAAGAAGAACGGCAGTTGGAACTCGACGCCGAGTCCGAATCTACGGAAGAGGAACTCGCCGCCAACTCCGCCGCGCTCGATAAAGACTTCAAAGAGGGCAACAACGACTTCACTAAGGAGATGCTCGAAGCGCATAAAGACAGCGAAGTCGTCATGGAAGGCGTCACCGAATTCGGCGTACTTCTCCTCCTCTTCGCGATCGGTATCGAGTTTACGTTCGACAAACTCGCCGCCACCGCGAAATACATGTTCGTTGGCGGCGCGTTGCAGATGGGACTCACTATCGCGTTAAGTATCGGAATATGTATGCTTTGCGGTAATATGACCTGGATAGGCGGGCTAGCATTGGGGAGCGTGGTCGCGCTCAGTTCGACGGCGCTCGTCTATCGCAGTCTCGGGGACTGCGGACAGGCGGACACGAAGCGCGCGCAAGCGACCGTCGGATTGCTCATCTTCCAAGACGTCGCGTTGGTTCCGCTGTTGCTCATCCTCCCTCGCATCCTCGGCGTCGGCAACGCCAACGAAGCCGACCTCTGGGTATCTAACCCTTGGGTCGACATGGCGTTGAAATCCTCGATGTTCTGCGCTATCGTGCTCGCGTTGAAATTCGCGAATATGCGCGTGTTCATTCCGAAGCTCGCGGAACTGCAAACCAACGACATGGTCATCCTCTACGCGATCGTCGTGCTGCTCGGAATGTGCGTCGTCGCGATACTTTTAGGACTTACGCCCGCCCTCGGCGCGCTTGCCGCCGGTATCGCGTTGGGCGAAAACAGATTGACGCATCAGATCGACGCGCTCGTCATGCCGTTCCGTGAAGCGTTCTCGTCGATGTTCTTCATCTCGCTCGGGATGTTGACCGACTTCTCGTACGTCTTCCATCATCCGCTCGTCTGCATCGCCGCGCTCGTCGGCGCGGTGCTGTTCAAAGCGGTCTGCGCGTTCGTCGCGTTGAAGGCGTGCGGCATGGACGTCCGCGGCTCGATGGCTTACGGTCTATGTATCGCGCAGGTCGGGGAACTCGCGTTCATGATCCTCGCGCTCGCCAACGACGCGCACGCCATCAACGAGACCGCGTACAACACGATGCTCTTCGTCTCCGTCGCCTCGCTCGTCTTGACTCCGAACCTCGTAAAGATCGCGATGACGAAATTCGGCATGAAGCCGGAAGAACCGAAGCTCGCCGACCATGCCGACAATATCCCGCCGGAATTGCGTCAAAAGATCGCGGAAGCGACAGGACACGTCGTCATCGTCGGGGCCGGACACATTGGCAAACGTATTGCCGACAAGATCATGGAGCTTGGCGGAAACGTCTGCTTGATCGATTTTAACCCCGTCAATTTGCAACCGTTCAATCAAAACGGCGTCGCTACGGTCGCAGGCGACGGCGCGGATCAGAACATCCTCCGCATGGCCGGTATCCACCAAGCGGACGCCGTCTTCGTCATGGTCCCGCGCGACGACCTCTCGTTGCAAGTCGTGACCTCGGCTCGCGATATGTGTCCAACCGTTCCTATCATCGCGCGTTCGCGATACAGCTTGACGACGTCGCAACTCAAACGCGCCGGCGCCAACCGCGTCTACTGCGAAGAAGAGGAGATCGCCAACCAACTTGTCGACGTATTGCGTCGCTTCGCCGAAAACGCGAAGAAAGAAAGCTTGGCGGCGATCTGATTTTAACGTTAAACGGCGTAAAGCCGTCCCGCCTATTTCCCCTTTCCCCTAGAATTATGGAGTACCCAACATGGCAAGAAGAACGCCGTCGTTGTTCCCCAAGTCGCGCAAGTCGAGTCTTGAAAAGGAGTTGACGAAACTGCTGCTTCCGACTCCGCGTCGCCGTCGCACGCCGACGCTCAAGAGCGAGATCAATAGGATGTTGCGTCCGTATCGTCCGCGTAAGCCGGCCTTACTGCGTCGTCCTCGCGTCGTTACGCCCGCGACCGCGCTGCGTCGCTTCGTCCGCGAACTGCTGCGCTACTTCCTCTCGCCGCGCGTCGTCATGCTCGCTTTCGCGTTGTTGGCGACTCTCGCGTACAGCGGCGCGCTGAACGCCGCGGAACTTCCGCGTCTTAAAGTCAGCGATTCCGGGCGTTACCTCGTCACGGAAGACGGCAAGCCGTTCTTCTGGCTCGGCGACACCGCGTGGGAACTCTTCCACCGCCTCAATAAAGAAGAGACGATCGCATATCTCGACAACCGTCAAAAGCTCGGCTACACCGTCGTTCAAGCGGTCGTCGTCGCCGAACTCGACGGTAAAGACGCCCCTAGCGCCGACGGCTTCTTGCCGTTCGGTCCCGACCCGAAAGAACCGAGCCCGGTCGAAGTCGAAGGCGAATACAACGACTACTGGGACCGCGTCGATTTCGTCGTCGCGGAAGCGAACAAACGCGGTATCTACGTCGCCGCGCTCCCGACTTGGGGACGCTACTGGCGCGACGAAGCGTTCTTTAACGCCGGCAACGCCGCGAAATACGGCGAATGGCTTGGCAAGCGCTACAAGGACGCGGGCGTCGTCTGGGTACTTGGCGGCGACCGTCCTATTGAAAACGACGAACAACGCGCGACGCTTGACGAGATGGCTCGCGGGCTAAAACTCGGCGACGAGGGCGCTCACCTCATCACGTTCCATCCCTGCGGCGGCAGATCCTCCACGGAATTCTGCGGCGACTCGCAATGGATCGATTTCCATATGCGTCAGAACGGTCATAATATCGACTATAACTCCTACCGCGGCACGTTTGAAGATTATTGCCGCGACGACGTCAAGCCGGTCCTCGACGGCGAGCCCGTCTACGAAGAACACCCGGTCAGCTTCAATCCCGACAACCTCGGTCACACCGCCGCGTTCGACGTGCGTAAACCGTTGTATTGGGACCTCTTCAACGGCGCGTTCGGACACACCTACGGCTGTCACGCTATTTGGCAGATGTTCGATCCCGCTATCGAAGCGAAGTACCCCGTCAACAGACCGCTGCGCTCTTGGCGCGACTCTCTCGACCTGCCCGGCGCCGCGCAAATGCAATACGGTCGCTATCTTATCGAATCGCGTCCGTTCCTGACGCGTATTCCGGATATGGACCTGATCGTTCCCGACGGCGTCGAATCCAGCGTTCCCGGTAGAGGCACGCGCCGTTTTGCCGCTACTCGCGACGAAGAAGGCACTTACGCGTTCGTCTACTTCCCGATCTCTCGCGCCGCCACTATCGACGTCAGCCGCATTAAGGGCGAAACGCTCGTCGCATACTGGTACGATCCTCGCACCGGCGCCGTCGAACTCATCGACACGTTTAAGAACGAAGGTCGCCGCGAATTCACGCCTCCGACGCTCGGCGAAGATATGGACTGGGTCCTCGTTATCGACGACGCCTCCAAGAATTATCCTAAGCCGGGAAAAGTCGCTAAAAAACCGCGTAAAGACAATCCCGTCTTGAAGACGAAACCGACGAAGAAGGCGCGCGACTGATAGTCTCGTCCTCGTTTCACACCTATAAGCGGTCCGCCTCGCGCGGGCCGCGTTTCCTCCCTCCGCATTCAATAAGAATACTCATCCCCCAAAGACCTACCGTAATGCCTAAGAAAAACACGTCCAAGCCCCGCAAACTTGACAACTATATCGCCGCGTTAGTTTTCGCGTTGGCGTTCGTACTCTTATCCTGCGGCGCGACGCTCGCCGCCGACTTACCGCGTCTTAAAGTCGACGATTCCAAGCGCTTCCTCGTCACGGAAGACAATCGTCCGTTCTTTTGGCTCGGCGATACCGCGTGGGAACTCTTCCACCGCCTCAATAAAGAAGAGACGATCGCGTATCTCGACAACCGTCAAAAGCTCGGCTTCACCGTCATCCAAGCCGTTATCGTCGCGGAACTTGAAGGCTTAACGCGTCCTAGCGCCGACGGTTTCCTGCCGTTTGGGCCCGACCCGAAAGAACCGAGCCCGGTCGAAGTCGAAGGCGAATACAACGACTACTGGGATCGCGTCGATTTCGTGATCGAGGAAGCAAACAAGCGCGGTCTATACGTCGCCGTACTCCCGACCTGGGGACGCTACTGGGCGGAAGAACCGTTCTTTAACGCCGACAACGCCGCGAGATACGGCGAATGGCTCGGTAAACGCTACAAGGACGCCGGGATCGTCTGGGTACTTGGCGGCGACCGCACGGTCGATAACGACGACCAACGCGCGACGCTCAACGAGATGGCTCGCGGACTCAGACTCGGCGACGGCGGCGCTCACCTCGTCACGTTCCATCCTCGCGGCGGCGGTTCCTCCTCGCTCTACTGGCACGACGCCAAATGGCTCGACTTCAATATGTGTCAAAACGGGCATAGCATCGAATACGGCCTCTATTTCAGAACTTGGGAAGATTACGATCGCGAACCGATCAAACCTGTTATCGACGGCGAAGCGATCTATGAAGAGATAACGATCGGCTTCAACGCCGACCAATTTGGGTACGCCTCAGCATTCGACGTCCGCAGACCGCTCTACTGGGACCTCTTTAACGGCGCGTTCGGACACACTTACGGCTGTAACGCCGTATGGCAGATGTACGACCCCGAAGATCCGGAACAATACGGCGTTATCGAACCGGTCCGCTCCTGGCGCGACTCGCTCGACCTTCCCGGCGCCGCGCAAATGCAATACGCGCGCTATCTTATCGAATCGCGCCCGTTCCTGACGCGCATCCCGGATATGGACCTCGTCGTTTCCGATAAGAACAGCAACTTCGTTCCTGGTCAAAACTTCCGTCATTTTGCCGCAACGCGCGACAAAGACGGGACTTATGCTTTCATATATTTCCCGATCTCTCGCGCCGCCACGATCGACGTCAGCCGTATCAAGGGCGAAACGCTCGTCGCGTTCTGGTACGATCCACGCACCGGCGCCGCCGAATTCATCGACAGATTCAAGAACGAAGGTCGTCGCGAATTCACGCCCCCGACGCTCGGCGAAGCGCTAGACTGGGTCCTCGTTATCGACGACGCCTCCAAGAATTATCTTATGCCGGGAAGAAATTACGCCGGAAAATGAACTAAGATCACGCCGCGCTACGTTAGATAACGCGGCGAACGCTCGCGACGCGGCTCGGCGATACTGAGCCGCTTTGACGCCATTTCATCACGAAAGACCGCAGTAGAGTTATGAAACTCGTCACCTCCAAAAAGCTAGCGACTCAAACGGCGAAATCCGCCCCGAAGAACATCTTGTGCTTAGCGTTCGATCGTCTCAACGCGGACCTTCTCGGCGCTTACGGCAACACGTGGATCGAGACGCCCGGAGTCGACGCGCTCGCCGCGGAATCGATCGTCTTCGATTCCTATTTCACGTCGTCGCTCGATCTCGGCTCGCTCTATCGCGGTTTCTGGCGCGGAGAGTCGCCCGCCGCTATCGACGCCGAACAAGAACCGTCGCCGGACGTCGCGTCGCTGTTCCGACTCCTTAAAGAGCAAGGCTACGATACTTACGTCGTCTCCGACGTGGAAGAGATCGCGCTGCATCCGGCGATCGAAGACGACTACTGCGACGGCCGTTTCTATCTCGGCGCCCCCGACGCCGCGAAACCTGCCGACGCGCTTGAAGATACGAAGATATGCCGCAATTTCGAGGAGCTGACGAAGTTCATCGCGAAGCTCGAAGATCGGTCGGAATACGAAGAACCGCGACCGTGGTTCATCTGGGCGCATTTCTCAGACTGGAACACCGCTTGGGACGCCCCTATCGATCGTCGCGAACAGTACCGCGAAGACGAAGAGGACCCCGCGCCGTATACCGGCGTCCTTCCGCCGTTCTTTAATAAAGAAGCGCAGAAGTTCCCGGGCAAAAAGTCTGACGACGCGCAAGACCTCGACGCGCCTATCGTTACGCAAGCCGACCTCGAAGCGCTCGATCCCGACGACCGGCGTCAGAGCGTCGTCGAAGCCTACGCCGGCTGCGTTTCCGCGTTCGACGAGACGTTCGAAGGCTTCAAAGAAGCGCTTAACGACCGCGATCTCAACGTCTTATCGCATACGCTGTTACTCGTGGTCGGCACGCGAGGACTCGGTACCGGCGCCCCGTCCGTACTCGGAGTCTCTAACGCCGACCCCGACGCTAACGATCCTAACGCCGCGTTTTATGCGGAGGAAACGCGCGCGCCGTTGTTCGTCCGCTTACCCGACGCGACCGGCGCGACATACCG
>JAZRWE010000044.1:0-6764 GCA_045599605.1 Thermoguttaceae bacterium
CGCCGGCCCGTCCGGCCGTAGAGGACAAGCCTAGCGCAGCGGTAGCGCGATCTAAAAAACGCCGTCGCGGGTGAAGCCGTAGGAAAGTCGGATCGTAGCCATGTCGTTCTGTGAGCCGAGGAGTTGTATGACAAGCTTGTCTTCCTAAGACCGCTTGGCCTCCGACTTCGCCGGCCCGTCCGGCCGTAGAGGACAAGCCTAGCGCAGCGGTAGCGCGATCTAAAAAACGCCGTCGCGGGTGAAGCCGTAGGAGTAGGTGTGGTAGGCGCCGGAACCGATATTCTTTATGCGTTCGAAGAGTTCTAGCACGTCGCCGTAGTTCTCGTGAACGAGTTCGACGCGCAGTTCTTCGACCCCGCTCTGCAGGATCCATGGGATCGCGTCGAGCAGATCGAGTTTTTCTTGCAGGTACAGCGAGCTGCCCGTCTCGTTGGGTAGCGCGTCTTTGCGGGCGGCGTTTTGTTCGACGATAACGCGTCTTTCGTCGGCGTTTTCTAATCGCACGCGCGAGGAATCGAAGAGCGTCTTCTGTGTGAACATCGCGAGCAATCTCCCGTAGACTGGCAACGCAAATTTGAATTTCCGATCCTTCATCGCGGCGTCGGTGTTGGCAATGACGCTAGCGACGGCGCGGTCGGAGATCTCGGGTGAGAGACATATCGTGTCCGCATGCGGGAAGCGTTGCGCTAAGTACTGCACGGAGCGCGAGTTGCCGATATTGAAATACCAGTCTAGCGTAAACGGAATAGCGCGCGCTTCCAACTCGATAGCGTCGACGAGCGAGCCTGCGATGGGGGCGAACCCGTCTTCAAGTCGCAGGTCGGCGGAGCCTTCAAAACGCACGGGCCGCGTGGAGCGATAGAGTTTTTGGATCCCCAGTTTCTTACACGCCTCGTACTGCTCGAGCGTGCGCGCGACGACCGCGATATAGGGCATAGCGTCGACGCGTTGTTCGAGATCGCTCGCCCATATCCGTTTAGGCTTAACGAGTTGTTGCGCGTCGAGTTGCGCGGCGGGCTTGCGGCGATAGGACGCGACTACGCGTTTCTCTAGCGCGTCGACGGCAACTTGGCGCATCTGGTTGAGCAACGATTTCGGCACGAACGCGTTAGCGTCGAACGTCGGCTTGAATCTGCGGAGATAGAAACAGGTCTCGCCAAAGCGGTCTACGGCGTCGAGTAGCGCGTCGTGGTCGACGCCTTTCTTCTGCGCGGGCTCGACGGGCTGGTCCGCGCGCAGCGTGACGGACGCGCGACTCGTTTTGAGCGTCAATTCCAGCGGTTTTCCGACCTTAGCGACGAGCGCGGCGTCGAGCGGTTCGCGTCGGCGAGTCTGCTTGAGCGCGTTCTCGACCTCCTTATTGAGCAGGTAGTTGAACGTTCGGTACAGCGTGTCGGCGTTCTCCGGTATCGGGTCGTCAAATTGCACGAGGTCGCCCGGTTCCGCGTATTCCGCTAGTCGGCGTCGGCGCGAATTTGTCGGGTCGACGATCTTGATACCGCTGACGTTGAGCCCGCCAAGTTTGCGCGCCGTCTCGTCGAGGAAGACTACGCCGTCGCCGTTGCGAAGCGGCTGCGTCAACCGAACGCAGTCGCGGCGGACTTTACCGACCTCGACTCCGAAATTCGAGGAATAATATTCGTTGATCATCTTAGGATCGCGCTCGTAGTAGTACCCGTGGGCGTAACCGCGATTGAATATCCCCGCAATGTCGAGACGGCGCGATTCTTCTTCGCTCTGCGCGGCGTTGGAAGGGCGGTTGGCGTTTTGCGCGCGATCCCCTTTGACGGCAAGTCTTTTTTCCGTCGTAGCGGGGTCGACGCCGTCGAGCTTGTCGACGAGGTCGCGGTAGTATCGCACGATCTCGTAGACGTATTGCGGGGACTTCATTCTTCCTTCGATCTTGATCGAATCGATCCCGATCTTCATAAGTTCCGCAACTTCTTGCGAGCCTTGGAGTTGGTCTTTGAGCGAGAGGAAATAGCCGTAATCGAGTCCCGCGACGTCGTCGTCGCCGCGCGCGCCAAGTTGTTGCGCTTTATAGTACTGCCGACAAGGCTGAGCGCACATTCCGCGATTCCCGGACCGCCCGCCGATGAAGCTGGAGAGATAGCATTTCCCGGAGCAACCAAGACATAGCGCGCCGGACGCGAAGACTTCGATCTCGATCTTGGTCTGTTCGCGTAATTTCCGCATCTGTTCGAGCGAGAGTTCACGCGCGAGCACAACGCGCTTAAAGCCTTGTTCCTCGTACCATTTCAGTTCTGCGACCGTACCTGGCGAGAGCTGCGTGGAGGCGCATAACGCGAGTTCCGGGAAATTAGCTTGCAGCCATCGCGCGACGCCGAGGTCTTGCACGATGACTTCGTCAAGTCCTTGTTCGTACAGCTTTAAGATATCGGGGTAGACGAGTTCGAGCTCGGCGTCGGAGAGCATCGTGTTGAACGTGAGATGTACGGAGACGCCGGCTTTATGAGCAAGATCGATCGCGTCGCAGTACTCGTCGACGGTGAAATTCTTTGCGAAGCGTCTTGCGCCGAATCCGGCGACGCCCATATAGACTTCGTCCGCTCCCGCTTTGATCGCCGCGTTGAGTCGTTCGAGGTCGCCCGCAGGAGCCATGATCTTCATTGCGTTGTTCCTTTTATTAGCGTTGGTCGTAGCGCGTTCACGCGTCTTCTTCGTCGAATCCGAGATCCTCCGCGGCATGCATATCGCGGAAATAGGAGCGCTTGTCGCCAAGTTGGCGATAGGCTTGCGCACGGTAGTAATACGCTTCCGGCGACTCCGGATCGAGTTCCAACGCGGCGTTGAAATCCTCGATAGCGCGACGCGCGGCGCCTAGTTCCGTAAACGCTTCTCCTCGCGCGATATAGCAGTGCATGAAGTTCGGATCGCGGTCGAGCGCCTTGCTGTAATCGTCGATCGCTTCGCGGAGCTTGTTCTCGTTGGCAAGCAACACCCCGCGATCGTAGTACGCGTTCACAAACTCGGGCGCGATCTTCAAGCACGCTTTGAAGTCCTGCAACGCGGCGTTAGTTTCGCCTAGCATATCGTAGGCGATAGCGCGTCCGTAATACGCGATATACGCTTTGGGGTCGAGCGCGATCGCTTTACCGTAATGCTCGAGCGCTTTCTTGTAGTTCTCGCGTAGTCGTTCGGCGTGACCGAGCAGTTCGTGAGCGTCGGCGCGCGTCTTGTCTTCTTTGACGGCGGTCTTGGCTTCGTTGTAAGCGTTGTCGTATTCGCCGTATTCTAGCCAGACTCTTCCGAGTCCGACGCGCGCTTCGAGCATTTCCGGGGCGAGTTTCAACGCCTTGCCGTATTTTTCAAACGCTTCGTCGAGCTCGCCTTCTTCCAACGCTTCGCGCGCGGAGGCGCACATCGTTTCCGCCAACTCGTGCTTGTTGTTATTAGCGTCGAGCGAGACTTTGCCCGACTTTTTACTAGGTCCGTTCGAATTCATCTTGATCGCCGATCCGTTTGCGTTATAAGGTCCGATGGGAGCGCGCGCCCGACCGCGGCTCGCCGTTCCCATTATACCGATATCGCCTAAAAAAAACAGCGCCAAAGCCTAAACGACCTTGGCGCTGTTCTAATTTGTGTTACGACGCGTTATGTTGCGCGGATCAGACGTCGAGATTGGCGACGTCGAGCGCGTGTTTCTCGATGTACAAGCGGCGCGGTTCGACTTCTTCGCCCATGAGCGTTTCGAAGAGCTTATCGGCGGCGTCGGCGTCGTCCATCGTAACTTGTACGAGCGTGCGGTTGTCGGGGTCGAGCGTAGTTTCGCGCAACTCCTCGGGATCCATTTCGCCCAACCCTTTGAAGCGCGTGATCTGCCAACCCTTTTCGCCGGCTTCGCGAATCGCGACGAGCATCTGACGGAGGTCGTCGACGCCGGTCTCCACGTCGCCGCGGATGATGGCGTAACGCGTGCCTTCCATCCCGGTGCGTTCGATCGGGTAGAGGGAGTCGAATTCGAACCCGAACTTCTCGCGGAGGTCTTTGAGCAGCGAGTTCATAGAGCGCACTTCGTCAAGTTCGTCAAGACGGAATTCTTCTTCCAACTCGCCGCCTTCTTCGATGTTCTTGTTCTTCGACGCGTTGAGCTTCTCGGAGATCGAGGTCTGGAGTTCGTCGATCTTCTTACCGGTCTCTTGCTCGATCGTATCGAGGTAGGCGGTGAGTTCGGAGCGTTCAAAGAACCAGTTCTCTTGCTTACGCCAGATGACGTGATACATCGGGATCTTGCCGGTGATCGGGTCTTGACGCATACCGAGCGCGCGGAGATTGAACCCGCGCTTCTCGAGCTCTTGGATCGATTCTTCCAAGCGGCTGATGAGCCGACAGAGCTGCGTCATCTCGGCGTTCTCAATGAGTCTGCCGTCGCGAGGATCGAATTGCGCGTTCTGGATACCGGCTTCGAGCAGTTCGCGTTTCATCTCGTCTTCGGTCTGGACGTAACGCGCGGCGGCGTTCTTCGCGCCCTTCTTACGCACGCGGAAGAGCGGCGGTTGAGCGACGTAGACGTGCCCGGCGCGGACCATATCGTACATCTGACGGTAGAAGAACGTCAGGAGCAAGGTCCTGATGTGCGAACCGTCGACGTCGGCGTCCGTCATGATGACGATCTTGCCGTAGCGGCGCTTGGAGAGGTCCATAGAGCCTTCTTGCCCATAACCGCCGCCGAACGCGACGATCATACTTCGGATCTCTTCGTTTTTGAGCACGCGCGCGTCTTGCGCTTTATACGCGTTGATGACCTTGCCGCGCAACGGCAGGATCGCTTGGAATTCGCGCAGACGTCCGCCTTCCGCGGAGCCGCCGGCGGAGTTGCCTTCGACGAGATAGAGTTCGCAGCGGTCGACGTCGCGGCTCGTGCAGTCGCGGAGCTTGCCGGGCATCCCGCCGCTATTGAGGACGTTCTTGCGGTCCTTGACGAGTTGGCGAGCGCGTCTTGCGGCCTCGCGCGCTTCCGTGGCGAGAATAGCGCGAGAGACGATGACCTTGGCGTTGGCTTCGTGTTCTTCGAGGTATTTGTCGAGCGCCTTCTTCACGACCCCGCGCACGATTCCCGCGACTTCGGTATTGCCGAGCTTGGTCTTAGTCTGACCTTCGAATTTCGGCTCGGGAACGCGCGCGGAGATAACGACGGTGAGACCTTCGCGGAAGTCTTCGCCGTTAGGAACGATCTTCTTGAAGATACCTTTGGTCGTACCGTAGCGAAGCAACGAGTCGGTAAGCGCGGCGCGGAAGCCGGTGAGGTGCGTGCCGCCTTCGTGCGTGTTGACGTTGTTGACGTACGTGTAGACCGTTTCGCGGTCGTCTTCGGTGTATTGGAACGCGATCTCGACGGTGACGTCGTTTTCGCCGCCGCGGACGTGGATGTAGTCGTTGTGGATCGGCTTGCGCGATTTGTTGAGGTAGTGGACGAAATCGACCACGCCGTGCTTGGAATGGAACGTTTCGCCTTCGCCGGTGCGCTTATCCGCGATCGCGATCTGGATATTAGGATTCAGGAACGCGAGGTCGCGCAGACGCGTGTAGAGCGTGTTGTATACGAACTTCGTGTCGGCAAAGATCTCGGGGTCGGGCTTGAAGGTGGTCTTCGTGCCGTGTTTGTCGGTCTTATTTCCTTTGGCGACGGGCTTAAGCGGGACGCCGCGTTCGTATTCTTGATAGAACTGGTAGCCGTCGCGACAGACTTCGACTTTGCACCATTCGGAGAGGAAGTTGACGACGGTGACTCCGACGCCGTGGAGCCCGCCGGAGACTTGGTATGCGCCCTTCGTGAACTTGCCGCCGAACTTGAGCTTAGTCATAACGCCTTCGAGCGTGGAGACTTGCAGGTCCGGATGGATATCGGTCGGGATTCCGCGACCGTCGTCTTCGACCGTGACCGAACCGTTGCTGTTGATCGTGACGCTGATGCGAGTGGCGAAACCCGCGACCGCTTCGTCGAGCGAGTTGTCGACCACTTCGTTGACCAGGTGATGCAGACCGGTCGTCGCGACGTCGCCGATATACATAGACGGACGCAGACGGACGTGTTCGAGGTCGGACAAGCCCTTGAGGTCGCTGCTATCGTAGACCTCTTTCGCTTTGCGCGTTTCCTGGGAGCCGTCGTCGATGCTGGAAACTTCGATCTCTTCCGGCGCCTGTTCGGCGGGTTGCGCTTGAGCGTCGAGCTTTTGTTCGGGATCTTGGGTGTTAGGGGTAGTCGATTCGTTTTCGGACATGATTGACCTTTCAGATGTTATAACGATCAAGACGCTAGTCTCGCTCATAGCGACGCGGTGCTCGATCGAGTTTGTTGTCGCTCCCTCGGTCGTTTAAAACGCTACGTCATCGGGGCAACGCTTATTGTTCCTCGCTCTACGAACGAACGCGGCCGCGAGGCGCGGCTCCCAAATCGCGCTACCGCGCGGATAGTGGATAGTCGCTCCCGTTGGTCGCTTAGTGCGGCCGCGAGGCGCGGCTCCCGGATCGCGCTACCGCGCGGATAGTGGATAGTCGCTCCCGTTGGTCGCTTAGTGCGGCGATGGTAATATGTGTTTTCTTGCGATTTCAGCGCGCTTCCGTCCGGCCGCGAGGCGCGGCTCCCAAATCGCGCTTTTTAGACCCGCCTCCCGTTGGTCGTCTCGCGCGGATAGTGGATAGTCGCTCCCGTTGGTCGCTTAGTGCGGCGATGGTAATATGTGTTTTCTTGCGGGTTCGGCGTGATTCCGTCCGCAATCTCCGGGCGAGCAAGGCGCCCTCCA
>JAZRWE010000045.1:0-2054 GCA_045599605.1 Thermoguttaceae bacterium
TAACCGTGTGCGTCGTCTTATTTTGGAAAAAATCGAGATACAGCGCGTAAAACAACAACCCCATCGCGCAGGCCATCGAAAACAGAGTACACCATCCAAGGAGGCTCACCGACAATGGTTCGACCGGCGGTTGGCGCAACGGACGTCTCGCTTTAATTCCAGGCGGACTCGGTTTATTGGTCTCGTTCAGGTCAAGTTGTTCACGGTCAGGCTTAACGGGCTCCACAGGTTCCGCTGAACCGTCTAACGGTCTCTTCTCCTCTTGCCCTAACGAGGAAGCGTCGTTGTACGAACAACGCGCGTCGGCAAGGACCGTTAGCAACTCGTCCGTCGTCAATTCGTTTACGTTACGCTCGTTGGGCATGGAAGCAACCTAAAAAATTGAAGTATATTCGTTTTCACCACACGGGAAAACAACGTCACAATTCCGCGTGTTTCACCCGTTATAACATTCGGAAACTTCGTTACGACGTTCCCCGAAAAAAGCAGGAACATCGGCATAAAAAACGCCGAGGAACTTACAACACTCAAAACAATAGTTTAGCGATTGAGGGGATAGAAAGCAAGAAGAAAATATAATAAACCCAATTCTAGTAATACAAGCTACGCTTCGAACAGATCGAAGCTCAATAAGAACAAGAATCGACTTTCAAGAAATTCCCGACAACGCTTTCAGCGTTATCGGACTTACGTCGACTCCGAACCTGACGCTCGAAGTCGACGCAAGAAGGATGATTACTAGTACAACCTATCGGTCTAGGCAGATCTTCAATGAGTAAGTCGATCACGCTGTCGGCAATGTGCGCAAACGTCCCCGTCACAACGTTGCCGGGACCGGGCTGAATTTGGACGTTCTCGTCGATCTCAACAAGTTTCGACCATCCCATTACTCCCATTTCGGGGAGAGCAACAAATACTTCGAGCGCGAAGTCGTCGTAATCTAAAAAGGATATCGGGAAAAATTCTGCCAGTTGGAAATCAAGGTCGTCAAGAACTTGATCCGTAGACTCGCTACGGATCCGGACGTCCTCGGAGTAGAGCCAATCCGCAGGGCGCAACAAGGCGATACAGAATCCAACTAAACTAAAATCAACTGTTTTCGCCTAGACGTTTTTTAAGTAATTCAACCGCTAACTCTACGCCATCAGCAAACGGAGTCGTAATCCTCTCGCATAGCTCAGGGTTCCGTGGTTTCAAAAATTCTTCCCTCTCTCTAAATTCAACAAGACACTTTTGAAAAAGATCAAGCGACTCCGTAAACTTCTGTTCTTGGAAACGCAATAATGCTAAGTTGAAAAAAAACCATTGGCCTCGCGTATCATTGATATAATCATTGCCAATAATCCCTGCATTATATTCGGATAACACATCCGACGACTCTTGGTATTTATCAAAAAAGGGAAGAACAGCTTGATTAACCAAGCCGTCAATTTTGACAAGTAGGTCGTCGATACCGTCTATCGTTGTGGGAATGTCACAAGATTCATTTATTTCCAAATGTGCTATCGCGTTTTTATAAAAATCTACCCATGCCTCTTTGAAATGTTCAAACGTCTGAAGCGTTTGCGCGTCTTGCGACAATCCCTCCCAGCAATCAAAACAAGGGATATACTGGTACCAACACTGAATACAAACCTCCCAAGAACTAGGCATGAAGAAATGACAAGACTGACGCAGCGTCTTCGTCGTTCTAGTCCATCTCTGTCTCGTACTATTACTCTCAAAACCCAACGGCTTTAGTACTTGTCTAAAATAAGTTCGAAGTCTCTTACGAAGCGCGTCACGAACCATCTGCGCATTATTTTTTTCTGTTGGCATTTCTATCTCCTATATTAAAAACACTTCATTTTGCCTTCGGCAGATCATCTTCTATAATTACTAAACCTTGAAATCCAGAAATCTTATCCAAACCAATCCAAATCTTCCCCCTCAAACTCCCTACTTCGTCCTTCGTCAAACCTTGTTCTTGAACGTCTATAATAACTAATTGACGAGCCCCTTCTGGCAAATTATCCACTCGTTTAATTAATTGTTTCTTTAGTATTGAAAATTTA
>JAZRWE010000046.1:0-17199 GCA_045599605.1 Thermoguttaceae bacterium
TAGTACCCGCTCCCGTTGGTCGCCGGCTTTTTGGTGGAGAGGACATACGCTCGCGTTGCTCGCTTGTATCAACGCCGCCCATATGCCGACGAGCGATCTCCGAGCGCTAGCGAGGTTAACCGTGACTCGCCAGTCACGGGCGCCGCATGGCGTTGGGTACTACGCCTATGACTGCGCTCCCCCCGAACCGCTACCGCACCACGACACAACGTCATCCCAACCGCACTCGTCGCGTCAGCGCTACCGCAGGAGCCGCAAATTGGAGGGCGACTTGCTCGCCCGGAGATTGCGGACGGAAGCGCTGAAATCGCAAGCAAACACATATTACCATCGCCATCCCCATACGCGCAAAGGACGCATTATGACACGCCAAGAAGCCCAACTTGAGATCGCGCGCCTGACGGCGGAGATCCGTCGCTGCGACCGTCTCTATTTCGTGGAGAACACGCCCGCGATCGCCGACCATGAATACGACTATCTGGTACGCCAACTCAAGGCGTTAGAGCGCGAGTTCCCCGACCTCGTTCTCCCGACCTCGCCGACGCAACGCATAGGCGAGAAGCTGGAAGGCAAAGCGGAGGTCGTGAGACACGCCACGCCGATGCTCTCTATTGAGAACGTTTATAACGAAGGCGAGTTGCGCGAGTTTGTCGCGTCGGCGCAGAAAAATGTCGACGCGACGCTGGCGTGGGTATGCGAGTTGAAGATCGACGGTATCGCCGCGTCGCTGCATTACGAGAACGGCGAACTGGTTCGCGCGTTGACGCGCGGCGACGGGCTCAACGGCGAAGATATCACGGCGAACGTCCGCACGATACGCGACGTGCCGCTGTCGTTGCCGACGGGCGCGCCGCAGACGCTGGAGGTCCGCGGCGAGATCTATATGACGAACGACAATCTCGCGCGTCTCAACGATATCGAATACCAACGCGCGCTCGAGACCGGGCGAGAATTCAAGCCGTTTGCCAACGCGCGCAACCTGACGTCGGGCACGATCAAGCAGCGCGACCCGAGCGTCTGCGCGGAACGCAGATTGCGATTCTTCGCGCACTCCACCGGCACCGACCCCGGCGCCGTCGCGCCTACGCATTACGAGTTCATGACGAAGCTACGCGAATACGGCTTCAGTACCGCCCCGTTACTCAAGCGCTTGCCGAATTTCGAGACCGCGTTCGCGTATGTGCAGGAGATGCAAGAACGGCTGCACGAACTTGATTTCGAGGTCGACGGTATCGTGATGAAGGTCGACGACTTCAAGATGCGCGAAGAGATCGGCGCAACGTCGAAGTACCCGAAATGGATCGTCGCGTGCAAATTCGAGAAATACGAGGCGCAGACCAAGATCGAGTCGATCGTCGTCCAGATCGGCAAATCCGGCGTTATTACGCCCGTCGCGAATCTCACGCCGGTCGAGATCGCCGGCACGGTCGTTTCGCGCGCGACGCTGCATAACGCCGACGAGATCGAGCGCAAAGACGTCCGCGTTGGCGACGTGGTCGTCGTCGAGAAGGCGGGCAAGATCATTCCGCATATCGTCCGCGTGGAATCCTATTTCCGTTCGCACGACGACCCGCCGAAACCGTTCGTATTCCCGGAGCGTTGTCCGTCTTGCGGCGCGGAGCTGCAAAAAGACCCGGAGACCGTCTTCATTCGCTGTCCGAATCCCGAGTGCGAAGCGCAGTTCCGGGAACGACTTGCGTATTTCGCGTCCAAAGAGGCAATGGATATCGACGGGGTCGGTCCTAGTCTCGTGGAGCGGCTCACGTCCGCGTTACCCAACTCGTTGCTTGGCGAGAATTCGCGGCTCGTGCGCTCGTTTGCGGACCTCTACCGTCTCACGCCTGAACAACTTCTTCAACTTGACGGGGTACAAAAGCGTTCGGCGGTCAATATCGTCGAGGCGATCCGCAACAGCAAGACGCAGGGCCCGGCGAGACTGCTCAACGCGCTCTCGATCGCGGGCGTCGGCGCTCAGACTGCCAAAGAGATCGTCAAGAAGTTCCGTTCCTTCGACGCGTTAGAGTCGACGACCGCGCCCGAGGACTTCTTGCAAGTCGACGGGGTCGGCGATATCCTTGCCGCCAACCTATTTGATTTCTTCCACAGCGACGAGGGCAAGAAGATCGTGGCGGAGTTACGCGAACAGGGCTTAGTCATGGCGTTGCCGGAAGAAGAGACCGACGCCGACGCCGCGAAGCCGCTTGCGGGGATGACGATCTGCGTAACAGGAACGCTTGAACACTACGACCGCGTCGCGATCAAAGAGGCGATCGAACGCTTTGGCGGTAAAGCGGCAAGTTCCGTCTCGAAGAAGACGACGTATCTCCTGACCGGCTCCGAGCCCGGCGCGTCTAAGGTGACGAAGGCGGAGGCGCTTGGCGTCCCCTCAATCACGGAAGCGCGGTTCCACGAGCTTATCGGGGAACAAAGCAACGCGAATTGACGCGCGACGTTACTCGGTCGAGGAACGAGATTTACGACGCCAAAAATTTTCAGAAAAAATTTTGTTTTTTCGTATTTCGAGGTTGTTAACGGCGTTTACTTTTGTTATCTTATTGTGCAGACGGTTTCGTGGAGACCGTCTCACCCCTTTTTCCCCCTCGACCAAAAAGGAGCGACTTATGTACGCTAAGATCGATTCGATTTTTTCGACCGTACTCTGGATCATCGCGTTTTGCGCGATCTACTACGTCATGCCTCACGGCTCCGCTTCCGCTTCTAATGTCGAGAAAAACGCCAACGCGCCTGTCGCCCAGGCGGCCGATCCCGCCGCCCAATGACCGCAAGCCAACGCGCTACGCCGATTATAAACACAGGGAGAACGTTACAACGCGCTCCCTTTTTTGTTTCTTGCGCCAAACGCCTAACGCTCCAACGCGATTACCAAGCGCCGCTCGCGTAGCTCGTTCGACACAGTAATTGTTATACGTTTGCCAGTCTCATTTTTTCACTTAGTAGACAAATTTTTGCGGATGTTTACTACAAAAAATGAAGACATTTGTAACAACAAACTATCAAACTTTTATACGCTCTTTACAGTCGACATAATACGACATACTCTCCTTTCTCTCAAATCTCGACGCTAACTCGCCCTCGAAATACCTATTATCGCAAGACGCTTACAAATTTTCCTATTCCCCTACCAATTCAAAACCACCTTACAACGTAACGTTTTCGAATATGAATGAGTCCTCACCTTCCATGCGACTCTTCTCCGGTTGACGTATATAGATTTTATTTAAACCAATTCCTTGAAAACTTATGTAATTTACTGTAACTTGTGTAAACCACGCCAAAACATCGCACCGTTTAAATTTTCAGGATAATAACAAATAGTCCAATAATAATAATAATAATAATAATAATAATAATAATAATAATTAACACAAGCAGTAAATCTGCAATAAGGGGCTTTCTTGCAAATATTTCAAATAGTCACTATCTAAAAACAGATATAATTTTTCTAGACGCCCTATGGACGCAATGAATTTTAATACAGGAACTCGAAGCGTTATTCCTTAATTCTTTGCCGACACATAGCAACGTTTAGGTCTTTAGAAATATCCTATCATTTCTTGAGATCGTCCGGTCTAATTCGTCAAAACGGCACAAGGTAAAGTACGATGCTTTTTAGAAGTATATTCAGTATATTCAATCGCCCTTCCAATAGCCCGAAAACGACTAACAATAACGTTTCCGACAACGAGACTCCTTCAACAGAAAAAATTGGTCCAGACTCCTATTATATCCCACTCGAACCGTCAGTCTCCACTTGTTCTAACGATACACAAGAAGACTTCTGCCCTAAGTCTCATGTCTCTTCCGTTCAACCGTCGGCAGAAGAGACTCAGTCTGTATCGTTAGAAGAAGTCGCGGAACTTATCAGAAAGCTCTCGCAGGACTTCAACACGAAACTGATGTACGACGCCAAAAAAAATGAGATCGTCGACCAACTCAACACCGAAAACCAAGAATACAAGAACGATCTCGTCTGGTCGATCAAAAAGAGCTTGATCGAAGGAATAATTGCAGAAATCGACGACGTCGAAAAACGTTGGACGCTAACTCTATTGAATACAGAATTACCCGAGGACGTTGAAGAACTGAAAAAGCGTTATCATAAAGTTTTAAAATACGTCTGTAAGGAATTACCTGAAAACATGCGGTACGCCTTGGAGGCGCAAGACGTCTATGCATTTTCCTCGGAAGGCGGAAGTTTATTCGATCCGAAAACTCAACGAGTTATGAAGACTTCGACTACTGATAACCCTCAACTCGATAAAACGATCAAATCAATACGTCCCGGATATAGGACGACGATTCGCGACAAGGAAACGCTCGTACGTCCGGAACTTGTGGAAGTATTCAAGTACGAAGAACGAACGAGAGAACCGATCTCTCCCTCAAAAGAGAACGCTGCGGACACGGAAGCATGACGTCGAACAGTCCTAGCGTCTTTCATCATTCGTTTTTTCACAATCCTATTTAGTATGTAACATATTTCATTATGGCAGACAAAGTTTTCGGTATCGATCTTGGAACAACATACAGTTGCGTATCTTACATTAACGATAGCGGCAAAGAACAGGTTATATTAAACGATCGAGGGCAAAGAACGACCCCTTCCGCGGTTTGGTTTGATGGTAAACGCGTAGTCGTCGGTGAAGAAGCGAAAGAAATGGCGAAAGTCTATCCGCAAGACGTTTGTCAATTCATCAAGCGCAGTATGGGTGATTCCTCGTTCTATGCCGAATACGCAGGCGAGCCTAGAACACCGGAAGAGATTTCCAGTCTCATCCTACGAAAGCTCGCCAAAGACGCTTCCGAAGCGGTCGGAGAAAAAGTCACGGACGTAGTGATCACCTGCCCCGCCTATTTCTTCGTAAAAGAGCGCGACGCGACCAAACGCGCCGGGGAACTTGCGGGACTTAACGTTCTCGAGATCCTCAACGAACCGACAGCAGCCGCGATCTCGTACGGTATGAACGGTCATGATAAACCGAAGACGATCTTGGTCTACGACCTTGGCGGCGGCACGTTCGACGTAACAACGATCAAATTCGATAAAGACGGCGATCGAGTACTATTCACAGACGGCGACCATCATCTTGGCGGTAAAGACTGGGACGATCGACTCGTACGTTTGATCGCGGAACGTTTTCAAGACGAGACCGGCGTAGGCGACGATATTCTCGACAACTCTGAAGCGGTTGCCGAACTATTCCTCCTTGCAGAAAACGTGAAGAAACAACTTAGCGATAAAACGAAAGTTTCAGTACGTTTCACTTACGACGATGAGACCGCTCGTTTTGACGTTACGCGTCAAGAATTTGAAGAAGTAACGTCCGACCTGCTCGCACGTACGATCAACTTCACGCGTGATATCGTTCAACAAACACGCGCTGACGGCTCGTTCATCGACGAGATCCTGCTCGTCGGCGGCTCCACTAAAATGCCGATCGTCCCGAAAGCTATTGAAGAAGCTTTCCTTATCAAGCCCCAACTCTTCGACCCCGACGAGGCTGTAGCGAAGGGCGCCGCCATCTACGGTAATAACCTACGCTTAAAACGCATTATTGAAGAGCGACTCAACCTTAATAAATCGAAGAACTCAGCTGCTGTCGTCGCTGAAGTTGCCGCTGAAAACGGATATACTTTGGACGCCGTAGCGAAGGCGTTGAAGCCGTTCTCCAATGTAACCAGTCGCTCCTTTGGAATTGCTATGCTCCGAGAGGGTCAATCATCGGAAGGATGTGCTTTTGTTTACAACGCTATCTACCGTAACACCTCCCTTCCCACCGAAGGATTTATCGTAGGCGGTACGACTTGTGACAATCAAGACGGAGTCTGGATCCAGGTATATTCCAATTCGGCGACAAGGGATACAGCCGATGAGGGATTCGTTCCTATCTCCGAATGCGAGCCTTTATGGGAAGGCATGCTCAATTTACCCACCCCCGACCTTCCTGCCGGTTCCGAGATCTACAATTACTTTTCCCTTTCCTCTGACGGCTTCCTTAGCGTTATCACAATGGAACCCCAATCACAGGCTCACGTCTTTGCAAGGATCAACACAACGACTTGTGTTTCTCCTGACGAACAACGTGAACAGGAACGTCGTTGCGCAGAACTGAACGTTGACTAGCGCGCCTTGGTAACGCAACGTCAACTTCCCGATATCGAAAACAATTACATTCCCACGAACAAAACAACTAAACCGAAAACATACGTCAGTCTTCGTCGTATGTTTTCATTTGTTAAGGCATTATACCAAAAGCGTCAAGACGCCGGAAAGATGCGCGCCGTTCGAAATCAAGTAATACCTAGATATATTTAATATGCGCGACGATAATTGTTACTTAATACTCGAATTATTTTTAGACCCTCCGGAAGATAACTGGAGTGCACTAGAAACTAAGATCAAAGAAAAAAAGAACGAATGGAACAAGAAGCGTAATAGCGCCGACGGACTAAAATATCAGAAGTTATGCGAAGAGATCGACTCGATCGCCTTAACTTTGCAAAACCCTACCAAACGCAAAAAACAGGCGACAGAGGCGATAAAGCTCAAATTGGCGGAATTGGATAAGCATATCGCCATCGCTACCGCGGACGGTTCCATCGCACCGGAACAGATCGAACTTATCATTAAGCGTTACAAGGTTTTCTTCAATGAGTCAACGATTCGTAGTCGAATCGGCGTTCCGGAAAAAACGGAACAAAAACGAGCGTTAGCTCCGCCGGTCAAACCAAGCGATTATCCCGAACTGACTTCATCAGTTAATACAAAATTAAAACAAGTTGAACTTTGTTTAAAAACGTTAGGTTTCCAAACGATCTATCAAGCGCTTGGTCTCTCCGGGGCCTCTCGTTGTCAATTATTACTTGAAGCCAGCGCCGAACTTGAAGACAAAGGACAAAAGGCAAGTCAAAAAGATTCAAAAGCTAACGCTTACAAAGACCTAGGAGGTCTAGCCAAAGAGATATTCAAGACTGATAATTCTAAAGCGGAATTTGATAAGAATTGGGCGCATTACGTACTCAGTCAGAAACTAAAAGAAAACTTCGAATATCGTATCATCGCGCGTAAAGACGAGGAAGGACAGTCGCTAAAGATCGTATCCGAAGACGATTATGAGCGCTCGATCTCCGAAGCGGTCGATGAAGGTATGTCTGACGCCGACGCGCAATGGTTCGTTTACGATTACTACGTCAACAAGAGAAAATGTGCAGATCCACGAACCGGGCACGTTGGAAGGCGCGTCGATAATTCTATCAAATGCCCGAACTGTTTTAAATCCAACGATCCTAACGCTAACAAGTGCGGACATTGCGGTTACACGTTGAAAAACAAGTGTCCGATTTGCGGCACGACGAGTACGCTGCAAGAGCGTTGTTCTAGTTGCGGTTTCTCGTTTGTGAATATGGAAAACTCCATCCTCATTCATAAAAAAGCCAAAGAACTTTGGGCTGAAAACGATCTTGACGGCGCTATTACGGGGTATCGTAAAGCCTACTCGCTTTGGGAAGGCAACCCCGCGTTACGCGCATTCGGCGATGAATTAAGAACCGCGTACGCTCAACGCGAATACGAACGCTTCCTACAAGAGTTTGCCAACGATTCAGTGTCAGACTACTCGCCAATTCGCTTTTCTTTTGACGCAACGATCTCGGAGTCGGCTAAAGAATATGCGTATAAAGCCAAAGCGCAAGTCGAGTCGCAACAAAACCTAGAAAAAGTTTTTGTCGAACTAGACGAACTCTGTCAAAAAAATCTCTTCTTTACCGCGGATCAAAAACTCAACGCAATAGCCAAAAGAGTACAAGAACGTCCAGACTTCCCAAGAAAACGTCAGACGATCGACGAAGGCCTCGCTCGCGCTAAATCGGAACTAGCCGATATCGAAAAAGCAGACACGACCGAACGCGAAAAGTTATTAGAAGCGCTGCTCTTACGTTATCCTGATTTCGAGGATGCTCGGAAACTTCAAAGTGCGCAAGAAGTCCAACCTGTCCCTAATGTAACAGTCTTAGAACAGACGAAAGGCGTCGAAGTGCGTTGGGCTCGATCGGAATCGATCGGGGTCGTCAATTATCAAGTCCTTAGAGCGGAGATCGTTATTTCCCCTTCCGGGGAAATTTCGCAGACAGCGTTCAAAGTCATTTGCGCTAACACCAACGATCTATTCTTTCTGGATTGCGACGTCGAAGAGTTCCGGGGATACGTTTACTCTATCGTATCATTCCGTTCTGATTCAAACTTTTCTAAAGAAACAAGTTCGACTCCAATACAACGCACCGGGGGCGTTCATAAGATCTCAGTCGTTCCGAAACCAAATCAAATCAAAGTCGAATGGAATATCTCGCCTCACGCAAAGGGAGTCGTTGTTACACGCGAGAATTTATCAGACGTCAACGAACCGAAAGTCGTCGTCTCAAACGCCGACCTTAAAGGCTTTATCGACGTAGGTCTAACTAACGACAACGAATACCGTTACGCAGTCTCCGTAGTTTACTACGACGTCGATGGTAAAGAAAGAAAGACCAAACCGACACACTTTACCGCGCATCCATACGAACCGCCAACACCAATTACGAATTGGACTTGCGATATTACCCGTAGCGATTCACACGATCGTCTCGATCTCAAATGGCAAGAACCGACAGTCGGCAAAGCGCTTTTCTTCGTCGCGTCTCGTTCTTTCGGATTACTCTCGGGACAAACTTATAAATATTCGCTTGATGAACTTTACCAAAAGTTCGGTAGACCGCTTCATTTAGACGTATTGTCCCCCGGTACGGTAGATCGTCCTGCTCACGCGCTTGCACTCGCGCCTAAAAACTCAACATATATATACGTTTTACCGATCACGTATGAAGGCTCCGATGTTGTCGTTGGGCAGGAACGAGCGCTCAACGCACTTTCGCCGGTAAAAAAAATTTCATCGGAACTAGTCGATAACGACGTCTTTGTTTCCTGGGAGTGGACGCCCGGCGTCAATAAATGTCTGCTTTTGTACAGCGACAAACGCCTCCCTTCGGGGCTCGACGACCAAACGTGCGCTAGGAAGATCATAACGAAACAGGAATACGATCTCGAATCGGCCTGGATCCTTGCCGGCCAAGAAACAAGGCCGCTTTATGTTAAGATCTTTCAAGTCTATGAAACGGGGGAAAAGACGATATACTCTCCCGGTGAAAAATTTTTCACGGTCAAAGCGTTGATCTCTTACCGCGTTTGTAAAAAGCAAGCGAAAAAAGGTTGGGGGTTGAAGAAACTATTTGGTAAAACCCAAAATGAAAATCGTATAGAAATAACGCCGTTCGGCTCTAACCTCGTCACGCCCGAGATAGTCGTCGTTAGACGCTTTGACCGTCCTCCATATCGCCGCGACGATGGGGAGATCTTAACCAAAATCCCGGCGTCAAAATCAGGGGCGTTCACTTTTTCGCTGTCCGATCTTGTTTCGGACGATCAAATTGGGTACCTGAGCTGTTTCTGCGCTAATCCGGCAGACGCAAAATTTTTCACAATGTTGCAAGTATTTTAAAGAGGTAGACTTAAACAATGTCAAAAACAGTTTGTCCTTATTGCTTTGAGTCAAGCGTCTCCGGTAATACCTGTCCTCGTTGTGGAGAGCGTCTTCCCTATAACATGGACATGTCAATCATGTTCTCGATCATCGGTTCGACGGAGGCCGGCAAGAGTCATTATATCGCGACGTTGATCGAACAACTAGCCGTACAAGGTAATCGTTTTGGTTGGGCTCGAACCGCTGTAAACGACGAAACCATGAATCTTTATAATGAACGTTTTAGGAAACCTCTGTACGAAGCGCACGAAGTTGTTTCTAAGACCCAGACAGCAAATGTCCGTGAACACCGACCGCTGATTTACAGTTTATGCGCGGACAACAGAGCTTGGAACGTTTCATTAGTCTTCTATGACGCGGCTGGCGAACGGTTTAACGACGAGGAAGAAATGGCGAAGGCGACGCGTTATATCAACGCATCCTCGGGGGTTATCTTCTTATTAGACCCATTACAATTAAAAACGGTACGCGAACGTTGGATCGACAGCGGACAAGGCACGGAAGCCGAACTACCGACCTTACCGCAAGCTAAAGCAAGCGCGACTAGTATTTTTCAACGTATCGTCAACACGTTGCGAGCCAAAGAACAAGGCGGTGGAAAGATCGAGGTACCGGTCGCGGTCGTTCTTTCTAAAATCGACGCGATACGCTTCTTGTTGACCGAAGAGTCGCCAGTCTTCGCGCCGTCGTTTCACCGTCGAAATCGCGGATTCTCGATCTCCGATTTCTGCAGGATCGATATTTGTTTAAAATCGTTTTTATCAGACGTCGATAAGAGTCAAGTATTGTTAAATCAAATGAAAAATTTTGAACATTGCGGCTGTTTTGGAGTCAGCGCATTAGGCCAGAATCCTAAGAGCACAAATCAAAAACTTCGGTTCTCGCCAAGACCGTTGCGAGTCCTCGATCCCATCCTTTGGCTGCTATGGCAAAACGATCTTATTCAGGAGGTAGACTGAAATGAACTCCAAAACCGATCTCCCGCTCAACGTCGGCGTTTTACAATGGAAGTACACTTCAAGTCGTTTCAATATAGAACGTTCGACCGGTTTCTTTACCTTCTCTATGTCGGAACGCCTGACCAAAGAAGAAAAAGAGGAGCTGATCGAATACGCAGCGCATTACGACGCGCCCGATTCGTTTCCTAAACAGCCTACGCTCGAAGAATTATCAGCGTTCCCTGTTGCATTTTCCTACTTCCATTTAAAAAACGGCAAGTCTGTTATCTGCCGTACGCAATACGTAGGTAAAGACTACGCTTCCTCGCGTTACGGCAACTTTTTTGCACACGCGCTTGTTTTGGAAAATGGTGATTGGGATAAGCCGTTAGACTATCTCAATTCCGTAACATTTGCGCGCGGTCTAACTTCTGCGGAACAGTCGCTTACAACGGTTCCGCCATCGTTGCCGGAACTAGCGCGTTCCGAGGTACGCCTCAGTAACGCATTCTCGCCTTACGATACCGTACAACTCTCCACCTCGATTTTAAACATTGTCAGTCGGATCGTAGACGGTTTCTTTAACGCATTAAAAAATAAATGCAACCTTGTCGTATTCCTCGACGACAAGAACCTTAACAAATATCCAACGACAATACTGGCGGCGTTTTTAAAAATTCTCCCAAAAGAGATCGCTAGGAAAGTTACGTTCTCAACCTACGTCCACGATCCAACGTACGATCAACTTGTAAACGCGCGTGACGCCTACTGTTTTATAGCATTCTCGCCGAGTTCCTCCATTCCGGAGACGCACGGAAATCGTTTCATTTCTGTCGACCTCTCCCAGGAAGCTATAAAGCGACCTTACAAAATTAAAAACATATATGCAAGACGTCTGATATTGAACGCCTCGTTTCTAGAAACGGTAGCTCAATATCCGTATCCATGCTCCGACGAAACAAACAGTTCTATAAACGTTGAAAGTAAGGAACATATACAAGAACGAGACAACGATTTTGCATATTTGATGAGTTTAGGCGTCATCGACGAATTATTAAACGGGACGTTAACGGATCTTGACTCGCTTAACTACGCCTGGTCATATCTATATGGTACCGACAAAGCGATTACGGATCGATTCATTACAGAACTCTTGAAAAAGGATTATAGCGACTGTAAAAACGCGTTATTTTCCAAAGTTTTACTCCGTGAGCTCCTTGCATTTGTAGTGCGTTCCTCTGTCGACGTCGCCCAACTCGTCGATCTTCAACAGCATCGACAATTTTTATCAGCGATCTGTAATTTCTGGACTCGCCATATCCCACAAGGCGTTGCGGAGAATAAAGCTTGGCGCCAAACGACGTTTGAAGAAATTCAAAAGATCTTCGGTAATGACAACATCGCAACAAAAGTAAGTAAGAATACGCATACGCCTTTTAAAAAGTATTCCACTCTCCCTTTTCAAGAAGAGCTTCTTGCCGGCGATCTATCGGAGCCAACCACGATTTGGCTTTGTTTGTCATTATTCCTTCACGCGGCGTTAGGCGATCCCGGGCATATTAACGGCAACCTATTATCGAAACTGACCGACGCATATCGTCGCTTAGTCTCTGACTCTGACTGGGCCAGAGAATTTGATTTCGTCTATTTCAGTAAGTTCGCTCAGAAAATCGTTGACCTTAAATCATATACCGTACTTAACATCGTCCTAGGGCAAGCAACGCTAGATCGATACGTTGACCGTCAAATCGCTCAGGCAAAGAGCTATTGGGCGCAAGGTTCAGGCGTGCCGGCAGAAACGGAAGACACGGAAACCGATAGGCCTCGTAGTTTCGACTCCGATGACAACGAGGATCAGCCCATCGTCGTCGAAAGTATGGAAGCGATGGGGGCAAGACGCTTCGGAGGAACGGGAAAAATTAGCGGGAAACGCACGAATAAGACAAGCCTTCCCGGCGCCGACGCATACATCCTTTGGCTACTCAAACAAGGAAAGTATTCAGAAATAGCCAATAACGAGAACCTATTCGGTACTTTTTCTCGAAAGGACCTCAAACGCGCAAGAGAATATTTTTCCAATCTTTCGAATAAATTCGATCCAACAGTGTGGGACGCTTTAGAACGTCATTGGGGCGTCTCTTTCTTAGGGAGACTTAAAAATATGTTCATGGAATGATCGACAGGATCTTCAATTTTTTGAACTAGTCGCGTTTATCGCCCCGACTTCATATCGTCCCACAAAACGTCGAACTGTTTCCCTGCACGATATTGTTAAAAGTTCAATTATCGCGTTTCACACGATTTAGTGAGACACGCTCGGAACAGTCCAATATTATAGATCTGTACCATGAGCATATTCAACCCTTTACTTATATTACCGGCGTTAGTATTACGAATATTTGACAGTACTTTATTCTTTTTCCAACGCAATAATCCGGTATGTCCTCACTGCCACAAAGAGATCAAGAAGTCACATATTCAATGCCCCATCTGTGGCAAGATCATCAGCGGGGTAAAGCCTAGCGCATACGGTCTCTTCACCTTCGAATGCGACTGTGGCGAACCCTTACGTACAATGCGTTTCTTTGGACGTAACCAGTACATGGCGTACTGTCCGCAATGTGGAAAACAACTAGGCACGAATTTTGGCGAGGGCAAGACGTTGGCATTTCCTATCGTCGGGGGCGCGGCGGCAGGTAAGACAACGTTTCTCATGTCCAGTCTTCACGTACTGGAAAAGGTCATTCCACAAAAACGCGGATGGAGCGCCGATTATCCATTGACCAATGACAAACGTTCGGCGCATAACTTACGCAATCTCTTCAAACAAGGGATCACCCCCAACAAGACGAACCAACAAGTTCCTTCCGCGTTTACTATTGAGTATCGCACAGGCTCACTCACCCAAAACAATCGCGTCATGATCTACGATCCTAGCGGTGAAACGTTCACGAGCGACTATGAAAGGCTGAAGGATCAAAAGTACTACAATTTTATGGAGGGCGTCATCGTCATTATCGATCCGTTCACTCTCCAACCGGTAAAGCGACTTTACCAACAAAAAATTCAGGAATTAGATTCGGATGAACAGCAATTCATTAGCCCCGCCGATCCGCAAGAATGCGTAGAACGATTTTTGATCAACATCAACGCCCCTGACGAGGATGCTTCCTCTCATGAACCACGAGATTTTAGCGCCGTCCCCTGCGCCGTTGTATTGACGAAAACAGATGTTTTTGACTTGGAACGTTATATAGGCGACGCGGCGGTAAAGAACTATATGTCAAAACATCCGTCGGCTTCCTATCGCGAGGCAATGGATATAGTTTGTAGGTATTGGCTCCAGAAATGGAACGGGCACAATATCCTCCAAGCGCTTGACAGTAATTTTGGCGAAGTTCGGTGTTTCTCTGTCAGCGCGCTTGGACCAAGGACTCAAGCAACTCTCGAACCATTCAAACCACAACGCATGGACGAACCATTTGAATGGCTATTAGAAAAGACGAGTATAACTCGTCAGATGAACAAATATGGTCTATCGATATTCTTGTCGATCATGCTCCTGATCTCCGGTTCTCTTTGTTATGTATTATACAACTCTATTGAACACGACGGAGTCTGGCGCTCGAGAAGTACGACCGCTTCCTATGATAGAACTAAAAGTAACGCCAACTTGAAGTCGTTTGAGACAAGCGCTTCATCATCCTCATCATACAAAAATAGCGATAGCAAAGCTTCGATATCCGAACAGAATATTTCCGACGACCTCGTAAAATACGGAGACTTTGAGAAGAACTCCGAACAAGGTAAGACGCCTTCCATCAATACGATCAAGCACGATCTTCGTGAAGGCGTTAAAATATTTTGTGGCGAAACGTTTGAAAAATACGGAAAGAAATACAACTTCAATCGTCCGCGGATCCAATTCGATACGGAAAGGATCGTTGCGTTATATCCACACAAGGGGTTAGAAGCGGTAGAAGACGGCGCGGCGCTTCAATTTATTGTCGCTCTACATAAATTCTGCGACGCTATCGTTCAAGACACGGAGTTACAAAACGATCCGAAAGTTCGAGAAACGATCAATAAAGATTTCCTGATAATGGAACAACTTGAAGAAGATGCGTTTATGAACGTTCTCGACCGTGAAGATTGGCAATTCAATGCAGAGATTTCCGAGCGTTTTGAACAGCTTTCATTAACGCTTAATTACGCAACGCTCCAAGAGCTTCGCGATACGCTTACGACGACGGTCTCTCAACAAGAGATTGCAGATAAAATGGAGCAAATAAGCAAACTTGTCGGAAGCGTAAAAGAATTACCAAGTTCGTTGATCATGTCGACGTCACTTGTACGTTTGACCAATACTCTCGCAAGAACAAAGGAACCTATTGAATTCCTTGCCAACTGGTTCAAGTTCAGAAGGGAATTTATCTCTTGGCGTAATTCGTTAAGTTCCGACGTCGAAGCGCCACTGATCGAAGAAGCAATTCAAAACGCCAATAAGGCCTATGCCCTCGCCCAATCGCTTGTCGTTGACGTCGAAGAAGCGATCTTGAATGAATCCACGCCGGAAATCTCGAATTCAAGTAACGTGAGATTATAAATTCATAGTTTCACACATTCACTCCACAATACAACGCGTCTCTTTTATCCGAGGGACGCGTTGTATCGTAGTCTCTTTTTAGGGTAACTAATCATCCAAACGACTTGAGTTGCGTTGCCAACGCCCAATACGGGAGCTCGTCTACGACGATAGTCTCTCACGTAATCGTCGTTCATAGGAACTGAAAATCAAAGAATACCAAATACAGAGCGGCGCCGTCCTCCAATATCGGAAGACGGCGCCGTCGATTTAAAGACCGTGACGCGTCAAGCGGCGTTAGCGCTTGGCGGCTTGTTGACGCTCAAGAGCGGTAGAAAGGCCAACACCCGTCTTTTTTGAGGCAATCTATGAACTTAGCGCCGCCGATCTTCCAGACGAGCGCCATCTCTTCGCGAGTGATCTCGATGGGGAACATAAATCCAAATTCCTTTCTCGAGCCTGACGCGCTTCGGTCATGCGCCTCCTCGGGATCGTAGTCAAAGACCTTGACGGGGTCGATCGGTCGATCGCTTATATCCTTAGAAAGCGCGTCGAAAACGTAGCAACGACCGGCTAAGGAAGGAACTAAAGCGTCTTCGGGGAATTCCATCGTGTCGTATCGATTGACTATATTGCCGTGGTAAACATATGCAGAGATCAGATCCATGGTCAAGATCAACTCATGGATCTTGTTCCGGAAACGTTTCTTTTCCAACATACGTCGGAAGGGATGCAAGATCCTGCTCAACAAAGGTTCAACAACGGGTAGTCCGCATTCCGCCAAGTTTTCTAGTTGCGTTGCCGTCGCCAATTCGAACGCGCGGAATCGTCTATTAGACGCTAAGGAGTTCGGATAAAAACACAGCTGATTGGTCGCGACGAACGTGCCGCCGTACTCCGAAAGAGGATAAAGATATCCCACCGTCTCCCCATCGCCGAAATCTATGGGAGACGCGCAATGTTCAAGGATCTCTTCCGCCTTTCCCAACTGACTCAGCATGATCTTCTCAACGTTTTCAACGACGTCGCCGGTTTCCGGACGCCAATCAAGCGGCTCTGAGCTATCGACCTGTATAGGTTTTTTGAAGAACTCGCATTCGTTAAAAACAGGCGCGGGGCTCTTTACGTCGATAAACAGCGATTCGACGCCGTCAAGGACTTTACAACGCGTCATCTTCAACGCAGACGGCTTACCGAAAGTCGCATACGCGGTAACAAGTCGTTCAAACACGCAGTCTACGAACTCGAGTTTCGAACCGGCCGTACGGACCCCGGCGGCCAGCGCGTGTTTGATCTTATGGTCCGTGACCATGTCTAACGTCATTCCCGCCGGGACGGTCGCCTCGCTGTAAAAATGACACGAACGCGCAAGGAACAGACTATCGTGGACCTGAGCAAGAGTCCCAAGCGGCAAGTTCGAGGAAACTTCACATTCCGTCGCGCGAACGCGACCGCCGTTATGGACCGAAAATGTCCCGTATTCGCTGCGGAATAATTTCGTGCGAATAACGTCGACGCATTTCCCAACAGGCGTCTCTTCAACGTCGACGCATCCTAGACCGGTATCGGCAAAGACGCAGTCTTCAATAACGCCGCTCGCGCCGCCGTCAAAGAAAATACCGCCGTCGTACGTCATACGCGCCTCGCAACGGAGCAACCGCGCCGTCACGCCCTCGCCGCGCACGGAGTAACCGCTCTGGTCCGCGGACGTCGCGCGGCAACCGACCAGCGTAGGACTGCCCCCGCGGATCGCGACGCAGCTCTTATACTCGATCATGTCGTTGTCAAAGAAGACGCCGTCTTTCGCCGGCGACGAGATGAACGTCAAGTACCCGATCTTCGGAGCCCCGCCTTTAACGATCAACGCGGTCGACCCGGCGCGCACGATCGTGACGTCGCGAGCGTTGTTCGTCGTGCTCTTGATCGTTACGTCTTTATCGACGACGATATGGCGGTCGAGATTATAAGTACCCGGCGATATGGCTAGCGTGCCTCCGGCTTGCAACGCCGCGACGATCGCGCAAAGATCGTCGTTAGGCCCCGCGACTATTGTGCCGTCGTTAAGTCTTTTCATCGTCTATCT
>JAZRWE010000047.1:0-24848 GCA_045599605.1 Thermoguttaceae bacterium
AATATCGGACAGGATCTGCAACAAGACGATTATGAAGAATGGTTTGCGGGCGGAGATAACGCTTCTAACGACGTAAAGGAGAATAGTATGACCGGGATGCAAAAGTATTGGAAAAAAGTTCGCGAAGAAATGCGCGAAGAAATGCGCGAAGAAGCTCGCAAAGAAGCTCGCGAGGAAGCTCGCGAGGAAGCTCGCGAGGAAGGCCGCGAAGAAGGTCGCGAAGAAGTTCGCAAAGAAGCTCGCGAAGAAGCTCGCGTTTTGCTGATCGAAGGTCTGACCGATAAGTTTGGAGATATGGTTGGCGCCTTGTTGACAAAAGTTAACGAGATCAACGAGCTGAAAGTGTTGCACGAGTTAACTCGCGCGCTGTTCTGCGCTGTTTCCTTTAATGAGTATGAACAGACCTTCAATAAGATCGTCGCGAAAGCTTGACGCGTTACGTCGCGTGCTTTGTCGATCTCAGTTCTCTCAGTAGAGTAATAAAAAAAGCGCGATTCCGTTTTTGGAACCGCGCTTATTGTTTACGCGTATCGCTCGTTTAGGAGCGTCGACCTAGCTCATTCGGCAAGGATCTGTTCGGTGATGGTCTCGACGGTGTTGTCGGTTTCTTCCGGCGCGTACTTTTCGAGATCTTCTTGCGCTTTTTCAACTTCTTCGAGTTCGACGGCGCGAGCGTCGGCTTGTTCGATCAGTTGCATACCGAGTTGGAGTTCGCCGGCTTTGAAGTAGCTTTCGGGCAAGTTGTTGCGCGAAGCTTGCTTTTTCTTGGCGGCGAGTTCTTCCATGCTCAGACCGTTTTCAGCGCACCAAACGGCGGCTTGAACGGCGTTTTGATCGAGTTCTTCATCGCCGAGCATCGAGCAGAGGACTTGGGTCGTCTTGTTGTCGGTGTAGCTGTCGATCGGCATGATCGTGTACTTGACCGTGGAGCGCGGTTCTTTTTTGCCGTGTTCCAAACAGACCGTACGAACGGATTGCTTGTGGGTCTTGTTGGGAGCGATCGAGAACATCCCGCCGCCGCCGCGTCCGCCACGGCCGCCGCCCATACCACCCATGCCGCCCATACCGCCGCGGCCGCCGCCCATGCCGCCGCCGACGGATTGGTTACCGCCGGAACGACCGCCTTGACCGCCCATGCCGCCACGGCCGCCACGGCCGCCGCCCATACCGCCGGCTTCGCCGAACATGCCGCCGCCAAAACCACCGGCGCCCATGCCGCCGCCCATACCGCCGCGGCCGCCCATGCCCATGCCGCCCATCATACCGGGTTGCGCAAGGACCGGAACGCCGGCAAACGCCGTAGGCATATCAACGACGATCTCTTTGTCGGTCTTGTTGGTGACTTGAATGCTGCTTTGAAGCGAGTTTTTCGGAATCAATTTGACTTCGACGAGCCCTTGATCCATCGCTTGGAAAAGCTCGACCGCTTTAGATTCGTCAACCTTAGAGGTTTCCGTCGCTTTATCCGCGGCTCTAACAACGCCAACGGCCGAAAGAGAGACCGCTAACGACAATAGTAAATGGAACATGCCCGATTTCATCCTGTATCCTCCGCGTATGCGACAAAGTTTCGACGGATATTCCTAAAATGGTAATTTATCTTCTCAATATTTCGACGCGGCGACTTGCGCTTTGTCGAGCGGCGTTATTCTCTGCGCGCAATATGAGCCCACAGAATAACCCTACTGCTAAATGATAATCTAACGCTCTAAAATAGTCTACTATCAAATCAAACAAAATCGACTATTTTTTGAAAAAATTCAAAAAACTTGTCGTTTGCGCAAGATTTGACAATTATTGCGCCGACGCGCTTATCATTTGGCGTCGTGTTCATTGACGAAGCGATCGTTCTCGTAGACCATGCTCAAGTAGCTGCGCGCGATCGATTCCGAGAGACCGAGCTTGTTCGCCAACGCGACGACGACAAGACGCGCTTCTTCGAGTTCTTCTTTTTCCGCGGTAACTTCCAGCTCGGTGAAGTAACCGATCCCGGCGATCTCGTCGAGCGTGATCTCGAATTCGCGTCCGCCGTAGGTCGTTTGCGCGCGGCGACGCGTCTTGATCACTTCGCCGTAACGCGCGAAACCGAGCTTGTTATAGAAATCGATCCAGTCTTTTTGCGCTTGGTCGACGCGGCGCGTCTGTTCCTCGTCGACCTCTTCGCGGTAATCGACGAGCGTCAATTCGATCTCTTCGCGCGTCTTTGTCAACTTGTCGAGTCTCGGGCCTTTGAACGTCGCGGCAAGATAGTTTCCGCGGCGACGGATGCGCAGCGATTTCCCTTCGTTGGGGAACCCGAGCGCTTCGTTGGTGAAGAACACGTCGTCTTCCGTAGACGGCTCGCCTAACTCGACGTTCAGCGTCTCCGCAAGTAGTTTCTTATACGCGTCGACGTCGGGAACGCGGAATTTCATTTCGATCTCTAACATACGCAATACCTTATTTTAACGTAAAAACGCGGCGTCGAATAACGGCGCCGCGATTTGTGCGAGTCTGTAATGTCGACCGCGTTGAGATCACATCAACGTCGAGAATTGTTCGTTGACGCGCAGGTCGCCGCAGTTCAGGTAACGGATGTCGGTGATACCGAACTTCATCATGGCGAGACGAGTTAAGCCGACGCCGAACGCGAAACCGCTGTATTCCTTAGGATCGAGACCGCCGTGACGCAAAACCTCGGGGTGCACGAGACCGCAGGGGATCAGTTCGAGCCAACCGCTGTTCTTGCAGGTCGGGCAACCCTTGCCGCCGCAGATCAAGCAGTTGAGGTCGAGCTCGAAGCCGGGTTCTACGAACGGGAAGTAACCGGGGCGCAGGCGGACTTTAACGTCGCGCTTGAAGACTTGACTCAAGATCGTGCGCATGACCGCGATCAGGTTGGCGACGGAGATGTTCTTGTCGACGACGAGTCCTTCGCATTGATAGAAGGTGTTTTCATGGCACGGGTCGACCGCTTCGTTACGGAAGCAACGTCCGGGGAAGATAGCGCGGATCGGGGCTCCGAAGCGTTTGAGCGTGCGGACTTGGTTCGCGGAGGTATGCGTGCGCAAGATAAGTTGGTTCTTGAGCCAGAACGTGTCTTGCATATCGCGCGCGGGGTGGTCATGCGGGATATTGAGCGCTTCGAAGCAGAAGTACTCGGATTCGATCTCGGGACCGTAAAGAACGGAGAAGCCCATTCCTTGGAAAATGTCTTCAAGTTCCATTTGCACCAAGGTGATCGGGTGGAGCGCGCCGAGTCTGCGACCTTTGCCGGGAGCGGTGAGGTCGAGATCGTTCGACTTATGGCGAACGGCGGTCGCTTTACGCGCTTCCGCGGCGGCGGTAATCTCTTGCGTCGCGAATTGCTTCAACTCGTTGAGCTTTTGCCCAAATCCTTTTTTCTCTTCCGCCGTCAACTTACTGAAGTCGGTGTTTTTCGCCAAAAGCGTGATCGAACCTTTACGGCCAAGGAAGTCAATACGGATCTGTTCCACTTGCTCCGGAGTCGTCGCCGACGCGAGAGCTTGAACAAGTTGTTCTTTAATGTTTTGCACGGAAATTACCCTCGATTACCTATCATAACAGGCGTTATGCGCGCGCCAAAAACGGCGCGTCGGTCTATTATAACCCTGAATCAATAGCGTGTCAATTATCGCGCTCTGTATTAAACGCGACGTATTCCGACTTTTTTCACGTTCCTTGTCAGGCGATAAAAATTTTTTTAAAAGATTTTTCGAGACAAAAAATAATTGGCGCCGAGTTTGCTAACTTACTAATACCGCGAGCAAACGCGGAATTCATCAGGAGGTTTGATATGAATTTTTCTCAAGATAAACTGACTTCCAAATCGCAAGAAGCGCTTTCGAACGCACAACGACTGGCCACGTCCAATAGCAATCCCGAACTTGGCTCGATCCATCTTCTCGCCGCTCTTCTGGAGGAGAAAGACGGCTCCGTTTTACCGATATTACGATCTTTTGGCGCGGACGTCGCGCGGCTGAAGCAAGCCGTGGACTCCGACGTCGCGCGTTTACCGCGAGTCAGCGGCGTTACCCCGGGACTTGCGGCGGATATGCAAAAGGTCTTCGTAAAAGCCGCCGAGGAAGCGACTACGTTGACCGACGAATTCATCTCGACCGAGCACTTCCTGCTCGCGTTGACCGACGTCGATTCGCCCGCGAAAGACGTGCTGACGCTCTTCGCTATTGACAGAACGAAGGTCCTCGAAGGCGCAAGCAAGGTCCGCGGGAACAATCGCGTCGTCGATAAAGACCCGGAATGCAAATTGCAGGCGCTCTCGAAATACGGTATCAATCTCGTCGACCGCGCTCGTAAGGGCAAGCTCGACCCCGTCATCGGACGCGATTCCGAGATCAGACGCGTAGTGCAAGTACTCTCGCGTCGTACGAAGAATAATCCTGTGTTGATCGGAGAACCCGGCGTCGGTAAGACCGCTATCGTAGAAGGATTAGCGTTGCGTATCGTCGAAGGGGACGTGCCCGAGAGCTTGAAGAATAAAGAGGTCGTCGCGCTCGATATGGGCGCGCTGATCGCCGGCGCGAAATTCCGCGGCGAATTTGAGGAACGTCTGAAAGCGGTCCTTAAAGAAGTTGAAGACTCCCTTGGGCGCGTGATCCTGTTCATCGACGAACTCCATACCGTCGTCGGCGCGGGCAACCAACAAGGCGGGGCGGACGCCGCGAACTTGCTGAAGCCGGCGTTGGCGCGCGGGGACGTGAAATGCGTCGGCGCGACGACTTTGGACGAGTATCGCAAGTACATCGAGAAGGACGCGGCGTTGGAACGTCGATTCCAGCCGGTCATGGTCAACGAGCCGAACGTCGAAGATTCGCTCGCGATCTTGCGCGGATTAAAGAGTCGTTATGAGCAACACCACAAAGGCGTTAAGATCGTCGATTCCGCCTTGGTCGCGGCGGTCGAGCTTTCCGATCGTTATATCTCCGACCGATTCTTGCCCGACAAAGCGATCGACCTGGTCGACGAAGCGATGAGTCGACTCGCTATGGAATTGCAGAGCGTCCCGACTGAGATCGACGACGTTCAACGACGTATCGTACAGTTGAAGATCGCGGAGAGCCAACTTGTCGACGAAACGGAACCTAGCGCCGTCGCGCGCTTGGAGGAGATCCGCAAGGAACTCGCCGTGAAGAACGAGGAACTTGCCGAGCTTAACTTGCGTTGGGAAAAAGAAAAGAGCGGGGTAGGGGACGTTCATCAAACTCGTGAAAAGATTGCGGCGAAAGAACGCGAATACAAAACGCTCGACGCCGAGATCAAGCGATCGTTCCAACAAGGCAAGCCTGTGCAGAATTCCGAATTCCAGAAGCTAGCCGATCTCCATAACGAGTTGACGACTCTTCAACAAAGCCTTAGCAAGTTGGAAGAAGAAGAGAGATCCAACGTCGAAGCCGGCGTGTCGTCGAAACCGCGTCCGAAGCGCTTATTGCGTCAATCGGTCGGTCCGGACGAGATCGCGGAAGTCGTGTCGTTATGGACCGGCGTCCCTGTTGCGAGAATGCTGGAGACTGAACGCGCGAAGTTGTTGGTCTTGGAAGACAGATTACATCTGCGCGTCGTCGGACAAGACGAAGCGGTCGACGCGGTCGCGAACGCCGTGCGTAGAAGTCGTAGCGGGCTACAGGATCCGAATCGACCGATCGGCTCGTTCCTGTTCCTCGGACCTACCGGCGTCGGTAAGACGGAGTTGTGCAAGGCGTTGGCGGAAGCGTTGTTCGACGACGAGTCGGCGATCGTCCGTATCGACATGAGCGAGTTCATGGAGAAGCACTCCGTGGCGCGCTTGATCGGGGCGCCTCCCGGATACGTCGGGTACGAGGAAGGAGGCGTGTTGACGGAAGCTATCCGCCGCAAGCCTTATTCCGTCGTACTCTTCGACGAGATCGAGAAAGCGCATCGCGACGTCTTCAACATCCTGTTGCAGGTCCTCGACGACGGCAGACTCTCCGACAATCAAGGACATACGGTCGATTTCTCGAATACGATCGTCGTTATGACGTCGAATCTTGGCGGACAAGCGATCCGACAGATCGCGTCCGAAGGCGGCTCGAAGGACGAGATCGACCGCGCGGTCGATACGATCTTGAAAGGACAGCTGTTGCCCGAATTCTTGAATCGTATCGACGAAACGATCGTCTTCCAACCTCTTGGTCGCGAACAGATTCGCAAGATCGTCGAACTCCAAGTCGCAAAACTGCGTAAGTTGCTCGATAAGCAGAGTATCGAGTTGCAGCTGACGGAAAACGCGTTGGACGGCGTCGCCGACCTCGGATACGACCCCGAGTTTGGCGCGAGACCACTCAAGCGCGTTATGCAGCGTCAGATCCAGAATCCGTTGGCGTTGGAACTGCTGCGTAAGCCGGTGAGAAACGACGAGTTCTCCGAACCGAAGAAACGCAAGATCGTCGTCGACTACGACGGCGCCGAGTTCTGGTTCGACGTCGAGGACTGACGCGGCGACGCTCGCGTCGACACTCGTGCGCGTTGACGTAGATATTTGAACGTAGCGTCGGGAAGCAATACGCTTTCCGACGTTTTTTATTGCGCGAGTCAAAGGGTGCGCGGAAAGAACTGTTCCTTATTTCTGTCAAGCAATTCGCGCGTGTCGGTCGAGAACGTCTCTGACATTGCGACATGACGCGATTACCGACAAATTGACTACTTTGAGCTTATGCTAGTACGTTAGAGCGGTGGAAATTGTCGTTGAAATATTGCGTTAGGAAAAGTTTGGACGCTGATACAAACCGTTCGCTAATTTATTTGTAACAATGGTTTATGTTGTGGGGGAAGTTGTGGCGTGTAAAGAGACTTTAGTACACAGTAAATCATTTTTCTAATTTCTGTAAAATTTATTGATTTTCATTGTTGATTTGATACTATAGAAGAAATCGGGGAATAAGTAAACCAAATATTGAGTGGGTAGTATGCGAAAGAGCGACGCCGTAAATATGTTTAAAGCGCTTTGCGACGAGAATAGACTTCAGATCTTAAAAAGTCTGCAAAGCGGCGAAAAATGTGCTTGTAAGTTATTGGAAGAGATGAATATATCGCAACCGACGCTGTCGCATCATATGCGATTGCTTTGCGGGAGCGGTATCGTGGATTATACTAAACACGGGAAGTGGATGCATTATCGCATTTCAGAACAAGGGAAAGCGATGCTCCACGCCGCGATCGACGAATACCTATGCGTTGACAACACAAACGAAGGGCTTTCCGATTCTTGTTGCGAGCGAACGTAGACGCGACGCGCTTGTCGGACCTTCAATAAATGAAAAAAGCGTCGCAAACGATGTGCGACGCTTTTTATGTCTATGTTTTATTCGTTGCGAGAACGCGCGCCGTCGACCCCGACGAATTGGAGATACTCGCGTTCTTTCGCGTGCATGAGCGGCGCGTCTTCCGGAGTGTGGTCGTCGTAACCGACAAGATGCAACGCGCCGTGGATCGAGTAGAGCAGCAGTTCTTCTTCCGGCGCCCAGCCGTATTCCGGCGCGATCTCGACGGCGACGTCGGAACAGATCGCGATGTTGCCTTCCAACAAGCCGTTAGGGATATCGTCTTCGATCGCGAACGCCAAAACGTCCGTCGGATAATCGTGTCCTAAGAACTCGACGTTCATCTCGTGCATCGGTTTCGACGCTAAGACCATGATCTCCATTCGTCCACGCGTTACGCCCGCGTCCGTCAGGATCTGCGTTATCGCGCGACGCATTCTCTCGAAATCAACTTCGAGCGTCGTCTGTTCGTCTATAAATTCAAATTCTATACCGTTTTTCGCCGTCATCGTTGTTATCTCGACGCTTGTCGCTATGAAAACGCGCGTTCTCGAGGTCTTCGAAAACGCGCTTCGTGTTTAGATCATTTTTGCGTGGCGTTTTGGAAATCGCGCCATACCGTTTCGCCCTGGTCTTTGGAACTCGAGTCCTTCGAGTTGAACAACGCGGAGCTATCGATCGGCGGTTTCGAGTAGTCCTCGCGCGCCCCGGGGGACTCGGCTTCCGGACGTTTGATCTCTTTACTATCCTTGCCGTCTTTATCCTTATTTGTCTGCGTGTCTTTCAATTCGTACTTAACGCGCGTATGATGGCTCGCAAGGAGCGTCGTGACAAGGCTTTGTTCGATCGTATTGATCTCGCCGAGCGTCAAGCCGGAGTCGTTGAATTGGCCGTCTTCGATCCGTTTTTCGACGATTGCGTGGACCAGGTTCTCAACGCGTCGCGGCGACCAGTCTGACAGCGAGCGGCTCGCGCTTTCGACGGCGTCGGAGATCATCAGCACGCCGGCTTCCTTGGTCTGAGGACGAGGACCGGGGTAACGGAACGAGGAGTCGTCGAGCGGCGGAGCGGTCGGATCTTTTTCTTCTTGGAGCTTCTTTGCTTTTTCGTAGAAGTATCCGACCGTCATCGTGCCGTGGTGTTGCTCGATAAGATCGATCACTTGACGCGGCAGCTTGTAGCGCTTGGCGAGGTCGACCCCGTCTTTCGTATGCGCTACGATGACGAGGACGCTGATACGCGGTTCCAGCGTGTTATGAATATTATAACCCTTTTGGTTCTCCGTAAAGTTCTCGGGCTGCAACATCTTGCCGACGTCGTGGAAGAACGCGCCGACGCGGACCAATTCCGCTCTTGCCCCGATCGCTTCCGCGGCGGGTTCCGCTAACGCCGCCGTCTGGGTCGAGTGACTGTAAGTCGCGGGAGCGCGACGATTCAGTTCCGCGAGCAACGGGTGCGAAGAATTACTGTATTCCAACAACCGCATCGGCGTCAAGACTCCGAACAAGCGTTCGAAGATCGGAAGGATACCCGAGGTCAAGAAGCCGGCGACGAACGCCCAAAGTCCGCGTAAACTCGAATCCTTCAACAGGTTTGTGTAGTCGTCGCAGACCGCGCCGGTCGCTAGCGAGAGGATGAACGCCGTCAACGCCGTTGAAGCCGCTACCAGGAATAACTGCGTGCGCGTACGGATGTTGCGCGACATGATCGACGAAACTAACGCGGACCCGACAAAGACCGCGAAGACGTTGAGACCGTTAGGGCCGGAGATGTTGAAGAAGAACGCTAAGATGACGCCGTACGTCAACGCGATCTCCCAAGACGACGCCAACGCCGTCAACTGAACGAAGACGAGCAGCGGAATAAGTTCGGGCGAACCGGAGCCGTTATGGAACGAGACCTGTAGAAGACGACCCGCGGCGACGCACACTAGCGTCATCGCCAAGAAAATGACCGTGTCGATTATCGGGTGTTCTTCATGCGGCGCGTTTGTCTTGACTAGCTGGCGACTGAATAGTACGAAAGTTCCAAAGAACAATAGCGACAATAGTAGGAACGACGCCATAAAACGCGTCACGCGGCGTTGCCAAGGACGATTTTGTAGCATCACGGCGCGTTCCGCTTCCAACTGTTTCAGTTCGCGTTTACCGATGTACTGGCCTTGATGGACGATGACGTCGCCAACTCGGAAATTCAAATAGCATTCTCCGATCTCGCTAGCGTCGTGGTCTTGTTGAGCTTGCGTCGCGATAGGATCGAGTTTCAGCGTCTCGGGAATAGTCGTCATGATCTTCTTCGAGAGCAGATTCGCCAGCTCGGCGCTGTCTAGTTGTTCTCGAAGTCTTGCGACGATAACGTTTCTGTCGAGAAGGATATCCGAGACTTTTCTCTGTATCGCGGAGTCGGAAGAGCTGTCCGCGTTATAGATCATAACTTCGTCGATACGATTGAGCTGTTTCTTACCGTTGATCTCGATCTCGTTGTTGTAATGCAGCGTCTCACGATGGCGCAATACGCCGGTCTTGCGATACGGTTCGAGCATAATGTCGATCGCGTTGCGTAGTCGCTCCATCTCGCCTTCCGGACTAAACGCGTTGTGCAAAGTTTCGAAGGTCAGCGAAACTTCGTTTTCACGCAGCGAGTCGGGAATGAATTCTCGTAAGAACGCGACGTCGTTACCGTCGCACTCTTCGAATTTCGTACGCGTCAGAAACAACTGCATACCGGCGAGCAGTTCTTCGAGATAGCGATCGAGAGGTTGCGGGTCGTTGATCAAATAGACTAACGAATTCGCGCGAGCCTCTAGCGTTTTGGTATAGCGTAAGTCGGGGCTCTCGACTTCGAAGTCCGCTTTACAGACGATAGTGCGATCCGCGTAAGTATTCAGCCGAAATCTCGTCGGCGGATCCCATTGTTTGCAGAAGATACAGACGATCAGAGCTGTGACTAAGAACAGTCCCAACTTGAGCAGATTGTCTTGATCGGTCAGCAGTTTCGAAACTTTGTCGGAGAAGCTCTCGTACGCGACGCGCGCGGCGACGCGTTGCGCTCTCGTGCGTACTCGTTCCGGCTGTTGAGGATTAGCGCCCATAATATTTTCGATCCTTGCGTCGAACTAGTCGCGTTCGACGGAGTCGGCGTTTGCGTAATAATCTGCCGCGCTCTCGTCTTGAGACTTATGCGCGGCGTACGATCTCGTTCCAACGTAATCGCTTTCGTCAAACGATTTTTCATATGCGTCCACGATCTTTTGTACGAGAGAGTGGCGCACGACGTCGGAACGTCCTAACGTAAGAAACTTGATCCCTTCGACGTCGCTCAAACGCTCAAAAGCGTCGACGAGACCGTTTTTAACGCGGCGCGATAAGTCCGATTGCGTCGCGTCTCCACACACGACGACATGGGAGCCGAAACCCATGCGCGTGAGGAACATCTTCATCTGGGCTACCGTCGTGTTTTGCGCTTCGTCCAAGATGATATAAGCGTCGTTGAGCGTTCGCCCGCGCATATAAGCTAACGGCGCGATCTCAACGACCGAGTCTTCAATATATTGTCGTAACATATCGGATTGCGTCATATCCGACAACGAATCGAATAACGGACGCAGATACGGATTGATCTTTTCCGCGAGATCGCCGGGAAGGAACCCGAGATTTTCGCCCGCTTCGACGGCCGGACGAACGAGAACGATCTTCTTCGCTTCGCCCAAACGCAGCGCTTCGACGGCGCGCGCGGCGGCAAGATACGTCTTACCGGTGCCGGCGGGACCCGCGCAGAAGACGACTTCGTGTTTGCGCAACGCTTCGCAGTACTTGGCTTGCCCCGCCGTCTTAGGACGGATCGTTTTACCGCCGTAGACGGTGAACGGGCTAACTTGCGAGACGTGGCGGCCTTGCATGACTTCGTCCAACGCGCGTTGAACGTCGTCGGAGGTCAGCGCGGCGCCGTCGCGATCGACCCAGCGTTGGAGTTGTTCCAAGAGATAAGCACAGCGTCTCGCGGCTTCGGGGTCTTCGGCGCGGACGATGAGTTTCCCTTTTTCGGCGTCGACGGTAACGCGGACCCCGAGCGTTTTGCGGATCTTGCGCAGATGTTCGTCGCTAGAGCCCAAGACGCTTTGCAAGACGCGTCCGCTGAGCACGACTACTGAAAGTTCTTCCATAATATACGATTCTCGTGTGGAGCTCGCCGCTATCGGCTCAGTTTTGGAAAGGCCAGACGTCGCCGAGCGCTTCGCGTTGCAGACTCGCGAGGTAAGCGTTCCCTTTTTTGGCGAGCGCAAGCAGCGACGCCAGTTGTTCTTCGTCGAACGTGCTTTCTTCGCCGGTGCCTTGGATCTCGACAAAGCGGCCGCCGCGCGTCATCACGACGTTCATATCGACTTCCGCGGCGCTGTCTTCGACGTAGCAAAGGTCGAGCAGCGGCTTGCCGTCGACGATCCCGACGCTGACCGCGGAGACGGAGTCGCGCAACGGATAAACGTTCGGATCGGGCAACGCGTCTTTGATCTTGGAGAGCGCGTCGATGAGCGCCACGCAAGCGCCGGTGATGCAGAGCGTGCGCGTGCCGCCGTCCGCTTGAAGGATATCGCAGTCGAGGTAGACGGTGCGAGGTCCGAGCGCTTCCGCGTCGAAGACGGATCGCAACGATCTGCCGATAAGGCGTTGGATCTCGGTCGCTCTACCGTCGGGACGATCTTGGCGCGCTTTGCGTTGCTTCGTGCTGCCGGGGAGCATGCGGTATTCGGCGGTCAACCACCCGCGAGTCGGTTCCTTACCGCCGCGCTTCATCCAGTCCGGAACGTCGTCCACCACGCTCGCCGTACACAACGCCACCGTTTGACCGGAAGAGATCAACACGCTACCCGAGGCGTTGGTGAAACCGCGTTGGATCTTGATCGCGCGCGTTTGGTCGAAGGTTCTGCCGTCAAAACGAGTGATAAGTTCAGTCATGATCGCTTTCCGCAATGCTTAAAAAGGTAACAAGTTCAAGAGCGCGTTTGCTCTCGGTCGCGTCCGTACAGGTTTTGCAACGCCAACGCCGTCCAGGATTCGAATTTCTCGGGCGATTCTTCGATCTCGTCTAGCAATTCGTCGACGGGACGGAATCGCGCTTCGATCAGGTCGGTCTCGTTGGAACGCATCTTCGGTTCCGCTAATTCGACGAGACAGACGACTCCAAGATGGACGCATCCGACTTCCGTGCGGTCGTCGTTGACTAGCCCGACTTTCTTGAACGACAATACGGGGGAATCAAGCACGACCTCTTCGGCGATCTCGCGTTTCGTACCCGCCTCAAAAGCGTCGGGCTCGTCCCCCGAGAGGTCGGAGTCGTTGACGTGCCCGCCTACGCCCGCGCTCCATTTGGAACGCAGTCGCGCTTCGCCTTGACCTTTGCCGCGACGATATGCAAAGACTTGCGTTTCGCCGTCGACTCGAGAGACGAAGATCGCGTAAGGGATCAACTGCTTGTAGGCTTTGTCGAGTTCCGCGTCGCCGCGACGCATAAAACGCGTGTTGGACGCGTCGAACAGCGGCGCGTAGCGGTCGACGTCTTCCGTCAAGAACCCTTGAAACTCGCCAAGGGAACGAAATAGCGCGGTAGGCGCGACGAGAACGCGCTCGTCGTCTTTCGTACTTGGCTTCGGCGCCGAGGATGCGTTGTTGTCCATTTTGTCTGTTCCTATTATAACGATTCTTTCAAATAATAAAGAGGGGGCGCGGAGCCCTGAGACGCGCGTGACGCCCGACTAAACAAAAACGAGACGAGCGCGGGTAAAAGGAACGCAAAAAGAATACCCGCGCCGTCCCGTTTAAGGTCGGCTAACTAATGTGGTCAATGCGAACGCGCGTCATTTCACGATCGCTCCGGCAGGCGTTTCCGCCGTTAGCGGTACGTATTGACGCTGAGCGGGAACCGCGTACGGCGTCGCGACTTGCATCGGCGCGACGACGGCGCCTTGGGGAACCGCGACGAGCTCGACGTTAGTGGACGCGGCGGGTCTCGCGGCGATCGTGCGTTTCGGGAGTCTCACGACTTCCGATTCTTTCGGCGCGTTAGGATCCGTGTTCGCGTAGTTGACGATGCAGACGATCTCCGCGCCGTCGAGCGCGTACTTGCGCAACGTTTCCATCGCGGCGTTGAACGCTTCTTCTTCGCGTTCGTATGCCGCGTGCGCTTCCGCGGCGTTTTGCGACGCGAAAGCGGTCGGGCGAACTCCGGTGTTTGTCGGGACCGCGTACGCGATCGCGCCGGCGTTAGGAGTCGCGTAGAGTTGCGCTTGCGGCGCGACGTTGAGGTAGACCGGCTGACCTTCCGCGTTTTGAGCTTGCGCGGGGTTCAAGACGTATTGCACGATCTGACCGTCGGGATTCTGCGCGGCGACGAGGATCGGCGCTTGTTGCGCGACAGGTTGTTGCGCGACGTATTGCGGGATCTGAGTCTGAGCTTGAACTTGTTGTTGCGCGACGTTTTGCTCGGTCGCGGGGACGACGGGCGCGGTCTGCGCTACCGCTTGTTCGACGACCGGAGCGGCGCCGGGCGCGGCTGCGGGAGCCGCGTTGGGAGTCGCGGGAGTTACGCTAGCGTCGAGGTCGGCACCGGTGATCTCGGCGACGCTCGCGGCGAAATCGTTTTGCGTCGCCGGTCGTTCGTCGACGGGACGTTGCGCGATCTGTTGTTGAAGTTCCGCTTCGAGCGTTTCGGAGACCGGTTGCGTGTCGGCGGCGGCATACGGCGGTTCTTCAAGTAGTCCGGTCGTCGCGAAGCCGGGTTCGTCTTGCGGCTTCTGCGCGGCGTATTGGACGCCGGCGTTAGAGTCGAACGCGTCGGCGGGTTGAGGCGTAAACGCGGCGGTCAAAGCCGAGCGTTGACTTTCGTCTAACGCGATACTCGAGAGTTCGGGGGAGGCGGGAGGCGTTGCTGCGGCTAATTCTTCCGATTCCGCGGACAACGCGTCGGACGCTTCGACTTGGACGGCGGGGACGCTCGGCGATTCGACCGCGAGTTCCTGCGCGTTCGTTTCGGCTGTCGCTTGCGCGGCGGCTTCTTGCGCGATCGCGTATTCCGGTTTCGCGACGTTAGGATCGGAGAGGACGTTCATCGCGTATTGGATCTCGTCTTGAGACGCGGGCACGTCGAATTTCCCTGAGAGTTGGTCGCGATAGACCGCGGAGAGATTGCGGTTCGAAAGCAACGCTTGTTCAACGATAGTTACCGGCGTGACCACGCTTTCCGACGATCCTTCAAGAACTGAACTCAGCCCCGCGAAATAGAAACGACCGTTGCGCGCGACAAAGCAACCCGCGCCGACGCACAGCGTTTGACCGGAAAGTTGATCGAACAAGACAAAACTGTTCTCAACGCCGTCTTTAGAGTAGAAGCGACGTTGGTCGACCGCGATCGCCTCGCGTTTCGCGGAAACGAGTTCGGTATTGCTGCGAGCAAATTCGTACGCTTCCTCGCCGACTTTCATCGACGATTGCTTGGGCAGGAACGCAACGGGACACAGCGGCTTCGAGACGCGAGCCGCGACGAACGCGAGACCCGTCGTCGAGTCGCAGTACACGCATTGACCGACCGCGTCTTCGTATTGCGCGTCGAGCGGCGAGTATACGCGAACCGCGACGCTATGCGTGGAGGCGTTCATATCCAGACCGTCGAAAAGACTGGAAGACGTAAGGAAGAGCGCTTCTTGGAATTCGTCGTTGTAATGCACGGCGACGCCGTTGCCATTGCGTTCCGCAGTCCCGTCGACGGGGCGCACGACCATATTCGTCACGGCGCGTTCAAGACGCGTCTTGCCGATAACGTCGGACAGCTCTTGAATACGGTCTTCCGGTAACGGTTGTGCGGGCGACTCGTAGGAATCGAAACCGTCGGCGGATTGAGCGCGCGTCGTGACGCCTGTCTCCGCGTTGTCCGATTTGAAGATCAGACCGAAATGCGGCTTGCGCGGCGCGGGCATATGGTGATGCGGATGGCGTTCCACTTCGACCTTGCCGCGTTGGAAGAGCGTTAACAACTCGACGCGCACCTGATCGGGACGTTGGCGCCGGACGATCACTCGACCGAATTCACGACCGTCGACGAGCATTACGAACGTCGGGACTTCGCGAACCGCGTAACGACGGAAGAGCATATCCGCTTCGCGACCGCCCTTGCCGCGATCGACGCGTTGGATCGGGTAATTCTTTCGGATCATCTCATTGATGAGCGGGACCGTGGCCGCGCATTTCGAGTCGCGACGATCGGCAAATTCAAGCAACAGAAGTCTTTCCGCAAATTCCGAGACCTTCGGCAACGGTTTGATCGGTTCAAGATGGTGCGGATCGTGAACGTCGTGATGCGGATCGAACGGCTCGTGAGCGTGCGGGTCGTGATGCGGATCGTAAACGTCGCGATCGTGCTGATGACCCGGCTCGACGTGTTGAGTTCCGAGTAATTCATGGACCTGCATATCCAAGAATTGATAGAGATGACGTTCAAGTTCTTTTTTGAGCGACGGTTGTTCAGGCTTCGGCGGTTCCGGTTTCGCGGGAGCGGGTTTCGACGCTTCAGGCTTACCGGCAGCCGGCTTCTGCGGTTCAGGTTTAGAGGTCGTCGGCTTGGCGGGCGCCGGTTTCGTTTCGACCGGCTTGGTCGCGTTAGGTTTCGCGGCTTCCGTCTTTTCTCGCGTCGGCTTAGGCGCGACCGGTTTCGCGGTCGCTTCGGGCTTCTTCGCGGGAGCTTGACTCGGCTTAGGATCGGCCCCGACGGCGACGGTTCCGACCGCGAGCGCGCCAAATAACAGCGACGCCGCGACGGCGTTAGATAGACGTCGTAACATTATCTGCGTTCCTTCTTTCGATCTATTTCATCGCGCGCCGCTTCTCGACTGTCATCCTGACAGACTACGGCGCTCTATAACGTTACAGAAATCGACGCGTCCTCGCAAGACCAATTAGTTTGACGCGCTAGGGACGAGCGCGCAAGAAACGAAAAACGCTCGGAAAGCGTCAAGGCTCTCCGAGCGTTTAGAGATTCGTCAGGTCGTTACGTTCGACGGATCACTTGCCTTCGGCGACGAATTCTTCGATGCGGTCGAACGCGCACTTGAGCGTGTCCATACTCGCCGCGAAAGAAGCGCGAGCGTAGCCGTCGCAAGAGAACGCGCTACCCATAACGGTCGCGACCTTCTTTTGTTGCAACAGTTCCAAGCACCATTCGGAGTCGGTGTTGACTTGGACGCCGTTGTACGTCTTGCCAAGGAAGTTCTTGATATTGAAGAACGCGTAGAAAGCTCCGCCCGTCTTAGGAGCCGTCATGCCGGGGATCGCGTTGATGCGGCCCATGACGTAGTCGCGACGCTTTTCAAATTCGGCGTGCATCTTCGCGACGCATTCTTGATCGCCCTTCAACGCGGCGAGAGCGGCGTATTGACTGATACTGCAAGGATTGGACGTCTCTTGGCTTTGCAAGCTGCCGATCTTCTTCGCGACGTTCTCGGGCGCCAACAGCCAACCGATACGCCAACCGGTCATCGCGTACGTCTTGCTTACGCCGTTGATGACGATCGTGCGATCTTGCAGACCTTCCATCAGCGTCGGGAAGCTGGAATACGGGACGTTGTCGTAGACCAAGCGTTCGTAGATCTCGTCGGCGACGACGAACAGATCGTTTTCGACGACGATCTTCGCCAATTCGAGCAGTTCTTCGCGCGTGTAGCAAGAACCGGTCGGGTTGGAAGGATTGCAGAGCAGGAGCATGCGCGTCTTAGGACCGATCGCCGCTTTCAACGCTTCAGGCGTCAATTTGAAACCGTCTTCTTCGCGCGTCATGACGATCTTCGGCGTCGCGCCGCAGAGCTTGATCAATTCCGTGTAGCTGACCCAACAAGGCGCCGGCAAGATCGCTTCGTCGCCGGGATTCAGCGTCGCGAAGAAAGCGTTGTGCAGAGAGTGTTTCGCGCCGTTGGAAACGATGCATTGCGACGGCTTGTATTCAAGACCGAAGCGGTTTTTGTAGTCCTCGCAGACCGCCGCTTTCAATTCCGGGATACCGCTCGCGACCGTGTAGCGCGTAAGGCCTTTTTGCATCGCTTCGACTGCGGCGTCGCAGATGTGCTGCGGCGTATTGAAGTCGGGTTCGCCAACGCTAAGATTGTACACGGTCTCGCCCTGAGCTTTCAGCTCTTTCGCTTTCGCGGACATCGCCAAAGTAGCCGAAGGTTGAACGCCTTGAACGATCTTCGAAACTTCAATACTCATCTTCAAATAACTCCTAGTTTAACGACGCAATACGCGCGTCTGTCAGTAGGGATGGACCTCCCTCGGGGTGAAACGCCAAGCGTCTCTCGCTATTCAAACTTTGTTATTATAATGGATTCTAACTCTGCGACAAGGCAAGATTAGAAAATTTTAAACGCTCGCGCGCCTCTGCCGTTATGCGCGATAAGCATTAAAAAACGAGGACGCGACAAACACGCGTCCCCGTTCTCTAGATCGTTAGATTTTCAATATCTATGGATCAAAGATTGTTTTGGATCCATTCGGCGATCTGGACGGCGTTCGTCGCCGCGCCCTTGCGAAGGTTGTCGCTGACGCACCAGAACGCGAGCGAGTTGCTCGTGGACATATCTTCGCGGATACGACCGACGTAAACTTCGTCGGTGTCGTGGCAATGGAACGGGGTAGGATAGTTCTTCTTGCTGAGATCGTCCATCAAGACGACGCCGGGCATAGCGGCGAAGAGTTCGCGCGCCTTTTCGACCGTGATCTTGCGTTCGGTCTCGACGACGACGCTCTCGGAGTGGCAGTTGGCGACCGGAACGCGGACCGCGGTCGGGCAAACTTGGATCGAGGAATCGCCGAGGATCTTGCGAGTTTCGTGCAGCAACTTCAGTTCTTCGGAAGTGTAGCCGCGTTCTTTTTCGCTACCGATCTGCGGAATGCAGTTGAAGCCGATTGGGTAGGGGAACGTTTCCGATTCGCATTCGCAGTAATGGTTGTTGTTATTCAACCAAGCGTTCGAGCTGTTGACGAGGTCGCGATTACCCGCGAGACCCGCGCCGGAGGTCGCTTGGTAAGTGCTGACGACGACGCGACGAATACGCGCGTAATCATGCAACGGCTTCAACGCGACGACCATTTGCGTCGTGGAGCAGTTTGGGCTAGAAATAAGACCCTTGTGTTTGCGGATATCTTCGGCGTTGACTTCCGGAATGACGAGCGGAACGTCCGGATACATACGCCAATAACCGGATTCGTCGACGATGACCTTGACGCGTTTACGAGCTTCAGGAATGAAGTCGCGAGCTACGTCGTCGGGCGTGGAAGCGATAACGAGATCGACGTCGTTGAAAGCGTCGTCGCAAAGCAATTCGACGGTATGCTCTTCGCCGTTGAATTGGAGTTTCTTACCAACGCTGCGTTGCGAAGCAAGGAACTTGATCTTTTTATAGGGGAACTTACGTTCTTGCAACATACGGATGATCAACGTTCCGACCGCGCCCGTTGCGCCTACTACCGCTACTGAATCGTACACGATTCTTCTCCTCTAATTAGACGCGACTGCGCGTCTCAAATCTGTGTATATTTTACTTGGGTGAATCTATGGTTGTCGAGTTAGGTTAAGCTAACTTTTTAGTACAAAATTCAAGTGAATCCTGAGATTCGGCAATATTATGCGATAGTTTTATGATGACGCAAGGGGCAATCGATGAGAATATCGCCGTTTTTATGCTTTTTTCAACGATAAAAGTTAGAGCAGTCTAATAAAATATTAGTTTTGGGTAATTGTGATTACCTTTTGGACTGATTTTCTCCACAATCGTATGTCGCGCTCGGGAAGTGTAAGAGATCGGACTGAAGTATAGACGCTTGTTTTCGGGGATTTAGGGGAGATAGTGAAGAAAAATAAGAATGTACCCCACCGGATCGAGACTAAGACATTCCGGACTTTTGAGAACTTGTGTTTCTTGGTTGTATTACGATCAAAACCTCATTTCGATCGAGGACCGATAAATTACAAACGAGCGGCTATCAATACAGAAACGTGCTCGACGTATCGCTACGGTCGAGCGCGTTATCCGGTGTGAACTTAGCTCACGCTTCGACTTCGACGACGCACCCCGGCGCCTCTTCCAATCTCAGCGTAACGCCGCTATCCAGATCCAATTTTGTCGCGAATTCTTCGAGTAACGCGAACGCGATCTCTTCCGTCGTGGCGTTGCGCGCGGCGATCGTCTTCACGGAGGCGCTAGGGTACGCGTATCTGTTGCTCGGCGCGGCGTCTAACGCGACGAGAGTTTGGTCCGCGTCGTCTGTTCTCGACGCTCCCAACGGCTCGCGTGGAAGAAGGAACTTATAGTTCCACTCTCGCAGCGTCTCGCGTAACGCCGCGCTTGCCGCGATGAAATCGATCACGCAACTTGACGCGTCCAACGCGCGCGTTATCTTCACGCTTGCGCGGAAATCGTGTCCGTGCGGTTCTTCCGCGATCCATTGCCCCGACGCGTCTTGAAACGCTACGAAATGCGTCGCGTTAAAATGGAAGTCGGGTCGATCCAATACGATCGAAAACTTGACTGAGTCTCGCTTGATCGGCATCTTTACTCCATACGCTTTGAGCTTTGCGTCGATAAGAGCGTTCGACTCCGCGCCGAACGCTCAGATCGACTCTTGACTTGCGGCATGACGGGACCGCGTTACTTAAGTTCGCGAACTAACGTCTTTTCCGACGATTCGAGACGCAGGTCGGCGACGCAACCCCAGTCCCCGCTCGTGTCGTTATTCGGACCACAGTCGGAGACCACGAGCAACGAGATCTTCTTGCCGGCGTAAGCGGAAAGATCCGCTTCGACGTCCTGCCATTGGAATTCGACGACCGTCGTTTCCGCCAAGACTTTCTCCGTCTCGGGCAATAATTCGCCTACCGCGTTGAATTCCGCGATCGCGATCTGGAAGAGGATACCGTCGCCGCGATCCGAACCGTCGCGTCGCCCGCAACTCATGCGGAAGGTCGACGGTTCGTTCGGAACGTCGAGGTCGTAACGCAAGATCGTTCTGCCCTGTCCGCCGTTGTACGGGGGATGCAGGAACCACGCGCGCTTCGTTACGCCGCCGCACGTCTCGTTATTGAAGAACTTCGTCGCGTTCGTTTCGCCGAAGTTCTGCGAGACCTGCTTTTCGCGAAGTTGGACGAGCGGCGTCAGCGAGACCGGACCGTCTTGAGCTTCGAGAACGGAGTCGTCAAACGCGCGATCTTCAAATCGAACGTATTGCAAAGCGACGTTCCAGACGAGCGTTTGTTCCGTCTTTGTCTTAACGCCGTTGCTCAACGTCGTTTCATACGAGAAAGTCTTCGCGTCTTCGCCTTCCGCGATAGGTTCCGATACCTTGAACTTGAGGTCGATACGGTCCCCCGCGTTCGCGAGGTCGGCGACGCCTTGGGACGTCGAGCCCGCGTCGACAAACGTGTGAGCGACGTTCACGTTGGGCGCGTTAGAGGTCAGCGCGATGGAGAGCATATTCGTCTTCGGATCGAACGAGACTTCTTCTTCGAGCGGTCTCACGACGTAGAAATCGATGAACGCGCCGTCGACCTCCGCCCAGTAACGCCCTAACGCCGCGTCGACGGGGATATTGAGCGTCTGTTCCGCGTCTCCGCGTTTGACCGCGATCGTTTCGCCGGGCGTGACTTCGAGACGGTCGGAACTGACGACGTTAGCCGGTGTCTTGGCTCCCGTCTTCGTCAGGATGTATGAAAACGCGCCGTCTTGCGGCATAACGTAGACGTATCCTCGCGAACGACGCAACGTCGCCGGGCCAAGTTCTTTACCGTCGTAAGCGACCGCGACCGCCGTTAGCTCTTCGTCGTCGTCCGCGATCTTGAATCCGATCTCGGCGTTGTACGTCGGGACGATCTCATATTTGCCGTCGCCGAGGATAAGACATACGCCTTGACCTTCGCCGCAAGCGAGTTCGCATTGGACAGCGTTGCCGCGACCGTCGACGTAGATATATTCAGGCGACGCGCAGTAGTCGTAGCGCTTGCCGCGAGACGAGAGCTTCGATTCGACGACGACTCCGTCCGTTGAATACGCTTGATAGCCGTTGGGTGGAAGAACGATCGTCTGACCGTCGAGGTCGACGCGCAGCGTTTCGGTATTCGAGCCGTTCGCGACGACGACCGTGCCGTCCTTATACTTAACGCAGACTTGATTGCGCTTTACCGCGTCGGCGGCAAGCGCGGCGCTCGTGTCGAGCAACTTGCCTTCCGCATCGATATAGCGGATCGAGTCGACGGAGGTCTGAGTGTAACGCGCCGCGATCTGCTGTATCATAAAATACGACTGCGTCGCGTGATAAATTCCGTAATCGAGCGCGAGATAGCCGGAGTGCCCAAACGCGATAGTCGCAGCGAGGAAGCGATCCACAAGCGCGACTCCTTCTTCGGTAGTCTTCGGACGATATCCGGGCGCGAACATCCCGAGGTTCCCCATGCCGAAGTCGACTTCCTGTTCGTGGATCTTCAACAGGTCGAAATCGAGCAACCATTGGTTCTTGAACAAGTTATACGGCTGGTCTTGCGCGTAGTTGCCGTCTGTAAGACCCGCATAGAAGCAGTGATGCGGACCTTCCGAGTAGGTCGGACCTTGCCAGTTCTGTTTCTGCAATAAGAAGATCTCGCCGTAAGGATAGAAGACGCTCATGAACGTCCCCGCGCCGGGAACGCGAGCGTCGTAGTCCGTGCGCGTCCACGCCGGCACCGAGGAGTGAACGTCGCAGTACGCGCAGCTGAACTTGAACTTCTCTTGGTTGATCGGCGTGAGCTTCTCGCAGTACTCGACGGCGCGCGTCGGTTTCGGCGCGTAGCAGCGGAACCACGCGTTTTGTAGCGAACCGTCGGAGTTGCGGCCGATCATATCCGGCGACCAGTACTCGTTGACCGGCGCGAAGTCTGTGAAGTTGTTGTAAGGGCCGTAGACGAAACCAAGTTCGTCTTGCATGAAGCGGGAATAATCGTACCAACCTTCGTCGCCGCCCTTCTTAGGCGCGGGCTTAGTTCTGAACGTGAACGATTCGCCTGCGTCGCGCCAACACACCTCGTGGTCCGTGACGATGACGTGTTTCATACCGCGTCGCCATACGTCGCGCCAGAAACGCTTGTCGCCGTCGCGCGTCGTCGCGCCGTGCGCGTTCCAGACGCCTTTGCCGGCAACGTTGCGATACGGCGACTTCGGGTTGGCGATCGACGGCAGCGTTTCTTCAAATCGCGGGGAGATCGTGAAGATGAAGCGCTCGTAAACGTCGTTGCGCGTTCCGTCCGTCTTCGCGCGATAATCCGCGCCGCCGTTGAGCGTCGCGAAACGATACGTCTTCTTCGTCTTGACTTTCTGACCGATCGGACCCGTCAGTTCTTCTTTCTCATAGACTCCAACTCCGTTGGCGCCTTGCAGATACGACGCGCCGCTGCGATACCAGTCGATATGCGCGCTCGCGAACAACGTCGGTTCCGACTCGCTCGGCTTGAAGACCGCGACGCCGGGACGCTTGCCGTAATCGTAAAGATAGTAGGGGATCGTGTAAACGCGAGGAGAATCCACTTTGTCTAATCGACCCGCGCTTACGCACGCGACGTTGCCGCCGAGCGCGATCGTGTCGACGATCAAGCTCTTGTCCTTCAACCGGAAGCGATACTCGACGACGGCGGAGGTCGTAGCGGACGTCAACTTCCACGTCGCTTTGGCGCCGTAGTCGGTCTGCTCGAATTTGACGAGTTCCGCTTTTTCAACGCTTTCTCCTTGCCCGTTATCTCCGATGAGCGTCTTCACGCCCCCGCCTTGGCACGGATAGAAGCGCGAACCGTTGTTCCAACTGACCGATACGTCCGACCAGTCCCCCGCGCTAGGTTTATAGTAGTAGACGAGCGAATCGTTCAACGTCTCGTAAACGAAGTCGCACGCGTCGCCGTAGAAATGGAACATCGGACGTTGGTTCGGTTCCGAAGACGTCGGCAGGATCGTGTCTTCCGTCGTCGGGAAGGGTAGGCGACCTTCGCCCGCGTTGATACCGAGAGGTTGACCTTCAAACAGTTCGATTCCCGGCTTCGCGCGAAGCGTGATATCTAACGGCTTAAGCTCTTCTTTGAACGCGCAGAGAGAATCGAAATGGAGCGAACGATCTTCTTTGTTCGTTCCGCCCGTCACGCGCAGGCCCGCGAATTTCGGCGCGGTACCTAATTGCTTGCGAACGCTCGCGTTGAGCTTGACGTAGACCAGGAACCAGTCGTTCCAGTCGACGTTGCGCGTGGGAACGACTACCTCTTGTCCTTCCGCGTTTTGGAAGAGTATGGAGATAGCGACCTGCGGGGTATTCGGATCCGGCGTCCAACCCCAGTTGTTGCCGTTGACCCAGAGCGAGATCGTGTCGATATCGGCGTCTTGTATCTCAATAGGCGCGGGCGGACGCACGTCGACTCTCGGCGCGTCTTGTCCGTCCCCAAGGCGGTAAGTCAGCTTCCCGACGTACTGTCCGTACATCTGCTCTTCGCGTGAACGCTCGAACGACGCGACTGCGTTGGCGACTTCGACCGTCCAGCCGTCGAGCGATTCGAAGTCGACTACCGGCGTTCGCTCTTCTTCATCGCGACCCGCCCAGACCATCTCGTAAGGACGTTCGCCTACTTGTTCGTCTACCGCGTACGACGCGTATGTCCACGTCGCCGGGAATAACAACGCCGCTAATAACGCCGAAGTTAATTTCTTGCGCATGTCTTCATCTCCTCATAGGTTGCTCGTTTCGTCGACGCGTATCGCTCGCGACGACTTACTGATTATAGCGCTTCGAGAAGGAAAAATAAAGAATTTTCACGAGACTTCGTTTATCACTTTTCTTATTACGCTCTACCGCGACTACGGACGCTCGACGACGAGAGAACGCTCGCGGAAGAGTCGGACCGAGTTTCGGGAACGTTTCGTTCCCTTGTAATAAAAAACACGCTCGAAACGTCGTGTCTCGAGCGTGTTTAATTATTTCAACGCGTCAGCGCGCGGCAAGTTCAGAGCGAAGCGCCGATCTCGCGGATCGTCTTCATGAATTCCATATCGAGCGTTTCGTCGTCGCGAAGGACCGAACGATACGTTTTTTCGAGCTTGTCGGCGTAAGCGCAAGTCGTGTACGCTTGCGCCTTGTTCTTTTGATCGAGATAAGCGTACAACAGTTCGTAGAGGCATTCCGTCAACGCGCGGAAGTTGTCGTTCACCCAGCGTTCGACCAAGAATTTGCGTTCCGGTTCGCCGCCGCAACAACCGCAACCACAACCGCATTCGTCGTGATCGCAACCGTCGCATTCACGATCGCATTCGCCGTGGTCGTGTTTGCAACCGCAGCCGCATTCGTCGTGGTCGTGTTTGCAACCGCAGCCGCATTCGTCGTGGTCGTGTTTGCAACCGCAGCCGCATTCGTCGTGGTCGTGTTTGCAACCGCAGCCGCACTCGTCGTGGTCGTGTTTGCAACCGCAGCCGCATTCGTCGTGGTCGTGTTTGCAACCGCAGCCGCATTCGTCGTG
>JAZRWE010000048.1:0-92892 GCA_045599605.1 Thermoguttaceae bacterium
TCATGGCGGACGGAATCGACGACTTGTTCGATCGTGAGGGACGGTTCGGCTTCGGTCGTAACGTTGACGTAAGTCGCGTCGGAGGAAAGACCGGCGCCGACGTTGATCGCCTTAACGCGAACGCGGTAATCGGTCGCGGCCTTCAAGCCGTCGATCGTGATGGTCGTGGTATCGCCGGAAACTTCGACGACCTTGAACGTCTTGCTCGTACCGACGGCGTATTGAACGCTGTAGGCGGTCGCTTCGGCGTTGGCCTTCCAGGAGATCGTGGCGCTGTTTTGCGTAACGTCGCTCGCGACGACCTTGGTCGGCTTGGCCAATTTACCGGTCGCTTCGACGGCGATATTGTCGGAAACGACGTCGCCGGCGACGAGCGTGATATTGTGATCGGCCGCGACGTTCAGCAACTTGTTGGCGACGACGACGCTATTGCCTTCGATCGCGAACAGATCGGTCGCTTCGCCGTTATCGAGAACGACGATCGTGGACGGATCGACCGCGCTGACTTCAAACGTAGCGACGGCCGTGCCGATCTTGTTGTAGCCAACGCTGGAAAGAAGTTGTTCGACTTCGATGCTCGCGTCTTCGAGGAGCGTGGCGGACGCGCGACCGGGGACGCTAGCCTTGACATAAGCGGGATCGCCAACAGCGGGCATCGGGGTGATATCGACCTTGATAACGGCGCCGGGGTTGCCGGTAATCGTGCAAGTAGGTTCCGTAACAAAAGAGCCGCCGCCGATCAACGGGTTATCGCCGTCTTTGATAGTATAGTAGACTTCGTACATCGCGGCGCCTTCAACGGCGTTCCAAGTGAATTCCGCGGATTCGGCGGTGACTTCGCCAACGTTAACATTCGGCGTTTCGAGTTCGACCGCAACGATCGAGAAGCTGAGGTTCGTTCTATCGAACGCCATTTGGTCGTCGTCCTTGGAGGATTCGGCGGAGATCATGACGTTGTGGGTCGAACCGGCTGCGAGACCGCCCTTGTAGACGAGTTCGCCGTTGGCGTTGAGCGTCAGGTATTGAGCGGTTTGTTCGCCGGTCATGTTGTCAAGTTGGACCTTGACGACGTTGAGGTCGACCGTATAGATCGAGGTGACGACGTCGACGTTGGCGATAACGACGTTCGTATCTTTCCAAGTAACGGATTCTTCGAGTTGTTCGACGGCGAGCAACGCGTTGACGCACATCGCGCCGTTGGGGGTCGCGATCGTGATCTTGTCGAAGTCGTCGCCGGTGAGAGACGTCTTGACGCAGCCGGTGTTGCCGTCGTTGACGACGGCGATCGGCATACCGCCGTAAGCGGCGGCGCTGAACGCGCTAGCGTCGGAAGCGCTCTTGAGGCGGAGCGTAAGCGTATTCATGCTGTGTCTGACTTGGATATCGGCGACGCTATCGTCGACGGAAAGCGTCGTGATAGTCATCGCGCTCGCGACGTCGACGGATTCCAAGTTATTGCCGGTGAGGTCGACGCTAGAAAGACTAGCGTGTCTGCCGGCAAGTTCGAAGTTGCTCAAACCGCAGTTTGCGGCGTTAAGCGTTTGGAAACGCAAAGAAGCGGAAGTCGGAGTACCAATGGTCAGAGAGTCGATATCGGCGTTGGCGCAACCGACAGAGGTAAGACGAGAGACGCTTTCGACGGTCAAGTTCTCGATGGAAGTCGCTTCTTCGACGATGAGCGTTTCCAAGTTAGGAACGGAGACGGCGACGGCATTGGTCTCGCCGGAGCCCTTGAGGGTCAGCGAAATGAGGTTAGCGAAAGCGTCGTTAGTGGCGACAATGTCGAGGTTTTCGCAGTTGGTGACGTCGACGACCATTTGAGAAACGGTGCCGGAGGTACGGTAGGTGGCGTCAACGACCGCGCCTTGCGCTTCAAGTTGAGCGATAGCGGCTTGGTCGCCGGCGGCGGATTCGGCGATCTCGAGAGCGCCGAGTTCGATGGCGGGAGTAACGACTTCAACGGCGGCAACTTCAACGGTGGAATCGTTAGCGGCGGCGAGGGAGGTAATGTCGGTAGCGCTCAGCATCTGACGATCTTCAAGAGCTTCAAGGCGCAGAGTTTTAGCAGTGCAAGCGTCGGCTTTACGTTGATTCAAATTCATAAACTTTTTCATTATTACACGATCCAATCTATTAAACGTGGTAGTCGTAACTCGGCGCGAAGAGTCGGTTACGACTCCTACTAGTAGATAGTCGGCGCAAATTTCTTAAAAGTCGCGCGCGGCAACGGAGGCAGGTCCAACGGCGCGACAACTCCACCAAAGGCATGAAGGAAATGCGCTTACTATCGCCGGTCCACGAACGCCCCTATAATTGACGCACGAGGACCTCTTCCCCAAGATAATAACTATATTATACATTTAATCGACGCTTTTTAAGCGCCACCTACCCTTAAATCGACAAGAACAAAAAATATTCTTGTTTTTTTAATCAACAATTTCCCTTTATAACGTTTACTGGGAATAAAAGCAAAAGTCGACGTATCTTTTCATTTGTGACAAAACCTCGAATTCAACGTCGAACCAAACGTCACGACCGCGTCGGAACGACACGATCGTCTCGTCTAACGCAAGAACCCGTCCTCTTCTTGTTATAGCGGCTCGAATTTCAAGCGTTTCTTTCTATACATTATGAAAGTCTAACACAAAAGGCAACTAAAAACCACTCTGTAATATTTATTTTAGATTTTCAACAATTCTCAAAAATAATCATTAAAAAAGCCCGAGACGTTCCGTGATGGGCGTCTCGGGCTCAATATATCGTTACACGGGTTCGTAACTACGCGTTACGCGATCTCAAGCAAGCAAATCTTCGGCGAGGAAGTTGTCGGGTCGTCTTCTTCAACGTCGGTGGAGAAGTAGTCGTAACCTGCGTCGGAAACGCGCTCTACTCGTTCACTTACTTATTATGCCGGAAAAATATCGTCAACAACGCCATTCGATAATTTTTCTTGCATTTACTATCATTTTTCATAACAAAATAGCCCGGACGATAATTCGTACCGTTCGGGCCACGCTATTACTTAACCGAGTTTGGCGTTATCGCCGCGGCGCTCAGTTGAGGATCGAAGCGGCGAGGATCTCGAAGAGGTCTTCGTCTTCAAGTTGCTCGGCGACAGCCAACGTCGTCGCGTTGACGTACGTGGCGTCGGAACTGATACCGGACGCGCCGGCGATCGCCTTAACGCGGACGCGGTAATTGGTCGCGGCCTTCAAGCCTTCGATCGTGTAAGAGAGTTGGTCGCCGGAAACTTCGATCGCCTTAAACGTCTTGCTCGTGCCGACGGCGTATTGGACGCTGTAAGCGGTCGCGCCTTTGACGGCCTTCCAGGAGATCGTCGCGGAGCTGTCGGTAACGTCGACGAGCTTGACGGTCGTCTTTGCCAGCTTGCCCGTAACGGCGACGGAGATCGCGTCGGCGGCAATATCGCCGACGGTAAGGACGATCTCGTGCGGGTTCGCGGCGTCGAGCAGGTTGCCCGCGACGACAACGTTGTTCCCTTCGATTGCAAACAGACCGGTCGGTTCTCCGTTGTCGAGAACGACGATAGCGCTCGGGTCGAGCGAGACGACGTCGAACGTGGCGACGACGGCGCCGATAGCGTCGTACTTGACGGAGTCGACGACTTGTTCGATCGCGATGGACGGCGCGGGCGCGGTGGTGGCGCTGACGTAAGCGGCGTCAGATTCGAGACCGGATTCGACGGCGACGGCCTTAACACGGACGCGGTAGTCGGTATCGGCCTTCAAGCCTTCGATCGTGTAAGAGAGTTGATCGCCGGGAACTTCGACGACTTTGAACGTCTTGCCGGTCCCCTTGACGTATTGGACGCTGTAAGCGCTCGCGCCTTCGACGGCCTTCCAGGAAACGGAGATGCTGTCGTAGGAGACGGCGTCGACCTTGGCGGTCGTCTTAGCCAATTTGCCCGTGACGGCGACGGTGATCGTGTCGGTGACGAGGTCGCCGGCGACGAGCGTGATATCGTGCGGGTTCGAGGCGTTCAGCAAGCTGCTAGCGACGACGACGGTATTGCCTTCGATCGCGAACAGACCGGATTCTTCGCCGTTGTCAATGATCGTGATCGTGGAAGGATCGACGTTGACGGCGTCGAACGTGGCGACGACAGCGCCGATAGCGTCATGGCGGACGGAATCGACGACTTGTTCGATCGTGAGGGACGGTTCGGCTTCGGTCGTAACGTTGACGTAAGTCGCGTCGGAGGAAAGACCGGCGCCGACGTTGATCGCCTTAACGCGGACGCGGTAATCGGTCGCGGCCTTCAAGCCGTCGATCGTGATAGTCGTGGTATCGCCGGAAACTTCGTCGACCTTGAACGTCTTACTCGCGCCAACGGCGTATTGGACGCTGTAAGCGGTCGCTTCGGCGTTGGCCTTCCAGGAGATCGTGACGCTGTTTTGCGTAACGTCGCTCGCGACGACCTTGGTCGGCTTGGCCAACTTACCGGTCGCTTCGACGGCGATATTATCGGAGACGACGTCGCCGGCGACGAGCGTGATATTGTGATCGGTCGCGACGTTCAGCAACTTGTTGGCGACGACGACGCTAGAGCCGTCGATCGCAAACAGGTCGGTCGGTTGTCCGTTATCGAGAACGACGATCGTCGCGGGGTCGAGCTTAACGGCTTCAAAGGTAGCGACGACGGCGCCGAGTTTGTTGTACGCGACGGAATCGAGAAGCCGCTCGACCTTGATGGCGGCGACGTCTTTGATCGTCGCGGACGCGCTGCCGGAGTCTTTAGAATCGACGTAGATCTCGTCGCCGTCGGCGGCGACCGCGGTCACGGCGATATTGACGATAGAACCCGGCGCCGCGAAGATCGTATAGGCGGCGTCGACGACGTTGTCGGCGATCTCTTCGCCGTTGTCGATCGTATAAACGACGTTGTAGCTCACGGCGCCTTCAACGTCTTCCCAAGCGAAATCGACGGAAGAGGTCGTAATGTCGACGACGTTCACGACGGGGGTCGCAAGGTAGTTCTTCAACGAGAAGACCTTATATTCTTGAACGCCGGAGGTCCAGTACGCGTCCTGCGGATCGGCGATCGCCTGCATCATGAAGCTAAGCTTCGCGCCTTCGGGAACGAGCCCGCCATACGTCGTAGCGTCAAACGTATAAGTCGTGTCGGTCGTATGAACGTCGACAGTATCGCTCCATTCGTTGGTTCCGTCTTTCAAAACGCCCCACGTCATATGGTATTCGATCGCGCCTTCGGAAGCGTTCCACGAGATAGTCGCGGAATCGACGCCAACTTCTTCATAAACGATCTCCGGGGACGCGAGCATATACTTGATCATGCCGTCGGCGTTCGCGACGTCGGAAGCGGCATAGTAAGCGGAATCGGAACACGCTTGAACGCTGAGCGCGATACGATCGCCGCTATTACCGTTCACCACGATCTTAGTTTCCGCGCCAAGAGACGTTTCGGTTTCTCCGGTAGTCTCGTTGACATACGTAATTTGGTAACGATCCGCGCCTTCAACGGGCGCCCACGCGAACACGATCCGGTCTTGGTTCGTAGCGACCGGATCGACGCTGACGACTGGCGCTTCGAGTTTGATCAATTCGAGCCAAGCGGTCGCTTCGCCGGCTTTCGAATCGACATGTTGCGCGTCGTCTTGCGCTGCGATCGCGATCACGGAGATATTGACGACGGCCCCGGGATACGCCTCAACGGTAAACGTCGTATCGGCAATATTTTCAACAACGTCTTCGCTGTCGTCGATCGTGTAGACGACTTTGTAGCCCGCGGCGTTCTCGACGGCGGTCCAAGCGAATTCAGCGGTTCGGTTCGTAACCTCGACGACGTCGACGACCGGCGCGGCAAGGTAGTTCTTCAACACAACGATATCGGCGGCGAGATCGCCGTCGGTCCAACGCAAGCTTTCCGGATCGGCGAGCGCTCGAACGGAGAACACGATCGTTGAACCTTCCGCGATAACGGCGCCGTAAGATTCTGCGTTGAACGCGTAGGTCGTGCCGGCTGTGTTAACGGAGACGGAACGAGTCTCCGCGTCGCCTATCGCCAACCACGTCAAACGGTATTCGCTCGCGCCTTCGATCGCGGCCCAAGAGATCGTCGCAGAATCGACGTTGACTTCGTCGACAACGACAACGGGCGTGTCAAGCACATACTTGAACATACCGGTAGCGGTCGCGACGTCGGACGTCGTATAGTAGGGATCGTTGGAGACCGCTTGAATATCGACCTGAATATGATCGCCGCTTTTACCTTCGAGCGAGAGAAACGTTTCCGAAGTCTGAAGCTTGGAGGATTCGCCCGTGGTCGTATTGGTAATAGTCAACGCGTAGGCGGAGGCGTTGTCGACGGCGTCCCAAACGAACAACATCGAGCTTTGATCCGTCAAAAGCGCGCTGAGAGCAATATTCGGCGTACCGAGTTTGATCGTTTCAAACTTGACGCACGTCCAGGCTGGCTTGCTTGGGACGTAGTCGGGATCGCCCTGCGAGGTGGTCGCGATGACGTAGAAAGTAACGGTTGAAGCGACAGGGCCGGTAACGACGAAGGAAAGATCGGAAACGTCTTCCAGCTTGAATTCCTCGTTGACGGTATAGGCGATGCTATAACTAACGGCGTGTTCGACCGGTTCCCACGTAAATTTGGCGGAAGTCTTCGTGATTTCCGGAACGCTCAAGATAGGCGAGTCCAGATATTTCTTCAAATTAAATCGCGTCGAACCGTTCTCACTGTCGCCGTAATCTTTGTCGGCGCGATCCGCGATAGCCTTCACGTTAACGTCGATCTGGGCGCCATCAGGAATCTCGACAAAACGGCCGTCGACGTCCAACCCGTCGCTGACGTTAAATTTCGTGGCTTCCGTTTCCCCGCGGAATTGCGCGACGACCTGAGAATCCTCAATGATAGTCCACTCGAAGACGTACTTCACGGCGTGTTCGACGGCGTTCCAAGTAATGCCGGCGATCTGGGCGCTAATAAAATACGTAGACACGACAGGCGTGGCGAGTTCGAGTTTGACGTAACCTTGCGTAGAAATCGTATCGGAGTCGATATATCGACGATCGTTCGCGTCGGCGAGAGCGCGGACGCAGAAGTCGAAGCGCGTTCCGGGTTCGCCGTCGATCTTGAAGGAAGTCGAATCCGTTCGGCCTTCGACTACCTCGCCGGTCGTATTATTAACGCAGGAATAAAAATATCCGCCGGGCGCGTTATCGACCGCCGCCCATTTAAAGACGGCTTGGGAAGAGGTCGATTCCTCGGCAACGAAATTCACATACGCCGGCGCGTCGATCGCGACGGGGCCGACGCGGAAATCGACGCTCGTTTTGTCGAACGCCATCTGCGCGTCGTCTTTGCCGGATTCGCAAGTGAGCGTAACGGTACGCCAGGCGTCGGACATAGAAAGTCCGCCGTTATAAACGAGTTCGCCGTTAGAGTTAAGAGTGACGTACAACGCGGTCTGTTCGACGGTGAACGAATCGAGCGCGACCTTGACGAGATTCAGGTCGACCGAATACAACTTCGAAATGATATCGACGTTGGCGAGAACGACATGCGTGTCCGCCCACGAAACAGCTTTCGTATGTTGTTCGACATTCATCAACGCGTTGACATAAGCCGCTCCTACGGGAGACGTTACCGTGATCTTATCGAATTCGTCGGCGGTAACGCGCATCTTGACGTAGCCGTCGCCGTCGCTAGTAACGTCGATCGGCATACCGCCGTAAGCGGAAGCGTGGAAACTCGACGCGGCGGAACTCGTCTTGAATCGAATCGTAACGGGAGCGGAACCATGGTCGACTTGGATATTCTTGACGTTATCGTCGACGGTAAGATTCGATAGTTTTCTCGCGGCGGAAGCGTCGGCGGTCTTTAGGCTGTTCCCGGAGAGATCGAGCGAACTGAGCGATGGATAACTGCCTTGTAAAACGAAATTGGAGAGACCGCAACCGGAAACTTCAAGCGCGTTGAGCGTAGACACGCCCTCGCAAGCGATCGTCAACGAATCAAGCTTGGCGCCGGCAAGACGGACCGTGTCCAATTTTTCGGCGGCGGAGATCTTTATACCGGAGGCGGAGAGACTGCCGCTCAAGACGATGGAATTCAACGCTTTGACGTCGACGACGAGGCTTTGCGTGTCGCCCGTTCCCATAAATCTGATCGACGAAAGACGCGAGAAAGCGCCGCCGGCGTCGGAGATCGTAAGTTCTTTGCAATCGCTGACGTCGACGACCATCGAGGTCAGGTAATCCCCGATGTAAGTCGTGCCGATGTGCGCGCCTTGCGATTCGAGTTCGTCGACGGCTTTTTCGTCGATCGAGAGTTCTTCCGCGACTTCTAGCGCGCCAAGCTCGATCGCGGGCGACGCGTTTTCATTGGCGGCGACTTCAACGAGCGCGGCGTCGTTAACGGCGGCGAGCGAAGCAAGATCGGTAACGCTAAGCATTTGGCGTTCTTCAAGAGCTTCAAGACGGAGAGATTTCGGGCGAACGCTGAGAGCGTCGAACTTACGTTGATTCCAATTCATAAAATTCTTCATTATAAGGTCCTTATGAACACTACCGTCGTCGATCGCGTTTAAGAGTTTCATACGCTCGACGCCGTAACGGTTTGCGTTTTATTTGTGCGAGATAGCCCCCTAAAAGCGCCCAAATACGCGCTCCACACGCTAACTCGCCGATCCACTACCCCGGTCCTCTCCGAGAACAGGGAGACTATTTCCCTATATAGCGGCGCTTATCGATAATAACGTACTTTTCCGCTTTTTCCTCCACAAAAACTCCGAAAAATCAATAAATAGTCCTTACTTTTTCTAATTCTATTATTTACGTCTTTATAAATATTCCTCCTATTCTCGTTATTCTTTGTATTTCCTCAATCGGAACTGAAAAAAGATCCGAACGCAGCGGAAGACGTTCGGAACACCATTCACAGCTCAGGCGAACTCGGCTCTACGCAGACCCGAGTCGTCCGCGCAAAGTTCAGCTAAGGATCGAAGCGGCGAGGATCTTGAAGACGTCTTCTTCATCTTCAAGTTGGTCGCCGGAAACTTCGACGACTTTGAACGTCTTGCACGTTCCGACGGCGTATTGGACGCTATAAGCGGAAGCGCCATCGACGTGCTTCCAGTATATCGTCAACGAGACGGCGGCAAGACCGTTCGCGCTAAGCATTTGGCGAGCTTCTAACGATTCAGGGCGCTGGGTTCTTACCTTACTAACAGACGCATCCTAGCCGCGGGCATAATTCATCATATTCCTCGTTGGACGATCCATTCAAAACGTAACGACGCCTATTCTTCGCCGCAACGTTTTCGCCACCTGCTTATAATTTAAAGTCCGCGTTCTTACTCGTCGTGTCCAATAGTTGAACGCACGAACCCGCAAGTCTTTAAACCGACTTACCGAATTCAAAGGCGATTCCCCTTATAATAACGCGGGGCATTATACTATCTAATTATGAAAAAGATAAGTCCCTTCCCCGTTCTAAATTCCCTAAAATAAACGAAAAGAAACAAGTTCGTTGAAAAAAGGGCGCAGGACGTCCTCCTATCGACGCGCTTAAATACAAAAATAGCCCGAGACGTTCCGTGATGGGGCGTCTCGGGCTCAATGTGTCGTTAAGCGGATTCGCTACTGCGCGTCACGCGATCTCAAGCAAGCAAAGCTTCGGCGAGGAAGTTGGCGAGATCGTCTTCTTCAACGTCGTTGTCGGCGACGGTAGAGAAGTAGTCGTAACCGGCGTCAGAGTCGGTATAACGGCCGGTACCGAGGGCGCGGACGCGAACCTTGTAGTCTTTACCGGCTTGCAGACCTTCGATCGTGTAGGAAAGTTGGTCGGCGGAAACTTCAACGACGGTGAACGTCTTGGAAGAGTTCAAGCTGTATTGGACGCTATAAGCGGAAGCGTTTTCGACCGCTTTCCAAGTCACGAAAGCGCTGGCGACGGAGCCGTCGACGGTGACGTCGGTAGGATTGACGACCGGCTTGGCCAACTTAACGAAGACGGTCTCTTCGGTAGTAAAAGCGACATAGAAACCGTCGGCGATGATACCGGATTCCTTGGCGACGCCCTTAACGCGGACGCGGTAATCGGTATTTTGATCCAAACCTTCAATCGTGTAGGAGAGTTGATCGGCGGGAACTTCGACAACGGTGAAGTTCTTGCCGTTGCCCTTAACGTATTGAATGCTGTAAGCGCAAGCGTTTTCAACGGGGGTCCAAGAGATGGACGCGGTCGTGTCGGTGACGGAGTCAACAGTAACGACCGTCTTATCGAGTTTACCGGTAATAGCGACGGAAATAACTTCAGATTCGCCGCCCAAACCGGTGACTTCATCGACAACGACGAGTTGGAGGTCGTGCGGTTGAGCTTCGTGGAGGACGTCGCCGACGAGGACGATCGCGTCGCCTTCAACGGCGAAGTTTTCGGTCGGAACGCCATTGTCAAGAACGACGTAGGCGGGGTTGTCGCAGTTTTCGACGGTGAACGTGGCGACGACGCCGCCAACTTCGCGGTAATCGATAGCTTCAACGGCGGAAACGATGTTGACGACCGGCGCGGAGGTGGAGACGGTCGCGTAGACGTAGTCGGAGTTGAGCGTGTTGTAAGCGGAATCGCCGAGCGCCTTGACGCGGATGGTATAAACTTCGTTGCCTTCGAGGTTTTCAAGGACGGCTTCGGATTCAGTCGTTACGACGCGAGTGAAAGCGGAGTCGGCTTCGGTCTTGTATTCGACCCAGTAACGGGAAGCATAGGGATAGTCTTGCCAATCGACGGAGATGGAGTCGCCGTTGAGTTCGGTCGTGACCTTCGCTTTTTCCATCTTACCGAAGACGGTGAGGGAGATGGCTTCGCTGGAGACGGATTCTTCGCCGTTGGAGGCGGTAACGACGACGCTGTAAGGCGTTTCGGGCGTGATCGCGACCTTGGAGACGTAAACGAGTTGGCCGTCTTGGACTTCGAACGCCTTGCTGTTGGCGCCGTCGACGGAGACTTTATAGGTGACGTCGCCTTCGAGGCCTTCAACGGAGACGTTGGCGATAACGGTATCGACGGCGATATTTTGGACGGTATCGACGAGTTGGTCGACGTTGACGGCGGAAGATTCGACGGCGCTAAGATCGATAGCGGCGACTTCTTCAGGGGCGGCGGCGACTTCGACGGCGTTGTCGCTAGCGAGAGCGAGAGCGGCGACGTCGGTGACGCTCAGCATTTGACGATCTTCAAGGGCTTCAACGCGCAAGGAAGAAGGACGAACAGAATCAGAGTTGCGAGAACCAAAAAGTTTTTTCATATTAGAGTTCCTAAACAAATGTTTTAATCAACGCTTGTCACATCATCGTTTGAATCACGCACATGCTTCCCAATCGCGTAACCTCAAACGGATATACGATACCAAAAGTTATCACAACGCTTGTCTGTAACGTTGCAATACTTTCCCCAATAAATTTAACGACGCGTCGGAATACGACGCCTACTATACGTATCCTCAAGCCTCGTCCGGGCCTTTGACGTATTTTAGTCGCCGAAGTTGCTCAAACAAGAACGGCAACTAAGATACTTACGAGAATTTCTTACTTCACTCGTTCGCATATTCAGCGTTACCCGCACAATCAAACCATCTCTGCTGTAATAATCCAATCAAGCGAAATATACTGAACACTCAAACGAACGTAAAAAAAAAATCTTGTATTATCTCTTATCATATTATGTTTAACACAACATGATATCAACAAAGTTAACAGTGTTAACTTAAAAATTTTTTCAAAAAGTACTTAAGCGGCGTTCACGAGGTCGTCATCCCCGCGCTTCGTCCCCGCAATCGAGGGCGAAGCGCGCTACGTTACAACGATCTTCAGTTGAAGAACAATTTCTTGTTCGCTTCAGATATGACGAAGTAAGAAATACCCTCCAACATTTCTTCGACCGTGGGATTCCAGAGTTCGCATTCTTCGATAACCAAGTTGTCGACGTTTTCAACTTCTTCGGGCAATTCCGAAACTTCGACTTCTTCGACGTTGCTAGCGGAACCGACGAAGACGAGCTTGTAGAGTCCGTCGTCGAGCGCTTCGACGCGATAATCGTCGTTGTCGACGTTGAGGTCGACGGAGACGCCGTTGCCGGAAGTATATTGCAGGATGTAACCGTCGGCGTTGTCGATAGCGTCCCAGTTGACGACGATAGTCGTGCCGACGACCTTCGCGTCGACTTCCGGCGTAGCGAGCTTCATGATAGCGTCAAGCGTGGTTTCGGCGGAAGCTTCGACGTCGGCGTTAGAAGCGACGATCTCGATCGCGTAACCGAGTTTCGCGTCCAAACCGCCCATGTACTTGAGAGCGCCGTCTTCGATAACGAACTTGTCGCTGACTTCGCCGTCGACCTTGACGACCACGTCGGTCGCTTCGAAATCGACGACGTTGACGCGTCCGATAACGACGTCGGCGGCGGCGGCGTAGACGGAAGTCGTTTCAGCATCAAACTCGACGCGCGGCAACAACGCTTCGGCGTAAGCGTAGCTCCAATCGGAGTTACGGAACGAGGTGTTGGCCTTCGCGATCGCTTTGACGCGAACTTCGTATTGGACGTCGACGTCGGCGTTTTCGATCGTGAACGTCGGTTCGGTAACGAAGATCTGGACGTATTCGTCGGATCCGGCCGGCTTGTATTGAACTCGGTAACGGCTCGCTTCGGCGTATTCTTGCCACGCGATCGTGATCGTATTGTTGACGACTTCGGTCTTGATCTTCGCCATATTCATCTTACCGAAGACGTTAAGATCGAAGGAATCGGAATATTCGACGCCGTTGCAAGTCGCGGTGAGCGTGACTTGGTAGTTGTCGTTGGAGATCGCGAGCTTGCCGACGTAGACGAGTTGGCCGTCTTGAACGACGATCGCGTTCGTCTTTTGCCCGTTGAGCGTCACGGCGTATTCGGTCGTAGCGGGATCGAGCCCGACGAGCGAGATATCGGCGAGAACGACGTCGTAAACGGTGTTTTGAGTCGAGCTAACGACGTTCTTCAAATAGACGCCGTCTTCTTCAAGTTCGCCTTCCGCGACGTTCGGAGCTTCGTAGTTCAACGCGGCGTAAGACCAGTCGGAATTGAGATAGACGCCGGAACCGAACGCCTTAACGCGGAATTGGTAAGAGCCGTTGGGGTCGATATCGAGATCAAGGTTCCCTTCGCCCGGTTGAACGACGACGGAGGTCCAGTCTTCCGTGCCGCCGACGCAGTATTCAAAGCGGTAGTAGTTGATGTTTTTATTACGATCTTTCCATTGAACGTTGACGCTATCTTCGCTCGGAGTGACGACGACGTCCGCTTTCAGCAACTTGCCGTTGACGATCGTTTCGCAAGCGTCGGAGACGGCGACGGAGCCGGACATGCCGCTAACTTCAAGTTCGATCGCTTCTTCGATCCAGCTCAGACCGCCGAGGTAGACGACGGAGTTGCCGCGGATCGCGAAACAGGAGGTCGCTTCGCCGTTCATCTTGACGACGAGCGTGGACGGGTCGACGCCGACGAGGTCGAACGTGGCGACGACGTTGTTGCGTTGACGGAAGCTGAACGAGTCGACGGAATCAACAATAGCGATCGACGGGGAAACGGTCGCGACGTCGCAATAGCTCCAGTCGGAAGTCAAGAAGGAAGAATCGGCTTGGTGCAACGCCTTGACGCGGAAGGTGTAGTTGACGCCGGGATCCAGGCCTTCAAGCGTGAACGAGTTGCCGGTAACGCGGACTTCGGTATAGTCTTCGTCGCCGTCCGCCTTGTATTGAACGCGGAAGCTATCCGTGCCGACGTATTCTTGCCAAGCGATCGTGATAGAATCGGCGGTAGCGCTCGTTTCGAAGCGGCACATATCCATCTTGCCGACGACGGTCAGTTCGAAGGAATCGCTGAGAACGGACTTGCCAAGCGTGGCGACGACTTCGACGGTATAAGCGTCTTCGGCGATCGGCAGTCTGCTAGCGTAGACGAGTTGCCCGTCGGCGACGACGATAGCGTCGGTCGGTTCGCCGTTGAGCAGGACGGCGTATTCCGCGCCCTTGAGATTGGCGGTCTTGAGAGTCGCGAGGACGGAGCCGTATTCGACGTTGCGGACGACGTTTTGGACGTCGACGAGTTCGAGCGAGCGGAGATCGTAGTCGCCGTTCCAGTTCAAGGAAGCGTACGACCAGTCGGCGTTGAGATAGACGCCTTTACCCATCGACTTGACGCGGAAGAGGTAAGAACCGTTCGGGTCGAGTTCGAGTTCGAGCGAAGTTTGGTCGGCGGACACGGCGAGCGTCTTGAAAGCGACGTCGCCCTCGGCGGCGTATTGCACGCGGTAGTAAGAGGCGTTCGCGATCGCGGTCCAGTTGAGAGTAACGGTCGATTCGTTCGGCGTAACTTTGACCGTCGTCATTTTCAATTTGCCGTTGACCAAGGCGAGGATGGAGTCGGAGGCTTCAACTTCGCCGTTAGAAGCGACGATCTCGATCTCGATCGCGTCTTCGGACCAGGTCAGACCGCCGTTGTAAATAACTTTACCGTCGACGACGGAGAAGACGTCGGTCGGCTCGCCGTTGAGATAGACGGAGAATTCGGTCGGTTCGAAGTTGGAGGCGCTGACGTTGGCGACGGCGACGCCGGGATGGCGGAAGTTAACGGCGTCGGAGATAGGATCGACGACGATGTGAGGTTGATAGGCGCCAAGTCCGACGTAGCCGAAATCGGAGGATTCATAAGCGCCGGAACCGACGGCTTGGACGCGGAAAACGTAGTCGGTCGTTTCGTCGTAATCGCCGATCTCGACGGTAGTTTCTTCGGTCTCGACGGTAACGTATTCGTCTTCGGGGATCTGTTCGTATTGCTCGAGCAAAGTCGCGGTTTCGACGACGGCGGAAAGATCGATCGGCGCGACCGTTTCTTCGACCGTTTGGACGGCGGCGGTCTCGGTAACGTCTTGGATAGCGTCGAGGTCGGCGGCGGTAGTCGCGCTGAGCATTTGGCGGTTTTCAAGAGATTCTAAACGCAGTTTCGCAACGGCGGCCTTAGAGGTCTTAGCGATATCGTTCTTACAAATGTTAGCAAATAAGTTGAATTTCATCTTGTGTAAACCTATAATTTCCCCATATTACTAGACGACGACAACCCGTAGTGTCGGTGAACGCAAGAACGATCGAAATTCGATCCCCCTTATTCTCGCGCGCCTAATATCGTTAAAGATAGCGGCATGCCAAATCAGAGACTATTATTGCTAGAGTCCCATCCTTGGGCGTATCGCGTCGCCTTTGCGGCTCTCAATCACGCAAAAGCAAACTAGCTCGGAATCCTTACGAGCAACAGCGCCTTCCACGTCCCCCTTGATCCGACGGTCAAGCGCACATCGTCTTCATAGTACAGATTCCGTCGTAGTCAAGCAAGGTCATTAGAAAGAAATTTCAAAAAACTTTCAAAAAGAGCTAAAGTTTTAGCCAAACACGACACATTCACAGTTTTTTAAAACAGATAAAAATTTTGGCGAAAAACTTGATTTTTATCCCCAACTACTATATGATAAAGCGACACGCGTTATTTTAGCGCGTTTCCCGCATTAGATAACACAAAAATACGTTTCATTACCGTTTGCCGTTCGGGTAGATTTCGACGCCAAACGACCTAAGGGAGGACGTAACTTATGGACAAAACATCTCGACGCGTTGGGCGACGCGACTTCATCAAGGACTGCGCTATCCTTAGCGCGGCCGCATGCGCGCCGGCTTTCGTACCCGGCTCCGCGCTCGGTCTCGACGGCGCGGTCTCCCCGAGCAACAAACTTCATATGGGCGCCATCGGTATCGGTTCGCGCGGCCAAGAAGACTTGGGGAAATTCCTCGCTCGTAAAGACGTTCGTTTCACCGCGATCTGTGACGTTCGTCGCGAACGCCGCGAATACGTTAAAGGCGAAGCGGATCGTACGAACGGCGACGACAAGTGCGCCATGTACATCGATATGAACGACCTTCTTATCCGCGACGATATCGATTTCGTTCTTATCGCGACTGGCGACCGTTGGCACACGATGGCGTCGATCACCGCCGCGAAGTACGGTAAAGACGTCTACTGCGAAAAGCCGTTGTCGCTTACGATCCAAGAAAGCCGCGCGTTGGCGAACGCGGTCAATCGCTACGGAATCGTCTACCAAGCGGGTACGCAACGCCGCAACATCGGCAACTTCCAACTTGCCGCCGAGATCGCGCAAAGCGGCAAACTTGGCAAGATCACCGAAGTCCACGCCAACACCTTGTGGCCGGCTACCAACCACGATTGGTACCCCGCGGAACCGGAACCGGATAAAAACGAAGTCGATTGGGAACGCTGGCTCGGACCTTGCCCGTGGCGTCCTTACAACAGCGCGTACGTCCGCGGCGATTGGCGCAGCAAGTACGACTTCCACGGCGGCGGGATCCTCGAATGGGGTTCTCACACCGTCGACCTTTGCCAATGGGCGGCTCAAAAAGACCACACCGCGCCTGTTCGTTACGAACCTCAATTCAACGACGACGGCACGATCGCGGGCCACATCTGGGCTTACTATGACGACGGCGTGAAACTCGTCATGCGCAGCGACGGTTGGCTCGGTCTTGGCACCTGCTCCGCGCGTTACGTCGGCGAAGAAGGCTGGATCGAAACGGGCGACAGCGGCCGTATGGCGGTCTCCAACGACAAATTGCGCGGCGAACTCAAGTACTTCGGCATGCCCGGCACCGACCCGTCAACGCACATCGCGGAATTCCTCGAATGCGTCAAGACGCGCCGCACCCCCGCCGCCAACGCGAACGTCGCCGCTCAATCCCACATCGCGTCTCACTGCGCTTACATCGCTTGGCAGCTCAAGCGCGCCATCGAATTCGACCCCGTCAAGGAAGAATTCAACGACGCCGACGCCAACCGTATGCGCACTCGCGCCATGAGAGCGCCTTACACGCTCTGATCATAACGCCGAACAGGAGATAATATACTATGAAAAAATTATTTACGACGTCCCTGATCCTCGCGGCCGTCGCGCTGTTCAGCGTAGTCGGCGCTTCCGCGCAGGACCTGCAAGCGCTTGTTACCGCCGACAACGAAGCCGTCTTGATCGAAGCGATCTCCAAGGCCGGCGACGCGCCCGAAGATATCCTCGTTAAGAACGTCGCGTGCAAACGCCTCGCCGTCATCGGTACGGAAAAAGCGATCCCCGCACTCGCCGATATGCTCGCTAACGAAAAGCTCAACTTCAACGCTCGTTTCGCGTTGGAAGCTATGCCGCTTGAAGCCGCCGACGCCGCGTTGGCGAAGGCCGCGCAAGAACTCGACGGCGTTTGCCTCGTCGGCGTTATCGACACGATCGGGGTCCGCGGCAAGGTCGAATCTGTCGAACTCCTCAAAGGCATTGGCGACAAGACCGCCGACGCCGCCGTTAAGAAGGCCGTCTACGCCGCGCTTGGCGCTATCGCCACGGACGCCGCAGCCGACTACCTCGTCGCTCAAGCCGCCGATATCGCGAAAGCGGAACTCTTGCTGCAACGCGGTCTTGGCGACGCGATCCTCGAAGTCGCTCAAAAGCGCGAAGCGGCCGGCGATAAAGCCGCCGCTATCAAATTGTACGCCGTCGCCCAAGGCGAAGGCTTCCCGAGTTTCGTCCAAGACGCCGGTTTCTATCGCACGGTCCTCTGCTCCGACGCTAGCGTCGCCGCGACCGTCGTCGAGACGATCAAGGGCGATAACGCCTCCAAAGCGGACGTCGCGTTGAAGACCGTCCGCGAAGTTGCGCCGGAAGTCGGCGTCGCCGTCGCGAAAGCGTTGGTCGCCGCGTTCGACCAATACGGCGAAGACAAGCAAGTCCTTATCGCTCGCGCGCTTGGCGATCGTAAAGACGACGAATCTCGCGCCATCGCTTACGACCAACTCGAAAAGATCGTGACCGGCGATTCCATCGCGTTGAAGATCGCGGCCGCGCAAGCGTTCCCGAAGAACGGTCTGCACGAAGCTCGCGCGTTCAACCTTCTCGCCTCCAACGTCGCTAACTTCGACGACGAAGAGCTCTCCGCCGCGATCGTCGCGATGGGCGCCGCGTTGAAAGGGACCGACTTCTACTTCGCTTGGAAAGGCGTCTGCGAAAAAGAACTTCTCGACGTCGCTGAAAAATCAGTCAACGCCGGCGTCGCTTATATGAAGATCGCCGAACTGCGCCGTACCGCGGAAGCCGGCGACGCGCTCGTTAAGATCGCCGAGACCAAGACCAACGCGCTTCGCGACGCCGCGCTCTCCGCGCTCTCCGAGATCGTCGACCTCGACAACCTCGACCTCTTAGTCAAGGCGTTGAACGGCGAGACCGACGACGCGAAAGTCGACTGGTTGCTCCGCGCCGCTTGCACGCGTCTGCCTCGTGAAGACTGCGCCGCCAAGGTCGCCGAACTCTTCGCGAAAGCCGACCTCGATTCCAAGATCAAGATGCTTCCGTTGCTGAAACAGATCGGCGGCGGAACCGCGTTGATGGCGGTCGCCAACGCTTGCAACGGCGACACGCTCGATAAAGCGACTCAGATCCTCGGCGAATGGAACACGCCGGAAGACGCGGAACGTCTCGCGGACATCTGCTTGACGATCGCGAAACAAGCGAACGACGCGAAATACCATTCACGCGGAATCCGCGGCTACATCCGCGTCGCGCGTCAATTTGAATTACCGGTCGCCACCAAGATCGCGATGTGTCAAACCGCGTTCGACGCGGCTCGTCGCGCCGACGACAAGGCGTTGATCTTCGAAGTCTTCAAGCGCAACATCGTCGCCGACAACGTCGCGGCGGCGCTCGAATACACGAAGTATCCGGAATTCAAAGACGCGGCTTGCGACGCGGCGGTCTTCGTCGCCGAAAAGATCCGCGACAGTCAACAAGACTGGGTCTGGACCGCTCCTACCGACGACCAAGCGAAGGCCAACGCCGGCAAGATCCTGGTCGACGGTATGAAGAAGGTCGTCGAAACGACTTCCGACGCGACGATCAAGGCTCGCGCGCAAAAGTTGCTGTGAGCGTCTTGATATTTTCGCGCGTAACTAGATAATAATAGAATAGAAGAGCGCGAGAGCGACGACTCGTTCTCGCGCTCGACGTTTGTCGGTAATGAACGCGTAAACCGCGCGTTCGCGTCACCTATGTTAGGAATTATGAGATGAAAAAGTATTTCTTCGCCGTTTTGGCCGCTTGCCTTTGCGCTTTCGCGGCTAACGCTAACGCTCAAGAAGGCCAACCTGTCAACCAACTCAACGATCAAGAAAAAGAAATGGGTTTCGAACTGCTTTTCGACGGTTCTGAACTCTCTTCCGATATCTGGCAAAGCGCGATCGACGGCTATCCGGTCAAAGACGGCTACTTCGTCTGCGAAAAGGGCGGCAACCTCGAAACGAAAAAAGCTTACTCCGATTTCGTCTTCCGTTTCGAATTCATGATCCCGGAAGAAGGCATGGGCAACAACGGCTTGGGTATCCGCACGACCGCCGCCAATCTTGACGCCGCCTACAACGGTATGGAACTCCAGATCATCAGCGACAAGTGCCCCGGTATCGCCGATTGGCAACAACACGGCTCCATCTACGGTATCGTTCCCGCTAAGACCGGTTTCCAAAAACCGCGCGGCGAATGGAACTATGAAGAAGTCATCGCTATCGGTCCGTACATCAAGGTCTTCGTCAACGGCGAATTGATCGTCAACGCCGATATCACGAACGCGAAGCCGATCCACGACGCTCAACACCCCGGCCTCCACAACAAGTCCGGTTTCATCGGCTTCCTCGGCCATGGCGACCCCGTCAAATTCCGCAACGTTCGTATTCTCGATCTCTCCAAATGAGTTGCGTTGAATAACGAATAATACTCCGCGCTCTCCTAGCGTCTCGCTTCGAGAGCGTTTTTTATTGCCGTCGAGAGCGCGCCCGTCGCGACGCGCGTTTGACTTCTTACGCAAACCGTGTACAATACTCTGCTACGTCATCATTATAACGGGAGTCGATCAATGTACACCACAACGACGATAACGCCCCAAGTCGCGGACACCGATATGCAGGGGCACGTTAATTTCCTCGCTTACTCTAAATGGTTCGATCGCGTGCGCACGGGGCTGTATCGCGAACTCGACCCGACGCTCGTATTCAAGCCGCACGGTATGGTCCTGTTGAAGACCGAAGTCACGTTTCTTCACGAAGTCTCGGTAACGAGCGACGTGGAAGTGCGCACGTGGGTCAGCATGCTCGGCACGAAATCCTTTGAGATGACGCAAGACGTCTGGCAAAACGGCGTGCGCTGCACGATCGGAAAAACGATCTTCTGCGGCTTCAATTTCGACACGCATACCAGCGAACCGCTCTCCGCCGAGTTTCGCGCTGTTATTGAGAAATACGTCTGGGACGAAAGCAACGGCTGAGCGCGACTATGTACTACACGAAAATGCTTTCCCCGGCGTTCTCCGATACTAACGGCGCCGGGCATATCGATTTCTCCGCGTACGGCGACTGGTTCGACCGCGTGCGCACGTACCTCTATCGCGAGATGGACCCGACGCTGCGCTTTAACCCTCACGGCCTAGTCGTCGTGACGACGTCGATACAATACCACCGCGAGGCGTCCGTATTGCAGAGCGTCGAGATGCGCACCTGGGTCACGAAGATCGGGCGAAAGTCGATGGAGACGATGCAGGAGTGTTGGCAAAACGGGTACAAATGCGCGACTTGTCAGACCGTATTCTGCGGCTTCGATATAGTCAACCGTCGCAGCGAACCGTTGCCCGACGAATATCGCGTCGCCGCCGAGCAATACCTTTGGGAGAAGCAGTCTAGCGGCGAGGACGCGCCCAATTTCGGCGTCGGACTATTCTGACGACTCGACCGCCTTGCATGCAAAACAACAGACCTCGGAAACGCGTTATCGCCTCCGAGGTCTGTTTCGTTACAGTTCGTAACTCGTTATATCATCGTTCTCTACGCTCGATAATTTTTGCGCGAGTCTTCCTGCATCCTCGCCAAAAGAGATATCCGAGCACGAAGCCTAGCGCGTTATGGAAGAGGTCGTCAAACTCAAATATCCCTTTACGCAACACGAGTTGCAGTATCTCGATCGACAAGCTGAACCCCAGCGCGCAGAGTACGCCCTCGCGCAGTCTCCAACGCGGATAGAACAGGAACGCGAACGCGGAGCCAAGGGGCGCGAACAACGCGATATTGAAGATATCCGACCACAAATAATCGGCGGAACCGTGCTTGAATATCTCGACGTAAGAGTATAAGAAGCACGGTCGAAACTGTATCGCGTCTTTCGTCGTACGCAAGAAGACGGTAAAGCGGTAGATGAAAACGACATAGGACGCCAACGAGGTCGCGACGAACGTTCGCGACCACGAAACGGCGCGACGTCGGCTTCTCAGGAGGCAGAAGAACGCGAAGAAGATCGCGGTCACGATCGCCATAAACGCGAAGCCTTCCGGAGAAAACCTCGGACGCAGTTTATGAAAACATATCTCTAAATTAAACAAAAACGCATACGGCATGCGCGACTCCGACAAGGTATTAAAAAAACTATTCAATAGGCGTTAAAACGTTCCCTATTATACCCCAAAACGCGCGTAAAGCAAACGACGCTCGTAAAACGTCGCGTCAAAAACCGCGACCTCGAAACTTTACGCGCGAATTATGTTTTACGACTCTTGCTATTCGTTTTGAACTCTGATAAAATAGGAAAACGTCGTATTCGCGCCATGCGATAAAACGAGAACGCAACAATGATGATCAAAGAGGTGAAGACGATGACCGCAACGCGCCGAGAATTTTTAACGACCGCAGTCGCGATAAGCGCAAGCGCCGCGCTTGTAGGAAGCGTGGGAACCAAGCGTCCTAGCGTCGCGTTTGGCGAACTGTTCGATCCTAACGCGCCCGTCGCCGGCGACCCTAACGCCATAACGGACCCCGACCACGAGATCGGCAAGCCCTACGTCGGTTGGAAAGAAGGCGATCTCGACCTCCACTTCATCAACACCGGCGCGGGCGAAAACGCGTTCCATATCTTACCTGACGGCACCACGGCGCTCGTCGATACCGGCGACTGGGATCACGAACACTATAAAGACGGCACGCCTCATTACCCGAACGCGTCGCGTCGACCCGGCGAATGGGTCGCGCGCTATATCTCGCGACTGTTGCCCGAATTGAAGAAGATCGACTACGTCATGGCGTCGCACTTCCACACCGACCATATCGGCGACTCCGAATACGGCGGGGGCATGACCGAAGGGCGCAGTCCGAACTACCAACTTAGCGGTATCGCGCACGTCGGCGAGTTTTACGATTTCGGCACGGCGTACGACCGCGGCTATCCGACATACGATCGTCCCACGACTTGGGCGCCGGCGGAACGCGAACACCTCCGCGCGTTTTGGGAATATAAAGAGAAGACGGCGGGTCTCAAACGCGAAGAATTCGTCGTCGGCGCGCTCGACCAGATCAAGCTCGTCAACGCGCCCGAGAAGTACGACTTCCACGTTCGCAACATCTGCCGCAACGGCGTTTTGTGGCAAGGCGAAGAAGGCAAGACGCTCGACTACTTTGAAACGTGGCCGAACAATATGGACCAGAAGAACGAGAACACGCGCTCGCTCGCTATGACCTATCAATACGGTCCGTTCCGCTTCTACACCGGCGGCGACGCTAGCGGCTCGCTCCGCGACCAAGACGGCAAAGACCTCGATTACGAAGGCGCGATCGGCAGAACGGTCGGCGAAGTCGACGTCTGCAAAGCGAATCACCACTCCTACTTAGACGCTATGCCCAAGACGTTTACCGACGCGGTCAACGCGCGCGTCTACGTCGTCTGCGTCTGGGATCGTTGGCATCTCCAAGACAAGACCGCGACCGCGATGGCGCTCGACGCCGACGGCAAAGCGAAGACGACGCTTATGTGCCCGAACTCCGTCCACGCCGGCAACGCCGAGATGATGCAAGACAAAGCGTGGCGCGCTAGACTCGTCGAGAATCCGGGGCACGTCGTCGTCAAAGCGTACGACGGCGGTAAGAAGTATAAAGTCTACTATCTTACGAGCGCGGACGAGAGTATGAAAGTCGATCTCGTGTTCGGGCCGTTTGACGCGAAAGGCGCGAAAGCATGACGCTCGATCGCCGCCAATTCCTGACAGCCGGCGCCGCCGCGTTCGCCTACGCCGGTATGAACGTCTTATTCAACGCCTCCGATCGCGTCGCGTTTGCGGAAGATAACGCCGCCAACGACCCCGACGGCGAAATCGGCAAGCCGTACGTCGGATGGAAAGAAGGAGATTTCGAGATCCATTTCATCTACACCGGCGCTTCGGAAAACACGTTCCACATCTTCCCGGACGGCACGACCGCGCTCGTCGACTGCGGCGATTGCGACGTTATCGGAACGCGCGGACGTCGCGCTTGCGCGCTCAAGCCGGACGCGTCGAAACGCCCCGGTGAATGGGTCGCGCGGTATATCTCGCGACTACGACCCGAGTTAACAACGATCGACTACGTTATCGCGTCGCACTTCCACTCCGACCACATCGGCAGCGGCGACGTCGGCGGCGGGATAACGTGCGGACGCGATCCGGATTATCAACTCAGCGGCATACCTCACGTCGGCGAGTTCTATCGCTTCGGTAAGGCGTTCGATCGCGGGTACCCGAACTATAATCGTCCGACGTCGTGGGCGCCCGAAGAACGCGAGAACTTGCTCAAGTTCTTTGTTCACGCGGAAAAAGAATACGGGCTCAAACGCGAACGCTTTGAAGTTGGCGCGCTCGACCAGATCCAAGCGCAGAACGCGCCCGAGAAATACGACTTCCACGTTCGCAATATCTGTTGCGGCGGAGTCGTCTGGCAAGGCGAAGGTCAACCGAACTTCGACGCGTTCGAGACGTACCCGAGCAACAAGAAGACGAATAAGAACGAGAATACGCGAAGTCTCGCCACGGTATGGGAATACGGTCCGTTCCGTTACTACACCGGCGGCGACGTCAGCGGCGTTCTCGTCGACGACGCCGGCGTCGATATCGACTACGAAGGTATGGTCGGTCGCGTCGTCGGCCCGGTCGACGTCTGCAAGACGAACCATCACTCGTTCGAAGACGCGATGCGTCCAACATTCGTAAACTCCGTGCAAGCGCGCGCTTACGTTACCTGCGTCTGGTGCGAGGGTCATCTACGCGAAAATACCGCCGCGGCAATGAGCGACGATTCCGCGACAGGCTACCCCGGCGAACGCGTTATCTGCCCCAACGGCTGGCATGAAGATTGGGGCGACGCGATGGAAGGACGTCCATGGCGCGACAACGTCGTTAAGGGTTGCGGACACGTCGTCGTTAAGGCTTACGACGGCGGCGCGAAATACAAGATCTACTACCTGACGTGCGAAGACGAGAGTATGCGCGTCGACCGCGTTTTCGGACCGTTCACGCCGAAACGCGCGTAATACGCGACGCATTGACTATAACGAGGCAACAACATGAGCATCAACAGACGTGATTTCCTAAAAGACGCCGCGGCAAGCGTTGCGGCGGTCTCGTTAGGCGCGGGCGCGGTCGAACTCGACGCCCCTCTCGCCTTCGCCGATTGCCCGGATCCAAACGATCCAAGCGATCCTAACGCGATAACCGACCCGGATCACGAGATCGGCAAGCCGTACGCCGGTTGGAAAGAAGGCGATTTCGATATGCACTTCATCCATACGGGCGTAACGGAGAACTGTTTCCACATCCTTCCCGACGGCACGACGATTCTGCTAGACGCCGGCGATCGCAAATACGAAGACTTCGGCAAGGTGAAATGGAACAGCACGCATAGCGACGACGCGGCTTGCAAGCGCATGCCCGACGGTTCGCGTCGCCCGGGAGAATGGGTCGCGCGTTATATCTCGCGACTTTTGCCCGAGTTAAAGACGATCGACTACGTTATCGCGTCGCATTTCCACACCGACCATATCGGCAGTCCTCGCGACGGTCTGCGCATGACGACCGATCGCGAACCGAACTACATGATCAGCGGAATCTCGCACGTCGGCGAATATTATCGCTTCGACACGGCGTTCGACCGCGGTTATCCCGACTACGCCAGACCGACGACTTACAAATCCGCGGAATGGGAGAATCTCGTCAAGTTCTTTGAATACAAAGAGAAGACGGACGGTCTCAAACGCGAGCGTTTCGAAGTAGGCGCGCTCGACCAGATCAAATTGCGCAAGTCGCCGGAAAAATACGACTTCCACGTCCGCAACCTCGTCGGCAACGGCGTCGTTTGGAGCGGCGAAGAAGGCAAGAATCTCGACTTCTTCGAAATGTATCCAGAGAACAAGACGAAGAACGAAAACGAGAACACGCGCAGTCTCGGCAGCGTCTTCCAATACGGTCCTTTCCGCTTCTACACCGGTGGCGACGTCTGCGGGACCATCGTCGACGAAAACGATAAGAACGTAGAATTCGAAGGTTACGTCGGACGCGCTTGCGGCCCCGTCGACGTTTGTAAGACGAACCATCACGGCTCGAACGGCGCGATGACCAAGTCGTTTATCAACGCCGTTAAAGCGCGCGTTTACGTCACTTGCTGCTGGTGGAAAGGTCACGTCAACGACAAGCCTTGCACGGATATGTGCGACGACTCCGCGACCGGCTACCAAGGTCCGCGACTCCTTTGTCCGACCGATCCGCACCCCATGAACGCGGAATGGCTCAAAGATAAGCCTTGGCGCAACAGGCTTTGCGAACGCGGCGGACACGTCGTCGTCAAGGCGTACGACGGCGGTAAGAAGTATAAAGTCTACTACCTTACCGCAAAAGACGAAAGTATGAACGTCGAACTCGTTTTTGGACCGTTTGATTCCAAAAGCGCGATCGACTGAACGATATAAAGTATTTCAGTATTTACGATTCCATAAACGAATTAAGGAACCACAATGAAAAAAACTCTCTTAACGGCGCTGACGCTGATCGCTTCCTTCGCCGCGTTGAGCGCTTCTTTCGCGCAAGACGCTCCGAAACAAGCGATGCGTGAAGTCCCGTTCACCGAAGTCAAATTGAACGACAACTACTGGGCGCCGCGTATCGAAGCGAACCGCGTCGTCTCCGTCCCTCATAACATCAAGTGGTGCGAAACGGAAACCGGTCGTATCGACAACTTCAAGATCGCCGGCGGTCTGCAAGACGGCAAATTCAGCGGCATCTTCTTCGACGACTCCGACGTCTACAAGATCGTCGAAGGTTTCGCGTATTCTCTCGCGGCTCATCCCGATAAAGAACTCCAAAAGAAAGCCGACGAATGGATCGACTATTTTGGTAAAGCGCAACAAGACGACGGTTACTTAATGTGCTACTTCACGATCGAGAAGCCGGAAGAAAAGTGGACGAACCTTGCCTCGATGCACGAACTCTACTGCGCGGGCCACATGGCTGAAGCCGCGGTCGCCTATCAACGCGCGACCGGCGACGACAAGTTCGTCAAGATCAACCGCCGCTTGCTCGACCTCATCTGCAAGCGCTACGGTCCTAACGAAGGCCAACTCAAGAACCTCCCCGGCCACGAAGAACTCGAACTCGCTTTGGTCAAGATGTACCAACTGACCGGCGAGAAAAAGTATCTCGACGAAGCGAAATTCTTTGTCGATATCCGCGGCGTTGCGGAAGGTCGTGAAAAAGGTATCTACGGCGAATACTGCCAAGACCATATGCCTGTTCGCGAACAGACCGAGATCGTCGGCCACGCCGTTCGCGCGATGTATCTGTACTGCGGCGCCACCGACGTCGCGGGCTACTATCGCGACGCCGAACTCATGAAGGCGATGCGCACGATCTTCACGAACCTTACTCGCAACAAGATGTACATCACGGGCGGTATCGGTTCCTCTCGCACCAACGAAGGTTTCGAAGAAAACTTCAAGCTCCCCAACAAGGAAGCGTACTGCGAAACTTGCGCCGCCATCGGCATGCTCTTCTGGACGCACCGCCTCAACCTCGCGACCGGCGAAGCGACCTTCGCCGACTACATGGAACGCTCCGCTTACAACGGTTTCATGTCCGGCTACGGCTTGAACGGCGACTCCTACTTCTATGTTAACCCGTTGCAATCCACCGGCGACCACCATCGTCAACCCTTCTTCGGTTGCGCGTGCTGCCCGTCTAACGTCATCCGCGCGCTCCCCTCTATGCCCGGTTACGTCTACGCCACCGCCGAATCCGAAGGCGCGAAGGGCGACGACACGATCGTCGTCAACATGTTCGTCCAAGGCAAAGGCACGATCGAACTCGCCGACAAGATCGTCGAAGTCGAACAACAAACGAGCTATCCTTACGACGGTAAAGTCTTCATCAAGATGACCTCGAAGATGAAGGACGCCAACGCGGAATTCACGCCGTTCATCGTCAAGACGCGTATTCCCGAATGGACCGGTCTCGATCGTCCCGCCGACGGTTACGCCGTTCGCACGATCTCCAAGGCTTCCGAAGTCTTCGCGCTCGATTTCGATATGCCGGTCGTCCGTATGACCGCGAATCCGAACGTCAAAGCCGACGTCAACTGCGTCGCGTTGCAACGCGGTCCGCTCGTCTACTGCTTCGAACAAATGGACAACCGCGGCGTTCGCGTCGATCGTATCATTCTGCCGAAGAACCCGGAATTCAAAGTTGAGATGCGCAACAACTTCATCTCCGACGGCAACGTCAACGACGCGACGAAGAACTCCGCTTCTCGTACCGTCGCCGTCATCACGGTCAAAGACGTCAACGGCGTCAAGTTGACCGCGATCCCGTACTGCGTCTGGGATAACCGCGCCGCCGGCCGTATGAACGTCTGGGTCCGTCAAGCGGGCCTCGATTCCGCCAACGCCGATTACGCCAAAGCTGAAAACTGGACCGACGCCAACGGCGACCCGATCCTCTATAAGCCCTTGGCGGAAGAATACTTGAACGACGATATCCCCACGATCGTCGGTGAAGACGTCGAATTCGACGCCTCCAACACCGCCGACCACCTCTCTTCGTTCGATTATTCCAACCAAGCTGAAAAACCGAACGGCTCCGGCGACCAAGCTTCTCCGCGCGCCACTTGGTGGGATCACCTCGGAACTAAGGAATGGATGGAATATACGTTCGCGAAGCCGCGTAAGCTCTCGAGCGTCACGGTCTACTGGTTCGACGATACCGGTTCCGGCCGTTGCCGCGTTCCCGCTTCTTGGAATATCACTTACCAAGAAGAAGACTCCAACGAATGGAAGTCCGTTAAGACCAACGACGAATACTCTTGCGATCGCGACCGCGACGTCGTCGTCAACTTCGACGAGATCGTCGCCGCCAAGATCCGCATCAACGTCCAACTCCAAGACAACGTCTCCGGCGGTATCCTTCGCTGGGTCGTTAAATGAGTTTAACGTAACGCGTTAACGCTATAGCGTCGGGTCGGCGCGCGAGACAAAACTTGCGCGCCGACCTTTTTTTATTTTCCGATAATTATCACGCGACGGCGTTAGTATTGACAAAGCCGACAAAATAAATTACAATACCAGTATTATTAACGACTACTCGTAATATTTCATAAATTATTTTAGAAGGACCTAAACATGGCAACGGAACCGATCAAGCAAAGTTCGATCGATTGGACTGAGTTTTGCAACACGCTCAACGCGGCGAAGAGAGTTACGTTAGTCGGGCATATCCGTCCTGACGGCGACACGCTCGGCTCGTGTCTCGCGTTGAAACGCGCGCTCGAAACGCTTGGCAAACAAGTTCTTATCGTCAACGGTTCCGGCGTTCCGTCCACGTTGTCGTTCATCGATCCGAATAACGAGATCGTCAAGACGTCCGAAATGAGCGCCGAGCAACGCGCGTTTGCCGCGAGTTCCGACGTCACGGCGTCGATCGACGTCAGCGCGTGGGCGCAACTTGGTCCCGATTCCTCCGAGTTATTCAAGACGGCGGCCGGCGGGGTCAAAGTGGTGATCGACCATCACGCCGTCGGCGACACGATCGGCGACGTTCGCTGCGTCGACGGCGACGCGGATTCCGCGGGCAGTCTCGTCTTTGAAGCGATCCAAGCGCTCGGCGTCGAGTTCACGGAAGCGATCGCGTCGCCGCTGTACGTCGCGATCTCGAGCGACACCGGTTGGTTCCGTTTCCAATCGACTTCTGCGGGCACGCTTCGTCGCGCGGCCGCGTTGCTCGACGCGGGGGTCAAAGTCGACGAGATCTATCGCCTCACCAACGAACAAGATTCCTTCGGACGTTACAAGTTGCTCGGTTCCGTCGCGTCGAATTGCGAACGCTTCCTCGGCGAGCGCGGGATCTTCATGCGCCTCTCGCATCAAGACTTCGTCGACGCCGGCGCGGAAGCTCCCGACAGCGAAGACCTTGTCAACACCCCTCTTAGCGTCGCGGGCACCGAAGTCGCCGTCATCGCGATCGAACAACCCGACGGCTCGGTCAAGGCGAGTTTCCGCAGCCGTTGCGACCTCGACTGCGGTCTGCTTGCTCGCGAATTTGGCGGCGGAGGACACGCAAGAGCCGCCGGCGCGACGTTAAAACAGCCTCTCGCCGAGGCTTGCGAAGCGCTCAAAGCGAAAGCCGAAGAATACTACAACGCTTTAAAGTAATCGAACTGACGTTTGACAAAGGAAAGATATCATGCTCCGATTTGACGTCGTTATCGCGGATATTACCAAGTACCAAGCCGACGCGATCGTCAACGCCGCGAACGTTAAGCTCCTTGGCGGCGGCGGGGTCGACGGCGCGATCCATCGCGCGGCCGGACCGCGTTTGTTACAAACTTGCCAACGCTTTGGCGGGTGCGCCACCGGCGAAGCAAGGATCACCCCCGCGTTCAATATCGCGACGGCAGATTACGTTATCCACACCCCGGGCCCGGTCTTCTCGGAGTCGGACGCTTCAAGAAGCGACGAAATGCTCGCGCGCTGCTACTTCAACTCGATAAAGCTCGCTAACGAACACTACTGCAGGACGTTGGCGTTTCCGTCGATCTCCACCGGCGTATACCGCTTCCCGTTGGAACGCGCCGCAAACGTCGTCGCGGCCGTCTTCGAGAAGACGCGAGGCGCCGTCGCGCTCGAGCGTATCACGATGTGTTGTTTCGACGTCGCCACGCATGACGCCTACGTCGACGCGTTCAGACGCAGCGGCTTGCTGTAACGCTCGCACGCGACCCAAACGCATACATTTGCGCGTCTATCGAGAGATAGGCGCCTTTTTTATTTTACGCGATCCTTATAAAATAATTACGTCGGTTATTGAATCTTGTACGTCTATTCGTTACAATTTAGACGTTTATCCATTCCCGAAGCCGTCGCGGCGTTTTGGGGAAACGTTACAACCAAAACCACTCAAACGAAAGGGAGAGATCGTGCAACCTGATGAAAAAAAGCGGACGCTGTCGTCCGATCGTTACAAATTCTTATTTGAGGAGTTAGAGCGTCTACGTCAAGCGGGCGCGATCGACGCGGACGCGATCGAAGCGGCTCGAAGATTCTACGGCGACAAGCACAATCTTTCGGCGCTCGATTCGATATTTGCGACGCTGATCGCTCTCGGCGTCGCGACGCTGCTAGTATTTGCGTACCTGTTCTTCCAAGCCTACTGGCTCCAATTATTTCAAGCGTATAAGCCGTACTTCCTCGCGACGCCGTTCTTGGTCTCGTGTGTCGCGCTTACAGCCTTAACGCATTGCGGCCAAAAGAAAGGCTCTAAGCTCGGGCTCTTCATTGCCGCGGCGACGTTCCTCATCAGCGTCGTCAACGTTTCGGACTACGCGGCGACGTTTATCCCGCCTCTCCACAGTCGCGTGGCCGTTATTATGACGCTCTCGGCCGTCGCGACATCGGCGCTCGCGTTCTTCAAAAAGGAGAGTTCGCTCCACTATCTTACCTGCGCGTTCATAGGCGCGGGGTTATGCTGTTACCTAGACTCCATAGTCCATAACGCCTCCCTCATACCTTACGAATTGCTCGTCTTGTTCGCGCTCCTCGCCGCGGGGCTGCATTGGGGCTTTTATCGCGCGCAAAAGAATGTCGGCGAAGTTTATATGGTCTTGACTATCGGTTGGGCTATGCTCATGTACAGCTACTACGCCGATGATTGGTTGCAGATCTGGACGGCGCCGTTCTTGATGAGCGTAATATTGCTCCTGTTGGAGATCCTACGGAAATTGCGCTATCGACTCTTCGTGAGTCGAAATCTCGCGCTCATCATGCAGTTTGGATTCCTCGTCGCCCTATCGTTCGAGCGTCCCGACGAGTATTCTCTTGGGCATTGCGAACACTTCGTTCTCAACCACGCCGTCCAACTTGCGTTACTCGGTCTGTGCGCGTTTGAGACTTGGGCGCTGTATATGCTCGACGCGCGACAAAAACGCGCCGCAGGCGAAGAACGTCGTCCGTTCGCCTTCAGCGTCAAGACGTTGGCGCGTTACGCGTTCTCTCCCGAGGCCGTATCCGTGCTGTTGACGCCAGTCGCGATCGTCTACGAATATCGTATCGAATCGTGCCTCACTCTCGCATTCTACTACGTCAACATTCTTACAGGATGCGTTCTCGTCAACACGATAGTCTTCGCGAAAACGCGGTCCGCCGATCTCAAGATCGGCAGACTCGCTTTCCTCGTCTGGTTGCTCCCGCGCTCGGTCGCTTTTGCTCTTGGCAACGATTTCTTTGAATGGATACTGCTCGCTATCATGATGGTCACGTTCGGCGCCGCTTACTTCGTCAGAAAAGCCGCCAAACGCTCCAAGGCGGAAGCGGAAAACGCGGAATCCCAGCCGCAAATAGTAGAGTTAACGCGCGATCCGGTCGAAGTCGTGCCGGCGCGTGTCGCGAGATACGGCGTCCACGTTACGCTCGGCGCGATGATCGTTTTCTCTATCTTCGCCATCTTCCTCGCCTTTACCTATAAATGACCGGATCGAGCGACGAAATAAAAAAAGTGAAAAACTTTCGCTAAAAAAAAAGAAAGCTGTTGACACTTTAAAGAATGGTTGTATATTACTGGTCATACGGCATGATCTGTTGGGTTCTCCTTAATTGGAGTTGATTGTGTTGTGGTTGGTTGGGACCCCTCTTGCAAAAGAGGGGTTTTTTTATTTCTTGTTCGCGTTCTTTCAAGCGTTTCTTTTCGTTCCTTCGTTCCCTTCCCCGCGCTTCAAGCATCGCCCGCGCGTCGACGTCGTTCACGCGTCTTCGCGCGTTTGCGGTCTCCGCGTAGCAAGACGCAATAAAAAAAACGACGCTCGGCGGAAATCGTCGAGCGTCGTCTTTTTGTACAGGCGTAAATATCGCGCCGGAGTCGGATCACCAACCGTAGACGATATTGGATTCGATCGTCTTACGAGCTTTTTCGAGGTCGACGCCGGTCTCTTTCATGTAGAGGCGGATAGCGTGCAGCTTATCGCCGGCGGCTTTGGCGAGGCATTCGCGAGCGACGTCGGAAACGTCGGTATTGCCGGTGATGCCAAGAGCGGCTTTGGAGATGACCCAGACGTCGCGGGGGCGCTTGGTAACGCGGATCGCTTCTTCGCCGGGATAGTTTTCTTGAAGAGCGTTCTTAGCGCTATCTTCGTCGTTAGCCCACGTGATAACGATATGGCCCTGCGTTTCAATTTCGAACAATGCCATGATTATGTCTTCCTTCGATAAAGAGGGTGAAATCTCACAAACAATAAGCGAGCGTCGCGCGGTCGTCGAGGACTGTCTTCGCCTCTCGCTTTGATTAGACGTAATTGTAACAAAAAAGATCGAACAATAACAGATTAATTCTGAAAAAATTTCAGATTCGCTCGATTATTTCTTGACGCGCCCAATAAAAAACGGACGCGCTCACATACGCGAGCGCGTCCGCTAATATCGCATACTAACGCGTGTTAGGCGTAAATATTCGTCGACACAAACTCACTTGACGACGGAGAACGTGTGGACCGTGGTGTGACGATAGGTCTTGCCGGGTTCGAGGATCGTGTTCGGGAACGCGGGTTGGTTCGGGGAGTCCGGATAGTGTTGGGTCTCCAAGCAGAAAGCGTATTGCTTTTCATACTTGTAGCCGTTGCAGCTCGTGGAGCCGTCAAGCCAGTTGCCGGAGTAGAATTGGACGGCGGGTTCGGTCGTTTCGACCTTCATTTGACGGCCGGACTTGGGATCGTAAGCGATAGCGCAGAGGCCCATTTCGCCTTCGGGTTTGTCGGCGAGAACGAGGCAGTGGTCGTAACCGCCGCGGAATTGTTCTTCGGTGATACCGGCGATATCTTTGCCGATAGCCTTAGCGGTGGTGAAGTCCAACGGGGTGCCTTTGACGTCGGCGAGTTCGCCGGTCGGGATGAGGCCTTCGTCGGTGGGGAGGTACTTGGGCGCGTTCAGTTGGAGAACGGTGTCAAGAATGGAGCCGGAGTAGGCGCCGCCGAGGTTCCAGAACGTGTGGTTCGTGAGGTTGACGGGGGTAGCCTTGTCGGTCGTAGCGGTATAGTCGATCGTCAGGGAGTTGTCGTTCTTGAGGGAGTAGACGACGGTAACGTCGAGTTTGCCGGGATAGCCTTCTTCGCCGTCGGCGGCGGTGTACTTCAGGGTGAGGTAAGCGCCGTTTTCATCGGCGGATTGGGTCGCGTCCCAGATCTTTTGGTCGAAGCCCTTGAGACCGCCGTGCAACGCGTTCGGAGCGTTGTTGATCGGCAGCGTGTATTCTTTGCCTTCGAGCGTGAATTTACCGGCGGCGATACGGTTGCCGTAGCGGCCGATCAAAGAACCGAAGAACGGACGAATAGATTGGTATTCGGGAACCGTCGGGTAATTGCAAGAAACGTTCGCGAAAACGCCGTCGCGGTCGGGAACGTTGACTTCATAGAGAACGCCGCCGAAGTTCAAGATCTTGGCGGAAAGACCGTTCGCGTTGACGAGAGTATAAACGTTGACGGCGGCGCCTTCAGCGGTTTCGCCGAACTTTTGACATGTCACTTTCGTACCTCCTGCGGCAAACGCGCTCATGGCGGTCAGGGTCGCGGCGACGCCGACGAGAGCGCTGAAAAGCGTAGATTTTTTCATAAGTTATTTCCTTAAAAGTCGCGCGCACATACGGTAGCCCGAGTTCGTGCGCTAGTTTGTAGACGCGTTCAGGGCCTTCGCCAAGAACTCGCGATCTTTTATTACGGCGCGTAATAAGCGCCACTATTTCCACAATATTATAATGATTTCACTTTCGTTTTCAACGCCCCGCGCATACCCCAAAATTTTCTTATTAAAAAACTGTTAAATTTTTATTTTTAAAACTCCACAATTTTTACCAACCATAACACTCTAATATTTCACAACTTAGAACAACTCTTTCAACAACAAAATTTTCAAAATTTCTCTCTTTTTTGCGTTTATACGCGATAAGGCGTCTTTACAAAATCAGAAAAAATTGCAAGAATAGCGATTGATTAAATAGGTTGACTCGCGCGGGAGAGGGATCCGCGCGAAACAGATAGCGCCGTGCGCGCGCGTAAACCCGCGTAATAAACGAGCGCAATAATAGTTTTGGAGAGTAAAAAGATGGCAAACGACAACGTCCATGCCTTAACGTCGTATCAAAAATGCGCCGAATTTACCCGTAACCTCTGGTGGAGCTGGAACCCGGACGTCGTACAGATCTTTAATCTGATCGCTCCCGGAAGATGGAACGAACTTGGGCACAACCCCATCGCTCTGCTCAAAGAATACACGCCTGAAGAATTTGAACAACGCGTCATGGAATTGACGCTCCAAACTCGTATCGACGTCGCGTATCGTCGTTTCAAGGACTACGTCTCGAACCGTCCGTTGTGGGCTCGTCAAAACGCCGGCGTCCTGGGCTCTCGCCCCGTCGCGTATTTCTCGTTGGAATTCGGTCTTCACGAATCCGTTCCGATCTACTCCGGCGGTCTTGGCGTTCTTGCGGGCGACCACGTCAAGAGCGCGTCCGGCCTCGGCGTTCCGCTCTACGCCGTCGGTCTGTTCTACGATAAAGGCTACTTCAAGCAACTGATCACCGCGGAAGGCGAACAAGTTGAGAAGTACCTGAACACCGAAGTCAGCAATCTCCCGTTCGAACCGTGCTACGATTCCGAAGGCAACCGCCTGATCGTCAGCGTCGAGACCTCCACCGGCAAGATCTACGCCAAGGTCCGCAAGATCCAAGTAGGTCGCGTTACGCTCGTACTCTTGGACGCTGACGTCGAACAAAACGACGTCAACGACCGCGAACTGACGAGCACGCTCTACGGCGGCGATAAGCGCACGCGTATCCGTCAAGAACTCCTTTGCGGGGTCGGCGGGGTTCGCGCTTTGCACGCGATGGGTATTCGTCCCGGTGCGTTCCACCTTAACGAAGGTCACAACTCCTTCGCCACGCTTGAAGCCGTCCGCGAAGAGATGGAGCACTGCGGGGTCAGTTTCGACGAAGCGTCTCGCGACGTCGCTCAAAAGACGGTCTTCACCACGCATACGCCCGTCGAAGCCGGTCACGACTATTTCCCGAAAGACCTCGTGGTCGAACACCTCACCCCGATGCGCGAAGCTCTCGGTCTTTCCGAAAAGGACTTCCTCGGTCTCGGTCGTAAGGATCCCAACAACGACAACGAAGAATTCTGCATGACCGTCTTGGGTCTGAAGCTCTCTCGTTACGCGAACGCGGTAAGCGCGCTTCACGGGGTAGTTTCTCGTCGCATGTGGCACTGCCTGTGGCCTTCGAAGACGGAAGAAGAAACGCCGATCGGGCACATCACGAACGGCGTCCACGTCCCGACGTGGCAAGCCTGGCAAATGAAGGTGTTGTTCGAACGCACGATGGCGGGTTGGACGCAAGAATCGATCGATCCTAAGGTCTGGTCTCAAGTCTACGACGTCGACGCCGGCGAACTTTGGGAAACGCACGTCGCGTTGAAGAACCTGCTCGTCAGCTTCGCTCGCAAACGTTACGCGAAACAACTCGAACGCGTCGGGGCCGATTCCCAAGCGATCGAAGCGGCTCGTCACATCCTCGATCCTAACGCGTTGACCATCGGTTTCGCGCGTCGTTTCGCGACCTACAAACGCGCTTACCTCGTCATCCAAGACGAAGAACGCTTCGACAAGATCGTCAACAATCCCGATCGTCCGGTGCAATTCATCTTCGCCGGTAAAGCTCACCCGCGCGACATGCCCGGTAAGGACGTCATCAAACGCCTTATCTCCGTCCAACGCAACCCGCGCTTCGCGAACCGCGTCGTCTTCCTCGAAGACTACGATATCAACGTCGCGAGAAACTTAGTCCAAGGCGTCGACGTTTGGCTCAATAACCCGCGTCGTCCTCTCGAAGCCTCCGGTACTTCCGGGCAAAAAGCCGTGCTCAACGGCGCGCTCAACTTCTCCATCCTCGACGGTTGGTGGAACGAAGGCTACGACGGCTCCAACGGTTTCGCGATCGGCGACGGCACCGCGCATAGCTCGATGGATATCACCGACGCGCGCGACAACGAATCGTTGTTGAAGGTCCTCGAAAACGAAGTCATCCCGACGTTCTTCGATCGCAACGAACACGGTCTGCCGCTCAAGTGGATCGAAATGATGAAGAACTCCATCGCGACGCTCGCGTGGCGCTTCTCCGCGCACCGCATGGTCGCCGACTACGTCCAACACGCGTATCTGCCCGCCGCCGGCGGCGTCAGCGCCATCATGCCGTGAACGAGAGAAACTAGCGAACTCGTTTCGCGTTAAGAAATAAAAAACGAGCGCCCGACAGAAGTTGGACGCTCGTTCTTTTAATTTTGCGCGCGCCGAGAACGCGCGCTGATAACGGCGCTATTTCCTCACAGTATAAAAGACGGTCGCAAAACGTTTTACGATCGTCTTTTTTATTGTTGGCAAGAGAATGAGAGTTATGAATGAGTTCTTAACGGTATTAGCGTTCGATTCAGGCTCGCGCTTCTTTCATCAACGCCAAGAATCTTTTCTTGCACCCTACCTGAGTAGCGATCTGCGAAAGCGGCATCGCAGAATTATTCGCTTCAACCAAGACCCAACCTTTTTCGCTCAACGCTAGATCCCAACCAACATACGAGATAGGCGCTTGTTCAGCCAATTCCTTCGCAAACGCAACGGCTTCGTCGTAACACGGAATTTGGATCCCAATCAAATTTTCATGTGAATCGGGATGTTCAGTAAAAACGTTGCCATTCTCGTCGGCGGCGGCGAGCGTCACGCCCGTACAAGGATCGATTGCACAAAAGATACCGCCGGAAGCGCCGTTATCGACTATCATTCCCCCGCACCCCATACGATAAGCGGGATCAAAGATCTCAACGCGATCCTTCAACTAAACGTATAGATTCTCAACGTATTCACAGAAGCCGGATGAACTCTCGCCATACGTTCATCTTGTACGATCAGTTCCTCGACGATACACTTACTTTCTTTTCCTTTTTCCAATCCTGCGAGATATGCGTCGACGCCCAATTTTGCGTTGCCGTCAATTTTAGCAACTTTCTTGATCCCCTGCCCGCCGTAAGAGAACGTCGGCTTCACAATAGCAGCGCCATATTTTTCAACAAACGCTTCTAATTTATCGGCTTCGCTAGGCAAAACTAATTGAAGGCACTCACGTTTATAGTACGGCGCAAACAGTTTTGAACATTCATATTTATTCTTGAAAACGCGATTGAATTTCCGCTTATTCGTGAGCTTCGATTGAATCATACGATCGTATTCACTCAAAAACGCAGCACGCTCCTCAGGCGTTTTTTCATCAAAATGCAGGTAGAAATACTCCGCAACGCTGATATGATATTTTCTAGCGAATCGTCCAATATTGGCAAGCGCGCGTTTCTTATCTTCTTCAGAAGCGCCGGGCATATATCGGTCGACGTCATTCCCAAAATTTTTCTTGATAAATAAAGGGCTATAGCGTAATCGAAAACGATATCGTTTCTTAAGAATAAAGTAGGTATTAGTCATGGCGTAATAAACGCCAAAGAAACACAACACGCGTCGAATGGCCGGAAAGATCTGCATTCAATAACTCCTTATCCTACCAATATGGTAACGCGAAGATTTTACACGTATAAATTCGCATTACTTTTAAATATGGGATAATCGTTATTAATAATGTACCCATCCATATTCTTAGGTCAAGGGATGTAACATTCAAAGAATTGACCAAAATTCATTTCGCGTCATTACAGTTATTAAAGGTCATAACATTTTAAAAATGAAATTTTAATTACACTTCCAATGCAACTATTTTTCTCCTCGTAAAGCAATGTGAAAATATTGAAACGCACACGATGAAATTGCGACGAATATAAATATCCGATCTTTCAATGTTTTCCAGATAGATCGATATTAGAAATCAAATACGTAGAGTAGAAATTCTTCCAACATAACTTCATCTAAGCCTCAGACAAACCTAATTGCATTATCGTAGGATTCAGGAACTCAGTTCCTGCCTTTATTATTTACAACGTATAAAATAAGAGTATAATCAATAAGTATATTGAATATAACCAGAAAACGTTAGACTCGCGTCGACGTTTTCGTATTATTAGAAGGTGGATCGCATGTCGTCTTTTCTTTGTCCTTGGACAAATCTCCGCGTCAGTCTTCTCCATGCGTTTCGCTCGTCCGATCTTGGCGTTAAAGTGACTATCTCGCGACGCTTAGGCAGACTTACGCGCGCCAACGCGCTCGCCGAACTGAAGAATTTCGGTTACGACGCGCTCGATAAGGACGAAAAAGAGAAGCTCGTCGCCGATATGCTCGAGTGCGCGAAGAAGTATCGTTTCAACTTCTCCGAATACTTCATCTTCGGTCTCAAAGACAAGAGCGACGCAGAAAGACGCGAATTCGTCAGCGACAACGACCGCCATATCGTGACGTCGAAGATCAATCGCTGGTATAACGCCTACCACTACGACGTGAAATCCGAGACCGCCAAGGTCTTCGGCGAGTACTACGGTCGCGAGACGGTCGAAGCGCGTTTTCCGCGCGACGCTCACAAACTCGTCGCCTTCTTGAAGAAGCATAACAGCGCGATCGTCAAGCCGTTGACGGGGACGCTCGGCGCCGAAATCAGCATCTTGCGCGTCGCGGAAGGTCAAGACGCGCAACAAGTCGTCGACGACTATATCGCGAAGGCGGGCAAGCGCGTTAAGAAGGCGTTTATTGAAGAAGTGATCGAGCAAGACGAGCGTATGGCGAAGTTCCATCCGAAATCGCTCAACACGCTGCGCATGACGACGATACGTTTCGACGACCGCACGATCGTCTTCCACCCGACGTTCCGCACCGGCGCAGGTGACGCGATCGTCGACAACGCCGGCGCCGGCGGCATCCTCTCCGCGGTCGACGCCGCGACTGGCGAGATCCTCGCCGCGGGCAACAAGGCGGGGCAGTTGTACGAACGCCATCCGGACACTAACGAACAACTCGTCGGCGCCAAGTTGCCGGAATGGGATAAAGCCGTCGAACTCGCGAAGAAGCTCGCGCAAGTTATCCCGTCCAACCGCTACACCGGCTGGGACCTCGCGCTCTCCACTAAGGGTTGGGTGCTCGTCGAAGCCAACTGCCGCGGACAATGGGGCGCGCAACTCATGGTCAGAAAAGGGTTCCGTAAGGAAGTCGAAGCCTTCTTGAAGGACCTCGGACTCGATTACGACAAGCTCGTCGCGAAGCTTTGATCTCGCGACTCGAACACGCGGCCGACCGGGGAGAGGTCGCTTCTATAACTTAACGAATATTTTAGCCGCCAATACCGAGATCAACAGACGAAACGACGACCTTTTGGCGGCGGTACAACACACGACTATTATCAGACCTCGCGTAGAATTCGAGTTAAGGCGTGGCGCGTTAACGTCGCGACGGTCGCTCGACGCGAAGTCCAACAGGGGAGCATCTACTCATGTCGCTCAAAAATCAGTTATTCGACCTCAGAGAGAACGTCAAGCGCATCTACGCCGCGCTTCCGATCGGCGTCAAAGTCCGACTTCGCGAGAAGAAGGAACGCGAGATCAACCATAAAGTCGCGATGGAAACGATCGAACACAACGGTTTCGGCAACCTTCCCGACGACGAGAAGAAGAAGCTCGAAGCCGATATGTTCGACTGCTTTGAAAAGCATCACTTCAACTTCGCCGAATACTTCTCGTTTGGATGCAAAGACAAGACGGAAGAAGAACGCGCGGAATTCATTGGCGACTACGACCGTTACTGGATCACCGTCAAGATCAATAAGTGGTACAACAACCGTATCTTCGACGTGAAATCGGAAGCCGCGAAGACGTTTGCCGCCTACTACAAGCGCGAAACGATCAGCTCCATCGTCCCGACCTATTCCCAAGAGCTTGTCGAGTTCCTGAAAAAGCATAAGAAGATGATCGTCAAGCCGATCGCCGGCTCCCTCGGCAGCGAGATCAAGATCCTGACGCTCGAAGAAGGCCAAGACGCGAAAGAGATCGTCGGCGAGTTTGTTAAGGAATTCTGCGCTCGCGCGAAACGCCCGCGTAAAGTCTTTGTCGAAGAAGTCATCGAACAAGACCCGCGTATCGCGAAGTTCCACCCGCAATCGCTCAACACGTTGCGTCTGACCACTATCCGCCTTAACGACCGCACGGTCATTTTCCACCCGACGTTCCGTACCGGCGCGGGTAACGCGATCGTCGACAACGCCGGCGCGGGCGGTATCCTCTCCGCGGTCGACGCCGAGACGGGCGAGATCCTCGCCGCCGGAAACAAGGCGTGCGATATGTTCACGCATCACCCGGACACCAACGAACAACTCGTCGGTTTCAAGATCCCCGAATTCGACGAAGCCGTCAGGATCGCGAAAGAACTCGCGCAGATCGTTCCGTCTAACCGCTACACCGGTTGGGACCTCGCGCTCTCCACTAAGGGCTGGGTGCTCGTCGAAGCCAACTGCCGCGGACAATGGGGCGCGCAACTTATGCTCAAACAAGGGTTCCGTAAAGAGATCGAAGGTTACTTGAAGGAACTCGGCGTCCACGTCGACATTAAGTGACGTAGTTTACGCCATAGCGATCGCGCGTCGACCGTACCAATAGCAAACAAACGCCCGCGCGTACTCAGGATCGCGAGAACGCGCGGGCGTTTCTATTATCCTAGCGCTAAACGCGCTTCGACGGCGTTCAGAGTTTAATGCGCAACTCCTTCAATAACGCTTCATACTGTCTTCTTACGCCGACCTGCGACGCGATCTGCACCAACACGGTCGGCCCCGTATTCGCTTCGACGAGATCCCAGCCGTCCTCCGTCAACGCGAGATCCCAACCTACCAAGCGACATTGCGGCACGACTTCCGCAAGTTCCTTAGCCAACTCGACCGCTTGCTCGTAATAGGGAACCCGGAATCCCACAAGAGGCTCATGCGTGTCGGGATGTTCCGTGTAAAACACGCGCTCTTCAGTCGCGGCGCCAACGACTACGCCGGTCTCGGGATCCAACGCGCATATCGCGCCGCCGGCGCCGCCGTTGTCGACGAAGGCGTCCCCTAGTCCGACGCGTATGAACGGATAGAAATTGACCGTGCGATCCTTCATCTTAATGGTGATAATGCGCAGCGTGTTCACCGATTGCGGGTGCAATTTCGCCATAGCCTCATGTTGAGCGATAGTCTTCTCCGCGACGACGAGTCCGTCGTGACCTTGCGGGCAATACTCTTTCACCAGTTCCGCGACGATCTTCTCAACGTCGGTACTTTCGTCGACGTCGATCTTATGAATACCTTGTCCTCCCCACGACGTGTCGGATTTGACAAAGACGCTTTTATGTTCGCGGATAAACGCTTCTAATTTTTGCGTGTCGCGCGGGAGTCTCAACGCGACGACGGGGCGCTTGAAATACTTGGCGAATTTCTCGGCCGTCTTCGATTTCTGAGAGAAATAACGACGTTGACTCCACTTATTCAGATAAAGAAACGAATTTTTAAAATCGATATTAGGACAGAATTCCCAACGTTCAGAGTCAGATCTCTTTTCAAAATCGTATAAGAAATATTCCAAAGGGGAGATATGATACTTCTTCGTGCAAGCGACGATATCTTCTCGAATAGCGTCGCGTTCCTCCTTGGAAGCGTCGGGGTGGAACTGCTCAATCCTCGCCGAGATCCGAGATTCGAGCATCATTTTCGCAAGCCCGTCGCGGATCTTCCTACGGCGATTCAACGGCGAACCTTCAAAGAGCATATAATACGGAACGAGGGCGGGAAAATTCTTTCTAAGACGTTGATGAATACTCATCACGGCCTCCTTTTCTTATGCATACAACAGTCAATGGGCGTATTATCGAAGCATGAGTATGCAAACAACGGCTCGGACTAGTTCTCAAGTACCAAGAACTAGCCGACGTCGTTTACGCTAATTACTCACCAAAATATTTAGTTTCCTTACGGAAACTACCCGTAGTATGCATCGCCTGCGTTCAGGAGGCAGCATCGTATTTAGAGTATATCACAAAAACTCTTCTGTTTCATAAGAAAAAATAAATTATTTCGTTTTTTCCGCCTTTTTGACAAAGCGCTTCAAGAACGTAACTTTACCGGCGACGATATTGAGCGCGTCAAAGAACGCGGGGGTCTTCAAGAAGAAGTTCAGGCCCAAGTAGACGATTCCGCCGACCGCCAAACTGGCAAAGAATCCCAACCAACGACTGAAGTCGATCGTCACGTCTTTGATCGCGAATTGCCAACCGAGTTCCCACATCGAATGCCAAGTCAGCCACGCGCACGCGCAAGCGACCAACGCCAGGACGGGGTAAACGATCACGTCGCGAAGCTGCTTGAAGAGGCCGTAATGCAGGTCCTTCGCCGTGTAGTGCGTGTTGATGAACAAGCACAGGATGGAGGCGAAAATATCAAACGCGAGCATCGCCTTGATACCTTCAAAATACAGCAAGACGAGCGAACCAATGGCGAGGCCGCGCTTCAAGAGAGTCAACCACATGAAGAGATTGGATTTGCCGCGCGCTTTAAGGAGTTGCACGTTCAATTCGTGGAGAGGATAGAACATGACGACGCCGGTCATCAGCCACCAATAATCCTCGCACGGGAGCCAACGTTCGGTCAAGAGCAGCACGATGAACGGGTGCGAGACGGTCGCCAGCATCAGCGCGGGGAACAAGACGACCATCACGGCGACGCACAACGCGCGTTTGAACGCTTGTCGTAGTCTCGCGTCGTCGTCTTGTATCTTCGAGAACGCGGGAAACAGCACGTGATCCAAGCTGTTTTCCAAGCTCTCGGGCCAAATCGTCGCGTAACGTCGCGTCTGTTCGTAGTACCCTAACGTAACGATCGGGAAGAAACGTCCGATGACCAACTTGCGGACATGGCGGAACAAGACGTTGACGAGTTGGACGATCATGATGTTGGAACCGAAACCAAAGAGGCTCCACAACGCTTTGAAGCTGAACGTCAAACTCGGGACCCAACGAACGTAAAGACAAATAAAGATCGTGCTGAGCACGCAGGAAGTCGTGATCTGCCAAACGAAAGTCCAGACGCCGAAACCCTTATTAGCCAAAACGACCGCGACCGTGCCGCTGATGAGCAACGCGAAGAGATGCATCATCGTCTGAACGCCCTGTTTAAGACGTCGACCTAAGATAACGCGAGGTACCGCCGCCATCGCCGTGAAGACCATATTCCACGCCGAAACGCAGATCGTCTTACTCAAAATGGGGCGATGGAAGAAATCAGCGATCCACGGCGCCGCGCCGATCATACATAACGCCAGCACGAAACTGATCGTCATGTTGTAATAGAAGACGGTGGAGAGATCGACTTGCGTCACTTCTTTACGCTGCAAGAGCGCGGCGCCAAATCCGCCTTGATAGAAGACTTGGCTGATCGCCCAGAACAATCCGAGGACGCCGATAACGCCGTAAGCCTCAGGGTCTAACGTGCGAGCAAGATAGAATCCAACGAGCAGGTTGAGGAAATTCGTTGCAAATTGGAAGATCAACATCCAACTTACCGCGGCGAACGAACGTCGCGCTAGGTTTTTATCATCAGCCATATCAATTCAATAATTTTTCAATCGAAGTCAAGTGCGGTTCCATTCGGAACGATCCACCGCCTCGTCTATGCGGTTACAAAAATACCGCCCCATTTTATCAAAATCCAAAATTTACTCAATCGGGCGCGCGAGCTTTTTCGTAACCGCGAACAGATATAGTTCAGCGCGTTCAATCTTGCGTGAGGTCGACTTTCTTCGCGAAGCGCTTCAAGAATGGAATCTTGCCGGAAACGATATTGAGCGCGTCGAAAAACGCGGGCGTCTTCAAGACGAAGTTCAGCGCCATATAAACGATAATGCCGACAGCGATAGCGCCGGTAAACGCTAGCCATTGATTGACCGAGACCGTATGTCCAAAGAGTTCGTAGTCCCAACCAAGATTCCAAAGCGAGCGATAGAACGCCCACGACGCGACGCTCGACGCAAACGCCAAAACGATATAGATCGCGACGTCGCGAAGCTGCTTGAATATGCCGTAATTCAAATGCTTGCCCGTGAAATAGGTGTTGACGAACAAACACAGGACCGACGCAAAAGCGTCGAAGATCAACATGTTCTTGATACCATAGAAGATCAGCAACGTCACGGAACAGATCGCCAACAACTTCTTGACGACGCTAAGATACAGGAACAAATTGGAGTATCCGCGCGCTTTCAACAGCTGAAGATTCAGCGCGTGGAAGGGATAGAACAGGACGATAAGCGTCATCAACCACCAGTATTCAAGACACGGAAGCCAACGATCCGTGATGACTAACATGATGAACGGATACGCGAGCGCGCAGAGCATGAACGCCGGCAGCAGCATCGCCATCGCGCTGACGCCAAGCGCGCGTTTGAACGCCTTACACAGTCGCGGGGTATCGTCTTGTAGTTTCGAGAACGCCGGAAATAGCACGGTGCACAAGCTGTTTTCCAGACTCTCGGGCCATATGGTCGCGTAACGCCGCGTTTGTTCGTAGTACCCTAACGCGTCGTTCGTAAAGAAACGTCCTATGCATAACTTACGCAGATGTAAGAAGATCGCGTCGATCAACGCGACGATCATGATGTTGGAGCCGAACCCAAAGAGGTCGCGCAACGCTTTGAAACTGAACGTCAGACTCGGGACCCAGCGGACGTAAAGACAGATCAAGATCGAACTGATATAACAAGAGACGGCGATCTGCCAAACGAAAGTCCAGACGCCGTAACCTTTATTCGCTAAAACAAACGCGACCGTGCCGCTGACGAACAACGCGAAGAGGTGCATCATCGTCTGAACGCCCTGTTTCAGACGTCGCCCTAGAATGACGCGCGGTACGGAAGCCATCGCCGTGAAGACCATATTCCACGCCGAAACGCAGATCGTCTTACTCAAAATAGGACGATGAAAGAAGTCCGCGATCCACGACGACGCCGCGATCATACCCAACGCCAGCACAAAACTGACGACCATATTATAATAGAAGACGGTGGAGAGCTCGACTTGCGTCACTTCTTTGCGTTGCAGTAACGCTTGTCCAAAACCGCCTTGGATAAAGACTTGGTTGATCGCCCAGAAAACGCCTAAGACCCCGATCACGCCGTAAGCGTCGGCGTCTAATTTACGCGCGAGGTAGAAGCCGACGAGTAGATTCAGGAAGTTCGTCGCAAATTGGAATACCAACATCCAACTTGCGGCGGCAAAAGAACGGCGCGCTAAATTTTTGTCATCCGCCATCGAAATATCTTCTTACGTATTCTCGTCGTCGATCGGCGTCCGCGCAAAATACGCGTATACTCGCTCGTTCTACTCGAACAAGAGGAACGCGACGGCGATGTTCTAAGTTGTGGACGTTTATTATAACGACTTCAACAATTTCCTCAATCGGTCGACGTGCGGTTTTTCGTAGACCTTGCCGTTATAGACGAACACGCCTTGACCGCTTTGCTCGAACAACGCGACGATCTTACGCGCTTCCTCGACGTCGCAACGCGCGAAGAGCTCGTCGATCGCGTGGACCTGCGCGGGGTGTATAGCGAGTTTACCGTCGAATCCCATAGCGGCGACACGGCGCGTCTCGGCGCGGAAGAGTTCTATATCTTTATAATTCAGACTCGGGGTATCGTAGACAAGTTTCCCAAAAGCTTTCGCGTACATGACGATACGGCTACGCGAGTAATAGAGCGTGTCGAACGCGCTCTCGGCGTTCATAGAACACGTAAGATCTTCGCCGCCAAGCGCTAAGATATCGATAAGATCCGAAGCCGCGACGCGTTCCAGTCGGACCATGCCGAGCGGCGTTTCCACGAGCGCGATAACGCGTTTATTCGTCAACGCGGCGCGATAGGATTCCAAAACGTCGGGGTCCTCCATCTTCGGGATCATGAACCCCGCGACGGAGGAAAGAGGCGCTAACGCGCGCAACTCGGACTCCATACGCCGGCGATCGACGCGCACAAAACAAGGCGTGGAGCCGTGATACGACTGAAAGAACGCCACCGCGCGCGTCAACGCCGCCTCTTTGTCGACCTCCGTTATCGAGTCTTCAAGGTCGACGATAACGGCGTCCGCCTCGATATGTTCCACTTTCGCTAAGAACTTATCCAAGGCGGGTATAAACAACAAGCTGCGATACGCTTGACGCTCGCTCGCGTTCTCCGTCGTCGCCATCTCAGTTTTCCTCGGGCTTAACGGCGTAGCGCTCGATCATATCGCGCATCGCCAAGACCTTCTTCGAGAGCTTGCGCATCGGCGGACCGATAGCGGCGCCTTCGTACATCGCGATCATCTGACCTTCCGCGCGCGCCGCGGCAATAGCGGCGACGACGCCTTCCGCGTGCCTGATCTCTTCCGCGGTGGGCGAGAAAACTTCGTTCGCGAGCCCGACTTGGTCGGGATGCAGAACGAGACATCCGGCGTAACCGTATTTATAGAGTTCGCGTTCCTCTTCACGGAACCCATCTTTATCGGCGATATCCAAATACGGGGTATCGACGGGGGCCAATCCGGCGGCGCGCGCGGCGACCGCGACGACGTTGCGAGGATATTCCAACGCCGAACGCAAGTGCGAGTAAGGACTGCGCATACTGTCGAGATAGTCTTCGCCGCCAAAGCACAACGCGACAAGTCGCGGACTCGCAAGCGCGATCTCGTTCGCGTTCGCGACGGCGCTAGCGTTCTCGATAAGAGGCGCAAATACGAACTTTCCGCGCGGGAACCCGTGACGCACCTCCATATCGGCGACCGCGCGGTCGATCTTCTTAACGTCTGCGGCGTCGCGGATCTTGGGAAGCATATACCCGAGCAAGTCGTCAAACGCCAACGTCTCCAAATCGAGCCAGAAGTCGTCGCGCTCATGATTGTTCAAGCGTATGAAGATCTGACGGCCCTTGAATTTACCGGCGGAAAAATATTCGACGATGTTTTCGCGCGCTTCTTGTTTATGTTCTTTAAGCACCGAATCTTCCACGTCGAGGATCAACGCGTCCGCGCGACTGGCGACCGCTTTGTCTAAGTATCTGCGATTGATCGCGGGTACAAATAACATGCTGCGAAGCAAGTATTCCATCAGGCGTATCCCTTCACGGTTGGCTTGGTTATTATGTAAACCTCTGTTTTATTGTTATTTACGAACGTATCAAACGCGGCGCGCGTCTACCCTTTCAACTCGCGTAACATTTCTTCGACCTCTAAGATATACGCGTTTGCGTAAAGTATGCCGACGCTCGTGTTAGGACTGTATTCGATCGCGCCGTTCGTAGTGAACGACGTTATCGTGCCCGTCTCGCGGTCGGTATGTTTGACGCACCAATCATACGCTTTTTGCGCGGACGCGATCAGCTTGTCTTTGTTCTTGGAGTACGGCGCCCAGGCGAGTAAGCTCTTAGCCAAGACGGGAATCCCTTTACAGTCCTCGCCCATGAGCGTTCTACCTTTTTGGAAGTTGCCGGGCCAACCGCCGTTTTTCAGCTGCGCGTTCGCGACGGAGTTCGTGAGGATCTCCATGATCTCGTAGAGCTCGGGGTCTTGCGTCACGGAATACGCGGCGGAAACGCCTTCCATCGCCCAACCTTGTCCGCGACTGAAATAGCCGCCGCGCTGCTTGCGCTCGGGCGAGATCGACGACGCGAAAAACTTCGCTTTCTTATCGTAATACGTCTTGACGTAGACCTTGATGAACTTCGTCATAAAGTCTTTATAGACGTCGTCTTGCGTCAGTCGATAGAGTTCCGCGAACAGGTCGGCGGTGAAGCCGATATCGAGGATGTTCGTAGGCACCCAGCGATCGTGGTCGATATCGAACGCGAAACGCACAAGGCCGTCTTCAAACGCGGTATCCATGACCCACTGCGCGCAGCGTTTCGCGGATTCGAGGTATTTGACGTCGCCGGTATCTTTGTAGACGGTCGTCATCGCGGAACGCGCGATATACGCGGAATCGTTAGGCGCGGTCAACCTGCTCCAACCGCTTTGCGGGAAGATGCTGTACCGCACGATCCAAGAGCCTTCGTCGCGTTGTTGAGCTAGCAACGCGTCGGCGCATTTACGCGCAAGTTCTTTATTGCCAAAGCGGCTGAGCGCGCGGACGATCGCGCCGGAAGTCCAACACCAACTGGACAACGCCCACTGCTTTTGTTCGCGGATATACGAGGTCAGGAAGAGTCCGGAGTTGCGCCAACCGTCTTCGACAAACGCGTTTTCGATCGCGCCAAGCCATTGCTCGCGGATGGAACCGCGTTGTTCGGGGCGCAGACATACGCTCGCGGCGGACGGCGCTTTATAACTCGCTTTCGCTTTCGACGCGTTCTTACCCCAGAAGACCCAATTATCCCCCTTGAAGAACACGCTGTCGAAGTTCTCGTCCGTCAATCGTTCGCCGTTGACGACGCAGTCGACGCCGCGCAGGAACTCGAGGTCGCTCTTTTGGTAAGCGTGTAGGAACGTCGGTCTCTCGCTATTTCCGGCGCGCTTCTTACGGCTCGCTCGAACAAACGCGTTAAATACCCCGTAAAGTCTGTATTTCAGGTCGCTCATCTATATATCCTAAAAGTCAAGAACGCTTCGCGCCCTTCTTCTTATCTTTCATCGCTTGTAATTTCTTTACGCCAAAGATCTTGACGAGCAACGGCTTAATGACCGCGATAATAAACAGTCCCGGCGTTCGCGCGATATGCACGCGGTGTCCGATATCGGCAAGCGCGGCCCCGCGACGCTGTATCCACAATCCGATCGCGTTGCTGATACGGACGAATCTCTCAGGATAACGCGCCTTGAAGCGATACTTCGCCAACAGTTTCGCGTCGACCTTGGGCGCTCCGAGATCTTTGGACAACATCGTCAAGTACGCGACTTGATTCGGTTTAACGCCAATGCAGCCCGCGCCGTAGTAGTCCGCTTCCAGAGGACTGTCGGAGAAGACGCGAAACCCTCCGTCGACGTCTTTACCGGCGACAGGTCCGTTCTTCTCCATGCCGTAGAACGCGTCGACGACGCTGAGATCCGGTTTGATCGCGAGCGTCAAGTCGTGTACGACTTGATGGATATAGGGATGGTACACGCTCTTATTCGACGCGGGCAACGTACCGAAAAGATTCTTGCACGCGCCGGTGTAAAGCGTGACGGTATGAGTCTTTAAATTCGACAACGAGATCACGAAATCGGCGTTGAGCAGTCCCTCGGAGAGCCAGAGATTCTCGGTCTCGCGGAAGTACAAGAAGCGTTTGTCTTCAACGTATTGCAATCTATCGCGCGAGAGGTCGAGCGTCTCCACGCCGAGCTTGCCGTCGGGATCGACGGAGCCAGGAAGCCCGAAATGCTCGAATTTCAAGTACGCGAACCCGTCGCCGGTACTGTCCCCTTCCGCGACGACGATACGCGCCTCGGGGTTCATATTTCTGCACAACTCGGCGACGTTGCGAATGAACGCTATATCCGTGCAGATGTGACGTTTAGGATTAGCTTTCGTACCGGCCGCGAAATTCGGCTTCAACACGATAGACTTTGCGTTTTGCAGTTTCTCCGTGAGGCCGAGTTTGTCGAGCGTTTCCTTCCACGCCGCCGCGTCAAGTTCTCGTTCTTCTCTAATTTCGATCATATTCGTATCTTCTAAAAATCAAAGCCGCGTCAATTTACTCAGGACAAGTCGGCGAAAAGGTCATAACGAGGTCTTCATACCCATCTTCGCGCGGTCGAGCATATTGGTCGAGTAGCGGAAGCATTCGTCCAGTCTCGGGTTCATACGTTTCACGACAATACTTAGCGCCGTCATTACGACGAGGTTGATATGGATACCGCCGAGGATGAAGTGGTTGTTGAAGAACATTTCGAGCGTCGCCATCATAACGTACAAATAAAGTACGACATAGAACGGACTATACGGTCGCTCTCTAAACCGTTTGTATACCCAGCCCGCAAAGAGGCCTTCAAAGAACGTTAGCAAGATCGCGCCGATGTAGCCAAAGTCTTTGATCTGCCAACATAGGAACGTATACGTGTTATAAGTACCGCGGTAAGGTTCCAGTTCGAGTTCGGGCCATTTCGGGTCCAACTGCATGATGTTCAGGATAGGACGAACAAAGAATTTACCGTTCGTTCTTTCAGGCTGCGTGTCGAGCACGTACGTCATGTTCGTCCATTCCGTCGTGAACGTTAGGTACGGCCGTAGAATGTATTCGTTCGTACCGAGCGCGCCGCCCAGGTCGCCGCGGTTTACCGAGTCCAATTCTAGTTCTTCGTCCAACTGGTCTAAGCTATGGAAGTCTTGGAAAGATCGGTGCTTCGTGAAGTAGATCTTCGCGGGATACGCAACGAAAATAACGAGGAAGAAGCACGCCACCATGATGACGAACATCTTCTGCATCTGTTTACGCGTAATATAAACGCTACTCAGCGCGGACAATAGGATCGCGAACATCAAGAGCAAGAACGTCGTCTTACGGAATTCTTTGTACAACATGTACGAGCAGATGATCGCGACCAAAAAATACCCCATTCGGCGTCTCGACTTGATGAAACACGCCATTGCGATAAAGACGCATTGAGTCGCGATAGCCCACGCGGGCAAACGAATATGCAACAACGCCGCGAAAGCGAAGACCGCCCAGACGCTGAATACGAGAATACCGAGCATGAAGTATTCCGCGCTCAACGACTGGTGACGGCGCTCAAAGAACCACCAACGCGTGTCGATACGCGAAGAAAATATGTGCAACCCCATCATATACGCCAAGGACGCGCACCCGCAAAGCGGATACATGTCGCGCGAAAGCGGAATCAAGTAGCTACTAACGTTCTCGTCGTAGATCATCAACGAGAACGGCAAGAAGATCATACAGAGGTAAGGATTGAGCACGTAGCGTTCGCGAATACCCAAAACAACGCAAGTACCGCAGATGACGAGCAATAACAACTGGTGCATCGAGACGAACGACTCGCTGTTGATAAAGAACAGCGTCCCGAGCTCGACGATAAACATTACGACCAAGTAGATCAACGTTGGCGTAATAAAACTTCTTCTTTCTTCGAACATCTATATCTTCCCTAAGATCTCCGTAACCTTTTTATTTCTTCATTTAACGACTAAACGCCATTGGTCGGCGACTTTCGCGTCCGACATATACAGCTCGGCGTCGCCGTATTGAGTAGGGATACTCCCCGCCCTCCGTAGCTTGAGTAAGGAATCGCCGGCGTAGACCGCAAAGTCGCCGCTCGACGACTTCGCGAACGCGGGCACGGCAAAAACGCGCTCCACGCCTTTCTTATTTGGCGCCGCGATCCTAAACTCCAACCCTTCTTCCGTTTCCGCGACGCGCGCGGCCGAGAAGAGCGGTCTTATCGTCAACGCGTCTTCCTTAGGGAAAAACGACGCTAACTTTCGCAGTATTTTATTTTTAGAATTTTTCGAGGCTTCGTCGACCTCGAGCAAGCCCCAGTGCGCGGCGTACGCGCTCAACGGATTGAAGCTCTTACTTGAGAACTTCTTACCGGCGGGAGCGTGTCCGCATTTGAAGACGGAACCGCTTTTCTTCGACCACACGCCGACGATAGCAGGACCTTTTTCGATAAGGTAATGCGCTCTGCCCTCGAAAGTTACGACAAAGTACGATTCGGAGCGATAGACGCCGACGCCGGAATCGCTCGGGTCTTGCGGGATCGCCTCGACGGCAAGCGCGCTATCGACGCGTTCCGCAAGTTCGTTCCACATCAGCAGATGCGCAAGATATACCGTGTAGTGATGATAATCCCACCACAGCGCGCGGTCTTGACCGTCGTACTCGTTGAGCAACAACGAGTTATTATCGCGCGCCGTCGGAAAACGTTCTTCCAAGAACCGTCGCGATCTCGCGGTCGCTTCTTTCGCGGTATAGTTTTCCATGAGATAGAGCCACGGGCCCCACGCGAAGATCTGATTACACCCGCGTCCCATGTAGTTGATATCGCCGTCAGGGAACATCAGCGCGTAAAGCGTCGCCATCGTGCGCGTTAGCTCGATCTTCGGCAATTTGTCCGCGTAAGCGTCAAAGCGTCGCGCTATCAGCTGCACGACCGCCGTCGTCGAGATACAGTATTGCAAATTGAAGCTTGCGCCTTTGGGTAGCAGGTCGTCGAACATCCCGTCGTCGTAACGCGCGCTTTGAACAACGTTTAACGCGTCGACGGCGATCTTCAAAAAGCCTGGGTCGTTCGTCGCCTCGTACAATACGAGATTGGCGTAAGCGCGCATCGGTTGCCAGTTTACCGTCCTATTGCGACTATTCTTCGACTTCATCAGCGTGTTCAGCGCGCGTTCGGCCAACGCCGTTTCGCCTTGTCGTTTAAGTTCTTCATAGACTATCGCGAGCGCGAAGTTATTGAAGTCGTTGTGCGCTTCCGCGGCGCGTTGTTCGGCGCCCCAACGCGCGAGGACGCCGTCGAGTAGCTTCAACGCGTATTCGCGGTATCGCGCGTTATTGCGCTCGCGAGAACGCATGAGCGCGGCCGCGCAAAAATGCGTCTCGCCGTAATGTCCGGCGACGCGTTTGCCGTCGTTAGGATCGATCAGGCAAGCGCCGTTTTTGTCGTCGCCCATATAGGAGATCGCTTGTTCAAAAGCTCGATCGATCTCCGCGTTCCAACGCGCCTTCGCTTCCGCGTCTCTAATCTCGTCTCTCACATGTTCCCCGCTGTAAATTATGTAGAAAAGGTCGTCGTAGGTCTCGCGCTCGTCACTTGAAAGAGCGAAGGAAATAGACGAAGAATCGCACTAGTCGCCGACAATCCATGCAATGATTTTGTCGCACTAACTTGATATATTTCTTCGCTTCGCTCATCTTCCTCGCGCGGAGATACCCTTCGGCCATCTGCGCGTAATGCGCGCCGTAGATCTTCTCCTGTTCGCGCTTAGGAAGCGCTTCGATCGTCGGTCGGAACTTTTCGAGGAGTTGGTCTTTGATCGCCTTGAGCTTCGCGAGCGAGGGATTATTTCTGCCGACGACGTTCTTAATGACAAGTATCTCGGGTAGCCCGATGATATCGTACTTCTCAAAGAAGCGGATCATGAATTCGACGTCTTGATGTCGCAGGAACGCTTCGTCGAAACCGTCGAGAGATTCCGCGGCGGCTCGCGTCATGAAGATATTGGAACCGGTAAAGAGATTGAAGCGCAGTTGCAGATACGCGACCATAAAGTTGCCGGAACCGACGTTCTGCATCTTGCGATACGTCGCGTCGTTCTTACGCAGCTCGCAACCCGTATAAACGCCTTGTATCTTAGGATCGTTCGCTTCTTCCAACGCCTTGACGCAGCGCTCAAAACGCGTCGAGACGTACTCGTCGTCGCTATCGAGGAACGCGACGTACTTTCCCTGCGCGCGACGAAGACCCGTATTACGCGCCGCGGAACCGTTCTTGTTGCGCTCGTGTTGGAGATAGATCACGCGCTCGTCCTTCGCGACTAACTTCGCCATAAGTTCCTCGGTCGCCTTACGTTCGGGCGTACCGGGGTCGTTGTCGTCGACGACGATCAATTCGAGGTCGGCAAGCGTCTGGTTCAAGACGCTCTCCGCGGTTCGTTGCAAGCGGTCCGGGACTCCATAGGTCGGGACGATCGCGCTGATCGTAGGCATAACGCTATCCTTCCGGGCGAACAAAAACTTCGCGGCGTCAAATCGCCTTAGTTACGAAGTTTGTTCAAGTTAACATTAAATACGGTAATCTACGTCAAACGCGTAAAAGTCCGATAAAACACGGGCTTCTACGCGCTGTTTTAGCGCTATATTATAGCGCGTTTTCAATGATGTTTCAAGGGCTGTGGCAACGTCGCGCGAGTCGTCGCGCGCTTGCGCCGGTCCGTCGAGTCGCCTAAGGCGCGACGTTCATTTGAGTCCGAGTTCTTTGAGGTAACCTTCCACTTCCGCGCGGAATCCCTGTTGGAGCATGATCTGCGCGCCCCATTGTCCGCGCGCGTTCGCTTCCACCAAGAGCCAGCCGTCGGGCGTCAACGCGACGTCCCAACCGGTGTAGCGGTTCGACGGGACGACTTGCGCCAACTCGTTTACGAACGCGACGAGCTTATCGTAGTCGGGCACTTGGAATCCGAGTATCTGTTCTCCTGTCTCGGGATGAACGGGCAACGTGTTTCCCGCCTTATCGCCGGCGAAGATAACTTTACCGGTCGCCGCGTCGAGAGATCCCAAGATCCCCCCCGCGCCGGCGTTGTCGATGCAGGAGTCCCCGCGACCGACGCGCAAGTTCGGGTGAAAGATCACGACGCGATCGTCAAGTCGTATCGTGGTGATGCGGATCGTGTTGACCGATTGCGGGTGCAGCTTCGCCATGCGTTCGTCTTGCACGATGAGCTGTTCGGCGATCGCGTCTCCGAACACGCCGGAACAATACTCGGCGACAAGTTCTGCGGCAAGCTTCATCGCGTCTTGTCCGTCGGCAAGTTCTACCATGCGTACGCCGTGGCCGCTCGCGCTAGACAACGGCTTGATCATGATGCGGCGATGTTTTTCGAGGAATCGCGCCAAGTCTTCCGTGTTCTTCTTCGATTCGATGAAGACGTACTCGCGCTTGAAATATTTCGCAAACGTCTTAGCGGTAACGACTTTATTATCGAAGATGTACTGATTTGAAGGCTTGTTGAACTTCTCGCAGTACACGACGCGGTCGCTGTCGGAAACGAATGCGTAACGTTCTTCTTCCGTCTTGTCTTGTAGATGGAAGAGGAAGTATTCGTCGAACGTAAAATGATATTTCGCAGAACATGCGTACATATCGGCGATAAGTTTCTCGCGTTCCGCGTCGGCGAGCCCTGTCATTCCGAAATGTTCCAACGCCGCAAGCGCGCTCTTGCGATCGCGAGCGGCGTGATTACGGCGGTAGCTCGCCGCGAGTTTCCCAAGAGGCGTTACCTTGAATTTGTCTTTCAGTATCCGAACGATCTTCATAAATAGCGTTCCTTCCGACGCGGTCGCAAAGACGTATAGTTCATCGACTTACGCGCGAGTTTGCGTCGATCGTTTTCTCTATGTGTTATTTCTTCGCCAACGACGCCAGGTATCGATAAGTTTCTTCGCGCAGTTTCAACAACTTCGAGTTGGAGTATTCGGCGGCTCTTTCGACGGCGTGCTTACTCATCGCGGTCAAGCGTTTCGGGTCGTCGATGATATCGCGCAGGATATCGGTCAACGCCTTGACGTCGCCGATCGGATATAACTCTTGTTCGCGCACAAGTTCGGGATTACCGCCGACAGGCGTGGCGACGACGCCGAGCCCGCGTGCCATCTCTTCGACCAACGCGCGAGAGAGCCCTTCGGTAGTCGAACACAACGCGCCGATATGGCAAGCGTCGACCAACTCCAACAAGCGTTTCGGGTCGGCGACAAAGCCGTAGAAGAAGATCTCTTTATCGAATACCAGCCCCTTTTGTTTCGCGTAGGCGACGAGGTTGTCTTTCTCAGGACCGACGCCCAAGAGATGGAGTTCGACTTTCTTACCTTCGTTCTTGAGATTAACGCAAGCGTCGATCATATCGACGTGTCGTTTCCACGGCTGCATCGTGCTTAAAACCGCGATCTTCAGCGGTTGTACCGGTTCCGTATAGACGCGCGGGGGCGTCAACAACTCGTCGCGTAAGCCGACGTCGCTGCAGCTGACGCCGCGTTTGCCGGGACTGACGGGATAACGCTTCGGCAACGTCAATTTGTCGACGTAGATCGTTACGTCCGTTAGACGCACGATAGAGCGAAGGCGATGAAGAACGTGAACGGCCAAGAGGCGATAGAACCACTTGAACTTATTAGAATAGTCCTTGATCGTATCGGCGGAGTCGGCGACCAATTCCATCATGAACGGCTTATGTACGCGATTGCAGTATCTTCCGATCTGCGGGTCTAAGGAAAATCCCCACGTCGAGACGCAGTCGGCGCGATCGACGGCGTCGAACACCATCTTCTTCACATCCTTACCCAAGAGTCCCAGATAGGATCTCCAACCGCGAATGGCGGGAAAATCAACGAAATCGATGCGCGGATCGTCGATAAGATCCCAGTCCTCGGGCTCTTTGGTCACTTTACGGACGCGGAAACAGACGGTCAACGTGTCGAAGGCGGCAAAATGCGTATTTAAAAACGCCTTACCCTTCATGCGCTTGATGTAATAACGACCGTTATATTTTCTGACCGGGTAATGTCCGAGGATAAGCAAATGCATATTTCGCTCCATCTCTATATTTACGCGAGAGCGTCGTTGCGCGCGAAACGCTCGACGCCGTGAACTTGTGCGTACGCCGAACGATCACTTCTTGATCTCAGGCAGTTTGAACAACTTGCCAAGTTCGAAGTCAAATTCGTCGGGCTCAAACGCGACGTACCCGCTCGCGGTGTAGAACGTCAATTCGCCAAAAACGATCTTGCCGCCGACGTTGTAGAAGTCGACGCGCAGGCACGGAAAATCTTTCGACATTTGCGACGCGATCTCCAGCATCTCGTCGAAGTTTTCCGGCTTAGCGGGCAACTCTTCCATATGAGGTTCGCCGACGCGCGTTATGTCCATCAACTTGTAGTTCTTATCGACGATCGCGAAGCTCGCCAAGCCGCCCAACGTGCGGTCGCAGATGACGTAAAGATAGTCGATCTTGCCGTAGAAGCTGAAGAACTTGTAGTCGATGAGCCCGTGTTCGCCACCTTCCAAGAACTTCTCCGCGATGATGCGCGGCTTACCGACGTGGTAGACCCACTCGCGGCTAAGGCCCGTCTGCAATACGAACCACTGACGCATCTCGTTCTTCGTCGCCTCGATATCGAGCTTCGATTTGTCGGGCACCACGATGACGGAGTTGCCGCCGCTGCCGAGCGTGTTCTTTAAAACAAAACTATTCGGCAACTTATCGAAATCGATCTCGTCGACCGTGTTATAAACGCCGTAACACTCGTTCAGTAGCGAGCCGAAACCTTTTGATTCAAGATATTCGCGTACTTCGTATTTGTCGACGCATTTTGGCATGACCGGATCGCGGTAGAACAATTTGTACCACTGCACCTTCTCCGAGAAACGCGTCGGGTTCTTAAGATCGAGTTTCCTTCCCATCTTCATGCGATACTGGAAAGAGACCATCATTTTATCCGGCACCCAATTAAAGAGCTTCAAGATACGTATGCGTAAGTTACGACTTCTAATAATTTTCTTGTAGTTGAACACCGGAGTACCTAAACCTTATCGCTCGGGGACGCCCTTCGACGTCCCCCAAAAAAGTGCGCGAGTACGCGTTCGCCAACGCTAATATCCCATGATATCGCGCATCTGGCGGTTAACAACGTTAACCTCGTATTTCTGTTTACAAATCGTATACGCGGCGTCGGACATTTCAAGGACTTTTTGTCGGTCGGTCGCCAAAATCAACATTTTTTTGGCCAATTCTTCCGAATTTTTGATAGGTACTAAATAGCCGTTGACGCCGTCCTCGATCGCCTCGCGGCACCCGACCCAATCCGTGGTAACGACGGGTCGTCCGCTCGCAAGACCTTCAAGTATAGTACGCGGCAGACCTTCGCGATAATAAGACGGCAAGACGAAGACGGAACAACTCTCAAAGAATTTGACCGGGTCTTTGACTTCGCCGGGCAGTTCGATACTTCCGTCTTCGACGTATTCGCGCAAGTCCTCTTCTTTGAGCGCGCCAAAGCTATTGTCGTAACCGCCCAACACGATGAAACGCGCTTCGGGAACCTGTTTTTTTACGGCGCGCGCCGCTTCGGCGAAGACGAGAACGCCCTTTTCACGTATAATGCGCGAGGCCATCAAGAAGACCGGTTTCTCGGGGATCGGCGTTCTCTTGAAGCGTTCCATATTCACGCCGGAACCGTTGACCACCGCCGTCTTCTCGCGCTTGATACAGCCGTAACGAACCATATCGTCGACGTCGTCGCCGTTCTGGAACATGACTTTATCGCAGCATTTGAACGCGCGCTTATACAAGAAGTTCGTCACGAAGCGGACCAACCGCGTCTTCCATGCGTTGGACGCGTAGACGCGCCCGAGCCCCGTGACCATCGGATATATCTTTTTCACACCTTCTTTTTTTGCGGCCATACTGCCGTAGATCACCGGCTTGATCGTGTACGCGAACATCATATCCGGCTTGACTTGACGCATGACGCCGCGCAACTTCTTCATATATTCGAGGTCGCCGGCTATACTCGTGTCGTCTTTGACCAACGGGATCTCGATGAACTCTTTGACGCCGAGCGCCATCACGTCTTCAACATAATCGCGGTTCGGGCCGACGACGTAGACTTCGTGGCCACAAGCGATCATCTCGCGGATGAGGTCGCCGCGGAAGTTAAACACGCTCTTATTTTTAGGGGATACAACGATGATCTTCATTATATTTTGCTCCAAGTGATTCGCCGCGCGTTACTCGGTTGAAAACGACGCGCGACGGAGTTACGACTTCTTCCCAACAAGGAATTTGTCGCAAGTCGTCGATATCCAATTACAAACGACGTGAAGGATATACGCGCCGACTAAGATCGAGACCGTCAAGCCGACCCAGTTGAGCGGGAAAGGCGCGATGTGACGCCAAGCCTTGATCAATGCGTCGTATTGTACGACGTAGATCTCCAACGTCAACATCGAAACAAAAGAGACCGAACTCTTAATCGGCTTAGGGAGATTAGAGAGTTTGCTATCGTAACCCGCGCATACGATGAACGATAGTATCACAACTAACACTAAGATCAACTGGTTGCCGATCTGGTACGGCGCCAACGCCGCGTATTTCGTCAACGCAAATTTCGATCCGAAGTACAACACGAGCGCGAATGCCAACGCCGCCGTCATACCCGTGCCACTCTTGCGAAGGTATCGATCGCGGAAGCGCGCGTCGTTCAAGCGAAACCACGCCCCGATCAACATACAGATCATGAACAGGAAGCGTATCAACTGCTCGCGCACCGTGTCTATATGGTAGTACGAACGATCGTAGTAGAGGAAGTAGACGCACAGCCAAGAACCGATCAACCCCGCGATCGTCCAAAGCAATCGATCGCGAGTCAGCGGAAACCGCATCAAGAAGTAGAACGGAATATAAAGACACGCGATCGACGCGATGAAATGATAGTACGTCGGGTATACGATCCACCAATTCCATGCGTGTTTTGCGAACTCATAAGACCCTAGCAAGAAGGTGATCCCGGTAACGATCCACACGGCGGGGTACATTCTGATCAATCGCCGCGCATACCAGACGGGAAAAGACGCTTTGCTCACGTTGCAGAGGCAGTAGCCGGAGATAGCGAAAAACAGCACGTTTCCCAGTAATCCGCCGCAAGCCATCGCTTTGTACGGATAGATGTGAAAATAATGCGAATTCGTTATCAAGCAAGCCGCCAACGCTCGCAAAAACGTGATAAAAAAGATCATTACTATTCCTAAAAGTCCAACAGTTCGTTAGCTGTTAATACTCGTTGTTCCTCGCGTTAAAAAGAGTCTCGGAACGCGCTGTAAAATTCGTGTCGCTCGCGTTCCAATTTCTCAGGATCGAAGCATTTTTTCGCGGTCGTAAAATTCTTTTCCGCTTGCTCGCGCATGACGCGCTTATCGGCGATCTTGACGACGGCGTCCGCGATGCGCGCGGGCAACGTCCGCTTGTTCCGCATTGAGAATACGAACTGCTCGTCGACGAGTTCCGGATTTCCTCCAGCGTTCGACACGACGCATGGAGTCGCGCGACTCATCGCCTCGACGATAACGCGCGACAATCCTTCCGCGCCGCTAGGCTGCAAACAGACGTCGATCGCGTCGTACCACGCGAACATCTCGTCGTGAGGTAGCGCGCCGAGGAACCGAACGTCGTTAGCAACGCCAAGACGCGCCGCTAAAGCTCGAAGTTCCGCGGGGTCGCCGGAACCAACGAGTTCCAATACGACGCGACGTTTCAAACGTCCTCGTAAAGCCGCCAACGCGCGTATCGCGTATTCCTGACCTTTACTACTTGTCAGCCGTCCCGCTGTGCCAAGCGCCAAAACGCCTTCTTCGCACTCGATCTTCTCCAACCGCTTCGTCAACGCGTTCTCGTCGATAACGGGAATCGAGACGTCGGACACGCCGATCTGTTTTCCGCGTGTTGGATAGCGCTTCTGTAAGAACTTACGCGAGACGTAAACTACGTGCGTGGCGTTTCTTACTAAATTCCGCATATAGAGGTAACCCGGCGCGGCGAAGAATTTGCCGTGCAAGCTATGGTTCCAATACGCATCCCAGACGCACACGACGACCTCTAACAAACACGGCTTGCCGTATTTCTTCGCCAGTCGCGCCGCGCGGAACCCGTTGATACTAGGCACGCGCGCGACAACATAATCGGCTTCGGATACGAAGCGTTCTAACTCACGATTATCAAAGACCTTGACGCGCGGCCCGGAAACGCGTTGATAGCTCTCGTGCGTCTCGTCGTCGTCGACTACGCGTCCTACGATCGTAACGTCGCCAAAAATATCGACATAGCGTTTTATATCACGCTCGGTCAGACCGCCGGGAGAATAGTATTCGCCATTCACGCGGCGAAATTTATGACTGTGCGCAAATAAAATGCTCATGATATTTCAGGGTCATTCCGTCTCTGAGCGCTTATCTTCGCTACGTTTACGCTTTCGAATAGGAACGGCAGGAACGCCGACGCAGACTTGATAAGGTTCGATATCTTTCGTGACGACGGCATTTGCGCCGATCACGACGCCGTCGCCGATCGTTACGCCCGCGACGACCGTCACTTTCGCGCAGATCATCACGTCGCGGCCGATCTTGATCTGTTCCGATAAGAAAGGCTGGTCCTTGAAGTAAACGTCGCCGTCATCAAACGTGTGCTTATTCGACATGATCGTCGCGCCGTGCGCAATGCCTGTGCCGTCGCCGATATGTAGGCCTTGTTCGGGCGCGCGTCCGCAGTCGATATACGTCATAGGATGGATACTGACGTTGTCGCCAACATGCAAGTGTTGCGGATCGAAGAGATACACGTCTTCGAATATCGCGACGTTGTCTCCGCACTCCGCGGCGATAGTCTTCAACAACGCGTATCGTATGACCAGTCCCAGCTTACCGCGCGTTCGGCGATGGAACGAAAACAACGCCAAACGCGCGCGCTTCGGTAAAAGCGCGTAGCAACGCGAGATCGCGTTGATCGCATACTTATATCTTGAGAACTGGTCTCGTCCTCGAACTCTAACGCTCACTTTGATACCACAATCCTTAACTTATAGGTCAAACCTATTTCAACGCGAGCCTACACGTCTTGGCTACTGTTTAGCGATCTTCGAGAAATTCTCGATCGCCAGAGCCGTCAAGCGTTTCTTGTTCGCGCTTGAAATATAACTACAATGCGGAGTAACAGTCGCGTTCTCCAACTCCCACAACGGCGAATCTTGCGGCAACGGTTCTTCTTCGAACACGTCCAAGACGGCGTGTCGGATATCTCCCGCGCGCAACGCCTCGACGAGCCCCGCTTGGTCCACGACTGCTCCTCGCGAGATGTTCACGAAGATCGCCGTCGACTTCATATTCTCGAAGAAGGCTTTATTGAATAGTCCGCGCGTCGAATCGAACAACGGCAGCGTCGAGACGACGACGTCGGCTTCCGCGGTCTTTTCGAACAGTTGCGCGATAGGAGCGACTTCTTCAAACTCCGGTCGCGGGTTCGGAAACGCGTCGACCCCGATCGTCTTACAACCGAACCCCTTAAAACGCTTCGCGACCTCGCCCCCGACGTTGCCCGCGCCGACGACGCAGACCGTCTTGTCAAAGAGTTCGTCGAGATCGCGCTTCTTTTCCCAACGCTTCGACGCTTCGCAAGCGCGATAGAATCTCTTCCCTTGGTAGACGGATAAGACTTCCGCGACCGCGTATTCCGCCATCGGGACGCTGTACACGCCGCGCGCGTTATACAATTGGATACCGCGACGCTCGATCTCGGCGACAGGCACGCGGTCCAGTCCCGCGCTCGTCAACTGTATCGCCTTCAAATTGGTAAACTTCGCGATATCGTGATGTAAGAACAGACCGTTGCAAAACGCCGCCTCGATCTCGGAGGGCGCGCAAGGCAGCTCATCCTTCTCGTTGCGATGGAAAACGACGTCGAATCCCATGTTTTGGAATGGAATCAGGTCTTTTTCATCCTGAGCAAACGCGCCGGTAACTAATAACTTCATGCAATGGTCCTCTCAGACGATCTTGCTTTTCATCTCTTCGACGGCGTCGCGCAACAACTCGCGCGTATCGAGGTAAAACGACTCGTCGCGACGCGTTAGGAACGCTTCGTACTTGCGTATCTTATCGAGTTCGCGCTTAAATTCGGCGCGGAAAGCCTCGACGTTTTCCGGAACGCCTTGCGTCGTGTTATAGAACGATCGCGACAATATTACGCCGGTCGAACCTAAACGGCAATGTTCGGACAAGATATAGTTTGCGGGAATATCGCCGCGATTCACGCGAGCGACGCCCCCGATACCAAACGGTTTGCCCGCCGCTTTGATCTTTTGACACAACTCGTCCACAACGCCGTTGACGAGTAGCTCGAACATATTCTTTAACCCGAACGACAAATGCATATCGTTGAGCCCGATATGGAATTCGTCGATCCCTTCGACTTGCAATATCTCGTCGATACGCTCCGCGGCTTCGCGCGTCTCGATCAGACAGACCGTGCGGACGCGACCCGCGACAAGTTCTGAAAATCGACGCACTTCCGCCGCGCTCTTGAACATCGGCAACATGATCAGATCCGTGCCGTTGGCGATCGCCGCGTCGATCTGCGCTTGCGAACCGTCGTTTATCGGATCGACGCGCGTCAGCAACTGCGAAGTCGTCAACACGCCCTTGATCTTCCTCACGTCGTCGAGCGTATGGCGCGACAAAACGGCGTTCATATTTTTTTGACGCTCTTCTTTACCAAGAGTTTCCAAATCGACGAAGATGCGATCGACGCCGCAACACTCGGCGACTTTCGCAACTTCCGGGTCATTCGTTATGTATAAAAATCTTAGATCCATTTTCCGGTCGTATATATCGTAAGTTCTATCGAGTCTCCAAAAACGCCCCTCGATTAGTCTTTACAAGAGAGAAAAGCAATAACGACGCCGTCTCAGTTGACGTTGTCGCTCATCGCGCCGACCTTCCAGACGGTCAAGAAGAAGATCTTGAGGTCGAGCCAAAGCGAAAAATGATCGACATAATAAACGTCGTACACGATGCGCTTAGGCCATTCGACTTGCTTACGGCCGTGCGTTTGCGCGTAACCGGTGACTCCAGGACGCATATCGAAGCGCTTCATCTGTTCTTCTGTATACTGTTCCAACGGCCAAGGATGGTACGTCAAAACAGGGCGAGGCCCGATCAGCGACATCTCGCCTTTGAGGATATTAATAAATTGCGGAAGTTCGTCGAGACTCGTCGCGCGGATCACTTTGCCGACCGCGGTAACGCGAGGATCGCCCTTTTCCGAGTACACGCCGCTGCCGGTGTGTTCCGCGTTTTGACACATCGAACGGAATTTATACATCCAGAACGGCTTGCCGTTCAGTCCCAAGCGCTCTTGCTTGAAGATCGCGCCCCCCGGAGACGTCGTCGCCACTAAGATCGCGATCAAAATTAGGAGAGGTGAAAGTATTATTAATCCCAAGAGGCTCACGACTATATCGAAAGTTCTCTTAACGCCCTTCTGAAATACCTTGTTGTTCTTCACGGTAAAATGCCAGTCTCTATAAATCAATGCTTTCGGCGAGCCCAAAACGTATCGACCCGCCTCGTCATAATCGACGCTAGCCAACGGCTGTATTAAATTATAATGAAGGTAAGAAAACAACAAGTCGTTAACCGCGCTATAACAAAAATTATATCAATAACAACAAACATTATCGCAAAATTCCTTCCGTCTTAACAAGATTTACTTATCATTATCGCCGACTTATTCGGAATATTCATGCTTTCCGCTATTATTGTTTTAAGCGGCGTTTGTAAACAAAATCGTTGTCTTCTCGTTGAGAAATTGGTATAATTCGTTCAAGCGTCCGTTCGCCGAGTCCTTGTTCGGCGCTCAACGCGAGAAAACTAAGCATAAAACGTCGAAGTTTAGGATTTACCTATGTTGAAACGCATCGTCGCCGCGATCCTGTTGTCGTCGCTATCGCTCTTCCAAGTCTCGTTTGCTCAAACCACGCCCAACGACCCGACCGCCCCCGCGCCTATGACCGCTGCCAATTTCGCTACCCCGCCCGACTCCGTTCGACCTTGGGTATACTACTGGCAACTCAAAGGGAACACGACCAAAGAGCTCGTAACGCGCGATCTCGAAAATATGAAGTCGATCGGCGTAGGCGGGCTACTCGTCTTCGATTCGCGCCGTTACTGGGACGATTACGCCTCAACGACGCACGTTCCCGTGCCGCTCGAGATCAAGAACGAATTCATGTCCCCGGAGTGGGTCGACGTGATGACGTGGCTCGTCTCCGAAGCCGCAAGACTCGGACTACAAGTCAGCTTCAATATCTCCGATTCCGGCGGACAACTCCGCGGACCGTGGGATATGAAAGACCTCGGCCCTTACGAACTCGTATGGACGGAAGAAAACGTCAACGGCCCCAAAAACGTCGCGCTCGACTTCTCGACGCCCGAGGATAAGCCGTATTACTCCGACGTCGCCGCGATCGCCGTTCGCATCGCGACCAAAGTCGCCGAGGGCCGCGAGTCCGTCAAGCTCAACAAGACCTGGGGACAAGCCGTCTACGCGCACGACGAAACCCCGCAATACGACAAGCTCGTCGACCTCACGGATAAGATCGTCGACGGCAAGTTGAACTGGGAAGTCCCCGAAGGCGCGTGGAAGATCCTCCGCTTCGGTTCCGTCCGCATCGGCGAGCCCGGTTGCGTCGATATCCTCAATGCCAAAGCGGTCGAAGACTACTTCTACAAAATGCCCGGCGCGCTGCTCGACGCTTGCGGCGAGAACGCCGGCAAGACGTTGTCGCACTTCTATAACGTCTCGTGGGAAGGCGTGCACCCGAACTGGACCGCCGGATTCGACCGCTTCTTCGCCGCGAAACGCGGTTACGAAATACGCGAATATCTCCCGATCCTCCGCGGACTTGCGCCTCAAGACGTCGATCCTAGTCGCTTTGTCGCCGACTATATGAAAACGATCTCCGAGTCGTTCTGCGAGAACAGTTACGAGACGATCGGACGCCTCTGTCACGAACGCGGCGCGCGCTGGCATTCCGAAGACGGCGGCCCGTGGAACCGCACTTCGCCGTTATTCAAAGAGGCGGATATGCTCTCGTTCTGGGGTCAAAACGATTTCCCGCAAGGCGAGTTCTGGCTCAACGACCCGAAACAAACGAACGCGCCCTACGCGGCGATGGCGGCGCATATCTACGGGCGTCGCGACGTCTCGCTCGAAGCGTTCACGCATATGATCAAGCACTGGAGCGCGTACCCCGGCATGATGAAGCCGTTTGCCGATTCCGCGTTCCTCGCCGGCGCGAACTTCATGATCTGGCACACTTATACCGCGTCCCCCATCGAATGCGGGAGACCCGGATTTGAATACTTCGCCGGCACGCACGTCAACTCCAACGTAACGTGGCAACCGTACGTTCGTCCGTTCATGGATTACATGGCGCGTTGCCAACAGCTGTTGCGTCAAGGCGTGCACTGCGCCGATATCTGCGTCTACATGAGCGATAAGAACTACGTGATGTGGGGAGAAGGAAACGCTTGGAACGCGAACTCGAAACTCAACTGCCCCGCGGGCTATCGTTTCGATCTCCTTGACACGAAAGTCCTTGTCGAGCGTCTGACCTACGAAGACGGGAAATTCCAACTCCCCGGCGGCGCGCAATACCGTCTGCTCGTCCTCGATCCAGATTCCGAGGAACTACCCGTCGCCGCGATGCGCAAGATCGTCGAACTCGCCGAACAAGGCGCCCCGATCCTGCTTGGCGCGAAAAAGCCGACTCGCTCCGTCGGGCTCTCCGATTGGCAAAACGCCGACGACGAAGTTAAAGCGTTATCCGAGAAGCTTTGGAGTTCCGACAAGTCGAACGTCATGCGCGATCGCAACGTCTTCACGGCGATGTACGACCTGCGCGTCTGGCCCGACTTCGAAACGCGAGCAGGTTTCAAGTTCGATCGCCGTAAGACCGACGACGCCGATATTTACTACGTCGCTTCGCCGCGTCAAGAAGCGCAAAAAGGAATGTGCGTCTTCCGCGTCAAAGGCAAGAAAGCCTCGTTCTGGAACCCGCTCGACGGCACGGTCAAACAAGCGCGCTCCATTCCGACGGACGACGATAGAACGTTGGTGTATATCGACTTAGACAAAGAAGAGTCCGTATTCGTAGTCTTCTCCGACGTCGATTACGCCGAACAATACGTCAAGACCTCGCGCGAGACCGTTCTGAGCGTCGACGGCGCTTGGAACGTCGGTTTCGACGCGACTTACGGCGGCCCCGCGCAAGACGTTCGCTTCGAGAAGTTGACCTACTGGAACAAGAACGCCGACGACGCGATCAAGTACTACTCCGGCACGGCGATCTATAAGACGACGTTCACACTCGACGCCGCGCAAGTCAAGGAACGACTTGCGCTTTCGCTCGGCACGGTACGCGATATCGCTCGCGTCAAGCTCAACGGCAAAGACCTTGGGATCGCGTGGACCGAACCGTTTGAGATCGAACTTGGCGACGCGGCGGTCGAGGGCGTAAACGAATTAGAGATTGAGGTTACGAACTGTTGGCGCAACCGTCTCATCGGCGACGCGGGTCTCGAGCCCGACCAACGCTACACGAAGACTAACGTCGTGTTGGAAAAGGAACCGACCGAGAATCCGATGCATCCTTTCCGCGGGTACCTCTCCACCGACGAACTCGAACCGAGCGGCTTGATCGGCCCCGTCAAAGTTCTTCGCGTTACTAACTAACGTTCCTACGCATCTTACGAGACTACTATGAAACCCGTTTTCGCATTATTGTTCCTATTAGTCGCGACGCCGTTGTTCGCGTCCGAACCGGAAGGCTCGATACGCGCCGCTAACGTAACGCCCGGCGCCGAGATACTTACGTGGACTTGCGACGTCCCCGCGACGCTCAGCGGCTTCGGACTACGCTTGACGAACCCATTACCGCCGCGTGACGAACCAATCGTCGCCGCGCTGCTCGTCGACGGAAAACGGTTGCCGCAAACTGTCGCGATACCGCGTTTTGAGTATCCGCTAGCGAAACATACGCGCCCCGTGAAATTCGATCCGCCGACCTTCCCCACTCCCGACGTCGGCAGAGAGTACCGCGTCGCGATCGAACCGCTCGAACTGCGCGAAGGCGCCGTCGTCCAAGTAGTCGTCGACTCCAGTGGTCGGGACGTCCGCGGCGGCGTTACCGCGTGCTTGCAATTCCAAGGCGAACACGAACTTGCGTCGATGCGCGCGCCGTTTCGTGAAGCGCGTACTAACGGCCCGGTATGCTCTATCCCGTGGAGCGAAACGGAAATAGTCGCCGTCGGCACGCAAGCGAAGTTCGACCCGCTATGCGCCCCGCAGAATAATTCCTCCGTTATCGCCGACAACGACGGAACGCTTTATATCTTCTGCGCTTACTACTCGGTCGACGAGCAGTACGGCGGCGGCCGAGGTGGCTCGTACTCGCGCATCTTCGGCTACAAGAAGTCGCCGAACGACAAGAGTTGGGAACCGCTCGGACTGATCGTCGACCTCATGGAGGGCGGCACATACTCCGGCGATCCGTTCGTCTTCCGCGACCTTGACGGAACCCCTTGCCTGTTATTCACTTCCTGCGACGGAACCAACGGTTTTGCGGATTGGAAGACGCTCTGTACGTATATCCAACGCTCGCAGACGGATAGCTTTATGGGGCCGTGGTCGGACCCCGTCGCGTTATGGAAAGACTATCCTCGCGAGCCGGACGACAACAAGAACGGCGGTAGAGCAAACTGCGTGAGGATATACCCGCGAGAGAAGACGCAAGACTATCTCGTCGTCTGGAACCACGGCGCGCAAGATATGGATATTCGCGGACTTGTCGTCGATTCGCTCGATAAAGAGATATCGCATGAGGCGATCGGTTCCGCCCCGGTCTTTGTCAACGACCAAGAGGAAGGGGGCGGCGGATGCGTCTATAACAACAAGGGTTACTACTCGACGTGGCAGATCCCGTGGCTCAACGATCCGAACGGTCAGCAGCGTCTCTACGAGATCGACCTCGATTCCCCGCTCGACCCCGCGTCGTGGCGCGTCGTACCCGGCTCGATCGGCTTCAACGCCGGCGCGGACACTATGCGCGACGGCGGAACCACCGCGGACGCGTGGGCGATATCCGTCGCTAACGTCCGTGTTTACGCCACTTCCTGCGAGTTCAGCGTCACCAAGCGCAAGAACTGTCTATGCGTTCGTAGCGCGCCGCTGCAAGCGTTTGACGACTACCTTGAAGGCAAACGTCCAACAGACTGCGTCTTCCGTTACGGCGCCGTGCGCGTTCAAGGCTACCATGAAGTCTTTCCGACGATAGAATACGCCATTGGCAAACAGGCCGCGTTCGAGATGGATTTCCGTAGCGAAGGCGAGCTTTCGTACGGCTTTATAGCGCTCGGGGCCGACGACGCGCAAGAAATGCGTCGCTCGATCTATTTCGAGTTCAACCCGACGGGCGTGATGTTTGTCGCGTATAAAGATTCCCCGGAACGCCTCGTTCTCGCGGAAGCGTCGCAACCCACGTGGCGACCCGGCGTTACCTATCGCGTGAAGCTCGTTCGCGACGACGCGAGGCTCGTAGGTTACGTCGACGGCGCCAAGGTCCTCGAAATCACGATCGACGATCCGGAGATACTAGCCGCGCTCGACGCTTCCCCGCGCTTCCGCCTATATGGTTGGCAAGGCGGGAATTACGAGATATCCAACGCCGTCTTGACCGACGGCGCGCTATAACGCAAACTATTTTAACGCATACACAAATGTTTGATAACGATACCTGTAAAGGAGAAAAATCGATATGACGACATACGCGCATAGCTCACGCAAATGTCCTATTTGCAACACGATATCGCGTTACGAAGAACTCATGAGTACGAATTCGATGGGGTACTGCGATCTCGACACGCGTCCTGCGGGCATGCAACGCATGACGATGCACACCTGGTTGCAAGCCTGTCCGAAATGCGGTTACGTCGCGAGTAAGTTGTCCGACGCGCCCACGGTCGATAAAGACTTCGTCAACTCCGACTACTACAAGACTTGCGACGGCGTCGACTTCAAGTCCGATCTCGCCGTGCAGTTCTATCGCCTCTACCTGATCAAGAAACGCGCCGAGGACGCTCGCAACGCGTTCTGGTCCGCGCTCGAAGCCGCTTGGGCTAGCGACGACGCCCACGACGTCGAAAACGCCGTCAAGGCGCGACTTGCGGCGCTCGAACAACTCGATCTCTGGATGGCGAAAGACGGCGACGCTCCCAACCTCGCGCTGATCAAGACCGACCTCCTCCGACGCGTCCGACGCTTCGACGCCGCGATCGAAGTCGTTAAAGAACGCGAATTCCAAGAAGACTTGCTCGCCAAGATCGCCAAACTCGAAGTCAAGCTCTGCGAAGCGCAAGACGACGCCTGTCATACCGTCGCCAAGATCGCCGAGGTCTGACGCTTAACGCGCTTCACTCGAACAAAAAAAAGACGCGAGTCGCATCGAACTCGCGTCTTTATTTGATTTACAGTCTACGATAGCGCGTCAGAGCGTCTCGCCTTTGATCGCGAACAACGCCGCGATACGCGTCGCTTCGATCAGCGACTGCGTCTTCGCAACGCCTTGACCAGCAATATTGAACGCCGTGCCGTGCGCGACGCTCGTGCGGATGATCGGAAGTCCCAACGCGACGTTGACCGCCGCGAACATATCCATCATCTTCACCGCTATGTGACCTTGGTCGTGATACATAGCGACGATGGCGTCGAATTTTCCGTTCTTAGCGTCGAGGAACAGCGTGTCCGCCGGAAAAGGTCCGGCAACGATCGCGCCTTGACGTTGCGCCGCCTTGACCGCGGGCGCGATAATACGGATCTCTTCGTCGCCAAACAGACCTCCGTCGCCGGCGTGGCAGTTCAGCGCGCACACCCCGATACGCGGTTCGCGACCGATCACGATCGTCATGAAACGTCGCACTAGTCCGATCTTATCGACGACGCCGTCGTAAGTTACGTCGTCGACCGTATTTCGTATCGACTCATGCAACGTGACGTGGTCGACGCACAGTCCCGTCGGCGAAGCGAGCGCTTGACACGGTCCTAAGTACAGCGCCATTCCGAAGTTGGTAACGCCGCAACGTTCCGCGAGTATCTCCGTGTGTCCCGGGTACTTGTGGCCTGCGAGATTCAACGCCTCTTTATGTAGCGGCGCCGTCACGATCGCGTCAACGCGCTTGCTCAACGCCGCGTCGATCGCTCTATTCAGCGACCGGAAAGCCGCCTCGCCGCCCTCCGCGCAGATCTCGCCAAGTTGGACCTTCGCGGCGCTCTCGTCGCAACACGGCACGACCGGTATCGTGTCGACTCCAAACTGCTCGTCGTAAGCCTCCGACGCCTCGTCGAGATAGTCGACCGCCTCGACGCGAAGTTTCAGACCGCGGATCTTGACCCCGCGCTCGATATGACTGGGATCGCCAAAAACAAAGGGACGCGTCTTCGGCAAAGCCCACGACTGCGCAGGTTCCGCGCTACGCCCCGACGTTACGATATCCGCCCACGCTCCGGCGATCAGCTCGGGACCGACGCCGGCGGGGTCGCCCATCGTCAACGCGACGATCGGCGCGTAAGGAGCTGCGTTCTCTGTCATAACGTCCCTCCGTCGTTTCTATAAACTCGATCGCTATATCAGTTTAACGCTCTGCCGATATTGCGGATAGCTTGTCGCAGACGATCTTCTTTTTCGACGACCGCCAAGCGCAAGTAGCCTTCCCCCATCGGTCCGAACGCGGAACCCGGGCTGACCACGACGTTAGCCTCGCGAAGCAAGCGCATCGCAAATTCAAACGTGTCGCAGTCTTGCAGATACTTTTCCGGGATCTTCTGCCATACGAACATACTCGCCTTCGGACGCGTCACTTCCCAGCCGATGCGTTCGAGAGAATCGCACAACACGTTGCGGCGATGCTCGTACACCTTCGCGATATCCGCGACGTAGGCGTCGTGTTCGCGCAACGCGACGATGCCCGCAATCTGAAGCGGAACGAAACCGCCGTAGTCGTAGTACGTCTTGATCGTCGCCAACGCGCGCACGATCTCGGAGTTGCCGCAGCAGAACCCAATACGCCAACCCGCCATACTGTAGCTCTTCGACATCGTCGTCATCTCGACCCCGACGTCGATCGCGCCCGGTACGGACAGGAAGCTCGGCGTTTCGTAGCCGTCGAAGACGAGGTCCGCGTACGCCAAGTCGCTGAGCACGATGAACCCGTATTTCTTCGCCAAGCGCACGAGTTCGACATAGAAATCGCGCTCGACGACCGTCGCCGTCGGGTTATGCGGGAAATTCACAAGCACGATCTTCGGACGCGGCATATGGCGTTCGCAAGCGTTGGCGATCTCGGAAAGCAATTTGTTGGGATCGCGAACGTCGAGCGCGAGCGTTTCGCCGCCCGCCAACATGACCGCGTACAAGTGCGCCGGGAAATACGGGGCCGGAACGATCGCAAGGTCGCCGGGACCGCACAACGCGAGGATGCAGTGGCTCAACGCGTCCTTGGAACCGAGCGTCGCCATGACTTCGGTCTCGGGATTCAAGCGCACGCCGTAGTATTTCAGATAACGCGACGCGACTTCTTTACGGATATTCGGAATACCGCGCGCCACGCCGTAACGGTGCACGCGAGGATTGCTCAGCGCTTCCGCCAACTTATCGATAACGGCCTTCGGCGGCGGGTCGGTGGGACTGCCCATCCCGAGGTCGATCACGTCCGCGCCGGTGTGGCGCTTTTCCAACTTCAGCTTATTGAGTTCGGCGAACAAATACGGCGGGAGCTTCTTGATACGATCCGCGACGTTGATCTCAAACGGTCTCGCGTCGTCCGGCGCGTCGTCCGTAGATTCGCGCACCGTCTCGATCGCGGCCGCCGCCTCGGAACCAATATCCACAAGTTCCTTATCGATCGCGTCGTTATTTTCAAAATTATCTTCTTGCATAGTCATCATCGATTCTCGATCTTACGCGACGCCACGACGACGCCGCTCTTCTTCCTTTCCTCGTCCTCGTGGAATACTCAATGGACGCAATAACTATTAAAACGGTTTTCACGTTTTTGTCGAGGGCGTTTGTTATAATCGGCGTAAACAAGCGCGATTATTTAGCGTTATCGTACCGTAGTCGAAAAATCCTGACTCGTTCTAGTCGACTTCACGACAAAAATGGGTATAATTACGCAAGTCGCGCGAGTAACGCCCGTCGAGACGCTATATCGACCGCCGCATTTTATGAGGTAACCGCCATGTCCAGATCTTCTTCTTTCTCGTACGCCTTTCTATCCGAGATGCTGTCTTCGCCGAAGATCAAGCCGTTAGCGCAGCGTCTTCACCCCTCCGCCGTCTTACCGGTCGTGAAATGCGTCTTCGACGACGTCTCCGAAGAACTATGGTCCGCCGTCACCGAACAACGCCGCCCCGAGATCAACGAGCTCGTCGAGAAGATCGTCGGACGGCTTAAAGAACTCGTCGGAGTCTCGGAACCGCTCGTCGTCGACGCAAGAGGGCGCGTATGCCCTAACGACTACGAAAGACTAGCTCCCGCCGTCGTCGAAGAAGGATCGTGGATACTCTCCGAACCGCAGACCGACTTCTCGCGCCGTCAAGACGCGTTACGAGAAAAAGAACTACGCTCGCGACTCGCCAGACTAGCCGGCGCGGAGGCCGTTCTCGTCTTCCCCAATTGCGCGATAGCGCGAGCTGCGACGATAGGCGCGTTGGCCGGTTCCGAGAAGAATCTCGTCGTCGCGCGTAAAGATATGTACCAACGCGAGTCGGGGGAACGTCTCGAAGACGTCTTCAACGCGTTCGCCAATCTCGAACGCCGTGAAGTCGGCGCTTGCAACGCCGTCGCGCTTGAAGACTACGCTCGCGCCTGCGACGAAAACACCGGTCTAGTCTGGCGCGCGTTCGGTCGCTGGTCCACCGACGACCTACGCGTCTCCGGCGCCGATATCGCCTCGCTTAAAGGGCTCGACGGGCGTTCCTTCATGCTCTTAGGCGAATTGGAATTTGCCCCTCTCATCGACCTCTCCGAATACCTCCACGCAAGCATGCCGACGATCGGGCAACGCCTCAAAAACGGCTACGACCTCGTGCTCTGCGACGGCGCGCAGCTCATCGGCGGTCCTTCTTGCGGGCTACTTTTCGGTCCTCGCAACAAGATCGACGAGATCGCGCAAACTCCCATCGCGCGCTTCACCAAGACCAATCGCGTGACGATCGCAATGCTCGCCAAGACGATATCGTTCTACGACGACCGTCAGACCGCGTTAGAGACGATACCCGTCTTGCGCATACTCTCCACGTCGCAAGCCAATCTCGAAAGCCGCGCAAAACGACTCGCCGCGCTGCTCGAGACCTGCGAATGCGTGCAATACGCTCGCGCTATCGAGGGAACGTCGCCGTTATGCGCCAACTCGATCTTCGGGACCTCGCCCACGCGACTAGTGGAAGCGCGGTTACGCGGGTATTCCCCCGCCGAATTTGCGGCAAAACTCGAAAAATCGTCGCCCAAGCTCTTAATTCGATGGACTCGCGACGCCGTCTTGGTCGATATGAAAACGCTGCTCCCGGAACAGGATCTCGTCGTCGCCGAACTCTTTGAACGCCCCGACCGCGATCCGCTCGACGTCCTCGGCTCCTGAACGCCGTTCCTTGACGACGCGCTCGACCTTTACGTCGACGGGATTTTTCGCTATACATAACTCGTAGCGCGCGTCGCGCGTTTTATGAGACCGAAAGACCTGATTACCTACGTTAAGAAATCCCCATGCGAAGTCGTTGGCTGCTATACCTCTCGTTTTTTGCGTTAGGCGCATTGCAATACGCGATAGAACCTAACGTCTGGGTGCATTCCGACGACTCCTCAGACCGCAAGCTCGCCGAGACGACCGTCGACGAACGTCCCGAAGACGCGCGAAACGAAGACGATTCCGAACCGGTCGTCGCGACGGAGGTCGCCGTCGACTTCGAGCCCGGCGTCGTCTACGAGACGCTAGAACCGCGGAAGTTCCTCTTCGCCGCCGTCGCCGACGAGGCCGAAACGCGCGCCGACGTTTTCCCGCTCGCCAACGACGCGCTTACCTCGCGCGAAGCCGCGCAATGCTCGCATTGGGCGCGGTTCCCCGTCGGGTCGTGGGCAAGACTGCGCGCCGTCGGCGTCTCTTACGAAAACGGCAAGCCTGTCCAGAGCGTCACCGAGACCAAGATAACGCTGCTCAGAGTCGATCTCGACGCGCGGCGATACACGCTCGAATACGAGTCCACGATCAAATTAGGCGTCGTCGATTATCCTAAACGCTCCGAACGCATGACCTACGACTTCTGCGACGTGCCCGTCGACGACTCGACAAAGATCGAAGATCGCGGCGCCGTCGGATTAGCGATCGGCTCCAAGACGATACCGTGTCGCGAACGACGCGTCGTGCGTAAGACGAACAAGCTCCGCGAGACGACTACTATATGGTATTCTCCCGCCGTCGCCCCGTACCTCTTCCAACGCGAGACGTATCGCGAACCGCTCGACGCCAACGACGCGACGGAATCCGCGCCCTCGCGCGAACTCTTTGTCGCGCAACGTTCCGCCCCCGGCGCCGTCAACCCGTTGACGCGAGCCAATTACGTCGCGCGCTCGACCTCCGTCTCCGGTAGACGTAGACGCTCCTCGACGATCGTCTACTCCGTCAATATTCCCGGCGGCGTGTTGCGCGAAAACGCCGTCGAGACGCGCTTCGACGACTCCTCGACCGTCTTCCAACTCGATTCCGCCCTGCTTGATTACTATATCGCGCGTTAAGCGCTCTCCATCTCGATACTCATAAAAAACGCGTTCCCGAACCCTTTGTCCGAGAACGCGTTATTGTTTTCTCTACTAATAAAGTCGGCGGCGCGACGTCACGGCTCGCGTATTCTCAAGACGCGAGTCATGTAAAACTAAAAGAGACAAATGTTTATTGTGTCAGAACAAACATTTGTCTCATTCGCTTGCAATTTCAGTATGAAGTTTTAGCGCGCTTTCATTCGACTTCGGCTTGCTCTTTTCCAAAAACGATATTTTTGAAAACGTCGATCGCTGATTCAAACGGCTTTACGAGAATCGCCAAAAATCTGCTATTGATGAACGCAACGAGCAATTTCTCAACAGTGAATTGGCGGAGTAGATCAAGCAAAGTACAAACGGTATACACGATAACGCAGACGGCGATCGAGTAAGGAATCAACATAACGGAGTCTTGATATTTAGCGTTTTGAAATAGTTTTAGCCACAAAAAATTTCTAACGACGGGCTGCTCGTGGATCAAGTATACCCCAAACGTCGCTGAAGCAATAACGTTGATCCAGCGATAGTAATTCATCTTTAGAGTCGCAAAAATCATGAATAACGACGTCGTCATAAGGAGAACCGGCACTTTATCTCGATGATCGAAGAAGTCGACATATGAAGCGCATGCTCCTATCTTGCAGCTCAGGATCGTCAATGTAAAACTTAATAAGTACGTAATCAAAGCGCTGGCAAAGAATAACGCAACGTAATGCTTCGTCTTGAATTTAGGATTAAAACCGTATAGCCTGATGTAACCGGCAATAATGTAAAGCATCATAAACCAAAGCAACGAATTTCTTTGATATTCTACCGCCGACAATGTCGGAACGAGCGACCAAATAACAAAGAGAAGCGCTAGTAATTTTTGATAAAACGCTTTATCAATACTATTCAGAAGTTTGTTTAAAAAGGGATGGAATAAATACATCACGAAATAAGCGCTAGCAAACCACCATGTATTGTTCGCTATCGGGAAACACGCTTTTACCAAACCACCGGGAGACAGTTTACAAAGATTGAACGCATAACAGGTAAAATACAAGGCAATAGAGTAGAAGAAGACCTGTCCCCAAAACTTTAATATACGCTTGACGTTGAACGCGCCGTTATCCGCTGTGACAAGAAAATAACCGGAGATGAGAATAAAAACGTTCATACCAACTCTGGCAAACGTACAGGTAAGGTTATACCAAAAATGGGGGATCGAGAGCCACGTCTCTCTACACGCCGGATCCCACTCCAAGCCGCCGTGAGTTCCAAAGTGAAAGAACATAATCATAAACATCGATATGATCCGGAGTAGTTCTAGTGAGGAATTACGGACTTTGATCTTTTTTGGGGGTGGATAGGCCGGCATTTATGTTTCCTTTACATTACGACATGCCTAGTCGACTACTCATTATATAGAAAAAAACAGCGTCGCAACGAATCATTCGCAACAACGCACTTGATGTATATTTTTAATTTCGCACGACTCAGCCGTTCCAACGCTTGAAAAGCGCCGCCGAAGCCTGACCGATATTATTAGCGCAGACCGTCAACATCGAGTCGCCCGTCGCCACGCCGTCTTCGCACACCGGCTTGACGGGGCAATTCGCGTCCGCTTCGCCGTAGTTATACGTCTTGAAGACCGCGCCGTCTTGCATTGCGAGAAGTCCCGCGACCGTCGAGATCGCAGCGCCACCCGCGCCGGGATTGCCCATCAGCCCCGCCAACGCCGTGACGGGAATAGCGTCCAACTCGTCGCCAAACACGTCGCGAAGCGCCAACGCCTCCGCCGCGTCGAGCGTCTTATCGCCGCGCGCGTTTGCCGCGATAAAACCGAGTTTCTCGATAGAGGCGCCGTATTGACGCATAACGCCTTTCAACGTCAATCGAATCGCTTCGCGCGACGCTTCTAGCGTTTCCGCGAGGTCGCACTTCTCTTCCACAGGATTGACCGCCTTCTCGACGTCTTTCGCGTGCTTCAAGACCGCGCGACAGACCCCGCCGCAGACTTCCGCGTAGATCTTAGCTCCGCGCGCGATCGCGTGCTCCGCGGATTCGATGAACAACGCGCCCGCGCCTTCGCTCGGGATATAGCCGCTGCGACGCGCGTCAAACGGACGCGATACGCTGCGCTCGCAACTCCCCTCGCCTTTGACGATCTCGGAAGCGACTTCCTCGTTTTTGATCGCTTCGATCAGTCTCAACGGGTGAACTCTCGACCCGGTCGACCCAACGAGCATCGCGTCGGCGCGACCGCAGCGGATCGTCTCGACCGCGTCGGCAATAGCGGCGCCAAAAGAGGCTTCGCGATTCGTTACGTCAAACGCGGGGCCGTAGAACTCGTTATAGATCGTAATATGGCTCGCCGTCATATTCGTCAGATACTTCAGCTGCCAGATCGGCGTCATCTTCGCAACGCCGTTTTCGCGCCAATGCGAGCCGTCAAATTCGCGTTCCCCGCTCGGCGTCGTCGTGTGGCACGCCTTCATCGCTTCGATAAATTCCGCCGCCGTCGTGCCGACATAGTCCGACGCCACGGAAGCTCCGACGCGTTGACAAGGATACGCGCCCGCGATATTAGCGTCCGCGATCGCGTGTTGCGCCGCCGCGACGCCCATCTGTATCTCGCGCGCCATCAGCTTCACGCCCTTGCGTATCGCCTTCTTCTTCGCGTCTTCCAACTCGCCAAAGTCTTGGATCTTGCCGGTAAAAGCGTCGATAGGAGCCGCGCAAGTCGTCGGAAGAGACTCCGTCTCCAAGACGGCGCGAACGACGTCTCGTCCCTCGCGACAAGACGCTCGAAGCTCGTCCAAAGTCGTTCCAAGAACGCTCACGACTCCCATGCCGGTTACTACTACGCGTCTTGACGGATCTCGATCTATCATCTTTATTATTATATTACTACTACTTGTTTACTGTTCCGAACGAACGCCGCCTATCGCGCTCGCTTCGCGTCGACGAGGGCGCGAAAAAATCTCGCCCATTATACCCCGCCCGAGCGCTCCAGTAAAGGGGCGCGAGCGACTATGCGACGCACTCAAAAAAATTTCGCCGACGTTTTACCCTACGTCGGCGAAATTCTCGTTATACTTTAACAATGTTTCTATTTGCGGATCGTAACGTTCGCCTCTCCCAACTACAACGCGGGTCTGCTATTTGCCGCGTCCGCGCTCGTCGCCGGCGGCGTTACCACCGTGCCCGCGCCCGCGGCGCCAACGACGTTCCTAACGTCGGTCGGACGTTCGCTCGGGTTCTTATTCGACAACCAAACGTCCAACGACATAGGCCCGTCGAGCGTCTTACGCACGACAAGACGGATCGTCGTACATTCCTGCGGCTTCAAATTATAGATAGGACCTGCGTAGACGCGTCGCGTCGCGTTGGCGGACGTCGTCTCTTTCAGATTCGCGTCGCAATTCACAAACTGGACGTTCGGAGGCAGTTCCACGGTCAACTGCGCCGAGTAATAGAACTCGGAGTAGTTGTTGACGTAGATCTCGTACGTTCCTTCTTGCCCGGTCGCGAGCGTCTTAGGACCAAGCAGTTCGGCGCTCAATACGTCCGAAGCCGTCCACGTGTAGCTCACCGTTCTCGAACTGACCGTCGCCTCTTTGAATTCCGTCGTTCCGGGGCGTAAGATCGAGACCTTGACTTGCGACGTTCCCGCTTGCGGATTCTCCGCGTTCTGCGTCAGACGCGCTTTCGCGGCGCCGGTCGCGTCGCTGCTGACGGTAATAGCGCGAGAGTACGAACCGTTGCCCATATCGAAGACGCCAAAGCCGTTCAACACCTCGTAACGCACCTTCCAATCCGCGAGCGCTTCCGCGTTCGAACGCTTGATGACGACCGTTTCCAGATCGCAGAACCCCGCGCGCGCGCCCGATTTCGTCTGCATCTTCAACGGCATCGTTCTCGCTTTCGGGTACATGAACGCCGCGTCCACCCAATGGATCTGCGAGCCGGCGCGACGCTTCGACCAGTCTTGGATCGTCGGCGCTTCCACCGAGATCGTGCTCGTGCCTTCTTCGTACGACGTCACCGCCATCCACGATTGCCCGCGCAAGATCGCGACGTCGTCTTCCGTCGTCTGCGTGCCGCGCGTGATGTTGTACAACTGCGACGACGTCTGCGTCACTACGGAACGTCCTTCGACCGTCTTCTTATTCGAGCTCCAAGGACCGCTCCAAAACGACGACGCGTTCGTCGGATTCGTCGACACGAATTGCCCCACCCCGGACAGGTTCCACGAGAGTCGTTCGCCGACGCGCATATACTGCGAGCCCGCGTCGACGTAGCTCGACACCAAGATGATATCCGTCCCGACGGGCGCGCATATCTCGCTCGGCTCCATCACGACGATTGGGCCCTCCGCCGGTAGGCGTTCCGGGAACAACACGCCGCCGTTAGGGCGCTGCGCGGACCACACGTAGTCCTTCAAGTCGACGTTATGCTCGCGAGCGTAACGCAGTTCCGATTCCGTCGGCTCCCACGCCTCGCGCTTCTGCGAACTCGACGCCGCCGCGCGCGCGATCACGTCGGACTCCTTCGACGAGGACATGCGCTCGACTTCTTTTTGGTCGCGCGCAAAGATCCCTCCCGGCTTCGTCAAACAGCATTGATGCGAACTGCAGCCCGAAAGAAGACCGCTGAACGCCGCTATAAAGACGCAAAGCGCCCCCGCGCGCTCGCGTGTGAGCAAGCGCGTTGCAATACGCGACAAAGTATAAGAATGTTTCGGCATAGTCTATCTTCTATCTCGCTCGGATCGTGACGGATCGTCGGCGCGTTAGTAGTTGAAACGTCATAACGCCTTGATTCATATTCTACGGATGACGCCGTTTATTATAACGTATTACTATGGAGTACGAAAAATAATCAAGAAGTTTTGCAAAAAAGACTCAAGAATTTAATCGTTCGATTCAGTACGACCGACACAACGCTATTCTTGCGTACAGACGATAAAACAGAACGTTCAACGCATTAACGGCGTTAAAATTACGCGCGCCCCTTTTATTTTTATCGATTCATTTTATGATTATAGTCGGGAAGCCGTCGACGCGTTCGGCGGCGTTGATATTGCGTAAAATACGAAAGAACGAATAAAAAATATGTCGAACCTTGCCACCGAACTCGCCGCGTCCAAGCCGCTCGAAGGAACGCTATGTTCCGTCGCGTCATTAGGCTGTCCTAAAAACCTCGTCGACTCCGAAGCAACGATCGGAAGACTCGTCGAGCTAGGCTCCGAACTGGCGACCGACGCCGACGAAGTCGACTTCTTCCTCCTCAACACCTGCGGGTTCCTTCGTTCCGCTCGCGACGAAGCCGAGGATTACATCAAGCAAGCGCTCGAACAAAAGAAGAACGGCGCGATACGTTTCCTCATCGTCGCCGGTTGCGCCGTCGTCTCCGACGGTCAAGAACTTGCGGAACGCTATCCCGAAGTCGACGCGTGGCTCAGCCCCAACAACGAGATCAAGATCGGCGACGTCGCCGTCGAACTACTCAACGGCTCGCGCCAAGCCGAGGCGGAAGTTGCCGACGACGCTAAGTCCGAATTACCGCAACTCAACGTCCTTACGCCAGCGCAAGTCGCCGCGGTCAAGTTCTTAAACACCCCCGCGAGAAATCTTAGCTTCCACGACGAGTCGCGCGTGTTGCTCACCGCTCCGCACGTCGCCTACCTCAAGATCGCCGACGGCTGCGACCGCTTCTGCACGTACTGCTCTATTCCCAATATCCGCGGTCGTTACGTCAGCAAGCCGTATGAAACGATCATGGACGAAGCGAGCCGCCTTGCGGACGCCGGCGTCCGCGAACTCGTACTCATCGCGCAAGAGACCACGTTCTGGGGTAGCGACCTCTACGGTCAACCCGACCTCAAACGCCTGCTTGCCGCGCTCAAAGCGAAGAACCAATTTGATTGGATCCGCGTCCTCTATACCTATCCGTTGTTCTGGGATTCCGAGCTGACCTCGCTCTTCAAGATGGAAGAACGCGGAACGACCTCCATCCTCCCGTATATCGACGTGCCGCTACAGCACTGCAACTCGACGCTGTTGAAGAAGATGAATCGTCGCGTCGACAAAACGCAAACGGAAGAACTGCTCGCGCGATTCCGCGAAGAGATCCCGAACGTCGTCCTGCGCACCTCGTTGATCGTCGGCTTCCCCGGCGAAACGGACGCGATGTATCAAGAACTCGTCGATTTCGTTGAGAAACAACGCTTTGAACGCGCCGGCGTCTTCGAATTCTCACCCGAGCCCGGCACGCCCGCCGCCGCGATGGAAGACCAAGTTCCCGACGAGATCAAACATCGACGCTTTGAACGACTCTACGCGAAGCAAGAACGCATCTCGCGTCAATACGCGCGTAGCTTCATCGGCAAGACGGTCGACGTGATGCTCGACACGCGCGGAGTCGCCGACGGCGGCGCCGTTATGCGCAACGTCTGCATCGGACGCACGATCGCCGACGCGCCCGATATCGACCCGGTCGTCTACGTCACAGGACGCGATCTTGAACTCGGCGTTCCCACTCCCTGCGAGATCGTCGACGCGCAAGGTCTCGACCTCATCGCTATTCCCGTCGACCCCGAAAAGCTCTTCATCCCGAAGGACGAACGTCGCGCCGTCGCCGAACGCGCCGAAGCCGAAGCCTATCGCGCGCAAGGCCTTAAGCCGCCGAAGCCCAAGAAGGAAAAGAAAGCTCCCGGCAAGGGCGGTAAAGGCGCCAATAACAACCGCGGCGGAAAACGCCGTTGAGCGATAAGCGCCTCGCGGTTCCTGAAATAAAATAAGCCGTTTCCCAAACGCAAGAGCTTGGGAAACGGCTTTATTTTTTACGTTAACGCAACTTCCACGTCGCCGCGATACGACGACGTAGAGTGTTGATATTCAATTATTTAAGCGCGACTCATTCGGCGGGAGCAAGTTCGATCTCGGTCTCTTCTTCAATAACGTCCACAATGGGGTCGGCCATTTTGAGTTCTTCGCCAACGACTTCGGCGGCTTCTTCCGCGGCTTCAGCTTCGACGGCGACTTCTTCCGCTTCTTCAACGGCTTCAGCTTCGACGGCGGCTTCTTCCGCGGCTTCGGCTTCGACGGCGGCTTCAGATTCTTCGACAGTTTCGACGCCTTCGATAACGACTTCGCCGACTTCTTCAAATTCCGGGATCGCGACGGTTTCTTCTTCAACGACGGCGGCGTTTTCTTCGGCCGCGGCGGCGTCGCCGGAGTCAAGTTTCGTGACGATGATCAGCGCAAGACCAACGACGAAGCAGACGAACATCGCGGCGAGCATCTTGCCGACGCCCTTCGGAGAACCGCGGAATTCACGCCAGATGAAAACGCCCCAGATTGCCGACATCAGCGTCGCGCCTTGACCAAGACCGTAAGCGACCGCGGGAGAAGCGACGCCGGAAGCCAAAACGTTGACCGTCATACCGATAGCCCAGATGCAGCCGCCGACCCAGCCCCAGAAGTGGTTGCCGAAGCTACCCTTCCAGTAAGCGCCTTTTTCGACCGGTTCGCCGACGAACGGGTGTTTCATCAAGATCGGCATGATGACGCAGTTGCTGAGCAAGATACCGAACGCGAAGACGAGGTTCGCGGTGTAAGGCGTCAACTTGCCAATTTCGAGCGCGGCGCCCGGCAAAGAGAGGTTCGCGAGCGTAAGATCGACCAACGCGCCGCCAACTTCGACTTTCGCCAACGATTTCGCGACGAAGAGATAGAACAACGACATCAAGACGCCGCAGACGATCGACAACGCGATACCTTTGCCGATCGGCTTCTTTTCCGCGTTCGCGTCCGCGTTAGCCGCGTCGCGCTTCTTGTACGAAAGCGCGCTGATCACGATCGCGACCGCGACGAGACCGACGCCGACGAACAAGAACAACGGGTTGCCCGACGACGCGGGGTCGTTGACGTAGTTCAACAAAACGCCAAGAACGAGCGCGAGGCCGATACCGACCGGGAAAGCGACAGCCATACCCGCGATATCGATCGCGGAGACGAGCAGGATGTTCGCAATGTTGAAGACGACGCCGCCGGCGCAAGCCCACAACACGGATTGCATCGTCGCTTGGCTCAAGTCGGCGAGATACGCGCGACCAACTTCGCCGTGCGAACCCAGCGTCATCGCGAAAGCGAGCGCCGTCGCCAAAAGTCCGAAGACGTAGTCCCAATAGAACAATTCGTAACGCCATTTCTTATCGACGAGCTTCTGAGTGTTCGCCCAAGAACCCCAGCAAAGCATCGTGACGACGCACATCAAGATCGCCGTCGAATACGCTTGGATCAGGAACATAACATTCTCCCTTGGATCAGGTTAGGAAAAGTTTTCAATAGTTTTTCTCTACACGAAAAGCCCTTGCGCGCGGTAAACTCATAGTCTCGCCACACGCCGGGCTTCTTTATTTATCTTATTGCAAGTCGTCTGTTTATCACAGCTTTTCGACTTTCAATTCTTTACCTTGCAGGAATTCTTCGGCTTCTTGCTTCGTGAAGACGCTCTTCGTGGCGGAACCGTCGCGCACGCAGCTCATACCTTGCGCGCTCGCGCGTTTCATCGTCTCGTAAGGATCGCAGCCGTCGAGCAACGCGGCGATGAAGCCGGCGTCAAACGCGTCCCCGGAGCCCGTGCCGCCGACGAAGTCCGTCTTGAAGATATCCGCGCGGAATTTGTCGTCGTTCGAGTAGTAGATCGAACCTTCGGAACCGCAGGTAATTACGCACGCCTTCGCGCCTGCGTCGACAAAGAATTTCGCTTGTTCGACCGGGTCGTCTTTACCAGTGATGACGCGTCCTTCGTCGTCGTTCGGCATGAAGTAGTCGCAATACGGCATCAGCGGTTCGAGCGCCGGCCAGTAAGGACGATTTCCGTACAATACGACGTCGAGGATCGTCTTGCCCCCGCGAGCTTGGAATTGCTTGAAGTACTCCACCGTCTCTTGCGTTTCAAGGCGTTCCATCATCAGGTAACCGCCGACGTAAAGGATCTCCGCTTCGTTCGTCCATTCAGCGGGGATATCCGCGATCGAGAACTGAGCGTTCGCGCCCGTCGTGCTGACGAAACGACGATCCTCGCCCTTGACGTTGACGATCAACGAGCAACCCGGCCCCGAGTTCGCGATACGACGCACGCCGGAAACGTCCACCAACGGATTAGCCAGCGAGTTCAAGATATGATCGCTGAACGCGTCGTCGCCGACGCAACCGCAGAGTCCGGTCGGAACTTCAAGACGCGCAAGATTGATCGAGACGTTGGAAGCGCAGCCCCCTAACGTCAGCTCGACGCGGTCCGTTTGCACCAATTCGCCCGGAACGGGGGCGTGGTCGATCGGAGCGCACCCTACGTCTGCAAACAAAATACCGGCGGATAAACAACGCGGTTTGATCATATTATCGTCCTCTTCAAAAGTGGAAAAATTGGCTATGTATTGCTTTTCCTCGCCGCGCCGCATCTCCGCTCGCGCGACGAAAATATCGACTATCTTATCTTAGTTCATTTCAACGCGTTAACGACGCGAGTCGCGGCGTCTTGACCGCTCTTCACACACGCCGGTAATCCGACGCCGTCCAACGCGTTTCCGGCGAGCGCCAGCGTCGGATGCTCGTCCAACGCCTCTTGCAGCCGCTTGCGCCAGTCCAGTCTTCCTAAGTAGTACTGCGGCATCGTGTTCGGGAATTTCGCCACGTCGGTAAAAATCGGGTCGCCGTCGATCGCGAGCAAGTGTTTCACCTCGGCGGCAACGCGGCGCGTCAGTTCCTCGTCCGGCAGCTCGACCATCTCCGGCGCGCGAGCTCCGCCGACGAAGATACGCAGCAGCGTCGTGCCTTCCGGCGCGCGACTCGGGTACTTGTAATTGCTAAAGCTGCCCGCGATGATCCCGTTTCCTTCGGAAGTAGGCATCACGAACCCCATGCCTTGCAACGGTTTGCCGACCTGCTCGTTGCGATACGCGACGTGGACGATCGCCACGCCCGTATGCTCCGTCTGACCGTAGAGCTCCGACACGCGCGGCGCCGACTCCTTCAACGCGTTGGCGGCCGCGCCAGAATCCGTCGCAAAGATAACGGCGTCATACGTTTCCGCGTTCCCGCGCTCGTCGACGACCTTCCAGCCGGCTTCTAACTTCTCGACCTTCGCGATCGCCGTATTCAACTTGATACGCTCGCGACCAAGTCGGTCGGCAAGTCTTTCGGGCAACTCTTGCAGGCCGCATTGCAGCGTGATGAAGAACGAGTAACGCGCCCCGCTCTCCTCGTCGCGCTTAACTTTCTTCGCTTTACGCATCGACTTCACCATCGACCACACGATCGAACGATCCTTCGTCTCCATATCCGCAAAGCGCGGCAGCGTCGCTTGTAAGCTCAATTTCGCGGCGTCGCCGCCGTAGATCCCGCCGACGAGCGGTTCGATGATGCGATCGAACGCCTCTTTGCCAAGTCGACGTTTAGCGAACCCCGCCAACGACTCCTCTTCGGAGCTCTTGCGTCGCGGAAGCAGCAATTCCAGTCCGCAGCGCAGCTTCCCCCAAGGCGTTAGCAACGGCGTCGTGACGAGCGGCCAGAACTTCGTCGGCGCCATCGTCATGAACCCGTCCGGCAACGCGTACAGCTTTTTCTTTCTTACCACGAACGTGCGGCGATAACGGCTGTTCGTCGATTGCAAGTCTTTATCGAACCCCAACTGCTTGCATAAGTCGAGTCCCTGCGGTACGGTCGTGATGAAATTATCGACGCTCAACTCGCACAGGAACTCGCCGACTTTACGCGTGCCGATCACGCCGCCGACGCGCTCGTTCTTTTCGTAGATCGTATATTCGATCTCAGGATCGAGCTCGCGTAATTTCCACGCCGTCGCAAGACCTGTGATACCCGCGCCAAGGATCGCGACGCGACGACGCCCGCGCGGCTCCGTTTGCCCTTCGTTCATTATCTATTCCTCGTCTATGTTGCGCGAACGGCGTTTCATTCCCTAACGTCGTTACGCGTCGTATGATTGTAACACATAAAACGCTCGACGTCAAAAAAACACAAAATTTTATTACATTAGCATAAATTGTTGACTTGCGTTTCTCCGTATGATAAAATCAACGCGCGCGTACAACGGTAAACGCCGTTTACCTTCGCGCTCCCTGCCTGTTCATCCCTCATTGCCGCGATATGGAGCGGCGTAAAAAAAGGACCTTGGATATGAGTTTTTCCAAAAAGTCGTTGGCGATAGCGCTTGCGTTGGCGCTGACCGCGACGACCTCCGCTTACTTCGGAACGCCCGCGCGAGCCGTCGCGCAAGACGCCCCGATCGTTTGGCTCGACGATCTCGACCTCTCGCAAACGATCTGCGGATATAACGACGCGCGCAAAGGCGTCGCCACCGACGGCGGTCCCGCGACTATCGCCGGAACGCATTACAACCACGCGATCGGCACGCATTCTCCGGGCGCGATCGTAGTTCAACTTCCCGCCGACGGTATCAAGCATTTCCGCGCCAACTTTGGCCTCGCCGACGAGACGAACGGTCAAGGGCACGTCAAGTTCCGCGTCTTCATCGACGGCGAAGAACGCTGGGCTAGCGACTATATCGTCGGCAAGCAACCCGCCGTTCCCTGCGATATCTCCTTCACCGGCAAGCAGTTCCTACTCTATATCGACGCCGGTCCGGAAGGCTACGGCTACGACCACGTTATTATCGGCGACCCGCGCTTCGAATTCGATACCGCCGACGCCGCTAAGGACGTCGCGACCGTCCGTCCGCTCTATATGGACGACGACGGCAACGCCGTCACGATGCAGAACACCGACGATCCCGACGAATTCGAGATCGTCAAAGAGTTCACGAAGCTGACGCAAGAAGTCAAAAACGGTATGCGCGACAACGTCGCCGCCACCGCGAGAACGCAAGAAGCCACGATCCTCAAGACCGATAAAGACCCGGTCGACGTCGTGGTCCGTCGCGTCTCCGCGTTGCTCGAAACGCTCCAAGAAGCTCGCGACGACGACGCGCTCAACGACGACGCGAAAGCGTGGGAAGCCTTGCTCGCCGATTACGAAGCCTCGCAAGACGGCGTCGGCATGAACGCCGAAAACGCCGCGAAGCGTTACGAACTCTTCAAGCGCGCGTTCAAGATCCGTCGCTCGATCGCGTTGAAGAACCCGTTGCTCGATTTCGACAACATCCTGTTCATCAAACGCCATTACTGCCCCGAGCCCGAGCGCGAAGGGAACCACATGGTCGACCAATTCTTCGGCTTCCACGCGCGTCCCGGCGGCGGCCTCTTCATGATGAAGAAGGCGTTCTCCGGCGAGCCTGAGATCGTCAACGTGCTCGAAAACTCCGTCGTGCAAAACGGCAGACTCAAGGGTACGAAACTTGACGACACGTGGGGGTTCTTGGCGCCGCACCTCTCCTACGACGGTAAAAAGATCTTCTTTGCCGCCGCGGATACCAAATCGCCGCGTCACGTCTACGAATGGACGACTGAAAACGCCTACCACTTGTTCAGCGTCAATATCGACGGCTCCGAACTCACGCAACTCACCGACGGTCCTTGGGACGATATCGATCCGTGCTTGCTGCCTAACGGCAGAGTCGCGTTCATCTCCGAACGCCGCGGCGGTTACGGCCGTTGCCACGCGCGTCCTTGCCCCAGCTACACGCTGCACTCGATGAACGCCGACGGTAGCGATATCGTCGCGCTCTCCGTTCACGAAACGAACGAATGGGCTCCGACCGTCGATAAGAACGGCATGATCGTCTACACGCGTTGGGACTACGTCGATCGCGGGTTCAACCAAGCTCACCATCCTTGGATCACGTTCCCTGACGGCCGCGATTCGCGCGCCATCCAAGGCAACTACTCCGAAGACCAAGGTTCGCGCCCGCACTTCGAGACCTCGTTGAAGCAGATCCCTGATTCCAACCTCTTCGTCGCGACCGCTAGCGGCCACCATACCCAGAACTTCGGCTCTATCATCTTGATCGACCCGATGGTCCAAGACGACGACGTCGGCGACGACCCGATGGCCCCGATCCAACGCGTTACCCCGGAACAACTCTTCCCGGAAGCCGAGATCGGCACCCACGGCCCGCCGCATAACTTCGGCCAACCCTTCCCGCTCAGCGAAGACTTCTATCTCGTCGTCTACGACGCGTTCAGCGCCTCCAACAAAGGCGAAGCGAACGATTACGGGATCTACCTCCTCGACTCCTTCGGGAACAAGGTCCTCCTTTATCGCGACGACAAGATCTCCTGCCAACACCCGATCCCGGTCATTACGCGTACTGTTCCCCCGGTCATTCCGAACCAAACGCTTATCGGCTTGACCGACGACGAACGCGCGAAGAAGATCGTCCTGGACGAACTTCCCAAGACCGCGACCGTCGGACTCGTCGACGTCTACAAGACCACGCGTCCGTTCCCGGAAGGCACGAAGATCAAGGAATTGCGTATCGTCCAAATGCTGCCTAAGACGACCGTCAACGCCAACGTCCCGTGGATCGGGTTCGCCGGCGAAAACGGCGCGCGTAAAGTCCTCGGTACCGTACCGGTCGAAGAAGACGGTTCCGCGAGATTCGAAGCGCCCGTCAACGTCCCGTTCTATATGCAAGCGCTTGACGAAAACGGCGTCGCCGTGCAAACTATGCGCAGCGCCACTTACGTCCACCCTGGCGAAACGCTCACCTGCTTAGGCTGCCACGAAGGTCGCTTCAACACGAACCAAAACGCCGACAGCGTTACCCCGACCGCGTTCACGCGCGCGCCGTCTAAGATCGTGCCCGACGTCAAGGGTTCCAACCCGTTCAACTACCCGACGCTCGTTCAGACCGTGCTCGATAAGAACTGCGTCGAGTGCCACGAACAAGGCGCGAAAGAAGGCAAGACGTTCGAACTCGGTCGCGGTCCTGAAGACCAATACTTCCTGACGTCCTACATCAACCTCCGTCCTTACGTCTACGTGACGGGCAACGGCAACGCCAACCCGAGCGCGCCGGTCCACGAACAACCGACGCACGGCGGCGCTTGGAACGCGTTCATCAACGCCAAGACGTACCCCGGCCAATTCGGCGCCAATCGCTCGCCGTTGTGGAAGCTCCTCAACGAAGGACATCACGACGTCAAGCTCACGCCCGAAGAGAAACGCGCTCTCGCGCTCTGGATGGACAACAACTGCGACTTCTTCGGCGCTTACGAAGTCGAGACGCTGCAAGCTCAACGCCGCGGCGAAGTCGTCGTGCCCACGCTCGAATGAGATCGCTCGTTCGACGTTAATACTGAACGTAAAAACGCTCCTCGCTCCACATGATAGCGAGGGGCGTATACGAATACCTCTTATCGCGGTCGCGTCGCGGCCGTCCCCTCTAGTGAAAGGAACTTACGTTATGAAAAAAGCTACGCTAGCGCTCAGCGCCGTTCTCGCTCTCGCCGTCGGCGCCTCGTCTTTCGCGCAAGACGCTCAACAACGCGGTAATCGCCAACGCGGCGATCGTCCCAACGCGCAACGCGGCGAACGTCCGCAAGGCTTCCAAGGCCAACGCGCCAACCTCAAGCCGACCCTCTTCGCCAACCTCGGCGACGAATGCTACACTCCCGACGGCATGGCGGTCAATCCGACGACGGGCATGCTCTACATCAACGTCCCGAACTTCGGCTTGATGGACGACAAGATGGTCAAGGCTGATTCCGCGCAAGGCGGTTATCTCTACTCGATCGACGAAGCGGGCAAATCCACTCGCATCTTGGAATACCCGATCTTGGAACGCACCGGTCAAGCCGGTCCGATGGGTATGGCGTTCGCGCCGGACGGCAACCTCTACGTCTGCGACAACCAGTACTTCCACAACAAGGACTACTGCTCTCGTATTCTCCGCGTCGTCTTTGAAGACGGCAAGCCGACCGACAAAGTCGAAGTCGTTATCGAAGGCGTCAAATTGGCCAACGGTATGAACTTCTTTGGCGACAAGATGTTCTACACCGACTCCTGCTTCGATGAAGACGCGACCGACGAAATCATCGGTTCCGGCGGCGTTTTCATGTTCACGATGGACGAATTGAAGAACGCCGGTAAAGACGGCGCCGACACGATCAAGATCAAGGCCGGTAAAGACGAAAAGCACTGCGTCGCTTACGCGCAAGTGAAGAAGGTCGGTCGCGGCGACAACACGGGTCCCGACGGTCTCTGCATCGACAAAAACGGCGTCGTCTACTTCGGTAACTTCGGCAACGGCGACCTCTACGCGCTTCGTCCTAACGACGCCGGCGAATACAAGCAAGAAAATCTGGAACAAGTCTTCGACACGGCGACTCAACGCGTTCGCGAAGGCGCTCCGAGAATGGAATGCTGCGACGGTATCTTCTACGACAAGAACCTTGATTGCGTCTACATCGACGACTCCGTCAACAACGCGATCTGGATGTTCAAGCCCTGCGCTAAGGGTGAAAAGGTCCGTCCGGTCTTGATGTGGACCAACGACGACAACGACGGCTCCGAAGGCTTGCTCGACCAACCTTGCGAAGCGGTCGTCTACGCCGGCAAAGTCCTCTTCGTCAACTTCGACTGGCCCTTCCCCGGCATGAAGAACAAAGCGGTCGATAAGCCCGGTACCATCTCCGCTATGGATTACGCGGAAGTTGAAAAGTTCGTTAAGAACATGGAACGCTTCCAAGCCCAATTCCGTCAAGGCCAAGGCCAACGTCCGCAAGGTCAAGCCCAACGCGGCCAAGGTCAACGTCCGCAAGGCGATCGTCCGCAAGGTCAACGCGGTCAACGCCAACGTCAAGGCAATAACAACTGAGATATAGCGCGACGATCGCGCCTACCTCGGAAGTGAAATAAAACGAAACGCGCCCCGTCGATACGACCGGGACGCGTTTTTTATTTTGCCTCGTGCGAACGAGAGTTTTACCGCTCGTGTTCCCCGAGTAAAAAATCCTCTAAAATGATTTGTAATATGTTGCGAAACGTCGTATACTTATTATAAGCGCGCGAACCGCCTCGCGGGCAAGACCGAACCGTATCGTCAAATAAGAAAGGACGTCATGGCAGACGCGTTGACGCAACTGATCCAAATGGCTCAAACGCTTGAATTCATCCTCGCGCAGCGATATCAAGCGGAGGGTCGCGGGCTACACGAGAAACTCACCTCCGTCGAATCCGAGATCCCGAAAAGCGCTAGAAAACAGATCCGTTTCGTCGCCACGATACGCAATAAAGCGACGCATGAAGACGTAACGCTCGCCGAGGAAAAGCTCGAAGCCGTGACCTCCGCGTACCGCAAAGCGCTCGCCGCGCTCGACGGTAAGAACGTCTTTGACGCTAAAACGCGCCCCGTCGTCGAGAATTACGATCTCACATACGGGCTAACGCTCGACGCGCCCCCGCGAAATAAACCGAAACTCGATCTAAGACGCCGCGAAAATAAACGCCCCGCGCGTAATAACGTAAACAATTCTAAACGCGGCAATAATACAAGCGCCCACAACAACAATAATACTAACAACGCCAAGCGCGACTCCGCGCCCCAAAAATCGCGCGTCGATCTCACGCGCCCACCGCGAAAGAATAACGCCAAACGCGGCAATACTCCGAATTACGCCAACAACGCCAAGCGCGCCAACACTCCGAATAACGTCGACCACGTCAGCGATACCAAAGGCTGGGTCGACCTCAACGCCCAGTCTCGCGACCGCGTAAGGTCGGCGCTGCTCCTCGGCGTCGTCGGCGGACTGCTCGGCGCGATCGCCACTTTGACGCTGATCCTCGTCTTGACGCGATAGTGTGCGCGCCCCTGATGCGCCCCTTCGCGGGCGCAATATAAAAACCGATATTTTTTTATCTAATCAGCGTCGAATTATCTTGACGATTTGCGTGTTATATTTTAAACTCTTCAAGTTATCCATATTTTCAGAGGTTCCGTTTTGTAAAACGGAGAGAACCGCAACCTGAATCGTTTAGTCGAACCCATAAAAGGAAAGACTTATGAAAAAGACGCTCCTCGCGTTCCTGTTCGCTATATTCGCGGCGACGTGCTTGAACGCCTCGGAAATCACCCCGGAAGGGATGAAGCAATTGGAGACCGAATGGCTCTTCCAATGCGACGACGAACCCACTTTTGAAAAAGCGAAGCTCGAGATCGGCTACGCTCGCGACCTCGCCGACCGCATCTCCGACCTCGACGACGCGCCGGAATTCGACGAACAACTCGCGAAACTCGACGAACTCGAAAAGAAGATCGACGCCGCGACCGAAACGCCGGAACTCGCGGAAGAACTCTATATCGCCGTCCGTAAGGTC
>JAZRWE010000049.1:0-13476 GCA_045599605.1 Thermoguttaceae bacterium
GCCAGAAAGATCCAACGAAGTCAATTGATTCCCGCTACACGCAAGCTCAGTCAAGCTAGGAACGAAAGAAAGATCCAAGGCCTCCAATTGATTGCCGCCGCAATCTAGCTCCTTCAATTCCGGAGTCGAAGAAAGCTCCAACGCCGTTAAGCAATTTCCGGTACAATCTAGCTTAATCAATCTAGGTACGGAAGAAAGATCCAATGACTCCAATTGATTGAAGTTACAAAAAAGTTTCTCCAATCTGGGAACGGAAGAAAGTTCCAACGTCGTTAAGTTATTAGAGTCAAGATTCAAATTTTTGAGACCCGCGCAACCGCGATAATCTAGACCTCTAATGGAATTACCTGACAACTCTAACGTCTCTAATTTTCCACAACCCGAAACATCGACAGCGGTAAAGCCACACTTGGAAACAACAACTTCTTTTAAATCAGCGCAATCCGAAAGATCGAGAACTCCATAAAAACGTCTGTCTTCATCTTCCTCGCAACCCCGACACGACAGCAAACTCCCATTTTCGTCCCAAATGAAATATTCCTCAGCAACTGAAAAACCCATCGATTCGATCTTGCCACGATCGTGTTCATTATAGTGAATCACAGCGTATACCTCTGATTTTTGTGGTTGCCGAGAAGAATCCCGCGTCTCAAAAAAGACTCGCCCTCTGCAGCACGAAGACGTCATATAAACGCAATTGAAAAGAACACTACTATTCGACCAACATAGAAAAGTCACTCCCTTCTTAACTAGCGTTGTACGAGATCCGAGCCAAGGTCAATACCCCAAACGTGAACCCCCTCACTTTTTCAAAAAAGAGTGGCGTTTCACAAACCGTAAAACGCCACTCCTTCAATATGTGCTAGCCAATAGCTTACAAGTCAACTTTCTCGACTCGGCTGAGCGGAGATCGCACCGTAATAAACTTCACCTTATCGGCAAGTTGCTCTACGTCGGCGACTTCGAGCAAGCGAGAATCGCAATGCACTTCGCACCGAACGTCGCCTTCCCAAAGCTCAAAACTCATCAAATCGTTACCTTCGCAACGAACCTTCTCAATATTTCTACAACGAGAAAGATCAAGTTCGGTAAGCTTGTTGCTCTGACAGTAACACTCTCTAAGGTTGACGCAAGCCGCAACGTCCAAACTCTCAAGTTCGTTATCTTGACAATCTAGCCGATATAACTGGGGCAACGTCGAAAGAGTCAAGGACGTCAATTGATTCTCGTCACAAAACAACGTCGTCAATCTGGGAACGCAAGAAAGATTCAAGTTCGTTAATTGATTATTACCACAATACAGCTTAGTCAGTCCGAGCACGGAAGAAAGATTCAAGTTCGTTAATTGATTATTACCACAATACAGCTTAGTCAGTCCGGGCACGGAAGAAAGATCCCACGACTCCAATTGATTGCAGCCACAATCTAGCGTCGTCAATTCGCGTACGGAAGAAAGGTCTAAGCTCGTTAACTGATTATCGCGGCACCACAGCATTGTCAATCCGGGAACAGAAGAAAGATCCAAGCTCGTTAACTGATTGTCGTAACACCACAGCGCAGTCAATCCAGGCACGGAAGAAAGATCCAACGACTTCAAGCGATTACCGTCACATCTCAGCTCGGTCAATCCGGGCACGGAAGAAAGATCCAACAACTTTAAGTGATTGTTACCACAAAACAATTCAGTCAATTCGGGTACGGAAGAAAGATCCAACAACTTTAAGTGATTGTTACCACAAACCAACTTAGTCAATCCGGGCACGGAAGAAAGATCCAACGACTCCAATTGATTCTCGTCGCAGTGCAACTCAGCCAATCCGGACGTGGAAGAAAGATCCAACGACTCCAATTGATTGTAGTTGCATTTCAGCGTAACCAGTTTGGTCACGGAAGAAAGATCCAATACCTTTAAACGATTCTCGCCACAGAACAGCTTAGTCAATCTGGGCGTGAAAGAAAGATCCAATGCAGTCAATCTATTGTTGCCACACGACAGCCTAGTCAATCCGGGCACGGAAGAAAGATCTAATGACGTCAACAGATTACCGTCACAATCTAACGACATCAATCCGCGCACGGAAGAAAGATCCAACGACTTCAATCGATTGTAGCTACATTTCAGCGTAACCAGTTTGGTCACGGAAGAAAGTTCCAACGCCGTTAAGCAATTACCGACACAATCTAGCGTCGTCAATTCGGGCACAGAAGAAAGATCCAACGACTCCAATTGATTGCAGCCACAATCTAGCGTCGTCAATTCGGGCACAGAAGAAAGATCCAACGACTCCAATTGATTGCAGCCGCATCTCAACGCAGTCAATCCGTGCACGGAAGAAAGATCCAACGACGTTAAGCAATTGTCGACACAGTCTAGCGTCGTCAATCCGGGCACGGAAGAAAGGTCCAAGGCCTCCAATTGATTACCGCCGCAATCCAGCTCCTTCAATTTCGGCGTCGAAGAAAGCCCCAACGACGTTAAGTAATTCCCGGCACAATCTAGCTTAATCAATCCGGGCACGGAAGAAAGATCCAACGACTTCAATTGACTGTCGCAAAGTCCCAAATACTTGAGACTCTTGCAATCGCGGAGATCCAAGTCGCTAATAGAGTCCCCCCACAATTCCAACTTCTCTAATTTTTCACAACCGGAAACGTTGACTCTGGTAAGTCTTTGGTCGAAGACACGGACCTCTTTTAGGTCAACGCAACCCGAAAGATCGAGAACTCCGTCGAAACACTCGCCACCATCCTCCATTGTCTCAAAATCGAGGACGTCAACACTCTGCAAACGTCCATTCTCGTTCCAACCGAAAGATCTCTCCTCAACCGAAAGCTTCATCGCTTCGATTTTGGCACGATCATGTTCATTATATTGGCTCACAGCATCACTCCCTGAATGTGTAATTATCAAAATACTGCGCGACAAAAAAGTCTTGTATCTTTACAGAACGAAGGCGCGGACCTCTCTTAGGTCCACGCAACCCGAAAGATCGATGTCAAAACACTCGCTCCCTTTCTCTATTGTCACAAAATCTAGAACGTCAACACTCTGCAAACGTCCATTCTCGTTCCAACCGAAAGATTCCTCCTCAACCGAAAGCCTCACCGCTTTGATTTTGGCACGATTATGTTCATTATCAACCGAAGGCGTCATCGCTTCGATTTTGGCACGATCATATTCATTATCAACCGAAAACGTCACCGCTTCGATTTTGGTACGATCATATTCATTATCAACCGAAAACGTCACCGCTTCGGTTTTGGCACGATCATGTCCATTATATCGAATCACAGCATCACTCCCTGATCGTGTAATTATCAAAAAACCGCGCTACAGAAAAGTCTTGCATCTTTACAGTATGAAGACGTCGTATGAACGCGCTTATAAAGAACGCGTCGGATTCTCGTGTCTCCATGGAAAAGTTAAACCTCCTCCTAATGTATATTATACGAAGTTTGAGCCGTAAAGCAATACTAAAAGTACGAATATGTCACTTTTTTAAAAATTTTAAAGAAAATTTTTAAAAAGTCTCGGCGTTCGGAAACAACAGAACACTACTATCTTTCAACATGCGCCAATACAATAACTTACGGTGCAACTTTCACAACACGACCGAGCGGGACGTCGCGCAACAATTTTCGTTTTCTCGGTAATTTGCGCGGCGCCACTACTTTGAGCAAGTTTGCTTCGCTACGTACTTCACACCGTTACCTCCATTCGGAAGAGTGAAACCCATTAGAGCTTCATTCCCTTCGTGGTAAACCTATTCAATAGCTTGACAACAAGCTCGACGCAAGTCGAGACGGCCAAACGCTCATGTCCGTTATCCTGATATTCCAGACCATCTTGCCGGCGCAAGGAAGAAAGACTCTAAGACTTCAATCGATTACCGTCACATTTCAGCGTCGCCTGTCTGGAAACGAATGAAAACTCCAAGGTCGTTAAACAGTCCTCACTGTAAAACAACGTAATCCCCTCATGTAAGCCAAGTCCAAAGGCGTTAATTAGTTATGGTTACGATCAAGTACAGTCGATCCGGGTACGCAAGAAAGTTCCAAGTCCTCCAATTGATTACCGTTGCAATCCAGATACGTCGATCCGAATACGGTGAAAAACTCTAAGGACTTCGATCGTCGTGAAGGTTCAAATCCTTGAGAATCCGCAACCACAAAGATCTAGGTCGCCAATTCGGTTTCTCGACAAATTCAACGCTTCAATTTTTTCGTAACCGGAAACGTCGACGCGAGCAAGGTTGCGATCGGAAGCAAAGTTCTTTTTAAATCGGCGCACGATAGTTCGAGACCTCGCCTCTCTGTAAACGCCCTTTCTCATTTCAACCGCGCGCTCTATCGCTTCGATTTTATCTCGATCGTATTTATGAGATTGAACCGTAGTTTAACTCTTCAGTTATTATGATCGTCGAAACAATATCCACTACCGATAAAGTCCTGTTCCTTCTCGGAGCTAAGACTTCATACGAACGCGATCGTAAAGAAAATCCCGAATCAGTCTCTATATCATCAATATTCAAAATGACAATTGTTTATACGCACCAGAATCTGTCTCGAATCAATCGTTACAATCAAGTCGGGGGATTCCAACATCGACATTCCAAACCGTTATATCCTTCTAAACAGCCAATATGAAGACACTGATTTTGAGACCAGCTCAAACGTCGAGATACGATCCGTCAATGAAGTTACAACACGTCTCCAACGTTTCTATTTTATCTTGATCGGAAACATCGTCGTCAACAAGACTTTGACCGGATACAAAATCGTCTTCTAGCTCATTGTAGGCCGATAAATCGAGAGCGCTATACCAAAGAGGCTTGTCATATTCTGGAATTTCCTCAAAAAAGAAGTAAAAAGTCCAACCAAAGCCCCATTCCCGTTCTAACCGAGTGTTTTATCTTCCACCATCGCATTGATCCTGCAACGAACGCGTTCATTATAGTAAGTCATTACTTAACACTTAGTCATTACGATTATCGAAACAATATTCGCTACTGAAAAAAATTTTTCTTACGTCCAAGATTACGCGTGAACGCAACTACAAAAGCGCTCCGGTTCGACCTGCATAGAAAGATTCGGCGCTTCATCAGTAGCATTTATACGACGTTTATCCCCAAAGCGCCAAACTGAAAAATCAAACATTTTTCCCAAAGCTCGGCGTTTCGTAGTACGCGAAACGATGAGTTCATTCAATACACGCTACGACGAAAGTTTACGAACCAACCGTCATTCGTCCGATTCCGTAGAGGACTTAATAACAAACTTCACTTTCTCGGCAAGTTGCTTAACACCGTCCACTTCGAGCAACCCGGGATCGCAATGCACTTCGCACTGTTCGACGCCTTCCGGAAGCGTGAAACTCGTTAGAGCGTTACCATTGCAGCGAACCTCTTTTATAGCTCGACAACGTGAGAGATCAAGTTCGGTAAGTTTGTTGTCCTCGCAATAACACCGTTCAAGTTTAGTGCAAGTCGAAACGTCCAATTGACGAAACTCATTACAGGCACAACCTATCGTCTTCAATTCAGGAACGGCGGAAAGCTCCAACGACGACAAACGATTGGAGTGACAGATCAGACTCGTCAATCTGGGAACGCAAGTAAGATCCAGCGCCGTTAGTTGATTTCCCCTACAATCCAACTTGGTCAATCCGGGTACGCAAGAGAGATCCAACGTCGTCAACCGCCTGCGGGCGCAATTCAGACTCGTCAATCCGGGAACGGCAGAAAGGTCTAGCGTCGTCAACGGATTGCCGCCACAAGACAGGCTAGTCAATCCAGACACGGCAGAAAGCTCCAACGACGTCAACAGATTGTCCTCGCAATTTAGCAACGTCAAACCGGGAACGCAAGAGAGATCCAACGTCGTCAACTGATTGTCCGCGCAATTTAGCAACGTCAAACCGGGAACGCAAGAGAGATCCAACAGAGTCAAGCGATTGTTATTAAGGTTCAACTCCTTGAGACTCGCACAACCACGGAGATTTAAGTCGCGAATGTGATTATCCGTCAGATCCAAATCATCTAATTTTCCGCAACCGGAAACGTCGACGCCGGTAAGACCTTGGCCGCAAACGCTGACGGATTCCAACTCATCACAACCCGAAAGATCGAGAATTTTATCCGCGAGTCGCTCGTCGATGCGATCGCATTGCGTAGGTTCCGAGACGTCAATGCCCTGTAAACGTCCATTCTCGTTCCATTGGAAGTACTCATCCTCGACCGAAAACCCCATCGCTTCGATCTTGCCACGATCGTGCTTATTAAAGCAAACCATTGCTTAACTCCTTAATTTTTTATGATTATCGAAATAATATTCGTTACAGAAAAATCTGACCTTCTTACGATTCCAAGACGTCGTATGAACGCAACTCTAAAAGCGTTTCTGTCGCCCCCATCGAAAACTTTACCGCTTCACTAAGAGGTCGCTTCACTAAAGTGAATTATACCACGTTTATTACCCAAAACAAAGTCCGAAGTAGAAAAATATCACATTTTCCCCAAAAAATCGACGTTCCACTGTAACGATTCGTCCAATCGTGCCGGTAGCGTAATAAACTCTAACTTCTCTACAAGTTGCGTAACGTCGACAACTTTGAGCAAGCTAGGATCGCAATACACACTGCACTGTTCAACGCCTTTCGGAAGCGCGAAACTCGTCAGAGCGTTACCATCGCACTTGACACTTTCAATAGCTTGACAACAAGAAAGACCCAAGCTCGTCAAGTGATTATTGTCACAAATCAGCGTCTTCAATTCGGGAACCCAAGAGAACTCCAAGCTACTCAAGTGATTATTACCGCAACTCAGCTCAGCCAATTCGGGAACGGAGGATAGAGCCAAGCTCGTCAAGTGATTATTGTCACAAATCAGCGTCTTCAATTCGGGAACGGAGGATAGAGCCAAGCTCGTTAAGTGATTATTGTCACATATCAACTCAGTCAATCCTGGAACGCAAGAGAGATCCAAGCTCGCCAAGTGATTATTGTCACAGATCAGCGTCTTCAGTTCGGGAACCCAAGAGAGAACCAAGCTCGTCAAGTGATTATCGCCACAGATCAGCTCAGCCAATCTGGGAACAGAAGAGAGGACCAAGCTCGTCAAGTGATTATTGTCACAAATTAACTCAGTCAATCCTGGAACGCAAGAGAGCTCCAAGCTAGTCAAGTGATTATTGTCACAGATCAGCGTCTTCAATTCAGGAACCCAAGAGAGATCCAAGCTCGTCAAGTAATTACAGGAACAACTCATTTCAGTCAATCCGGGCACAGAAGAAAGATCCAACGAATCCAAGCTATTGAAGTCAAGTTTCAACACCTTGAGACTCGCACAACCATGGAAATTTAGGTCGCTAATGTAATAATTACTCGACAACTCTAACGTCTCTAATTTTCCGCAACCGGAAACGTCTACACCGGTAAGACGTTGACCGGGAACGCTGACGGATCGTAGCTCATCACAGCCCGAAAGATCGAGAATTTTATCCGCGAGACGCCTGTCAATGTAATCGCATTGCGTAGGCGCCGGAACGCAGACACTCTGCAAACGTCCATTCTCGTTCCATTGAAAGTACTCGTCCTCGACCGAAAACCCCATCGCTTCGATCTTGCCACGATCGTGTTCATTAAAGCAAGTCATTGCTTAGCTCCATAATTATTTTATGATTATCGAAACAATATTCGCTACTGAAAAATCAGACTTTCTTACGGTCCCAAGACGTCGTATGAACGCAACTCTAAAAACGCTCCTATTCGACCTGCATAGAAAAGTTTATCACATCCTTATGAGTATTACACGACGTTTATCCTCAAAACAAATAATAAACAGAACGATCCGCGTTTTTCCAAAAAACCGGCATTCCACAGCGCGCGAAACGCCAAGCTCATTCAATACTAACTACTACAAGATCTTGCGCCCCGCGACTTTCACGCTTCACCCGATCGCGTCGGTCAAACCGTGATAAACTCGACCTTCTCTGCAAGTTACACTACGTCGACGACTTCGAACAAGCTATCGACCCGCAAAGCGCTTTGCTCCATTCACCGCCTCCCGGAAGCGTGAAACTCGTCAGACCGTTCCATCACAACGAACATATCCAATAGTTCGACAACACGTGAGATCAAGTTTCGCCAAGCTTATTGTTCTTATAGTAAAAGCCATTATTGTTAGAAATTGCAAACGACACATGAGTGCAAGAGTAATCCAACGACTTCAAGCGATTATCTGGGCACATCAGCATTCTCAATTCGGGAACGCCAGAAAGATCTAAAGATGTCAAATGATTGGAGCCACAAAGCAAAGTAATCAATCTGGACACTGGAGAAAGATCTAATGAAGTCAATCGATTTCGGTCACACTTCAACTCAGTCAACCTGGGCACGGAAGAAAGATCCAACGAAGTTATTTGATTACGATCGCACCTCAGTTCAGCCAACCCGGACACGGGCGAAAGATCCAACGAAGTCAATTGATTCCGGTCACACCTCAGCTCAGCCAACCCGGACACGGGCGAAAGATCCAACGAAGTCAATTGGTTCCGGTCGCACCTCAGCTCAGCCAACCCGGATACAGGCGAAAGATCCAACGAAGTCAATTGGTTGCCGTTACAATACAACGTAGTCAATCTGGACACAGGCGAAAGATCCAACGAAGTCAATTGATTGCCGTTACAATACAACGTAGTCAACCCGGACACGGGAGAAAGATCCAACGAAGTCAATTGATTGCCGCTACAATACAACGTAGTCAACCCGGACACGGGAGAAAGATCCAACGAAGTCAATTGATTGCCGCTACAATACAACGTAGTCAACCCGGACACGGGAGAAAGATCCAACGAAGTCAATTGATCGCCGCTACAACTCAGTTTATCCAATCCGGGAACGAAAGAGAGATCTAAGCGATCCAAAAGATTGTGGTTACACACAAGCTCCGTCAATCTGGACACGGCAGAAAGGTCCAAAAACGTCAATCGATTCTGACTACAATCCAGCGTAGTCAATCCGGAAACGGAAGAGAGATCCAACGAATCCAAGCTATTGACGCCAAGCTTCAACACTTTGAGACTCGCACAACCCCGGAGATTTAGGTCGCTAATATAATAATTCCTCGACAACTCTAACGTCTCTAATTTTTCACAACCGGAAACGTCGACGCCGGTAAGACCTTGTCCGGGAACGCTGACGGATCGTAGCTCATCACAGCCTGAAAGATCGAGAATTATCTCCGTGAGCCGCTTGTCGACGTCAAGATTTTGACCGGGAACGCTGACGCATTGCAGCTCATCCAAGGCCGAAAGCTCAAGTATTTTACCCGCGAACCGCTTGTCAATACAATTGCGTAACACAGGGGCCGGGACGTCGACACACTGTAAACGTCCATTCTCGTTCCAACGGAAGTATTCATCCTCGATCGAAAACCCCAACGCTTCGATCTTACAACGATCGTGTTCATTATAGCAAGTCACCGCTTAACTCCTTAATTACCAAGACGATCAAACAATATTTACTTCCCCAAAGACCTTGTTTCGTACGCCCAAAGATTACGTGTAAGCACAACTACAAAAGCGATCCTGTTCGACTTCCATAGAAAAGCTTGTCGCTTCGCAAAGATAACAAACCGCAAAAGTGTTATTCGACGTTTAATTTCCAAAGACAAGGTCCAAAACGGAAAAAGCCAACTGTCACGATTCGTCCGATTCCGTAGAGGACTTAACGATAAACTCCACCTCCTCGGGAAGTTGCTTAACGCCATCCACTTCGAGCAAGTTAGGATCGCAATGTACTTCGCACCGACCAATGCCTTCCGGAAGCGAGAAACTCGTCAGAGCGTTACCCTCGCAGTGAACCTCGTTAATAGCTCGACAACAAGAAAGATCCAAGCTCGTCAAGTGATTCTCGTTACTATTCAGCCTCGTCAATTCGGGAACACAAGAGAGTTCCAAAGACCTCAATTGATTCTTGTTGCACCCAAGCACAGTCAACCCGGGAACGCAAGAGAGTTCCAAGCTCGTTAAGTAATTCCCGCCGCAATACAGCTCCTCCAACCCTGAAACGTAAGAGAGATCCAAGCTCGTCAAGTGATTGTTACCGCAACGCAACCAAGTCAATCTGGGAACGCAAGAAAGATCCAATGACTTCAATTGATTATCGTAGCAATGCAACCACGTCAATTCGGGAATGGAAGAAAGATCCAAGACCTTCAACGAATTATCGCTACAAAACAACCTGGTCAATCTGGGAACGGAAGAAAGATCCAAGCTCGTCAAGCGATTATCGTAACAACTCAGTACCTTCAATCCTGGAAGGGAAGAAAGCTCCAAGCTCGTCAAGCGATTATTACTACAATTCAGCCCAGTCAATCCCGGTACGGAAGAAAGATCCAACGACGTCAATTGATTCTTGTCACAACCTAGCGTCGTCAATCCAGAAACGCCAGAAAGATCCAACGACTTCAATTTATTCTTCCGACAATGCAGCTCCGTCAATCTGGGAACACAAGAAAGATCTAAGCGCGTCAAGCAATTGTCGCTACAATCTAGCTTAGTCAAGCCGGGAACGCACGAAAGATCTAGCGACTTCAAACGATTCTTGCTACAATTTAGCATAGTCAATCCAGGAACGCAGGAAAGCTCCAACGATTCCAATTGATTGAAGCAACAATTCAGCGCCTTCAATCTGGGGACGAAAGAGAGATCCAAAGACCTCAACAATATGTTGAGGTCAAGATCCAACACTTCGAGACTCGAGCAACCACGAAGATTTAAGTCGCGAATGTGAAAATTCCTCGGCAACTCCAACGTCTCTAATTTTTCACAACCGGAAACGTCTACGCCGGTAAAATGACTCTGGAAAACAGTGACTTTCTCCAAGTCAACGCAACCCGAAAGATCGAAAACTCTGCCAAGACGCTTGTCCCTACCCCACCTAGGAGGCGGGACAAAGACACTCCGCAAACGCCCATTCTCATTCCAACCAAAGTATTCCTCCTCGACCGAAAATCCCATCGCTTCGATCTTGTCACGATCGTATTCATTATAACGAATCACTACACAACTCCTCTGTTTTTTGTGGTTATCGAAAAATCACGCGTCTCAGAAAAAGTCTCGTCTCTATAGTACGAAGACCTCGTATAAACGCGATTATAAAGAACGCCACTGCTCGACCTATTCAGAAAGTCAAACAGCCTTCTAGTAGTATACGGTTATTCAGACCAAAAACAACACATAAAAATAAAAAATTCTCTTTTTTACCCCAAAACAGCGTTTCGTCATACAACGAAACGCCATGCTCATTCAATACTTGCTACAACGAAAGTTAACGAACCACTGTCACGATTCGTCCGATTCCGCAGAGGATATAACGACAAACTTCGCCTTCTCGGCAAGTTGCGCGATACCGTCGATTTCGAGTAAGCTAGGATCGCAATACACTTCGCACCGACCAACGCCTTCCGGAAGCGTAAAACTTGTCAGAGCGTTACGCGCGCAGAGAACCTCGTTAATAGCTCGACAACAAGAGAGATCCAAGCTCGTCAAGTGATTATTTCCACAATGCAGGTAAGTCAATCCTTGAACGCCAGAGAGTCCCAAAGACTTCAATTGATTACTATCACAATGTAACGTCTTCAATCCTGGAACGCAAGAAAGCTCCAACGACTCCAATTGATTGTCTCCACACTCAAGCTCTGTCAATTCTGGAACACAAGAAAGATCTAAGCTCGTCAAGCAATTGTCGCTACAATCTAACATCGTCAAACCGGGAACGTGCGAAAGATCCAACGTCTCGAATTGATTGGAACAACAAGACAGCTTCGTCAAGCTAGGAACGAAAGAGAGATCCAAAGAACCCGACAATAGGTTGCTGTCAAGATTCAACACCTCGAGACTCGAGCAACCACGAAGATTTAAGTCGTAAATGTGATTATGCGACAACTCCAACGTCTCTAATTTTTCACAACCGGAAACGTCTACGCCGGTAAAACAACTCAGGAAAACAGTGACTTTCTCCAAGTCAACGCAACCCGAAAGGTCGAAAACTCTGCCAAGACGCTTGTCCCTACCCCACCTAGGAGGCGGGACAAAGACACTCCGCAAACGGCCATTCTCATTCCAACCAAAGTATTCATCCTCGACCGAAAACCCCATCGCTTCGATCTTGTCGCAATCGTGCTTATTAAAGCAAGCCATTGCTTAACTCCTTAATTATTATGATTATCGATATAATATCCGTCACTGAAGATCTTGTTTCGTACGTCCCAAGATTACGAGTGAACACAATTACACAAGCGCTCCTGTTCGATCCCCATCGAAAAGTTTGTCGCTTCGCTAAGAGAGAGCGTTGCGCTAAGAAAGCGTCCCATCAAGAGTGTTATACGACGTTTATTACCCAAAACAAAGCAGAAAACTAAAAAAATCCAACATTTTTCCAAAAAACTCGGCGTTCCGCCATACAACGAAACGCCGAACTCATTCAATACACGCTACGATGAAAGTAAACGAACCACTATCACGATCCCTCCGATTCCGTAGAGGACTTAACGCCAAACTTCACCTTCCTGGCAAGTTGCTTAACGCCGTCGACTTCGAGCTACCCGGAGTCGCAACACTTCACACTGTTTCACGCCTACTGAAAGCGCAAACACGTCAAAGCGTTACCCTCGCAGTAAACCTCTTTAACAGCTCGACAATGTGGAAGAACAAGTTCGGTAAGTTTGTTATTCTGACAAAAACACCATTCAAGTTTAGCGCAAGCTGTTATGTCCAGACATTTAAGCTCGTTATTTTTAAATTCTAGTCTTTTTAACTTGGTCGCCGAAGAAAGGTCTAAGTTCGTCAGTTGATTGTCACTGCAATTCAACTTAGTCAATTCATGCGCTGAAGAAAGGCTCAAGGAAGTTAAGCGATTAACCTCGCAATTCAACTCAATCAATTCAGATACGAAAGAAAGGTCCAACGTCGTTAACCGGTTCTTTTGACAATACAGCTTCGCCAATCTGGGAACGGAAGAAAGGTCCAAGCTCCTTAATTGGTTCGCGTTACAACGCAGTTCCTCCAATCCTTGTATAGAAGAAAGATCCAACGACTTCAATTGATTATTGCCACAATCAAGCGCAGTCAAGCAGGGTACGGAAAAAAGCGCCAACGACTTCAATTGATTCTGACGGCAACACAGACCACTCAAACCGGGTACTGAAGAAAGGTCCAAGTTTACCAAGCAATTGTCGTGACACCACAGCTGAGTCAATCCGGGAGCGAAAGAAAGTTCTAACGTCGTCAATTGATTATGGTAGCAATACAGATCAGTCAAGTCATGTACGGAAGAAAGATCCAACGACGTCAATTGATTATCGTTGCAATACAGCTTCTTCAAGCTGGGAACAAAGGAAAGTTCCAAGGCCGTCAATTGATTATGGTGGCAATACAGCTCGATCAATCCGGATACAGAAGAAAGATCCAACGACT
>JAZRWE010000050.1:0-2638 GCA_045599605.1 Thermoguttaceae bacterium
TGAACTCTTTGATAATATCAAATTCGACAAAATTATAGTAGTGTGTTACTACGCCACTCTTGCATTACCTAATTGTAAAATATCGTTGACTTTAACTCGCTTTCGCTCGCGTCAGTCGTTCGTCGTTTGCTAACGACTTTGGAGAATATACCTCCTGTTTCCGAATCGTCAACGGGTCATTACAAAATTTTTTCCTTTTTTATCCTCTACCTCGCTCCGTCTCATTCCTAACCCAATTCATCGCAATAGCATACGCGTCGCACGATTTCTTTTCTCTTAACGTTCGTTTTCTATCTTTTCCTATCTTTCACGTTCAATTTCATTGCACAGCGACTTCTTTAAGCGCTTAGGCTCCGAAACAGGACGACGCGACGCGGATAGGCTCGCTTTATTGAAGTACGTTCGCGCACAGCAGTCGCCAAGAAACGCGTGGTGATCCACGCGAAACTTCTTACGCGGCGCCGCTTCTTCGGTACATGTTTCGTCATGCGTCGTCTCGACAGTCAGTATGAGTTCCGCGAGCATGGTGATCCCGTCGTCCTTAACTCTTTCCGCCAGCCACACTTCGAAGGCTATCTTAGCGAACATTCCGCAGCGTCTTTACCGGTCGTCGACGCCAATAAGACCTTGACGCGCTCAGTCTTGTAACGCTCACACGCGACGCGCATGAACGCGACGACGGAAGCGCGGTTATGTGTGTCGTCGGCGACGACAACTTCAATTTCCCGCTCCTAGAAACCGCGGGTAAGCGCGTTCGTTTCAAAAACGACGCACAAGAAAACCAGAAACCTTTTCAACGCGTCCCAACGTCGTCCTTTATCGTACGTAAGACGCGCCGTTAATGAAAATAAGAACGTTTAAAAACGTTCCCCGAAATCAAACATTTTCAACAAATAGACGGCGAGTTTCTTTTGTCAGTCGTCTAATCTCGACACGCAAGTTCGGAAGGTCGAGAGCGGCAGATCGCATGCCTTTGCTGCGGCGACGCCGGTGATCGCCCCGTCCTTCCACACGGCCGCCATCTGCAAAAAATTCGCGGGCAACTCGCGTTTCGGGCGTCCAAATCGCACCCCGCGCAGCTTCGCCGCGGCGATCCCTTCGCGCTGACGTTGGCGAATATTTGCGCGTTCGTTCTCGGCGACAAAAGAAAGGATCTGCAATACGACGTCGCTAATGAACGTGCCAAGCAGATCCTTATCGCGTCGCGTGTCGAGCAGCGGCATATCGAGAACGACCACGTCCACTTCGCGACGCCGCGTCAAGAGCTCCCATTGTTCCAAGACCTCGCGGTAGTTGCGCCCGAGCCGATCGATGCTCTTGATGAAGAGAACGTCGCCGGGCCGCAATTTCTTGAGCATCTTCCGGTACTGCTTGCGCTCGAAATCCTTGCCCGACTGCTTGTCGACAAACAGATTCTTAGCGGGGATCGCGATCGCCTCCATCGCTTGAAGCTGCCGATCCTCGTTCTGACGAAGCGTGCTGACCCTAACGTAACCATAGCGCTGTTGACTCATTGTATGACCTTTCGTTAAAGCGGGTAAAAAGCAGCGATTATCAAAAATAATCGCAAATTACCGAAAGGTTATACCTAGAAAATAGCGAAAATGATATAAATACTTGTGAGAAAGAGTATATAAGTCGTTCATATCGATCGCTGTGTCAATGGATGTAAAAAAACTTAGAAGCAGCGATCGCACATTACCGGGAACGCCCCTTTTCGTCAAAAGGACGCTCCTTGCATATTTAAAATGAACTTAAGACAAATAGACTTCCAACATCGAATCCTATTCACCCATAAATTCGTTTTATCAACAAAAACTCGTCAACACGGTCGTTCAAAGTACAAAACAAGAGAGCGTAAGTTCTTTAATATTAAAACTAACGACAAACGTTCTCATAGAGTTTTATATCTTTGTTCGCGGGCTCAAACGCGTTCCGAACCGCCTCGTCACGAGGATCCAACGCTCGCTTTTCGCGTTATCGCTCATTAGCGACGACGCTCACGGCGTTTCGAAGTCGAACAGGTCGTCTTCTTCGAACGCGCGATCGAGGAGCGCGCTAGACGCGGTAGCGCCGGTCTTCACGGTCTTATAAGCGCAGTAATCGCCGTTAAGGAACGTCACGCCGTCTCCCTTCGCCTTGACGCGGACGTCGTAAGAAGTACTCGCGGACAGCCCGGTAAGTTTGTAGGAAGTCCCGGTCGCGGACTTCGTCGTCCAGCTCGTGTCGGAGCTCTTCTTATAGCTAACGATATAGCCCGAGGCGTTGGCAACGGGCGCCCATTCCAAGACTAACGACGTTCCCGTCGGGGTAACAACGAACGAACCGGGCTTCGTGAGCTTAACAGCCACGACTTCGGTCGCCGGAACGCTGAAATCGGAGTTGACGCAGTAAACGCCGTCCCCCTTCGCCTTAACGCGGACATTGTAGATCGCGCCGGCGACAAGTCCGGTAAGCGTATAGGAATTTGTCGTCGCGTTCTTGGTCGTCCACGTGAAGGCAGCGCTCTTCTTATAGCTGACGATATAGCCGGTCGCGAGCGAATTGGCTTTCCAGGAAACTTCGATCGAACTACCGTTGACGACGAGCGTCGGGGAATCCGGCTTCGCGAGTTTCGACGGCGCGGCGGTCGTGAATT
>JAZRWE010000051.1:0-7264 GCA_045599605.1 Thermoguttaceae bacterium
GCCATCCGCGCGGCAGCGCGAACCGGGAGTGGCGCCGTCGCCACCGGCCCGTCCGGCCGCAGAGGACAGCCGTGCAGCAGGGAGCGAGAGTGCAACAAGCGAGCAACGCGAGCGCTTACGTTCAGCCATCCGCGCGGTAGCGCGAACCGGGAGTGGCGCCGTCGCCACCGGCCCGTCCGGCCGCAGAGGACAGCCATGCAGCAGGGAGCGCGCGGACGCTTAACGCTTGAAGAATTTGTCGATTTGGTCGCAGGTGAGTACTACGGTCGAGGGTCGGCCGTGGGGGCAGTGGTGGAAGTTGACTTCCTTTTCGGCCTCGGCAATGAGTTTGGCGACGGCTTCGGGGGAGGTTGCTTCGCCGGCCTTGATCGCGGCCTTGCAGGCAGTCTGCTTGATGGCGAAATCGAGCATTTCGGCGCGGGTAAGGGCTCCGCCGCGGCGATCGCGTATGGCTTCTAGTATCGAGGTGAAGATCTCGCGGGGTGGGAGCGCACGCAATATCGCGGGGTAACTATTCATTATGACGCTAGTCCCGCCGAACTCGTCGAACTCGACGCCAAGGTCTTTGAATAGCTGCTTATTATCTAACGCCATAGCGAGATCGGTGGGGGGCAGGTCGACGATCTCGGGCACGAGCAGGCGTTGCGCGTCGAGCTCCCCGGCTTCCATATTCGCTTTCACGCGCTCGAAGAGTATGCGTTCATGCAACGCGTGTTGGTCGATCAACGCGACCCCGTCGGGCGCTTCCATCACGAGATAGCGATTGCACATCTGCACGACCGGCTTGCCATGCGAATCAAACGCGACGCGATTCGTCCAAAGCGTTTTACCCTCAATAAGATGCGCGTTGTTGGCGGTAATGCGATCGAGTAACGTCTGCTCATATTCCGACTCTGGGGAACGTACTTGCGTCGGCGCTTCGACAGCAGCGGGATCCAAATCGTCTTTCGGCGTAATAACTTCCGCCGCGTCTTGCGTTGCGTCTTGTGTTACGTCTTGCGTTGTTTCTTGTTCTACGTCTTTTTCTACGGCTTGTTCTATTTCTTGCGCCCGCGTTTCTTCGACGGCGGTCGGCGTCGCGTCTTGTTCCTCGTCTTGCGCGTCGGTCGTCGCGGGCGCGCCGGAATCGCTATGCGCTCGTTTCCACGCGTCGGTACGCGCGGCGCGGATCTCGTCGAGGTCGCGTAACTTCAACCCCGTCGCGGTATTAGAACTTGCGGACGACAGCGGCGGGAATTTCTTGAATTCGTCGACGGCGGGCTTCGCGGCGGCGTCGCGCGCGTCGAGTTCCGCGGCTTCCGCTAGCGCGGCGTTAGCTGCCTCGATATCGTAACGCGCTTGGTCGAGCGTCGCGTCGTCGGACTCGCGTTCGGCGGCTTTGCGGTCGCGTTGCGCTTTGATCTCGTCGGCGATCTGGCGGCGTTTGCGTTCGACAAGATCCTGATCGCACGCCGCGCTCGGGTCGTTCGGATCGACTTCCGGCACAAGACGCGGCCCGTCGTCCGACGCGCTAGTATACGGGTTGCCGGGTCGACGCGCCTGCTCGGCGGTATCGGAAAATCTGCCCGTCAACGCGTTACCGCCGCGATTGCGGTCGATCGCTTCTTTGGAACGCGCCGCCGCCGAAGCCAGCTCCGCGTCCGTGAGTCGTTCCGTCATATCCGTGCGCAAGAATAGCCCGCGGATCGCGCCAAGTAGCCCGGCATATATACCTTGCGAGTCGACGAAACGCACTTCCATCTTCGTCGGATGCACGTTGAAGTCGACGAAATCGACCGGCACGTTCACGCTCAAAAATACTACGGGGTAACGCGTCGTATGCGCGTTCTCAAGCAGTCCGCGATAAGCCTCGCGAATGGCGTGACTTAGCGAGTTGTCGCGGATATAGCGTTTATTCAAGAACAGGTACTGCATCTTCGACGTGCTCTTGAATAATTCCGGCTTGCCGACGAACCCGCCGATGCGGATATCTTTATAGCGCGATTCGACCGGCACGAGTCGCGACGCCACGTCGTCTTTGAATAATCTCCGTAAGCGATTGAGGTCGCTCTCGTTGGCGGGCAAGTCGTAGACCGTTCTGCCGTTATGCGTTAAGACGAACGCGACGTCGGGATTCGGGATCGCCAGACGCACGATCGCTTCTTGGATATGGCCGAATTCCGCGTTCGCGCTCTTCAAGAATTTGCGTCGCGCCGGCACGTTGAAGAAGATGTCGCGCGCTTCGATCGTCGTGCCGACCGCGCGAGAGACGGGCCGTATTTCCCCGCGCTCGCTGCCGTTACATTCGATCGTGGCGCCTTCGCTGACGTCTTCCGGGCGACTCGTCAGCGTCAGATGCGTGATCTCCGCGATCGACGCGAGCGCTTCCCCGCGGAAACCGAGCGTGTGGATCTTGAACAGGTCGTCAGGCTCCGATAATTTGCTTGTCGAGTGCGGCGACAACGCCAACAACAGCTGGTCGGCGGGTATCCCGCAACCGTCGTCGGAGATCTTGATCGAGGTCATCCCGCCGTCTTTGATATCGACGACGATCCGCTTTGCGCCCGCGTCGATCGAGTTCTCCACCAGCTCTTTGACGACGTTGGCGGGGCGTTCCACGACTTCGCCGGCGGCGATCTTGTTGATCATACTTTTAGAGAGTTCGCGAATGACTGGGGGCATGACTACCTCATAACGCGCAGATCGCGTCGAGCGGGGATGTTAGGACGGCGTGTAACATTACGACAAAAAACAAAAAGCGCTCCCTCGAACGACTGCGAAGGAGCGCCGCAATACGAATATCAGTCTTCGAGCGAGAAGACGAGTTCGGCGCAGTTTTGCAGCGCTTCGCGCGGGATCTCGACGCGTTCCATCTCGGCGGGCGCGACGCGCAGACGCTTGATCGACTTCACGACTTCGCCGTCTTGACCGTTGCGCGCGACGAGCTTCTTATCGCGGAAGACGTTGGCGACGCGCATAAAGAACGCGATCTTTTCAGGCGCGTTGGCGAGGTCGATCTTCTGCGGAACGACGTAGTTCACGAGCGCGCCGTTGCGAGCGTTCAGCAGCTTCTCCGCCTGCGGACGCCCAAGCGCGCGAGCCGCGGCGGCGCGTCCAGCCTCTTCCGCCTCTTCCGAGACGAAATCGACTAAGTCGTGGACGTGCAACGCGTTGCCGCAAGAGAATACGCCGGGCACGCTCGTTTCGCGCGTCTGCGAGACGACGGGGCCGCGAGTGCGAGGATCCAGCTCGACGCCGGCGGTACGCGCCACTTCGTTTTCGGGTATAAGACCGACGGAGAGCAGCAACGTGTCGCAATCGAATTCGATCTCGCTGCCGGGGATCGGGGCGCGTTTCTCGTCGACCTTCGCGATAACGACTTTTTCAAGTCGCGCTTTTCCTTCGACTTTGACGATCGTATGCGCGAGATAGAGCGGAATATCGAAATCGTTGAGGCATTGCGCGATATTGCGCGCCAGACCGTTGGAGTACGGCATAAGTTCGACGACGGCGAGGACTTTCGCGCCTTCGAGCGTCAGGCGGCGCGCCATGATCAGCCCGATATCGCCGGAGCCGAGGATCACTACGCGTTTCCCAACTTGTTCACCTTCGCGATTGACGTAGCGTTGCGCCGCGCCCGCCGTGAATACGCCGCTAGGACGGTCCCCCGGCGTGCCGATCGCGCCGCGCGTGCGTTCGCGACAACCCGTCGAAAGGATCGCCGTCTTACCAAGCAGCTTGCGGAACCCGAGCGTCGGCGATACGACTTTCGCGCTCAGCCGCGCTTCGGACCCCGCGGGCTCCTCTTCCACGCCGAGACACGTCGCTTCCAACGCGATCTTGATATCGCGTTTTTGCAGTTCGTCGATGAAACGCCCGGCGTATTCCGGCCCGGTCAGTTCCTCGCTGAAACGACGCAGACCGAAACCGTTGTGAACGCATTGATTAAGGATCCCGCCAAGCTCTTTCTCGCGCTCAACGACCAAGATCTCTTTTGCGCCCGCGTCGTAAGCGGCGATCGCCGCCGCGAGACCCGCGGGCCCCCCTCCGATCACGAGAAGATCCCAGATTTTCGCGTCCGATACGGCTTCCGCCGTCAACTGATTTTCAAGCGCCGCTGTGTTGCTCATTAAGCTGCCCCTTAACGTCCTATACGAAACAAGTATGCGTCGCTCGCTCAAATGCAAACGACTCCCGTTATTATAACGCTTTCAGCCGCGTGATTCAATACCCCGCGAGGATTTTTGAACGATATGCGCGACTACTCGCCGCCATTGACGACGCCCAATAAAAAAACGCGTCCGACTCCTACGAATCGAACGCGTTATGCTATCTAACGCAATACCCTTACCGCGGCAAGCGACTAACGGGAGCAAATACGTTCAGCGATACGCGCGGTAGCGCGAACCCGTTGTCCCGCGGACGAGGATCACTTATTGCATTGGTTATGAACGACGCCGTTCTTGAGGTAGTCGATCATGATCTCGACGGCTTCGAGCGCGACGTTGAGTTGCGCTTCGACGGTGCTGGCGCCGAGGTGAGGGGTGCAGACGACGTGTTCCATCTTGAAGAGCGGGAGGTCGGTGCAGGGTTCTTCGGGGTAGACGTCCATAGCGACGCCGCCGAGCTTGCCGGATTCGAGCCCGCGTTGGAGCGCGTCGAGGTTATAGATGCCGCCGCGAGCGCAGTTGATGAGGATAGCGCCGTCTTTCATCATCGCGATCTGTTCGTCGGAGATGAGGTTGCGCGTGGCGTCAGTCAACGGAGTGTGGACGGTGAGGTAATCGATGACGGGCAACATCTCGGCGACGGTCTCGACCTTCTTGACGCCCATTTCCTTAGCGCGTTCTTCGGTGAGGAACGGGTCGAACGCGATGACGTCCATATCGAACGCTTGCGCGAATTTGATGACGGTGGCGCCGACGCGGCCGGTGCCGACGACGCCGAGCGTCTTGCCGCCAAGTTGGTGCGAGGTCTTGCCGAGCGCTTTGCGATCCCAGCGACCTTCGACTAAGGATTGATGCGCCGCCGCGGTATTGCGGCTGACGGCGAGCATGAGCGCGAACGTTTGTTCCGCGGTGGAGACCGTGTTGCCGCCCGGCGTGTTCATGACGATGATACCGGCTTTCTTCGCCGCTTCAAGGTCGATATTGTCGACGCCGACGCCCGCGCGAGCGATCGCCTTCAACGTCGTGTTGCCTTCGAGGGATTCCGCGGTGATCTTAACGCCGGAACGACAGATCGCGCCGTCGTATTCCGTCAACGCTTGACGAAGTTCTTCGCCTTTAAGACCGGTGCGGACGTCGTAAGCAATGCCCGCGTCTTCCATCATTTTCAAACCGTTGTCGGCCAACGGGTCAAGGACAACAATTTTCGACATTATCATTTCTCCATCTGTGCGTTCAAAACGCTAAAGTTCTTTTACCTACGCCTCGCGATTACGTTTGGACTAGTCGTACGGCCAAGGCGTCGCTCAATCGATAACAATTTATCTTTACTCACGATTTCGTCAAGTTATGCCTACCGCCTTTATACTCGTTATTTCACTTTTTTTGACGATTTTTGTTAGCTGCTTCTAACTAATAGCGGCATAATCGGCAATCCGCGCACAGACGGCGCTCTACGATTTCATGTAAAACGCAAAAATCGTGGCGAAAACGACGCCGAAAATGGGAAAAACGACGCAAGAATGATAAAGAATGTTAGGATAGTCTAATTATAGTGGTCGAGGCGGGGCGGAGTAGCTAGCTAGGCGGAGACCCGCGGGCAGGCTAGGGGGGCTCGAGAAGGGCGGAATAAAAATATTTGGTTGTTCTCAGAAAAATATCAAAACTTTTTCGCATTGCGTTTCGCTCGTATTTTTACGGCGTTTTCAAAATATCTGCAAAACTTTTTTAAGAAAATTTTAAGAAATCACGTATTAAACTTTTTTTCTTGACCATATTCCTCTGCCGCCCGTAATTGGGCGCGCGTTTTTTTGTTCATGAAAAAATGCAGGGATGATGGATATGAACGTATTGAAAGTCTTATCGGCAACTTGTCCGAATATCAGCGCGCAACGCATCTACGTGGGACTATACATGCTCAACGACGACAACTTCGGGACGCTGCGCGAAGTCTCCTACGAATGGCTCGCCGTCAAACTCGCGGAACTCGGATTCCGCACCGAACGCGGCGAGCGCTTTACCCGTCGCACCGTCTGGGGAAGACTCAACGAGCTGTGTCGCGCAGGACTCGCCGACGTCGATAAGAACCGCGACGGGTCGCTCGATATTGCTATTTTTGCGGCGACGGCGCCGCTCCCGGATCGCGCTACCGCGCGGTTGCAAGAAAGCGCTCCCGTTGGTCGCTCGGGGCGGAATCAGTATCACGAGCTTTCTTGCGAGGTCGGCGGCGACGCGACGGCGACGGCGCCGCTCCCGGATCGCGCTACCGCGCGGTTGCAAGAAAGCACTCCCGTTGGTCGCTCGGGGCGGAATCAGTATCACGACCGTACTTGCAAGGTCAACGCGGCCGCTGACGAACGTAGTACTGCTACTGCGGCGGCGAGCAATACGAGTGAGGACGGTACGATTTCTTATGACGGCCGTTGTTCCATTATGGAATCCACTACGCAAAATGGAACGGAAATTCAAGAGAATTTTGCTTGCGCCACTAAAGAAGAATATAATAATATAAATATAAATAAACAAATAAATAAAATTTCATTAAAAGACGCTGTCGCTAAGGTAGATTTCTCCGACCCGCGCATCGCAAGATTCCGCGAGAAAGTCGCCCGCGCCGCCTACGAAACAAATATGCACGCCGATCTCATCGACCGCGCCGTCGCCGCCGTCGCGCTAGGCTACGCCACCTCCGCCGAACTCAAAGCCGCAATCGAAGCCTCCAAAGACTCCCAACGCCAACTCCGGTCCACAAACGGCTTCAAAGGGAAACGCTGCATCTGGCAAACTCTCGCCCTCTACGTCAAGAGCTGGTTCGACGCCGTAGGCCTCCGCTGGATTCCCACAAGTTTCCGCCGCGAGCCCGCCCCCAAACCGCTAGTAAAATTCACCCCCGACTCCCCACAAGAAGACGACGTAACCACCGACGAAAAAGGCCGCACCATCATCCGCAGACGCTAACTGCACACTGCACACTGCACACGCGCCCCCTGCTGCATGTTTGTCCTCTGCGGCCGGACGGGCCGGTGGCGACGGCGCCACTCCCGGTTCGCGCTGCCGCGCGGATGAAGAGACCCGCTCGCGTTGCTCGCTTGCTACTGCGGAGGGTAACCGCTCCCGTT
>JAZRWE010000052.1:0-4082 GCA_045599605.1 Thermoguttaceae bacterium
GTTCGACAAATCGATCCGTAACGTAAGTGAATGCAGATTCTTGTAGCACAAAAATCGGAACGTCTCCGATTTTTTCGTCGATAAAATGATGCCATACGACGTCCCACGGTCGTTGTTTATTTTCTTCATCAAAGTATCGTACAACCGCTTTCTCTTTGTCCAAGGCGTCGAGACAGATCGTGGGATGAAAAAGAACCACGTCTGAATTCTCTTCGCAATGAACCGGCAAAAACTCTCCGTTCGGTTCAAGAAGGTCGCGTAACTCGTCGGCGCCGCGGTGCGATAAAATCAGATTAGGTGAATATCCCGCAAGATCGCTCTTTTTTTTGTTGCTTTTATAAACGTACTCTACCTCATAATCGTTGGGCCAATAAGACTTAGCCGATTTCCCCGGATTTTGAGCAACTTTACATTCAAGATCAAGGAATTTTTTCGGTATGGACTGGAGCCAGCCGTATTTGTGATTCCCCTTTGGGGTATGTGCGGTATGTAATTTATAAACAATCGTCATTAAAATTTCTCCTTAAATTATAAATATTCCATAAATGAAACAGATTTTGTTAATTTGTTCGTTTACGCCAGTAATTATAACTCGCCCTAAAACCAAAGTCTACGATGTTTCCATCCTCGTATTACGGCCCTTTGCCTCTTTTCATTTGCGGTTGTTGTTTTTATCGACTACGCGCTAAGATTTTGTAATTGTCGGCGGTTTCGTCTAAGAGATCTTCCCAAGCGCCGACCGTCGCGCCGCGATAGGCGAGAGCGGCGGTGTTCAATGCGTTCTCCAACGCGGCGCTTATCGAGTCGTAAGACGCGGCGAGATCGGCGGTCTTTTGCACGTTTACCAATGTTGAGTTTCGGGCTTTTTCGGCGGTAAGGAAGACCGGGATTTTAGTGCAAGGCTTTGAAAACATAGGCGTTCCTTATATTTAGATGGAAAAAACGAAAAACGGTGTAAATGCTTCGGGGAAAACTATATCTGCTTCTGATATAGTGACGTTGTAAACGTTGGGTGTTGATATTTCTTTGTTGTTATACAAGAAGAACTTTTATTCTTTTTATAAACAACAAAGAGATTTTAGACCTAAAAAATACAAAATATTGAACGTTACATACGCTTGGTTATAAAAAGTATTTAACTATATCCTTCTATTCTGCAACGGAGGCGGGCTTTAGATCCTCAAGACCTTTCGTCGTTAAAGCAAATACTTTTTGGGGACCGGTTTCCGGATCGATCTCATAAATATTAACTCCACCCCAAACTTCGGCTTTTTGCATCGGATTACCGGTAAAATAACAATCTTCAAAAAAATATGATGTTATAAGTGTTCTTCCGGATAACGCATAATCAACTTGTGGAACATAATTGGTATAATCATAAAATGATTTGTAACCCTCTTCAGCAGAAAATTTCGGATTAAAATCATGTTTATAATAACCCGTAACAAGTTTATTGGTTTCAGGATCGGCGTCGTCGACGATCCAATCAGGATCGGCAAAACGAATTACGTCGTCAGTCGATTTTTTCGTAAGCCCAAAACGATCGCGTTTGCCTTGCCAAACAAAAGCGTATCTATCCGGTGTTTGAACTCCTAAACGTTGTTCTCTTATCTCAAAGTCTTTAAAACAGGATTGGTCGTACGCGTATCTTTCGCCTTTCATTTTAAATCGAATAGATCGGTTTGGGCAACCTGACATATGAAACGTTATACTGTCTTGAGCAATGTCCATTTTTTTTGTGTTATTAAGCGGCCTTCTTTCCCAGGCGTGAGATATTTCTTCAGGAATTTGATCCACAAACGATTGGCAATACTGCCATTGGTGGTCTGTAAAATGATAAAGCATAAAGTCAGTTTGGATGATTACGGGATTTTCTCCGGTGAATTCTATCAACAATTGATTGTCGTTAACACAAAAATCTGTACCAAAATCGCCGGGTGATCCAGAAGGAGCGATATTCTCTTTTGGAGGATAGATTTCTTGGACAAGATTAGGTTTTTCCCCCTTTAAATCGAAACATCGAACGACCCCAAATGTTTTGTTCTCTTTTTTATACGGGTCGCTTGTAATCAATTGATCGAAATCCGTTAAAGCGATACAGTTAGCGTAGATAAAATATTTTTTTGAATTTAGTGTGTAATAATATTTCCATATTCCGTCCTCTTTTTTAAAAATAATCGCTTTTCCTCGATCGTCTTCCCCTCCATAACATTGCGTGCCCGCTGATTTTTTTCGTGCTGTTATCGCCAACCAGCGATCGTTATAAACGATCGAACTATTAGTAAAATCGTCGCGCCATTTATTATCTTCGGGAATGTGAAGCGTATGCCAACCTTTTAAGTAAGGGGCGAGATCAATAGTCTGTTTGATTTTCCATGAATTGTCTGATTTTTCGAGATAATAGATTTTACCATTGGAAACGAAATAGGAACTTGCCAAAATGATTCCGTCGTTATCACGACAAACAACTTGAAGATCGTTGCGTAAAATAGTGGTTTTACCATATATTGCGAACTGAATCTTATTACAGCCTGATATAAAAAACATCATCAAAATTGAAACTACTGCTAAGATATAACGCATTTACTTCTCCTCACTTTCCTGTTCATCTTCAGGTTTTGAAAAGATCATTAAGATCCTCTCAAATATATTAGTTGGATCTTCTAACGAATTTCCATAGATCATATAAGGAATAACGTCGACAACACCATGTCCGACGTCCCTAAAATTTCCTCCTGGAACACAAAAATTATATGTGCCGATAAATTGAGGGTTGAATTCAACGTAACCTCCTTTAGAGATAACTAATTCCCTTCCGTCTTTTGCAACAAGTTTAGTACAGCCCTTGCCATGGAACCTCGAATTCTCAGGCGACAACTTTTCCCAGTTTGTTTCTTCGTCAAAAATAGAGATTTCTTTTCCCACTTCTAATTCCATGCAATTATGTATTTTTTCGAAAGTGATCGTTCTAAATTGCTGATTGTTGTTAGCTAATTCTCGGACGTCATAATGTATTTCTAAAATTAAAGGTTGCGTAGACAACGCAGGACACGAGTATTGTAATAATTTCGACGAAGAAATGGCTGAAAAAAACAGCATTACTCCATTACTACCTGCAATTTTACTCCAACTATGAGTGTCTTCCCACGAGCCTTTTGTACCATATTCTGCTGTGATTAAACCTCGACTCCAATCGGGAGAAGGAATATTAGGAATCCGTATCGGGTCGGATTGATCCATTCCTAATAGGCGTTCCTCCACACAGGCGACGTTATTAGGAATTGCGATTGCTAAATTTGTCATGTCGATTGCGACGTCTTGAATTCCGTTGACAAGATTAGCGAAGCCTTGTACAAGTCCGTCGCCAAAACCTTTTGCCATTTCCCATGCCCAACATTCATTGTGCGCTAGAACGTTATAGCCCTTTTGGACGACAATATAATACGTATGTCGTTCTTCAACTTCAAAGTTGTAAACGCGTTGTTTTTCGCCAAGAATCTCTTTTGAGACAAAGGCGATCTTTTCTCCGCTTGCGGATAAGCAGAAGTCGCCTTGTCGTAATTCTTGCGCAATAACCCAACCTTTGCCGACGACATAAAATCGGTGATTTGGCGTACAAATGACCTCTTCTGTCTTGGATCCGGTTTGTTCTTCCCGTTTGTCAAATAACAGTTTAACGACGTCTTTTTCGCCGTTGTCGAAGAAGCGAACGACTTTCGCGGCCGTAGGTCTTTCTTCGGGATTTAAGTGATGCGCGGCGAGAACCAAATCGCCGGGGCGGAGCAGTTCGATCGACTTGGTCGTGCCGTCGGCCATCAGGACTTGCGTACCCGCGGCAAAACAGACTTCGTAGTCGAAGGTCGGATTCTCGAACGCGTCGCCTGCGACGGTTCCGCCATGGTCTATCCGCTCTTGATTATGCGTAAAGATTTTGTAATTGCCGGCGGTTTCGTCTAAGAGATCTTCCCAAGCGCCGACCGCCGCGCCGCGATAGGCGAGAGCGGCGGCGTTCAATGTGTTCGCCATGTCTCATTATTAAATATGAGTCGTTTTGCCAAAGGTCGTTTATTGATTAGTATTTT
>JAZRWE010000053.1:0-4070 GCA_045599605.1 Thermoguttaceae bacterium
CCCGAACGCACTACCGTCTCCAATATCGGTATCAGCGTCGCCGACCCCAATAGCAATCGCGGCCCATTTTTCGGTCTCTTCTGGTGCAACAGCCACTGCGGGCTCGCCGATATTGTCGACGGTACCTCTCACACGTTCATGGTCATGGAGCTTTCTAGCGTAACGCTTCCGACGGCGACTCAACAGAGCATCTCCGCAAACCCGTTTATCGCGGTGGGACACTGGTCCGAGGGTTACGCTATCTTCACCCACGCGAACGTGATGAATATCCCGCCAAACTGGCCTACTTATCACGAAGACACTCGTACTCCTCGCAGCTTCCATCCGGGCGGACTCAACGCCGCTATGGCGGACGGATCCGTCCACTTCGTCAGCGATACCGTCGACCAAAACGTCTATTACGCGACGTTCACTCGTTCCAGCGCTATTCATACCGCAGGCCAGAGCGGTAATAAAGCCGGCGGCGGGCCCGCGCTCTTCTAAAGCGCCTTTACCTCCTGCTATTGAACTTGACAACTATTGCTAGTCCGAGCGCGTCGTCCTCGCGGCGCGCTCGGCGTCCTGACAAACAGCCTAAGACATTTTTTCAAAGGAATATAACGCTATGAACAGACGAGTTTTTCTCACTTCGCTCAGCGCCGGAACGCTCTTGCTCGCGTGCGGTTGCAAACCGAAAGCGCCTTACGAACTAGCCCAGATCGCGGGAACGGTCACTTATCAAGGCAAGCCGCTAGACGAACGCTTCCACATCCAATTCGTACCGAGCGACGGAACGCGACCGAGTATGGGTAAACTTGATGAAAACGGACATTACGAGGCGGTCCATACGCTTGCGCAAAAAGGTGTTAAGCCCGGTCCGTGTACTATCGAGATACACTGGAACGCCAATCCAAACGTGACGCCGGTGCCCGACGAATACAAGGAGCTGATCGCGAAATACGGGTTCACCGGTTCCGAAAAACTCTCCGTCGAGATCGTCGGCAAGGACAAAAAATTCGATATCGATTTCAAGTAGATCGCTCGACGCTCTCGTAGAGCCACGGTGAACAGGGGGGAAACGACGCGCGCTATTCCGCCGTCGTCTTTTTCTTTCCACGGTAGATTTTTTGTCCAAAAATTGTGAAAAACGCGCTGTTTCTTCTTTTCTTAATTTCGTCGACGTGATACAATAACCACGCGCGCGGCGAACGGCGTTTACCGTTTTCCGCGGCGCGACGGAATGATGAATGTAAACGTTTTGAGAGAGAATTTAAATAACCCTCCCACTCTACTAAAAGGAAGATCATTGATGAAACGCCTACTGTATGCCGCGGCGTTCGCGTTGACGCTCATGCTTGGTGCGTCGTCAACGTACGCGCAGCAATTCCCCGGTAACAATAACGATCGCCCGATGAATACGATCGAATCTGTTCGCCGCGCCATCAACGATATGATAACGCAATTTGGGGACGACTACCCGAACGGCGAAGCGTATCTTAAAGAACTGGCTGAACTTGAAGCCGTCGAAAATAAAGACGCGGCTTGGGAAGAAAAATTCGCTCAATTCCGTCGCGTCGCATTGTTGGCGTTGCCGGAACTTGACGACCTCGAACTGCTCGTCGTCCGCGCCTCGCGCCTGCCCGCCGTCGGCGACGACTTCATGACGATCGACAAAGTTCCGAAGGAAGGTTGGGACGCCGAAATGGGGATCCTCTCCGACTTGCGCTCCGCGGAACCGAAGTTCAAGACGATCTATAAGCCTGAAAACAGCCGCCCGATCCTCGAACCCGAGCTCAACTGGGACGGCGAACGCGTCATGTTCTCCTCGGTCTCCGAAGACAACAAGCGTTGGGCGATCTTCGAGATCAACGTCGACGGCTCCGGCCTCAAGACGCTCTCGCCGACCGACCAACCCGACGTCGACTTCTTCGATTCCTGCTACACGCCCGAAGGCAAGATCGTCGCCTGCTCCAACGCCGGTAAGCAAGGTCTGCCGTGCATCAACGGTTCCGACCCGATGGCGAACATCTATCAGATCGATCCTGAAACGAAGAAGGTGCGCCAACTTACGTTTGAACAAGACTCCGACTGGCACCCCACGCCGTTGAAAAACGGACGTATCATGTACCTGCGTTGGGAATACTCGGACATCATGCACTATTACAGCCGCATCCTGTTCCACATGAATCCCGACGGCACGAACCAAGCTGAACTCTACGGCTCCGGCTCGTTGTTCCCGACCGCCTTCAAACACGCTCGCGAATTCCCGGATTCCTCCAAGATCGTCGGTATCGGCTCCGGTCACCACGGCCGCGGCGACACCGGTCGTCTGCTCATCATCGACCCGACCATCGCGCGTAAGTACCCCTTCCGCTTCCACCCGACTAGTCTCGAGTGGGGACCGGAAAACACTCAATACGACTGCCATCCGGACGTCTTCCCCGCTGAAAAGACCGGGTTCGTCGCCGAAATTCCCGGCTACGGTCAAGACGTTGTCGGCAACGTCCTCGATATGCAATCCACGGGCTTGAAGTACAACTTCGTCTTCCCGTATCCGCTCTGCGAAAACTACATCCTCGTCAACTGCGAGATCGAAGGTCAAAACGGAACTTACGGCCTCTACCTCGTCGACACGTTCGACAACATGACCCCCATCGCGGTCGTTCAAGGTCAAGGCTACTTCTTCCCGACCCCGTTGGTCGAACGCGACCTCCCGCCCGTCCTCCCGAACCGCGTCGTCGAAGGCGATAAAGAAGCTACCGTCTTCATCACCGACGTCTATAACGGCTTCGGCACGGAAAATATTCCGCAAGGCGAGATCGTCGGTCTCAAGATCTTCGCGTACCACTTCGCCTATCTCCACACCGGCGGTCACGAATCCGTCGGCGTCCAAAGCAGTTGGGACGTCAAACGCCTCCTCGGCTACGTTCCGGTCGAAGAAGACGGTTCCGCGTTCTTCAAGATCCCCGCGAACACGCCGGTCGCGTTACTGCCCGTCGATAAGAACGGCGCCGCCGTCCAACTCTTCCGTAGCTGGTTCGTCGGTATGCCCGGTGAAAACGTCAGCTGCAACGGTTGCCACGAATCGCAACTTGACGCGACTCAATCCGTTTTGAAGCAAGCCTCTCGTCGCGAACCGAGCGAGATCCAAGAATATCTTGGCCCCGCGCGCTCCATCACGTTCGAACTCGACCTCTATCACCGCGTCGTTAAGAAGTTCTGCATCGGCTGCCACGACGGCACGAAAGACGATCGTCCGTCCTTCGCCACCGCCGAAGAAGCTTACGCCAATATCCATCCGTTCGTCCGCCGCCCCGGTCCCGAGACCGATATGGACGTCCTTAAACCGTACGAATACCACGCTTCCACGAGCGAATTGGTGCAAATACTGGAAAAAGGACACCATAACTGCGTGCTCGACGACGAAGCTAATCGCCTTATCGCCAACTGGATCGACTTCAACGCGCCGTGGCGCGGCAAGTGGGGCAACGAGCCCGAAGCGAAACGCCGCCTCGAACTCTCCGAACTCTACTCCGAAAGCGCCGCCGTCGACGTCGAAAACGAATACGATCGCCTGTTGATGGAAATGCGCGAAAAAGAAGCGCCCGAATTCATCAAGCCAAAGAAGACTCCCAAGCCGTTCGACGACCTCGGCGACGACTGGGCGTTTGACGAAGCGCAAGCCCAAGAACTGCAAAAACAAGCGCTGGCTAACGGCGCCGCGACAAAGACGGTCGAACTCGCCGACGGCGTCTCGATCGAATTCGTTCGCATTCCCGCCGGTAAATTCGTCATGGGCTCGCTCGACGGTTTCAAAGACGAATATCCGCGCGCGGAAATCACCGTCGAAAAACCGTTCTGGATGAGCAAGACGGAGATCACCAACGAGCAATACGGCGTCTACGATCCCGAACACGATACTCGCTATATCGAAGAACACGGGAAAGACCACATCGTTCCCGGCTACATCGCGAATCACCCGCAACAACCGGTCGCGCGCGTCAGCTGGAACGAAGCGCAACGCTTTGTCGAATGGCTGAACGAAGAAAAAGGCGTTAAGGCCGCTCTGCCGACCGAAGCGCAATGGGAAT
>JAZRWE010000054.1:0-195398 GCA_045599605.1 Thermoguttaceae bacterium
TTACTACGCCACTCTTGCATTACCTAATTGTAAAATATCGTTGACTTTAACTCGCTTTCGCTCGCATCAGTCGTTCGTCGTTTGCTAACGACTTTGGAGAATATACCTCCTGTTTCCAAATCGTCAACGGGTTTTTATAAAAAATTTTATTTTTTGGTTTTCAAATTTACACATTCTGATCGCAACCATTGAACTTTTATACACATACGCCACACTTTCTTTTTTCAATTTCATATTTTGCTTACGTACTTTCTTCAAAAAACACTCGTCGCTTCTGATTCGACACGAGATACAACCTAAGTTCTTCGTCACCTTGTCCTATTCATGTTTGTATAAGTTTTTCAGAGCTGTTCCTACAAACGCATCACAGGGTCGACGCCTCGTCGCTTTCTATTATAATATTCCTATACTTTCATATCTTGTTCGGAGTTTGTAATGTCAGAATCAACGAAAACAGAAGTTTTGATCGTCAAGAATCCCATGTATTACAAAGAAGTCTCACCGGAGGCTTTTGACGCGCTTATTACTGACGGACGTTGGATCCCGCTCGTTTTCGGCGCTATCGAGCATGTAGTGCAAGAGCATTTCTATCAGCTTTGCGAACTAGATTGGGACTATCTCCGTGACGCCAACGCGGAAAGCCTCAAAACTTACGGAAACTATAAAACGATCTATTACACCGGTTTGAACGCGGAACAGGTCGCTTTTGTTCAACAAGTAGCCGACCAGATCGAAGAAGAAGTGAAGTTCGGCGCCGAAGAAACGCTGAAATCCCAAGAGTCGGCGGAAGAAGAGTAATTTCGCGACTTATAGTTAGCATCTCAATAAAAAAGACGACGTTCGAATCCCTAACGTCGTCTTTTTTCGATCCTTAGTAACGCATTCTCTGATTGAAAACGTTGTAATTCTTTAACGGAATCTCAAGAGCCTCACTCGGCAAGAGATCCGATCTTTCGTCCTCGCCATATCGACTTGTCGACGAACCATACGAATCGTCGACGTCTCTTTCGTCATCCATCACATAACGTCGGCGTTCGTCAACACTTAGGCCATATTCCGTTGTGTCCGACGAGGACGTAATACGAGCCCCCCCGCCAACAGTCGGATCGTTTAAGGCAACACGTAAAGGCTCCGGACGTGAAACTTCGTCGTTAAAACTCGGTTCGTTTTCCGCGTATTCCTCTGTAATAAAATCATTATCGACAAGATCATACTCGTCGTCTTGCGGCCATTGCGATTCTTCGTTATCAGCAAGTTCTTGCGTCCCAAGTTCCGCGCCCGCGTCATCGACAGTATTTTCAACTTCGCCGGCCACTTCAAAAGTTTCCGAACCGTTATCCGCAGTCCAGTAGGAATACCCCCACGCCCCCAAAACCAGAACGGAAGCCGCCACGAGACCGTTAGTAGCCAACTTCGCTAGTCTCTTACCGAAACTGCGTTGCGCGCGCACAGCTTTTTGTACGTCGCTCTCTTTCATAACCGCGCGCGGTTTCCGAGAACCGGCGCACGCAGCAGTCTCACCGCGTTTCTCAACTTGTTGAGGCGAGGCGGTCTTTCCGGAAGCCGAACCGACTCTTTCTTCCCAAGCAATGTAATAAAGTCGACGCTGACAATTCTTAGGCCGCTCGACAGGTTTATCCAGTCGATTCATCAGGACGTCGTAGCAACACCCGACTTCGGCAAGTATTTCCGGCGAATCGGAGCAAACTTTTTCGTATTCGTCTCGTATCTCCTGAGATTCCGACTGACAATCAAGATATTCGGCGACAATGTTTGCATCGGGGAAGGATTCTTCGGCAAAGATCTCAGGAGCTTTCAACTGCGGATCGGTCACAACGTCTCGAAATTTTCTTACGAAACGACCGCTGCGTTCGTTATTTCGTAACTCTCGTTCAATCCGTTCACGATTTTTTCGACCTTCTTCGGTCTTATCATCGTAAGCGCTAAATAACGCCTGAAGAGCTAGTCGCATCTTGAACACCGTTAAAAAATCTATCTACTCCAGTCCTTCCTAACGCAGAAAAGACACGAGGAGAGTATAAATCAAAAAGGCGTATCGACGCAATAGCGTTTTATCGACGTTCGTCTAACCAACGTCGGATCGAGCGTTGGACCGGCTGAGTTTGACGCACGAACCAACAACCTGACGCTACGTCGCACCAGAGAGTCACGTCAGGATCCCCCCAACTCTTTGGCGCGACTGCTTGTTTCATCTCGTCAACAAGTTTAGCGCACGCTTCTTCCGAAAGAGCTTTTTCCGCAACGGAGAATTGATGAATTTCGATCGTCTTGTAGTTTTCCGCTCGTTCCTTCGTGGTGATCAGGAATAGATTCTCGGCCAAGATCAAGTACGTCAATTTCGCGGGCTCAAGTAGATCGAACAACACTTGATCTATCGGTACGTCGTTGATCCTGGCGACAGTGGTAAAATCTCGTCCAACGCCAAACTCATTCAACGCGGCGTCGTCCCAGATCACCTTGATCTTTTGCGTGCGTTCTAAGATCTCAATAGCTTGTTGCAACGGCGTCGAGTTCAGGAGATTGAACGATATTTTCTTCGTTAAACGTTCCCATCCCAACGTTTCGGCTATCAATGTGTTGGAAGAAACGTCATTCTTGGCTTCTACCCCGTGAAGAGCGCGAAGTCGTTCAAGAAGATCGGAAACGCGCTTGCGTTCCAAAGCGTTATGCTTAACAAGTAACTCCGTTCCGTTAAGGACTAGCGATCCTTGTCCCTCGTCGCTTCCCCACGCTTCCGGATCGACCATCGTAATAACAAAACGTTCCAACCACGTTTTATCGTTTTCTTCGTCTGCGCCTTCATCCAAACAGATCGGCGCTTTACCAAAATCAGCGTTCAAGAGGTCGGCGATATCGAAACGTTCTTCAACAACTTCGCTAAGGTCGTCAAGCGGCTCGATCTTAATTCTGTCTTTCTCGACGCTCGTCTTCCACTTTAAGAGCTCCGCAAGCGCTTTTATCGCGTCGCCAACATTTGTATCTTGTAAGGACAGATGGAGCGTAACGGCCATCGACGGGGCGATCAACTCGAAACTCGTTAGATCAAATTCGACAGGCACGCCCGAAAGTTCAGACAGTAATCGCACAGAATCGGCGGGAGATTCCGGGAATTCGATCTCCTTGATCTTTAACGCCAATCGCGCGTCGACGTCGATCTCCTTAGACGCTTGCTTCAACTGCGGAAACGATCTTTGTATCTCAGATTCAGCGGTAGAGGCGACCGCTCCCATATCCACTTCTTCGTCTTCCTCTTCGGGCTCTGCGCTCTTATTGACCTTCTCAAAACGTTCTTCGTCAAACTCTATCGGAACCGCGTCGTTATCTAAAGAATCATCGTCTTCCTCTTCGCTAGCTTCGATATCGTCTTCAACGCTAAGAGAGGTCGAATCGTCGGCAAGTTCTATCACTTCGCCGTCGTCTTCGAGTTCTTCCGTTTCGTCGTCCACGACGTCTTCGTCAGTCGACACGCTCTCTTCCACGGCGTCCGCGTTAACTTCGTCGTCAACACTCGTAGGCTCGTCGTCGACCTCAGGCGCGACTTGTTCTTCTTCGTCGTCAAACGTAACAGCGGCGTCCACGTCAAATTCTTCGTTATCGGACGCGGAATCGTCGCGAATCAACACGAGGTCGGTCTCGTCTTCCTCGGGTTCGTTATCAACATCGGCAATTTGCGGCTCGTCGTCAGTATTGTCCTTCTCTTCGACCGCGACCTCGTTATCAACAGGTCCGCCGGGCTGCTTATGCTGCGGTCCGACTAAAAATCGCCACACCCCCATAACAAGGAGCGCGCAGACGACGCCGGCAACGATCAAGATCAGCCGCGTACGCCAAACGTTATTCGTACCGTCCTCCTCAACCGGTTCTTCGTCTCGCGGTTCACAGACGGGAGGGACCGCAGACGCGACGTTAGCTCCTCCTCGTTCGATAATCGCCGATTCGTCAACCACCTCGTTTCTATTTTGCTCAACTTGCTCGTTCGCAGGCTCGGAAACGTTTTCATGCTGTTCGAACTCTTGATCCGCAGGTTCCTCGATCAAGATCATTCCACCACATTTTGGACAAGCGACGATCTGACCGATCAAAGAAGGATCGGTAACTTCAAATACCGTTTCACACGAAGGGCAACAGATCTTAAAGTTTGTCTCGTTCATGGCGAAATCGTTCTCGTATAACTTATCGAAAGTATCCAATCGAGCCGAGCGTTGCGACGTAGTTGCAAAATCTTATTTAAGAATAAGGGGTTTTTGCAAAAAAAGGACGCTTAACGCTCGACAAAAAAAACTCGGCGTTTATATTTAATTATCGGCAAGACGTCCGACAAAGTACATATCGACGGATTCAATATTTTTCTTGTATCCGAGAAAATCTTTAAACCAAACGGAGTGTATCGATGAGTGAAAACGGGCTCAAAATAGCTTGGATCGACGCGAGAAAAGACGACGTAAACTCGCAAATCGGCGCATTGCGTCAGAAACTGAGCCTCAAAGGTAATATCGTCAGCGAAGCCGGCAAACAACGCACGATCGAGATCTTCGGCGCGCCGTTGACGCCGGCTGAAGTCGTTAAAAAGATCTGTCACGACGTCGCCGAACAAGGGTTGCCCGCGTTGCTCGACTACTCCGAACGCGTCGACCGCGCTAAACTTTCCGCAAATGAATTACGCGTTCCCGACGAAGATTTTGAAAAAGCGCTACAAGAAGTTGAACCGGAATACCTTGAATCGGTCGACCGTATCCGTAATAACATCGAACGCTTCCAACGCTCGATCCTCCACAAATCGACGCGTATCGAAGTCGAAGGCGGTTGGCTTGGACAACGTTATCAACCCCTTCGTCGCGTCGGGGTCTGCGTTCCGGGCGGAGCGGCCGCTTATCCGTCTTCAGTTTTGATGACGGTGGTTCCCGCTCAAGTCGCGGGGGTCAAAGAGATCGCCGTCATGGCTCCCCCTACCCCTAACGGTTCTTACAACAAATATCTGCTCGCCACATGCGCGCGTCTTGGCGTTCGCGAAGTCTACCGCATGGGCGGAGCCCAAGGCGTCGCGGCGTTCGCGTTCGGCGTGGAAGGCATTGAACGCGTCGACAAGATCGTCGGCCCGGGTAATATGTTCGTCGCGTTGGCGAAGAAGACAGTCTTCGGTAATGTCGATATCGATTCAATCGCGGGACCGAGTGAAGTCGTGGTCATCGTCGACGAATCAACACGCGCGGATTACACCGCGTACGATATCTTGGCGCAAGCGGAACACGCGCCCGGTTCTAGTATCTTGATCGGCTGGAACGAGAAGACGCTTCGCGACGCAATGGCTGAGATCGACGCAACGTTATCTCGCGTAGAACGCGGCGAGCTCGCGCGTCAAGCGCTAGAAAGCTTTGGGGCGGTCATTTTGACGGAAAACGCGGAAGACGCTTGCTACTGGACGAACCTCATCGCTCCGGAACACTTACACATCGCGACGCAAAACGCGGAGGAACTAGCGGCAAAGATTCCCTGCGCTGGCGCCATCTTCCTTGGCAACTATACTCCGGTCGCACTTGGCGACTACGCGGCGGGGCCGTCTCACGTCCTTCCGACTAGCGGTTCGGCGCGCTTTTCTAGCGGATTGTCCTGCAACGACTTCCTACGAGGCAACAGCTTACTGCATTTCACCCAAGAAGGCTTGGACAATCTCGCGAACGACGTATATCGCATTTCCACGGTTGAAGGCTTGACCGCTCACCGTGGAAGCGTCGAGGTACGTCGTCCTCAATAGGAGCTTTTTTCCTCGAGCTATAAGGAATGTTCAGATGAAAAAGAATTTTTCCAACGTATTGGCGACTTTGGTCGTATGCGGAGTCGTATTCTCCGCAGTCGGCGCCACGTTTGCGCACGATATCGTCGTACCGAAAAACGAGAACGAATCCTACGGTTATTCCGACTCGCCTAAGCAACCTTGGAGCGAATACCGCGTCCACGACCCGAGTCGTCCGATTCCGAAAAAGATCAATCCGACGCCTCCGACGTACTTCCCGGCCGCTCCGAGCGACGCGATCGTTCTTTTCGACGGCACGAACACCGACGCCTGGCAACCCACGGAATGGAAGTTGGTCGACGGAACGATCGAATGCACGACCGGCGCTTTTGCGACGAAAGAAAACTTTGGCGCGTTCCAACTACACCTTGAATGGTTGTCGCCCGCGAATTTCGAGGGAGATTGGGGGAACCAAGGCAACAACGGCGTCGTCTTGCTCGGCGCTTACGAGATCCAGGTATTTGACTCCTTCAAGATCAACAACTATCCCGACGGCGCTTGCGGTTCGGTCTACGGCCAAACGCCTCCGCTCGTAAACGCTTGTACGCCGGCCGGTAATTGGCAGACGTACGACATCTACTTCACGCCCGCCAAATTCGACGGCGACACGCAGATCGCCGCTCCTCGCGTCACGGTCGTTCAAAACGGAATCATGGTCCAAAACAACACCGAGATCTACGGCTCCACCAACCACTTCGATCTTCCCGGCCCGAATCCTAAGGGCAAGGGTCCTATTAAGTTGAGCGGTCATGGTTGCCCGGTCCGCTTCCGTAATATCTGGATCCGTTCCTTCGATTGAGTCTTATAACGCTCGCTTAGTTTAACGGCGCGTCGACATGAAGTATCCATGTCGACGTGCTTTTTCATAGGCGCCAAGAAGATGGAACACTCCGCAACTCGTTATCTTGTCAAAATCGGGAATCATCAACGCCTCTTCAAGCGTTCTCGCAGCCTCAGCGTCAAACGCTTCGGGGCTAGGATCGAGGGCGATCGTCAACGCCAATTCGCCACATTCTCTCGGGCAATACCATATCTCACGATACTTGCCGTTTAATCCGCCCGCCTCGCGCCAACTTGGTGCGACGGCTGTTAGGTCGTGAGAGCCTAATCTCTTCAGCGCGTATTCTTGTCGGCCGGCCACGCGTTTCGAAATAAAGCGCAACGTCTTCGAAAGCAACGCATTGAGAGTCGGATCGGGTTCGAGTTTCCACAACACTTGAAGCGACTCTTGCATCTGTAGATAAGCGTATGAAGGCATTCGATCCAGTAGCGCGTCGTTACTCATGATATGCGCGGACTGTTCGATCGTTTCAGAAGCGAGACCGCGCCATAGCTTCCAATATTCTTTTTCTTTTTCAGCGTCTTGCGAAAGCGTGGCAACGTTCCACGCAACCGCATAGATCGCGGTAATTCTTGCAGCTTCGTGGTCTTCGACATTTTTCATTCTCTGAATACCGACTCGACATCGCGAACCGTCGCAACAAAGAAAATCGTAATCGTTATCAGATATAACGTTACGCGTCATACGATCTGCGATATCATACAAGATCTTAGCGGCGCGAACGCGAGTATCGTCAGAGCTCAACGCCGAACGCCAATAATTCCAAACGGCAAGATCCAAATGCGTAACCTGATCGCGCGAGGAATTGATATAGCATCGATCTAAAGCCTTGGGACTAACGCCTCTCGCAACAAAGCCGGGAGAACAAGAGATCGTCGTAAGAAGTTCTAACCCGGAAAATACATCCTCGGCCTGATTCTTGATCCGCTCTAACGTCGTATCGTCGGCGCCCGCGGCTTTTTCGTTATCATAGCGATCGATCAGCGCGTCCAAGATCACGCCGCCGGAGATCGCGCAGTCTTCCATCGCCGTACCATATCCGCAAGGATGAGGATAAAGCGCGTCGATCTCCTCCGGAGTCGGCAAATGTTCTAGCGTCTTTCCGGGCTCGAGTGATTCTAAAAAATCATAAAACAACTTCGTCTCAGGAGAATAGAAATTCTTCCACGCGACGTCCCATGCGCGCGTAACTTGTTCGTCAATCGTCCTATCCTCCGCAAAAACGCGCACAGTGGAGAATATCACAACGCCACACATGAAAAACGTTAAACCACCCTTCCTAAACAACGCGTTCGACATATTCTACTCCTCTTATTGGAAAGTTCTATCCTGCTCAACGTTAGAACATACCCTATTTGATAAAGGAAAGTTTTCTTCTTGTCAAGATTCGGGGGGTTGTTTATACTACTCACACACTGAAACGCCTCACTGAGACGCAAACGTTTTACCATTTAGACGAGGTAGGTCATGGATCCAGTCCAACAACAGCACGATACGGATATTAGCGCGCTCGGAGCGGTCCCGCGTCACATAGCGATCATCTTAGACGGCAACGGACGTTGGGCGCAGCAACGCGGTCTTCCTCGTCCGGAAGGGCACGTACGCGGATCCGCCGCCGTCGAAACGATCGTCGAAGCAGCAAGTCGTTTCGGAATCGAGCGTTTAACGCTGTATTGTTTCTCAAGCGAGAACTGGAAACGTCCGAAAGAAGAAGTCGAAGCGTTGATGCAGTTGTTGAAGATCTATATGGTCGAACAACGCTCTAAATTGATGAAAAATAATATTCGCCTACGAGTTATAGGCCGGCGCGAGGGTATTCCCCAAGACGTATTCGACACGGTCGACGAAACGATGCGTCTTACCGCCGATAACACTGGCCTGACGTTAGCGCTCGCGATCAACTATGGTTCTCGCGCGGAATTTGTCGACGCAACGCGCGCTATCGTCGCGAAATTGAGCGTTCCGGAACAACGCCGTCAGGAATTACAAAACGCAGGCGTATCCACAGTCGACGAACTGATCGACGAACGCTATATCGCGTCGCATCTTTACGACGGCGACGCGCCCGACCCGGATCTATTCATTCGTACCGGCGGCGAACAACGACTCAGCAATTATTTGTTATGGCAGCTGAGTTACGCGGAACTGTGGTTCACTAACGTGCTTTGGCCGGACTTCACCTCGGAACACCTGCTTGAAGCGATCCGCTGGTTCCAAGGTCGACAACGTCGTTTCGGCGGACTGGTCAAATGAAGAACAGGTATTAATTCCAAATAAAAAACGCGCTCGACAGCTTTTGTTTGAACTGTCGAGCGCGTCCCATTTTCACGAAAAAATATATCTTACGGTTACGATCATTCAACAACTTTGTCGGCAATTGATTCCAGATAAGCGGCGTCTTCTTCGCTTACTTTGAAATCCTTCCCCGCGTCGTTAAGCTTCTTCCACATTCCGATAGGAGAATTACCGGTGATGGTCTTGTAGAAGACGCAAGCGCCCAAGTAGGTTCCGGCAGGACTCGGATGGTGTGGTTTCGCGTTTTTCTCGTCGGCATGCAGGTCGACCTTATCGCCGGCTTCTTTAAACGCCTTACCAACGGGAACAACGGTAGCGCCGATCTCTTTAGCCAACGCGGCGTAACCGCCTTGCATACCGTCTTTCAACGCCTCGACGGTCGCTTCATCCGGGGCGGAATAGCGTTGTTCAAACGCGGCAAGGACTTCGGCCTTACGCGCTTCGTCGTCGCCATAGCCTTCGAACATTCCGTCGCACCGTCCCCAGGTTTGATACAAGAGAACTTTCGTCGTCGGACAATTATCTAGGACCAGGTCATTAAGTTTCTTACCGTATTCCAAGAACTCCGCGCGTTGATCGACAGCGCCACAACTTTGTTCTTGCATAACGACGTAATCCCATTGCGCTTCTTTAATACGTTCGGGAGCGGGGACGTGGTTTTGATTCTTCGCGGGCTTCTCGCCGTTGAAGTGTTGACGGAGTCTCCATCCACCGGGCGTACAACGTTCCGCTTTCGCAGGGACGCCGGAAACGTTCAGCATCTCTTGTACCATAACGTTCAACGAATTGTAGAACGTATAGCTGTTTCCAATGAAAAGCAACGAGGTCGTCTTAGCGGAGTCGGCGTTTTCTTCGGCGGCGTTTGTCAAAGAAGCGCCTGTAATAGAACAAGCGACACAAGCGGTCATAGCGAGCAACTTCCAAAAGTTTCTCATGATAATCTCCTGGTTTGTTCTAGCGCGTCACTTTCCGCAAATGTGAACAGCGAAACCGCCGATCTCGTCTTCGATATAAGCGGCGATGATCTTACCTTCGGGGTTCGTCTTGCAGAAACGGAACTTCATACCGCGACGTTCCAATTGGAACATAGCGCGAGCGATCGAGTTACAAGCAATACCAATGTGTCCGTGAGCGCCGAAGCTAGGCTTCTTCATCGCTTCAACGGCGGCGCCGGCAAAGAACGAGATATCGATCTCACGCGGCTTGAGACCAAAGCGGTCGTTGAACCAGAGCGCGGTCTGATTGGCTTCTTCGACGGAATTGCAGTTGAGTCCAACGTGTCCCATAGCAAAACCAAGAGAAGCTTCGACAGCGCGTTCGGCGACGGCGGTAATAGCGTCCCAGTCGTTAGAATCGACGGCGGCTTTCGGGGTCATGAAACTTCCGCCAATAGCCAAGACGGCTTTATCTTCGACATAAGCCTTCATGTTGTCGAACCCGATCCCACCGGTGGGAACGAAACAAACGTCGGCAAAGGGGCCGCTAAGAGCATGAATAGCCTTGAGACCGCCGGCGATATCAGCGGGGAAGAACTTGAAGACGTTGAGTCCGAGCGAGCAGCCAATTTCAAGTTCGGTAGCGGTAGTAGCGCCCGGGATAATGGCGACGCCCTTCTCTTTACAGAACTTGATCGTCTCGGGATTGACGCCGGGAGCGACGATGAACTTAGCGCCGGCTTCGATCGCGGCGGCAGCTTGTTCGGCACACTTGACAGTACCGGCGCCGACGAGGACGTCGGGACAAGCCTTGCTGATATTGGCGAGGGATTCGAGAGCCGTCTTATCGCGCAGCGTAACTTCGACGACGGGGATCCCGCCTTTGGCCAACGCGGTCGCCATCGGAACCGCTTTGCTCGGGTCATTGACGTTGACTAAGGGCAGAAGTCCCACCTTTTCGATCATTTCCATCGCGTTTTGATCCATTGTAATCCTATCCTTCAAGAAGTATGGCGCCGACCGCGTCAAAAACGGCCGCAAGAATAAACGACGCGCGTTGAAACTGTAGCGCGCGTAGACCGTCAAATTATAAGTCGACGATACTTCCCCGTCAAGTATTGCGCCCTCACGTCGTCTTCTTACAGCTTTGAGTCAAAAGGGCGAGCGCGCGGGGTCTAGACAAAATAAAGAGCCATGACTATACTTTATACAATGGGGTCGTAGTCGTCGGATCTTAGGCGCGACGATCCTCGACGTTTTTATATCGTCGTTCGTCTTTTTTGAACAGAGTTTCCATACAGATATAGAAGGTTCGTCCCGATGAAAAATATCGGCGTTGTTTATCGCTCTTCGCTCAGCATTGCGTTCGCGGTCGCTCTTTTATGTAATTCCGGTTGCCAACGCCAAACAGCGAGTCAACACGGCACGGGGCAAGTCGCGACCGCGCAAGATAAAGAACTTCAGAACCGCAACCTGATCGACCAAGTCGTCCAAGCCGCCGAGAAACAAGAAAACTATCCCGATCCCGCCTATCTTCGCGGCGCGTTGGGACGCTTAAATTCTTGGCTAGCGGAAAAGCCGGTCTCAGAAGATTTTGAAGCCGACGAAGAATTTTCCGAACTCGCCGACAGCTTCAAGGCGTTACTTAAAGACGTTCGTCGTATCAACGAATTAGTCAATCTATTTGCGGACGAAACGAAAACGCCAACGGAAGCAGACGGAACCGAATTACAACAACTTCTTGAAGGCGCCCAAAAGCAAACGGAAGAACTTGCTCAAAAGACTTCTAGTAACGCTCTTTCCTCGTACGCGCTCTTCTTTGAGGATTTTCATAAGCAACTTGCAAGCGCGACTGAATTCCAATTTGCCGACTCAACTGAGACATTGCAAACGCAAGTTCGCGAGTTCATTAAACGTCCAGTCGGCGAGTTTTACAACTGTGCCGCTTTTATCGAAGGTCTCGACGCCGTTCAACGCCTTTTAGTCGTCGACGGCAAGGTCTTCCTACCGCAAGACGCCGATTTCCTCCGCGAGATCGTTTGGATGCGCGACGTTTTCTCTTGGGCCAAAGGTTCAAAACAAGACGACTTGACGATCGTCAAGAGTCTCTTTGATTGGACGCTTAGTAATATCGTTATCAGCGAACCTACCCCGGGCCCGGCCGGTCCGATAGCTCAACTTCCTTGGCAAACGCTCTTGCTCAGCCAAGGGACGGCAATGGATCGCGCTATCGTCTTTATTGAATTGCTCCGTCAACACCGCCTCGACGCGTTCGTAATCCGCCCCGCGGAAGAGAAAGAAGTTTTCCCGTTAGTCGTCGGCGTTCGTCTTAACGGCGAAGTCTATCTGTTCTTACCCGAATACGGTCTCGCGATCCCGGGTGAAGGCGCCGACGCGCTTACGCTTGACAATGGTCTTCAATACAACTCGATCGCGACACTTTCGCAAGTTGCCAAAAACGACGCGTTACTCCGTCGCTTCGACGTTGCCGATAAGCCGTTCCCCGCTACCGCTAGCGACTTCGCGAAAGTAGTCGCATACGTTCCTTCCACGCCTTTCACCGTCGCGGCTCGTATGTTGCCTATGGAACAAGAATTTAGCGGCGCTGTCAATACGGTCGTCGCCACCCCCTTCAACGCGCAAAAAGCGCGTATCGCCGAACTAGACGGCATTGTTGAAGTCAAACGCCTTTACGAAGCGACTGCTCCGATCATCGAACAAGCGATCTTCAGTTTCGAATCTGAAGACCTGACGCAGATCTATATGACGGCTTCCGCCAACGCTAACGGCAACCTTGAAGTCTCCGACTCCAATACGCAAACCGACGACAACATCGCCGACTACACCAACTCTGATTCTTCTCAAGACCCGGCCGACGCCGTTTCTTCAACGAAAAAAACTCAAAGCGCTTCGTTATGGATCGGTAAGAACCTTTACTTCCGCGGCCAATTCACGAACGACGAAGGCGCGGGCCGCCAATTCCTTTCCGGTCGCATCTCCGATCGTCTGATCAAACAAGAAGAAACAACGATCCAACAACGAGTTCGCGAATACGCTCAAAAATATCAAGAGTGGCGCGCTAGCCAAGGTGAAGCGGCGACTCAAGAAGAAGTTAACGCAATCGCGAGAGAAGCCGCCGCCACTTTCCAAATGGAAGTAGTTACTAAGCGCTACATCAAGATCTTGACGAGCTATTATCTCGCGTTGCTCTCCGAAGCTTCCGGCAACGACGCCGCGGCAATGGATCGTTTGAACGACGATTCGCTCCGTCTCCGTCCGCACGCTAATGCCGAACGCGTATTTGGCGCTAGTTGGCGTTATGCCGCGAATTATTTGCGCGCGCGTATCCTTGAACGTCAGGGAAATATCGAAACGGCGATCAAACGTCTTCAAGTAGAACCTAACAACCTCGGCTATCAAGTCCGCGCTCAATGGCTCGCAGAACTTACCGGCGTCAAGCTCGAAGCTCAGCCCGCGGCCGAAACAGTAGACGAAGACGCAAAAGAAACGCCTGAAACTATTGAAGAAACCGTCGAAAATTCCGTGGAAGAAACGCCGGTAACGCCCGAAGAAACCGCCGAACCGATCGCCAAAGAAACGGCTGAAACGGTTGAGGAAGTCGTCGAACCTACAATTGAAGAAACGACAGCGCCAATCGAAGAAACCGCCGAACCGGTCGTCGAAGAAGCGTCGGAAACGGTAGAGGCCGTCGCCGAACCTGCCACCGAGGAAGCATCCGAAGTCGCCGGCGAAGATCTTTGATTTAAAAACGCATTAAAGCGATATCGTTAAATCGTGAAATAATCAGACGCTCGAAGTCGTATCGATTTCGAGCGTTTCTTCGTTTCGTCATTGAAGTTTCAATCTCTTGCCCCTTTCGCTTATAAAAAAAGGCGCTAAAATTAACAAGAATAATTTCAGAGTAGTTTGTCGCGCGATCGTCAACGCGTCAACGCCGTAAGTATATTCGACGTAACGTTTCCTTATCGCGCGACGCTTCGCCAAGGAGTATCGCGAGTATGTTGTGGACGCCTGAGAATTGGGGCTGCGTACCCGACGCTTGGACCCGATCCCACCTTCTGGGACTTGAAGATCTGACCGTCGAGGAAATCAATATTCTTCTTGATCTTGCGAATCGTTTTCGCACCGAGATCTTGGAATCGGCGGATAACCGTCGCAAGATCCCTCTTTTAGCCGGTAAAGCGATAGTCAATCTTTTCTTTGAGAACTCAACGCGCACTCGCACCAGCTTTGGTTTCGCGGGTCGCCGTCTCGGCGCAGACGTCGTCGATTTCTCCGCTTCAACGAGTAGCATGGCCAAAGGCGAGACGATCGTCGACACAGCCAAAAACATTCAATCGATGGGAATCGACGCCGTAGTTGTTCGTCATAGTTGCCCAGGCGTACCGAAAATGCTCGCGCAAAACTTGAAGAACTGCTCGGTCATCAACGCGGGCGACGGCGCTTACGAACACCCGACGCAGGGTCTTCTCGATATGCTTACGATCCGCCGTCGCTTTGGTTCTTTCGAAGGGCTCAAAGTCGCGATCGTCGGCGACATCTCCCACAGCCGCGTAGCGCGTTCCGATATCTTCGCGTTACTAAAACTTGGCGCAAAACCGATCGTTTGCGGTCCGTCGACGCTAGTTACTCCGTTATGGAAAGACTACGGCGTCGAATATAGTTATTCGCTAGACGACATTCTTCCCGAAGTCGACGTATTCAACCTGTTGCGCGTTCAATTTGAGCGTTTCTCTTCTAGTCCCTTCCCGTCCAACCGCGAATACTCTCATTTGTTCGCAATGAACGCGGACCGCCTCGCGCGCTGTAAGAAAGACGTTTTGATCCTCGCGCCCGGCCCGATCAATCGCGGCGTCGAGATCACGCCGGAAGTCGCGGACGGTCCTCACTCCGCGATCTTGGATCAAGTCACAAACGGCGTCGCGGTACGTATGGCCGCTCTTTGGGCGACGCTTACCGCCGCGAGCCGCAAAGCGTAACGCGCCAATACGGTCGACGCGCCGTCTTTACGTAATTCGACGCGTCCGTTTACGAACAACATTCGCACAAACGCTTTCATGGGATAAATTGAATGTCCTCGCAAACACTACTCATTGAAAACGGTCGAGTTGTCGATCCGTCTCAAAATATTGATAAGGTAACGAATCTTCTTATTAGCGACGGCAAAGTCGTCGGAATCGACGTCGCAACAGACAAGATCCCCGCCGACGCAGTCAAGATCGACGCGACGAACAAGGTCGTTACCCCCGGTCTTGTCGATATGCACGCGCATCTGCGCGAACCGGGTTACGAAGAAGCGGAGACGGTCGCGACGGGTTCTCGCGCGGCGCTCTGTGGCGGTTTCACATCGATCGCCTGTCCTCCGAACACGAATCCTCCTATCGACACGCAAGCTCAAGTCTCGCTCATTCGCGAGTTGGCCGCTAGCGCACGTCAATGCAACGTCTTCCCGATCTGCTGTATCAGCAAGGAACGCAAAGGCGAAGAACTTGCCGAACTCGGGTTGCTCTTCGAAAGCGGCGCGGTCGCTTGTAGCGACGACGGTTCTTCCGTAGAAAACTCAAGCTTGATGCGTCGCGCGCTCTCGTACTGCAAGATGTTCGACAAAGTGATCTTGTGTCACGAAGAATCAGCGCCTCTTGCTAAGGGCGGCGTTATGCACGCCGGCGCCGTTTCCAACATTCTCGGCCTTCCCGGTATTCCCGCCGTCGCTGAAGACATTATGGTCCAACGCGATATCGCGCTCGCGCAAAGCGTCGACGCCACGTTGCATATCATGCACGTCTCGACAGCCGGCGCCATCGAGGCGATTCGTCGCGCCAAGAAAGACGGTGTGAAAGTAACAGCCGAAGTTACGCCTCACCACCTCACGTTGACCGACGAAGAACTGCGTACGTTCGATCCGAATTTCAAGATGAACCCGCCGCTTCGTAGTCGCGCCCATGTCGACGCTTGCATCCAAGGTTTGCTCGACGGCACTATCGACGCGATCGCGACCGACCATGCGCCGCATTCTCCCGAAAAGAAGAATCGCCAAATCGACGTCGCGCCGTTCGGTATCATCGGTCTTGAATCCGCGGTCCCGCTCGTGCTCGAAACATTGGTCGCGCCCGGCCTGCTCTCTTGGTCGCAATTTGTAGAAAAACTTTCGCTTAATCCGTCGAAGATCTTACGGATCAATAAAGGAACGTTGCAAGCGGGCGCCGACGCCGACGTAACGATCATCGATCCGGAACTCACCTGGAAGTACACTGTCGACGAAATCCACTCCAAGAGTAAGAACTCGCCGTATATCGGACGCCAAATGAAAGGTCGCGCCGTTATGACGATCGTCGCCGGCGAGATCCGCTATCAACTGTGATAGAAGCGCTCTGAATTAAAAATTCGTTTCCCCGAACGTTTTCAAACGACGCTCGGGGATTTTTTATGTTCCTCCCTTCACGCAACCTGCCCCAATCAGTCCTTGTTATCTACGCAAGAAATAAAAAGGCCGCGCGACATATGGCATGTCGCGCGGCCTTAATTCGTTGACCTCAGTCGATCGACTCTTTCAAGCCGACCGACTCGTATCTACGTTCCGAGGATCACCACTTGATACGGAAACCACCATTACCATTGACGTAAGTCGTGTAATCGTTGGTTTGGACGTCCGCGCCTCCGAAGATATCGAAGTTGTTGCTGAGCATCCAGTCGCCGCCAAGACCGGCATAGATCCAATCGCGTCCGGCGCCGTTGCCGACGATATGGAACGTGTTGTTAGGACCGGCGATCATGGTCAGGTCGCCTTCGACGCTTTCATCGAGGAATTCGTGCGTCCAATTGACGTACGCGCTGAAATCAAACGCGCTAGCAGCGAGCGGGATCGACTTCAACCAACGAGCGCCGATAACGCCTTGGAGGCTGTTGTACTCGGTATCGTTCGTGGTAAGCGCAAACGCGTTGTAGGTGCCGCTTTCGGTATAACCGTCCATTCTGAGGTGCGTGTATTGCAACGAACCGTAAGGTTGGAAGGTAGAAGCGGGCAAACAGAAGTTGACGCCGCGTTCCAAAGCAACGCTACCGGACCAACCGTCGGTCTTACCGGAGAAGTAGTTGACGCTTCTGTTGACGGTAAGAGAACGATCGATATCGTATTCGGCAACGCCGAGGGTACCGTTAGCAAACGTGTAACCCCAATCGTCGCTGACGCGCAGATAGAGTCCGAAAACGTTGTCGCTAACGGAGACGTCGCCCATGTGGCCGCCGTCTACGTCGGTATTGTTGTAGCTGTAGTAGAAACCGAACTGATTGGTAGCAGTACTTCCCAATTCGACTCCAAACATACCGCCAATGAACTTGTAATCATATCCGCTCGTACCATAGTGAGCTTCCGCCTCACCGGACGCGCCGAACATGCTAGCCCAACCGGCAAGCCCGGTGGCGTCTTGACCGTAATCCCAAGATTGGCCGCGGATAGCGGAGGAATAAACGCCGTTGACGCCGTGACAACCGGTCAGCGTCGGGCTCGGTAAGACGTTACGAGTCAACGCTTGACGCATCAAGTTACGAGATTGGATCTGCGCGTTCATCGCGGAGAAGCGAAGTTCGCCGGTCAGCTGATCGAGAACGCCGGGGTTCTTTTCAGCTTCGTTTTCGAGCGCGGCAAACATGTCGTTGTAGGCGGAATCCCATTTCGGACCGTCTTGCCAAGCGTCGAGGTAGCTACCGACGCTCTTTTGATTGTCGGTCTTCGCCAATTCGGCAAAGGAAGCGCGTTTAAGCAACAAGTTGAAGTAACCGTCGGAGATCTTGCTACGGTCGACGACGAAACGCATACCGGCGTAGTTGTCGTGGATCGTGAAGTTGGAAGGATTCGCGGACAAATTACCGGCATTGACGTCGACGATCGTCAACGAATCGCCAACAGAAAGTTTGACGTCGTGTTTATCGGTGTCAACGAAGATCGTACCGCCGTTCATTTGCGCGGTGGCTTTATCGTCTTCCGCCTTGAAGTTCGTGTAGTTATCTTTATCGATAACGTCGACGTACAACGTACCGCCGTCCATCGAGAAGACGCTACCGGAACCGGTCAAAGAAACCGTGTCGGTGTTGTACAGATGGAGCGCGCCGTTTTGTTTCAAGCTGACGGAACCAAGAGCGTTGGTCCAACCATCCGCGACGCCGTTTTTGACCGTCAAACTAGCATAACGAAGTTGATCGTTGTAGTTGTCGGCGCCCGTGCCAAGACGCAACGTACCTTGGTCGACGATAGCGGCGTCGAACGTACCGGCGCCGTTGAGAACCAACGTGCCGGAACCGATCTTGTCAAGCGTTCCGGAGCCGTCGATCGTGCTAGCCAATTCGACGAGCGAGTTCTTCGTGTTGAAGACCAACGTGCCGGGGTTAGCGCCAACGAAACCAATGTTTTCGTTCATGACGACTTTGCCGCTGGTCGGATTACCGGCGACGACGATCGTACCTTTTCCGTCGACGTCGATCTCGGAACCCCAGTAGGAATTCATCGGTTCAGTCGAATGAACGCCGGTGTAATCCATAGCCAAGACGCCGTCGGCCAACGTCAACGTACGGCGAGCCGCGCCTTCGGGAGTATTGTCGCCGAGAAGGTTCAACGTGGAGCCGCCGGTAACGGCGGTAGCGCCGTAGTAGTTCTTAGCCGCGCCGTCCAACAAGGCGACAGTACCGCCGCCGTTGATAGTGAGGACGGAGTCGTCCAACATATGCGCGGCGCTCGAGAGATTGCCAAGAGTCAGCGTCTTACCGGAAGCGGCGTCGATCGTCAAGTTATCGTCGAAAGCCAAAGAACCGAGGTTTGTCGACTGATTGACGTCCAAAACGCCAAACGAACCAAAGTTGATAGCGGATTTAGCGGAAGCGGCATTGGCGGAATCCAACGCGATCTGAGCGTAAGGATCGTACGCGGCAATGGAACCGCTCCAGTTGGAGTTGTTACCGCTTAAGGACCAAGCCTTAACATTGCCGTCTTCATCGGTAACGTTATTGAGGTAAAGCCATCCGTCGCCAACGAGATTCGCGGCAATCGCGGTAGAGGTATTCTTGTCGGTAAGAACGATCTCGTCTTTCGCGCCAACGACGATCGCACCGCCCTTGGAAGCGTTAAGATTGTTCAGCGTCAGCGTCTCGCCGGTATCGGTGGAATGCTTCAGCGTACCGTTCGCACCCAAGTTGATCGCGAAATCGTTACTCGTGTAAATACCGGAATCAAAGTGGTTGCTTCCGAGAGAGAAAGCGCCGCCATTAACGTCGACCGACTGAACTTTGGAATCGTTCGTAAGGTTGAGCGTCCATTCGCCGGAACCGTTCTTATAGATCTTCGCGCCTTCGCCGTCGCCAACGATCTTACCATTATAAGCAAGCTTATCGTTGTTGAAGTTGACAACGAGGTCTTTCGAGCCAACGGTAACAACGCCGGAACCGCTCGAAGAGAGCCCGCCAACATTCGCGGTAGCGTTGGAGACGTCGGCGAGATTAAGCGTGCCGGAATTAACGTCGGTGTAACCGACGCCGTAGGAACCACGAGCATTGAAGGTCGCGCCGGAACCGATATCAAGGCGGAAACCACCATTACCGGAAATGGCGCCGGTGTGATCGATCTTCTTGATCTGATCGGTGTGATCTTTCAACGTGACGGGGTCGACGGTCAACCAACCGGATTGGGCGATGGTGTTGTTACCGAAAAGCAGACCGGCGTCAGGATCGTCGGTGTTCAGGATCATGGACAACTTCGTATCGCCGTCGCTAACGATATCCGCGCCGCCGAGAGAGTTATACCAGTAGCGCGTATCGTCGACCATAAAAGAATCAACGTCGACCAAGAGACCGCCATTTTCGATCGTCAACTTGGAAATATCGTTACCATTGGAAACAACGATTTTACCTTCTTCGTCAGTCGAGACGCCGGTATTGGCGAGATGGATCGATTCACCGTTGGCTACTCTGATAATAACTTCACCGTTGGAACCGGGCTTCTTGGTGATCGTACCGGAAAGGGTCGCGGAACCGCCGCCAAGGATCAGCGCGTTATCGTTACCATTGAGAACGATATCGTTCGCCATATTGATCCCGTTCGAGAATTCAAGCGAAGTGGTTTGATCGTTGGCGTCGCTACGAGTGTAGTAGAGAGTACCGTCGCCAAAAGCGCCGTCATTTTGAACGCGGATCGTACCGCCGTTCAATACGGTATTGAATTTTTCACCGCGGCTATCGCCGGCCAAAGCAAGCGCGTTCGTACCTTGCTTAACAAGAGTACCGTCGCCTTTGATCTTACCGGCATAAGCGCCGTCGTTTTCATCGCCGGTGACAGTCAACGTGTTGGACTTGAGATCGACGACGCCCAAGGAACCGCCGTTCAGGTTGCGAACGGATTGATCGGCTTGGAGCTCGACCGTACCGGCGTCGACGTTCAGCCCGGAGTAGGAACTGATAGCGCCGGTAGTCTTAGCGACTAACGAACCGCCCTTGACGGTGGTGTCGCCGGTGTAAGTGGAACCGCCGGCATTGAGGACAAGTTCGCCTTCGCCGGACTTAACGATCCCGCTAGTGTTTTCGTATTTGCCGTTAGCGTCGGCCGAGACTTTACTCGAACCGGCGTAACCGCCGATGTTATCGGAAATAACGTACTTTCCGCCTTCCGCGACGTTGATATTCAAGTCGTTAAGGAGGAAGAGACCTTTACCGATAGCCTCGCCGTTTTCCGCAGTACCGCCGCCGCCTTGACCGGCGACAACAGACCCGCCGTAGATCTCGCCGAGCTTGTCTTTATCGACAACGACCGTAACATTGGCTTCCGAACCGACGAAGATAGCGCCGCCAAGAGCCGCGCCGCCACCGCCCGTACCGCCGCCGGGAGTCGAAGCAAAGATAGTACTTTCAACGGGGTCGATGTAACCGCCGTGACCGCCGGCAAAACCGCCGTCGCCCGCGGTGAGATCGCTGGAGCTACCGGCTCCACCACCACCGAAGCCGCCTTCGCCGCCGAGAGTAGCGCCGGCGCCGGCGCCACCGCCGAACCCGCCGTTGCCGCCATAAGCGACAGAGGCGCCGCCACCGCCACCGGCGAGAGAATTACCGCCGACGGGGGTCGTAGTTCCAGGCTTAACGTGAGCGTAGGAATCGAGATTTTTATTAGAAACAACGCCGCCGTCTCCCGCCTGTTTATCAGTGGAGGAATCGGCGCCATTAGCGTAGACGCCGCCGCCCGCCGCAGCGCCGGTTTCGAGAAGCTTCCCGTTACCGCCGTCGCCGCCCAGGCCGCCGCCCGCGCCATAAGATTCGGAACCGTAAAGTACGGAGCCGCCGTTACCGCCAACAGCAGCGCTTCCCGCCGCGGTAACATTGTTCAGAACTAAGCTGCCGCTATACGCGTAAATAGCCGCGCCGGCGCCCATACCGCCGCCGCCCGCCGCAGCGCCGTCGCCGCCGTTGCCGCCCTTAGCGTAGCAATCGGCAAACGTGACGTTAGCCACGGTAACAGTAGCGTTAGCTTCGGAGCTGTCAACGTAGAGACCGCGGAATTTACCCGCGCCGTCAATAGCATACCCCGCGCCGTCGATCTTCAACGAACCGTTGTTAATGCCAGTCAACTTCTGGTTGCCGGTAATCTCAGGGAGATTATCAGCCAACGTGATATTTCTGGTCAAAACGATGTTAAAGTCGGACCCGGTATTTCCATTGTACTCAGAAATGGCCGCTCGCAGACTGGCATAATCAGAAACGTAGCGTGTTTCCGCTCCGAAAGCCATTGGCGCGACTCCGAAAAGAGCCAAATAAATGAGCGCGCCTCTCCATTTTTTCGACTTTTTCGCTAGCTTCGATGAAAAATGCATGGTTATCCTTCCTTGAAATTTCGCGCCCTTGACGTTTCAAAATCTTACGACTCCTCAACGCGTAATAGGCCGCGCCAACTTTTGAAGCGACGTCTCCATACGTCGCCCGCTTGGCAAGAGCGGCAATCCTTCGCTACTCTATTTTTACTATTTTAACAATAGACTATGTCTAAAGTAAACAGTCCGAGCGTTGTTAGTTTATATCGACTACAAGCATTGTAAAAGTTGTTAAAATTTTTGATATTTCGAAAAATTTTAATAAAAACCGACAACTCTTGCTAATCGATAAAGTTGGCGTTATCGAAATTCTTACAATATTTGATCTCAACGGACCTCATAAAGAAAAGTTTAGACGAAAAGCAACGTTGTTAATAGTACGAGGAACCGTCAACCCGAGCAGATCGGAATCGTTTTTCACAATCAACGCGTAGCTTCATCCAACATTTGATAGTCGGAACCGCCAACAAAATAGCCCCCAATCTTACAGAAATAGCGTAACCGAGTCAAAGCAGATTTCTCGAGAAATAGTAACCGAAACAAAAAATTTTTAGTCGCGAGCTCCCCTAGCGTCAAGATGAAAAGAAATCCGTCATTTATCTATCAAAGTTTCCAAAATCGTCTTGACTTTTATACCCATTGTAGACTATTATAGAGATATATTCGTTGAATTCGTTATCAGCGTCAAAGCGACGTAAAAATGGAGCGATCTTATCGATTTTGAAAATCTTTTTTCAAGCACGGTGAGAAAAATTTCATTTTTCAGATAAAGTCCAGCGATCATCCTCGTCCCCAAGACGTAATAAGAGTCGTCGTTTGTTTCAAACGGCGCCTGAGACGCGAACAGCTAACCCCACGCGACGTACCATCGCCGCGTTGCTTTTCGATCACGTCTCCTTATGACAATTCGAACCAAGAATTGTTTCGTCGCAAGCAAGTCGTCATTGTCTTCTTTCGCCACATTGTCACCCGGCTTAGAAGACGTTTCACAATTCCAAAGTTAACATGTCAGAATCGATTTTATCAAAGAAGACCGCCGTCTTGTCCGGTTCGGAACTTTTCCAAAAAGAATGCAAGCGGTTTTCTCAACGTTACGAGAATGGTAATCGTAGCAAGTCTTTTCTTCATACCGTAGCCTCTCCTCTTCATTACGAGCCTAATTTCTCGTATCCTCTTCTCGTCTGGCTGCACGACGCTGGAAAGACCGATCGAAACATCTGCGAAGTCCTTCCGCTGATCTCGCCGCGTAACTACGTCGCCGTCGCGCCTCGCGGTATCGAACGCACGACGTGTCGCGTCGTTCGCTCTTTCCTATACGGCCAAAAGAGCGACGAAAAGCGTTGGACTGAGCCTTGTTACGACTGGGATGAATCAATCGACAACATCTCTGAAGCTGAAAATCTCGTTTTCGATTCTATCGTTGAAGCCATCGGCAAATGCAATATCAACGCACGTCGCGTCTTCTTGTTGGGGCAAGGAACCGGCGGTACTATGGCGTTACGCGTCGCGATGCGCAATCCCACCGAATTTGCCGGAGTCGTCTCGATCGACGGCGCGCTTCCTAGCGCGGACGCTTCTTCTCTTCGTAACTGGCGCGCTTTACGCGATCTGCCGGTTCTCGTTACCTCGAGCGGCACGAGTTCCGAGACTATTCCGCGCCTCGATCCCGAATTGTTGCGTTTGTACCACACAGCGGGTCTGACAGTTCTCGTTCGTCAGTACAACGAAGACGTCAACGCCGAAAAAGGCGCACGCATGAGGGCGATCCTTTCCGACGTCAACCGTTGGGTCATGGAACGTTCGCCAAATCCAAGAATTTCAAACACTGAAATGTTCAATCGCTTATACGCCAAATAAGCTCGAATCTCTAAGCCGAGTAAATACCTTTTGCTCGGCTTTTTCACTTCTTATATAATCGTCGATCCTTTGTTATGAATAAGAACCAAGAACGCTCTCGCACGCCTAGCTTGCGCTTCGATTGTTCCCGCGCGGAAGAAGAGCTAAACGCCGTATGCGACAACGCATGCTTGGAACTTACGCAACTTATCGACAAGAGTCGATTTCAGGCATTTCAGGAATACACGCTTGTTCCCTACCTTCGTTCGCTCATTCCGATCGACGCTCACCCGGGTAATTCTCAACGCGTTCAATTTCAACTACGTTTGGGCAGCACCAAACTAACGCTCGAAGAACTGAATCGTCTTCATCCCAACGTCATCGTTCCTCTACTCGACTCGACCAACGGCCAAGTACAGATCTGGACGGAAGGTCGACTTGCAGGTCATGGTATACTTCGTATTGCCAACGGCAAGCTTGTAGTGAAGATCGTGTCTATTGAACCGTAACAAAATAAAAAGGTCGCCGAAGAACTCGACGACCTTTTTTGTTTTACCTACAGAACGAACTCAAACGACTTAGAAAGCGCAACCGCAAGAAGAGTCGACCGGCTTCAATTCGGTGATATAGAGATTCTTGAACCATACTTGGCAATCGTGGTCTTGGAGGAAGATACGCCCAATGGTCGTTTCCGCATAATTTTTGTCGTCTTTGAACTTACTGGACTCGTAACCTTTCTTCCATTCTTCCGAACCAACATCTACGGACATAACGAGTTCGTCATTGAGGTAATGTTCAATGTGATTACCAAGAACAACGATCTTCCCCTTGTTGAATTCCCCCATCTTGATCTTGGGCGCGCCCTCTCGCGGAGGGATAACGTCGTACAACGACCCGGTCTGATAACGAGGCGGATTCTTGGCGTCGGCGATATCGTCGTAGATCTGATATTCGAATCCCATCCCCCAACCTTCAGTATTCCAAGATCGGTATTTGACGCCGCTGTTACCTTTGTCGGCAAGTTTAAATTCAAATTCCCAGATGAAGTTTTCGTATTTACCTTCCGCGTAGAGGTCTCCGGCTTTCTTTTCACGGAAGATACAGCCGTCTTCGACTTTCCAACCGTCACTGGGCGCGTCACCCTTAACGTTGGTCCAACCAGTCAGGTCTTCGCCGTTAAATAACGAACGACGAACGCCGGTATAGTATTGGGTCGCGACAGGTTGAACGGGAGCCATCCAAGCATGAAGACGTGGAAACAACGGAGAGCCGTTGGCGGTACGGAAAATCTGCGCTTGGGCAGAAGAAACGCTAAGAACGACGATCGTCGCAACCGTCATCGCACACAAATTTACAAAGTTTTTACGAACCATTATAACCTCTCAATAATATTCTAACTGTTCGTCTATGCCAAACAGCTATATATTTTCCATACAATCGTCCTTCGAGAACGACTTATTTATTTTAACTTATTTATAACATTTAGTCAATCTTTTTTATTCAGCATATCTATTTTACTTATTTCACAATCAAATTTAACGTTTATACCAGAATTAATGAATGTTTCGAATACAACAGACGATTATCTTGAAAGACGGTAGTCCGTCTATGTCGAACGCAAAGCGCCCCTATTCATTAGCCAGGAATAGACCTTGCGCCACGCTCAATAAAAACGTTATAATGCCTTGAGGGTCCAACTCGGCCCCGACTCTTGTCAATCATTTACATTCGAACAACGTTAGAGAGCTGAGTCTTTCCGTTGTCAGGTAATATTTATGTTGTATCGATCGATGTGTGAAACAAGTTTGCAAGACACAACAACGACGAAACGACGTCGCGCGCCGTCTTCTCGTAAGTCGTCATTAGCAATCGTAGCGCTGCTCGCCTTGTCTGCATGTTGCGGTCGAGGGGTAGCGCAAGACGGCGATCTATCGTCTTCTGTTCCGCTCGACGCGCCGCAACTGACGTCGCGTACTTATTACGACGGGGCTGAAACGTTAGGACGCGTCGGGCACGAAGCAATATTGCGTCGCGATATTTTGCATCAGATCAAGAAATTCGCGCATATGCAATACCTTGACGAGATCGAGAAAGTCCCCGAAGAGTCGCGTGAAGAAGTAAGACAGTCGTATAAAGAAGGTATCCTCAACCAATATCTCAATAACGACCAGATCTTCTCACAGATCCTGGATATGCATATCCGTAAGCTACTGTTCTATAACGACTATGTCGTCAGTCGTCCCAAAGACCAAGTTAAAGAACAGACGGAACAACTCGAAAAAGAATTTGACAAGAAAATGCTCCCGGACTTGATGGAGAAATTCCACTGCAAAAACGTCCGGGAACTTGAAATATATTTTGAAAATGAGATTCAAAGCGATTTTGCCCAAGAACGTCGCATCTTCCTGCAACAAACGCTAGGCGAGCTCTGGATGAATTATAATCTCGGCGAAGAAGATTTCGAACCGACGCTAACCGATTTAAAACGTTATTACGACGCCAATAAAGACAATTACCGTACGGAAGAAAAAGTCAGTTGGCAGGGGATGACCGTTTATTACGGTATGGACGTAAAGCGCAGCAAATCTGACGCGCGTAAAAAGATCGCGCATATGGGTAACGCTGTTCAGAGCGCTAGCCCCCACGACCAGGAACGCGTTTTCGCGGAAGTCGCCAAGATCGATTCAGAAGATTCATTTGCCGATAAAGGCGGTTTGCGTTCCGATACGCATCGCGGCGATCTTCGTTCAAAAGAGATCGAGGACGCAATCTTTAGTAAGGACCTCCCCATTGGCTCGATGAGCAAGATCTTTGAAAACGAGTATTCCTTCACTATCGTTCGCGTCATCGATCGCGAATTTCAACGCGTCAAGAGCTTTATGGAAGTTCAAGAACAAGTACGCGAGGACTTGATCGCGGCGCGAACCGAAGCGATGAAGAAGAAATACGAAGACAAGTTGAGCGAACGTTTTAAAGTCGAGATCTATACGCTCACTCCCGAAGAACGAGAGAAATGCTTCCGTTCCGCTAAACGCGAAGAAACGTCCGCCACCGGACGCGCGAGCGTTTATTGAAATCAAATCCTTTACGCGGCTCTAAGAATACGTTAGAGTCGCGTTCTTTGTATTAAGTCGTAAGAACAATGACGCCGACAGACTTTGAAACACGCCTCCTCAAAGCGTTTCCACTTGAACAATGGTCGAAACGTCGCGTCTGTCTAGCGGTCTCCGGGGGAGCAGACAGCGTCGCGTTACTGCGAGCGTTTGTCAATATTGCGGAACAGAATAACATTAAGAAGAATCTCTTTGTCGTCACCGTCGACCATGGACTCCGCGGACAAGAATCAACCGACGACGCATTGTTTGTTCAACATCTTGCGTGCGAACACGGTCTAGAAACCAATTTACGTCGTATCGATCGCGAGGAACTTGCCGAAGAGATCCGACGGCAAGGAAGTTTAGAAAGCGGAGCTCGGGCGCTACGTTATCGTCTCCTTCTTGAAAGCGCGCAAAACGTGGGAGCGCGATTTATTGCAACGGCACACCATCGCGACGACCAATTAGAAACGATACTCTTTCGGCTTTTCCGCGGCTCGAGCTTAGACGGTCTTCGCGGCATAGCTCCCTATCGCGCGCTCGACGAATCTCTATCGCTTGTTCGTCCGTTACTTTCGTTCAGTAAAGAAGAGATCCTAGAATACTTGCAGACACTGGGGCAAGCTTTTCGTACAGACTCTTCCAACGCGTCAACGCTATACGATCGTAATCGCATCCGTCTTGAACTAGTACCCATGCTAGACGCGATATTTCCAAACCGTTGGCAAAAAGCCTTATTACGCCTTGCCAAAATGGCGGATGAAACAGAAACGTATTTTGACGAACAACTCCCCGCCGTCGAATCCAAGATCGAGGAATGGCGTCAAGTTGAAAATGCCTATGAGAAAGTTCTGAGCGAGTTGAACGTTGTTTCACAGCTCAATAGCACAAGCGAAAAGGACGTCGTCGAACTTCCTATTCAAGCGTTTGAAGATCTATCCGACGAACTTGTGAAACGTTACCTAAAAAAGATATGGAAAGAACGGGAATGGGGCTTGGCGGATATGGGCGCAGAAGAATGGGAGCGACTCGCATACGCTGCCAAAAAAGGTAGACCAATAGACCAACTTCCCAATAACGTCTTTGTTACATTTCCTAACGAAACAACGATGAGATTGGAAAGAAAACGTCGCTAACCCCCAAACAAAAAACGTCGACCACGCGCTCATAGCGTTGTCGACGTTATTTATTAAACGTATAACGCGTGAAAATCTCAAAGAAAAACGCCCGCCGTTGCGTTTAAAACACTACCGGTCGTGTTCAACGACGCGTCGGACATGAAATAGATCAAGGTCTCGTTATACTCGGTCGGTTCCAAGATGCGCCCCATCGGAGATAACTCGGCTGCGCGGCGACGTAATTCCGCTTCCGATTCGCCAAGCGACTCTTTCAAGGCAATCTCTCCTTCCGTAGCGGTCCAACCTAAGGTCAAATAGTTACACCGAATACGATCGCAAGCGTAGTTGTGCGCAATATGTTGCGAAAGCGTATAGATCACGCCTTTAGAGCAGGCGTAAACTGCGCGATCTTTTAATCCGCTCCACGCATGTGGCGAACCGGTCAGAACGATGGAACCGCCTCCCGCAAGGCGCATATAACGTATCGCTTCCTGACAACAGAAGAAACACGAACGAAAGTTGATATTCATCATCCGATCAAACGTTTCAACGTCGCATGAATCAAGCGCCGCAACCGACGTGATCCCCGCATAATTGAAAAAACCGTCGATCTTCCCAAAGCGTTCCGCCGTTACGTTAAACAAATTACGACAATCATCAACATTTTCTAAGTCGGTGTGGACGAAAATTGCGTCTCCACCGGCGTCTCGAATACGTTCGATCAGTTCGCGAACCGCCGCTTCGTCACGTCCGCCAATAGTAACGCGCGCGCCTTCGTTTGCAAACGCTTCAACAGCCGCGCGTCCTACGCCCTTAGTACCGCCGGAAACAACGATCGTTTTACCGGTTAATCTTCCGTTAGTCATGAACGCGTCCTCAATCAACAACGTCGCCGATGATCATGATCGGGCCAAACCAAACGTGATGACCTTGATACTTTGGACCCGCCAATTCATTTTCAGGATCTTCCAGGCGGAAAGCCACCGATTGACGATCGGGCTGATCGACGTCGATCTCAATACTCGCCTCGTGAACGACATTAGGATCGAGGTCGCTGCAAACCCACAACGTCGCAAGACGATGATAGGTGCAAAAACTATCAAAACGACCAACAGGACCGAACTTTTTACCGTCGACCGTGACCCAAACTTGGCCGCAATTAGGTCCTAAGATATCGTAAATCGAAACATGAGAGCCCTTGAATTTGAAGGTCAACTTAGACCCGGGAACGTCGGAGGTGAAAACGGTATCGCCCATACGGCTCTTGATCCAACTCAACGGCGAATCGTCAAGCAACGGCTTCCATTCGCCGGAAAGTTGAGACTCTTTGATCGGGACCATTTTCGCGTTTTCGTAGTTATCGGCGACAAATGTCTTTTCAAGTTTCGCCAAACGAGTATCGACGCCGGGATACGGTTTACTAGCGTTTTCGTTACGCATACGTTCAAACGCGTCGCAAACGACTTTAGTATAGATCTCATGACCGGCCTTCAACGGATGAACGCCGTCAGTCGAGAAATGGATCTTGCCTTCTTCCGGTTCGTCGGATTGATAAGTCAATTCGCCCTTTTCGTGAAGCTCAACAACGGGGATATTGAAATCGAGTGACGGAATCCCGTAGAAATCCGCGATCTGTTCCATCGCGGAGACAGAACGAGGCGTACTGTTAGCAAGATATTCATTCTCATGCCCAACGCGATACGTGTACACAAAAACGATATCCGTGGTATTGTCATGACGCCAGATCTGACGCACGATACCTTCCATTTGACGCCAGATCAACTCCGGCGGCGTGCCGCCGTCATTAACGCAGAACTCGACAAAGACCAAGTCGGGGTCATGTTGCAAAACGTCAAATTCTTGACGATAAACGCCAAGGTCGCTACCCGTTCCACCAATTGCGGCGTTGATCTCAGTAAACTTGGAATCGGTATAGGTAGAGTTAAACTTCCCCAACGTCTGCACGCGCCAACCGTCGGCGGCAGTAATAGAACCGCCGAAATACGCAACTTTGACGTCTTCTTTCGCATCAAGTTTAGCGAGGAAATGCGGGATACCGTCGCGCAGACGTTCTAATTGCGGCGTCGCCTCTTTGTACACAGGTTCGTCGGCAGAGAATGCCGCGTCGACATACGTCATTCCAACAACAAGGAAAGACAAAAGGGCAGACCAAAGCATAAAAGATTTACGCATCTACCATTCTCCTATTTCTTATATAAATTATTATCCTGAATAATCTTAACAACACCATCCAACGTTTGAAAACGAATACTTTTTCCCCCGGCTACACAAGAACGAACAGCGGAAGAAGAGATCTCTATCTGCGGCATCTCGATCGTCTGTTCACGAAACTCTCGCACACGCTCCACAGAAGTAAAACGCAGTAACGCGTTAAAGTCAGGTTCGGGGTAGCCAGCGCGACGCGCGACGATCAACGACGCGAGCTCGCAAATCACGTCGGGAAAACGCCAATTGGGTAAATCGTTCAACGTCTCCGAGCTAAGTATCAGAAAGATATCATCTTCCGGATAACGCTCTCGGTAATAACGTATCGTATCGACGGTAAAACTAATTCTTGGAGAATCGATCTCAAATCGCTCTACCGCAAATTCAGGGTACGTCGCCGTTGCCGCCATAAGCATTTGATAACGCAACTCAGAGCTCGTTCGCACATTCTTTAAATGCGGAGGCGTTCCTAACGGTACAAAATCGACGCGATCCAACGCTTGTTCCACTCGCGCCGCTTCCGCCAAAAGCAGGTGTCCAATATGTACGGGGTCGAAACTACCTCCGTAAACGCCGATTCTCATTTATACCGTTCCGTCGTCGTTATTTCAATAAAAATAAAGAAGAACCGGAGATCGCAATAATCTCCGGTTACCAAAGGATCCGCCTATCGCAGCGGCGTTTCATTCAGGAAAGCTCAGTCGGGAATCCACAACTTGGAACCGCCTTGCGAATTACCGGAATCACTACCGGGGGTCCACAAACCGCTCGACTTTTCTTCAACCTCGGCGCGACCGCCGCCAACGGCAAAATCGACGTTCGTTTGCCCAACAGGAGCAGCGGCAGGAGCGGGAGCCGGTTGACCGGCGCGCAGACGATACGCTTCCATAGCACGAGCTTGCATTTGCGCAGAAGCGTTCAATTCCGCAAAGAATTGTTGAAGCGTTTGAATCGCCTCTTGGTCGTCTTGGTGTTCCGCGAAAACATGTTGCGCAATAGAACGAACCTTTTCGAATTCTTGGCGTCGGAAACGAGTCATAACCTCAAGGACGTTCCAGTTACTGTCGGATTGTCCCATTTCTTTCGCATATTGCGAAACTTCAAGGATCAAACGCAAGGCTTCGTCGGTATCTTGTTTCATCAACGCGGAGTCGATCAAGATCGAATAAGCGATACCGCGATCTTCATATTGCGCCTCACCGGCGGGACGAGCCAAGAACTCTTTCGCGAACTTCTCTTTGACGTCGCGAGGAGCGACAAGATTTGCGATCTGCAGGAGTTCGGCCAACGCGGGCGTACTACACTTGTCTACTTGAAGGCGATTCCAACGCCACAACGGAACCTGGCGGAAGAATTCAACGGCAGCTTCCGTCGTCTCAAAAGCCTCGGGCGGAGCAATCGGTTCCGGAGTCGGCAAAGACGCTTGCGCGCGAAGCAGACCGGAGATCTTATCGAAGTACATAGGCGTAAAGACGCCGGTCACGACGCGAACCAAAGCCTCAACACGGCGAGCGCCATTTTCTTCCGCCATAACTTCTTTCGGCGACTTTCCGCCAAGAACGGCGTAAGGATGTTCGTACCACTTCGCTGCAAACGCTTCAAACGCCTCGTCAAAGAGCGCTTCAAGCGTCTCTTCCGACAACTTGGACGGATCTTTGAATTGCAAACGCGGAGTCGAAGCGTTCGTCGTCCACAAAACCGGTTGAGACTTAAGTTCTTCGTCAGCTTCAAGCGCGGGAACAGCGCCCAATTCAGCCGCTAAGAGAGCGTCGACAATAGCGACTTCTTCCGGGAAGAGATAGAATTCAGCGCGTGCGGCTCGCGTTGTTTGCTTACCGTAGACAAACATGTAACCGCATTGACGCGCAACGTCGTCTAATCGCAAACCTTCAACTTTATCAACGACCGGGCGGTCCAAAACGACAAACGCCATCTTCGGAGGAACGTCGCCCTCGACCGCGGCTTGCATACGCGGGTTAGCAACCAATTGCTTGGAAGACAAGAACTTTTCATACGCGGAATCAAAATCGTCCAACGTATAGACGCGCTTCAGCATATACTGAACGTCATCCCAAGTCGGTTTCGCCAACAGCAGCAGGAATTGTTCAACGTCGATAGCGGCTTCTTTATCAACGCCGGCGGAAGCGAGGAAACGATCGAGATACGCGCGACCTTTGTCTTCGTTCGCGAACCAGTATTCAACGAGTCCTAAGTTACGGAAGATATTCGGCCATTCGTCGCCAACGGCAAGCAAACTTTCCAAAATGGCTCGTCCACGTTTCCAATGACCTTGCGCGAGAAACGCGACAGCTTCGTCGTATTCAGTTTTCTTCGAGAACGTTGCCGGCGCTTGAAGATCGAACGCTTGTTCTTTCAACATAAGCGGAACAGCTTCCGAACCAAGACAACGATACAGGAATTGATTGGACGCCTGATCTTTCGGCGCAAACGCTTGGAGTTGTTTCGCAACGGCGACGGCTTGGAAGATACGACCGTTTTCATAGAACGACATGCCGACGGTAAGCATCGCTTGAACGATCGCCATCGGGAATTGGTCGCCTTCGACCGCTTCGAGAGAATCGACGAGAGCGGCGACAGCCTCTTGCGGTTTATCGAGTAACGCGGCGGAAGTTGCCAATTCGGTGAGCGCAACGATGTTTTTAGGTTCGCGAGCGGCAAAATCCTTAGCGGTATCGTAAGCTTCTTCCCACAAACCGATCATACGTTGGAACAAGCACTTCGCTTCGGTCAAGCAGGCGCAGTCGGGTCGTTTTTCCAACAACGAATTGACAAAAGCAAGACCAGCGGAGTACTGTTCGCCTTCGATCATTTTGTCAATTTGTTCCAAATCCTTGACGTGATCCGGACAACAAAAACGAATTTTCTTTCCCCGACCGCCGGGACAAAGCGAATAAGAGTCGATCGCCATTGCGAATTCTCTCCCCCAAAAACGGACCTCGCATCGCTTGGCGTCAGGGCCTAAACGATCAGAGGACCACAATATCATTAGTCAAAAATAAAACCGCGCCTCCCGCGCGATCGGTCGCCGGGCTCCACCTTGGAACGCCTACGACGTCGATATTTTATACGAAACACTCTATCATTTCGAGGGGGCGCCGATGAATTTTCTATAATTATACAACTATTATCAATATGATGAAACTCAACAAAAACGCCGCTCGAAAATCATTTGAGAAATTCAAGCGGCAAGCGTTAGTCATACCAATTAGTAAACCGACCGATCAAAGCTCGACCAAGGCGGATCCGCGCTCGTCTAGCTCAACGCCGATCGTTCTTTCTCCCACGCGTATATGAAGTGTTTTTGCAGTCTTTTCCACGTTCCATAAATAGGCTCGCTTCACCTCCGGATACCATGCCAATACGACGGGAGTCTCTTCTTCCACGTAAGGCGTATTCGTTTTCTGCAACTCGGGCAATACGCTCTTGCGGAACTTAAAGAGTTCTTCCAAGCTCTCTGTAACCTTGGCAAAACGTCCGCTCGTAGACTCGACGCGCGCGACTATCTTTGAGCCGTTAGACGTAAGTTCGCCACGTTCCATAGCTTGGGCGTCCGCATCGGTCAGGAACGTCCAACCGTCGGCGGGAATATCGTCGCAAACCTCAAACGGAACGCCAAGCGCAAGGAAGAGCGAATAAGCGTCTTCGCCGCCTAGATAACGCGACGCCTTGCCATAATAATGTTTGAAAGGTCCGCAAGCCTTTTGTCCAAGCAGTTTCTGATGGAGCTCCTTTTCCGTCTTCATACGCTTCGTCAGAGTCGGCCAATACTCCGGCGGGATGGCGCGGAGTCCCGACATGAAGCAAGTATTACGTACGTCGGCAATCGTAGAGATCGAGAGTTTTGTCGCCATATTCTCAGGAGACAGCGATTTCTCAGGGTAGACGGTCGTTTCACTAAACGCTCTTCCCGGCTTACAGAATCGACGATGAAGCAATACGCTATACAATTCGATCGTTTTGAACTTGACGGGGTCAAACCAACTATCGCTAAATCCGCCTTCTCCCACGCGGAAAAGCGCGTCGCGATAATCGTCAAGTCGAATACCGCCGCGTTCACACCCCATGTACATTACCATAATACCGACGTCGACCTGTGGTACCGCCGAAGCATACGCGTTGTAGCATTCAGTTAAACGGTCGCAGAAATAATCGACCCACGCGCGAAGAAGGGGCGTGTCGGAATTGTTTTTAAGATCGTCGATCAATTCGTTCCATCGCGAAGCGTCGACGCCACTTTTGGCTAAGAAAGCGGCTTTACATTCATCGCAGACGCATCCGCCAATACGAGCGGGAGTCGAAGAGAAGCGAAAATCATCGTCCAGGAAATAATCAAACGCGCCATAGCGTTCATACAACGTCTTAATAGCGTCGGCGCCTTCGGAATCGGCGGGAGCATGCCAAGACCATCCCCAATTCGAAGTTCCGTCCCAACGTTGCGCGATCTTCCAATGCTCCGGAGGCAGATTCGGAAATTCAGAATCTCTCGGATCTAGCGCCCCGCCGCCATGACAAAACGGCACGCTGATCAAGTGCGGTCGAATACCGACTTGCTTCAAACGCCCGAACCAGAAATCCAGTCTCTCCCAGGAATAAGGAAAATAACCATAGAACCAAGTACAGAGCCAGGCGTCAGTCACCCCCGATTCTTTCCAGATCTCGGGAAGATCCGGGTATTGATCGAACATATCGAACGCACAGCTAATGTGATAGGTCCGCTCGGCCGAATCGATCTTTTTGTATTCTCCCGGGGCAAACAATTTTTGCGATTCCGCGCGAAGCGGTGGAATCGACGAAAAAGAATTCAAGGCAATGGCGCCCAAAGAAGCGCTTTTAATGAAGTTTCTTCTTGATAACATGATCGGCGTTTCCTGTAACGATCTAAGAAGCACAACAACGAGCAATAAGCCGTCATCACAAAAGATAAACAAAGACCCGGCTCGCGGTCGAAATGCCAACTCCCACGAAACGGGTCTATTATAAAACCTTAAACCTCGACAAAGCCGAAAGGTCAGTCGTCAAAAACGTCGGAATCTGAAACGTCTTCCATTTGTAACTCCGCCCCACGCTTAGCTTTTGTCTTCTTTTGCGTAACACGGTCAGTGGAAAGAACTTGTCTCAGAAGCGCAGAAACGTCTTCAAATTGAGTTTCATTAGGCGCGCCGTTCGCAAATTGCATGATCGATCTTTGAGTACGCTCGGTCAATGAGAGCAACATAGAACAAACGGTACCGTAGTTTCCGTCCTTAAGAACAACGCCCTGTTTTCCGGTGAGATCGGGCGACCGCGAAAAAGCGTCGCTAGCGGCGGCAAGAAAAGCCACAGAAGAATCAAGTCGGTGAAGAGTCAACAATCGGCGCACATATTCCTGTCGTTGATCGCGCTCGTCGTCCATGCGACTACCGCTCAACACATGAAGTCCGGGCCGCAAGCTTTCCACTTCCACCTCGTTCCCGCCGTAAACGACTCCGCCGCTAGTACGGTCGACGCATAAATAGTTGACGCCGGCGTAGTTTCCAGTCGAGAGCTCGCGTTCGGCTCGTTCAAGCGCTTCTTCGGCGTTAGCGCAAGCCAACAATTCCTTACACAGCAAACTGCGAGACCGAGAATCATATGGAGCGACGCGTTTTGGAGCGTTGATAGCCGCGACAAACATCCCGTGCTGGTTAACGCCCGCCCACGTGCCGCCGGTCTTTCTGTCCAAACCACAGACAACGCGAGGACGCCCCGATTGGATCCTCGGAGCTACAAATTGACGACTATAAAATTCCTCACGATTGAAGGCAATTAATATAGGCGCGTCTTCAAGCTTGCGATATTGTATTGCTAATATTCCCATGCTACATCTCGTTTCCTTTTACGAGGCGAACATAACCGATCCGCCGATAAAAAAGGAGCTCGTTCGTTGAACTTATCGAACGACGGCGCACGCGTAAACTGACCTAGACGGATTGCGCGTTGACTTGGGTGAAAGAAGAAGTAACCGTTACTAAAGTACGACTATAATCTTCCGTATATTAATGATGATAATAAAATTGCAAAAATAAACCCCCACTTTAGAGGGTAACCCCTTGTTTTTTTAAAAAACATCTTTCGACCTCTTAAAAATTTCGTTTCATCGTTTAAAACAAGTCGCAAGCCATTTAGAGCGCAATAATAAAACGTCATTGTTGAGTTCGTTAACAGGCTATGCTCGCATTCGTAGAAAAAAATTTTCAAAGATCGCCACCCCTACTTCAAAGGCATTTCATTTGTTAATCAGAGTTTGTCAGAACGCCGAACGTCATATCAAATCCAATCGCTTCTCAAGAGCCCCAATAATGACGCCGGCCCTCGTTCGTCTCAACAACGTACTTGCAAGGATATAGTCCAATGCGTTCAAAACACTCAAAAGAAAATCGACGCTCATCTTTTCAACACGCTTGAAAAATCAATACAACTAGCGTTATTGTTATTTTCCGTTTATTTTTGAAAGAAAATGGTTATAAATTTGAGCAAATGAAATGAAATTCTTGACTTCTTTTGAAAGGCTATTTAAATTAATAGAAGGGACTGTTGCGCTCATACGGAAACGTCATTACGACGAACGCCGTTCGAGCGAGCGCTGCCCGCGCGTTTTTACGTCCTCGAACTATGGCATTTCGCTGAATATTTTCATATTCAGATAATTAAATAATTTCCGACCCCCGGAGAAGTCAACTATGTTGGAACGTTTTACTCGCCAACGTCTTGTCCTTGGCGCGCAAATTTTGGCCGGCGTCGCTGCCGCATTTACACTCGATTCAGCGTTCGCTCAATCTCCGGCGGCCATGGGCGTCTATCGAACCGCCTCTACTTTTAACGCGGGCGGAATGGGAACAGGAACGAACTTTGGCGGTCAGACGCAATCCGCTCAAGGCATTAATGCCTTCGGTTCCGGCAGCGCTAATTCTAGCACGAACAGTCTTAGCGGTATGAGCGGCTCAATGAACGGCACGCTTGAAGCCAACGCCCAAGCGGCTCTGAAAACCGAGTGGGAAGCGATCCAAGTCGATTCTCCTGAATACGTCTATCGCGGACACGAAGAAAAGCAGCCTATCACCTCGCTTACGTTCTATCCTCAACAAAACAGCGACGACCTGTACGTGTTGAGCGCTAGCGCCGATAAGACCGCGCGTCTTTGGTTGCTTGAAGGCAAATACGATCAAGAGACCGCCGAATGGTTCGTTACCAACGGTCGTCTCCGCAAGACCTATAAAGACGTTCACCGTCAAGGTCTGACTTCCGCGATCTTCTCGCCCGATTACAAGTATGTTTTGACTTCTAGTTACGATCAAGTCGGTCGTCTTTGGAATCTTAACAATCAAGAAAATATCCGCGCTTATCTTGGCGCTAAAGACCGCCTTTGGTCGATTGCCGTCGCCGAATCCGGCCAATACGTTGCCGGCGCTTGTAACGACGGACGCATCTACTTCTGGGAATCGTTGACCGTTAAGAAGCTCGGTAGCCTCCCGAATCGTGAAGACGCCTCCAAGCTTGGAGCGGGTTACGAAGACGTTGGCCACGAAGGTCCCGTTTTCGACGTAGCGTTCTCTCCGGATAGCAACTTCGTCGCTAGCGTCGGCGCCGACGGTACGATCCGTTTGTGGAACCTCAGCCTCCAACGTCAAGTCGCCGTTATCAAGGCTTCCGAAGATAAACTTTACTCCGTTCGTTTCTCGCAAGACGGCTCTCTTCTGTTAGTCGCGGGTCGTGATAAGACCGCGCGTTTGTTCAACGCCACCACCGGCGAAGAGACCTGTCGCTTCGTCGGCCACACCGGCGCCGTCCACCGCGCTATCTTTGCCGGCAACTACATTGCAACCGCTAGCGACGACGGTACCGCTCGCCTCTGGACGGCGCAAGGCCAAAACGGTTCCAATTCCGCCAATAAAGGCATGGGGTTGGGTTCCGATCTTTCCGGATCTATGCCTGAAATGGGCGGTTACCCCGAATCCGGTTCTCAAAAGCAACAATCCGCCGCCGGTAAGCCGACTCGTAAGCCCGGTAAAGCCAAGGGAACGGAACTCGCTTGCTTCAACGTTCAAAGTCCTGTCGCCTCCGTCGCGGTTTCCGACGACAACGTCTACCTTGTTACCGGTAGTTACGACGGTCTCGCTCGTGTTTGGCGCGTCCCCGGCAACGCTCGTTATTACGGCCAATCCCGTTCGAACAACGGTTCCGGTTATAACAGCAACGGCTCCGGTATGAACTCCGGTTTTGGTTCCGATCCTATGGCCGATCCTTCCAACACGTTACAAATGGGCAGCATGTCCGGTAAGCTGTGATCTACTATTGTTTTCGGACGATCTAAATAACACGCTGAAACCGGCGTCGCTATCGACGTCGGTTTTTTAATGCATATGAGGGTTACCACCAAATGCAAGCTAAAAAATCTCTTACCGACGTATATCAACTTAACGATGGCAACACTATCCCTTGCGTGGGATTCGGCACCTGGCAAACCCCGGACGAAGTCGTCGCGCAAGCCGTCAAAGACGCTCTTGAACTTGGTTATCGACACATTGACACCGCGTACGCCTACTACAATGAAAAAGGAGTAGGACAAGGTATTCGCGAATCCGGTCTCAAACGCGAAGAGATCTTTCTCACGACGAAATTATGGAATGCCGATCGCGGTTACGAGTCGACGTTGAAGCAAGCTAGCGAATCTTTGAAGAATCTTGGAGTCGAGTATCTCGATCTGTATCTGATCCATTGGCCGGCGAACGACAAGGTATACGACGATCCAATTTCCGTAAATGTCGCCACTTGGAAGGCTTTTGAAAAACTTCATAAAGACGGGCTCGTTCGTTCGCTCGGCGTAAGCAACTTCCTCGAACCCCATCTTAAACAAATCTTCGACGTCTGCGAGATCAAGCCGGCAGTCGATCAAATCGAGATCCACCCGGGTTATCCGCAATTCGAAACGATCGAATTCTGTCAAAAGAACGACGTCGTTGTCGAAGCCTGGAGCCCCTTGGGTTGCGGACGCGTTTTGACCGACGAACGTCTCCAAGCGATCGCCGATCGCTATGGTAAATCGATCGCTCAACTCTGTCTACGTTGGGAACTCCAACATGGCGTTCTTCCGCTGCCAAAATCAACGCACAAGGACCGTATCCAAGCTAATACTGAATTGTTCGATTTCAACATTTCCGAAGAGGATATGAAAACGATCGACGAGCTCCCGGAATTCGGTTTTTCAACATATAGTCCCTATACGCTCCCCTTCTGAAAAGGGCGATAAACGCCTTGTGAAATGAAAAAAATTTCAAAAAGGCGCTTGAAAAAAGCGAAAGTCGTTGTTTAATATCTACATCCTTGGAACGAAAAGCTTTCGATTCAAGGGTATGCGCCCATAGCTCAATTGGATAGAGCATCGGTCTACGGAACCGAAGGTTATCCGTTCGAATCGGATTGGGCGTATTTTTTAGTACAATAGTTGCGCCCATAGCTCAATTGGATAGAGCATCGGTCTACGGAACCGAAGGTTATCCGTTCGAATCGGATTGGGCGTATTCTTAGTACAACAGTTGCGCCCATAGCTCAATTGGATAGAGCATCGGTCTACGGAACCGAAGGTTATCCGTTCGAATCGGATTGGGCGTATAGTTAGCCGAGTTTGACTCGGCTTTTTTTATTTCTTGCCGTTATTCTTTCCCTCGATTTGTCCTCCTCCTAATCTAGTAAGTTCATATTTTTAAAAACTCTTTTAAATTTCTTGATTTATCATCGAAAACAATGATAATAATCAATTAGTGACAACAATTTGAATCTTTAACATCTAAACATGAGTAACATAATGAAAACATTACAGTTACATATTTTGGCAACCTTAACGTTCTTCATGACCGCTAATAGTTTGTTTGCTGAAACGCTCAAAATCGTTTCTCCGCAAAAAAAGACCGTCGCGACAGTAGACGTCGACAAAGAAATTACCTATACCCTAACCTTTGACGGCGCTAAGGTTTTGGAGAGTTCCAAACTTGGTATGACGTTTAAGGGCGTCGACACGTTAACCGATTTGAAAGTCGTCGACGTCAAAACCAAGTCGATCGACGAGACTTGGGCTCAACCTCTTGGCAAACAAGCGCAGTATCACGATCAATGTACGGAGACAACGATCGCTCTTCAAGACACGGCTTCGCATAAACTTTCCGTTATTTTCCGCGCCTACGACGACGGCTTCGCGTTCCGTTACCTTGTTCCTGAAAGCTCCGGTCTCACCGACGCCAACGACGAATTCTGCGTCGAATCTGAAGAGACAGAATTTGCATTTGGCGCCGACTGCGACGCTTGGGCTACCGTTTACAAACAATATAACACCTCGCAAGAAGAAGAATTTAACAAATGTAAACTCAGCGACATTAAACCCGACTCCTTCATCGGTATGCCGTTGATCGTTAAAGGGCAAGACTTCATCGCAGCCTTAACCGAATCCGACCTACTTGATTGGTCGGGCGCCCAATTTGCCGCTTCTGCTAATACGCCCAACGCTATTAAGATACGTTTGACGCCTCGTAAGGACGGACGCGGCGCCGTCGTACGCAAAGACGCCGCCACTTCCCCCTGGCGTGTTATTCTCCTTGGTAAGCGCCCCGTCGATCTAGTTAATAACTCCGGCGTCATTCTCAACACCGCCACGCCGTGTCTACTGGAAGACGCTTCTTGGGTCCAACCCGGCAACTGTTCTTGGAACTGGTGGGCGCCGAAGGGCGGAGTTTTGAATAATGAAACGATCGACGGTTTAACCGACCTTTCCGCGGATATGTGTTGGCAATACACGCTAGTCGACGCGGGTTGGTCGCAAACTAAAAAATACGGCGAAGACGGTAACGCGGCGCTTACCTACCGTCCGACCATGAATATTCCCGCCTCGGTTGAGTATGCTAAACAAAAAGGCGTGCGTATTATTGTTTGGTTCCATCACACCGACCTCAACGCGATCGGTATCCGTAGAGCATTAAAACAATGCGCCGATTGGGGCGTCGCCGGGGTAAAAATCGACTTCATGGATTCCCATGACCAAGAAATGGTCCAATGGATCGAGGAAGTTTTAAAGGTCGCCGCGGAATACAAGATCCTGGTCGACTATCACGGGATGTACAAGCCGACCGGTCTTGAACGTACCTATCCTCACCAAATCACGCGCGAAGGAGTTCGTGGTAACGAATATAATCGTTGGGATCGTGAAACAGCGAAACATACCGTTACGCTTCCGTATACTCGTTGCATGCTCGGTCCCGCAGATTATACCCCCGGCGGTTTCCGTAACGTCCACGGCAACGAATTCAAATCGCTAAACGCTTATGAAGCGCAATCAGAGACCTGTCGAGTCATCGGCACTCGCGCTCATGAACTCGCGTTGTGTATGTTGTATGATTCTCCGCTTCGCTGTCTATGCGATCTTCCTCAAAACTATGTTGGTCAACCCGGTCTCGATTATCTCCGCAACCTGCCCTCCGTTTGGGACGAAACGATCGCGCTTGACGGCGAGATCGGCGAATACTACGTTGCGGCTCGTCGTTCTAATGATACTTGGTACGTATCCGGCATTACGAATGAAGAAGCGCGTACTTTTTCGTTGAAACTTGATTTCCTCGCCGACGGCGAATATGAGGGCACGTTATACGCCGACGCGCCTGAATCCGACGCCGACGCAACCAAAATCGCGATCTCAACTAAGAATTACCAGAAAGATAGTACGCTCGAGATCGCCGCCGTTCGCGAGGGCGGTTGGAACCTCGTTTTGATCAAGAAATAAACGTTTATCCGATCGCTTTGCCGACTAAATGACGTTTATGTTAGTTAAACGCCTTGTTTAACAATAAATTAGACACGGCGTTTAACTTCGTATATAATGTATTGATAATTATGGAACAGCGTCGTCTACTGATCCGTCGCTCGTTCTAACAAAATTTTGACGTAATATAGAGAATACGATATGGCCAGACCACTTAGTAAAATCGCTCCCGATTGGTGGGATTACACGACTCTTGATCCGGAGATCTTAGCCGACGCCGCTAAGTTAACGGAGGAAACGCTCTTCAAGCTTTCACGTCCCGGTTTTCAAGTCCATTACTATGAGACGCTAGAAGAATTCTATCTTGCTGAAGCGCTTGAATACGTCGAAGCCTGGAAGCAAGCGACCGCCGATAATCCTGTCGGGCTTTGCGGTCCTATCGGTCCTACGGAACAGCTCCCCTTAGTCGCGCGTATTGTCAACGCCTTAGAGATCAATTTGAAGCACGCTCACTTCTGGGGTATGGATGAATGGGTCGAAGACGGCGTTCCGGTCGGCATGGATCATCCGTTGTCTTTTGCGCGCGCCGACTTCGGTATGTGCTTTGATCGTATCGATGAAAAACTCAAGATGCCTTTGGAAAACATCCACTTTCCGTCGGGCGATCTCGCCGCCTATTCCGCAACCTACGATCAGATCCGTTGCGCGACGATGCAAGGCGGTCAAGGCGATACAAAACACTGGGCGTTCAACGACCCAGTACGTCGCGTCGGTCAGTATCAAGACAATCCCCCTACCCCCGAGGAATATCGAAAATTAGCGACGCGCGTCGTCGATCTTCACCCGATCACGATCCTGCAAAACGCGCGCACGAGCGGAGGCGGCTATGTCGCCAACGTTCCGTCTAAAGCCTGTACGGTCGGTCCTGTCGAGACCTGGAAGGCGGATAAAGTCAGTATTTGGCAAGCGGGTATGCACGATAATCCGTTCGGTATGCGTCTTTCCGCCTTCATGGTCGCGAATAAACTCTGCGACTCCGCCGTTCCGATGTCGCTCCTTGGCGATCACCCGAACGTCCACTTCCATTATTATCGCCCCGCGATAAAAAAAGTTGAAGCGGAAATGCATTGATAAACGAAGATACGGGCGACGCGCGAATAGTTCGCTATATCGCGTCGTCGCTTTTCTCTCCTAATGCTCACCTCAGGATCTTATTATGTTTGCAAGTGAATTTTCTCGACGCGACTGGTTCAAATCGCTTGGTCTTGGCGTAGGCGCGGCCGCATTCTCGTCTATTGGATTATCCGGTAACGACACGCGCGCGGATTTTGTACGTAAAGAAGATAAGACTACCGGTAAACTACTTGACGGTTCACAAGCGAATCCTTGCGTATTACAAGCAGACGGAACGATTGCTCGTCCCGCCTTAGCGGTACCGAAGATCAGCGAAACAGACGTGCTCGTCGTAGGCGCGGGACCGGCGGGTTGTTGCGCCGCAATAGCGGCGGCTCGTCTTGGCGTCAAAGTAACGTTAGTCGAGCGTTACGGCCACTTTGGCGGTCTTGCCACAGGCGGTCTAGTCGTTCATATTCTCGGTCACTGGACAAAACAAGACGGTAAAAGCGTTCAAGTTGTTCAAGGTATCGGCGAAGAAATGATGCAACGTTTGGAAGGGCTTCCAAACGGTATCATAGCTCGCGAACATGCTAAAAATCCGACGCTCGACGCGGAGGTTTATAAATACCTGCTTGTCGAGATGATCACTGAAGCTAATATCGAAGTCCTACTCCACTCGTGGTGTTGCGACGCGATCATGTCCGATTCCCTCGATCCGAAGACCGGCAATCCAATCGTACGCGGCGCAGTAGTTCAAACGAAACTCGGTCCACAAGCAATCATAGCGAAACAAGTGGTCGACACGACCGGAGACGGCGACGTGTTCTACGCGGCAGGCGCGGCGCATACTCAACGCGCTTACGATATCGGGCTAGTCAGTCGCATTGGCAACCTAGATCGAGTTAAACCACCCAAAGGAACTAAGCCTCCTCGTCATCTTGGCGACGCGACGCCCGTCAAAGGCGTGCGTTGGGTCAATATGGCGGGCCCCTCTCTCGACGGTTGCGACGTTCGCGTGCTCTCACAGCTGGAACTTCAACACCGTAAACAGATCTGGAACCAAGTTCAAGAGATCCGCGCCACCCCCGGTTATGAAGACGTGTATTTAATGGAAACGGCTCCACAGATCGGCGTTCGTATTACTCGCGTCATTGAAGGCGTCGAAACCCTGACGCTAGCAAACGCGCAAGCCGGTAGATCCTACGACGACTGCGTCGGTATCGGCGGCGCTTGGAACGGCGATCATATCGGCTGGCAGATCCCTTACGGCGCTTTGTTACCTAAGAATGTCGAAAACATCATTACCGCCGGTCGTTCGATCTCAGCAGAACCTCTTATGTCTGATTCAGTTCGCGTTTACCCCAACTGTTGGGTCTCCGGTCACGCAGCGGGCGTCGCTGCAGCCGTTGCCGTTAAAGCAGATACAACGGCGCGTTCAGTCAATATCGGCGAAGTCCGTAAGAATCTGTTGGAGCAAAAGGCCTATTTAGGATGAGCGATCGCGCAACCGACCAGACGAACGCTCGATCGTCGCAAAGTGCGTTAAAACGTTGGGGAATAAGAGTATTTCGGCTAACATGCTTCGTCGCGATACTCTATTCCCTGACGTCTTGTACAAACGCGCTTTGCCGAATCAGTCCGTTATTCTTTATCACAACGTTTCTTTCCGACATTACGAAAGGAACTTCTACCTTTAAAGCGCCGAGCGTCTGTTCTTGGATAGAAGTTCCTCTCCTCTTGATTCCAGTTACAGTCTTTCTGTGTTGTTTCATTACGCGTCGATTCTTTTGTCGTTTCATTTGCCCGTTAGGGGCAATCCTAGACTTCGGCGTATGGATAAGACGTAAAGTATTCAAGAGTCGTTTTTTAAAGAACGGATATACTCTCCCCTCCCTAAATATCCTTGTATTCTTCTCGATATTATGGGGCTTAACCTTTTTTTCCACATTATGTCCGTCGCTAACAACAAATTTTTCCGTCGAACTTACCCCGTTAACATTTGATCCGATAGCGATCCTGTCGCGCGTTATACTCTACTATCCCAAACTTAGCGTCGCCGCGCTCGTATTTATATGCTGTTTTGTCGTCTCGCCATTTTTCTGGCGTTATCGCTTCTGCCCCTGCGGCGTCCTTCAAGAATTGTTATATCAGCCTTACCGTCTGCTAAAAAAAATTAACAAAACCGATAACGCGACTCCGCAACCAGTTCAGGGATCCGTCTCCACACGTCGACAATTCTTTATTACCACAAGCGCGATCGCGCTTGCTTCCGCTTGCGTCTTTGCAATAAAAAGAATATCAATCGAACTTAAAGGGAAGTTTTTTCGCCCCCCCGGGGGCGATAACGAATCTCAATTTCTTAGTCGATGCGCGCGTTGCGGACGTTGTTCGAAAGTTTGCCCCACAAAAATCGTACAACCTATCGAATATCAAGACGCGATAGTTCAAGGAGTTCCGGAGATTCAAGCGCGTTTATTAGCAGGAACGCCTAAACTCGATTTCTCGAACGGTTATTGCGCCGAGAATTGCGTCGCCTGTACGGAAGTCTGTCCGACACGAGCGCTGAGCCCGTTACGTCCGGAAGATAAGCAAGCTCATCCTATTGCATTAGCAGTATTTGATTTAGAAAAATGTATGCTCTATTACGATCGCGAATGCTCGATATGTAGACGTCAATGCCCTTATGAAGCGATCGATCTAATATGGTCTGACGACGTCTACGCTAATATTCCAACGATAAACGCAGACCGCTGTACAGGATGCGGTCGTTGCGTCTCTTTCTGTCCCGGAGAACCTATTGTTAATATTTTTGGCGAGATAGAAGAAGAAGAAGAAAGTGAAGAAGCTGAAGAACCACGCGAAAAAGCTTTAACGCTCGTTGTGAGATAATTTTAAAGAATTCGATCGTAACAGACTCAATAAAGAAAACGAGCCGCGACTCAAAAGCTGAATCGCGGCTTAATTTATCAGTTCAACGCATTAAAGTCAAACGTATAGTTATCCTTCTCACGCGAAGTATTCGACGGCGTTCTTGAAGATTTGGAAACCGTCGCCAACTTTCGTAGCAAAATCAGGATCGTTTTGATAACGCGTCCAGTTGGGGCGTTGCGTCTTGTCAATATGACGTTCCGGGTGCGGCATCAAGCCGAATACGCGACCGGTCTCGTCGCAAGCGCCGGCAACGTCGCGCATAGCGCCGTTCGGATTATCGGACGAAACATATCGAAGCGCCAGACGTCCTTCAGCTTCAAGCTTATCCAAGACGGCTTCGTTTCGCGCCATGAATTTACCTTCAGCGTGAGCGATCGGCAGATACATCTTATCGATACCTTTGAGGAAGACGCACTTATCGCTCTTCACTTCGAGTCGAGTCCAACGATCGGTGTAGACGCCGGACTTATTCCAAGTAAGAGTGACGGGAGCGCCAAGCTCGTCGTCGGCAACCAAGATACCCGATTTGATCAAGATCTGGAAACCATTGCAAATACCGAGGATCAGTTTACCGGCTTCACGGAATTTTTGGATCGTGTCAAAGAGATTGACGCGAATCTTCGTCGCCATGACGCGACCCGCGGCAATGTCGTCGCCGAAGCTAAAACCACCGGGGAAGCACATGATCTGGAAACGATCGAGTTGAGACGGATCTTCCAAGATACGGTTGACGTGGATACGTTCGGTCGTCGCGCCGGCAAGTTCGAACGCGTAAGCCGTTTCCAGGTCGCAGTTCGTACCGGGAGCTCTCAAGATTAGTACGTTAGGTTTCATTTTATTTCAACTTTACTTATTCTTGTGTTCGATTAGAGTCGCGCGTTCAACGACGAGGACGTTTGTCACGTCCTCAATAAATATCGCAAAACGCGCCGCGTTCAATGATTACGCAATCAGTCGGCATATTCGCCGCCAAGATCGAACGGCTTCAACCAACGACGTTTGAGCTCGGCAAGATCGGCATCGATGAGAACAGAACCGTCGCCGGCTTGAATCTTCAAGCGCGGAGATTCGACGACCTTTCCGATCGGCGCGAACGGCACGTTGGCTTCGGCGAGAATACCTTCGAAAGCACAACTCTTCTCGACCGGAACTTCGACAATGAAACGCGAGTTCGATTCGGAGAACAACTTAACGTAATCGCAAGCGTTGTCGACGCCCGGAAGGACGTTGAGAGCTTCGTCTTCGGCTTTCGCACAAGTAATCGCAGAAAGCGCGATCTCGGCGCCCAGTCCGCCGGCAAAAGCGGCTTCCGCGGCAGCGACGGCCAATCCGCCTTCGCTCAAGTCGTGCGCAGAACGGATCAGGCGATTTTGGATGGCTTTAAACATCGCGAAATACGTGCGTTTCGCAACTTCGACGTCAAGCGTAGGCGCTTGACCGCCGACCCAGTTACGAACGAGAGACAGATGAGATCCGCCCAGTTCATTCTTGGTTGCGCCGACGAGATAGAGCGCATTCCCCGCCTCTTTGAGATCCATAGAAACGCACTTTTCGACGTCGTCGATCTGCCCCATCGCGCTGATAAGAAGTGACGGCGGAATAGCGATCGGTTCTTTACCTTGGGGGCGGAACTCGTTGTTCAAGGAGTCTTTACCACTAACGAACGGAGCGCCGAAAGCGATAGAGATCTCTTGGCAAGCCAAAGCGGCGCGAACGAGCGAACCGAGGACTTCGGGTTTATCGGCGTTACCCCAACAGAAGTTGTCGAGGATGGAGATCGCGCTAGGATCGGCGCCGACGGCAACCGCGTTACGGATAGCTTCGTCGATAGCGCTAGCGGCCATGTTATAGGTATCGTAATCGCCGTAGTTCGGATTCATACCGTTGGAGATGACGAGACCGCGACGCGAGCAGACGCGCGGACGCAAAACGGCGGCGTCGCCGGGGCCGTCGTTCGCAACGCCGACGAGCGGCTTCAAGACGCTACCACCTTGAACTTCGTGGTCGTATTGGCGAATGACCCAGTGCTTACTGGCGACGTTGAGCGAGGAAAGGATCGCTTCGAGGTCGAGCGTCGCGTCGGACTTGCCTTCTTTACAGCACGGACAAGAACTAACGGACTTAGAAACGACAGTTTGCGCCCAAAGTTCGACGTCGTCGGACTTAACGCTAAGAGGCGCGGCTTTGGTCGGTTCATAGACAGCCTGACGGACGACGCGCGGACGACCTTTGTGCATGAACTTCATTTCAAGATCGGCGACCGTCTGACCGTCGTACTTCAAGACGAGACGACCGGTCGGCTTGAATTCGCCAAGCACAAACGCTTCGACGTCTTCGCTGTCGCACAACGCTTTAAGTTCCGGCCACTTGTCTTTCGGAACCGCAAAGACCATGCGTTCTTGCGCTTCGCTGATCCAAATCTCGGAGTAAGAAAGCCCTTCGTACTTGAGTAACGCGGCGTTAAGGTCGACTTCGGCGCCGATATCTTCGCCCATTTCGCCGACAGCGCTAGAGAAACCGCCGGCGCCGCAGTCGGTGACCGCGTCGTAAAGTCCGCGATCGCGCGCTTCAAGCATAATATCGAGAACGGTCTTTTCGACGATAGCGTTACCAATCTGAACCGCGCCGCCGGAAAGAGTTTCGCTTTCGCTCGTCAATTCCGCGCTGCTGAACGTAGCGCCGTGGATACCGTCGCGTCCGGTACGACCGCCCATAGCGACGATGAGGTCGTTCGCCTTGGGTTCTTTGAACGATTTATCAACGGGGATAAGCCCGACGTTACCGCAGTAAACGAGGGGGTTGCCAAGATAGCGTTTATCAAAGTAGACGGCGCCATTGACGGTCGGGATACCCATACGGTTACCGTAGTCACGAACGCCGGCGACGACGCCCTTGACAACGCGACGAGGATGCAGAACGCCGTTCGGAACTTCCGCGGGATCAAGTTGCGGAGGCGCGAAACAGAAGACGTCGGTATTACAGATCGGCTTAGCGCCCATACCGGTCCCCATGGGGTCGCGGATAACGCCGCCGATACCGGTGTTCGCGCCGCCGTAAGGTTCCAAAGCGCTCGGGTGGTTATGCGTTTCGACCTTGAAGCAGACGTTGTATTCGTCGTCGAACTTAACAACGCCGGCGTTGTCGGCAAAAACGCTAACACAGAAGTCGTCCTTACCAAGGTTTTCACGAATCTTGACAGTAGAGTCAAAGATCGTTTCTTTCAACATATTGTTGAAACGACGCTTTTCCCCGGAGCCGTCGGAATATTCGACGATACCGGCGAGCGTCTTGTGACTGCAGTGCTCGCTCCAAGTCTGGGCAATCGTTTCGAGTTCAACGTCGGTAGGATCGCGATCAAGCTCAACGAAATGTTGCTTGATCGTTTGCATTTCGACGAGAGAAAGGTAGAGTTGACCTTTCTTGCTGAGCGTGGCAAGCGCCTCGTCGTCCATCGCGCGGATGGGAACGATCGTCAAATTAAACTTGTATGAAGAGCCAACTTGAAGAGAATCGAATCCCAATTTATCATAAGCGACTTGCTCAATAGCGTCATTAGAGAGCAACTTACGAGCAAGACGTTTCAATTCGTCGTCGTCGACGCCGTCGATCCAATACTTTTTGAAAGTACGAACAGCGTCGGGAACGACGTTGTATTCAGCGGCAGACTTACGCGCTGCGTCAGCGACGACGTCGGTTACGCCCGGCTTAGGAAGAACGTAAACGATCTTACCTTTGGCGCCGGTGAGAGAGACGTCAAGCGCAGAATCGCCAACCAAACCTACGGTAGCTCTCTCGACGACGGAATCGGCAAGAAGCTTCCCGACCAGTAAGTCGATCTGCTCTCGCGTCAAGTCGCCTTGTACGAGGTAACCGCGCGCGGCCCCAAGAGTCAGATTGGAGGAAAATCCCAGGTCAGCGGCGTCGGCAGCCGCTTCACTACCGGCGACGTCGGGAAGACCCGGCGCAGCAAAAATATCAACTTCCCAAAGCATCTCGTTTCTTCTTCGTTTCGTGCAAAAAATTAATAATTGATTCGCTGTCGTTCTCTTTCAAGAACTTTTTCCAGCGATGGATCTGTTCTTCCATACGTTCGAGAGCAGCCAAAACGGCTTCATGGTTGGCGCTATAAATCTCCACCCACATATCCGGACTACCGCCCGATAATCGCGTAACGTCACGAAAACCGGTACCGGTGAATAAAAACTCATCCAACGGCACAACACTCATCGTCAACACGGACGCGAGATTCGGCAAATGACTAGTACGCGCCAAAATTTGGTCGTGTTCAATAGCGGAGGTCTCGAGGACTCTCGCCCCAAGCCTACTCCAAAAGATACGGTAACGACGCACCATATCCATATTGGGTCCCGCAATACTTTGCGAGGCCATCGTCGAGAAATCAGAAGGAATAGCCTTCATCGTCGCTAACGCTTCCGCGCGTTCCTCAGCCGTCGCCCAAGGGGTTAAGACGGTGAGTTTATTGCGAAAGAGGTCGGCGCGGGAATACTCGACGCCGGACTTATCGCTACCCGCGATCGGGTGAGCGGGAATGAAGACGACTCGCGTTTCTTCCGGCAACTCAGCCGAGTTTTCCAATTCACGTCCGGCGTTGGCAAAACCGCTCTTCGTGCTTCCGACGTCGGAAATAACGTAATCGCGTCCGACAAACCAAGACGCGTGTCGTAATTCCCACAACTCGCGCAACGCGCGAATATTAGTCTCGACGGGCAACGCAAAAATGATCAACGTCGGCTTACCCGGTTCGCAATGCTCAAAGGCGTCGCGCCACGTCGTGACTCCAACGTCGATCGCGCCTAGCTCGACGGCGCGCTTCAACTTCGCTTCCGAGCGCCCCATACCAATGATCTTACCGCCGCAACGAGCGATCTTTGCGGCTAGCCCCACAGAGCCGCCCAGCAAACCGACCCCGTATATGATAGTTTGTTCAAACGTTTCGATCGTACCGCCTCTTTTTGGCTTTCTGTATTCCTGTGAGCCGCTAACGACGTCACTCGACGTCAAAATTCAGCTCAACCTATTATAAAGCCCCAAGCGTTTGCGTCAATTATTACAGTCGAGCGGCGTGTTCTAAAAAAAGATTCCTTAACCGTAATAATCGGACGCCAAGATCAAGTACAACCACCTCGCAAACAAACGTCGCGATTCCGGATTATTTCCATGTATCTGGTCATATAAAATTTTAGCAATTTGAACATTTTATATGTTCCAATACTTTTTATACTTTCATATCAGCGAAAAAGGAGAGCTTTTCATGTCCCACAACCGTCAGAAAAAAATAGCGACGATCAACGACTTTTCCGGATTTGGACGTTGTTCTATCGCGGTTACGCTACCGATCGTATCCGCAATGAAGATCCAATGCTGTCCGTTACCGACAGCCATATTCTCGAACCACACGGGATTTGAAAGTTTCTTCTACACCGACTACACTCGCTATATGAACGCTTATATGGACGAATGGTCGAAACTCGGGTTAAGATTCAACGGAGTCCTTACCGGCTTTCTTGGCTCCACGGAACAGATCGATTGCATTAAACGTTTTTTCGAAATATTCTATGACGACAACACGATCGCGGTCGTCGATCCTGTTATGGGGGATTACGGGAAGCTATATTCGACATATACGCTTGAATTAGCGAAGAATCTTTCGTCATTACTTCCACTCGCAGATGTAATAACACCCAATCTAACAGAAGCTTGCGTGCTTGCCGATATTGATTACGATCCCGCCATGTCTGACAAAGCGCTTCTTGAACTTTGTAAAAAGCTCAATTCGATGGGACCTAAACAGATCGTAATCACGGGGCTCGAACGTGAACCGGAGATCCTGGACAACTTTGTCTACACAGAAGGAGAACCGCTTTCAATCGTTCGTAGTCCTAAAATAGGTCCCTGTCGTTCCGGTACCGGAGACGTTTTTTCTTCGATCGTAGTCGGCGATCTTGTCAACGGAGTCGACTTACTTACGTCTGTAAAACACGCCTCTGATATTATCGGTAAAGCAATGACAAGAACGTTGGAAATGCAGATCCCGCCAACCGACGGTCTGTGTATTGAAGAGATACTACAAGAACTTTGATAATATCGCGCCTTTTGACGCTTCACAATGCGCCACGTCAGAGAATAATTATGAAAGACACAATCTTTACTTACTTAGTCAAGAACAGTATTTACGTCAACCTTACGAATCGTTGTCCTTGTTCCTGTACGTTCTGTTTACGCCAAAACGGCGACGGCGTTTTCGGTTCCGGCTCGCTCTGGTTAGATCACGAGCCGAGCGTAGACGAAGTTTGTAAGAGTCTTGACGAATGGGAGCTTGAACGCTATGACGAGGTCGTTTTTTGCGGTTACGGAGAACCGACGGAAAGACTAGACGCACTACTTGAAATCGCGAGATATATTCGTTCAAAAAGCGCAATCAAGATCCGCATCAATACAAACGGTCTTGCCGACTTGATTTGGAACGAGAATACCGCGCCAAAATTCCAAGGTCTGATCGACACGCTTTCGATCAGTTTAAATGCTAGCAACAAAGAAGATTACTTGAAACTTACTCGTTCAAAGTTTGGGATCCGATCTTACGACGCCATACTGAACTTCGCCCAAAACAGCGCCGCCTATGTTCCTAACGTCGTGATGACGATCGTCGACGTCGTTACTTCGCCGGAAGAACAAAAGCGTTGTCAAGAGATCTGCGATTCTATCGGCGTTACGTTAAGGATCCGCCCTTTTGAGAAATGACGCCATATCTTGGGCTCAAAATTTTGATTTTGCAGAAAAACTTTTGCAAAGAAACGTCGAATAGATTATAATCGTCGGCGTCGTGGTTCTCAATGAACGTCATTGAAATTCCACGACGCGAGCACGATTGTTACCGTACATCAATTTACGTTAGCGACAAGATCTTTTCGGGTCGAGTCGCGTTTGAATAGGAATCCACGCAATGCGACGACGAGATTTTTTAACGGCTTCCGCGCTTACCGCGGCGATTTTACCCTTTGCTTCTCTCCCCAATCTCTTCGCGGCGGAAGGCGGCGCTAAAAAAATCCTGTACTATACTCGTTCGCAAGGCTTCGAACACACGCCCGTCAAATTTGATGAAAACGGCGACTGCGTCTCTGCAAAGACGTTACAAAAGCTCGCTAAAGAACTTGGTTACGAACTTGTTAGCACCAAAGACGGTTCCGTATTCGACGGGGATCTGAGCGAATACGCCGCGTTCGTTTTCTACACCTCCGGTCAGCTCGATCAAGAAGGTGGCGACAACGCCACGCCGATCTCCGAACAGGGCTTGAAGAACTTCTTTGAAGCGATCCGTAGCGGCACGGGTTTCTTGGGTTTCCACAGCTCTACCGACACGTTTAATCGCCATACGGGTTACGTCGTCGACCCGTTCTTCGAACAACATGAATATATCCGCATGCACGGCGGTGAATTCATCATCCACGGTGAACAACAAGAAGCCACCGTCGAGATCTTTGACACGGACCTCCCCTCCCTTGCCGCAAGAGATAAGGAATTCCGTCACTTTGAAGAATGGTACACGCAAAAGAATTTTGCCCCGGACCTTCACGTCCTCGCGTCCATCCAAACCGCGGGCATGAAGAACACCGATCATAACAAGTGTTACGATCGTCCCGCGTTCCCGTGTATCTGGTCGCGTAAAGAAAAGAAGGGGCAAGTCGTTTACTGCGCTTTCGGGCACAACGATTCCTTCTGGACCGACGGCAAATTCGACGATCTGCTTTCCGACTTACTCAAAGCGACGGTCGGTCAGGTCGAGATCAATAACGAACCCAACTTGAATCGTTGTTGTCCGAACGCCGATATGCTTCAAAACGATTGGGTCCGCGGGCTCGTCAATACCTCCGACTGAGTCTAAGTTTCCCCAAGACCAAACAGTAAACGCGTCGGGATCTCTACGATCTCCGGCGCGTTCGTATTATCCTAAACAAATAAAGTCATAGAAATAGATCGTTACGATGGAGTCAGAATACTATAATATCGCCGAACGCTTGACGGAAATGGTCAAAATTATTCCGAACTCCATCGCAATAGCCGAGCCGTTGTTCGACGGAAAAAAACCGCGACGCGACCACTTCGGCAAACGCGAATACGCGGCTATCACTTTTGCGGAATTAGACCAAGATTCCGACCGTATCGCCGCCGCATTACAACGCTCCGGAGTCAAACCCGGAATGCGTTTGGCGTTAATGGTCCGTCAAGGAATCGACTTCATCTCGTTAGTATTCGCGCTCTACAAAACGGGCGTAACGCTTGTATTGATCGACCCCGGCATGGGAGTCAAGCGCATGCTCGTCTGTCTGAAAGAGGCGGAACTCGACGGTTTTGTCGGGATTCCGGAAGCGCAGATCGCTCGCCTTCTCTATAAGCGTTGGTTCCCCAAAGCCAAGCACAACGTAACAGTTGGTAAGCGTTATTTCTGGGGGGGGCTAACGCTCGACGCGATCCGTAAACAACCGCCCGCCAAACCGGTCGATCCGATGACAAAACTTGACGATCCCGCGGCTATCATCTTCACTAGCGGTAGCACCGGCGTAGCCAAGGGCGTGCTTTATACCTACCGTATGTTCAAGACGCAAGTTGAAGAGATCTCGAAACGTCTTGAAATCAAGCCTGGCGGAGTCGACTTGGTTGGCTTTCCATTCTTTGGCTTATTTAACGCGGGCATGGGCACAACGGCGATCATTCCGGATATGGACACGACCAAACCGGGATCAGTCGACCCTCAACTATTCTTGGAAGCGGCTGACGACTGGAAGATCACGCAATCTTTTGGTTCGCCGGCGTTATGGAATCGCGTCGTTAACTACTGCTTAGAAAACGGTCGTAAGATCGACACGTTGAAACGCGCAGTCATTGCCGGCGCGCCTGTCTCGTTCGATCTGCTACGACGCTTCCGTCAAGTCCTTCCTGATGACGCCGAGATCGTAACGCCTTACGGCGCAACGGAATCACTTCCGTTAGCGGTAATCGAATCGCGCGAAGTACTTGAGGAAACTTGTGAACAAACTAGGATCGGTAAGGGCGTATGCGTTGGTAAATTCTTTGGTAAACCACTAGATCACCTGATCGTTCCCATCACCGATTCTCCCATGCCGGAATTGAACGAGATACGTCCGCTACCTCAAGGCGAGATCGGCGAGTTGCTCGTATCCGGACCTCAATGCTCCCCTCGATACGTAACTCGCGTTGAAGCAAACGATCTCGCGTTAGTCCGCGGCGATGATGGACGCGTATGGCGTCGAGTCGGCGACGTTGGTTATTTCGACGAACAAGAACGTTTCTGGTTCTGCGGTAGAAAATCACATCGAGTCGAAACAGCGGCAGGTCCGATGTTTAGCATTCCTTGCGAAGCGATCTCTAACGAATCTCCCAAGGTCTTCCGATCGGCGCTAGTCGGCGTTCCGCTACCGCAAGACTACGTCGCGCCCGGTAATATCTCCGATCGCGCCAAAGCTTTTAGAAATTCGTGGCGCGAGCCGGCGATGGTGGTTGAACCTTATCCGAACAAGAGACCGGAAAACGAAGTCGAAGAAGAACGCTTTTGTGCGGAAGTCTTAGAGATCTTACATCGGTCGCCATTGACCAAATCGATCCAACGCGTTTTCATTTGCGAAAGTCTTCCCGTCGACGTACGTCACAACGCGAAGATCAACAGAGAATTACTTTGTGAATGGGCGGCAGCAAAACTACAAGGTAAAACGCTCCCGCTCGTAAACGCGCCGATCAAGGGTTAAAGGAATCGTAATGATAGTCGACGACACAATAGTAGCGCAAGCGTCCGCACAAGGCAACTCTCGCCGCGGCATAGTACGTTTATCCGGCGAGCGCTCCCTTGAAGCGGTAGCCTCCATCTTCTTTCATAGAGACCCGAAAGAAGAAACCCCGCCTGTGGACCTGACTTCGCGTAAGAGATCGGCGAGCGAATTCTTTTCCCCCGAAACCCAGACGGGAGTCGCGCTCGGTTGGTTATCTCCTTGGAAAAACGTTGACCCCGACCGTTTAGTACGTTGTGCGCTATACTATTGGTCCAAAGGTCGCGGATTCACAGGCGAATCAGCCGTCGAATTACATGTGCCCGGCGCGCCTCCGATCCTTGACGCAATAGTACGAACGCTTTGCGAAACAAAACTTGCGCGACTTGCTAATCGCGGCGAATTTACTATGCGCGCATTCCTTGGCGGTCGTATCGATCTGACCCAGGCAGAAGCCGTACTCGGCGCGATCGAAGCGGAATCAGACTCGTCATTACAAAGCGCGCTCGCCCAACTCTCCGGTAATCTCTCGCGCGATTTCTCCGCCTTGCGTGAGAAATTGTTCGACGTACTGTGCGACCTTGAAGCAGGCTTCGATTTCGTCGATGAAGATATTGAATTTGTATCGAAAGACGAGGTACGAGAACGGCTCCAAGAAGCGCTAGAACAGATCCAAGAAACATTACGTCGCGCGAAAACGCGTATCGGCGCCGACCAAACGCCAAAAGTGGTATTGGCCGGAAGTCCTAATGTCGGCAAGAGTTCATTATTTAATAAGTTAGTCGACCGTTACGGTCAAGGAAACGGTTCTGCCATCGTTTCCGATCTAGCTGGAACGACACGCGATTACTTAGAAAAAGAACTAACTGTCGACGACGTTAAATTTGTGTTAGTAGATTCCGCGGGGGTCGAAAATGTCCAAGACCTAGGCGACGCTCACACGAACACGCCTCGCGCGCTTGCCCAAGACGGTCTGGCGCAACTCTTCGCTAACGCGGCGCTTATTCTGCGTTGCGTCGATCCTCAAAACGCCGCGCTTGAATCGGAAAACGCCATTGACGCGCTCCTTCCGACTCAAACGCCCAAACTCTACGTCGCTACGAAACAAGAAAACGTCTCCTGCCTAGACGAACAGTATATTCAAACTTCAGTCGTAAACGACCTTGGTATAGAAACTCTTGGCTCAGCGATCGCAAACGCATTACGAGCGAAATCAGAAAACGGCGAGATCGTTCCGTCAACGGCAATACGTTGCCAAGAAGCGTTACGCGAAGCCCAAGAGTCGTTATATAGCGCATTAACAATGCTAGACGATCTTGAACTCCGCGACGATTTCCTACTCGCTTCCGAGATCCGCGTCGCCTTAGATCGTATTGGACTCATTACCGGTCAAGTACATACCGACGATCTGCTGGATCGTATTTTTAGTAAATTCTGTATCGGTAAGTGAAGCGCGATAATAGATAGCAGGGGTATCGCTCGAAACACCTTCCGAATCAGCGATCTCCACCACGCCTAATTGCAAGAGAAATTCGACGCGGCATCCAACGTCGCTTAACGCGAAGAACTCACGATTCGGTCGGGCACTCCAATACATCTTGCGCGTGATCTCGGATAGCGTCAACGGTCGTTCGGAATCTTCCAAGATACTCAGGACGCGTTGATTCCGGCGTTCCATACCTCGAAGCGCTTGTTCCACGCGGGACGGAATGTTATGTATCGGTAATTCGTGCGCCGGAAGCGCGAGTAGCTTTTTACCCGTTCGAGCTTCGTGGTCCAGTGCAATACGCTCTAACTTCTTCAACGAATAGACATAATTGATCGCGCCGGTCTGCGGAGTCATTCTCGTAGGCCAAACCTGCGTTAGCATCTTCGAAAGAAGCAGGTCGCCTGAAAATATCACATCGCCAAACGTAAAAGCCATGTGTCCCGAACTATGTCCGGGAAGATAATAAAACTTAATAGGCCCTAATTGTTCGCCTCCAAGAAGTTTACGCGCAACCGGAGAACCTTTTGCTCGACCGGGATAGAATCCAAAGCCGTCAAGTATCGGCTTGATCTCTTCAGGACTAACGCCCGACTCTAAGAGAAAACGCTCATAGCGGACGTTTTCGACGCGCGCACAGTCGTCGTAATACGTAACCAGTCGGCTTTCAAACGCATGTATCCAAATCTCTGCCCCGCTACGACGTTGTAACTCATGCGCGCCGCCAAAATGATCGATATGAGCGTGCGTTAAAAAAATATAGCGTAGCTTTTCAATACTAAAATTCGGTTCGAATTCTTCTCGAACAATGTTGAAACCGCGCTCAATATCGGCGTTAGACGTTTCATCGCCGCACCCGGTATCGACCAACGCCCAACCGGAATCGACCGGCAATAGATATACGGATCCGTCTAGATGAGGTAGAACGCGCGCTTGGATCTGATATACATTCCCAACCCCCGTTTCGTAACACACGACCGAGCCGTCACCGGACGGTCGTAATCTAAGAACTCCTTCCTGTCCCTGCCGATCAGCGTCTTTATCTGTCATCTCGCCACCCTAAATAATATTATGAATTCTCATAAACACGACTTCATATATAAACAAAATACATTGTAACGCGATTTGCTATTATTGGAACATCATAAAAGTAAGAGCGAAATCATAAAGGCCTACGAATTCGTTCAACGCAAGAGCGTCAAGCAATAAAAAAGCCCTCGCTTGAATATCTCTCCAAGCGAAGGCATTATTTGAAGTCGATCTTTTAAGAACTATATTACTTTCTTTCAGCGACAACTTTTTCAGCAACTCGAAGGCGCGCGCGAGCGACTCGAATGGCGTCGCCTTTCGTCTCCGCGTCACACTGAAGTTTTAACGCCGCTTCCAAACGCGCTTTAGCCTCATCAAGATCCAGAGAATCCGCTAAACAAGCGAAATTAGTGAGCAACGAAACAACATTATCCGCTACCTCGACAAAACCGCCTTCGACATACCATTTCTCAACGGAGTCGTCTGCACAAGTCAAACGCAATTCACCGGCGCCAAGACGACCAACGACCGCGGAGTGACCTTCGCCGATCCCGTATTCGCCGTCAAACAGAGGCGCGACAACAAATTTAACTTCTTGCTCGACAACAGTTTTTTCGGGCGTAACAGCAACGCATTTCATAACTTATAGTTCCTTCTTTCCAAACGCGCAAGAAAACGATCACTTTTTACGCGCGGCGGCTTCCATACGTTCGGCTTGTTCCGCGGCTTGTTCAACGGAACCGACATACATAAACGCTTGTTCCGGAAGATGATCCCACTTACCGTCGCAAATTTCGTTAAACGAGCGGATCGTTTCTTTAATAGGCGTAATCTCGCCCTTCTTACCGGTGAAGACTTCCGCGACAAGGAACGGCTGCGAGAGGAATCGTTCAATACGACGAGCGCGATGAACGGTCAACTTATCCTCTTCCGCCAGTTCATCGACGCCAAGAATCGCGATAATGTCTTGCAATTCGCGATATTTTTGCAGCATCTGTTGAACGCGACGAGCACAAGCGTAGTGCTCTTCCCCGACGTATTGCGGATCGAGAACACGACTAGACGAAGCCAACGGATCGACGGCGGGATAAATACCTTTTTCGGAAATAGAACGTTCGAGATAGACGAACGCGTCCAATTGTCCGAACGCGGTGGCCGGCGCGGGGTCAGTCGGGTCGTCGGCAGGAACGTAAACAGCTTGAACGGACGTAATAGCGCCGCGATTCGTCGAAGCAATACGTTCTTGCAAAGCGCCCATTTCCGACGCCAACGTTGGTTGATAACCTACCGCGGAAGGCATACGTCCCAACAACGCGGATACTTCGGAACCCGCTTGCGAGAAACGGAAAATGTTATCGACGAAAAGGAGAACGTCGGTACCGAGGTTGTCGCGGAAATATTCGGCCATGGTCAAAGCGGACAGAGCGACGCGAAGACGAGCCCCGGGCGGTTCGTTCATTTGGCCGAAGACCATCGTTGTTTGATCCAAGACGGAACGACCGGTGTCGCCAATCTTCGCTTCACGCATCTCACGCCAAAGGTCGTTACCTTCACGCGTACGTTCACCAACGCCGGCGAATACGGACGCGCCGCCATGCGCGCTCGCGATACGAGCGATCAGTTCCTGAATGATGACCGTCTTACCAAGCCCTGCGCCGCCGAAGAGACCGGCTTTACCGCCGCGAACAAAAGGCGTCAACAGGTCGATGACTTTAATACCGGTCTCAAAAACCGTCGACGTGGTCGTCAGTTCAGAAACTTTCGGGGCGTCGCGGTGAATAGGTCGATATTCTTCCGCGTCAACAGGCCCCATCTTGTCGATAGGTTCGCCAAGCAGATTGAAGACGCGTCCTAGCGTGTTGTTACCAACAGGCACGGAGACGGGAGCGCCGGTATCGACGCAATCCATACCGCGAACAAGACCGTCGGTGGTCCCTAACGCGACGCAACGGACACGTCCTCCGGTCAAGTGTTGTTGTACTTCGCCGGTAAGATGGATCTTGACGGAACCATCCTCGTGGTCGATCTTAACGGCGTTGTAGATCGCGGGCAAATGTCCTTCGGAGAATTCCGCGTCAAACGTCGAGCCGATCACTTGCGTTATACGGCCAATATTATAATTAGTATTGGTTTGGTTCATTGTTTACAACGCCTTGGTGTATATTACGCTAAACGCGAACGAATTAGATCGTCGTCAAATCTAAATCGTCAACGTCCGGCAACCTTGGATTATGATTTATATCGCAATCACGTCGTAAAGCGTCGTCGATAACGCAGACGCTTCGCGGCGGTATTATTGAAGCGCGGACGCGCCGCTGATAACTTCGATGATCTCGTTAGTGATCTGTGACTGACGCGCTCTGTTGAACGTAGTGGTCAACGAGGAGATCATCGAATCGGCGTTATCGGTAGCGGCTTTCATCGCCATCATACGCGCGATCTGTTCGCTGACGGCGCCGTCTAAAAAGCATTTGAACATTTTACTACGGAACGAATTCGGCACGACTTCTTCCAAAACGCTCTCGGGAGACGGCAAGAACTCGTAGTCGGAACTAGCGTTAGCTCCTTCAACTTCGTTCGTCATATCCGCGAGCGGCAGAAGCGTTTCCGCAATCGGAGTTTGCTTTGACAACGAAATGAACTTCGAATAAGCCACGTCAAGCCGATCGATCTCGCCCGACTTGTAACGTTCTAAGCATTCGTCCGCCAAAACGCGCACTTCTTCGTAAGTCGGTTTATGGTCGAACTGAATAAAGGAGCGTTCGATCTCGACGCCGCGATACTTCAAATATGAAATACCACGTTTACCGGAAACAAACAACTCGACTTCTTCATACGATTTCTTAAGCTCAGCCAAACGAGCGGTTGCGGAGCGTAGGATACCGCTGTTATAACCTCCGCAAAGACCGCGATTTGCCGTCAGGATAAGTAAAACCGCTTTCTTCGTAGAGCTACGCTTAACCAACAACGGATGTTGCGTTTGCAACTCGGCGTTCGCCAGATCGGAAACTAAACGCACAAGACGTTTCGTGTACGAATCTGCGGCGACAGCGCGTTCCATAGCGCGACGAAATTGCGCGGTGGACACTAACTCCATCGTACGCGTAATCTTACGAATATTTTTAATCGATTTCCGACGTTTGTCGAGCGCTCTAGCTTTTGCCATAGAATCCGCTTATCTCAAATAAAGCCGCGTATACCGCGACCGTTACTCTTTAACGACGTCCGAAAAAGAAAACGTGGAACGCCGACGCGCACAAGCGGTCGTATGGTCGATGCGCGCGCCGCGTTTATACGTCCTAATGTTCACGTTTTCTATACAACAAGAGATCACTTGCCAAGTTTAGCAAACTTCGCATTGAATTCTTCCAACGCGGCTTCGATCTCTTGGGTCTCTTGCTCGCCCATCTTACCGGAGAGAGCCTTGATCTTATCCCACAACGCTTGTTTGTCGGAATGGATCCATTCAATAAACCGTTTTTCCCATTCGCGAACTGTCGCGATCGGCACGTTATCGACGAACCCTTTCGTACCGGCATAGATAACCAAGACTTGATCGATAACGTCAAGAGGTTGGCACACGCCTTGGATCAGAAGTTGATTCATACGATAACCGCGATCAAGACGTTGCTGAGTCGCGGCGTCGAGGTCGGACCCCAACTGAGCGAAAGCTTCAAGTTCGCGGAACGCGGCAAGGTCCAAACGGAGACCGCCGGCAACTTGCTTCATCGCGGGGATCTGCGCGGAACCGCCGACACGGGAAACCGAGATACCGACGTTCATCGCGGGACGTTGGCCACGGAAGAACAAGTCGGGTTGTAGATAGATCTGCCCGTCGGTGATGGAGATGACGTTCGTCGGAATGTACGCCGAAACTTCGCCTTCCTGCGTTTCTACGATAGGAAGGGAGGTCAACGAACCGCCGCCAAGATCGTCGGAAAGCTTCGCGCTACGCTCGAGCAAACGACTATGGCAGTAGAAAACGTCGCCGGGATAGGCTTCACGCCCGGGAGGACGGCGCATCAACAACGAAAGTTGACGATAAGCGACCGCTTGTTTGGACAAGTCGTCATAGACGATCAACGCATGTTCGCCTTTGTACATAAAGTACTCGGCCATCGCGGTTCCGGCGTAAGGCGCAATGTATTGCAACGGAGCCGGAGAACTGGCGCCGGCGACGATGACAGTTGTATAATCCATCGCGCCGTTTTGACGTAACGTTTCAATGACGCCGGCGACGGTAGAATCTTTCTGCCCGACGGCCACGTAGAAACACTTAACGCCCTTGCCTTTTTGGTTGATGATCGTATCGACGCCGATCTGCGTTTTACCAGTCTTACGGTCGCCGATGATCAATTCGCGTTGTCCGCGCCCGATCGGGGTCATCGCGTCGATGGCTTTGATACCGGTCTGCAAGGCTTCACGAACGGGTTGACGATCGGAAACGCCCGGCGCGGGGCTCTCGACCATACGGAATTCGGTGGTATGAACGGGCCCTTTACCGTCTAAGGGATTCCCCAACGGATCGAGGACGCGTCCGAGAACGGCTTCGCCGACCGGAGTTTGTAAAAGTTTTCCGGTAGCGCGCACTTCGTCGCCTTCTTGAATCTTAAGGTAATCCCCTAAGATGATGACGCCGACGCTATTTTCTTCAAGATTGAACGCCAATCCGGTAACGTCATTAGGAAATTCGAGCATTTCGCCGGACATGACGCCCGACAAGCCATAGACTTGGGCGATACCGTCCCCTACTTCGATCACGCGTCCGACTTCTCGAACGTCTACGCGAGACTCGAACTGCTCAATTTCCTTCTGGATTACGGAAGCAATCTCGTCTGCTTTGAATTTCATGGGCGCTCCTGTCAATCATTTCTTGGCGCACTGTATTCAGTTGTGTTGCAATAGAAGCGTCGTAGACAATGTCCCCAACGCGTACAATAATTCCCCCGACGATCTCGGGATCGACCTTGACCAAAAACTCCGGCTCTCCTCCGACAAGCTTACGCAAATTGGAAGTCAAAGCGTCTTTCATCTGTTGGTCTAGCGGCGCGGCGGTCGTTACATTGACCAAAACGCGTCCTCGTCTTTCATCGTCAAGTCGTCGACAAACCGCACGTATTTCACGGAACAGATCGAGACGACCACGTCGCACAAGCGTTTTCAAGTAATTTGAAAAGATCGTCGACGCGTTAATGCAGAGTTCGTCGAACATCCGCATTTTCTCGTCAAGCGGCACCATAACAGAGCGCAAGATCTCTTCAAATTTCGGATACGCGTCGCACACTTCGATGAAAGAATCATATTCTTCCCAGACGTCGGCAAGCGAAACGTTCTGAGCATCGCAAGCGCCGATCAAAGCGGTCGCGTAAATCTCCGCGAGCTTCTCACGCGTTGCGTCTGCGTAATGTTCCGCCGAGTATTGGGCGTCTTGTTCAATATTTTTCTTCATAACGATGCGTTTGTCGGATTCGAATTCAACGACGTCGACGGCAAAGTCGACGCGTAACCTCAGTTATTGGCGATATCGCCGACGGCATTTTTGATCAATTCCGCATGCTTAGCGGGATCGATCTGTTCCTTCAAGATCTTACCGGCAAGCGAAGTCGCAAGTACCGCGCTCTTGGCGGCAATATCTTGAAGAGCAACGTCGGAAGCGGCTTGAATATCCTTCAAAGCGCGTTCGCGTTCGTTGGCGGCTGCTTTTTTCGCGCTCTCGACAATAGAATCGGCTTGTTTTTCCGCTTCCTTACGAGCGCCGGCAACGATCTGACGCACTTCCTCCTCGGAATCCGCGAGCTTTTGACGGTATTCTTCGAGTAGAGCTTTCGCATCGGCGTTAGCGCGTTCAGCGGCTTCCACTCGCGCGATCTCGTTCTTTTCGCGTTGATCCAACGCTTTCACGATGGGGCCGAAAGCGAATTTGTAAAGAACCACGAGCAGGATCAAAAAGACGACGGCGGTCCAAAGAGCCAGGTCGCCTTTCCAAGCCAACGGATCCAGTTTCGCTTCACCGACGGCTTCCGCGGCTTCCTCAGCCCAAAGCGCGGTCGTTTCCGCAAAATAGACTATCGACGCCAATGCCGCGCATAAGGTCGTTGTTTTCATTCTGCGAAAACTTTTCTTCGTGTTGAACTCGTTAAAACTCATATTGATAACCTATTACGTTAAATTGCGTAACAACGGTCTCCTTTGCGTACAAACAAAGGAGCGGGATGTTTCGCAACTTACTTCAACATGCAGACGATCAACGCGAAGAAGGTAACGCCTTCGATAAGAGCGGCGGAAATGATCATAGCCGTTTGGATCTTACCGCTCATTTCAGGTTGGCGAGCAATAGATTCAACGCTGCTCGCACCGATCTTACCAATACCCAAACCGGCGCCAATGAGGACGAGACCGGCGCCAACGCCGTACAAACCGGTGAGGTCGATAGCCGGAGCGGCAACCGCAGTCTCAGCGGCGGCGGGGGCTACGTCTTGCGCGAAAACGGCGACAGGAGCCATGACAAGAAGAAGTACGAACAACAAAGACGCAATTTTAGCAAGTTTGTTCACGAAAAAATCTCCCTAGTATTTAGGTAGTAAGCATTTGCGCGTCTACGCCGCCATCGCGATCGATCATTGCGCGCAAACAACGCCATAATTATCAAATTATACACAACGCGGAAGTCGAAGATCTTCGACGGACGCGATCAATGTTGATGCTGAGCCATACCGATATAGATCGAGGCTAGGAACATAAAGATGTACGCTTGTAGGAACGCAACAAACAATTCAAGAACGTACAACGCAGAACTCAGGCAGACGCTCGCGATCGTAACGCCGCCCCACAGGAAAACGCTCCCGGCCGAAACGGCGGAAATGAAACCTAAAATTACCGCAATAACAAGGTGCCCCGCGAAAATGTTTGCAAGGAGACGAATCGCCAACACAATGTGCTTGATGAACAGTCCAAGAACCTCGATCACGAACAACATCGGACGTAAAATAATTCCCAAAGCAGTTGGTAGTTCCATCTTCGGAACCTGTCCAAGCCAAAATCCAACAACGCCGAACTTCTTCATACCTGAGAAGATGAGAACAACAAAAACAGAGAGGGCAAGAACGGCGGTCGTAGCTAGCGAACCGGTCGGCGAAGAACCAAACCAAGGCAACAGGCCGGCGAGGTTGCAGAACAAGACAAAGAAGAAGAGTGTCCAAAGGAACGGAGCAAACCGATCCGCATCCTTTTTTCCAATAGAAGGGATCATAACCTCGTTGCGGAGGTAAAGAAGAAAAGCCTCCATCATATTCCAAAAACGGCCGCGAACCGGTTTCCCGGTCTGCATTTTCTTAGCAAGAGGAATAAAGATGGCGAACATCAGAAGAGCGACGGCGCTTTCGACGACCATACCTTTGGTCAGAGTGAATCCGGAACCAAAACTAGGAAGATCAAAATGACCTAAAAAATAAGGAAGATGATAGGAACTCGTATCTGCTACGTGTTCGACAAGTTCTTCCATATTAACCAGTTGTCCACTCATTCTGTAAAATCCTAAAAAGAAGGAACCAAATTTCAAGCGAAACAAATGTCGCGTTTGAATCCTTGTTCAAGTTTATATGATGAAAAGTCGGCGGTTAACCGTTTACGCGCGTACGCTCATTAACACGCACGCGATCCTAAACAAGCGTTTCACTTCCTGAAAAGGACGTCACTCATTACCACCATCTGAAATTTTATTATCTTTTCCACGAGAACTTCTTTCCAAAATCAACTCGCGTGTCCTTTTCTCAGAAGGAAAAGTCAACGCGAGTAAAACGGGAAAAGTAATAAAATATCCTATCGCAACACGCACAGCGAAGATCTTTTGGGATTCCTCAGCGCAAAACACCAACGAAATCAACACACCGATCAAAAATCCACCGGTCCTACAAGGCATGGAAAGTAAATATTCAACCATGCCGAGTAACCCGGTCTTTTGGCAAAACGCGCTAATAATGAAACAGGCAAGCTGCCCCATAACGCCCACGGCAGCGGTCACGCCAAGAAGCTTTCTCACATCTGCTTCCATCGGAAAAGCAAAAATGAGCACACACCACGTTGTCGCAGAAAAAATTGCAAAAAACCCGGCGCGCACCACAAGATTTACGCGATCGAGCTTCACAACTTTTTGTCGCTCTTCCATCTACCTACCGTTTACGCGAATTCTGCTTATTAAGTCGTTCCACAATGGAGATCAACCCGGTAATAAAAACATACGCGCCAATAACGGCTCCGGCGATCAAGCCCCACGGATCCCAACCGTAACGCACGTCGACAAAACGTCCTAACAACAAGAGCGCTACAAGTTCAAAGCCTAAAGTAGTGATACTAACGACCAAAGAATACCCCGCCACAATCGGCGACAGTTTCTCAAGATCCTCAGAGAGTTCGTCATTCTTCGTCGAACTCTCGGTAGTCGAACTAGTATTCAAATCGTCCATTTCTATCGGACTCGGCTATTACCAATGGCAATACAATGTTAATACCCCACATCGTATTTTACCAATTTTAACATATTTTGTGTTACTGTAAAGTCTTCGGAAAATTTTTTGCCAACCTTCGCTCGCATTTTCATAGTGGATTCTAACATAACGATTTTCAAATAAAAAATAACGTTAGTTAATACCAACTATCGTTTTCCATCTTCCTAGTAACGTCACGAAAAAACGGCGCCGATAACTCGACGCCGTTAAAAATATCGATTACCCAGAAAGTCATTCTTCCTTCTGAGACACGCTATCTATTATTGAACTCAAGCCAATTCCCATTGAGCGCGGAGGAACGCGATCGAATCTTGGAACGCTTGTTCTTTGTCATCCTTAGCACAACCGCATTCGAAGGAGCAGAAGCCTTGGTAACCGATATACTTGAGTCCACGGAAACCGTCGACGAAGGTCATATCGTTTTCACCGGGGTAAGTTCTACGCGGGTTGTTGACGCCGCCGGCCAGGTGGACGTACTTCAAGAGGCTACCGCCGGAAACGATCGCGCCCATTTGGCTCGTTTCTTCGGTATCCATATGATAGAAGTCAGCCATGACGCCGATACCGGTATCAATGTTAGCGGCCTTGAGAACGTCGCGAGCGATAGAAGCGCCGTCGCCAACTTGACGCAGGAAATACGCTTCCATACGGCAAAGAGGTTCAAAGATGATGTTCGTATTGCATTCCTTCGCATATTCGGCGAGCGGGGGAAGAAATTCAAGGAGCCAAGAACGAATTTCTTGGTTGGTCAATTTAGTTTGGCCGTTGAACGCGGGAACGTAGATGACGCCGGGGGACTTCATAGCGCCGGCAGTCTCAATAGCGCTCTTGAGATCGTTGATAGCGGGTTGGCGCTTGGAAACGTCTTCGGAGCAGAGATCGCCATTGTGAGAACCCCAACAAATAGCGCCAACTTCAAGACCGGCGTCGTTAGCCATCTTGAGACGTTCTTCACCATGACCGACGCAATCCCCGCCGTATTCGACCGCTTCACAGCCATACTTTTTCATCTTTTCGAGCTTTTCAGCCATACTATCGCCGGGAGCCGGACCAACTTGGCAGCAAATACGAAGCTTAGCTTCGGCGCGCTTGTCCATTTGTTCGGTGGTTTGCGCATTGGCAGTCTCGCTCATGGAAGCGCTAGCAAGCCCAAGTCCGAAAGCGGCGCTAGCGCCAAAGAAATCGCGTCTATTCATATCGTCGTCTCCTCAAATACAACGTCGAAAAACGACGTCGATAATGTATCATAACGAAAAATTTATTCTTGCTATTAAGAATCTACAGTTTTTACTAGTCGACTCTTATTGTTGATTACGGGTAATTGTAACAAAGATAGCTTGAATAATCAAGTATTTTGCAAAATTTTATTTTGTTTGACAGTCTCTATAAAACTCGATCGCTTCACGTAAATTGATATGTAGATACGGTTCATCACAAGCAGGAGTATTTTTTCCGGCTTCGGCGTGATACAAGTCGAGCGTTTCCGGCGTAAAAATAACGTCGTGTAGATTTGACGCCATAGCGACGGGTCGTTTAACGATCTCTTCCATCTTTTCGACGTCGATATTCCCATAATTCTCTTTGAGAGCTTGATACAACGCAACCGCTCTATCTCCTTTTGAGATATAAACAACGTCGTCCAAAGCGCCCGGTAATCGCGATTCCTCTTGTCCCGGACGTATAACATACACGGGAACTTCCGACTCGGCGATCGCTTCGATAGCCGCAAGATTTCCTTGCGCGTCGGAGATAACGTAGTAATAGTCGCAAGTCAACGGTCCCGACTTCATCAACTCGATCGCTTCGTCAACAGTAGAGCACTCTTCACAGATACGACGCATCAAGAACGCCATGGGAAGTCCGTCCCATTTCCCTTCCCCCGCGCCGCCCATCTCGCCGATCGCAAGACCTTTTTCATTCATAGCGGTAACGGTTCCAACAAAACCTGAATAGGACACGCTTATCCAAGCATTCCGATCTTTCGGTATAAAAACAAAGATCGTTGAATTATCTTGCAGCCCAATATCCCGCATATAATCAAGGACGCGAGCATGGATCACTCGTCCATCTTTCGATGCGGCGCCACGAATAGCCGCCCCGCTACAATGAAAGAGCTCCATAAAATTATTTAACCGAAATACGTCCTGTTCGTCATATTCGAGCGCCTTAGCTAGCGCGCACATCTCATCGTAAAATCGAGTGGGCACAAAGGGCTGCGATCTTCTTACCGCTTCGTCTGTTTTATCAACAAACGATTCGCCGTTAGCTAAGGCCGCAACCGTTGCCGCGGCATAAATACGAGCGCGCATCGCAGCCACTTCATTTTTCAACAACCGACCGTGAGCGTTCCCCATTTCCTCCGGCGTTCCCTCCAAAATAACGACGTCGCGAACGCCGTTTAGTTTTGCGCGAACGCCGTGTTCCGTTTTAGAGACGAAAGTTAAACCTTCCTCGCTCGAAATTTCTGTCTGTTCGTCGATATCCAGATCAAAATCTTCTTGCGCGCCCAAAGGACTGACGACAAAGCATAACGCCGTCAAAAGCGTTGCTAAAACTCCATAATACCGTCTCATATTTACCTCTTGATATTCTCGTCGAGCCACGCGGCGTAGGAAGCGGAAATAAATGCGATCGGCAAAGCGACGATCTGCGGACAATCATAGGGATGTCGCTTTGAGACTTCTTCGGCAACAGTCTCAAAAAGCTCCTCTCGCGTCTTACAGAGAAGCAACATCTCGGTATCGACACAGGTTTTACCCTGCCATACGTAACGACTTTCAACGTCAGCGACGATCTGCGCGCACGCTACGAGTCGAGAAGAAACCAGATACTTGGCAGCTTCTTGCGCATCCTCTCGACTCGGGTAGGTTATCTGTAATTGAATAAACATCCTGATGTTTTTCACTTAGTTTGACGTTCAATAAGGAGATCGATAAAAGAATCGATCTGTTTCGTCGTGATCAACGGATTAAAGAATACCGCTTTTTCCCCGGGAATACGCACACATGCATTGTACTCGTCGTAATCCGTATGAGCAGCGTACTCAACCCAATTCGTGTACAGATCGCGTTTTCCGCGTTGTAAAAAATCGGCGCGATGATAATCAGAATTCGCTTGGATCCTCTCGCGATACTGCGGATCGTTTTGTCCTCGTAACTCGCGCGCCAATTCTTCTTTGGGATCCTTGACCTTTTCAGGATCGTAAATACGGAATGTAACGCATGGTCCGTCATTATGAGGCGCGAGTAGCGTAGCTCCCGGAACTTCTCGTAATCGTCGACAGAAATAAGTCGCGTTCTGCAACGAGTTGGCGATAAGAGTTCGATAGCCTTCTAAGCCGAGGTATTCAAGCGCGGCATAAGCGGAAAAAACGCCAACAGCGCTGCGGGACGCTTCTATCGTACTTTGCAGGTGAGCGCGAGCGTCGGCGCCGCGTTCGAAATAACTAAATTGTTCCGGATCGTGTTCCAACGCCTTAAACGAATCTTTGTCTTTGACCATGACTAAGCTGGAGGCGTAAGGCGCGAACCCCCACTTGTGGAAATCGACTGCGAAAGAATCGGCATATTTCAATTGTCGGAACAATTCGACGTGGCGACGTAACCCCATAATCGTCGCCTCGTTGATATCCAAAGGATTAGCGTCGAAATCATAATCCAGAAAGAATAAGATCGCCCAACCGACCGCAGAGTCAACATGTATATGCGGAGGCGTTTCAATACGGAATTTCTTACAGAGTCTTTGAACAAGATCATAGGTCGGTTTAACGCAGTCTACGCCGAAAGTGTCGGTCGTTCCCATCGTGAGCATGATCGTAGGAACGGCGCAATTCAATCGGAAACAAGCGGTCAACTTTTCTTCAAGGTCGCGAAGATCGACGCGGTTCTCCGAGTCCATCTTGATCTTGAGGTTCTTTTCCTCGATATTGCCGCCAAGGACGGCAAGCGCGGTGTTGTTAGAGTAATGTCCGCCTTGCGAACAGATAAAGCGATAGTTATTGGTCGTATCGAAACCGTTCTTAACGGAATTCTTTAAGGACTTGCGAATACCAAAGAGGTAGCCGTACATATTACAGAACGTACCGCCTTGCGTGAAAAGGCCGTCGACACGTTCGAGCTCGTACCCAACTAACTTAGCGATCTTGCGCACGATAGCTTTTTCTAGGTCTTCAGCGGATTCGCTATACTCGCGGCAAACGAGATTCGCGTTTGCGGTTATCCCGAGCAAAGCGCCGTAGATCGCGGGATCGCACGGTAACGTAACCACATTCTCCGCGCTAGCGGGATTCCCCCACTGTTTCGTCGTAGCGGCTGCGTAAAGAAGGGTCGGCTCGATCTCTCCCGGTTCGCGCATCCCCATCGGGATATCAATATCGTTTTGTAAGCGCTCACGCAACGCGTCGCCCCCGGGATAATCCGCCACCAATTCTTCCTGCGTTTTCGGTTCTGCCACTAGTTCAAGATACCTTGCCATACCGGGATCTTTATAGAAAGGCCAGAGCTCCGGATCGCGAGAAAAATAATTTTTACGGATCTTATTCATACGTTCGTCAAAACTGGCGCGTACTCGAAAATCATCGGAATTACGTTGGCAATACGTCATAACGATATCCAGTCCTTTCTTATAATACTAGTCGCATTACGCCTTGTTCAATAACCAAGACGCAATCTTTAACAATCAAAATTATAGCTAATTCCCAAACGATTTACAACGTCGAAGGAAGACGCCGTTCCCAGACGAGCGACATGACGAAAAAGAAAATTGCACGGTAGAAAAGAAAACTCCCTTTAAAAACAAGAGTTTCCAAAGGGAGCGTTTATTCAGGATCGATCGAGTCAAACTCAGAAGATCTTATTGACGACGCGCGGGAACAGGATAACGTCGCGGATGTTTTCAATACCGGTAACGTACATCAGCAGACGTTCGAAGCCCAAACCGAACCCGCCGTGCGGAACGGAACCAAAGCGACGCAGATCCAAGTAGGCTTGATATTCGTCGGTCGTCATATTACGATCGGCCATAGCTTGGAGCAACTTTTCCAGGTCGGCTTCACGTTCGCTACCGCCGATGATCTCACCGACGCCGGGGGCGAGCAAGTCGGTCGCGGCAACGGTCTTGCCATCCGGATTTTGCTTCATATAGAAGGACTTGATCTCCTTCGGATAGTCGGTAACAAAAACAGGACGTTTAAAGACGGTCTCAGCCAAGTAGCGTTCGTGCTCGGTTTGAAGGTCGCAGCCCCATTCAACAGGATATTGGAACTGAACGTCAGCCTTCTTCAAGATATCGATCGCATCGGTGTACGTGACAACGCCAAACTTTTCACTTACCAGATTGTGAAGTTTGTCAAGCAAACCGGGTTGGAAGTTTTTATTGAAGAACTCCAATTCCGTCGGGCACTTTTCCAGTGCGACGTTGACGACATGCTTGATCATATCTTCAACGATCTCAATAACGTCCGGCAGTTCTGCAAACGCAACTTCCGGTTCGACGTGCCAGAATTCGGCGACGTGACGAGGAGTATTACTACATTCGGCACGGAAACTCGGACCGAACGTGTAGATCTTACCAAACGCCATAGCGCACATTTCACCTTCGAGCTGACCGGAGACGCTCAACCCGGCTTTTTGCCCGAAGAAGTCGTCTTGATAGTACTCGGCTTCCGTCTTGTATTCGGCGTTCCACGCGCGCGTGGTAACGCGAAACATTTCGCCGGCGCCTTCGCAGTCGCTAGCGGTGATCAACGGGGTTTGAACATACACATAGTGACGGGATTGGAAGTACTCGTGTATCGCATTCGCGAGGATCGAGCGCATGCGGAAAACAGCGTTAAACGTATTAGCACGAATACGCAGATGCGGAATCGTACGCAGGAATTCGAGCGTATGGCGTTTCTTTTGCAGCGGGTATTCGGACGGACATTCACCCAAAATCTCCAAGGATTCGGCATTCATTTCAACGCCGCCGTTTTGACCTTGCGACGGAATAACCGTACCAACAACACGTAAGGAAGAACCCAATTTCAAGAACGGAGAAGGATCGGCGAATTTTTCTTTATCAACGACGATCTGAAGGTGCTTCAACGAAGTACCGTCGTTCAGTTCGATAAACGCAACCGTCTTCGAGTTGCGGGAAGTGCGAACCCAACCGCAAACGGTCGTCGATTGATTTAAATAAGACGCATCGTTAATAACGTCGTAGATATCAGTATGTTTCATTTTCTTCCCTGTGTTCTTATAGTCGCGTAAAAAAAAGTCGACGGTACAACCGCTATACGCGCGTTAAATTGTACCGTCGACTCATTATTTGTCAATCGACGTGAGAAAGCGGTCTACGATGACACAACTTAAAAAGTATTATTACAAACAGTCATACCAATCGTATTTCAGTGTGGGAGCCAACTCATTCAATACCGAGTTTCTTTTGCATTTCTTCAAGCGGGATCTGTTTGGTCTCCGGCATAAGGAACATGACCCAGAGAAGTTGCAAGACCATAAATCCGCAGAACATAAAGAAACAGATAGCGCCGCCAAACGCCCCCAACACGACGGGGAACAATCCTGAGACGACCGCGTTCAAGATCCAGTGCGTGAAGGACCCGAGAGCTTGACCTTGCGCGCGAACAGCATTCGGGAAGATCTCGCCGATAAAGACCCAGATGCACGCGCCTTGGCCAAACGCGTGAGCCGCGATAAAGACCATTAAGCAAAGCAAGACGCAGTAAACGACCGACTTCGGAATAGCGATCTCGCCAATATTTTCAGATACCGCCGTTTTGACAGCTTGCGCAATAGGTTCTTCAGACACAAGAGCCGTCTTCAAAACCGTGGCGACATTGTCCAACTTTTCTTTATCTTGCTCCTTAGGAAGAACATTACGAACGACGCCGTCTACATACTCGCCGTTAGCGGCAACTTCAGCGCGAGTCTCAGAAGTGAGCTGCGCGTCATTCTGAATCAACGTAACGCATTTGGAAACGTTGTCTTGTAACGCGATCTTTTCGAACGAAGTTTTGATCGGCGCGGCATACATCGTAAACATCGCGCCAACGACGGCTAAACTGATAATATAGCCGAACGAACCGACATACATGAGCTTTTTACGTCCGAAACCGTCGATACAGAAGAGCGCGACCATCGTGCAGACAAAGTTTGCAAGACCGACAATGATGGGGAACTGTAAAGCGGCTTCTTGACTTGCGCCGGCCAAACGGAAGATCGTCGGAGCATAGTACAAGATCGCATTGATACCGGATAGCTGATTGAACGCGGCAATACAGATCGCCAGCATGATCGGCTTACGGAAACGCCAACAGAAAAAGCGTTCTTTACCTTGCGAACGTTCCGCTTTGAGCGCTTCTTGAATCGCTTCAAATTCGCGTTGAGCTTCTTCTTGGTCGGGAACCAAACGCTTCAATAGCGCAAGCGCTTCATCCATACGTCCCTTAGTGATAAGCCAACGAGGGCTTTCCGGATTGACGGACAACGCGAGGAAGAATATAAACGCAGGAATCGCTTCAACGCCAAACATCCAACGCCAAGCGTCGCCGCCAAAATCACAACGTCCGATAAGCCAGTTGCTTACGTACGCAACCAGAATACCGAGAACGATATTGAATTGCGTTAATGCAACTAACAGCCCGCGACGCTTCGGAGGCGCGATCTCAGCGGTATAAAGAGGCGAAACAACGGATGCGCCGCCAACGCCGATACCGCCAAGGATACGGAAGAACATAAAAGAATACCAATCGAGCGTGGTCGAGTTGGTCCAAAACGTCAACATACGCGGAAACGCGCTACCGATCGCAGAGATCAAATAAAGCAACGCTATGAAAACAAGCGTAGGCTTACGCCCCCACCCATTAGCAAAGCGTTGAACGATCGCCGCGCCAAAAATCGTACCAAAGAGCGCGCTCGACACAGTTAGACCTAGGCCGCCGTCGCTGAGATTGAAAACAGATTTCAGCGAATCGGTCGTCCCGGAAATAACCGCAGTATCAAAACCAAATAAGAGTCCGCCTAGCGCAGCGATAATCGAACTACGAACAACAAGCGAAGACATTTTTGAGGTTGCCATATTTTATCCTTGTGATCAACACACGGTTCTACCATAAAAAAACGATACGCTCAGAGATTATCTAAATTTCAAAGCGTGTGTCAAACAGAATAGAAAAGCGAGACGGTTGAAGAAGCTCAACCGCTCGCAATAAACGTAAGCGTTACCTGCTCAGCACAGGCTTCGCCCAAACCGAGTGGTCGGAGTTCTTTCCGTCGTCGCCGTCTTCAACGATCAACTCAAGGTTTTGGACGCCGTCCACATCCACTTCCGCTTGATAAACTTGACCTAATTTAGCGGAACATCGAAAGAGCTCTTTATCGTCGCCGCGAACAACAAATTCGACCGAACCGTTATGGTTATCTTGAAGTCCGCACGCAAATTGGAACTTTTTCCACTTCTTTCCCAACTCACACTTAAGAACGCTAGGCGCATGCGCGCAAAGCCCGGTAGCGTAACCCTCGTCGCCAACAACAAGCATATCGCCTTCTAGCGAGGAACAGCGCTTCATACGGAACCAACCTACTTGTTCGACCAAGAAATCGGCATAAGAAAGATCGAATTCCTTGACGTCGTCAGCAACTTTACTAGGCGCAATCGGCTGCGTCGAATTGGAGATCGTCTGAACGATCGCTTCGCAAAGCGTTTTCATTTTCTCATTTTGTGCAAAATCGTTTTGCACTAACGCATTCAATGCGTCGACGTCGCGCGCAACTAAAGCAGCCGATATCTTCTTGAGTTGGAAACTGCGTTCAAGCGGCTCAAATTCGTTATCAGCGCCATCCGGACAATATGTAAAGCTCGCGAGCTTGACAGTATCGATATCGCGCACAGCGGAAACACGTAATTCCGACGGCTCAGGCGCAACTTCCGTCATAACGACTTCAAAGGAACCGTCGTCTTCGGGCTTAATCACCCATGTTTTGGCGTCGTAATCAGAAGAACGAGAATCGAGATCTTCATAGAAGACGAGTCCCAGAACAGGTTTTTCCGTCTTGATCTTACCTTTTAACAAAACAGCTTTGTCCGAAACGCGCGAAGCTTTCATATCGACCAATTCAACGTCGACGGGACGACGTTGCGGTTCTTGTCCGGTAATCGCGGGCACGACGGATAAACGCAACGCTTCAGAATACGTAAGGAAAGCGCCCTTCCCCTCATTACGTAATTCGCGACCAAACGTGTGATTCCCCCCGCCCATAAGCGCGTAACCGAGTTCGAGGTTCTCGGTCGTCAATTCACAATCATGAGGCAACGTCAAAGCGTGTCCAAGTTCATGCGCGATCCCACCAATGTAATGAGTGTTAAACTCGCCAATAGAACATGGATGCATGTAGTATCCGCCGGGTTCTTTACTCGACAACTTTTCAGAATCAAGCATTGGATCGTCATAAAACCAAGCCGTACCGTTAAACGCGCTACCGGCGCCGACAAAGGACGCGACTTCTATTGCCTTGTTACCTTCCCAACGTAAACCCAGTTGAAAAATAACGATCACTTCTTTACTAGCGTCTACGCCTTGTTTCTCCAACTCTTTGACAACGACGTCGCGCACTTTCCAATAAGATTCGCGACCGTAGGCTTCTTGATCTTCAGGCGCGTAAACTTCGTACAGTTTCAATTCCCCGGGTCTAGCTTCTTCCAAACCGAACGTCATCGCTCCAAAACCGTTGCGCACCATCTCTTTTCGATAGAAATCTTGAACGCAAGTCATCACGCGAAACAATCGTTCAGCACGATCGGGGTAAGGTTTACAATCAGCAGGCACAAAATAGACGCACTTCAACGGTCGAGAATGTTCGGAGCCAAACGCGCTTGAATCTCGCGACGAAGAAGACATACAGTAAGTAAAAACCGTTGCAATAGTTAGAACAGATAGCAGTAGTTTATTCATGATCGTCTTTTCCGATAAAAATAAAAAGGCGTCAAGAGTCGAACAACGACTCTCGACGTCTTTCAAGCGTCAAATTATTTAGCCCACATGCAAACAAGTTCCACAAGCGTTTCAGTCGCTTTTTCATTTTCCTCAACAACGAGGAATTCCAGTACAGAATGGAAGTTACGTCCGCCTGTAAAGAGATTGGGCGTAGGCAATCCCATTTCAGTCAAACGCGAACCGTCCGTACCTCCGCGAATGGGTATCCAGATAGGCGAAAGCCCGACATTGACAACAGCGTCAGACAATTTTGACAGAACTTCCGGAGAGTCCTTTAAGAAATATCCCATATTCAAGTACTGTTGTTCGATCTTCAATTCGCACTTGCGCACCGCGGGGAATTTCGCTTTCGCCGCTTCAACAGCATCAGTCAAGATACGCTTGTTCTCGGCGCGCGCTTCTTCGTCAAACGCGCGAAGGAGCAACGACGCGCGAGCGGTAGAAACGCCCCCTTCCAAACTGTAAACATGAAGAAACGGTTCGCGTCCGTCAGTCGTCTCAGGCGCGCGGTCGACAGGTAACGCGGCAAGGATGTGACTTAAGATCCTGCCCGCATTGACCATCGTATCTTTGGCTTCTCCGGGATGAACGTCAAAACCTTCGGTCTCGATCGTCGCTTTATCAGCGGTAAACGTCTCGCCATTGATCTCAGGAGCGGCGCCGCCGTCGACGGTATAAGCGTAATCGGCGCCAAATTTTTCGACGTCAAAAAACGCCGTGCCGTTACCGATCTCTTCGTCCGGCGTGAAGCAAACGCGAACATTAGCGCGCGGTCTATCGGAAGCAATAAGTCGTTCAACGGCAGCCATGATAGCGGCAACGCCGGCTTTATCGTCCGCGCCAAGCAGCGTTGTTCCATCAGTAACGACAAGTCGTTTTCCGACAAGCGTTTTCATATCTTCGTTTTCTTTAATAACGACGCCGCTTTCAAGAACGACGTCTCCGCCTTGATACTCGACTATCTTTGCCTTGACGTCGACGCCGGATGCGGCGCAGGAAGTATCAAGATGCGCGATCAATCCGATCGTTGGGACTTTGCGATCCGCAATATTCGTGGGTAACGTCGCCGTAACATAGCAATGTTCGTCAACTTGCGCGTCACTCAGCCCTAGTTCTTTCAGTTCGTCGACCAGTACGCGAGCCAGATTGAATTGGGTCGGCGTACTCGGAGTAACGCTCGATTCTTCACTCGACGTTGTTTCGATAGCACAATATTTCAAAAATCGTTCTAATGGCGTTTTCATTTTCAATTTCTCTCCGAAACTTTTGCTCGACAAATCGCGAGCTTCCCCAATACGGGTATCGGCGACGACCGACCAAACAAAGAAACTACCGTTTTTGCGGTTCCGAATTCTTCAAATAGTTCTTCCAGCGTTCAATCGTTAACAACGCGTCCATCGGGGTCAGCGTATTAAAATCAAGGTTGCGTAGCTCCTCGACCACAGGGTGATCCTCCGGTCCAAAGAGCGAGAACTGAACGGGCGCCTCCTTTTTCTTGGAACGATCGGAAAGATCGCGCAACGCTTGTCGTGTGACGTCAGTAGCAGCGGTCACTTGCGCGGCTTCAAGTCCCGTCAAAATCTCTTTGGCACGTTCAACGACCTCACGCGGCGCGCCGGCTAAACGAGCGACATGGATACCATAGCTCTTATCCGCAGCGCCGGGCTTGATCTTATGCAGGAAAGCGATCTCGCCTTTCCATTCTCGCACTTCGACATTCAAATTACTCACGCCGTCGCAGACGTCGGCAAGATCGGTCAATTCGTGGTAGTGAGTAGCAAAGAACGTTCGGCTCTTTACCTTCTTCGAAATGTATTCGACAATAGCCCACGCTAACGCGACGCCGTCGTAAGTACTCGTTCCTCTACCGATCTCGTCGAGAATAACTAAGCTTCTCGGAGTAGCGTTATTAAGGATCCTCGCAGTTTCGATCATCTCGACCATAAACGTCGATTGTCCGCGAGTCAGTTCGTCCGAGGCGCCAACACGCGCAAAAATACGATCGGCGATCCCAATGGTCGCTTCGGCCGCCGGAATAAACGAACCGATCTGCGCTAAGAGTACTAGCAACGCAGTCTGGCGGATGAACGTGCTCTTACCCGCCATATTAGGACCGGTGATCAAATGGATATATCCGTTCTTTGCGTCACAGTACGCGTCGTTGGGAACAAACTCCCCGTTAGGACTATTGAGATCGAGCGAAGGATGCCGTCCCTCTTTGATAGCCAAAATTGATTCGTTGACCATCGTAGGACGACAATAGTTTCGACTAGTCGCGAGATTTGCTAATCCCGCCAAGACGTCAAGATGCGCAAGCACTCCTGCCGCGCGTTGGATATCGGCGCGAACAGCGGCAACCTTAGCTTGCAACTCGCTAAAGATAGCCATTTCTCTCTCGAGCGCCAATTCTTGCGCGCCAAGCGCTTTTTCCTCATACTGTTTAAGATCGGGAGTGATGTATCGTTCGACGTTTTTAAGCGTCTGCTTCCGCACATAATAATCCGGAATCTTATCGATCTGAGCGCGAGAAACTTCGATATAGTACCCAAAAACACTCGTAAAACCGACACGGAGATTGGAAATACCGGTCGCTTCGATCTGATCCTTTTGATACTTTGCGAGCCATTCCTTGCTTCCGCGTTGCAAAGCGCGGTATTCGTCAAGTTTCGGACAATATCCTTCCCGTACGAAACCGCCGTCGCGATAGTTCAGAGGCGCTTCGTCGCCAAATGCTCGCGTCAATTCTTCCCACAACTCGTTTTGTAAGACGATCTGCTTACCCAGCAACTTCAAAAGGTTACTTGAAGACGAATCGAGATATTCTTTAAAACTCGGCAGTATCTGTAGAGTCTTAGCGATATTGACCAATTCACGCGGCGCGCCGCGACCTTGTACGATACGCGAAATAATGCGTTCCAAGTCTGAGACGCCGCGGAACAATCCGCGAATTGAATCAGTTTCGGCAGGTCGAGCAACGATCTCTTCAATAGCGTTTTGACGAGCAACAATACGTTCTAAGTCAGTTAACGGATACGCGATCCACTCTGCGAGAAGCCGGCTTCCCATAGAAGTTACGCAACGATCGATCGTTGTTAACAAGGAACCGTCGCGCCTTCCATCGCGGTAAGTCTGGCAGATCTCCAAGCTCCGTCGCGTCGACTCGTCGATCTCAAGAAATTGTCCGCAACGATATGGAGTAAGAGTATCGATATATTCAAGAGATTGCTTTTGCGTTTCAAGCAGATAATCAAGCGCGGCGCCGGCGGCTTGGAGCGCGTAAACGTCTTCCCCCGATTCGTTAAAACCTAAACCCTCAAACGTTTTCAAATGGAAATGCTTAGCTAAAATCTCTAGCGACGTCTGTTTTCTAAAGATCCACCCCGGGCGTTCCGTTAGCGTAGTACGCTCTAACAACCAAGAGGGAAAACGCGAACGCAGTTCCTCTTGAATCAAGCACTCGGCAGGCGCAATACGCGCTAACTGATCAAATAATTCGGCGTACGAAACGGTAGACGCGCAAAACTTTCCGGTAGACAGTTCGACCCAGGCCAGTCCAACTAATCGATTTGGCGAGATGTCGGAATCAAAAAGCTCAGACGTTGTCTTCAGTTCGTCGTCTTGCGTTTCCTGCGGCGCCGCGTCTTTCAATAGTTCCGGCGCTTCAAGATCGAAATTTCGCGATCCAACCTTACGTTTTGTCGCGCATATCTTCGCTTTTTTATCGTCAGACACATAGATGGAAGCCAGAAAGTTGCTCTGTCGCGGATCGAGCATCGATTCTTCCATCATCGTACCCGGCGTCACGATACGAGTAACTTCGCGTCGAACGATCGTCTTGCATTTTTTCGGGTCTTCCATCTGATCGCACACGGCGACACGATGCCCCGCGGCGACTAACCGAGCAAGATAAGCGTCCAGATGCTGCCATGGGAACCCCGCCATTGGAGTCGCTTCGGAAGACGATTTATTACGATCGCGCGTGGTAACAGTGATGCCAAGCGTTTCGCCCGCCTTATACGCGTCGTCAAAAAACATTTCATAGAAGTCCCCCATACGAAATAGTAAAAGAGCGCCTTTCGACGCTTCTTTTGCTTCGTAGTACTGTTTCATCATGGGGGTAAGATCGTCGTTCATCTCTTCCTCTTTCTTTGTAGGCTGTCGACGCAAAACAGAAAGCGCCGTTCCCAATTTTACTCTCAACATTCAAGGTTGGAAGAGTCTGAAGTTCCATCCGCGGTCTTTATGAAAAAGAATGAACGCGTTTTAACGATTTTTTGTAATATCTCAACGCAAGCGTCAATGTTTATCATTTCATGAAGATTTACCGAATCCACATATTGCCGAATATCCCACGCTTGAAAAAGCTGTTTGAACTCGGAATCCAGGCAATCCTTTCCAGTCGTAACAACAATACGGCTAGAAGAAACAAAACCTGTTGATAAAAGCGCCGCCCCCCATTTTCAAAGCGGAAAAACAGGTTAAAATACCTAGGAAAATAATATTATAAAGACGCGTCGACGTCCGCGCCGATCCTTCGGCTGCTTATGCGGCGTATTTGCGACGAGCCTTAACTGCATATACATTGAAGGAGATATTCAATGATCGTTACCACCAAAGAACTGTTCAAGGAAGCCTACGGCAAGTACGCGATCGGCGCCTACAACATCAACAACTTGGAACAAATCGTCGGTCTTTTCCGCGGTAACCTTGGCAAATCCGCCAAGAACGAAGATCCCAGCGACGCTTCCAAGAGCGCTCCGTTCATCATCCAAATCTCTCGCGGCGCTCGCGACTACACCGACAAGAAATTCCTCGAAGGCATGATCCGTCAAGCCGACGAAGTTTTCCCGGACGCCATCTTCGCCGTTCACCTTGACCACGGTACCGAAGAAGTCTGCTACGACTGCATCAACAGCGGTTTCTATAGCTCCGTCATGATCGACGCTTCTCATGAAGAATTCGCGAAAAACGTTGAGATCACCAAGCGCGTCGTCGACGCCGCTCACGCCAAGAACATCGTCGTTGAAGCCGAACTCGGCCAACTCGGCGGCGTTGAAGAAGACGTCGTTGGTTCCGTCAAATTGACCGACCCCGCGCAAGCCGCTGAATTCATCGAAAAGACCGGCGTCGACTCCCTCGCCGTCGCTATCGGCACCTCTCACGGCGCTTTCAAATTCTCCGGTTCTCAAGGCCTCCACTTCGACGTCTTGGAAAAGATCCAAGCCGCCGTTAACGCCGTCAAGCCGAACTTCCCGCTCGTCATGCACGGCAGTTCTTCCGTTCCGGCCGAATGGGTCGCTCGTATCAACAACGCCGGCGGCGCGATGAAGAACGCTAGCGGCGTCGATGAAAAGCAATACTTCCCGGCTGCCAAGCTCGGCGTCACCAAGATCAACATCGACACCGACGGTCGTCTCGTTTGGTGCGCGATCCATCGTGAATTCTTCCGCGATCAACCCGCCGAATTCGACCTTCGTAAGCCTGGCAAGATCTTCATGCCCGCTTACGCCGACTACATCATTCACAAGAATGAAATGCTCGGTTCCGCCGGTCACTTGGAAGAAGTCCGCAAGGTCATCGGCAAGTGAGCTGATTAAACCTGCGATTTCCGCCTAGCGAAAATCTAGCCCTCGGAGTTTTGATAACGCCGAGGGCTTTTTTATTATCAATATTCCGAACTATCAGCAAGCTTAGATATTCACATTAGATAAAATATTGAACAACAAACGAGAATAACGGATAGCAAGTCTCAAAGAAAGAAACGAATCCAAACCGCCGATAAAGTAGAAACGTGGGGTTACGCCCTTCTTAGCATAACAGCGACCGCAAGGAGAAAGAAACCAATGAACGTTCAAAGCGGCAAACACGCGCTTACGCTCGGCGTATTATCGCTAGGCATGTTGTTTTGCGACGCCACGCAGGCACAAACGCCCGACGTTTCCAAATCCGGCGGCGTCTCGATCCAACAGGGAGGCGGGATCCGCGGAGTAGTCAAGAATCCTAACGCGGCACGATCAGACGTCTATGAAATTGAACCGACGCTTGGCGGTAAGATAATAATCGACGTTGAAGAAGTAAAACAAGTCACTAATCTTCGACCTGAACAGATCTCGTATCGAAATTTCGCGCCGTTACAAAAGGATACGGTCGAGGCGCATTTGAAGATCGCGCGTTGGGCTATCGAAAAACAACTCTCCGCCTTGGCCGACGAACGTTATCTACGCGTGCTCGAACTAGATCCTGAGAATGAAGAAGCGCACAAAGCCTTACAACACGTTAAAGAAAACGGGGTTTGGATCTCAAAGAAAGAACAATTAGAACAAAAAGGTCTTGAGCGCGTCGGCGGTAAGAGCGTTTCCAAACAAGAAGCGGCAATATACCGTCAGAAAGAACAAGAAAAAGAAGAAGCGCGATACTGGAAGAAAGAGATCCAATTCCTCTACCAAGGCGCGCTCAACGAGAATCAACGCGCACGTGAAGCCTTACGTCGAGTCAAAAATCCAATGGCGTTGAGCCCCTTGCTTAAGATCTATACAACCGAAAAGAAAAATGTCGAAGGACGCGTTTTAGTAACCCAAGCCATAGCGTCGATCGGAACGCCGGCAGCCCTAGGGCAATTAGGAAAGATCGCAATGAACGATCCCGAATTGGACGTAAGAGTCGCGGCGCTTGATGGGATCTACAAGAAAAAGACGGCGCGCAACGAAGCGATCGAATACTTTAGAAGAGAGCTGCGTTCCTCCAACGACGTCGCTATGATCAATCGCGCCGCTTTCGCTCTTGAAAAACTAGAAGCGGAAAGCGCAATTCCCGATTTGATCAACTCGCTAATAACAGCGCATAAACGTCAAGTCGTCGTAGGTTCAGATAAAACAAGCGCTTCTTTTGACTCAAACGGGGGACTCAATAGTTTTAGTCCCGGCGGTGGAACTCGCGTCAAGACAGTTACAGAGATGAGTCAAAACGAAACGGTTCACGCCGCGTTAGCAAGTATCGTCTCGATCTATTTCCCCTCGCCTGTCGACTATGGATACGACGTAGAAGCTTGGATCCGCTGGCGACGCGGCGCCGACCAACTCGCGAATTTCTATCCTCGCCGCGATAGATGATCGTCGTATTATGAAATGAAAAAAGCGATCGAAACATATATGTTTCGGTCGCTTTTTTTTGATTCAGAAATTATACCTCAGCGGAGGTAGATACCGCCGGCAACACACTCGCGAATCATATCTTCCGGCCAAATCGAGGCTTGAACTTCGCCAATGTGCGCGCAACGCAAGAAGAACATACAGAGGCGCGATTGTCCGATACCGCCGCCGATAGACAAGGGCAACTCGTCGTTGAGCAACGCCTTATGGAAAGCCAACTCACGGCGTTCTTCACAACCTTCAAGTTGAAGTTGCTTCAACAAAGAACGTTTGTCCACGCGAATGCCCATCGAGGACAATTCGAAAGAACTCTTCAATACAGGGTTCCAAACGAGGATATCGCCATTCAAGCCGTAGTAACCGGGATCGGTCTCAGTACTCCAGTCGTCGTAATCGGGAGCGCGTCCATCGTGCTTTTCGCCATTGGAGAGCTTATGTCCGATACCAATAACAAAAGCGGCGCCGTACTTGCGAACGAACTCAGTCTCGCGTTCCTTAGGAGTAAGGTTCGGAAATTCGTTAAGCAGATCTTCCGCTTGAACAAACGTAATCGTTTCGGGCAAGATCGGACGAATATGCGGATAGTCTTCGTAAACGTTTTGTTCGACTTGTTTGAGACACTCGTAAATATTTTCAACGACGTCACAGAGATAATCGAGATTACGATCCTTCGCTTCAATAGTGCGTTCCCAGTCCCATTGATCGACGTAGAGGGAATGAATATTGTCGAGGTCTTCGTCAGCGCGGATCGCGTTCATGTCGGTATAAATACCGTAGCCCGCAGGGATCTTGTATTGACCAAGCTTCATGCGCTTCCACTTTGCGAGGGAGTGAACCACTTCCGCCTTAGCTTCATTCATCGCCTTGATCGGGAATTTTACGGAACGTTCAACACCATTAAGGTCGTCGTTAATACCCGTCCCAGTTTGAACGAATAAAGGAGCCGTTACGCGACGTAAATTCAAATCGTGCGAAAAAACGTCTTGGAAATCTTCTTTCAAATTGAAGATCGCCTGTTCCATCATCTCAGGACCGAGTTTCGCAACATAACCGGACGGAATCTGTACCGACATCTTAAAGCTCCTCATGGATAATTACTAGGAAAAACGAGCGTACAAGTCGTTCATTACGATTTATTGTATTTTTATTAACAAAATCGTCAATAGATTCTTTTCAAAATAGTTATACAGTTATTTATCGTCATTAGCAATACTAATTCACCAAAAATCTCTAACTCTTTAATATTCATATTTTAAAACAACATCGTCCGTCAACAACAAATTATTAAAAAACCCAATTCCATTTAAGAAAGAGTAATACGCCAAACGATTTTTGAGTTCATTACCAATTAGCGCATAGAAAAAACCGCGTTTCGATCCAACGATCAAAACGCGGCAAGTATCCACTCGATATCGTCTAACTATCACTTACCCGCCGGAGCATATTTTTCCGCGAGTTTCTTGTACTTCGTAGCGTCGGCGGTATTCTTATTAGCCTTACTCATCGTAGAGAGGTTGGAATAAGGAACATACAGATCGCTGTCTTTGACAAATCCGCCTTCATGCGCTTTTTCTAGGAAAGCAACAGAATTCTTCAACATCTCAAGTCCTTCTTGTTTCTTCCCTTTCTTCCAACACGCGGAAGCGGCGGTAGCAAGCGGGATACCAACAAGAGACGCGTCGCGAGCACGAACGGAGCCTTTGATCTGATCGAACAAATCGTTTGCTTTGGTGAAGTAGTCCATCGCTTTATCAACGTTATTCAAACCGATCGCATAGACTTGACCAAGTTCAAGTTGAGCTAAAGCAGTCGGGATACGATCGACGGCAGGGCGATACTCTGTAACAACAGAGAGATATTTCAACGCCTTTTCTCCGAGTTCAGCAGCCTTCTTATAATCCTTGCGCGCTTCGTAGATACGCGACGCGGCGGTCAAGGCCTTCCCGGCTCTCCAACGTACGGACGCGGCGGAAACTTCGTCAAGCGCTTTCTTCAGATAGATATCAGCGGCGGCGATCATGCGTTGGGTATAAGCGTCGACTTCCTTAGCGTCGGGTAATTCAAGACAAACGTCGATACCGGCTTGCAAGACGTCGATCTGAGCAGAAGGCAGTTGCGAGTCTTCGCTCATCATCTGATCAAGTTCGGTCGCAACCGCAGTAGCGGCGTCGATCCATTCAAACGCTTTTTCTTGATCCGCGGGATCCTTCCAAGACTTACGCGCAACAGCAACGGCGATGGACAGATTAGCGCGTTCTTCAAGTTTCTTAGCCGCCCAAGTAACTTCGGGAGACAAACTCGATTCAAACAGACCGGAAAGAGCTTTCAAAGCGCGTTGCCCTTGCGCGATCGAACCGTCGTAATCCGGTTCGGCTTGTTCATGTCGCAAGATCGAGTCAAGAACAAGTCCCTCGATCAGATACAACGGATGTTCGCCAAACGTATCGCGCGTCGCATCCATGTAACGCAGAGCGGAATCAACTTCTCCCGCTTGGATCAACGTGTCGATGTACGTCAAATGGAATTGCGGAAGCGAATCGTTCAATTTGATCGCTTTGAAGATGTGTTTACGCGCGTTCGTAACATCACCGACGGAAAGGTGCGTTTTCGCCAAGATCCAATGAGCGCCCGGAGCGTTTGGATCGTGAAGTAAAGCGTGTTCGGCGTCGTCGCGAGCATACGTATACGAAACGTGTAGATCCTGTTCGGCGCGCATGATGAAGTATTCGCACTTGACAGTCTCGGCAACGATCTGAACAACGCGGTTACTGGGTAAACCCGGCGTTTCTCCCGGTTCCAAAACAAACGCGACGCCCTTTTCCGGGAAGACTTCACGGAAATTACCTTCTTCGTCAGGACTCCAAATCGGACGAACGTCTTTAATCTCGCTTTCGAAGACCTTACGAGCGTCAGACTCAGCGCGAGGTTCGTTCAAATTCATCATGATCGCTTCGACCAAGTCGTCTTTACCAACAACTTGGATCGTAATATCGGGCAACGTAGGATCTTGATACGTCGCCACTTGGAAATCTTCAACAGATTCTTCCGCGACAGGTTTCGCAAACGTAGGGTTCTTCTTCAATTCGGAGAATTTCGTCACCCCAGGTTGAACGCCCGCCAAAGACGCGCCGTGAGGCTTGTGTTCGGTGTGCGCGTCATCGTCGGCACGAACATTAAGATTTGGCAAACCTTTTTCGAGATCGTCTACGATCTTACCGCCATTAGTCGCTTCCGCTTTCTTGGCTTTTCCAACTTTCGCATCGGTTTTAGAAGCAACCGGAACCTTTCCGGCAGTCTGTTCGATTGCATCCGCTAGATCAACGGCCGTCTGCACATAGTTCGCGGTCTGCACAGCATCGTCGTCGGCAAACACAGAAATCAACCCGGTAGGCGCGACCAAAGCCGCCATCCCGGCTAAAACGCCGAATAAACGATTATTTAGTTTATCGTTTCGAGTCATCTTCGAATTCTCTCAAATCAGTCAACGAGTATCCTTCACACAATAAGACGCGCGCCATGTCTTCACCTCAAGGCGCGACGTATAGGTATCCTACCGAAAAACGTCGAACGATGCTAGACCAAATAGACGTTCCAACGGCGCTATCCGTAAAAACGTCGTAATCCACAAATCAGAGTATTCACTGAAAAAAATGGCAAAATTTGAAAAAATTTATAGAAATACGCTTTATATCATAGGCTTAAAAGCGTAAACTAGACGAAAATCTGACGCGCGAGATTTCGCGCCAACACGAACTTGATCGCGGCGTTTGCCGCTTATACACATCATACTGAAGGAGTTTCCCTATGCTGAAGGTCGGTATCGTCGGAATCGGTTTCATGGGCATGATCCATTATCTTGCCTACCAACGTATTGAAAACGTCAAGGTCGTCGCGCTTTGCGAATCTTACGCGAAGGAACGTCTCTCCGGCGATTGGACGAAGATCAAGGGCAATTTCGGTCCTCAGGGCACGCAAATGGATCTGACCGGCGTCGCCACTTATGAAAAGATCGAAGACCTTCTTGCCGATCCTAACGTCGACGTCGTCGATATCTGTCTTCCTCCCGCGGGCCATGCCGCGAACGCGATCGCCGCGTTGAACGCCGGTAAAAACGTCTTCTGTGAAAAACCGATCGCGCTCTGCGCTGAAGAAGGCGCCGCGATGGTCGAAGCCGCGAAGAAAAACGGTAAACTTCTGATGATCGGTCACGTTCTTCCGTTCTTTGACGCGTTCAACTACATCTACCAAGCGCAGATCACCGGTAAGTTCGGCAAATGCCTCGGCGGTAACTTCACTCGCGTCATTTCCGATCCTACGTGGTTGAAGAACTTCTACAGCATGAACGGTTCCGGCGGTCCGATGCTCGACCTCCATATTCACGACGCTCACTTCATTCGCACGATGTTCGGTATGCCGAAAGCGGTCCGCACGCTCGGTCGTCTCCGCGGCGATGTTCCGGAATACTTCAATACGCACTTTGTCTATAACGACTCCGACTTGGTCGTTACCGCGACGAGCGGTTGCATCATGCAACAAGCGCGTCCGTTCACCTTCTCTTACGAAGTTCACTTTGAAAAAGCCACCGTCTTCACCGACTGCTTCAACGCGGTTCCCGTCACGGTCCTTCACGCCGACGGCACGATCGAAAAGCCTGAATTCCCGGCCGGCGACGACATTACCCCGTTCGTCAACGAATTGACCGAAGCTCGTAATTGCTTCCTCGAAGGTCGTCCCTCCGCGATGTTGGACGGCGTTTTGGCTCGCGACGCCTTGACGATCTGCCACAAAGAGATCGATTCCTGCAACTTGCGTACGCAAGTCATGATCTGAGCCTTAATGCTTAGGAGATGAAACGATCGTAAAAATGGGCGTCGATACTTGTTTATCGACGTCCTATTTTCATAACGCTCTCACAAAGTCAACACTGACAAAATAGAGAAAGTTTACCGTTTATTTTTTAAAAATTCCAATCTTTGTTTTGTTCTGCCGATTATAGTTCCGTTGCTTCCCAATTGTCAGACGAACGTCGCGACAATTTAGAGACTTAACGATCAAGCGATAAAACGGAACTAAGATCGATGACTCAAACGACGCAAGCGTCCCAATCAAAATACGAAACGACGTCCAAACGTATTGAATCTCAGCATGAAGAGTTGCTCCAAAAGTTGGATGAACTTGATAAGCTGATCCAGATCGTCTTGGATAATTGGGGTTCCCTCTTAGAGGGAAATGACGGAAATCGTCGCTCTAAATGAAATTCCTTGTCGATTCGTTATTGAAAACGCTACGCGCAATATCTGAAAGTAACGAATCGATGAAATCTACACTCAGAAAATTATATCAACTGTCCGCGCTTGTTCTCATGGTATCGAGCGCGGTCGTTTTTTCTAGCGCGCGTACTTTCGCTCAAACCTCCGACGGTTTTAAGATCATGTCTTATAACGTGCGCAACGGCAACGGGCTTGATAATAAAACCGACTACGCGCGAATTTGTTCCGTCATCAACGCCGAAGCGCCGGAAGTGGTTGCAATTCAGGAACTCGATCAAAACACCAAGCGTTCCAAGAACGTTGACGTTCTTCAAGAATTCGCTAAGTTAACGAATATGAATCCGTCCTACGGTCCGGCGATCGACTACCAAGGAGGGAAATATGGTATTGGTATTCTCTCCAAGGAAAAGCCGTTGAGCGTCAACTACTATCCGCTTCCCGGTACGGAAGAAAAGCGTTGTTTACTTGTCGCTGAATTTGATAAATATGTCTTCTGCTGCTCGCATTGGTCGTTGACGGAGAAAGACCGTAACACGACAGTCGGTATCGTCACAAGTCAAATGAAGGCCCAAAAGAAACCGGTATTCATTTGCGGCGACTTCAACGCGGAATTAGAGGAAAGCTCGATCGTAGAGCTTAAAAAAGACTGGGCGCTTCTTAATCCGGACGATCCCACGTTCCCCGCTAACGAACCTAATATCCATATCGACTATATTTGCGCCGCCGATCCGACCGGTGAAATCTCTATCGACAGTTGGAAGAAAGCCGTTAAAACGACTTACGTAGTAGACGAAAAAGTTGCCTCCGACCACCGTCCTATTGTGGTCGTTCTCGACCCTTCTATTTTGAAATGAGAATATCCTCCTAGCAATAAAAGAAACGCGACGTCAGACCATGCCGACGCCGCGTTTTGTTATTTCATAAGCCCGGTCGACCTTTATCTTTCTTTGATCGTATAGAAGACCACGGCGTGCCTGGCAAGCGTTTTAGAAAGCTGTATCTTACCGTCGGAATCAACATGAACAGTCTTAGTCGAAGTACGAGGCGGAGTATTCGCTTTTGCTAAATAACCGGGGCGCAACTTGTTAAAATATAGGTCGCGAGCATTAGGATCGATGAAAGACATATCCAAGCATCCGCTATCAGGGGACCAATGGAACATATCGTCCGTAATCTTATACTCTTCTCGGTCTTTCAACCATTGGCAGAAGAAGTTTTCTTCGTCGTCGATCGTTGTTTCCACGATCTCTACGTCCTTATCCTTCCAAAACGGCGCGTCGATCGAAAACGTCATGCTGGCGGAATCTTCGTAATTTAGATCAAACTTGAAGTTGTAAGCAGTCAACAACAATGAATTCGCGTCTTCGTCAAACGCGGCGACAGCTTCACACTCGACGCCTTCCGCCAATGATTTTTCACTTGTAAGCGCCAGTAATTTGGCGTTACGGAAATCATACAATTTCTCGGCGACACGGTATGCTAATAACGGATATCCGCTGTAAGCGCCGGCGCTTGAATAGCTCCACGCGCTAAAATAATCGATATCGTTATCGACCATGATCTTAAATGTGTGCGCGTCATACCCGGCTTGAAAAGTCTGCGCAACGATACGCCAAACCAGATCCTTACCATCTTTTCCCGGCGTTGCATACAATATACGTCCCTCGTCGACGCCATAACGCAGATCGTTCAACCCAAGCGAAAGAGCGCGTTCCCTAATTCGTCCAACTGTTTCCGCCAAAGTCATAGGGTGAGCAAGCCATGGCGCGTCGTCATAGAACGAACAAGCGAAGTACTTGATCGGAACGCCGCGTTCCCCGGTCTTAGCGTTCACATCTTTCGCACAGTGATCAAGGAAATCGCGTTCGTCCCAAAGTCCTTCCGTACATGCCATAGCGTGAGCGCCAATATAGACGTCAGGACCGAGAACGTCGGAAAGCGCCGCGTAAGAATAATCATACAGTTTGAAAAACGCGTCGCGACTACCTTCCGGCGACTTATCTTTATCGTGGAACCAACTCTCGTTTTCAAATTCGACTAAAACGCCCCATCCCCACGTTCGTACTTCTTTTAATCCGAACTCCTCAACCAACGCCTCGGCAATAGCGTGAATATAATTATAGTAAACCTCGTAGTCGTCCGGCGGAAGCGCGTCAACACTGAATCCGTCTTCCATACGTTCGCGAGAAAACTTATCAGGGACGCTCAACTTGATCAACGGTTTCGCGTTGACATTGAGAACATTATGACATGAAGCGATCAACGACGAAAACTCGTAATCATCGACAACGTCTAAATTTGTTGGGTCGAGAAACATATCGCGCGACGCATTTCCCCCTGTCGCTTGCATGAACTGGACGTGTTCAACAAATTTCGAAAGATCCGCGCCTTCATCTTTACCGGGCTTCCAAGTTTGGTGCTGCCAAATATTAACGGTAGAGACTTTGTTTCCAATAATCTTACCGCGCTGCGTCGCGTCGATTTGAAAAGAAGCGCTTGAAGGTTCGTCTCCATAACCAACGCAAGCCGACGCTAAGAGCGCCGCACACAAACTAGTCTTCAATATATTCATATCTCGCTCCTAAATAAATTGCTCATTCCCTATTTCGACGTATTCCAACACGTCATTTGCGTTCTTATTATACAAAAAAGACGCCGACTTTAAAACGAATCAAAGTCGGCGTCTTCATTTATTTATAACTCAACGATCGCAAACGCAAGCTTATCAGTCAAGCTTCTCGGATTCAACGGTCATTTTGAAGGACCACTTGTTGAAGTACAAGTTTCCGCCCTTCCATTCCATTTCACCGGCTTGGCAGTCGACCGGTTCGCTACGGAAGAATTCCTTTTCAGGGGTGAATTTACAACCGATATTGTCGTTGATGACCAGACGAAGTTGATCGAGCGCGCTCTTGTAGATATTGTTAACGAGCGGATCGTCGCAGTTCATGAGACCGTAGGATTGGTCGACCGGAACCCATCCGATACCTTCGAAGTAGATTTCGCCCCAGTCGTGCATACCGCATTCGTTATCCAAATGCATAGTCCAACCGCTTTGCCATTTCGCGGGAATGCCCTTGCAACGCAACGCAGAGATGAGCGTGAGAGTCAACATACCGCAGTCGCCGTGACCTTCGCGTATAACGTATTCAGGAATGCAGAGCATCGTACCATATTCGTTAGAGGAAGCCCAGGGGAAACGACTATCAATAGCGTTGAAGATCTTAGAAACGATCTTTACGGGGTTGGTCTCATCGCCAACGATCTCGTCGGTCCACGCTTTCATGGCGTCAGACTTGATCATGTGAGGAAGATACTCGGCGGTGTATTCTTTATAGAGATCGCTGTTAACATCATAAGGTTTGACGTTTTCGAGCAGATACTCTTGCGAGAAATATTGAGCGTAAGAAGTCGTTTGGAAAGAGAATTCAAAGACGGTAGGTTCGTCTTGAACGGCAGTCTTTTCCATATAAACGGTGCGTTGCATATCTTCTTTCGGAGAGATCTTGCAAACGTCGGCGTTATGAGACAACAATTTTACGTCCTGTTGACGGGGAGTCCACTCACGCGGGAACGGAGCCCAGTATTTGATCGTTTCGCCGGCGGGAACCGTATTGGCGGGAACCTTAGCGACACAATGGAAGACGTTCTTTTGACCGTGGGTCAGTTTGCCATTGCCGTCGGAGAATTCAATCATCTCCGCGCAATTCTTAACGCGGAATTCCCGATTTTGTTTATCTTCGGCAGAGAGGACGCGTTTCGGACGAAGAGCCGGGTCAAGGCGCATAAGGTTGGGAAGAACGTGCTTGAAATACCAACGTTCGCCGTCGATAGGACGCATTTCGAGATAACGTTTGGCTTCCCATTCGCGCATCTTTTCATCGCTGTTATCAAGACCGGCGTCGGCAAGTTGTTTTTTGACTTGCGCTTCGCTATAAGGGAATTCAATCTTGATACGACGCATAAGTTCGTAGTACCATTCTTTCTGCGTCTGTTCAGCGTCGGAAACATTAAGCGCGTCCAACATTTCAGTAGCTTGCGCAAATTGGCTTGCTTGAATCGCGTCGCGAACTTTGCCTTCCCACTCATACTGCCAAGCAAACGCGGATTGGGAACCGATCGTAACGACGGCCAACAAACTCGCGAACCATAAAATCGCTCGTTTCATATTCACACTCAATTCTTAATAACCAGGATGTACCAAAACGCTTTTTGTGAAAAACAATCGGTTCAACAGTAGCGTCCGATTGACTTTATTGTATAATATACACGAGTAGACGCTAATTCTCAAGCGCTCTAAGCGTTGAATTTCCGACTTGCTCGTTAGTTTTGTACTGCGTTTCGGCACAAAACAAGATAACCCAATAGAAGTATTAGTTCCATGAATAAAATCGTCATTATTTCTTTGTCCTTCATCGCGACATTCCTCATTAACGTCTGCGAATCTAAGGGGGAAGACCAAGCTCAAGCGTTGAAAACGCGAGTTGCCGAGATCCAAGCGCAATACACGCCGGACTTACGCTTAGACCTTTTCGAAACAACGATCGACGCAAACGCCAAAAAAGCGCGTGTTGAAACGACTTCCGCCGAAGCGCGCGACGCTGTTAAAGAACTTACCGCCGATTTCTCTGAATGGACGATCGAAGCCGCCCTTTATCCGGAAGAAAACCCGGAACTTAACGGCAATTGGCGCGCGCTCGTCAACTACTCCGCGATCCAACTTCAAAAGAAGCCTGACTACGCCGCCGAATGGGGGACTCAAAGCGTTATGGGCATGCCGGTCCGCATCATCAAAAAAGCGTCCGGCGGTTGGATCATGATCCAAAACTACGACGGGTATTTTGGTTATACGACCGCGGGCAGTGTTTGTCCTAAATCCAAGGAAGCATATGACGCTTGGGCTAACGCGAAACACATCGTCTCGACAGAACTACACGGTCATATCTATTCTAAGCCATCCACAGGATCCGCAACGATTTCCGACCTCACCGCGGGTTGCATCGTTCTCTGGAAAGACTCAGCGATCGAAAACGGTTTCTATCAAGTTGAAACCCCGAACGGTCGAGTTGGTTGGATCCCCGAAACAGAAGGGATGGAATGGAACCAATGGCTTGCGACACGCGAACTGACCGCCGACAACATCATCAAGACGGCGCGTCTGTTCCTTGGTTCTCCCTATGTCTGGGGTGGGAATACTTCCAACGGAATGGATTGTTCCGGTCTCGTTAATATCTGCTTCCGTTTAAACGGCTACTCTATCTTACGCGACGTCAGTCAGATCCGTCGTGAGGGTATCGACGTGGATCGTTCCGAAGGATGGAAAAATTATCGCCCCGGCGACTTACTCATTTTCGGTAAGCATCGCGCCGACGGCTCCACTTCTTGGCGCCACGTTGCGATCTACCTCGGCGACGCACGCTTCATCCACTCCGCGACTAGCGTTCACGAAAGTAGTTTAGACCCCGAGTCGCCCGATTACGATCCCGGTAACGCCAAAGAACTTATTAAGGTCGTGCGCATGATCGGCGCGCCTCATACCGAACACTATCGTCCACTTGGCGAAAATCAATTTTTACACTATTGAAAATAGAAAGCTCCCATCATGTTGAACAGAAGAAATTTCCTTCATACCGCCGTTGGAACCGCTTTCGGAGCAGCGCTTACCACTTCCGTCGGCTCCGGTCTTCTTCGCGCCGCCGACCCGGTCGCGGCGACCTCCAATAAACTTGGCAAGATGAATCTTACGTTCAAGCCTTACGAATTGACGCTCCGTCACGCATTTGGCGTTTCCGGCGTCACGCGTACGACGACGCAATCGGTCCAAGTCGAGATCGAATGCGACGGCGTCGTCGGGTATGGCGAAGCTTCTATGCCTCCTTATCTTAGCGAATCGACAGCTTCCGTCATGGCGTTCCTAGAACGCGTCGATCTCTCCCAATTCAAGAGTCCCTTCGAAATGGACGATATCTTGACGTACGTCGACGGGATCTGCGAAAACAACGCCGCCGCTAAAGCGTCCGTCGATATCGCGTTACACGACCTCGTCGGTAAACTCATCGGACAACCGTGGTGGAAGATCTGGGGCTTGAATAAAGAAAAGACGCCGTCGACCTTCTATACGATCGGTATTGATAAGCCGGAAGTCGTTATGGAAAAGACGAAGGAAGCCTTGAAGTTCGATATGCTCAAGGTGAAGCTCGGACGCGACGACAAGAGCGATCGTGAAATGATCGAATCCGTTCGAGCGGTAACCGATAAACCGATCGCCGTCGACGCCAACCAAGGTTGGAAAGACAAAGTCTACGCTTCCGAAATGATCGGTTGGCTCCACGAACAAGGCATCGTCATGGTCGAACAACCGATGAAGAAAACGAAGCTTGACGACATCGCCTGGATCACCGAACGTAGTCCTCTTCCGGTCGTAGCCGACGAATCGCTCCAACGCTTGACCGATATTCCGAAACTCAAAGGCGCTTTTTCCGGTATCAATATCAAGTTGATGAAATGTACCGGTATGCGTGAAGCGTGGAAGATGTTGAACTTAGCTCGCGCGCTCGACATGAAAGTCATGGTAGGCTGTATGACGGAATCCTCCTGTGCGATCTCCGCCGCCGCTCAACTTTCTCCGTTGGTCGACTGGGCGGACCTCGACGGCAACCTGCTCATCTCGAACGACGTCTTCGACGGCGTCAAGACCGCTCCTAACGGCAAGTTACTCCTCTCTGATAAACCGGGTCTTGGCTTGACCAAACTCGACGCTCCGATCAATCGTCTCGATACGATCATCTGACCGTCTGTTTATCCGCTAACGCCTTTTCGCGTTCTTTCAGAATATAAGCCGAAGATGTTCCTCAAACGTCTTCGGCTTTTTTCGTTTTTTTATAAAGTAGCAAGCCCCTTTTCTTTCTTTTCATCGATAAAAAGTGTATAATGAAGTGGGAAAGCGTATGACGAAACGCTTATCAAGTCAACGTTCCTTTTACAGATCCAACTTATAATGACAGACTTCGCCAATACCAACGCCGTCAACTCTCGATCGGAAACCCCTGATTTTGAACAAGCCGGCGCGCACGAGCTCTCCGAACAAGCTAAACAACTATTCGCCGACGTCTATGGAAAATTGGAAGCAGAGTTATCCAAAGTCTTTGTCGGTCAAAAAGAGATGGTCCTTGGATCGTTGATCGCTCTTTTCTCCGGTGGTCACGTTCTCGTCGAAAGCGTCCCAGGTCTTGGTAAAACGTTATTTGCATCCGCATTAGGTCGCGCTCTTGGTTGTGAATTTGGTCGGATTCAATTTACGCCGGACCTGATGCCCTCCGACGTGATCGGCGCCTCCGTGTTCGATATGAAAACCCAGGAATTCAATTTCCGCGCCGGGCCGGTCTTCACTCAGATCCTTCTTGCAGACGAGATCAACCGCGCGCCCGCAAAGACTCACTCGGCGTTACTCGAGGCAATGCAAGAGGGTTCCGCCACCGTCGACGGTCAGACGCATATCCTTCCGTATCCGTTCTTTGTTATCGCAACACAAAACCCAATAGAATCAGAAGGAACATACCGTCTTCCCGAAGCGCAAGTCGATCGTTTTATGTTCAAGTTGACCGCCGATTACCCAAGCGAAGAAGAAGAGCTAAAAATCTTAGCGGAACATGGTAAACACATCGACGCGCAAAAAAAATTACAGGTCGTTCAGCCGGTACTGTCTGCGGAGCATATTATCAGAATGCGCGAAGAGATCAACAAAGTGTATGTCGCGCCTCAATTGTTAGACTATATCAATAAGATAGTGCGCGCAACAAGAAACTTCCCGCGATTGAGCTTCGGCGCTTCAACTCGCGCAGGTTTAGCGTTAGTCCAAGGAGCGCGCGCGCTCGCATTATTCCAAGGTCGCGGATTTGCGACGCCGGACGACGTCACTAAGATCGCCGCGCCTGCGTTACGTCATCGAGTTTGTCTTTCCCCGGAAGCAGAGATCGAAGGTCGCAAAGTCGACGAGATCCTTGCGGCATTAGTTCGTTCTATCGCCGTCCCCCGAATGTAATTTTATTCCCCTCATACTTTCATTATCATGGCAGACTACTTTACCAAAGTAATCCAAATGTCGCAGACGCTTGAACGTGTTCTCGAAACCCACTACCACGCTCAAGGTCGAGGTCTTCATGAAAAATTATCCGACGTCGGCGATAAGATTCCCGTAAACATCCAGAAGAAGATACGTTATATTGCCACGATGCGTAATAAGGCCACGCATGAAGACGTAAGAATAGCCAAAGAAAATTACGCGTCGATCCGTAAAGCCTACAACGAAGTTTTACCCGCCCTAACCGGCGGAATCACTTTCTGGTCGCTCTTAAAACGCAAATTGATCTTTGCCGCGATCCTAATGGTCTTTATGCTGATTTGGTATTTAACGCACCGTTGACAGATACTTGATACCCCAAAGCATGGGTTCGCTCAAGTTAGAGCTACATTATATCAACCTTAGTTTAGTTCCTGTATTCCAAAGGTTTGGATTCATGTTTTCACCACTCTCCAAAACACTCCATTATTCCCTCATAGCAGCGTTACTCTGCTTATTTAGCCTATCGTCGTCTTCGCTATTCGCGCAAGGCGCCAATTCGCCGTATGAAAAAGACATGCAGCGTTTTGAAAAAGAAAACGCCGATAATCCTCCCACCCAAGAGACCACGTTCTTTATCGGCAGCTCAACGTTCACGATTTGGAAAGAGATCCCCGATGACTTCCAAGAATTCCATGCGGTCAATCGCGGTTTTGGCGGTTCTCAGATCACCGATTGGTTGAATTTTGCTTGCGATCGCGTCCTTGTCGACTATAAACCGCGTCATATCGTCTTTTTCTGTGGATGTAACGATATCGCTGTCGGTAAATCAGCCGAAGAAACGTTTGCCAATTTCAAAAAATTCCTTAACAAGATGCGTGACGCCAACCCGAATTTGACGTTACACTTCTGCGCGCTCCATATGCCGCCCGTGCGCGAAAAGAATTGGGAAGCCTTCCGACAATTCAACGCCGAAGCCAAAGCGCTTGCCGATATCGATCCCAACATCTACTATATCGATTTCGCCGCCGCGACTTCTAACGAAAATGGCGGCGGACGTGAAGACCTCTTCCAAAAAGATCGACTTCATCTGACTCGCGACGGTGAAAAAGTCCTTATTCCGTTGATCAAAGAGTCTCTTCAAAAAGCGCAAAACGACGCCGCGGCTAAACGCAACAATACTTTGTCCGGCGCAGTCAAAGGCGAACCTCTTCAAAACGGCGTCGCCGAAACGCTTCAACTCCCGACGACGGTCGACTTTAATAAATGGAGTCTTTCGCTATCCGAACAAGACGACGTCGTCTTGCTTCAACTTCATCAAATCGAAGACGGTAAAAAAAAAACGTCTTTGCTCAAACGCGTATACCGTGCGTAGATCTTGAAAGAATAGAAGTTTACAAACCTTCTATTCCTAATGTGCCGGTAGTCGTTAACGAATCGGTCACGATCTCGTTGAATTCCGGTTACGACCTTGTTTTTTCGAACGTCTATGAAGATTTTGGCTTCATGACGATCGATTATCAAGTTAAAAAGATGGGCGTCTTGGAATTCGAGATTCCTATTGTTTGGGACTTCCCATCATTTGCTAGCGACAGGTTTGATTCGCTTCGCGCATTTGGAACCGCAGGTCTCAAACCGCTTGACGGTCATCAAGGTAGTTACGCTTTTCTTTCCATCGTCGACCCGGCGACTCGCGCGGGGGTCGTTGGAGGTTGGATCACAAGCGAGCTCGCCGGTGGCGTTGTGAAATCGGGTAAATCCGAAACGAACGCTCCTTCAATGGCGCCACAACTTGATCTTGGTTCATATCATAACGAACGCGTTTTTTCTGAACGCTTTGTCCTTGGTTCGTTTGACGACTGCCGCCTTGGTCTAGAAAACTATGCGGACGCAATTGCAACCTATTACTCGATCAAGCCCAATAAAGACGCTTTAAACGGTTATTGCACATGGTACTCCGAAAGACATGGCGGGGCATGTGACGAAACTTCTTTACGTGAACTTTCCGATTCTATTGTTAAAAATTTTGGTAAGTTTGGCTTCCAATACGTTCAGATCGACGACCAATGGCAAGAAGGTAATTCTTCGAACGGTCCTAATAAAAACTTCACAGCGCATAGACCTAACGGTCCCTATCCGACCGGAATGAAATCAACATCTGAATTTCTAAATTCCAACGCATTGATCGCCGGGCTCTGGTTTATGCCTTTCTCCGGTAATTACGACGATCCCTATTGGGCCGACAAACAAGATCTCTTCGCGTTAAGCGCTATCGATTACCCGAAAGAAGGCGAACAAAACACTCGTCGTTATCCCTCGATCAACCAGAAAAAATACACGCCTTACGAAACCTTCTGGGGAGGAACAGCGCTCGACACGTCTAATCCTAAGACTTGCGAATATATTCAAGACGTCGTTCATCGCATTACCCAAGACTGGAACTACAAGTTCATCAAAATCGACGGGATGTGGGTCGGAAGCGCCTTGGAACAATTGTACGTCAACGACGAATACATCCAAGAAGATATGGGGAAACAGATTTTCTTCGATCGTACGCGTACTAATATCGAAAACTTCCGTAAAGGCATGGAACTCGTTCGCGACGTAGCTAAGGACACATTCATTCTTGGCTGTAACGTTTCGCAAAATATGCGCGTCCTTGCCTCCTCCTACGGCGTAGTCGACGCGATGCGTGTCGGTCCCGATAACGGCGCCGATTGGGGCGGAGTTTGCGCCGGCCCCTGGCGCGGTACTAATCGCTACTTTTATAATGGGCGCGTTTGGTACAACGACCCCGACCCGGTCTACGCTCGTACGTCGATTCCGATCGAACGCGCCCAAGTTTCCGCAACATGGGCTTCTATTTCGGGCCAACTCTACGCTTTGAGCGATTGGATCCCTGATTACGACCAAGAACGTATCGATCTGGTACGCAAGACGACGCCGAACCATCAATGTCTTAACGTTCGCCCCGTCGACTTATTTGACGTCGACCTGGCACGCGCCTGGCTCCTTACCGACGAGAAATCCGGAGTTCGTCGAGACGTTCTCGCGCTTTTCAATTGGAATGGCGGCGATAACGAACCCTATGAATATACGGCGGAAAAGCTAGGACTTCCGTTAACGAATGCTAACAATAATAAGGTCGAACGATACGTCGCTTATGATTTCTGGAACGACGCGTTCATCGAACCATTTGACGTCGTTAAGACGACGCTCGCGAAGGAAAGTTGTAAGGTATTGGCGATCCGTCCAATCGAAGACCACCCCATCTTACTTAGTACGTCTCGCCATATCACGCAAGGCGTGATCGACGTTCAAAGCGAAGTTTGGGACGCTCAAGCTAAGACGCTGCGTATTGTCGCCAATGTTCCGGAAGAACTCAAATACGAGTTACGCGTCTATAATCCTGTAACGCAACAACTCGATCGTTACGTTGTTCCACAAGAATACCAAGGCGTTCAAACTATTGAATACCAACTCGACGACCACGGCGCGGGCAACTTTTCCATCGTCGCTAAATGATCGTTGTTCCTAATAAACAAAAACGAGAGCAAGTTCTTTTTGACTAACAGCTTATCGAACTTGCTCTTTTCTATGTAACAAGCAACGTCTAGTTTAATCGATATCTCAAAATAAAATCCATGACTGCTCAAATCTCTGACTCATTCCATTACCACGACAAGGAATATCACATCGGCGCGATCTCCGATCCTCAGGAGACGTTGTTCGATCCGCGTGAATTTGGTTTACAAATGCTCGGATTATCAACGGCATGTTATCGAGGTTATTACCTTGATTACGCATTAGACGTCAATAAGCGCTTGATAGTTCGTAATCTTCATGGTAGTCCGATCAGCGACTTCACACCTACCGGAAAGCGTTTTCGAGAACTTATCAAAGAACACTATCATATCTACAAACAATACGTTGCCTTATATTTTGAATTAGGCAAGACAAGAAATAGCAACTCCGGTTCAGAAGAGCTTAAACAGCAACTCAATGAATTCGTCCAAAAACTTCAACAACTTGACGAAGAACTCAAACCTTATGCAGAGAAAATTGACACTAGACCGGACGATCCCATACAAGTTCTTAACGCCGGATATCTTACTTATTCTCCTAACGCGGAACTAGCGCCCAAAGTTTGTGGAATCAAACCTCAACACAACGGTATTGAATGCCATTATTACGACATTAACCATCCGGTCTCTTTCACGGGCTCACTGATCGTTTGTAATGACTTCATTAATGAAATGTACGAACATATGGGATTCCAAGACCCCATTAAGTACCGCGAAGTTCGTCGGCTTGATTTTATAGATGGACTACTCGTTAAAGAGGCCGATCGATCTGAACAGGCGGCCCAAGAACGCCAGGCCGCTCGCGGTCGCGATAATAAACGCGACCTTTTCAGTTTCATTCAAGACTCTTTCAGTTTAGATTTTGATAAGAAATGGTTTGACGAATGAAATATCCGTTTTCAGAACTATTTCAACGCAGCTATAAGCTATCAACTTCGCATAACAAATAGCCTCGTGTAATGCCAGACGCAGGTTATAAAGCTCTTTCTGTCAGCTCTCAACATCATTGCGCCACTTTAAGAGCAAGAAATTGAAAAACGCTAACTCGGTCAAAACCAAGTTAGCGTTTTTTAGTTCATTTAACGCCTATACACGTCAAAGTCAGAATCAGAACATCGGACTGTTCCAATCCCAGTACTTGATGTAGAGCAGGATCGTCAAGACAACAACGATCAAACCGCAAACGAGAGCGCCCTTGGAAGACTTAAGGAATTCAGCCCACTTTTCGACAGTCATCTTACGACTATAAACGGCGGAAAGTCTTTGCTTTTGTTCTTCCGAAGCGTCTTTAGCGGCTTCAAGCGCGGCGGTAAGTTCAGCTTGAACGTCGGCGTCGGTCGGCAATTCCGGAGCGGCTTGGACATAAGCTTCTTTACGCGGGCAAGCGACGCGAAGAACGACAGCAATAGCGATCAAGACGAAGAACGTGACGGCCATACGGTTCAGGAAGTCGAGCGTCGGGCAGCAAACAGCCAAAGTACCATAAAGGATCGGGCATCCAACCAAAGCGATAATACCGTAGATGTTCGGGCACTTTCTCATCCAGAACCCAATAACGAACGCGGCAAAGATACCGGGGCTAATGTAGCCTTGGAATTCTTGGATCGCCTTGAATACGCCGCCGTATTTCGGGTCAGCCCAAATAGGCGCAACGAGGCAGCCGATCAACGCAAAGATAACAACGGCGACGCGTCCAACAAAGACGAGCTTCTTTTGACGCTTCGCTTCGGCCTCGGCGTTGTCGGAAGTCTTCAGCATACCGTTATAAAGGTCCATCGTGAAGATGGTGGAAGCGGCGTTCAACATAGCGGCGACAGAGCTAATGATCGCGCCAAGAAGAGCGGCGAGCATAAAGCCTTTGAAACCATTAGACGGAACGACGTGAGCCATCAACAAAGAAAGAGCGCTGTCGGTGTCGTAACCACTGATCGTAGTGGAGTTGAACGTGGCGGAACTAGCTTCGGGAGTTTTCTTAAGAGCAATAAGTTGTTGTTCCAACTTATCGGGAGTCAACATCTTGTCGCCCTTAGCGATCGTGGGAACTTCGATACCGAGTTTAGCGGTGTCGTATTCGAGGATCGCTTGCGCGCCCGCGGCGTCGTACAGAGCGTAGCTACGGTTGAATTGGAACAGCTCAGCAGAATCCGAATTACCGGCCTGGCATTGAGCGAAACGATCAAGTTCCGCTTGCGAAGCGGCGTTCGCGCTTTGATGCATTTCGTTAGAGAACAAGTTGAACGCGATAACGCCCGGAAGAAGGACGATAAACGGAATCAAGAGTTTCATGAATGCGGCAAAAACCAAACCTTTTTGGCCTTCACCAAGCGTTTTCGAACCAAGAGTACGTTGAATGATGTATTGGTTCAATCCCCAGTAATAGAGGTTCGGAATCCAAATAGCGAACATCAACGAGGTGACGGGGATGATCAAGTCCCATGACGGAAGGTTCATACGCATCTTATGAGCGTTCAAAATATTGAACCGTTCCCACGCAGACGCGTCAGTCAGCTTCGTCGTAACGTCGGAAAGATTTTCCGCGCCGGCGCCAAGAGTATTGACGGCGAGAGTTTGCGGATCGGCGGCGCCGAGATGCTTCATTGCGAAATACATGATAACGCCACCCGCGACGATCAACGCGGAACCTTGAAGCAAGTCAGCCCAAGCGCAAGCTTTCAGACCACCGGCGAAGATATAGAGCGCGGCAATGACGCCAATGACCCAGCAGAAGAACTTCAGGTTAAGCATCGGAGAAACGTCGGCGAAGAAGCCGGAGTAGGCTTTCGCGCCGGCATAGGTCACAACCGTGATGTTGACGACGATCAACATGATCATCATCATGATGGACATGATGAGTCGCGACGCTTTGTTATAGCGCTTTTCCAAATATTCCGGAATCGTATAGATACCGGCTTTAAGGAAGCGGGGGAGGAAGAGGAAGGCGACGATGACGAGAGACAGAGCCGCGATCCATTCATAACTTGCAACAGCAAGACCGATGTAGTCCGCGCCTTGACCGGACATACCGACGAATTGTTCCGCCGAAATATTCGCCGCAATAAGCGAAAAACCGATGAGCCACCATTTCAAACCGCGACCCGCAAGGAAGTAATCCTCGGACGACTCGGCGGATTTACGGCTCATACCAAACGCGACAAAAATAACCGCCGCGAGGAAAAGGAAGAAGACGACATAGTCGCCCGGCAAAATAGAAGCGGTCTTGGTCGCAACATTTTGAGCGACTTCAACTGCGTTTTCGGCAGTTTCGGCAACCACTTGCGCTACTTCTTCAGCCTGCGCAAAAAGTAAATTGAACATACGCTACTCTACTCATACAAAGTTGGTATCAAACTCGACAAAATGTTTTCAGCGCCCTTACAGTCTTTCAAACACTTGTCGAGAACACAAATCTATACAAATGACAAATCGTCGATCGTTATCCGAAGAAACGATCGGCGAAAATTGTACGTAAAACGTGATTTTATCTCACTTGCTCAAGTGAAGGAAACATCCCTTCTTGTTACCGACCAAGATATCGGGAACATTATCGCCGTTGATATCTTGCGTCAGAACTTGGGTACCGACGCCGGAATTGTCGTCGATAACGTGATTCTTGAAGGAAACTTCGCCATTTTCACCGCGAACGGTTTCCCACCAGAAAAGATAAGGCGTATCGTGCGCGCCGACGTCGCCGTTGGAGCCGTGAGCAAGCCAACGCTTACCGGTGACGACGTCAAGAACGCCGTCGCCATTACAATCGGCGAGAGCCATCGAGTGAAGTTGGCTCGTCTTGGGGAAGAAATCGTCGCTAGGTTCCGTGGGGATCAACCAAGTGGGTTCGAAGGTAATATCGCCATTATCAGCGCGTTTTTGAATCCAACAAACAAGTCCATAAAGATGGCAGTGCCACGCGGTAAAAACGTCGTTCAAACCGTCGCCGTTGAAGTCGTAGACGAGAATATTGGAAGCGGCGTCGGCGAATTTGAATTCATGGAATTTCCAAGGGACGTTATTGAAATCTTCGGGTTGTTCCCACCAACCATCCATTTCGATCAGATCGGGGCGTCCGTCGCCATTGACGTCGCCAAAACCATTACCATGGAAATAACGTTGATACTTCGGATTTTCATTGGAAATAGCGATGAAGTCCCAAGGCCCGTCAGCCTTGTAACGGCAAAAACCGTACCAATTATTACGGTTAAAGAGAAGTTCATTCTTACCGTCGTTATCAATATCGCCCCACGCTTGGGATTCATTCCCCAATTCAACGGTCGAGGGGATCTCTTCCCACATACCGTCGGTCTTATTTTGGGGATTGCGATACCAGCAACCGTCGGTACCGGGGTGAGGGCAAATGATAATATCCGTCCAACCGTCGCCGTCAATATCGTCGGTAAAATTCACAAACGAATTTGAGTAAGATTCGACGTCGTAGGAATCTTCGCCTTTCATAAATTGATGTTCTTTTTTGAAGTCCGGACCTTCGTACCAAATATGTCCGGAAACGACGTCCATTTGTCCGTCTTTGTTGAAGTCCCCAAAGGCGGCGCCTTCGCTGCGGAACTTTTCGGTAATAACGATCTTTTGCCATTCAGGTTCTTTCGCCTGAGACGAGGCAACCATAGTCAATCCAAAAGCGCCAAGCGTCAACGCACAAGCGCCCAATTTCAACATTGTACGATACATTGCAACCCTTCAAAACACGAAAAAGGCATATGATAGGCGGGAGATTTCCGTATTCAAGCGCCATCCCAACAAAGTACGGCGCGCAAAATAGGGAATCCATATTACTACAAATTAGAACAGATAGAAGAGTTATTTTCAATAGTCGGAAGTAAAAATAAAGCAAAAAGAATCGCTGTTAAAAAGGAAACCATCGTCTCCTTCCGCCTTATTATAACTCTTTACGTTATCGACAAACTTTATATACGAGTTATGAGTACGACACGCTCGTTAACCAATAAGGCGTCACCACAAGAATGTTAATCACCGCAGTCTCAAACCGTCTTTGGGAGTTTCGGCAACTTGTTCGTTTTCACGATTGAATCGTTGATATAGTTTCTGCAACTCCGGCTCGTTAGGCAACACGACTTTTGATTCAGCAACGATCTCGTTTGCGCGTCGCAGATCGCCGCGGGCTAACGCTGTTTCGGCAAGTCTAACGCGATACTCCGGTTCATTGGGCGCAAATTTAACAGCAACTTCATAAGCATTTTGCGCGTCGTTCAGTAATCCGAGTCCCAGATATGCGCGTCCCTTTCCGGCAAAGACTTCGGCGGGTTCGCGTTTCGTCGGATAAAGTTGTTCAAGATATTGCCAAGTTGCCAACGCGGCGTCGTAATTCCCGATCTCGTTTTGAATAGAGGCGATCTCTCGAAGTAACGTTCTGTCATCCGTTTCAAAATGAACGGCGCGTTGAAAATCAGCCAACGCCTCTTGCGGCTTCCCCAACGCTCGATAAGCTTTTCCACGGAGTTCCCATCCAACGGCGCTCTTAGGATTCAGGTCGACGATCTTGTCAGCCCAAATAACAGCTTGATCGGGGCGATCGACTAATAACGTCTTCTCGCCCAACGATCGATAGAGCGACGCTTGCGAATCGATAGGACCATGTTTATCGGCGGCGTCGCGAAGAACGTCCATCGCCTCGACGCGCTTACCACGTTTCCAAAGAGTTTCTCCGTAATATCGACAAGTCTCGACGTCCGAACCGTTTAATTCAACAGCTTTAAATAATTTTTCTTCCGCCGTTTCAAGGTCGCCGCGTTCATAAGCGGCAATACCTTCACGACTGTACGGAAGACTTTGAGAGGCTTTACTCGTCATACGATAGAACGGGACATGACGGCACCCGGCGCTCGTTTGACTTATCAAGACAATAAGCCCAACGAACGCTAGCGCAAGACATAATCTCTCTTCGCGTTGACTTTCCATACCGCGTATTCTTCCTCATTTACCACACAGTGTACCAACAGTACCCCGAGTATAGGAGGTTAGCGATTTATGAACGCCAAGTCAAGATAGACCGGGCAACCCTTGCTTGCGTCAATAAAAAAAGACCTATCGAATGTACGAAAACTCCGACAGGTCCTTTTGTTTGTTAATCACGTCGCATCCGCTTGAATGCACGCAAGATCAGTAACATCACCCCCAACAGAAAGAAGCCAACGCCCCCTATCGCCAATACGAAGAGCGGATCGTCCAGATAAGGTTGGAGCGCCTGCATAAACATTTCCCGTTTAAGCGTAAACACGAGCGCGCCTAAACACAAGAACGGGCCATATGGTATCTGGCGTTCAGAATTGAATCCGCGCCTTATTAATCCAAAAACCAGTCCAAAGAAGGGCGCTATGAAGAAAAGAACGATCGAGCCGACCCAACCTACGTATACGCCCAACATACTTGCAAGAATGACGTCGCCAAACCCCATCGCCTCCACGCCTAATGCGGACCCACCGATCAAACGGACAGCCCAGATCAAGCACATTCCGGTAAGCAAGCCGACAAACGAGACCGCTAATGCGTCAAGAGCATTGATCCAAGCGAATTTTGCAGAGGCTTCTACAAACGCGCAGCGTTGAGTAACAAAAAAGAGGCCGATCAATCCAATGATCCAAACGATCCCAACCGGGATAGTCAAGGGAGACTGTCGTAAACGTCTGAAGAACAAAATAACAGCGCGTCGTAATCCTAACCTAAGATAGAAACGACGATCCAAAACAGCCCAAGCCCAGAACGTCCACGCTAACGCCAACGCCAATCCGGAAAAGAATCGAACATTTCCAAGATTTGGTTCAACGCCGTTTACGTTAAGTATATTGGCAATAAAGAGACAAAAACAAGGAGTCGAATTTCCTCCCGATAGATCAAGCGGCCAATTGAGCGACGCTCTCAACATAACGAGGAGCGGGCACGAAACAGCGGCAATCAAACCGAGACAGACGCCGGGAATCATCAGCGAATCAGGAATAACGTAGTCGTCTAAGTCGATCAACGACGCGCATAAACATATCCAGAATAATAGCGTTTCAACGCCCCACCCCGTCAGTTGAAAAGCGAGACCGAGCGGTTGAAAATATCCGGAGAACCAGAAGAAAAAACGCCAAGTTATTAAAGCGGCAAACAATAATTCAACGAACAAAGGACGGATCCAAAACGTCCGCGATTCTAAACCGGGAATCCAGGCGTAAGTATTTCCGGAGCCATTACCGCCGGCATTCTTACTCTTTTTTCGTTCAGAACGTTCCGGTTTGACGTCAGTTGTTTTAGAGGAAAAACGCGAAAGGAACAACCATCCCGCAATTGGAATGAAATCAGTCCATACGCGCATAGGGACAACGCCCTTATCTTTGATCTCCTTTGGAAATCGACGCCACGGAGAACGATAACGCTTGATCCATCCGAGTCGGTCGACGCAATAATTCGCAAACGCCGCTAAAACCGCGCCTATAACGAAAACGCCGATCGCCGTCATCGCGCCGGGGGCTTGATATTGCGTTAGATCCATAACAACCTCGCTTCAAACGTCTACTAACCTAATACGCCGCTTTCCTTTTGTTATAAAGCTTCCAATACGGTCTTTAACCAAGCCTCGTATAAAAGCCAATGTCCGGAATAAGTCGGATGAACGCCGTCCCATATCCAATACTTAGGGGACGGTTCTTCGGCAATTTTCGCATTGTACATCTCTTGCGTCAAGACGTAAACAGCTCCATATTTCTCCGCGAGTTCGCGAGCCGCGTTTTGATAGTCAACGATCTTAGCCTCGTCGTTGGATTTTTTAGGCGTTTCAAGAGACACGAACGGTTCAATAACGATCAGTTTCGTATTAGGTAATTTTTCTTTCGTGTAGGCAAGCAATTCGTCAAACGCTGCGCGATATTCTTCCGCAGATTCTCCCCACCAATAATCATTAACGCCTATCATAATGCTTAATACGTCAGGTTTTAAAGCGATCGTATCATTATCCCAACGTTCACGCATCTTCAGGACGGTGTCTCCGCTAACGCCGCGATTAAGGAAAGTCCAGTTCATCTCCGGATTACGCCCACTCAAAGCGGAAGCTAACAAAAACGCGTAACCATGACCTAAAATATGATTAGGATCAAGATCGCGTCCACGATTACCGTCGGTAATAGAATCGCCTTGGAAAAGGATCGCCGCATTCTTAGGAAATAGATCAGATTCTTTACGGGGTTCAGTTGCGAATAAAACTGAACTTAAACAACATTCGAGCAATGTCAAAATGAGGAAACACGTAACCCCGCGTCGCATAGTTAATTCCTTTAATCGTCTAATAAGAGTAGTCGTAAAACTATAAAGAGAGCGGCGTTAAAACAACTTTCAACGCCGCTGCGATCATCAAAAATCAAGCGTTCTCATCAGATGCCGAGCGTAGCAACGATAGAGACGTGGTCGCTAGCATAACGACCGTCGGAATGCTTCAACGGGTTGATCTTGAATTTCTTAACGTCGACCTTGTCGTTGACGAAGATGTAGTCAATGACTTCGCCCTTATCAGCGGGAACTTTACCCCAGTTGTGGAAGGTATATTCTTGAGCGGCTTCACGTTCTTTCGCAACTTTGTTGGAGTCGCGGAGACCGGGGATATCGTCGACGCCTTCCGTGATGGAGATATAGGCGTCAAATTGATCGGTAATATTGAAGTCGCCGGAAACAAAGAAAGGAAGTTCTCCCTTGGTAACTTCGTTCATACGACGAAGGATCAACTTTGCGCCTTGCGAACGAGCGATCGTGCCAACGTGATCGAGGTGAGTATTGGCATAGCAGAATTCCTTACCGGTCTTCTTGCACTTGAATTTTCCCCAGGTAACAGTACGGAAGCAGGCGGCGTCCCATCCCTTACTCGGGGTATCGGGAGTCTTACTGAGCCAGAAAGTACCGCTGTCAAGCAAGTCTACCATGTCCTTCTTGAAGAAGATCGCCATGCATTCACCCTTCTCTTTACCATCGTCGCGTCCAACGCCGATCGCTTGGTAATCGGAAAGATTTTCTTTCAAGAACGCCATTTGATTAGGAAGGGCTTCTTGAACGCCGAGAAGAAGAGGATCGCATTCTTTGATAACGTCGAGCAACGTGTTACAACGAAACTCCCAGTTGTTATCGCCGTCGGCGCTGGTAGCGCAACGGATATTGAAAGACATAACGCGAAATTCACACTCATCATCGGCTTTGACGGTCGTATTCAACGCGGCAAAGACACACATAACGGCGGTCAAGACGCCGAAAAACTTCGAGATCTTCATCTTATTATCCTTATGCAAAGTTGTAGTTTATTTAAACGAGAGAGTCGCGACAATGGAACTATGGTCGCTAGCATAACGTCCGTTCGTGTGTTTGACGGGATTGATCTTGAATTTCTCAACGTCAAACTTATCGTTGACGAAGATAAAATCGATAATCTTAGCGTTCGGAGCGGTAATGCGTCCAAAAGCATGCGCTGTATACTCTTGCGCGATCTCGCGAACTTTAGCCACCTTATTCGTGTCGATCAGACCTTTTTGACCGTCTAATCCCGCAACGATCGTCTTATACGCCTCCCATTCTTCCGTCACATTGAAGTCGCCGGAGAGAATAAAAGGACTATCGACGCCACCCATCGATTCGATACGGCTCAGGATCAATTCGGCGCCTTTTTGACGCGCGACCTTACCGACGTGATCAAGGTGAGTGTTAGCGTACACAAACGTTTTGTCAGTCTTCTTGCAACGGAATCTTCCCCACGTTACAACGCGCTTACAACGCGCATCCCAACCTAGGCTTGGTTCTTCCGGCGTTTCGCTCAACCAGAACGTCCCTGAATCTAAAAGCTCAAGTTCGTCTTTCTTGTAGAAGATCGACATAAACTCGCCTTTTTCTTTGCCGTCGTCACGGCCAACGCCTATCGCGTCATATCCATCAAGCGAATCCTTGATGTAGTTAACTTGGTCGACCAACGCTTCTTGAACCCCTAAAGCAACGGGGGCGTTTTCTTTGATAACTTCGACAAGAGTTTCCTTTCGGAGCTCCCACGAATTTTCTTTGTCGTCGGCGGAACCATAACGAACGTTAAACGACATGATCTTCATGCCTTCGGCTTCAACGGCGTAAGAGGCGGAGCCGATTCCGAAAACGATTCCCAAGGACGCGACGATCGCACAGCAGATCGTATTAAGATAAATTTTCATAGTATTGTTCACTTTTTAGCGCGGATCTCTTCGAGAATAGGACGTAAAACAGATTCCAACGCATTGCATTGACGCCACATACCAAGATCGTTCGGATGTGAACCGTCGACGGTACCGTCGTTATCTAAGTTTTCCCCGAGAAGATTCTCCGTACTCAAATAATAGATATTTGGATCGTCTTTTTTAAGCTCTTCGTAAGCTTTCTTCAACTCGGCTTGATTATTTTTATGGAATTGTTGTTTTTCAGGAAGGATCCAAGTATTGGAAAAACAACGATCTTCCACGAGAAGGATCGGCGTTTCAGGATGAGATTCACGAAGCTTTTTAACAAACGGAACGGCGCGTTCAGCAACCCATTCGGGCAACATATTCGGAAGCGCGTCAAGAACGTAGATCTCAGCGTCGATCTCGGCCATCAACTCAGCGACGGCCAGTTCCATACGAGCGCTACCGGAGAACCCAAGATTGATAACGGGAATATTGAGACGACGATCCAACATCGCGTCAAAGCAGTTACCGGGACGAGAAGCACACCCACCGTGCGCGATCGACGTACCGTAATAAACGATCGGTTTATCGCTACGAGGAGACATAGCCGTAAATTCACAATCTTCCGGAACGCCAATAGACAGAGCGTCGACGCCGTTATAAAGAGGAAGATAAACGATGAAATCACGCATTTTGCGTTCCATACCAGAGATCCAGGTCTTTTCATCTTCCTTCTTCGTTGCTTGCGTAATAGCAACCCAACGCCAACGATTCGTTTCTTCATCGAAAGCGTAGAGGTCAAAACCGGAAACGCCGGTCGCGGGCATGTGCGGCATCGCAACAGAACCGCTATAAAGAGTATAGCGTACTTTGATCGTATCGGCATTAGTACGGAAGCGGACGATCTCACCGGCGGAATGTTGAGACAGATTCCAGTTTGCGTCGCTTACCTTACCTTTCGCGCGAGAGGGAAAACGCGCGAAATATCGATCGACGTCGGTCCACGCCTTGTTCTCGACAGGCCATTGCGTAGCGTCGTACCATTTTACACCGTCGGCAACGGTAGGTTCAACAGCGACAGGTTCTTGCGCGTTCACATTGGCAACGCATACAAACGCCATGACGGCGGAGATCAACAGGGTAAAATTCAAAAATCGTTTCATACTAAGTCCTTCCCTATCAATAAAACGCTAACGCTTAAAAAAACGCCGAGACGTCTGCTACAAACGTCTCGGCGCTCGTTCGAAATCACATACGTTCAACCGTTTGGATTCCAAGTAACTGGAGCCCCTTCGCGATCGTACGAGAAGTTAGATCGCAGAGGAACAAACGATTCGCTTTAATTTCTTCATTTTCAGCCTTCAAAACCGGGCATTTTTCAAAGAACGAAGAATACTTATTCGCCAAAACGTAAAGGTACGCAGTCAGCCAATTAGGACGATAATCACGCGCGACCGTTTCCAACGCGCCTTGGAAATTCGTTAATTCGAATGCGAGAGCGCGTTCTTCGGGAGTACCAAGAACCAACGTCTTAGCGCCGGACGCAAACTCCTGACGCAACGCTTCGACGTCGACTCCCCCCTTCGTGAAGATAGAACGAACACGCGCATAAGCGTATTGCATATACGTCGCGGTATTACCGTTCATCGCGAGCATCTTATCATAACTGAAGACGTAGTCGCTTTCACGATTTTGCGAAAGGTCGGCGTAAACAAGAGCGCCAATACCGACGCGTCGAGCAGTCTCGCGTTTTTCTTCTTCCGGGAACTTATCTTCAGGAGCGCGAACAGCGTCATTCGCCTCTACGATAGCGGCGGCGCGTTGCTCGGCTTCATCCAACAACGATTTCAGCCCGACAGCGTCGCCGGCGCGAGTCTTGAACGGTTTACCGTCGTCGCCCAAGACCGTGCCAAACTTAACGTGCGCCATCTCAACGTTGCCCATTCCAATAAATTTCGCAGCTTCGAAGAGTTGTTCAAAGTGATGCGATTGGCGGAAGTCGACGACATACAAGATCGCATCCGGCTTGAACGTATCGCGACGATACTCCAGAGTAGCCAAGTCGGTCGTAGCATACAAGAAAGCTCCATCGCTCTTCTGGATGAGCATCGGTACTTCCTGTCCCTCGAAAAAGATACCAATAGCGCCTTCGGTCTCGCGAGCAACTCCGGCAGCCTTCAAACGTTCAACCAACGGAGCAAGTCTGTCATTATAGAAACTTTCGCCAAGCGTTTCGTCAAATTGAACGTCAAGTCGCTTGTAGATCTTATCGACCTCGGCAAGACATTGCGGCATAAATTGACGCCACAGCGTCAAGTTATCTTCATTACCGTGGTGTAATTTCGACGTTTCGTTCAGGACGTCCACGCCGATCGTTTCACGTCCGACGGCAAGTTGCGAAAGCGTCGCATCAGATTCGACTGCCTCGATCTTTCCCTTGGAACCGTCAGACTTTTCTTGCACGGAATCTAACGCTTTTGATAAACGTTCACGTTCCTTGTTCGCTTTTTTCAAAGCGTCCTTAGATTCTTTCGTCTTAGCGGCGTCATCAGCGGCTTTTGCTTCGGCACAACGAGATTTTTGGGCCTCCAAAGCTTCTTGCGCGGCGACAAGTTGCTTTTCAATATCAGGCAATCCCTTTTTCGCAGCTTGATAATCAACAAGTTGGCGAGTCAAACGATACAAACGAGCCAATTCGTCAACCGGGCTTTCTTCATACGCTTTAGCGTCGAGGAAATTACGATACCCGTAGATGATCATGCCAAATTGCGTTCCCCAATCGCCCAAGTGGTTGTCTGAAATGACGTCATTCCCCAAGAAGCGAAGGATACGAGAAAGCGAATTTCCGATCATCGTCGAACGGATATGTCCAACGTGTAAAGGTTTAGCAACATTAGGCGCAGAATAATCGAGTACGATCTTGCGCGGTTTTTCAACGCATTCAACCCCTAGACGTTCGTCGGCGGCTTCTTTTTGCACCAGTTGAGCAAGATATTCGGTCTTTACCTTCAAATTGATGAAACCGGGGCCGGCGATCTCAGGCGTTTCTAAGAAATCGGCGTATTCTAATTTCGCAACCACATCGGCGGCGACGTCACGCGGGGCTTTACCCAATTTTTTTCCCAGCGGCATCGCGAAGTTAGCTTGGAAATCCCCAAATTTCGGATCTTGGCTCGGGCGGATCATATCTAAATACGGCGCGGGGTCTACTCCAATACCTTCCAACGCCTTGGCAAAACGAGCCGCAATCGTTTTTAACACGTTCATTCGTTCGACTCCTCTTCTTCATCATCGTCGTCCTGACCGTTATTGTAGTCGTCCATCACTACAGGCGCGGTCGGTTTGCTATCATTTTGTTCGTCGGCGGTAGCGTCAAACGGCACTTCCTTCGCCTTACCCCAAAGATCTTCAAGCGCATAGTAATCGCGCGTCTCGGGTTCAAACAGATGAACGACGACGTCGCCGTAGTCGAGAACGACCCAACGACTTTCTTGATAACCGGCAATGCTCGAGCGTTTATCGCCAAGTTGCTTTTCAAACACTTCGTCGATCTCATCGCTGATGGAGTGTAACTGACGACGGCTGCTCCCGGAACCGATTACAAAAAAATCGAACGCTTGAGTAATTTCGCGAAGATCGAGAATACGGACGTCATCGCCTTTATTGTCGACGATAACGCGAGCCGCCAAACGGGCGCGATCAAGAGACGTCGGCAAATTGTTTTCGCTTTGCGTTACGTTCACTATATTTTCCTTCAATCAAAGAACCAAAAATTCATATCATGCGGCGTGTTGACGCCATACGAAGCGACGCTCCTATATTTCCGAAGCTCGCCCAAGCAAACGTGCGAAGATCCCACACGTCAACTCTAGGAGGAGAGTTTCGGCGTTCCGGGAAATATCCGCGTCTAACGCCGTACTCTAATTATATATCTCTAAAAAACCTTTTTCAAGTATGCGAAGAGGCCGAAAAGTTATATTACAGCACGAAAATAATTCAAAAACTATGACTTATTTATCAACAACCATTACCTAACGTCTATTACGAAAATATTCCGGTCGTAACGCATGAAATCTCTCGCGTTCTCAATCAGATATAACCCGAACATAAGAAAAACAAGAAATAAAAAAAGCCTTCCGAAGAAGGCTTTAAACAGCGAGGTTGACGGGAATCGAACCCGCAACCACCGGATCGACAGTCCGGGACTCTAACCAATTGAGCTACAACCCCACGCTGAACGCCGATGAAGCGTTTTACAATAATTTAAATAACGAGGTTGACGGGAATCGAACCCGCAACCACCGGATCGACAGTCCGGGACTCTAACCAATTGAGCTACAACCCCACGTTAAACGCCGTTGCAAGCGTTCAACAAAATTCTAAGCAAGCGAGGTTGACGGGAATCGAACCCGCAACCACCGGATCGACAGTCCGGGACTCTAACCAATTGAGCTACAACCCCACGCTGAACGTCTTTGCAAACGTTCAACAAAATCTAAACCAAGCGAGGTTGACGGGAATCGAACCCGCAACCACCGGATCGACAGTCCGGGACTCTAACCAATTGAGCTACAACCCCAAGGTCCAGACAGTAAACTCTCGCTTACTGCAACAGTGATAGGTATTCTACGGCGTCAATTGATTTCTTCAAGGGGGCAATTCCAATTTTTTGAATTTTCCCATTTCCATATTCTCAAACCTCTCTCGACAAAAACTAAATGTTTTACTACACTCTACTTGAACGATAGATCCTTAATTTCCCGATAAAGAACTATATGGCCGACACCGATCAAGAACGAACAGAGCAGGCGACTCAAAAGAAACGCCAAGACGAGCGTCAAAAAGGCAATGTCGCGAAAAGTCAAGACGTTGTCGCAGCTCTTAGTCTACTCGGGGTCGTAATGATTTTCGTCACAATGTCGCAAAGACAAGCGGAATACGCCTACACGCTCTTTCAGGAAACCTTTTCACACCCCTTCGCGCTTCAAACCGACGTCGATTCTTTTTCATCCTACCTTTCCGGGCAAATATTTCAAATCCTTGGTAAGCTATTCCTCTTCTTCACAGTCGTTATACTAACCTCAGTTGCCGGTCATCTGTTGCAATCCGGATTCCTTTTTTTACCGAATAAGTGCGCGCCCGATTTTTCACGTATCGATCCGTTCAAAAACGCTAGAAAACTATTCTCGTTGGAAACGCTTCTCAACATAGCGTTAGGCTGTACAAAACTGGGGATCGTTTTGTTAGCGCTCTACTTATCACTAAAAGGCGAAATTGAAACCCTTATCAGCCTTCCTCACGGTTCGCCAATGCAGATAGTTCTTTATTCCGCTTATTTTCTTAAACGCCTAGGCTATATTTTGTGCGGCGTTATCTTAGCGATCGCGGTCGGCGATTACGCCCTAAAACGCTTCAAGTGGGAAAAAGATATCCGCATGACGCCGCAGGAATTGAAAGAAGAACTACGTCAAGAGTCAGGCGATCCGATCGTCAAAGGAAAACGCCGCTCTATGCGCGCTTCCATACTCAACGCAAGCGTTACGCCAACAGAGCCGACTTCCCCCATCTCGCAAACGTCGCTTTACCGCGACGCCAAGCGCACGGAGGAAACCTCTCGACAGGATCGCGATAAGGACAATAACAAACGCTAAGAGCCTACCGCATAAAAACATCGGCGACCTTGGTCTCCCAAGCCCGCCGTTTCGGTACGGAAGCGTTTTCCCCAAAACTACTCGACAACCACGCTACGAATCTTTCCATGAGCGAGCGTCGTTACAATAACTTGTCCCGGCTTCACCTCGTCAGGACCAAGTAAGATCTTCATATCGTCGAGTCGCTGAGTAAACGAATACCCTCTCAGAAGCGCCGCTTTGGGATCTCTTCCTTGTAACTTCGCTTGCATGACCTCAAACATTCGTTCGACGTCCGCGATCTTACGACGTATAGCTGTTTCCATTCGCGTTTCTAGCTCGTCTAGGCGACTTACTCTTTTTTCGTAGAGAGTCTCATACGGTTTTTTAAACACAGAACTCTCCTCTAGCGCCTGCAAACGTCTATCAGCCGTATTGTACATGAACTCAATACGATTCAGCATACGCATATACATCGAATCTAATTCGTTCATCATATGCTCGTCGTCGATCGGCGTAATACGCGCCGCCGCATCGCTTGGAGTTGAGGCGCGGAAATCGGAGACCAAGTCGCAGATAGACGTATCGGTCTCGTGTCCGATACCGGTAACCAACGGTACCGGCGACTCGGCGATCGTCCTGGCGATCTCTTCGCTATTGAAGGTCCAAAGGTCTTCTTGACTCCCTCCTCCACGGATCAATACGATCGCATCCAATTCCAATTCTCGCGAATGGGCATACATCAATCGCAATGCGCGAACGATCTCCTTCGGCGCCTCTAAACCTTGAACTTTGGTATCGGCGATCACCACGTCGACACGTTTGCAACGCTGTTTCAAGATCTTCAAAAAGTCTTGTAAAGCCGCTGTTGACAGACTCGTAACCACGCCGACGCGACTTACGCTCACGGGCAGCGGTCTCTTTCGACGAGGATCCAATAGCCCTTCACGTCGTAATCTATCAATGATCTGTTGTTTCTCGATCTCAAATTGTCCGACGCCATAAGGTTGAAGCGACGAAACAATGAAACTACATTTTCCGTACTGCGGCGATACGTTAAGTTTGCCCCAACATACAACTTCCACCCCCTCGCGCAAGGGCCACGATATCTTATTAAAAGAACTCTGCCAAACGATCGCGTTGATCTGCGCTTCCGGGTCCTTTTCCTTCAACGTGAAATAGCAATGCTTTGTACACTTAACGCCGGAAACTTCTCCTCGTACTTGAATCGGATAGGGAAAACATTGTTCCACACACCCGCGAAGACGTTGCATCAACTCATATACGCCGATAGGTTCTTGTTGTAAAGTAGCCTGTTCCCTACCGCCGTCGTACGCGTTGAAATCATTAACGTCATAACTCATCCCATAAGGGTCAAACGGCGCCACCACAAAATCCTCATTGAAAAACTTAGGTACGGTGAAAGTATATCGATATAAAAAATAACGCGCCTTAGCCGTACGCTAAGACGCGTTCGTTCGTGAATCGATCGTCGTCAGATAGACGCGTTTTCGGAAGCGCCGACGGACAATTTGATACGCTTAACAGAAGTCGTCGGTTCCTTAGCGTTCATATCGACCACTTCAAGTTCAAGCGTATAACTTCCGGCGCACATCTCGTCAAGCAGCGGGATCGAAACATTCAAAACCACGTCTCGTAATTTCGTTTCGGAGAGATTGGAACAACGTTGCGATTCAAAAGGAATAACGACGTTTCCAAAAGAATCGAGCAAACGCCAACGACATTCAACTTCGATGTTGTAACCATTCTTCGTTTCGCGACTTGTCACATAATCGAGCTCAGTGTACGCGTATACGACGTCCCCTTCATTATAGGAGCTTTGATTGGCTTCGTAAAGTCCATAACAAGCCGGTTCTTTCACCAACAACGCCTTACGGATCTTCAAAGGGCAAAGATCTGAAAGCGAATCAACGCCGGAAAGAAGTCTATCGGCGACAAAACTAGGATCGATCTCTTCCAAACTATTTTGTAACAACGTTTCCAGACCGCGACATTCCTTTTCCCAGAAAACCTTTAACGGATCCGAATCATCTTGAATATCTTGAATAGAGCGTTCATACTCGCCGATAACAACGTACAATAATCTCAATCGAGCGTCACAAGACCGAGAATCGCCGCCTCGCGCAACGATCGTCTCGCGTTCGCGCAACAACGCTTGAATAGCGCCTTTGATCTGCTCGACCCAAGCGATCTCCTCGTTCGTTAACGGCGTCAAACCTTTGGTAGTCTTCCGCGCGTCGATAGTAGCGGGCGTAAGAGTCGACTCAGCCGCCTCGGTCGCTTGTTTCAACAAACGTTCTTGCAACTCGCCGTCTTCTTCCTTACCGTTCTCTTCCTGAGTATCTGTCAACGGCTCGGCGTATTGAGCGATCGCGTCAACGAGCGAAGTCGCTTCTTCAAGCGGAACAAACTCTTCCTCAAGAACGTCGTTTGAAAAGTCTTCCAACTCGTTTATTTCTTCGTAATTGCTAGTTAATTCGTCAACAGTGGGTAATTCGTCGTCTTCGTAATCCACGACGGCGTTCGAACTCGTCGAAACGGCGGCGTCGAAAATATCGTCGAGCGACGCATTAGGATCGGCAAACTGAACAACCTCGCGCGCGGCTTTCGCAGAGACGGTCTCGCCGACATACTCCGTTGTTTCGGAATAACGCTCTTCATCCTGCGATTGCCAGTTTTCGTCTTCGACTTCAACATCGTTGTTTGATACGTTTTGAGTCTCAAGACTTCGAGGCGTGGAATCAAACCAAGAACTGTCGACCTGCTTTCCTAACGACGACATAAAATCAGAATCAGCCGTACTCGTAGTCGCGATCTGCGGAGAAGCCGCTTTTATTGGTTGCGGTTCTAAGGAAGGCGAATTCAAAACGACATTTTCTTCTTCGTTCCAACCAAATAAAGAATCAGGGCCCAAGCGTCTCGCAGAGACGTCGCGTCGCTGTTCCGCGTAAGAGACTTGCGCGACTTCTTTGTCGGACTCTATCTTACGCGTAACGCCTAATGAAGTATTACCGATATTCCCTTCACGCTTCGTCTGAACATTCGCGTCAGCAGACACGATAGGCGAGATAAAAGCAGAACCATTATTCCGACGTCCGGCAACGCTAGCAATTAGCGTTTCATTCTCACTACTACTGCGCGTAAAGGGCGCATTCGCTCCCGTCTGATAAGAAGCGCCGTATGCGGAGCGCGGCAAAGCGTCGTCAACGTTGGCCAATTTATTCGCTAGCGTGGTAGGATCGTTGACAGAAAGACTATTCGTCGTAGCAACTTGTCCTTGAACAGGAGCCGTCATTCCGGGCGCAACAGTATTCGAGAGCCCAGTCCCGCTAGGATAATAATATTTTTGGATATCGGCAAACTCGGGCAAAAAACGAGATTGTTCATAAGTTTCAATATCAGGGCGTTGCGCGTAGCGCTTGGACTGATTTGGCTTAAGTTTGCCTAAGAAGTTCGTAGACGCGGTCTTAAAGTTATTAGAGCGCGGGGGCGTTTGCGTAACAGGATTTCTACTACCGTAAGACTTCGCTCCGTTATTACGCCTTGTTTCTACAACAACGTAGTTATCCCCTTCCGCCGCAGTCGCAGTCTGTTTCGAGGGAAACATTTTCGACCAAAAACTCGTCCCATTTTTCTTTTCGGGTAAGTTATCGGCTGCATACGTCGTCTTTTCTTTTCCCGCTCGCGAATTGGGAGCCTGTCGCGCATACGTCGCGTGATTATCGGCATAAACGGCGTCTGAATTAGTACGAGTCGTTTTTTGCGGATGAAAAACAGACGCCATCTTTTCGGTAAAAGAAGGTTCTTTGGACTCGTTCACATCGCTAGTTACGGTATACGGTTCAAACGGTTTCTTCGCAGAAACGCGTTGTTCACCCTCGCGTAATTGATGATTCGAAGCTTCGGCCCAAGTCTTTGCCACGCTCTCGTCTTGATAAGCGTATTCGCCGCGTCGAAGTCCGTCTCGATCGGAACTCAGAAATCCGAAAGAACTACATCCCACGCTGAAAAAACAAATCGCGAGAAGTAACGTCGAACATCGCAACGGAACAAAACCAAATAGACGCCGCGTAAGGATAGCGTTCCTTCGTTCGTCATGCGTAAGACATTCGTCTCCTTTTCGCACGATCTTCCGTTCGCCCATAGTGATTCGTTCCATCGAAATGATCCTTTTCTGAAAAGTCGTCGTAATAAACGACTTTATAGATTGAATTCGCGACTCGTTCCATCGAGCCGAGTTCGTTTTTCAACCGTTCGAAGATCTTAAAGAGTCGATCTTCGTCACGTTTTCATTTTACCGCGTCAAGACTTCTTCTTTTCAGCGGCAAGACGATCAAGCCACGCGATAGTATTTCGTAATCCTTGTTCCAGAGGAATAGGCTCGTATCCTAGTTCCTTTTTAGCTTTTTCGCAAGAAAACTTCCAATCAACAAGGAACGTATTGACCCAACCGGGAGTAATGCGCGGATACACGCCGGTCAACTGCGCTAACAACTTAAGCGAATGAGCGATCAGCAACGGACAAAACTTATACATTGGGATCTTCCAATGTCTTTTACCGTCAATCTTGTCGATCAAGCGATACAATTCGAGCAGTGAAGCGTTATCCCCGCCAAGAATATATCGTTCTCCAACACGTCCGTTTTCTAACGCTAGGAAGAATCCGCGAGCAATGTCGTCAACGTAACCATAATTACCATAGTTAACGCCGTAATTCAGCAGGAAAGGACTCGTTCCACGACGATAATCGCGAATCAATCCCGCCATTGCGTTACCTTCGGAAAGCTGGCCCGGGCCGTAAACACGCGTAGGATTAACGATCACTAACGGCAAACCCTCTTTTTTAGCGATCTGTAATGCTTCTCGTTCAGCGATCGTTTTAGAATCTTCGTATTCGGTATAACACTTTTCGGTAATACGCGTCAACGTTTCGTCACAGGTCTCGCCTTTTGGCGTAGGCCCGAGAGAAACGATCGTCGACGTCAAAACAATACGCTCGACGTTCAATTTTTTTGCAACGCTCAAAACGTTGCGCATTCCATCGACATTGACTCGATAATAGATCTGCGGATCGCGCGCATAATTTTTAGCATATCCGGCGAGCGAGAGCACATAAGGGCACCCTTCCATACCACGCTCAAGGGACTCTACGTCATTGACGTCGCCTAGAACATGTTCAAAATTAGGATGTTCCCAAATATCCTTGATATCGCCTTCGTACCCCGGCGGAAGCTTAGGTTTGGAGCGACTCATACCACGCACATGCCAACCGTCAGCTAAAAGTTGACGCGTTAAGCTAGTGCCAATAAAGCCGGTCGCCCCCGTAATAAATATCTTCGCGGATCTATCTAGCGTCGCCATTTTAATTTTGCCTATACGTTACAAATGAATAATAATACAAGACGACAAAATTTACATAAATCACAAGCCAACAGATTCCGTTTCTTCTGAAACGGGAACAGAATCTTGTTCTTTTACAACAGCCTTGTCGCGGATCAATTTCTCTACCACCTGACAATTGTAATCCAGGTAGCTTGAAAAACCAAAGGCCCCCGTTACTTTTTTATTAAAAGTCATCTCGGTCCGAACGTTCAATCCCAACTCGCGATCAAACAACGCGCGTCCGGAGAAGAGACGTTCCGCCAATTCCCCTTCAACCACGGGATCGTCAACGATCGAGACCAACGTCGTTTTGAAACTAATGTTCGCGTATTTATCGTCAATACTTTCCAGACGGAAACGTTCGACAACTTGGTATGGTCGAGTCACTTTATCCGCACCCTTTACGTACAAGGAATACGGAATGGTCCAAACATCGCCGACGGCAACCTCTTCTTTCGGGAAAGGCACAACGACATTAGAATCGCCTTCAAGACCTTGATATTCCGCGACCAACTTCGTTTTACCGGACATTACGCCTAACGAATTGAGGTCAAATGTTTCAAGCGCGACGCCAACGGCTTTTTCGGTGCCAAATGCGGCGATCTCTTTTGGAACGACAATATCTTTCTCGCTATCGTACTTGATAGGTTCTTTTCCCTCTTGATTCTGTTCAAGAACCATACGGTCGATCCAGTGTCTTGCGGCAACCTTTCCTTCTTCTACCGGCGAAAGTAATTCCCAACGTCGATAAGTAGTCGACGACGTTTGAGTCAACGTCTCTTTCCCGCCATATGAAACCGTCTTACGAACTAAGTGAACAACATGCCAGGAGAGGTTCGTATTAGGTTCAAAACGATATTCAAGCTTGTATCTCTCACCGGCAACTTGATCGTCTCTAGCGTCGAGCGTAGGGGTGATAAGCGTTCTGTCGTCGGTATACTTACGTCGCGTTTCATCGTCAACTAGCGACACATCGATAGAACTCGGGCCATCGGAGTTATCGATCTCTTCGTCAGAAAAAGTATTGGCAAAATTTTTTGTAACGTCGCCGAGAACCCCGGCAACATCGACGCTAGGAGAATTCTGCGTTTTCTTCTCGGAGCCCTTGTCGTTCTTCTGAACGAGGGAATCGCCTTCTTCCATTTCGATCGCCGGAGCGTCAGATTTTCCCTTGTCGAGCTCGTTCCCACCGCGATCGCACCCTGCGTTCCCCAACGCAAAGGCGGACAGGAGAACACAAGCCAACGCTTCTCGATTATTTCGCAGGATCATTACCGTCTAAACTCCAAAATGAAAGACTCCAATTCAACATCAAACCACTCGCGTTACACAGTCGAGGGAATTTAACGCCTAGCCGAACGATAATCATTATTTTTATTCGAGTCTATATCAAAATTTTTTAGGAATTTTCGTACATATATAGACAGTAGACGATCAATGCTCGTTAAAAAAAATTTTAGAAAAGTTTAGGATAAAGACAAAAAAATGTATAATAAAGTAGTGGGTGGCGCCAACATTGCTTCGAAACTCAACGAAGAACATTCAGAGGCTGGCCGTGGCGTCAACGCGCTATTCCAATACTGGACAGAAAAGCGTATAATCTTATAATGACTTGGCTGTTCTCTCGGGCTCGATGAGCGAGTCCCACGGAACGCCGCGGCTCGTTTAGGCGGGCAAAAGATTTTCATCTCTTGTACGCCGTTCAACGCAGCCCCTAATTCGTAGTTGTTGTTAGCCGACTTCTACTTTCTACAACAAGGAAAAAAGAGAAATACATGGCTCACGATCGTTTTACCGACCGAGCGCGCAAAGTACTGCAATACGCACATCAAGAAGCTGTACGTTTCAATCACGAATACATTGGAACGGAACATCTCTTGCTTGGTCTCACTAAAGAGGGCAACGGAGTCGCCGCGAAAGTCCTGCGCAAGATGGACGTCGACCTTCGCAAAATTCGCGCGGAAGTCGAGAACCTTGTTCGCAGCGGCCCTGATACCGTCACGATGGGGCGTTTACCGCATACTCCACGCGCTAAGAAAGCGCTTGAGTTTGCGATGGAAGAAGCAACTTTGCTCCAACATACCTATGTCGGTACGGAACACATTTTGCTCGGTCTCCTTCGTCAACACGACGGGGTCGCCGCTCAAGTATTGATGAACCTCGGTCTCAAGCTTGAAGAAGTTCGTGAAGAAGTCATGGGGACTATCGGACAGGATAGCGAAACGGAAAATACGGCTGAAGCGTTCGATTCGCAAAACTCCGATTCCTCTTCTGATTCCGACGGTGGTTCTGATTCGTACAGAGACGAATCCGAGGATCGTTCTTTCGGCGGTTCTTCCGGCGGTTCGAGTTCGCCGCGTTCTCGCGCTAGTAAATCGAAAACGCCCGCGCTCGATAGTTTTGGACGCGACTTGACCGAACTCGCTCGTCAAAACCAACTCGATCCTGTCATCGGACGCGAGAATGAGATCGAACGTACGATGCAGATCTTGTGCCGTCGTACGAAAAATAACCCCGCGCTCCTCGGCGAAGCCGGCGTCGGTAAGACCGCTATCGTCGAAGGTCTGGCTCAACGTATCGTCAACGGTCAAGTTCCCGAGATCCTTCGTAACAGACGTTTAGTAGCGCTCGATCTGGCGATGTTAGTCGCCGGAACCAAGTACCGCGGTCAATTTGAAGAACGTATCAAAGCGTTGATGAACGAAGTCAAACGCTCTAAGAACGTTATTTTGTTTATCGACGAAATGCACACGATGGTCGGCGCCGGCGGAGCCGAAGGCGCAATGGACGCCGCAAACGTCCTGAAGCCCGCGCTCTCTCGCGGCGAGATGCAATGCATTGGCGCGACTACGTTCGACGAATATCGCAAGTACATCGAAAAAGACAACGCGCTTGAACGTCGTTTCCAAGTGATAACCGTCAATCCCACGACGGGACGCGAGACGGTCGCGATCCTTAAGGGTCTTCGCGAACGCTATGAGAAGCATCACCGCGTTAAGATCACAAACGAAGCGATCGAGCTTGCCGTCGATCTTTCCGAACGCTACATGACGGGGCGTTCTCTTCCTGACAAGGCGATCGACGTAATCGACGAAGCCGGCGCTCGCGTTCGTATTCGCACAATGACGCTTCCGCCCGATCTCTCGGAATTGAATCGCCAAGAAGCCGAGCTTAAAAAGCAGAAGGATCAAGCGGTCGCGCGTCAAGAGTTTGAACGCGCGGGCGAGTTGCGTGACGCCATCGAAGAACTGAAGAAGCAAAAGAACAAGTTGCAAAGCGATTGGCAAGAGCAACAGAACAAGACGAACGGAGTTGTCGACGAGACGGTCGTAAGCGAAGTTGTCTCGAAGATCACCGGCGTTCCGCTTACGCGAATGTCAAAGGAAGACTCGAAACGCTTGCTTCAAATGGAAGACGAGCTTCATAAGCGCGTCATTAGTCAACACGAAGCGATCCAAGCGATCTCCAAGGCGATCCGTAGAAGCCGTAGCGGGATCCAAGACCCGAAACGTCCTATCGGTTCGTTCATATTCGCCGGTCCTACCGGCGTCGGTAAATCGTTGCTTGCGAAAGCGCTCGCCGAATTCATGTTTGGCGACGAAGGCGCGTTGATCCAGATCGACATGAGCGAGTACATGGAAAAGTACAGCGTCTCTCGTTTGATCGGGGCGCCTCCCGGATACGTCGGCTACGAAGAAGGCGGTCAGCTCACGGAGAAGGTGCGTCGTCGTCCCTACTCTGTCGTTTTGCTTGACGAGATCGAAAAGGCGCACCCTGACGTCTTCAATGTGCTGTTACAAGTTCTTGAAGAAGGACGCTTGACCGACAGCTTCGGTCGAATCGTCGATTTCCGCAATACGATCATCATCATGACGACCAACGCGGGCGCCGCGGCGATCAAGAACGAGTCCGCATTCGGTTTCCAACGTCCTGAAAGCGACGCTTCCTACACCGAGATGAAGCAACGCGTTAAGGATGAGATCGAACGTAGCTTCCGTCCGGAATTCATCAACCGTTTCAACGACGTCATCATCTTCCGTTATCTCAACGAAACGGACTTGTTGGAAGTCGTCGACTTGGAACTGAAGAAGCTCCGCAAACGCCTCATCGAAAAGCCGTTGTGCTTGCTCGTTTCCGACGAAGCGAAGAAGTACTTGATCAAGCGCGGTAGCAACACCGATTACGGCGCGCGTCCGCTGCGTCGCGCGATCGAGACGTACTTGGAAGACCCGCTTTCTGAAAATCTCCTAAGCGGCATGTTTGACGGAGCCGACGTTGTCGATATCGAAGTCGAGACGTTTGAAGCGCCCGCCAAAGATCCGTACTCCGACGAAGACGACGAACTTCGTAATAAGAGACTTAAGTTCGCGCCGAAGAAGACGTCTGAAATGTCGGCGGAAGAACTCGAGGAACCGCAGGTTAAGGATTATCAACAGAAACTTGCCGAGCGTGAGCAATTACGTAAAGCAGATTCTGAGAAAGAAGAAGCCGCCGAGAAACAAGGAAAGCTTCCGGAAGAAGAACCGCAAGTTTCTCTTGATAAGGCTGAATGATCGGTTCCAAAGCGCTCTTCGAGTTTTGTAACTAAATAAAAGAAACGCCTCTCGCGTAATAGCGGGGGGCGTTTCTTATTGTTCCAATTAAACGCTCGTCACAGAAAGGAGCCGTCGTCAGATACTAGCGCGCTTTGAGCTCCACCACATTCGTAATTAAACCTTCCGCATGAGCAGATACTTTGATCGTTCCTTTTTCTCCTTCCTTAGATCGAACAATTGCTGACGCTAAGCCTGAAAAAGTCTTACGAATATTAGACGAATACGAGACCAGATCGGTGGCGTCCCCGGAATCGGTAGCAACGACTTCCCCCGGTCCTTCAACCTCAAAAGCAACTTCTACCCTCGCGTTGGGAACAACACGTCCTTTCGCGTCGACCACTTCTAACTTAATAAAAGCGAGATCGCGCCCATCGGCAATAAGCTCGTTATTTTCCGAAGTCAGTCTTAAAGCAACCGGTTCGTCAGTAGTCTCGACGGACGCCTCGTCCCACACTTTTCCATCCTTGTAAGAAACAACACGTAATTCTCCCGGTTCATAACACACGTCACTCCATTCCAAGCGATAACGATTTTCTTCTTTGGATTTTGAACGCATGCCTAACGACTTACCATTCAAAAATAATTCAGCAGAATCTCCGGAAGTGAAGACGTGGACAGGGGTGACCTCGCCAACGCGATCGGGGAAATTCCAGTGCGGCAAAATATGCGTAGTCTTTTCCTCCGGAAGCCAATACGCCTTATAGAGATACGCCATATCTTTTGGGAATAGCGCAGAGTCGAACGCGCCGGTCTCACAAATACGTACCGGACAAAGGTACGCGCCGTATTGAACCTTCTCAGCTTCTGCGCGAGCGCGGATCTCAGGATCGGTAAAGCGTTGGTTCCGTGAAAGTTCGTCGATACTGAAGGGAGCGCCAAGATAATCGACTCCAGTCCACGCAAACCCGCCCATTACGAAATCGTGATCGTCTTGGGCGGCAAATTCATAATCAGGAGGGCAAGCCCAGTTTGCCAACGGTTTCTTCGGATCAAATCCGAATGCCGACCAAGCGTAAGAGGTTTGGTGGAAATCGGTATACCCCGCTGATAAATTCCCGCCTCCTTTCTCAACGGGAAACACGTACCAGCCACGCGAACTTCCGGTACAGACGACCTCGCTACCGTAAACAGGCACAGTCGGATTCTTCTTATGGAATTCCTCATAAGAAGCGCGACCATAATAGTTGTATCCGAAAATATCAAGCGTCTTCGGAATCTCGCCTAACCCCGCTTCCGAACGATTACACGCCGCGGTAGTAGGTCGAGTCGGATCTTCTTCATGAACGAATTGCACTAAACGTCGCGCTATTCTTACAAACTCCGGTTCATCAGCTAATTCGGGAATTTCGTTTCCAATACTCCACATCACGATCGCGGGACAATTTCTATCGCGTCGAACGAGAGAACGCAAATCGGCTTCACTCCAGTTATCAAATAAATCATAGTACCCGGCCGCGCGTCTTCCCCCTGCTTCGGGCCGTTTCCATTGATCAAATGCTTCGGCTTGTACAATGAACCCCATTCTCGCTAATTGATCGACGGTCTCCGGCGCCGACGGATTGTGCGACAAACGTATGGCGTTACAGCCAATAGATCTTAACGCTTGTAAGCGACGTTCTTCAGCTTTTTCGTTATAAGCGGCGCCTAACGCGCCAAGGTCATGGTGAATACAGAATCCTTTGATTTTATAAGGCTTATCATTAATCAAAAGGCCTTCGTTGGAATCATATTTTAAGGTTCGAATACCAAATGGAACATTCTCTACGTCGACAACCTCACCGTCGACACAAACGCTTGCTTCAATATAACAAGTGTTAGGTTCTTCCGGCGACCAAATAGGAGCGTTTTCAACAATGATATCGTCTAAAGTAAGCGTAGCAGCCTCGCCATTTTGTAAACGCAAGTTCATCACGGCTGAACTAGCAAACGCCTCTCCAACCCGATTACCATCGGCGTCGCGCCTAAATAATTTAACACTGACGCCCGCTTCAACGGTCCTGTCTTTGTCTTTTTCCCCCATACCGCGTTCAACGTCAACCGAGATCTCTAATTTTGCATTCCCCTCGGAAATCTCTAAGGTCTTCGCAAAAATCCCCCAACGAGCAATTCGCACATTATTGGCCTTAACAAGCCAAACGTTCCGATACAGCCCGTTACCGGTATACCAACGAGAAGTCTGTTGAGGATTACAACACCGAACAGCTATCGTATTGACCTCGCCATACTTCACCCACGGAGTCGCGTCCACGCGAAACGTCGTATATCCATATGCCCAACCGCCGACATACTTACCATTGACCCAAACCGAGCTTCTCGACATTGCGCCGTCAAAATCCAGAAAGATCGATTTTCCGCTATCTTCTTTCGAAAGTTCAAACGTCTTACGGTACCACACGGGCTCATAGCAAGGCAACAGAGATTGCATCGGGTCGTTGTGGTAAGAAAATTCTTCGGTAATAGCGGCGTCGTGTGGGAGATCGACGATTTCCCAAGAACTATCGTCATAGTCCTCCCGCAGGGAACGAACGTTGAACCCGGGCGCCGTCGCAACCTTAGCGCGTTTTCCGGGCGCTTGTAATTGGTCGCGAGTAGCCAGTGCATACGGTTCTAGATTACGCCAAGTAAGCCGCCAAACCGGTTCGTCGGCGTCGCCGCGTCGGAATTTCCAATCGTCGATCAACTTGATATGTTCCGCGCCATTTGAAGGAGCGTTCCAGGCCAAAGAGGCGCCAAACGCTATCGCATAAAGAAATACACAAAACGTCGGTCGTTTCAACAAAAAATGTAACATTCGATACTCCCACGCTTCATAAACAGACAAAACAGACGTAATTGTCTAAGCTAACTTTAAAGAAATATTATACAGAAAGAAGTTGCAAACACAACGAAAACAACAAGAATAAGAGTTGTCGTCCGATCCTCGTAACGGTATGTATAATCCCCCAATAGCGCTTGGCCAATAGTTGCGTCCCATAAAAATTCTTCTATAATTTATGAAATGTGCGGACGTAAGCTAACAGAGTATTACGTTGTTTTGTATTCATTCCCACCAAAGTTGTTATAAGTCGCACCGTCGTTGACGTCCGAGCGTTATCGTTCATCGCCAAGACCGTTTGCGTTAAAATATTGAGGACGTTATGCCTATCGAATCATTGTTGACGCCGATGACTTTGTCCATCGGTTTTCTAGCTGCAATCTTGATAGGCGTTTCTAAGACCGGCGTTCCCGGCGTGGGCTTGTTCAGTTGTCTACTTATGATCACCGCGTTTCGCGGTCATGAGATGTTCGCTTCCGGCGCGGTGGTTCCCCTGCTCATCTTAGGCGATATCGCCGCAGTAAAATTCTATTATAAAGATTGCGATCCGGCCTTGTTAAAGAAGCTAACTCCACCGGTCGCTATTGGTCTGCTTCTTGGCGGCGTCGCCCTATGCTTCATGCAAAACTCACAATTCAAATTGACGGTTGGAATCTTAGCGTCGTCGATTTTGATATTTGAATTCGTCCGTAAACGATTCGGTTGGACGCAAGTCTCAACAAGCAGTCCGTTTCGCGTAGGCTGCGGAATGTTAGCAGGCATGACGACCGTTCTCGGCAACGCCGCCGGCGCCGTAGCCGCCGCATATTTTTCCTCTCAGAACCTCGACAAGCATAAGTTCATGGGGACAAACGCCGTCTTCTTCTTTCTTGTTAACGTTTCTAAGATCCCCCTCATGCTACTTGTTACGCAGATCAAGACGTCTATGGGTTTTGAAACGGACGACGCGCAGATCATGAATACGACGACATTTATATTAACGTTGATCTTCGCGCCCGGAATCGTCCTTGGAGGTTTCCTAGGTCGTAAGTTCTATCGAGCAATTCCCGAAAAAGTCTTTGTACCGTTCATCTTGGCGATGAACTTTATCACCGCAGTTTATATCGTCGTATCGGCGGTCGTTTGAATCCGTTAATAGGAACTAGTTATGCTGAAAGCAGTTTTATTTGATTTCGACGGCACGATCGCCGACACGCTCCCGATCTGCATTGGCGCTTTTGCCAAGACGATTGCTCCTGTTATTGAACACGAGCCTTCACTAGAAGAAGTTTATTCATACTTTGGTCCGACCGAAGAAGGGATCTTTCAAAAACACTTCCCCGATCGCGCTGAGGAACTAACGCAAATTTATCTCCGACACTACAAAGAGATGCACACAGAAGAGACGCAACTAGTTCCCCATTTAATGGAAACGATCCGCGCGCTCATAAAAAAAGGCGTTCGCGTCGCATTGGTAACCGCCAAAGGCGCCCAATCCTGTAAAATCTCTCTCGATTATTATAAGATCGCGAACGACTTCGAAACCATAGAAGTCGGTTCGCCTCTTGGTAGAGATAAAGGCGCCGCGATCCTCCGAGCGCTCGCAACTTTGAATATTAAACCGGAAGACACAGCCTATGTCGGCGATTCCCCCAAAGACGTGATCTCATCGCGTAAAGCAGGGGTATACGCTTGGGGCGCCGCTTGGCTCCCTTCCGCGCGTCCCGACAAAATTCTTGAAAACAAACCCGACGCAATATTCTATACGATCGACGAATTCAGAACGCGTTTGGAACAAGAGTTTGGTCCGTTAGAATATTGACCTTAAACACTTTTCACGGTCTCAACCGTAATTCCTTTACATCCTCAGAGGAGACTACACAATGAAACGTAGAGATTTTATCAAAACGGCGGGCGGAGCGCTTGCGCTCGGTCTATCCGGTATTCCCCGCATTGATATTATCGCCAAAGAAGCCGAGCGCTCCAAGGCGCAACCTCGTTGGTATAAAGGAAACATTCACGCACACTCCCAATGGAGCGACGGTCTCGATCTTCCCGAAGTCGTCGTCAATGGTTACAAAGAAAACGGTTACGACTTCTTCTGCCTTTCCGACCACAATATTCTTCATAACGAAGCTTTGCGTTTCACCGGTTTCGCAATGAACTATACGCCGAACGATCTTAAGCAATTCGACAGTGAAACTTCGTTCTGGAAACGTATCGCTCCTTCGTACGCTTGGCCGAATCTTTGCATGGAGCACATCCAAAAGGCGCAAGAACTTTTCGGTAAAGACTCCGTTACCCTGAAAGAAACAGCCGACGGCGTCTATGCGCGTATGAAGACCGAAAAAGAATTACGCGAACAATTTGCTGAAAAAGGCAAGTTCTTGCTTATCCCCGGTTTTGAAATGACGGCGCAAAACGTTCACGTCAACTTGATCAACGTGAATAAAGACTACTTCATGGAAGGTCCTGAAATCGCCGATCTTCTCGTCCAACTCTACGACAAAGCCGTTGATTATTATAGCGACCAAACCGATCCCTATATGTTTATGGTCAACCATCCGTTGTGGCAATACTACAACATCCAACCTAGTAATCTCTTCGCGCGTCCCAGTATGCGTTTTATAGAGGTCACGAATAATAATACCAGTTGGAAGTATCTGCCGGAAGCTTGGACGCCTGAACAACTTTGGGATATCGTCAACGCCTATCGCGCTAAGAATGAACAGCCCGCGCTTTATGCCACCGGAACAGACGACTCTCACGGCGTTTTCCGCAACGACTACAAAGCGTTCCATGGTTGGACTCACGTCTATGCCGACGAACTCGAAACGAACGCGTTGCTCAAAGCGATGAACGAAGGTCGTTCTTATATCTCTACCGGTCTCCAATTCGCGGAGATAAGTTTCGACGGTAAGACCCTTGCCGTTAAACTCGATCCGAAAGTAGAAGGCCAATACCGTATCGAATTCGTTGGAACGAAGAAAGACTACGACGAAACGTTTAAGGTCATCGAAGTCGGCGGCGGTCCGGAAAACGCGCCTCATCGCAAGGTTGAATGTTGGTCCAAAGAGATCGGTAAAGTCCTTGAAACAGTCGATGGTCTCGAAGCAAGTTACACGCTTAGATCCGACGACTTGTACATTCGCGCCAAGGCCTATCGTATCGGCGCGCCTTGTGTCGATCAAGGTTCGGACTATACGATCTCGCCTCTCGTCTCCGACGGCGCTTGGACGCAACCGTACCGCCTCGGCGAGAAGTTTTGAACGTCAATATAAAGAGTCGCACCACGACTTTTTATAGACGTTATCTTTATTTATCTTATTGAATTGAAACGCGTTGTACCTTATTAGAGTTCGACGCGTTTCGATTCGTATCTCTTGAATCACATAATATCAGGACGCACAATATGACGACGCGCAGAACGACGCGTAAAATTCAAGTTGGTTCGACTTTTATCGGCGGTGACGCGCCTATTTTGATCCAAACAATGGCCGCGACCAAGACATTCGACGTTGACGCGACTTCGGCCACGATCAATTATCTTCAACAAAGCGGAGCGGGATTGATCCGCGTCGCAGTCGACTCTCCTAACGACGCCAAAGCGTTAGCAGAAATACGCAAACGCACAAGCGCCAATCTTTCCGTCGACCTCCAAGAAAACTTCCGACTTGCCGAGCTCGTCGCGCCCTACGTAGATAAGATCCGTTATAATCCGGGACACCTCCATCACTTAGAACCTAATCTCTCTTGGGAAAAGAAGGTCGAGTATCTCGTGGAAGTCGCCAAAGCCAACAACGTCGCGCTTCGAGTCGGCGTCAACTGCGGAAGCGTCGATCCGACGAAATTAGAAAAATACCGTCGCCTTGCGGAAAACAACGACGCGGCTAACGAAGAAGCGTCGATATTCGATCCGTTACTTGAGAGCGCGCTTGAACACGTCGACTATCTCGACTCGATCGGCTTTGAACGTTACTGCGTCTCGATCAAAGACTCCGATCCGGAAACGGTCGTTCTCGTTAACAAACGTTTTGCGGCGTTACGTCCCCTAGTCCCATTGCATCTCGGCGTCACAGAAGCCGGCGCGCCTCCTCGCGGCGTCTTAAAAACGCGTCTCGCGTTGGAACCGTTGCTTGCGGAAGGTATTGGCGAAACGTTACGCGTCTCCTTGACGGTCGAAGCAGATCGCAAAGCAGCTGAAGTCGAGGCGGGGCGTTTGATCGTCTCTAACGCCGAAACAGGCGCTATCGTCGACGCGTCAACACAATTGCCCGCGCTTAATATCGTTAGCTGCCCAAGTTGTTCTCGCGTTCAAAACGGTCGTTTTGTTGAACTCGCTAAACAACTTGAACAAGCAACGGAATTCGCCAAGGACTATCCGTTTAAAATCGCCGCGATGGGTTGTCGCGTCAACGGCCCCGGTGAAACGGACGACGCCGACGTAGGCTTGTGGTGCGGTCCCGATCGCGTCAATTTAAAAAGCGGTTCAACGACGATCGGCGCGTTTCCTTATGACGAAGTTGTAGAGAAGGCTCTCGAGCTACTTAAAGAAAAGATCCGTGAATACGACGCCAACCATTGATAGTATGGTTCGAACATTATTCAGGAGAACCAACATGTCTACGACAATAACTCGCCGAACTTTTTTGAGCGCGTCGTTACTTGCGATGTGCATTCCTTCCAAGCTCTTTGCACAAGGCGACAAGCCCGAGCTCGTTTTACGCTTTGCAGCGTTAAGCGACGTTCACTACGATCGTTCTCACAATGAACATAGCGCCGAACGCGTTCGTTTTGCCAAAGCGCTTCGATTTATGAACGAATATAGCGCTAAACAAACCTACGACAGATTTGACGCGCTTCTCGTCGCGGGCGACTTCTCCAACCACGGCATCATAGAAGAGATCGGTCCGTTCAAAAAGACGATGGACGAAAACCTCAACTCGTCGACACGCCGAATTTTGTGCATGGGTAACCATGAATACTACGGCGGAAATCGCGAGTTATGGGAAAACACGTTTGAAACGGAGGCGAATCGGCGTCAAGAAGTAAACGGTTATCAGTTCATTACAATATCGCCCGACAAAGGCTCCTGTAATGAAAACGATTACGTCTATCTTCGAGATTGGCTTGAACAGAATCTTAAAGAGGCTGTCGAGGCCGATCCAACGAAACCGATCTTCGTCTTACAGCATTATCACGTCTACGACACAGTCTACGGTAGCGCCGATCATCCGGGCGACTTCCACGCCGGCGTCAAAGACATTGCCGATATCCTAAGTAAATACCCGCAAGCGATCCACATCTCCGGACATTCGCACATTCCTTCCGTCGACCCTCGCGCGGTCTGGCAAGGTGATTTTACCGCTATCGGTACCGGTTCGATGAGTTACTTTGCCTTCTCGCTATATGAACGTCAACGTAATTTCAAATTAGGTTCAAACGTTCCGTATCAGCAAGCAGGTACGTTCCTGATCTTTGAAGTCTACAAAGATTCAACGATCCGTATACGCTTGTACGACACTATTTCCGACTCTTTCCTAGATCGCGAATACCTTTTAGTCGATCCGCTCAACGTCGATAAATACGTCTACACCAATAAACGTTTCGACAACGCGACGCCTCCGAGATGGTCTTCTAACGCCGCCGCGGAAATCTTGGACCTGGCTTCAACAGCCGCCTCCATCCGCTTCTCGCAAGGTCAAGACGATTTTTGCGTCGTATCGTATCGAATAGCCGCCGAGATCGAAAAAGACGGGCAATGGGAATCGTTTAAAACGTATAACGTTTGGTCTGATTATTTTATGAAGACCCGACTTGAAAAGATCGAGTACGCAGTATTCGATCTTCTTCCTGAATCGAAGTATCGCTTCAAGATCTACGCGACCGGCGCATTCCAAAAAGAAACGCTTGAACCGTTAACGTTCGAATTCCAAACTCCCGCGGAAAACGCGAATAAAAATAACGCCGAATTAGCGCCTCGCGGCGACTTTATCGACGTAGTGTTCGATAAATCCCAAGGACCGACCAACGCTATCAACGGCCCGAATCACGCGCTTAATATTCAGACGCTTGGAACGCCAAGTATCGTTGAAGACGCGTCTTTGGGGACTTGCGCTTCGTTCAATGGAGTCGATCAGTGTTATCTTCTCCCCTACAACAACATTGCCGACGCTATCATCGGAGCGTCCGGAGTAACGCTCTACGCGAAATTCCGCCTCGATCTGTCGAAACATACGCCGAAAGAGCCCGTCAGTATTTTCGGTTCAACTGAAAACGGCGGACTCGGTTTCGAATACTACGCGGAAAAACAACAATTATTAACGCGTTGCTGGATCGGCAATAAATACGAAGATCTACTTGCTGAATTCGACGGTCAAGGCGAAACAACGGCTGTCTTTGTCTACGACGGTAAAGAAACACGACTCTACCTTAACGGAGTCTTGGCTTCTTCAGCCGCTCACGAAGGCGCGTTTCGCTTAACTGAAAACGCCACTTCACGCGCGTTTTGTATTGGCGGCGACGTATGTCCCGATATGAAAGCGCGCTGGTTCTTCCCCGGCGAGATCGCCAACGTGAGAGTTTATACCTATCCTCTCACCCAACAACAGGTTGAAGCAATTTCTAAATAAAACACTAAAATAATTATAAATCATTTCCATAAGGGAACTACTAATGACATTAAAAAGAACATTAGCAACAGTATTAAGCGTACTGACGACGGTTTTTAGCGTTTCAAGCGCATTGGCGGGCGATAACGCCAAACTTCACGGAGTTTGGGTCTCGAGCGTATCAAACATCGACTATCCCTCCAAACCGGGTCTTTCCGAAGATAAACTCCGCGCTGAAGCGGACGCGTTTCTCGATCGCGCGGTCGAACTTCGTCTGAATTTGATCGTCCTCCAAGTTCGTCCGATGGGCGACGCTTATTATCAATCTGATATCTATCCGTGGTCTAGTTTTATTTCCGGTCAACAAGGTCAAGCGCCTGACGGAAATTTTGACGCTCTTGCGTACTGGGTCGAAGGCGCTCACAAACGCGGTATCCAACTTCACGCCTGGGTCAATCCTTATCGCGTTACCATTGGTAAAAAAGAACTTGAAGACCTCGCGGAAAATAACCCCGCGCGTATCCATCCTGACTGGACGTTCAAACACGGAGATCGTTACTTCCTGAATCCCGGACTTCCGGAAGTCCGTCAACTGGTGGTCGAAGGTATGGTCGAGATAGTTAAGAAGTACGACGTCGACGGTATCCACATCGACGACTATTTCTACCCCGAAAGAAATATTACCGAAGATGAGGAAACTTATAAAAAGTATGGTCAAGACTTCGACAATATCGAGGATTGGCGTCGTCACAACGTCGATCTGTTGATCGAAGCCGCGGGTAAAGCGATCCACAGCGCGCGTCCTAACGTCGTTTGGGGCGTTAGTCCCGCGGGCATTTGGGCTAATAAGTCTAGTAATCCTCTCGGCAGTGAAACGAACGGCAACCAATGTTATTACAATCTCTACGCCGACGTTCGCGGTTGGATCAAAAAAGAATGGATCGATTATGTCGTTCCGCAGATCTATTGGCAAATTGGCTTTAAGATCGCCGATTTCAAGATCCTGACCGACTGGTGGTCCGACGTCGTAAAAGACACTAACGTCAATCTTTATATTGGAACCGCCGCTTACCGCGTCGATCCTAACTCCAAAACGGAAGCCTGGCGCGACCCACAAGAATTGACTCGTCAACTTGAATATATGGAAGCCTCTCCGGAAGTCGACGGTCAAGTATTCTTCACCGCCCATAGCTTCAAGCCCGGCGCCCCCGCCTGCGCACCGGTCGAAGAATACGGAAAAGCCCACTGGGATGAAGTTACTCCGAAGAAATGATATATCGTTATTGATTAAATAACGAAAAAGAAAAAGCGGAAAGAGACGTCTGACGTTTCTTTCCGCTTTATTTATTCAGGGTCTTAAGGCGAACATCATTATCGTTCCGCCCCCACATTGATAAAAGATTCGATCTTTACATTCTTTACATTATCTATTCCCGATTCGAACCCGACGCCGCTAACGTCTTTATTGTAGTTAATAACATTGGAAATAATAGAATCAGTCAAAGAGCCGGCGATAAGAACTGCCTGGCGCGACTGGGATTGAATATTAGAAACGATCACGCCGTAGGTATCTCCCAAAGGAGTGATTCCTCCCCAGGCAGGGTTAGAATCTCCGATACGAACGGTGGCACGATCGACGACGCCTTCCGGCGAGGTATCGACAACGCCATCGATAGTAACGCGATAAAGTTTTATACCTGACGCGTTTAACAATCTCACAATTTGATGTCCGCCCGCTGCGTACCCGACGACGTTACGAATCGTGATATTGTAGATATCAAGCGGTTCCTCACTTGAGAAATCGCTAACTTCCGTAGAACCTAAAACGCCGCCTTTTTTGTCAATTTTTCCAATCGCCGTTAAAGCCACCAAGTCGTCTCCGGTCGTCCCTTTGATATTCTCAATCGTAATGTCATGACAACCTTTGCGTAAATCGAGTCCGTCGACGTTCAACACAACAATCTGCTCGCCGTCAAGAGTTCTTCGTTCAGTCGAATCAAATTGGATATCGCGAATCGTCCCGTAAGAACATTTTTCGAAAGACATACTCCAACAATGCGCTTGAACGATGGAAATATTCTCAACAGAAAAATGACGAACGTTCGCAAAGAGAACGCCAATATTCCGCCAATCGCCGGTCTGCGATTCACCTTCATTACCCGCGTCGGAACCAAACGTGCGCTCGCCAAGTTTCTTCCCGGAATCACCGGTAGCACGGGGCCGGTCGGCGCCAATAAGTCGAACGAGTCCTTTACCAATTACATGAATGTTATCACACGGTTCGACCTTTTCTATTCCCAGTCCACAGTTTGCGGAACGAATAAAATTATCGCGACAACGATCGGAGAGTTTCAACACGCAATTATCTAAGATAAGCGTGGTATCGCTCGGTAAAAGAATCGCGGAATCAAGCAACCAATAATTCCTATCCGACTCCGCGTCGGGCCTACGCGCAGGTATATAAGCCACGCCCGAATTAACAGACGCAGCAGCAACAGCTTGCGCTATGCGTTCAGAGTCGGAGCCTTGATAATCGTTAGGATCGTTTGAAGGTTCAGCGGCGTTCGTAACGATCGTCAATAGTACGACGCAAAGAAACGTCAAAACCTTCGTCATTTTTCTTCAACCTTTCTAACGACGACGGACATTTTACCAAATTCCATAAAACGTTGTTCGATCAATTCACGTTCATAGGCAATAAGTCCGTGATTTTCATAAGGATCGTTAAAGAAATAACGTTTTTCATCGTAACCGACTAAGACAAGACAATGTTCATTTCCAAGCCAAGTAAAAGTATCGCCAATGCGATAAGGCGAATTTTCGTCAATATAGTCGATCGTCCAAGATCGTGTCAATCGCGACGGAGCCATATTCATTGTCGCCCAAATAAGAACGGGATCGTTATTATCAATGTAGTTTGGAATAAGGTCGCACAACTTCAAACCGGTCGTAACAACAGCGCGCTTATCTTTGGGCAATACCATATTCATAGATTTGGCAATACAGGGAGCGTAACATCCGTATCCACAATTAGGCCCGTCGTCTTTATAGGGGTCGCCGGGATATGCGGCAAAAGGATCGGGGCCAAAACGTCGTCCGTCTTCGTCTTCACGCCATGGTTTCGTAATGAGATATTCGTCGGTAAACTTCTTCCATGTAATGTCCACGCCATAATACTGTAAAACCATCGTCGCGCTAACAGCTTCACATCCAAAGACAACGTCCAATTGATTCATGTACGGCACGTCGATCAATTTTGCGTTTGTATTGTTAGCAACAGCTTCACGATCAACTTTTGTTCCCTCTACTCCGGACACGGCGTCAACTCCCAAATTAAACCCTAATACTAAAAAGCAAACGATCGACAATGACTTCACGCGAATAGATCCTAACATAGAAACGGTCCCTCCTCCCTAGTAAGAATTTACTGAAACTCATTCTATATTGAGTGAGCGTTATATTGTCTCTCAAAACAACAACCATTATCTCAACAATGGCCAACCGGGAAATCAGTTGCAATAAACAACGTAATATCCGTACTTGAATTATAATAAGGAACGATCTAGCCGTCAACAAAGATACGTTCGTGGTTTCCAACACTATTATTTTTATGAAAACTATTCTTGAAAATATATTGAAACATTAATTTCAACTTGACGACGAATTTTTAATTGTTTACACTCCTGCGTGAAATAAGGGAGAACAGGCGCTCTCCCAACCTATTTTGTATCACGAAAGGATTGACTATGTCGACTGAGCAAATTACTTCCGTTCCTATGTTAGATCTGAAACGTCAGTTTAAAAAGATCGGCGCGCAAATGAACGAGATTTTGCAAAGCGTCAACGAGAGCGGTCAGTTTGTTCTGGGTCCTGAAGTCAAGAAACTAGAAGAAAGCGTCGCCCAATATTCGAAGACTAACTACGCTATCGGCTGTGCCTCCGGTAGCGACGCGCTTCTCCTTTCCTTGATGGCGGCTAACGTCGGTCAAGGCGACGAGGTCATCGTTCCGTCTTTTACCTTCTTCGCCACCGCCAGTTGCGTTCCGCGCGTCGGGGCCACGCCGGTCTTTGCCGACGTCGATCCGAACAGTTACAATCTTGACCCCAAAAAAGTTGCGGAAAAGGTCACGGAAAAGACTCGCGCGATCATCGTAGTTCATCTTTTCGGTCAAGCGGCCGATATGCCCGCGTTTCAAAAGATCGCCGAAGAGGCGCAAAACAAATACGGCAAGAAGGTCTATATTATCGAAGACTCCTGCCAAGCGATCGGAGCTGAACTGGACGGCGTTCCTGTCGGTAACTGGGGCGACGCTTCTTGTTTAAGCTTCTATCCGACGAAAAACCTCGGTGGAGCCGGCGACGGCGGTATGGTCGTCTGCAACGATCAAACGATGGCCGATCGCGTTCGCCTTCTTCGCGGACACGGTATGGCCCCTCGTTATTATCACAAAGAGATCGGCGTCAACAGTCGTCTTGATTCTTATCAAGCGGCAATTCTCAACGTCAAGCTTCCTTATCTTGACGAATGGACAGAAGCACGCGGTAAAAACGCCGAAAACTTCGAAAAGCTTTTCACGGAAGCCGGTTTGTCCGACGTTATCGTAACGCCTAAGACGACGCCGAATCGCCGTCACGTTTGGAATCAATACGTTATTCGCGTTTTGAACGGTAAACGCGACGAACTCCGCGCCTACCTTGCCGACCTCAAGATCGGTACGGACATTTACTATCCGTTGGGGCTCCATCAACAAGAATGCTTCGCTTATTTGGGTTATAAACCGGAAGACCTTCCCGAAACGCTGAAGGCGGCGAACGAGGTCTTGGCGCTCCCCATTTATCCGGAATTGACATTCGAAGAGCAAGTTTATCTCGTCGAAAAAGTTAAAGCGTTTTACAACAAGTAAGCTCAGTTAATTTCCTGACGCACCTTCCTAGTTAAGCTTCAAAAGCCGGGCGTAACCGCTCGGCTTTTTTTATTCCACCAATAATTCGCTATATTCATAAAAATCATTAAAGTTTCTCTTCTTAGGGTCGAAAAATACAATAAGGCCTGTTGTGTTCTCGCCGGGGACGGCGTAACGCGGGTTTTCACGATCAATGTAAAGGAAACGAGTAATGGCGTTGCAAGAAAGCACAACCGATATTTCTCAAGAATTCGACGCACTGAATATCGAAGAGAGTGAAACGCTGCAACAGACTTGGGCTAACGCCGAACAGTCCGGCTCGTCACCCGCGTTCCACCCGCGTTCAATTGGTCATATACCCGCGCTCTCTTTGGGGCGTCCGAATAATAAAACGAGTCAAAAGTTCGCCTTCCTTCGTAACGCGGCGACTCGTCAAGCCTGCTTGCTAGTTAGCGTCTTCGGTTTAGGTTGCTTAACCTTTCCTATCGGAGTTGGAATCGTAAATCTTACGTCTCATTCCTCCCACACTGATAGCGTCGTTGAACTTGACTCGACTACCGACGAGGGCGTTCCCACCCCCGTAACCGAAGTTACAAGTAAAGAATCCAAAGTAGTGTCGATCAAATTCGACGATTTTACCTCCGACGATTACGACGATCTCTACGGTAGCGGTTTAACGAGCGATCCCTCAACGACGATACTCACCTCCGATCTTGGAGACACGTACGATTCGTTTGGAATGACTCCCAACGCCGAAGAAGACGCTTTTCCAACGTGGGCAGACCTAGCGCCGCGCCCCTCAGAAGAATTCCTCGACTCGTCGACGAACTCATACGCATCTGACTATGAGTCGCAATTTAATGATGATCCACTCCCCAATAGAAACGAAATCGCCGTAGGCACGGATACTTCCGCATTTGAACGTTCTGTTGCTCAAAATTCTGTAATTGCCCAAACCGAGTCAGAAAGTCACGACGCGACGGCAAATCAAGGTTTCCAGAACTTCCAAGCTTTTAGCACGCTTGAAACCACGAGTTCCAACAATTACGATTACAACGATAACGCAAATTATTCAAACTTTGCTTCTACAAATCCAAGTACAGAAAACGTAAAATACGTTGACGATACCGAAGAGTCTGATTACAATAATTATCAAAGTGATAACGGCTATTCAAGAAATAGCGTAGCCCAGGATCAGAGTGCGTTGATGAGATCAAGCGCCAACTCTTCTTACGCGGAGCAAGTTCAAGCGCGATATTCGGAATCGGACGTTTCGACATACGACGCTTACAGCGAAGAAGACGAGGAAGAGTCAACGCCGACCTACGCGTCGTCGATTCCGACGTTCAGTAACCCTCATCCTGAACGCAATGCTAATTCGCGTCAAGCGTACGTCGCTCAAAACTACGAAAATAAATCGTCCAAGAAGGCCTCGTCGCAAAACAATTCCGCACAAGCGCCCAAATCGGGTCGTTCCGTCCGTTGGTAAGAGCGAAAGAATAGGAATTAGCGCGTTTGTACCACCGCCGTTATCCCAGAAAAGCAAACAAGTATTGTTAGGGAAAAGCTATGGGTAAAACGTGCGCGGCTATCTTTGTGGTCGGCTATTTAGCGCTGATCTATAATCTTGGAATTTGGGGCGAAGACTCTAATCAAGAGCTCGTTCCAACGACGCCGGCGCTGATCTCAAAAAGCGTCGTATTAGAACTCCCTCCTAGCGAAGATAACCCGCGTAATAGCGAGGGAGATTTCATACGCCTTGAATCCGGCGATATTCTCTACGTCTACACGCATTACTACGGAACGTCCGGAGACGATCACGCTTCGGCCAAGTTAGTTAGTCGCATCTCTCACAACGGCGGTCTTACTTGGTCGACCAAAGACGAACTCGTGTTGGAAAACGAAGGTCGTCTGAACATTATGTCGGTATCCCTGCTTCGCCTTCGGGACAATTCTATCGCTTTGTTCTATTTAGTTAAAGAAAACGCCGGGGATTGCCGTCCTTATCTCCGTTATTCTTACGACGAAGGGCAGACGTGGACCCAACGCGTTCAGATCCTCCCCGAGGCTTCATATAACGTAGTCAATAACTCGCGCGTAGTTCTGTTACAAGAAGGGCGTATTATTATTCCGGTCGCTCGTCATGCTTATCGCGGCGGCGACGTCTATAACTACGAAAGTAAGGCGACGGTATTCTGTCTTATTTCCGACGACGGCGGGCGTCGTTGGATGCAAAGCGAAGACGTTCCGAACGCCAACAACATTATGTATCAAGAACCCGGAGTCGTTGAATTAGCCGACGGCCGACTTCTCATGACGATTCGTAACGCTAGCGGTAAACAATACTACTCGTATTCAAGTGACCGCGGCGCCACTTGGTCAGAATCTTTCCCCTCGCCGTTAATTTCCCCCGCAAGTCCGGCGTCGATCAAACGCGAACCGAACAGCGATCGTCTAATCGCCGTTTGGAACGAATCACCTGATAAACGCAATCCGATAACAATCGGCGTCTTAAGTCCTGACGGAAGAGAGATCCTCGCGAAGAGAACGCTCGACAAGGGCGTCGACGGCGAGGAACGCGGTTTCTGTTACCCCGCTCTCTTCTTCGTCGACCAGCAAACGTTGCTTGTGGGCTATTGTTGCGGTAAAGGCTACTGGGGATTAAACGCCTCGCGAATCTCCAAGTTACGGCTGGACGATCTTCAAAGCGAAGCCAATAAGAAGAACTGATACGCGTTCCGTTTCTCGTAAGACGCCGCATATTTTCGCTTGTTCCCAATCGATTACAGAACGACAAGTCAAAAGAAATTTTCTTTTGACTTGTTTTTTTGCATTTAGAACTTGTTTGAATATAATTATCTAGTCGGCATAAAAGTCGTTCATCGTTCTATCGTATTTGACAGTTTACTTCATTGAGCAACTTTCGGAATCGTTACAAAGCCCGAAGCAAATTCGAAGCGATCGTAAACGCGAACGTTTATGCGCGATTTACTCGAATATCTAGCATTTGGAGGATCCCTCATGCAAACCGCTATTTCTCGTCGTTCATTCCTGACTCGCGGCGCGGCCGGCGCGTCCCTTTTGTGTGTTCCTAGCGCCGTGTTTGCAAAATACGAAGCAGAATCTGACGCTAACTCTAACGAAGTGATCCTTCGCTTCTCTGCGTTAAGCGACGTCCACTTCAAGAAAGACCCCGCCTGCGTTGAAGCGGACCGTTTCCGTCGCTCGATGCAATTCATGTACGACTATTCTAGTAAACAATCGTATAAGAATTTCGACGCGATGTTAGTTGCCGGCGACGTCTCCGACCATGGTTGGGACGAAGAACTCCTTCTCTTCAAAAAGATCATGGATGAAGGAATCAAAGAAGGTACCGAAACGATCGTCTGTATGGGGAATCACGAATTCATTGCGGGCAACAAGCCGCGTTGGGAAGAGATCTTCGAACGCCCCGCTAATAAAGTTTACGACGTCAAAGGTTTCAAATTCGTAGCGCTCTCCCCCGAAAAAGGCACCTGCCGCGACGGCGATTTCCTCTACGCGCTCGACTGGTTCGACAAATCGATCTCTGAAGCGTGCGCAAACAGCGACAAGCCGGTCTTTACGTTCCAACACTATCACGTCACGCCGACCGTTTACGGTAGCCGCGGCGAAGACAACTGGGGCACCAAAGACCTTTACGAAACGCTCCAAAAGTACCCGAAAGTCATTGACTTCTCAGGGCACTCCCACTACCCGATCAACGACCCGCGCTCTATTTGGCAAGGCCGCTTCACCGCGCTCGGCACCGGTACGCTTAGTTACTTCGAAATGGGGGGCGAGGGAGGTAAATACAACAAGTTCCCGCAAGGTTTCCATGACGCCGCTCAGCTTTACGTCGTTGAAGTACGTAAAGACAATACGGTCTGCATTAAACCTTACGACCTGATCACCAACACGTTCTTCGACGTCGTTTATCTCATCAACCCCGGCGCTATCGGCGAATATGTTTACACGGACGAACGCTATAAGACGTCCGTTGCGCCCGCGTGGGCCGCCGACGCCAAAGCCGCCTGCACAAAACTGGAAGCCGACTACGCGATCGTCGAATTCCCGCAAGCGACCTGTCCTGACGTCGTTCACAGTTACCGTCTTGAAATTGAAAAGCAAGTCGAAGGACAATGGGAAAGTATGCCGGCTCAATACTTCTGGTCGGAATACTATTTCCAAAATCAACCGAATACGATGAGCGTTGAACTCGACCTGGAACCGGAATCGCAATATCGTATCAAGGCCGTCGCGTTGAATCCGTTCTTCAAAGAAAGCGAAAAAAATCTTTCGCTCGAAATAACGACTCCCAAAGACGAAGACGCTCCCGCCGATCAAAACGCGGCCGCTCCGCAAGCCAATATGCTCGACGTTCGCTTTGAAAACGGCAAGGTCGTCAGCGCGATCGAAACCAACAAAAAAGCGCCCAACGCATTAGAGACGTTTGGCGCGCCCCAAATCGTCAAAGAAACGGCTTTGGGCGGCGCGTTCGTCGCGGCGTTCAATGGTAAAGACACGCGTTACAAGATGCAATTCAACAAACGCGCCTATGCAAAACTAGGAAAAGCAACCATCGCCGCGAAGTTCAAGACCGACAAATTCGCCGAGGAAAATCAATCCGTCATAGCAAACACTCAAGGCGCCGGCGTCGCAATTGAGGTCAATGGCGGTAAGAAAACGATCGAGTTCTGGGCTAACGTTAACGGGACGTACCAAATAATTTCCGCGCCGATCCAAGCGGGGGAATATATCGACGCGTTCGGTACTTTTAACGGTAAGGTAATGATCCTCTACCTTAACGGCAAAGAAGTTGCTCGTAAAGAAGCGGCGGGGCGCCTCGTTCATCCCAGCGAGGAAAGCGTCCAAGCCTTCTGCGTCGGTTCCGATATCGCCCCCGGCGGTTCGGGCTCCAACTTCTTCGAAGGTAAGATCGCTCGCGCTCGCGTCTACTCTTGGGCGCTGACCGCCGAGCAAGTCGCCAACCTCAGCAAGTGAGTTTAATCGGCAACGACTTTTTCAACGCCGACGACCTTTCCGTTAGCCATACGGACGCGGACGTCGGCAATCGACTTGACAAGGCTTTCATTATGCGTCGCAAAGATCAAAGTTTTCTTTGCGGCGCGTAAATCTTTTAATAAATTTATAATGAGCTGTTGGGACATTACATCCAAACCAGCGAGCGGTTCATCCATAACGAGCGCATCCGGATTTAACGCCAACACGCAAGCGAAAGCTATCTTACGTTTTTCTCCCCCCGAAGTCGCATAGGGCGCGCGAGTTCGTAAATGTTCAATATTCAATAGTTTTAAACAATCGTCTACGCGTTGCCGACATTCTGTTTCCGACTTCTCCATCTGTCTTGGTCCAAACGCTATCTCGTCGTCCACACTTCCGCAAAATAACTGAGCGTCGGCATTTTGAAAGACAAAACCAATACGTTGATGAAAACTCTTTACAAATTTAGTATCTTTGAACGTTCTTTTGTCGATCGCTTTTCCCTCAAAGAGATACTCGCCCTTCGTTGGAAAAACCAAGCCGTTCAAGACGCGTAACAGAGTTGTTTTACCACAACCATTATCGCCGGTAAGAGCAACGGAAGTACCCTTTTCAATAAGCAAAGAGATCCCGTCGAGCGCGCGTCCGCCTCCCTCGTACGAGTATGAAATATTCTTTAAATCAAACATCAATGCGCGTACTCCAAGTAAAGAAATAGTCCGACCAATATGACGCAAAGCGCGACTCCACCGTAATCGATAGTCCGAAACGGCGCGCTAAAACGTCTATAATTCCCGGAAAAACAGCGACAGGTCATTCCGTCAAATTGTTCCTGCGCCGATTTTTGCGCGTGTAAGAACGTAGAACCAACGATTCCGCCAAGAGTACGTTGTTTGTGTTTATCACGCCCTACGGAACGTAACCTTGCCGCTTCAAGAGTCGCAAGACACGTTTCACTCAGAATAACGGTGTATTTCAGCGTGAGATCAAAGATAAACAACACCGCATCCGGAACGCCAAACGATTTGAACGCGCATGTAAATCGGTTCCAATTTGTCGAAGACGCCAATAACGCCAGCGCGGTAGTCGAAACCAGAGTTTTAGCAGGCACAATGACAAGCGCGTGATTTTGCCCCCAGAAGAGAGACGGAGCCATAATAAGCGCCGAAAACACAAACGCCTGAAAAGGAACGACTAGAATCCTACGCAACTTTTTTGGCTCGTAAGAAGCTAACAGTAATAACAACGCCGCGCCAACAATTTCAACAAAAGCGAAATTTCTCGCCGCTGAAACTAACAGGATCAAAAGCAATGTTAGAGCGGATCTAACCTGTAAAGAAAAACCAATACGTCCGCGTTTACGTTCGTCGACGCGTCGAATCTGAGACGCGACAAACTCTAGCGCAGTAGCGCTCTTTCGCAAAAACGCGTTGTCATCCTTTGGCGGTTCGTATCGTTCTTCTTGAAGAAGCCACTGCGGAACCCGTTCGCTCATACTGTCGTTTCGTCCTTCACAAACGTCGAAGCTAATTTAAACAAGACGATCGAACCGGCGACCCCGGCAAGCGCAGACAACACGTAAGCAAACCACTCGGGCAGACCTGCAAAAGAGTAATCTGGAACTAACGCATTCCATTGAAACCCGTCCGTCATCGCGGCAGGCGTATAATCTAACGCTTGCCCCGTAACTTCCGAGTCGGTAATCTCATCAGTTCCCCACTCTCCCCACGCAGTTCCTTGCGCAAGAAGCCCAAGAGGCGTTAACGCTATCAATAACGCCAGTAAAATATACAGAGGAGCGAAACGCGAATTACTCTGTTTATTTTCTTCGTCTTCCCTCTCATCGTTTTCACAACGTTGTTTATCAGAAGTTAAAGCAAACGCGGCTTTATTAGTCACGAAATTTGGAGAACTCTTACAAATGAACGCGTAAACAAATACGGAGAAAATAACTTCCGCCAAACCAAAGATCGTGACATGCCCTAGCATCATCGCGGGAATAGAAACTTCTAAACCATAAGGACAATAAAGGGCTTGGCCTAAATCATCTTTGAAAAGCAGCGGTTGGACGCCAAATTCAACAGCCGCGGCAAACGCGGCAACATTGAGACCGATAAAAGCAGCGATCCCCAACGCTAAACAGTCGCAAAAACTTACAGACTTCACCGGCTCTTTGGGCGTAAAACGCTTAAAGAGTTTACGTAAGACCAAGAATGTATAGAACCCGGCAAAAGGAAGGAGAAACGCCATATTAAAGCAGTTGGCGCCAAACGCCAATATCCCGCCGTCGCCAAAGAAAAACGCTTGGATCGCCAATGCGCACGTCAACGATACGCACGCGGCTTCCGGCCCTAACAAAACAGCAAGAACAGTTCCACCAACAGCATGTCCGGTAGTACCGCCGGGCATAGGCACGTTAAACATCATAGCCAAAAAAGTAAACGCAGAGGCCACGCCTAGCGCGGAAAAACGTTCCTTAGGAAATTCATGCGCAACCTTCTTGATAGAATGTATCCAGACCGGCGCAGTTGCTACGGTCAGTAACGCGCAAGTAGAAACACTAAGATAATTATCTGGAATATGCATATGAATTCCTTATCTGATTACTAATACCCAACCTCACTTATGAGTAAATCAACTTCCAACAGTATATAAAACAGCGCGTGTTAGTCAACAGAATAGGCTCGTCATCCCGGGATCCAATCCAATACGAGGACAATCACGGCGTCATATATGTAAATATTCCAAATCTGCTATAATACCGAATATATTAAGCGCCAAGCGCGCACTCATAGCGACGTCCTCGCACGTCCTCACGCCTTGTCGTCAAACACGCGTATATTCGGAGTCAAAGATGAAACGCATCCTTACCGTTCAAGATATTTCCTGTGTTGGAAAATGTTCTTTAACAGTGGCGCTACCGATCATTTCCGCAGCTCAGATCGAAACAAGCGTACTACCGACAGCCGTACTTTCCACGCATACTCAATTCCAAGGTTTTACTTTTTGCGATCTTACCCAAGAGATCGCCCCGATCGCTCAACACTGGCTTCAAGAAAAGATCGCCTTCGACGCGATCTATACGGGCTACCTTGGTTCTTTTGAACAACTAGCGCTTGTCGAGCAACTGATAGACGACTTTAAAACGTCTGAGAATCTAATATTTGTCGATCCCGTTATGGCAGACGCGGGTAAACTATACGTAGGTTTCGATCAAGCTTTTGCAGACAGAATGGCGTTGTTTTGTTCTAAGGCCGACGTGATCGTTCCCAACCTGACAGAAGCATCATTCATGTTGCATACGCCTTATATCGACTCCGGATACGATGAAAAGTATATCGACGACACATTAGAACAATTACTTCAACTAGGGCCCAAAGTCGCTGTCCTTACCGGCGTCTCGTTTGAACCCGGTAAACTTGGAGTCGTAGGGCTCGACTCTCGAACCGGTAACAAGTTTTCATACTTCACGCCGGAGCTTGAAGGACGTTATCACGGTACCGGCGACGTCTTCGCTAGCGCGGCTCTTGGTGCGCTCGTCCGCGGACGTACGTTACAAGAATCCTTCACGATCGCCGCCGACTTCGTCGTCGACTCGATCCAAGCCACGCTTGCCAATCCTGCTTCACGTCGTTACGGAGTCGACTTCGAAACGGCGCTACCTAAATTTGCTAATAAATTCGTTTGATAAAGTTTTTACTCCTTACCAAACTTATAGAGTTATATTATGTCTATTCTCAACAAACCTAAAAAGGTCGTAGCGTTGACAGTCGCATTGGCTACAACCGTCGTATTCCTCTCGCAAGCTAAAGCGCAAGATCTTAAGCCGTTAGAATACCCACAAGCTCAAACGGTCGATCAGGTCGACGAATATTTTGGAGTCAAAGTCGCCGATCCTTATCGTTGGATGGAAACGGAAAAAACTCCCGAACTTCTGAAATGGATCGAAGAAGAGAATAAATTGACGCAATCGTATCTCGAACAGATCCCGTTGCGCGACGAATTGCGTAAAGAAATGACAGCGCGTTACGATTACGCCAAGCAAGGTATTCCGTGGAAACGCGGCGATCGTTATTTCTTCTCCAAGAACTCCGGTCTACAAAACCAATCCGTCCAATACTATAAAACGACGCTCGACGGCGAAGAAACACTGTTGATCGATCCTAACAAGCTTTCTGACGACGGAACGGTCGCCCTATCCGATATGTCGATCTCAAAAGACGGTAAATACGCCGCTTTTGCGACCTCCACAAGCGGTTCAGACTGGCGCGACATATTTGTTGTTGATATCGAAACAGGCGAACGTCTCTCGGATTCTATCCAATGGGCGAAATTTACCTCGATCGCCTGGGCTGGCAACGGTTTCTTCTACAGTCGTTACGACACGCCTCCGAAGGGGCAAGAACTCACCGCCAAAAACTCCGACCAGAAGATCTATTACCATAAGATCGGCGATCCGCAAGAAAGCGACACGCTCGTATTCCACGACGCGGCCAATCCTTCGCGCAACTGCGGCGCTTCCGTTGACGAGGACGAAAACTGGCTCTTCATCGGGCAAACCGAGTCAACTTATGGTTCAAGACTTATTTTCGCCAATATTCGCGATCAACAGGATTACTCTAATCTCACCTTCCAAACGTTATACCCCAATTTCGACGCGGAATCCGACGTTGTTGTCGTCAAAGACAATAAATTCTACGTTCTTACCGACTATCAAGCCTCTAATAAGAGACTTGTCGTAGTAGATCCCGAGACCCCCGAACCGGAAAATTGGTCGGAGATCCTTCCGGAATCTGACGTTTTGCTCCAAGGCATTAGCGCCGTTGGCGATAAACTCCTCGCCACCTATCTGAAAGACGCCGTCAACGAATGCGTCTTTTACGACTATAACGGCGTGAAACAAGGCGAATTGGAATTACCGGGCCTCGGCGTCGTCGGTCTCTCCGGTCAAAAAGACAATCCCGAATTATTTTATTCGTTCACTTCATTTGTATATCCTTCTTCGATATACCGTTACGACCTTGACACAAAAGAAACGAAGCTTTATTGGCAACCTGACGCCGGCTTCGATCCCAACGATTATACGACCGAACGTCTTTGGTATGAAAGCAAGGACGGAACTCGCGCCCCGATCTTCATTACCTACAAAAACGGCTTAAAGAAAGACGGTCAAAATTCAACGATCCTCTACGGCTACGGCGGGTTCAATATCAATATGACGCCCGGTTTTAAGCCGGTTCGAATGCCTTACCTCGATCGCGGCGGCGTCTATGCGGTAGCAATTCTTCGCGGCGGCGGGGAATACGGCGAAGCTTGGCATAAAGCCGGTACGAAGATGCAAAAACAAAACGTCTTTGACGACTTCATCTCCGCCGCAGAATTCCTTATCAAAGAAGGTTATGCCTCGAAAGAAACGCTTGCCATTAACGGCGGTTCGAATGGCGGTCTGCTCGTTGGCGCCACGCTAACTCAACGTCCCGATCTGTTTGCCGCAGCCGTTCCCCAAGTCGGCGTTCTGGATATGATGCGCTATCACAAGTTCACTATTGGTTGGGCTTGGGCTGTCGACTATGGCACAAGCGAAGACAGCAAGGAGATGTTCGAATACCTCCTGAAATATTCGCCGCTGCACAACGTCAAGAAAGGCGTCAAATATCCGGCCACAATGGTTATGACCTCCGACCATGACGACCGCGTCGTACCGGCTCACTCAATGAAATTTGCCGCCACGCTTCAAGCGAACGCCGATCCTTCTTCTCCGATCATTATTCGTATCGAATCGAAGGCGGGACACGGCGCCGGTAAGCCGACCGCAAAGATCGTTGAAGAAGCGGTCGACATGTATTCGTTCATTCTCTTCAACACGCAACCCGCCCAAAAATGATAGCTAACGGAGTTCGACGGCTCCGCGAAAGGGGCCGTCGAACGCTCTCCTTAAAACAAAGGTTTTTCTCATGGTCGCCAATCGTAGTAAAAACGATTTAGACGTTTCTTGGATCGACCTCAACGATCCTGTTTCTTCCTTACGAGATCGTTTGGAAATTTATGCAGACGCCGGCTACGCAAGATATCTAAGAAAATCGGTACCGAAAGACTCGTGCGAGATCCTAGGTCTCCCTACGCCCCTGATTCGTGAAACCGCCAAAGAGGCGCTTTCCGTCGACGGAGCCGCCTTTCTGCAAGCGGCGTTATTCCCCAAGAAATATCGCAAGCTACTCGGCGCCAACAAAAGCAAGAACGTCTCCCAAACAAAGCGTCATTTTACGCTAGAAGAACGTCTCGCGCTATCTTTTATCTTTGGAGCGTTGAAACTGTCCTTTGACGAGAGAATGGAAGCATTTGAAGCGTTCTTGCCTTTGATCGATTCTTGGCTCGTTTGCGATACGATCTGCGCCGCGTATAAACCTAAGTCGTCCGAAAAAGCGGACCTATGGAACGTTATTGGGGTTTGGCTTGAATCAGACCAACCCTATACGAAGCGCGTCGCGTTAGTTCTTATGTTGAAATATTACATAACGGAAGCGGAAATAGGGGAAGTCCTTGCACGCGTCGAAGAACTTGCTCAAAAAGGAATCGTTGATCATACGGTAAGTATGGCGGCGGCTTGGCTTTTGTGCGAAGCGATTATTAAACGCCCCACTGAAGCCCATAAATATCTTAATCACAATTCCTTGGATGACGACACTTTCAATAAAACAGTTCAGAAGGTCTGCGACTCGTTACGAGTCGACGCCGAAACGAAGAAAGATATACTCGCAATGAAGCGTTTTAAGAACCCGCGTCATAAGAAATAAGTTCTTTTTGGCTCCTTTTTCCAAAAAATCGCCGAGCTTTAAAAGTTCGGCGTTTTTTATTGCCGCCTTCATTCTAGCGTATAAACCCGAAACCCCACGTCTAGTTTTGAATTTCCTTTTTGCTTTTTTAACATATCACCCGCGCGACGTAATCGTTCCATACAAATCGCACTGACGTTAGCATATCCCCATTTGAACGCTTCCGACCTTTTTCTACACGCCTCGGGTGATTGTATCAAGATAAATCTCCGTTTCCCGTTATCTTCCGCATTTAACTCCATAACGGCGTGTCCGAAGGAACCGCTACCGGCAAAGAAGTCCATGACTAGCGCGTCAGGACGAACCGTTCGACGTAGTAGGGTCTTTAATAGTTCTAATGGTTTAGGGTAATCAAAAACCTTTTTCCCGTCAAACAAACTTTTCAACTGCTCGCTTCCAACTTTAGCGCTAAACAATCCCCATGACGTAACGATAGGCTTGTAAGGATTTTGATATTCCTGAAAAAACTCTTTACGCGCGGGATACCTATTTTCCGAATCAGGAAAGATCACTCTACCCTCCATGATCCACGAATCCAACTTCTCTTGCGTGTAGGGAGTTTCAAAAGTAAACGATTTTCCCGAATCTGGATTAATGATGGAACGTAACGGGAACCCCTGTCCAAACCGCTGCAAATATTGTCGTTTCCATGGTCCGCGGGGATCTGAATCCGGATTTGTGAATCCATCTTCGACACATCTCAAATCGCCAATAAACCGATAGTTTCCATTCTTGGAATAACAAATAATATACTCGTGATTTTTCACGCACATCGACTTTGGCGGAATTCCTTTTGCTTCTCGCTTAGAATCCCATACGATCGTCGTAACATAATTCTCATGTCCATAAACTTCGTCAAGAAGCAGGATCGTATTTGCATACTCGTTATCGTTGATAGAAACAAAGATAGCGCCGGAATCAGCAAGTAGATTCCTGGAAACGATCAACCGAGAAAACATCATCGAAAGCCATTTTGAATGAAGATCGGTCACGCCGTTTTGGGTAGTTGAAAAGTCATCTCGATAAACAAACGTGTTTGTTCCCGTATTATACGGCGGATCGATATAAATGGCGTTGACCTTACCTTCATAGTCGCGTTGTAACGCTTTTAAAGCCTTTAAGTTATCTCCTTCAACATATACGTTTTTGGTCTTTCTCCAATCGCGCGATAGTTCACGCTTAGGGCTCAAACGAACGCGCGTCATTCTATTGGCTTCTTGTAACGCCTTGTTCTTTCCAGTCCAACAGAAGCGATACGTTTCCTCTATTCCCAATTTACCACACAACTTATCAATATCGACGATATACTTCTTTCCGTCCTTCGAATCAGTTTCAGCCACACAGTCTGGGAAAAGTTTTCTAAGTTCTGCAAGTTTGTTATTAAGATCTCTATTGGAATTCATTTTAACAACTAACTAAAGCCAAACTAACGAAACGCTCACCACGAACTGCCTAGCGCCGTAACTTCTTGCGTAAGAAATCAGCAATAGTCTCGCGTTCGCGTGAAGTCAACCCAATAACGTATAGTGTTAAAATATAAATTAAGCCGCTCGCACTTGCAAGTAAGACTAAATTCCAATACGCCGGAGCCGAAAAACGAGTAGCCAACCATCCCGGAACAAGTAACGCCGTCAAAGCAATTACAGTTGTATGGATCTGGCGAAGCCAATACGTTTTATTTCTCTCGCCAATTATCCGACAAACGACGTTAGGTATCCAACAATAGTAAATCATAAAACCAGGGATGACCGATCCTAGCGCCACGCCCCACAATCCTAGCCCTATGCGGATAAAGAAAACGCTAAGTAAAATGTTTAAAACACCGTGAAGGATCGCTGCAACAGCGAGAATATGATGTCGCGCAAGTCCTTGCAACAATTTTGTATTCGTCTCAGCGCTTCCTCGATATATCCCTGCCGCAATCATATAAGTTGCCAATGCGGGAAAAGCGTCAAGATATTCTTCTCCGATCCAACGCTCAATAAAAGCGCGCCCAAAAGCTACAACGCCAAACGCCATAAAAATAGAGATATAGACAGACGCGCGTAAGATCGTCGCTCTTGAAAAATAGAGATCTTCATTGTATCTTACAACAGGAGAACCGGTCTTTTCAACACGCTTACCGCCTTCTTCCTCCGGCGCATCTTTTGCCGCTAGTCTAGTAAACCAATTAGTTTCCCAAGACGAAGCCTCGCATAGAAACGAATTAAAATAACTCACGAGCGTTACGACAACAAGATTGTAACGCGTAACGTCGCTCATCGACAACAATACGGCAATCACAATAAGATCGCTACGATTGACGGCGATCTCTCCCGCTTGCGCAATGAACGCAAAGAAACTGTAACTAAATAATTTTCGAACGCGTGTTTTACGAAAATTCGTTAGCTCAAATCGGAAAGAAGGAACCGCGCGACGACAAAGAAAAATATAAACGAATAACTGTAATAGCGTTAGAATAAAATTTCCAATAAATAACGCAATCACTCGACCGCCACAAAAAAGGATCGCAAAATTAACGATTCCAAACAAGATACGAAACACAAAAACAGTTCCGCCTGTCAATTCCTGCCGTAACACACCTTTAATGACGCCACAAAACCCGTCGGAGATCTTAGAAATAGCAAAAGAAGAACCGGCAAAGAAAAGCGCGCCTCCAAGAAGTCCCGTATCGTCAATCCTATTTCCTAATAGAGAAGCAATTCCAAACGCGCCGCAAGCTAAGAGGAATACAAGCGCGGCTATCCCGCCAAATAAAACTATTGCAGTCGAACCGGTCTCGTTGAGACTCTTTTCATCGCCTAATGTATAGTATCTTGTGATGTAGCGACTTGTCGTCGTAGTCAGGCCGAAATCAAGAAGCCCGCACCATCCCGCAAAAAGAGAGGCTAACGCATAAACGCCATATGCGCTGTCTCCAAGACATGACAACATATACGGAGTCAGAAACAACCCAAACGCAATTCCAACCACAAGCGCGCCACAGGAATACCCCGCGCCTTGTAAAAGCGACGACAAAGGCGATCTCCACTCCCCTATCCTTTTCTCTACAATCCCATATCCGGTAACGCAAACGTTTCTCGACATAACGTCGCAAACGCCGACAATATTTTAACTTCTCAATATGTTTCGCCAACTATCCTACATAAATTAGAAAAACTCTTTTCTTGACTTTTATCTTGTCGTCTGATAACTTATTGTGTAGCTCGTCGTTTACCTAAAACATAGTACCCCAATAATATAACTGAGCGTCAAAGAGAGAGCGTCATGTCGTTTCTTCACACGATCAAAGCCGGAGCGTCATTTTCTTCGATCTTACTACTATCGTCGTTGTTAATAAGTTCCGTATCAGGCGCGCAACCCTCAAACAAAAGTTTTACGATAAAGCAAGTTGGCGGCGTTCCTATGATCGCAATCGACGACGAACCGGTACGTTCACGCGTTTTCTTTGGACTAATGGGAAGCGCGCCTATCGTTGCCAACACACAATGGCAAACCTTTGAAAACGATTTCACTGCAATCGAAGATTCCCAAGGGGAAGGTACGATCCATTTTCGTTTTGGTTCGTTACCCGGCGTTATCGCGCTTGACAATATTTCCATCATTGAAAAATCAACAGGGCGTCAAGTCGCCGGTCCTTTTACTTTCGAACAAGATTCCGATTACACGGCCAATTTTGAAACTTTTCACGAACACTTCCGCGACACGGAAATAGCCCACGTTAAAATTCAAAATGGAATCGGACCTGATAAGTCGCGCGCGCTCGTCATTCGCATTAACGAGTACGATCAAGATCTGAAACCTGATTTTCATCTTTATCATATTCGTAATTTAACTCTGTATAAGGACGTCGTCTATACCGTTAAATTCGACGTTCGTTCCACAACTCAACGTTCGTTAGCAGTCAATCTTTACCGCCCCGCTTCTCCCGCTTTTATTAAAATCGGTTCCGTTGGTCGCGATATTTTTGCGAGCCAAATCAAACTCGCAGCTAAGGCGGGCGTCAATTTTGTCTCATTCAACCCGATAACGCCGGTCTGGCCTCATGTAGACGGAACGTACGACTGGACCACCTTGGACGCCGCCTGCGACGCCGCGTTAAAAGCTAATCCAGACGCGTTACTTATTCCGCGCTTGCGTTTAAACGCTTCCAAAGAATGGCTTGAAGCCCATCCTGACGCTAAGGCTATATGGATGAAAGCTGGCGCGGATCACGATGGTCAAGGATGGGACTGGGCTACGCCGGCTTCGCCGGAATATCGCAAGATCGCGTGCGAAGCGTTGACAGCGGCGATACGTCATTTAGAGGAAAAATATGGCAGCTCAATTGCGGGTTACCATCCCGCAGGTCAAAATACAAGCGAATGGTTCACTCCCAACACTTGGACAGAAGGTTATCCCGGTTTCTCAACAGCAGACCGCAACGCATTTCGCCAATGGTTGCGTAAACGATATAGCGACGTTGCTGCGTTACGCCGGGCTTGGAACGATCCCAAAGTAACATTCGATTCAGCGGTAGTTCCTAGCGCCGAAGAACGCGACGCCTCGCGTAAAACTCCGATCGTCGAATCGCAAAATCTCCTTGATTTTAACGCCTATTGGCAATCAACAATGACGGAACTCATTTGCGAACTCGCCCATACGATCAAGCAGGAAACCAACGGTAAGAAATTATCTGTCTTCTTCTACGGTTACGCATACGAATTTTCGACAGTTCGAAAAGGTCCCGCCGCAAGCGCACACTACGGGTTACGCGACTTATTAAATTGTCCCGACGTCGATATAATTTGCTCGCCCATATCCTACTCCGAACGCCAACTTGGCGGCGGTTGTTCCTGTATGCTCAACGCGGAAAGCGTAACAGCGGCAGGTAAACTCTATATCTACGAAGACGATTCTCGTACATTCCTTGCTCACGCCGTCGGCGCCGATCTATCAAGTACGACCAATCTCGCCGATTCAACGAACGTATTATTGCGTAACTCCGGCGAGACGGCGTTACGTAACTTCGGCACATGGCTTATGGATCTTGGCGGAGTCGGTTGGTACGATTCTCCCGAACTTTGGGAAGCAAGCGCCTCTCTGGAAAAGCTCGATCGATACTTTATTGAACATCCAACGCCGTACGCGCCTGAGGTCGGTCTTTTCCTTAGCGAAAAAGCTATGCTAAAAATGTCGAGCGGCACGTTCTCCGGCGCAGTCTCTACTAGTCGTCGAAGCGCAAATCTTCTGGGCGCGCCTTACGCTCAATTCGACCTTGACGATCTATTATCCGGCAAGATCCCCGCGCCAAAATTGTGCGTCATACTCAATAGTGAAACGCTCGATGAAGCAACGCGCGCTCAAATCGAAACACAAGTCGCCAAAACCAACGCGCATATCCTTTGGGCCTCGCAAGCCGGCTTTGACGCCCATCAGCTTCGCAAAGCGGCTAGTGAAGCGGGAGTTTGGATCTACACCGATCTATGGTGCAATGTCTGGGCTAACGGTCCGTTTGTTTTACTCCACGCGCCCTGCGACGGCGATTACACTTTCAAAGCGCCGCTCGGCCAAAAGAAGATCTACGACTACTTCAACAATGAATTACTCTCGGAAGAAGGTACGCTAAAATTACCTATGAAAATGGGCGACACGCGTATCCTTCGCCTCGAATGATCAAAGGAACTAAGTATGACTATCACTAAACTATTCGCATTTACCGCGCTCAGCGTCGCGGCTCTTTCCACCTCTATTGTGTCGGCGCAGGACGCTGAAACAGTCAAGCGCCAACGCCTTTTGCCCGAACTTACGAAAATGGCGCAAGAAGACGATTGCAAGGTCTTCAATATCTGTGAAATATGCGACGGCGTTTCGGAAACCTCGGTCGTCCGTGAGAATATCCGTTGTCATAACACCTACTCTATCGCAAAGCTCTTTACCTGCACAGTGATCGGTATTCTTCAAGACCAAGGACTTCTGGACGTCGACGATCCCATTTATCCCATCTTCGAAAAGAAATTCCCCGAGAATTTCGATCCCAACTGGAAAGAAGTCACCATTGCCAACGTCATTAAACACGAAGCCGGTTTCGGTACCGACGAGCTCGATATCGACACCTACGATTCCGCGAAATGGGAGCGCGATTACCTTACGCGAGTTCTGTCGCAACCGCTTCCCAATAAGCCCGGTACAAAATTCAACTACACCGACGCCACGTTCTATCTTGCCTCGCGCATAGTCTCCGAAAAGACCGGTAAGCCGCTCAATCAGATCATGATCAAAGAACTGCTCGATCCGCTCCAGTTCTCAGAATACGCATTCTCCACGGATCCCGAAGGATATCCCATTGGCGCGACCGGCATGTATATCTCCACAGAAGATATGGCAAAACTTGGCCTGTTATATGTTCAAGACGGCATTTATGAGGGTAAGAGGATCTTGTCCAAAGAATTCGTCGACGAAGCTTTCGAGCGCAATTTCGAACTTTATCCCTTAGACAACGAGGGAATCGCATTTGCCAAAGGCGGTATGAACGGTCAATACCTCTATATGAATCGTAAAACGAAACGCGTTGTTGCGATCCATTCGTATCGAGCCGATATCGACGCGCTCGTCAAATACATTCTCGAAAACGATAAATGAGCGTAAAGATATCATACTAACAAAAAACGCCGGATAGCGACAAAATTCTATCCGGCGTTTACTTTTAAACGTCAAAACAATAAAAAAAAACGCCTCCGATAAACGTGAGGCGTTTCGAAATGGGCGACAGCAGACTCGAACTGCTGACCTCCGCCGTGTGAAAGCGGCGCTCTAGCCGGCTGAGCTAGTCGCCCATGGATAAAAAAAAACCGGTCAAAAAATCAACCGGTTTAGTGGAGAGTAAGGGAGTCGAACCCTCGACCTCGACATTGCGAACGTCGCGCTCTCCCAACTGAGCTAACTCCCCGAAAGTAGTTACTTCGTTTAGCTTTAAGTTCTTCTTTCGAAGCTCTCTTCGTCAAACGACACGTGTATTCTAAACGAGTTTTCAGTTTCGTCAACGGGCTTTTTCAAATTTTTTAAAATTTCTTCTCGTATGCCACGTCAAGTCGTTTATAGAACCTCTCAACGCCTACGCGTCGTCGATCGTTCCCACTTTTAAACGTCGTTACTCCCAACCGCCAAGAAATAAAAAACGCGCGTTTTCCAACGCGCGTCTTTGTTCGTTCTACGTTCTACGTAGACGCAGGCCTCAAACGCCTGCACGTCTATCAGGTAATGCCGCCGTGCGTACGATACGGGGTCATATGGCTGGGCTGATCAAGCATCCAGATTCTTTCCCAGGTCTCTTCCGATTGACGCAAGTCTTCGGACGTATTATACAACTGTTGCGTTCTCTTGGCGGGATCGCCGGAATAAGCCGGCAGGACACAACCGACGGAACTCAGCGTCAGCGCCCCCAACAACAGCGACAGTAACAATTTACGCATCGCGTTTCTCCTCCGTGATATGAAACGTTCCTCGTCTAACTCGCGAACGGCGATTCGTCCGAAACGTTTCGGTTTAACCGATAAACCGCGCGTCAACATACGCCCAGCGTTGTATCAGCGCTCTTATTTTTCTCTGAAAAAATATCGGCGTTTCATGCAACTCGTCTGCAATGATTTTGCCGTTTTTGTGGAAATTCCCCTTCAAAAAATGAAAGTTCCCCACGCTTTCAAGTCTGATAACAAAGCTCAAAAGCTTTTCCGTACCATTTATCGGGCCTTCCACACTAAAAATTCAAAGAAAAGAGAGTATTTCCAAATTTCAGAAAGATTTCTTCAACAAGACAAGACCTCAGATAATGAAAAAGACCGTGAAAGAACTCTCTCACGGTCTTCTCTATGCGTCATTGAAACATGCGGAAACTCAGTTCGCGCGTAAAGCCTCTTCCACCTTGGCTAAGTCTGCTTGCGTATTCACGCCAAGACATTCAACTTCTTTCAAAACAGGCAAGGCCAAGATCTTCTTTCCGGCGTCAAGCAAGATCTTCGGAACGTCCGTTATGTAGTACTCCTTTTGAGCGTTGTTATTACGAATACTATCAAGCGAACTCAAGAGATCGGGCGTATTAAAAATATAATAGCTGATATTGATCTCTTTGATCTTGCGTTGTTCGTCCGTAGCGTCCTTTTCTTCAACAACGCCGACAAAGTTGCCATTCTCATCTCGGAGAATACGGCCCATACCAAAAGGATCTTCTTTATAGACGGTTCCTAAGATACAAGCGGCGTCGTTCTTTTCGTATTCTTCGAAAAGTTTTTCAACGGAAGAACTTTGAAGCATTGGATTATCGCCGGCAATAATGAAAACGGGACCGTCGAACCCTTCAAGGTACTCGCGACAAGACATCACCGCGTGACCGGTTCCCAGCAATTCCTTTTGCTCGGCAAATTTCACGTTCTTACGCGACTCGATCTCTGCTATCACGCGTTCTTTTTGGTACCCAACGACGACAAGGATCTCATCAACGCCGGCTCGATCCAATGCGTCCAAAACGTAATTGATCATTGGAACGCCGCAAACAGGCGAAAGAACTTTCGGAAGATCCGACTTCATTCTCGTTCCCTTGCCCGCAGCCAGGACGACCGCCTTTTTAGCTTTTTCGCTCATTGATCTGTCTCCACAAGACTTTTGATTATCAATGACAAGGCTGAATCACATCGCCTCGTCGTCCCCACTTTTTATCGTACGAACGTACGGAAAAAGTCGCGATTCGTTTTCGATTCGGCAAGTTTCTCAGTCAGTTTTTCCATAGCCAAAATCGGTTCCATAGAAGAGAGCGAACGTCGAATCATAGTGGTCGCTTTCAGATCTTCCGCGGGAAGCAACATTTCTTCATGACGAGTTCCGGACTGCGTAATATCGATCGCGGGCCAAACGCGACGATCGGCAAGACGACGATCAAGAACGAGTTCCATGTTACCCGTCCCTTTAAATTCTTGGAAAATGAGCTCATCCATACGACTTCCGGTATCGACCAAAGCAGTGCCGACAATAGTCAACGACCCGGCGCCCTCTGTTGCGCGAGCGGACGAGAAGATCTTCTTCGGCACGTCCATCGCGCGAATATCAACGCCGCCTGACATAGTACGACCGGTATTGCCGACCCACTTGTTGAAAGAGCGAGCAAGACGAGTGATCGAGTCAAGGAGCAAGAAAACGTCTTCACCCATTTCAACTAATCGCTTGCAACGTTCGATCACGAACTGAGCAAGTCGAATATGGCTTTCAAGTTCGCGGTCAAGGCTACTCGCGACAACTTCGGCATTAACTTTTTGTTGGAAGTCGGTAACCTCTTCCGGACGCTCGTCGATCAACAGAACAATACAATGAACCTTGGGATGATTCAAAGTAACAGCCTGACAGATCTGTTGCATCAAATACGTTTTACCGGAACGAGGCGGAGCAACAATAAGAGCGCGTTGTCCTTTACCTAACGGCGCAAGAATATCGATAACGCGAGTTGAAACGGGACCATTGTTGGTTTCCAGCTTAAGCCATTCTCTCGGAGTAACAGGCGTCAACTCGTCAAAAGGCTTAGGTCTCGATTTTTCATCAGCAAACAATTCCGGCTCTTTGCCGTCGATCTCATAGATCTCGCGAACACGCGGTCCCTGATTTCCACGAGCAGGTTGAACGCTACCGGAGATCTTAACGCCGGCTCTCAAACCCAATTTCTGGATGACATTACCGGCAACAAACGGATCGGAGGTAACGCGATCGTAGTTCGATTCGGCGGAACGCAAGAACCCATAACCATTAGGATGGAGTTCAAGAACGCCGGTGTGATCGTAAAATTCATCCGTTTTGACTTCGACAGTTTCAGTAGACTTGGGTTTTCTCGGCGCTAGCGCGGCATTCTTTCCACGTTTTACAAAACCGCGGTTCGCGTATCCGTTATTACCGAATTCTTGATTGCGAAAACCGCCGCCGTAATTGTTGTTGTAAGAGCCATACCCTTGTTGATCGCGATACCCGCCCTGGTTATATCCGCCATTACGAGATCGGTACGAATTATTTTGGAAACCGCCTTGTCGAAAATTATTGCCGTAACCACCTTGATTACGATAATTATTTTGGTCTCGGTAATCTTGATAGCGTTCTTGATTACCATATCCCCCGTAGTTTCCTTGTTCACGGTCGCGATCGTAGCCTTGGTTATAATTCCGAGAATTACCTTGCTGATAATTGAATTGACCGCGCGAATTACCAAAATTACGTCCGCGAGAATTGTTGCTATATCCTCGACCTTCGTCATACCCATTGTAATAACGCCCGGACGCGCCGCTATTAGAATCCGAATATTCGCCTTGATTGTAGCCGCGATCGTTTTGCGAGTCAAAATTACCTTGATTGTAAGCTGAGTTAGAATCTATATTTTCGAAGTCTCTTGCCATTGCGAAATCCATTCAGTCTGAGCGCGTAGAAGATGCGATTCTAGTATACTCGAACACAGGAATCACAACGTTCAAATTCAACGTAGAGGTGAATAAAAAACTAGCGCTGAATCAACTAATCGAAGTCAATCAAAAGAGCCGGACAGAACGTAGTAGACTACCGGTGAAAGCAACCGCCGCACTTGCCCGTTTGCTGACTATCAACAGTAAGCAAAAGCCCTATCGTTTATTAAAAGTGTGGAATGACAGAGTACATACAGAGACCTGTCACACAAGAATCGAGAACCGATTTTACCAGGGCCTTTCATCTTATGTTAACAAAGTTTTCTATTAAATCAAGTCCCGGAGAGATTTTTTTTGAAGAAACGCCCCCTTGAACAACTTCTTCTACTTATGATACGCAAACGATTTATTACGCCTAAGTTTCTATTACGATTAGTAAAAAACACCGTCGTTTCCATATCTACCAACGGAAACGACGGTGGATCAACTCGCCTTATCCGACGTCGCCTAGGTCCAGTTCTTTTCCGTAGCGCGTCATTACCTGTCTTTGAAGAGAATGTAGTTCAGGCTCTGAAAGTCCCGGATCGTTGGCCACGATCTCTCTCGCGTCCTTACACGCTTCTTCAAGGATAGCTCGGTCGCGCGCAAGATCGGCAACCTTGAGGTTAGCGTCGCCGTGTTGACGCGCACCGAACAACTGCCCGGGCCCGCGTAAAGAGAAATCGTATTCCGACAACTCAAAACCGTCGGACGTACTTGCAAAGAAATCGAGTCTCTTTAGTCCTTCTTCCCGTCTTTTTTCTTCAGTTCCGAGCGTCTTCGCGCCTTCCTCGTCTTTACTCTTCTTCTTGGAGCGTCGCTCTCCTTTTTTCACCTTCCTTTTTGGTTCTTTTACAGCGTCTGACTTTTCCTCTTTTACATCGTTTTTGTCCAATTCATACTCAGTTGGAGCTACGGCGCAAAAACCGGGAAAACGACCACGCGCGATCCGCCCGCGTAGCTGATGAAGTTGGGCCAATCCAAATCGTTCGGCGTTTTCGATCGTCATGATCGTCGCGTTAGGAACGTCGACGCCAACTTCCACGACCGAAGTCGCGATCAACACCTGAACAACGCCGCTACGGAAATCTAACATAACGGCTTCTTTTTCAGCCGTCGTCATCCTCCCGTGAACGATACCCAAACGATAACCGCAAAGCTCGCCTTCCGCCAACTCTTTATAAACAGACCAGACCGTCTTTAACTTCGACTCATTGTCGTCAACGTCACCCGACTTAACTTCATTTTCCCCACGTTGCCTTCGCAACATCTCGCGTTCTTTTTCAGGTCCCGCCCAATCGTTCCAAAAATCGAAATCTTTCGATTGCGTTCCGTCGTTCTCTAATCGAGTTAACTCGCGGCCTTCCCAAAGTTCGGAATCAGCTCCGCCTTGTCCGTTGTCAACGCGAGGCGCGACCACGTACGCTTGCCGTCCTTCATTCAACCGTTCGCGAACAAACTGCCACCAACTAGCTCGATTCTGAGCGTTCAACACATAAGTCGTTGTCTTATGTCGACCGGGAGGCGCGCTATTCATTACCGAGACGTCAAGATCGCCAAAGAGCGTCATCGTTAAGCTTCGCGGGATGGGCGTCGCCGTCATCACAAGATAGTGCGGCTCAACGTCGGTCCCCGCTTTCAGCAGCGCGCGTTGCTTGACACCGAATTTGTGTTGCTCGTCAATAATGGCTAGCCCGAGATTATGAAATTCGATCTCGTTGTAAACTAACGCTTGAGTTCCAACGACAATATGAGCGGAGCCGGAACGGATATCCTCTAATATCTGGGAGCGTTCCGAAGGCTTCTGACCGCCAAATAAAGGCGCGACCTTGACCGCGCTGTTACGCAGATAGGTCTGTAACGTACGCATATGTTGTCGCGCTAAGACCTCGGTCGGAGCCATCAATACGGCTTGCGCGCCGTTGGCAACCGCGACAAGCGCGGCATAAATAGCGACCACCGTTTTTCCGGATCCGACGTCTCCTTGTAACAACCGATTCATCGGGGTCGAACGCCCCATATCGGCAACGATCTCGCCGATCACTTCTTGTTGCGCTTCCGTCAATTCAAAAGTAAAGAGACTTCGTATTCTAGAATCGATCTTTGCCGAACAAGTCAATGGCGTAGCCTTCATATTGACGCGTCGTCGAAGTCTACAAATAGCGAGAGCCAACTGTAAAACCAGAAGTTCTTGATATACAAAACGCCGTCGCGCGTATTCCGCTTCCGCAAGAGTTTTCGGTTTGTGGATCTTACGAATAGCTTCCGCGATAGTCGGTAAGTCTCTTTTTTCAAGTAGCTCCTTTGGTAGAGCTTCCGGCAATAAATCAGGCAACGTCGTCAACGCATTACCGATAATACGTCGCATCTTAGCCTGCCCCATTCCTTCAGTCAAACGGTAAACAGGTAAAACGCTCAATTCATCGATATCTAAATTGGCAACGTCCAAATTCTGCTCGTCGGAATAACCGACACGCTCGTCGTCAAGATAAGTAATAACAGGGTGAGAATAACACCACAAATCGGCCTTTTTCTTAGGCGCGCCGGTAACAAGAACACGTCTTCCAATAGCAAAATTCTTAACGACGTATTGAACTTTAAACCAATTGGCTTTAATGTGTTGCGTTCCGACCGAAACAAAAAGCGTCGTAATCTGCCCTATACGCGTAAAGCTAACGCTATAGTCCTCGATCGTGCCGTAAACGGTCTGTATCTCGTCCTCAACTAATTCGTCGACGCTATGCTTAAGACGGATTTCCTGATAATCGCGCGGAAAGAAAAACAGGAGTTCAAAAGCGCGAAGGATCCCAAGTCGCCCAAGCGTTTCAGCATTACTCGGTCCAACCCCCTTGATGTACGCGACCGGCGAAAACAATTGTGCGCTACGGTCGTTTCCGTTTGCGACGCTTTGATTCTGTCCTTCCGTCGGTCTCTCGTTCATTTAATTCCTCTCAAATAAACACGCGACCTCTATCGTCTTAGAGATCGCGTCGAAAGTTCATAACGTCCCGTTCATAAAATTGGGATCAAGTTCATTTACTTTATCAATATCAGCTTGATATTCCACATCTTTTTTTAATTGGCGATAAACTCCGGCGCGTTCAAAATAAGTCCCAACGTCGTTAGGATTGAGCTCTAATGCGCGCGAAAGATCGGTCAACGCGTCTTCCCACTCGCCAAGTCCCTTGAAATAGACGCCACGATATTTGTAAGCAGGGAAACAATCGATATCGATCTCCAACGCTTTGTTAAAATCGGCGAGCGCGTTATCCCAAGCCCCGGATTCTTCATAGATCTTTCCGCGTATCGCATAATTCATCGGATTCGCGGGTTCCAACGAAATAGCCTTTCCAAGGTCTTGAAGCGCGAGATCGTATTCCTTTCTTTTTTGTTGCAGAACGCCGCGATTCACATAGTAACTCGCCTGCGTAGGCGCGTCAAGAACGCACCGATCCAAGTCAGCCAACGCTTCTTCGAATCTTCCCAAGCTCACATATGCGTAACCACGATTCCCTAAGACGGAAGTTAGTTCGGGGTCGATCTCCAACGCCGCGTCAAAATCTTCAATCGCTTCTTGGAACTTGCGTTGTCCCAGGAACGCCTCTCCCCTGCCGCTATGCGCCGCGACTAAACGCGGATCTATTTCCAACGCAGCGTCGAAATTCTCTTGCGCTTCAATAAACTTTTGCAACCGTAGATTTGTTTCCCCCAGGCCGATATAAGCCATCGCCTGTTCCGGATCGATTTCCACCGCCTTTTGGAAACATTCCAAGGCGCTTTCAACGTCGTTTTCGGCAAGCCGTTCCATACCGGAACGACAAAATTCATCAGCCTTGCGCGCGGAACCGTCAGAACAACCGGTGAAAAGAAGACCGGCAGAAACTAAGAACGCTAAACCCAAACAATAACGTTCCCACATATGCTTTGTCGTTTTCATAACATCCTTCTTTCAAACTATCGGCGCGTTTTAAATCAACGTTTACGCGACGCGCTTCCTTGCGTAAGAACTTACGTTTTCTATTCTTTTTTCTCAAATAATTGAACAAGACTAGGTATACGCTCCGCCAACGTAAGCGCAACGACCGTATCTTCCGCCTGAAATCTGAACGACGCGTTGGGTATCAACACCGTGTTTTCCCGAATAACGGCGGCGATCAATGTCGGACGCGGGATCCCCAACTCACGTAACGGCGCGTTCGTCATAACGGAACCGAACCCAACTTCCAATTCAACGACCTCAATAGGTCCGCCAAGCAACGCCGAATTATGGAAAACCAAGGGGCCCTTATGCATCAACCCTTCAACTTGTCTCCCCATAACGTCAAAGGGGCTGACAACTTGTTCTATTCCCAATCTCTCAACGACGTTGGCGTAATCTTGGTGCTTGACGACGGCCAAAGACTCAGAGATTCCCAGTTCAGCCGCTTCGACGCAAGCCATAATGTTATATTCGTCATCGCCTGCGCACGCAACAAAAACGTCCCCCGGACCTACTCGGTGTTCGTCCAAAACCGAACGCCGTCTACCGTCGCCGCAGACCACCGTCGTTTTTTTTAGTCGAGCCGCCAACGTTTCGCAACGAGCTCTATCACGTTCAAATATCTTCACGTCATAGTTTCGGCGTTCCAAAACGGCGGCGACAAACAAGCCCGTCTCTCCGCCGCCAACGATGTTAACGGTACGCTTGTTGATAGAGCGCGTCAACAACGCTTTCTTGACTTCTTCAACTTGCGGACGCGCGCCCAACAACGTCACGCGATCGCCAACGCATATCTTGTCGCCCGCCATCGCGATCCGTACTTCGCCGGTATTATGATTGATGGCGCCAACTCGAACCTCAGAAGGGAGATTCAGGTCTTTTAATTCCTTACCGGTCAAGCTTGATTCCTTGGTGATAAGGACTTCTTGCATCTCCAATTCACCGGCGGCAAAGTGCTCGATCAACATAGCGCCCGGTTCCCGGATGCAGCGCGCCAATTCCATCGCCGTCAGATATTCGATACTGATAAAGCGATCGATCTTAAAATGTCGTCGATAATCAAATGAACTAACGTCGTAATAATTTCGGTCTGAAACACGAGAAGCAACGCGTCTCGTCCCCATCGCCTTGGCAACGTTGCTAGCTAAAATATTCGTCTCGTCCGATCTAGTCAAAGCGAAACAAACGTCTGCACTCGTAGCGCCGGCTTGGAATAGAGCCTCAGCCTGAGAAGCGTCGCCCTTCAGGACTCGGACGTCAAGCTCGTCGTCCAGTTTAGCGCAAACCTCCTCGTTCTTTTCGAGGATCGTTACGTCGTTGCCTTGGCAAAGTCTTTTCGCGACGGAAGAACCGACAGTTCCTCCTCCTAAAACTAATACGCGCATATGTCTTTTACGTCTAGCGACGCTCTATCTTAACTAAATCGGCAAGATTATAAAAATTTCAAGCATTTACGTCAACCGCGTTAACCGCGGTACGTCACGTACTAAAAACGTACTAAAACGCCAATATTCGCGTCAGTTATTTTCCCAATAACTTCCATACTTCCGGCGCGTCCAAGCGCTCCACAACCGCAACAGCGTTTGAAAAATCAGCGCGAAGATTATGTGAAGCGCGAAGCATACAACAAGTCGCTCCCGATCGCTTTGCCGCCAAACATCCCGCCGAACTATCTTCTAAGACCATCATATTCTTAGGAGCGATATTAAATCGTTGTGCGGCGGTAAGGTAGACCTCCGGGTCGGGCTTACCTTTGACAACATCGTCGCACGTCAGGATGAAATCAAAACGCTTATAGACGTCGTCTTTTTTCAAGACTTCGCCCGCAACACGCGTATTGCTGCTAGTACAAACACACCGCGGAATTCCTCGCTGTTCTAGCTCGTTCAACAATTCCAACAACCCGGGAGTCGTATCGTAACCTTCCTTAAGAAATTCGATAAAGAGTTCTTCATCCTCTTTTTGAAGATCGCGCCAATCCTCTTTCAACGAAAAGATCTCTATAAAGCGTCTGAAACAAAACTCAGGCGGACGTCCCATGATCTCGTCGCAGATCGCTTGCGTATACTCAAAACCGCGACGTTTCAACAACGCCGACGCCGCTTTCCAATAAACAGCCTCTGTATCAAACATCAAGCCGTCCATATCAAAGGCGACAGCTTTTATCTCGTTATTTTCCATAATATTATCGACATTCCTTATACGAAACGCTTCATTATTCGTTTCGATCTAGTCGCGTAGATACGCTTGCATGAAGTAGATCAATTCGTCCACTTCTTCCGGCGATCTCTTTTCAGTAAAGGCGAATAAAATCCCGTCGTCAAGTTCATAGCCACCGATAACGCCCCATTTTCTTAAATAAGCGTTCATACCGTGAGGGTCGTCAACCTTGACGCCAAATTCATACAAGAAAGGCAGATCGTGACAGAATTCAAAACCGGCTTTTTTAAAAGCCTCGCGAGCATATCTTGCTAGTTGTAACGACTCATTGACAGCCGCGCGCATAGTCGCAACTTCAACATAAGCCCAATAAGTTAAAGCCACGGTCGCGTCCAAGGTCTCACGCGTATGCGTTAGCCTAACGCGCTTTTCGTCGTATGCAGTCCCACACGAACGACGTAGCAAGAACCCTGTTTTTTCTACCCCGTCTCTATCAATGAGCGTACGAAGTAAATGTTTTGGAATAAGGTCGATCAACCAATCGGCAAGCGTTAAAAAACCAAGTCGGCAGGAAGTAAACCCCATAGGTGAAGCCTGGGGCACGCCGTCGCCAACAACGATATCGGCGCCCCAAGTACAAGGAGGATTCAACACGCTTAACGCAATCGTATCAGCATACGCGATCGTCAACGCGCCGATTTCTTTTGTACGGCGAACAATTTGCGTAACGCGTTCAAGAAGCCCGAAAAAATTCGGATATTGCAGAACTAACGCCGCGGCTTCCTCGCCAACTTCGGTAAGGGCCTCAGTTAACGCGTCAACGTCGATCGTCCCATCGCATTCCGGAATAACGCGTAGTTCAAACAACTGCGCTTCAGCGTATGCGCGCAACACGGTAAGTTGGTCGGGATCAAGAGTCGCACTCGCCAAAACAACGCCGCGTCCGGTCGTTTCAACGGCAAGTAGGCACGCGCGCGCCAATACGCTCCCTCCACAATAGAACGAGGCGTTGACATAATTCATATCGGTCAATCGCAAAACCGTTTCACGATATTCGACTAACGCTCGTAGAACCGACAGAGACGCTTCCGGGCGAACGGAGGTATAAGCGGTATATACGTCCCCTTGGCTAACAGCTTTCTCAACGGAGGTTGGCACAAAACGATCGTATACGCCGCTCCCCATAAAACACGGCGAACCTTCTGTAATGGCGCCTCCATGCGTCAGTTCTCTTAATCGTCGATTGACCTTAAACTCTCCCGCCGTCTCTTTGGCGTTAAGTATACGCAAAACCTCGTCGGAAGGCTCGATAAAGAGTTCTTCTAAACAAGAGATCCCCAACGCATTACGCGCTTCTTCTAGCGCCAACTCAATATTTCTATTCGTCGCCACGTTCCCATCGACCTATCTATTCGTCAACGTCACATTTCTCCATAAAACGCGCGTCAACTCCGTTTAATGTCGAATCAGTATACTTTACGGAGCGTTCAAGTCAAGTCGAGAACAACATGTCGAAACATGCAACAAAAAACGCGGGTACAACGCCCCGCGTCTTCATAGCGCTACGATAGACACAATCTCGAATCAGTGCAAGTATTTATACGCAACAACAAGAACCGCGGCCGTAAGCGCAAGCCATACAAGTTTAGCCACCCACCCCGATCTTCGCGGCGCGCCGTGAGTCACATACGGATAGATGGCGTTGATGTAGAACCCTGCTTGTTTTAACTCGGGGGAACTCAGCGAACCTCCGGCCTGAACGCGTTCCAGAAGCCCGGCAAGATAATTCAATTTCTCCACGATCCCCTTAGGAAGCTGATTCGTCGCGGTCAAAACTTTATCGCGAAAACAAGATCCCGTCGCTCCCATATTTTCTTCAAGCAGTTGTTCGATCTTGTTAAGTTCCGATTTTAAATGACTTGTTGTCATAATTATTCCTCACCTCAATACTATCGAAGCCTTGAACAATATCACTAGCTCCTCATTCCTTTTCCGCATAGCTCACTTATTGCGTTCAAATTTTAGTACGCGGAAAGTTGTAGGTTGTGGCGCGCCATCCGGCAACGGCCGATCGCGATTTGCGTCGGGAGCTTCCCATCTAAAGATCCAGCGTTCGTCATTGACGTCAATAGAACGCGAGCGAACCAGTAATCGTTCATCATCCGATTCGCGTTGATTGATAACGAGCGCGTCTTCTGCGGAATATTCCGGTCGAGAAGGTTTGGAAGACCCCGTCGGCGGTCCGCAAGGTCGTAACGTTTCCATATCAAGATAAGTCTTTCCGGACTTCTTGTTGAGCGTTTGCCCCCACGAAACGACAAGCTTATCGCTTCCCACCACGCTAACGGCGCTCATCGTAAATTCATTAGGCAAACACCCGCCGCCGGAGAAATTCCAAACGAAATCCCAATCTGTTGCCGGAACCTTGTTCCAGCCGCCTTGCTCAAGTCGAGCGTTCCAAATTTGTAATCGCCCGTTCGAATCGTATTTTGTATAAGTTAAAACTACGCGCTTTTTCTGATCAAACGCCATACGCACATGTGAATTAATGATTCCGCCTTTTGCGGGCACAGGGTCAACGACCTCGCCGGACTCAATCGTTATAGGTAACGAATACGCTTCTCCGGTAGACTTCTCCCAATGAACGAGATCGGGGGATCGCGCATATGACAGATCGTGATTCGTAGCGGCGTCGGGCGTATCGCGCCATACCCACGCTACATGAAAATAGCCGTCCGGGCCAAGCGTCGGTCCGACAAAATACGAATTCATTAGACCTTGACCGTCAAATAACGGTTTATCTAACAATCGCTTCCATTCTTTCGTAGACTCATCGTATACGTTCCAGATTTGATTTCCATTACCGCTTGCCCCGTCGCGATAAGTAAAAACGAGCCGTCCGCCTTTATCAAACAAAAAAGACGGGTAGGTACAACGATCTTCCTTATCCCCAACCATAGCCTTTACTTGTTCAAGTGACTCGACGTCGTTTGGCTTACTTGCACGAAAATAAAGCAACGGACAACAATGCATATTCCCCGAAACATGAAGACAGTCCGAAGAATCAAACGTCATAGTAACGTAATTATGCGAATCCCATCCGACTTGCGTCGGCAATTTTTTAAATTCCCAACGATCGGCTCCATAAGCGCGCCTTCCGATCGTCATCGTTCTATCATATGAATAGAAACCAACGTACATAGCGTCGGGTCGCTTCAAAAAAGCAAACCCGACGGTTGCGCCATTCCAGACGTCGGAGATGTTCTCGCGTTCGCGAAGTTTCCAAATCGGTTGTGTCTCTTCTTGGCTAAAAGCGTTTGAAAAAACAGAAAGCGTCAAAACAACGAACGCCAATAAAACACGCGGCGACAAAAGTTTCATGTCGTCTCTCTCCTAACGTCTATTCACGAAAAAATCTACTCACTTCTCCATCGGGATAAAGCCGCCGGCAATAACCCAAGCAATCTGCGTAGGACGGTCGTTCGCTAGAGTCAACGTACCGTTCTCAGGATCGATCGCGTAAACATAGATCGAACCGGACTTTTTATTGCTGACCAGAAGATGATCGCCATCGGGATCGAGGGTCATATAACGCGGGTAACTCCCATTAGTAGAAATACGTTGCACGAGCGGGAAATCAGGCGCTGTGGCAACAGTAGGTTCGGCGCCGTTAAGAAGCGCGGTGGCGTCAAAAACAACGATAGTGTTTTGTCCACGATTCGTCGCGTAAACAAATGTTTTACCGTTATCAAGGGTCTTCGCTTCGATAGCGGCAGTCTTATTACCGTAGAGATAATTCTTTCCGTCTACGAGAGATTCTTCATCCGTCAAACCTTTACGGAACTCTTCCTCAAGAGTCGACCAGGTTCCAAGACATACGCTTTTACCGGCTTCAAAATCAAGACGAAACGCGGAAAGAGTCGAGTCAAGTTCATTGATAGAAAAAACAAATTGTCGCCCTTGCTTATCAGAAGCAAACGCCAAGTGACGCGGTCCGGCTCCGGCAGGCGTAGCCAAATAAGGAATCGTCTCGTCTTCCGTCAACGCGCCGGTTTCTTCGTCCAACTTCGCAACATAGATCTTATCAGACCCAAGGTCGCTCATGAAAACGCGCCATTGGCCATTTGTATTAACGAAATAAGAGGAGTGACCGTAGGGATGATTTTGACGACGAGTCAACGGTCCGGATCCATCGCGATGATATTTCGCCGTGACTTCGCCGACAGAACCGTCTTCATTTAAGCGCAAGACGGAAAAATCGCCGCTAGAGTAATTCGCTGCATTTAAGAATTTACCATCGGGGCGAACGCTAGTGTGACAAACGCCGTCGCCGGTCGTCGGCTTACCATTAATGAGCGTTAAGTCGCCGGTCTTCGGATCGACCTTACAAGCGTACGCGTTAGCCCAACCGTCCTTGGGATCGGCGCAACCAACAAAATAAAGTAGGTCGCGGTCGGGCAACGTCGCAATATAGCCGGAAGAAGGCGCTTTCATGGCTAAGCGAACATCAGAAACTGCGCCGGTCGACGCGTCGTACTTACCAACATAAATTCCTTCTGAGCGTTTGATACCGGCCTCGTTCATCTCTTGCGTCGTATCGCTAGTCATCGTACCAAAATAGACCCAGTAATCTTTGGTATCGGCGGCAGTCGCGACAGATGCGGCGACCAAAAGCACGGCAATCGCGCTGAAAACACGTCGCGATATACGTCCTAGTTTAATACTCATTAATATCTCCTTTATCCAAATATGAACGCCCAATAAGGCGTTACGTTATTAAACTAATACGGTCATTTCGTCAAAACTAAAACCTGCGGTTCCGTTGTGATAGTCAATTCGGGAATAGTCGCCAAACCGTTCTTATCAGCAACAACGGAACCGGAGGCCGGGCCAAAACGCCATTCTATCTCTTCATTTGGTCCTATCTTAAATTCTTGTAAGCGACGTAAAGACACGTCGGCCACAGACTCTTTCGGAACAACAAAGAGTTTCGAGTCGATCTCTTTACTCGTAGCAAGTCGTAATTCCATTTCGAAACGCTCAGGGGCGTCAACTTTATTACTCCAACGATAGTACGCGCCGCGTTGTCCGGCAGGCGCCGAGGTCGCCGGCCAAGGGCAATCGTCGTCGGTAGAGCCATTCGTAAAAACGGGATAAGCCTCATTTTTACGGATCGAAAGCCAGTCGAACGTATTAAACAGGTCGTTTACCAAGGCGACTTTCTCATCGCGATTCTCATGACCAAAATCTCCCCAATAAGCGATATACGAATACTTTCGCTTAGCGACGGCGTCAAACATATATTCGTGGAACATCGACCATTGATCGTTTGGCGCGGAATAATCTAAGCATACCGGCGGTTCAGGCATACCTTCGGGCGCGTCTTCTTCCGCCATTTGAAGTCGGTCGTACGCATGCCAGATACCGGCGGGAACGTTCGCTTTGATAGCGGCAAATACGTCGCCATGTCGCATCCCCAATCCAAGCGTACCGCTTCCGCCCATCGAGTTACCGCTGAGATAGATACGATTGGGATCGATCTTATATTTTTCCACGACCCAAGCGATCTCAGCAAGAATACGCTTTTCAACAGGTAAAAGTTCGGTCGTTGATTTTTCTTTCCATTCTTCAGTGACGTCCTTGTTCATTGCCGGACGACCGCCATACCACCACTCGTCGTCGGTATTACCGCCACAATTTGGAAACATTCCATAAAAACCATCGGGAATCGCATAAATATTGCGCACCTCCGGATTGGCTTTTCGCCATTCAAATTCTTGTTCCCCAGTTCCGCCCGCGGAGTGAAGAGAGACGAAAAGCGGACGCCCTTCCGCATGACCGTCCTTGGGTTCAGCAACATAAAAGTAGTCGATTTGGTCGGGATTCTTCGCACCCCAACTTGGAAGCGTTTTATGTTCAAATCGCTCCACTTTCGTACCGCGATATTCTATGTCGGCAACTTTATAAGGTTCGAGAACCTCCTGAGCTAATGCGTGCGAAACGCCTGACAATATCAGTATTGATAAGAATGCGCCAACCAGTCGGCCCCTGTTCAAACTCATCATTTTGTCCACTCTTGTCGTCTAACAGCCCCTTATAATAACGCCCCGACCCGACGTCGTTGCCTAATATATAATATAGACGCAAAAAGACAAAATTTCAACAGACGTGAAAAATAATCAACAATAACGTTTTTATGAAAAGCTAGTACTTGTAATCACTTTATAAGTTGACTTTGTGAGAAGTAGATGATACGATTATCTACGAAAAGGACATTGTTCCAAAACACGCTAACGATATCGTGTATGTTTCAATTCTTACTTTCCTTTGAAAGAGACTAGATCTTATGCAAAAGAAACTCGTTTCGTTCGTAGCGGCCTTATTCGTCGCCGCATCCTTCATTCCTAGCGCGAAAGCGTCCGATGAAGGTTCTTACGACGTCGTTATTTACGGCGGAACCTGCGCGGCCGTCACGTCTGCGGTCCAAGTTAAGAAGATGGGGAAGACTGTCGTTATCGTCTCCCCCGATAAACATCTTGGCGGTCTTTCTAGCGGCGGTCTCGGCGCAACCGACTCCGGCAATCGCTCCGTCGTGGGAGGACTTTCGCGTGAATTCTACCATCGTCTTTGGCTTTATTATCAAAACGAAGAGGCTTGGACGTTACAACCTATGCCTAAAACCAACGGCATTCCTGGTCAAGGCGGTCGCGGTATTGACAACGACACTCAAACGATGTGGGTCTTCGAACCGAGCGTGGCGGAAAAGACGTTTGAAGGTTTTATAACCGAATTCGATATTCCGGTCTATAAAGAAGAAAGACTCGATCGTGAAAATGGCGTTGTCAAAGAAAACGCCGTCATCAAATCGATCACCACGCTTTCCGGTAAAACATTCTCTGGTAAAACGTTCATCGACACGACCTACGAAGGCGACTTAATGGCGGCGGCGGGAATTACCTTCCGTACCGGTCGTGAAGCCAATGCCGAATACGGCGAAACGCTTGACGGCGTCCAAGTCGGTCACTCTGTTTCTCACCAATTCGAGGGGTTTGTAGATCCCTACATCGAAGAAGGCAATCCTGACAGCGGCCTTCTTCCTATGGTCCATGAAAAGATCAATGCCGAAGACGGCGAAGGCGACGACCTCATCCAAGCTTACAATATTCGTATGTGCTTGACGAACGATCCGAGAAATATGGTCAAATTCGAAAAACCGGAAGGCTATAACGAATTGGATTACGAGATCCTGTTCCGCTCTATCGCCGCCGGACAAACTGAATTCACGAACTTCAGTCCTATGCCGAATTACAAGACCGACTCCAATAACAATAAGGCGGTCTCCACTGACTATATCGGCGGTAACTACGAGTATCCGAACGGAACTTACGAACAACGCGAAGAACTTTACCAAAAGCATCTCCATTGGCAAAAAGGTTTAATGTGGACGCTTCAAAATCATCCGCGTGTTCCTGAAAAGATCCGCGAACAATTCTCGAAATGGGGTTTGGCGAAAGACGAATTCGTCGATAACGGCAACTGGTCTCACCAACTCTATATTCGTGAAGCGCGTCGTATGAAGAGCGATTTCGTCGTTTCTGAACGCCATCTTCGCTATCTTGAAGTCACCCCGCGTCCGATCGGGATGGGGTCCTACAATATGGACTCGCACAATATCCAACGCTACGTCGCGACCGCGCGCGACGGTCGTAAAACGGTCAAAAACGAAGGCGACGTCCAAGTCAATCCCGGCGGTCCTTACCCGATCGACTACGGCGCAATCATTCCGAAGAAAGACGAATGCGTCAACCTTCTTGTTCCCGTTTGCGTAAGCTGCACTCACATCGCGTTTGGTTCTATCCGCATGGAACCTGTCTTTATGGTCTTAGGTCAAAGCGCCGGCACAGCTGCGTGCCTCGCGCAAGACGCCGGCGTTGCGCCGCAAGATCTTGACTACGCGGTCCTCGAAAAACAACTCCTTGCCGACGGTCAGGTTCTTGAATACGACTCTCGTCCGTACGTCAACGCTAAGAAACTTCACGGTTTCGTTATTGACAACGCCGACGCCAAAGTCAATGGCGAATGGGTCTCCGGATTTGTTTCTCCGAAATTCGTCGATCGCGATTATCTCCACGACGCCAACGATAATAAAGACGGTAAATCGGTCGTTTTCGAATTCACAGGACTCAAAGCCGGCGCATATGATTGTCGCGTTTCTTATTCGATCAACGCCAATCGCGCGACCAACGTTCCCGTCGTAGCGAAATCTTCGTTGATGAGCATTGAAAAGAGCGTCAATCAACAAGTGGAGCCTACTATCGACGGCATGTTCGTTTCAATTGGGCAGATCAAGGTCGGCGAAGACGGTAAAGCTTCCGTCACGATCTCCGCGAAAGGCACGAACGGACACGTCATTGTCGACGCCGCTCAAATGCTTCCCGTCGTTACCGACGAAAAGTGATCCTGAAATTTTCTTTCTGAAATTACTGAAATAAACTAAGACCGTTTTCAATCAAATAGTTGAAAACGGTCTTTTTAATTATTTTCTACGCGCGATGATTTTAACGCTTTACAGCTGAATACTTTAACACACAACCACCATGTTTTGGTAATTCGACCTTGATTCCGTCTCTGAGCAGAACGTCGCCGGCGATCTCTTGAACCTTGTACGTATCAAGATCCTCCCATCGATAGAGCATGGAAGAACAGATCTTCTTCGGTCGAACAATAACAAAATCCTCATCGTTCTCATCGTTACGCACACATAGCACGCAGCCGGTCTGTCGCTCGCACGGTTCAACAGTTGCATCCTTCGAATAGCGTTTTACCGCGTCTTTCGCATGAGAAACAGCATGTCCGTTTTGATCGGCTTGCCGTGAATCGTCAAATTGCCACACCGACCAATCTTTCGCGGTAAGTCCGACGCCGAGAGAATAATAATCGCCGTCGACCAGTAGATCGCGTACCGCAAAATATCTATCCGCATAATTACGATTTGCAGGCGAGGACGAGTTTATGAAGTAAGGACGGACGGTAGAAAACGGCGCCATATCGATAGTCGTCTTATAGACGTCGTAGGTTCCCTTATCGAAATCAAAATCATGTGGATCTATGTTTTTGTAGTATACGAACCAACTATTTAGCGTATCGTGCATATGTTGTTTTTCGACGAAATCAAAATATCCAACATCTGAATAATGGAGAGGAACGGCGCCGAGTCGGAGCATTTCCAGATCGTTACGCCGTCCCCCGCTAGCGCATGAATCGAAAACAAGTTCAGGAACGCGACGTTTTAGATTATTCCAGAACTGATAGAGTCCGCATACGTATTGATTTTCAGCAAGACCTTTTCGATCCTTGTACTCAGGATCGCTTGCCTCCAACTTCTCAATAAAAGGTAATGGTCCGGCTCCATTAGAGTCCTGACGATAGATCTTTACGCCGTTGTCGACAAGCGCGTCGCCAATCTTCTTTGAGAGATATTCCACCGTTTTCGGAGACGCCATATTCATACGATAACTCTCAACCAACTCGCAGTCGGGTACGACATAAGTATGCAACTCGTCGGTCAACATCGTCCTATGAACGCGTTCTGGTTCAAACCATAAAACAAGCTTTCCCGGCGCGCCTTCGTTTTCGTTATTTTCTAACTCCTCGACCACAGGGCTAAAGCCGTCAGGGAATCGAGCGGGATCGGGAGTCCATTCACCGACGGTAAACCATTTCCCGATATTAGATTCAGGCGAGTTAGAGCGCAGATACCATCCCGCGTCCACCCACAACGCCTCGCAAGGATATCCTAACGCGCGTAATTTCTTAATCGCATCGATCTGCTCATCGGCGGTCACAAGATCGTAAAGTTCGCCTTTATAAAAGACGTCCAGAACAAACTTGGGGCGTAAAACCACGTCGTTCTCACGCGGCATGATATAGCGTCGATACCAATCACGCCATAGATTTGTATAATCCGTACCTGTTGGAAACTCAAAATAAGTAATGCGCGGGGTACGTATCTTCTCTCCCGGCTTCAAATACAGATCGACATTTTTCTGCCCGGTCGCAAATCGCACGTTGCCGGCGTCGTCCGCTTCGATAGTAGCAGTCCATTGTCCCGTCCAACCGATCGCGATCATATAGGAGCGTTCGGATCCCTCAATAACAAAATAAGGGAACGCGCCAAACGAAGGATAAGCCTCGCGAGGCGTATACGTCAACGGTTCGTTTGGACGTAGCGCGATCGTCTCCATAAGGTAGTTGCGTTTAGGATCGGGATCTTCTCCACACCCAGTTATTAGCTTCGGCTCTTTTCCAACAAATAACTTACGATCGAAGATCCGTACATTCTTTAAATTAGCGGAATTACGATCGGAAACATTTTCAAACCAAACAAGCGCTTCCGAGCAAGGATACTCGTTATAGATCAACCTCTCGTAAAGGATCGATAGACCCGATTCCACGTCTTCATAGTTACGTCTTTCAATAGCAACGGGATCTCGCGGAAAATCATCTCCACGATATTCCGGATCAAAGAAAGCCGACGACATTGCGAACGCCTCGACGCCCGGTAGTTCGGCTCCGGCTTCATCTAGGAACCCGCGTCGTTCTCGTCCATCCAATTCGTAGCAAAATGCCTCGTGAAGCTCAAGTTGCATTCCGCTACCAAGATTATCCCTACCGGAACCAATATGCGGAGACTCTGCCGCAACCGTTTGCGCGTATCTTTCCAGCCCCATTTCCAAGGCCGTCGCCACGCAGATCCCTAACAACAATTTTCTAAAAAAGGAATTCATTGTGCGCCTATATTATTGATTTTAAGTAAAAGCGTCGATAAAATAATACGGACGACGTCTAAAGGCGTTCATATTTTACCACAACCTAAGGATAATTAGTTATGGCGTCAAAAATTACTCGTAGAACTTTTCTTGGAGCGTCTGCCGGTTCGGCGTTCGTTCCCTATTTTTTCACCAATGCATCGCAAGCCTCAGATGAATCGCCCAAAATCGCGGGTTTCGATCTGACAGACACCAACTACGACCCGCAACAAGAATGGCGACCTTACACCGATCGTAAACTCCGCGTTGGTCTCGTCGGTTACGGCGTTTGCCAATTTTCCGCGGAATTCTACTTCCAAAACCATCCCAATGTGGAAGTCGTCGCTGTCTCCGACCTCATCCCTGAACGTTGCGCCGCGTTGGCCCAGCGCGTAAAATGCGAAAAAACCTACGAATCGCTCGAAAAGATGGTTGAAGACGACTCTATTGAAGCGATATTTGTAGCCACCGACGCGCCGTCTCACCCGCGTCACTGCCGTCTTGTTCTTGAACATGGCAAGCACGTCTGTCACGCCGTTCCGGTCCACTACGGTCAACCGGAAGAAGGCGAAATGCTTCTCGAATGCGTCAAGAAGAATAAGGGGTTGAAATACGCGATGTTTGAAACGTCCGCCTTCCACGACGACGTTTACGCAATGGAAAAGATCTATGCCGCCGGCGGTTTTGGTAAACTGATCTATACGGAAGGCGAATATAACCATACAACGGCGCCGGGTACTCCGTCAATCGGCTCCTATGGTAACTGGCGCGGTTCCGGTTCTCCGTTATGGTACCCCACTCATGCCGCCGCGTATTATGTAACCGTTACGCACAAACGTTTTGTCAACGTCAGTTGCCAAGGTATTGAAGCAGTTTCCGAGCCCAAACTCAAACCCAATCGTATTGGCAACACCTACATTGCCGAAGTTGCGCTCCTTCATACCGAAGAAGGCGGTCTCGCGCGTATGATGTACAGCGAATCCTATGGAACCTACCTTGAAAACGGTCGAGTTCGTGGAGAGATCGGCGGCTTTGACTCGACCTATCGTCCTCTTGAACAAGGTTATACGGGAACGGAACAAGGCCAAGCGATCGTCAATTCTCTCGGCCGTTCTATCTACAAACCTGCGCTTCCTCCCGGGGTCGAGCCCGGCAGTCACGGCGGTTCACACGGTTACCTCTGTAACGACTTCGTCGACGCCGTTCTTAAAGATCAAGATCCGAAAGTAGGCATCATCGACGCGCTCAATATGACGACGCTTGGTTACTACGCTCATATCTCCGCCACCAAAGACGGCGAATTGATCAAGTTACCCGAATACACTCTGTGATCCAAGAAAGGTCCTCCTATGTCCGGAAAATTCAATCGTCGCGCATTCCTAGGCGGCGCTACTGCCTCCGCGTTAGTTCCCTACTTCTTCAGCCCGGAAACCAAAGCCCAAGACGCTCCCAAAGTTCAAGGTTTCGATCAAACTGAAACGGAATACGATCCTTTGAAAGAATGGGTCCCCTATACCGACCGCAAACTCCGCGTAGGCCTCGTCGGTTACGGCTACTGTCAATTCTCCGCGCAATTCAGTTTCCAAAACCATCCTAACGTTGAAATCGTCGCCGTTTCCGATCTTTTCCCGGATCGTTGCGCGGCGCTCGCTAAGAAGGTCAAGTGTGAAAAGACCTATGAATCACTTGAAAAGATGGTCGAAGACGACTCCATCGAAGCGATCTTCTGCGCGACCGACGCTCCGAGCCATGCGAAACACGCGATCATGTGCCTCGAACACGGTAAACATGTCTGTCACGCCGTTCCGGTCTTCTACGGCGATTACGAATGGGGCGAAAAACTTCTCGAATGTTGTAAAAAGCATTCCGACTTGAAATACGCAATGTTCGAAACGTCGACGTTCCATGACGACCTCTACGCAATGGAAAAGATCTATAAAGCCGGCGGTTTCGGTAAGATCATTTATTCTGAAGGCGAATACAACCATACCAAAGAACCCGGCGCGGGCTCTCTACCCTCTTACGGCGATTGGCGTAAGAACGGCACGCCGCTTTGGTATCCCACGCATGCCACCGCTTACTATGTCGGCGTCACGCACCAACGTTTTACAGACGTTAGCGCGCGCGGTATCAAGCCGATCGACAATCCCGATCCGCAACCGAATGGCAGCGGCAACATCTTTATGGGTGAGATCGCGACGCTCAACACGAGCGAAGGCGGTATGTCGCGTATGATGTGTTGCAGCGCGTACGGCAAGTACTTAGAAGCCGGACGAGTCCGCGGACAGATCGGCGGCTTTGACGCGACCTATACCACTGTGGATAAAGGGTATACCGGTACCGCCGACGGCAAAAAGATCGTTGAATCGCTTGGAAACTCCTTGAAAAAGCCCGCGCTTCCTCCGGGGGTCGAACCCGGTGGTCACGGCGGTTCGCACGGTTACCTCTGCTGCGACTTTGTCGATGCGGTCCTCAAAAATCAAGAACCTCGCGTCGGTATTATCGACGCTCTTCACATGACGATCCCGGGATACTTTGCGCATATCTCCGCAACCAAAGACGGCGAAGTCATCAAGTTACCCGAATATACGCTCTGACATAATCGCGTAAGATCGCAAAATAAACGCGCATGGCGAATCCTCGTCATGCGCGTTTTTTATTCTTTTGTAAAAACTATATAGATTTACGCAAATTTAAATTGACTAATACCCTCCTCTCTCTGACAATATAGTCGGCGCTCGATTTAATGCGCCACCTGAAAGGCCCCCATAAACAGGAGTTGTATATGAAAAAACTTACCTCGTTGCTCCTAGCCCTCGTGTTAGGAAACGCAGTCTTGGCCTGCGGAGCATATGTCGAAGAAGATATCGCCCCCAAGGGGTTCGATCAACAACAAGATAACGTTCAATACGCCGATCTTCAACAAATAACATATTACTCGAAAACGGCTGAGCAGGATCGTCCCGTTAACGTTTTTGTTCCAAAGAATTATGACGCAAATAAGAAATACCCCGTCCTTTACCTCTTGCACGGTATCGGCGGTAATGAATGGGAATGGTTCGGCGGAGCGCCTAACGAAGTTATTAGCAACCTCGTAGCTGAAAATGCGTTCCCGGAAGCTATCGTCGTCATTCCCAATATCCGCGTTCGCCACAAGAGTGTCGTTCAAGAACCGCCGTTCTTTTCCGTGGAACACTTCCGTGAATTCGACGCCTTCTTAGAAGAATACCAAACTTCGTTAAAACCGGAGATCGAATCCCGTTTCTCGATCGCTCCGGGACGCGAATCCCGCGCAATTGCCGGACTCTCGATGGGTGGGCGCGAGTCGTTACATTTGGGGCTCAAGCTTTGTTCGGAATTTGCTTTTATCGGAGCTTTTGAGCCGGCGCCAGGCCTTCTTCCTTACGCTGACGAAGAAAGTCTCTTTAACGCCCAAACACTAACTCTCCCCGACGAATACAAGAACTCCACGTATGTCTTCATTACCAAAGGCGACCAAGACGGGGTCGTTCGTGATTGGCCTAAAACTTACGCGGAAACGTTAAAAAAGAACGGAGTCGATCCTCACTTCACCGAACTTCACGGCGGTCACGATTTTAAAGTTTGGAAAGAATCGCTCTACCGTTTCGCAAAAACGATCTTCCAAAACAATGCTAGCGAAAGCGAAAACGGAACAGTCTTATTCCAATTGACCTCCGAAAATATCAACGCCGGCCGTCAAGGTCCTCAACATGGAAAGTTTGAATCGCAAGGCGACAATACGTTGATCTGCGATATTACGGATCGCTGTCAAAATCCGTGGGACGTCGGACTACGTTATACGCTCGATCGTCCCGTCGAAAAAGGCGAGATCCTTGCTTTACAGTTCAAAGCCAAAACGCTTGCCGCACAAACCGAAGCGGGTCTTTGCAAAGTCCGCGTCTTCTTCGAACTCAATCAAGCTCCGCACACGAAATCACTTTTCCGCGTTACCGAAATCGGCCGCGAACCCCGCGAATATTCTTTCCCAATTATCTGCTCCGGCGATCAAGCGGCAGGTGAAAGCGCTTTCGGCGTCTTCATGGGCGATCTTGTTCAAACACTTGAGATCTCCGATATCAAATTAACGTCCTACGGTAAAGATCCCGCAATGCTCGCGCAGATTCCGGACACGATCGGCAGCTATAAAGGCGCGGAAGCCGACGCGCCATGGCGTCAAGCCGCCAAAGAACGCATCGAACAGATACGTAAAGGCGCGCTGAAGATCACCGTTATCGATCAAGCCGGTTCGACAGTTCCACTTGCCAAGATCTCCATTCGCCAAACCGGCTCGGAATTTCGTTGGGGGACCTGTGTCGTCGCGGGTAGAATGTTCGATCCGAGCGAAGATGGTAAGAAGTATCGCGAATTCATCGAAAAGTATTGTAATATTGTTGTTTTTGAAAACGACTTGAAATGGTTCGGTTGGGCTAATCCACGAACGCGTGAAAATGTCATGAAAGCGTGCGATTGGTTTGCCGAACGCAATATCGTCGTTCGTGGACACAACTTAGTTTGGCCTAGCTGGCGTAACTCCGATAACAGTTGGAAAGCTCTTGCCAACGATCCTGAAAAGTTGCGTCAGACGGTTCGCGAACACGTACTCGACGAAGCCAAAGGAATGAAGGGGCGCGTCGTAGACTGGGACGTCGTCAACGAACCTTATGACAATCGCGACGTCTGGGAGATACTCGGTAAAAACGAGATCGCAGAATGGTATAAACTCGCACGTCAAGAAGAACCAAACGCCGTCTTGTTCCTCAATGACTACGGGATCCTTAGCTCAGAAGGACTGGACAAGAGAAAGCAAGACTTCTACTACCAAACTATCAAAGAGATCGTTGATTCCGGCGCCCCTATCGGCGGTATCGGAATGCAAGGTCATTTCGGTTCCGAAGCAACCTCGCCTGAAAAAGTAATCGAGATCATCGAACGCTTCTCTACGTTCGGTCTACCTATCGCTATCACCGAACACGATATCGACTCGACAAACGCTAAATATCAAGCGGAATTCACACGCGACTTTATGACGGCGGCGTTCAGTTGCGAAGCTGTGCAAGAATTCCTTATCTGGGGATTCTGGGCCCGTTCGCATTGGCGTCCCAATGCCGCATACATGACCTCCGATTGGCAACTCACCCCCGCGGGCAAAGTTTGGACCGACTTAGTCTCCAAAGAATGGCGTTCTAATCTCGACGTCGACGCCGACTTCTACGGCGAGGCAGAAGTTCGTGTATTCAAAGGTGATTATGAGATCGAAGCAATGAATGGCGCGCAAACAGGCAAAGCCAAAGTAACCGTCTCCAAAGACGGGGCGGAAATCGTCGTTCAAGTAAGATGAACGACTTCGTAACAACGTAATAAAAAGACGCTTGTTGAGATCTCGAATCTCTCAACAAGCGTCTCTTCTTTTACCGATCGTGCCGGTCCGAACTTATTATCGCACGTTTTCAGGCCATGATTCCCAAACAGTTCCGTCAATAGGTTTTCCCGTAATCTTAATTTTCTTTGGATCGATCGTAACGTGCCGAATCATCTTCCAATCGCAAGAATACAGAATGTGTACCAAACCGTCGCGTGTTTGAATAACGGCGGGATAAGAAAATTCTCTATCTCTTCCTCCATCCTCCAACACACATACAGCATACCAATCGCTCCCATCCCGGCTTATCGAGACATTTAAAAAGCCCCGATTCCCCGTCGCTTGATTAGAATGATTGTATACAAGTAACTGTCGTCCGTCTTTTAGCGTAACGCCGTCGACGCCACAGCAAGGATTAGGCAAACTCGTCCGTTCGATCTTCGACCATGTTTTACCTTGATCGTTAGACCAAATCGATAGAACGCGTCCGTCGCCGCCGTTAAAATTACGACAGAGCGCTTGAATCCGCCCATTAGGATAAGTCAATAAGGTAGGCTGAATTCCATTATTCTCGGGATCTTCAATATCATCTCCGCGTGTCCACGTAGCAAAATCGTCAATATCTCGCACAAGTTCAAAATGAACGCGCCAACCGTCGTTTTCGGTACTACTCGGACAAAGAAGGTCGCCGTTTCGTAACGCCAATGGTTTATTCTTTATTGGCCCTAAAAAACCCTGCGGTAAGACGCGACGATCATTCCAGGTCTTACCGCCGTCGTCGGAACGAACAACAACGCCGGACCAACCGGGAATATTCACTCCCTGCTTGAAAAATAAGTACAGAGGCCCGTTCTTTGTTTGATAGAAAACCGGGTTCCAACAATGTTCTTCCGGCGCCAACGCGTCGGCGATCTTAACAGGCTTAGACCATTTCTTGGTCTTAGCATCCCGTATTGAGGCCCAAATTGCATTATCGACTTCAACGCCTTTGGGATCGCCAAACCAACCGGCTATCAACGAACCGTTCGGTAATTCCTCAACAGTCGCGGCATGACAAACCGCAAAATCCCCCGGCATGAAAAGGTCTTCACGTTCAACAAGTATTCTCGCGAGACTATCGCCTACTTCTTGCGCCAACCCTAACACGTTATTGCCAAACAACCATGCGCACGCACACCAAAAGGCGAGCAACAGCCTTATTCCCGATCTCATTTATCTATCTGTTACCAATCTATCAGCAATGGCGATTCAATTCAATAAAATGCAACGGTTGATTCTCGAGATCGCCCGAGAAAACGATCGCGTAACGCCCTGATAGGAAGTCTTCGATGTAGCGTCCCAAAAATTGTTCACGCCAACCCTCGTACAATTTGCATGTTTCATCGTTGGGCAACACGCCTTCATATCGCGCGATAGCTCGACGTATATCATGAACTTTGACAGCCACGGAAGTAGCCACTTCGTGCTTGCGGCAATACTGTCCAACGAGAGCGTTTAGCAATTGCGTCGCCATCGAATATTGCGGGTAACTATCGTTTGTCTTTAACTTGGGCTTCTCTGAATCCGGTAGTTTTAACGCCGTTTTAATAACCGAGCTCAACTCATTAACCAGAAAAGAATCCGCCGTTCCCTTAACTCCGCGTACAACGGCGATACGTTGTGTGTCCGAGGATTTCTGTTTCGCAAGTTCCAAAATCAAATCGTCGCGTAGAATACGAGAAGGCGGAATATTTCTCGACACGGCCCTGTCGCGTCGCCAGTTCCATAACGCGCGAACAACAGCCAATTCATCGCGTGAGAATCGTTTATTTCCAAGGAGTTTTGACCACTGTTCTTGCGTAAATGTCGCCTTCAATTCCTCGCAATACGCCTCGGTCTCCTCAACGAACCAGGACATACGACCGCGTTGCGTCAATTGTTCTTTCACATGATCCGCGATCTGTTTCAAATAGATCACGTCATTAAGCGCGTAAACAAGCTGAGCGCTCAGAAGAGGTCTGCGAGTCCAATCAGTACGCGTCTCCGCTTTATCGATATCGACGCCTATCGTCAACTTAGTCAAACTCTTGAAATTCAGCGGATAATCCAACCCGATAAACGCGGCGCCAAGTTGAACATCGAAGATATGCGAGGGGAAACGTCCGATAGCGCGATAACAAAACTCCAATTCACTTCGACAAGCATGAGCGATCGCGGTCGTTCCTTCACGACACAAGCGATCCCAGAATGGATTTAGATCGTTGATCTTCAACGGATCGAGAATATAATTCCCCATCTCAGTCGCCACTTGTACTAGCGACAACTCTGCTTGATATCGTCCTTCAGATATAAACTCAGTATCGTACGCGATCCAGTCCGCGGTCTCAATTTCGTCAAGAAAGCGATAAAGCTGAGCTTGTGTTTGAATATATTGATGTTGGATCATTCTTACTCGCGCCGTAAGACGCGTCCCGCGCTATTACGCGCATAGTTCAAAAATAACGAGAAGACCGCGTCTTTCTAAACGCGATCCCTCTCAAAATTCATTCTCGGCGAAGTAGTTCCCAGGCAGCTTCTAACGCTTGCGGAATAGCTTTGGTAGACCCGACCGTCGTCATAAAGTTTGCGTCGCCATTCCAACGCGGTACGATATGCCAATGCATATGTCCGGGTAACCCCGCGCCTGCCACTCTACCGAGGTTCAAACCAACGTTAAAACCTTCCGCATTCATTTTCGCTTCGATCGCCCCGACCCAGTACGTCAGCTCGTTCATAATATCGCGTTGTTCATCCGGAGTAAGAAGTTCCAGACGCGCAATATGACGCTTAGGAGCGACCAAAAGATGACCGTTATTATAAGGATAGCGATTCAGGATAGCGATCGTAGTTTCGGTACGTCCGACGATCAAACGTTCACGATCGAACTTCGTATCATCGGCAACGCCTTGACAGATAAAGCAATTCGGATCCCCGCCTTCCCAAACGTCGACTAGGCGCGTCGCTTCTTGCTTCTCCGACTTAATAAAGGCCATACGCCAAGGAGCCCACAACACGTCGTTATTCACTTACACACCTCATTCGCTACTATGTAGAAAATCAACTCCGCCGCTTCAAACCAATCATTTACGCGAACGTCTCGAACCACTAGATTGCTTCGTAACAAAAGGAGATTTGATCGCCGGCGTAACCGCGGGAACCGAGTCTGGGTCTTTCACCTTTTTAGGTTGGATTCTTACGGTTCCGGTAGGAACAGTCGTCTTGCTTTCCGCCTTTGATTCAGTAACTTCTTCCTCGTTGACCGGCGGCAGCGCTTCTTCTTGTGTTTCCTCGAAGTTTTCTTCGTTGCGTCCGTCCAAAGGAAGGCGTTTACGGAAGGGATCGACCTTTTCGTCGTCCACGACAATCACAGATTCGTCGTCAAGAAGAACGTTTTGCTCTTCGACAGGTTCCTCGATAAGCTCATCGTCTTCACCGATAACAAAATCACTATTGAGAGACGGCGCGAGCTCATCAGCAACGTCCTCGTCTTGGCTCTCAGCCTCAATAGGTTCGACGTTGTTCAAATCTTCCACGTCGGTCGTTTCTTCAACATCGTCGATGAAATCGGAAACGCTGTTCTCTTCAGGTTCAGAACCGTTCACCGCTTGAGTTAAAGATACGTTTTCTTTACGTCCCAAGACAGGCGTAGGTTCGGCGTCATCAATGTCGGCAATTACGAAACCTGCATTGAAATTCGTTTGTTCCTCAACAGCGTTAGAATGTTGTTGAACAGTTCGAGTCATAGCGCGGTTGTCTTCCAATTGGAAGAAATTATTCTGAGCGCCCAATCCGCCAAGACCGTCGTCGCCAAGACCGCCTTCAAACATCGTCTCATCATCGTTATTGAGAACGATCTTGATCTTACCTTCATCCGCCGCCTTACGCACCAATTCAAGATCTTCTGCATTAAGCAAGACGGACAGAATAGAGGTGCGGACAGGTCCATCCTCGCCCAGTCTATTCACATCGTCAATAGCGAAAACAGAAGCGCCTTTAACGATCGTCGTCGAGGTCAAATGACGGCGTTGTAATCCCAACCCGTTGGTCTGAGAACCAACTTCCTCTTTTACTGCAACGATATCGACCTGCGAATCCACGCTTACAAGTTTGTCGAGTTTCATCGTCTTCAGATAATTACGACTACCATCGACTTTTGAAGCCGTACCTATCTCGATAGGAACAACGGAGTACCCGGGAGGCACAAACGCGTTCTCTTCTTCCGAAGCCTCTTCAATAGCTTCTACATCATAGAGAGAAATAGGTTCGCCGTCTTTGAAATCACGAGTCGTCTTTCGACCCGCAAACTCAGAAAACGAAAAAATACCGTCGCGAGGAACATTTTTTTCCGGCGTCAATTCAAGACGGACGTTCGTGGCATTCAGCTCGGAACCGGCAGCGAGATAGCCGTTGGCGACAAGCAAGCGTTCCTTGGGTCCGGGCTCGGCGGTTTCTACGGTTGCTTGCGCTCCTTTATCCTCAAAAAATGCCGACTTGACCGCATATGAAGCAACGGCCCCAGCAACCAATGCGAGAACTAAAAGTGACCAAGTTTTCCAATTCATATTAACGCCCAATCCCGAACCGTTTAACACCTTGACGGAACGACCTCACGCCGCCAAGAGTAAAACGACGTCTACCTATAAATCTATTCTCAGGAATACTGAGAACAACGCATTGTCCGCATAATGCAATAATACAATCTGTAGACAACGCCGATGGGGTTATCGTCAAAAATAATTTAAAATTTTAGTCTTTTTAGAAAACAACAATCAATAAAGAAATACAACTAGTCAAAATCGTTATATTTTAACCTCAGAAACAACGTCGTTTTTCTATATTGTCACGATCTTTATTCAATTCACTTAGAATTATTCTTGTTGAATCAAGTAAAAAACCGCGCCAATATTGCCGGAGCAATACCGACGCGGAGTGGTCAAACTCATTCAGGGATATAAGAAACGTCCGGGTCGATCGACTCACAGTACCTCGCGAGTAGATCGGCGGCGGCGTCCATATCGTCCCACGAGACGATCTCGACCGGAGTGTGCATATAGCGATTGGGAATAGAGATCAATCCCGCCGCTAAACCGGCACGAGAAACTTGTAACATCGCCGCGTCAGTTCCGGTAATACGGTTCTCCGCGCAAAGTTGATAGGCAATATCGTTGGCTTCTGCAATGTCGAGAAGTTGATCGACTAGACGCATATTCATATTCGGTCCTTTACCGATCGCAGGCCCCTCGCCAAGTTTGACGTCGCCGCTAACTTTCTTATCGATCGTAGGACAATCGGTCGCGTGGGTTACGTCGACGGCAATACCAACTTGCGGATCGATACCATAGCAACTCGTCTTGGCGCCGCGTAATCCCACTTCCTCTTGTACGGTCGAAACGGCATAAACGCCGACCTTAAGCTTCGCGGGATCGATACGACGCAGCGCTTCCATAACGACCCACACGCCGGCTTTATCGTCGGTAGCGGGCGCGCTAATGCGATTATTGAGTAGTTCACGATACTCAAGCGGAATCGTACCGCAATCGCCCACGCGTAAGACAGCTTCCGCTTCTTCCTTATCCTTCGCCCCGATATCGACCCACAGATCGGTGATCTTGGGAACACGTTTGCGTTCGTCTTCCGTTAACAAATGGATCGCCTTACGTCCAATAACGCCTTCGACGGGGCCTTTCTTCGCCCAAATAGTAACGTGGACGCCAACCAAGGTTTGCGGATCCCATCCCCCCAACGGAAGGATGTAGACGAAACCGTCGCTATCAATATAGTTGACGATAACGCCAAGTTGGTCGCAGTGCCCGGAAAACATCACACGGAAAGGCGAATCAGGATTACGCGCAACGATCACGTTACCGTGAACGTCAGTATCGATCTTATCAGCAAAATCTTTAGCGTAGTCGCGAACGACTCGCTGGATCTTCTCCTCGTAACCTGAAGGACTGGGAGTTTTAATCAATTGGTAAAAGAAGTTCTTAGATCTTTCGTCCATTTTTCCACCATAATATCTATGAATGAAACCAGCAACTCATATTATACGAATAAAACGATCCGCCCTCTGTTCATAAAACGTCTCGCAACTCTCTATCTTATAGTATACGAATTTTATGAAACGACACGCGATCTTCGGGCAATATTTAAGCGCCCTTTCGACAACGTCGAAAAACAACAAGACACTGATCGTCTGTCTGTTGCGCCGCGTCGGCAAACTTACGCATCGTCGTTACGAGCTTACGTCCCAACTGAACGGCGTCGAGCGCATCCGGATTACGTAAAGCCTCCATAACTCGCGCTTCCGTAAACGACTCTTCCGATTCGTTCATGGCGTCGGTCAAACCGTCGCTCATAATCGAAATAGCCTCTCCCTCTTCAAGCTTATAAACAAATTCCGGATACTCGGCGTCAGGAACAACGCCCAACGGGAATCCATTAAAATTCTCGCCGATCCGCTTTACCGTTCCATCCGATTTCGAAACAAACGGGTAAAGATGTCCGGCATTAAACACGCGCACGATCCCACTCTCGGGTTCCAACACGATCATCAATAAAGTAATGAACCGATTCCCCCAATGATTTTCCGAGAAGACGCGATTTAGGCGCGCGATAGCCGCGGAACGATTCTTTTCCAATGCAAGTCCGTACCTCGCCTCGGAAGAGAGTTTCGCCATCAACAAGGACGCCGATATCCCTTTACCCGCCACATCTCCTAGAATAATAGCAATCGAACCGTCGGAAAGCGGAATATAGTCGAAATAATCGCCGCCAACAAATTTCGCAGGACGATAGTAATCAAAGAATTCGTAATTCTCGATTTTAGGTGGTTCTAGGGGAAGAAAACCGCGTTGTACTTGGTTTGCCACCTGCATTTCCCGCGAAGCAACTTTTTCAGCCACTAACGCGTCGCGATAAAATTGGTTTTCCCAATAAACGGCAACTTGATTCGCAACGACGATCAATAACTTCAACTCGTTCTCGTCAAAACGCTCGCCGGAGTTTCGCGCGTCAATCTGGATGACGCCCAACATCTTATTATTTACAGCGTCATAGATCGGAGCAGCCATTACAGACGTAATTCGTGAGGCGATAACGCTTTCAGACGCGTTAAACCGTCGATCGTCCGACGGCGACTGCGACAACACCGCGCTACGCGTCGTAACGACATGACGTACGATGGCGCGACTGATACGAAATACCTTGTCTCCGGAATCATCGCGGCGTTTGTAATCAAGTAGTTTCCAGATCGGTTTGCCCGTCTCAGTATCTTCCGTAGTTGGAGTCAACACACATGCGGAATCGGCCTTAGGAAATAACCTGAGCAAATTGGCAAGAAAACGCGGAGCCAAATCGACGACGTCTTCCGCCTTACCCAAAATACGCGCAAAATCAAGCATTACGCGTAATCGTTCTTCAAGTAGGGCTATCTCCCTTTCATATTCTTCCGAGCTATGGAAGCGCTTTTTACCGGATCCTAAATACAAAGATGAATCAGGAAAGAGTTGGATCGATTGAGATTCAGCCGCGTTAATATCGAACTCGTCTTCTCGCCATGTAAACAAAGCGGTAGTCGCTCGCTGTCGAGTAGAATTCTTTGCCGACTCGGAATCCGCCTGAAAAACGATCGACGATTCCCCGATCAGAATCGTATCCAAGTGCTCCAGAAGGACGCGTTTATCGATACGCTTTCCATTGACCCAAACGCCGTTGCGACTCTGTAGATCCTCGACCGTCCAACCGTACGAAGTCTTCATTAGCTTAGCATGTTCACGACTTACAGCATTATTAGCAAGTACGACGTCACAATGCGGTTGCCTACCAATAATGATAGAGTCTGCCGTAAGCGTGTAAACCCTTGTACTCTGATCCGGATTTTTTATCAGCAAACGTTCCATATCAATCTTATGTCGATTATTTGCCAAGGTCGCTAGGATAAACAACGTCGATCATGTAAAGTCCATGAGGCGGAGCAGTCGGTCCCGCAAGTTTACGATCGGCATTTTCTATGATCGTTTTCATATAAGCAGGATCTTCAAAGCCTTTATGGGATTGTCCAAACAAATAGAGCGTTCCCATGAGCGCGCGAACCATGTTATACAAGAACCCGTCGGCTTCCACTTCAAACGCGATCAATTCCGGCTCGCCAAAACGAGGAGGCGCATAGACGGCAGCTTCCTTCAAAACGCCATCGTCATGTAGATCGTCGGAATTACGCTGACGTTCCAATTTTGGAAAAGTTAACGCGCGTCCCAGTGGCACGCGTTCAACTCGAGCGTCATAGATAGTACGAACAGTCGACTTACGAGGAGATCCCACCGTCTGAAAAGCGCTGAAATCGTATGTTCCAATCAAATAACGAGCCGCCTCCTGCATCCGTTCTATATCGACCGGCAACAACAAATTCCATGCGTTACGCCTAAAGAAAGGAAATGCGGGGCGAGTATCGCTAGCAAGATAACGATACCGTTTACGAACAACGTCGCGAATAGGATGAAACTCAAGAGGTACTTCCGTACTACGCCAAATACGAATATCGCGCGGCAAAAACGCATTAAGAGCGCGCGTTAACGCTTCAAGAGGAATTTTAGACTCAGTTGTAAACGAAGCAACTTGGCAAAGAGCATGAACGCCCGCGTCAGTACGGCCGCTACCTAAGATCTCGACCTTTTCACAAACGACGCGTTCCGCCGCATTTTCCAGTTCGCCTTGGATCGTTTTGACCTTCGGCTGCTTCGGTTGGACTTGCCAACCGGCGTAATTCGAACCATCGTAACAAAGTTCTATTTTAATACGTCGCATTAGCGGCCCTCGCTTATATAGGCGTCTAAATAAACTGACAAGCTCTCAAATGTAAATATTGGAGACAAGTCCAATAGTAATCACAAGGTCGCCTATAAAAAGCAACGCGTCGCCGCCAAATCGACGACGACGCGTTATTATCTAGCGTATGATTTCATACGTCATTCAGCAGACTTACCGCCGAACTTTTCATGGCACATGGAAGAACAAGTTTCTTCCACATTTTTATAAGCGTCCTTTAACGAATCAAAAGAACCGTTCTTAGCGGCGACCGCGTTCGCTTCTTTGTTAAATTCTAGCGCGGCGTCAGCAAGGCGTTGGCAGTATTCAAGCCAGACCTTATCTTCGGCAGGAGCTAACGTCTCGTCAACATTAAATTGACAACCGTAAGCAATTGCGAACATGATCGTAGAATCGTCGATTACCTTCTGAGCGTTAGCTCCACGAAGGAACGTCTTTTCATTACGCGCCAAACGTTTAACGTCGGTGGACAATGAAGGCAGAGCGTTCTTCATCAAAGGGCGAAGCGCCGCAACTTTACCGGGTTCAAACGCTTTAACAGCGCCCTTCTTCGAACGAGCGGCGGTCACAACTTGCGCGGCTTTCTTAACTTCAGCGACGTTCTTTGCATTAGCCAAAACCGAACCGGCTTTAACCAATTCGACGGCGGCGCCCTTTTCAGGAACGTCGTGATCCGAAACGGCTAACGCCATCGCAACGACGATAAGCGCGTTCGCGTCTCGACGAACGCCAAGCACGCCGTCTTCGAAATTCGGAATCATATCAAGATCGTCGACGTCGCGTTTCAGAGCGTCAAGCAAAGAATCGATCGCGCTAACGAGGTTCTCGGCGCTCGGAAATTCAGGTTCGGCGGACGCGGCGTAGAGATCGCTTATCTCAGAAAAAAAAAAGCGACGGTGTTTTCGGCAGCTTCTTCTTCCGCAGCCTTTTCAGCAGCTTCTTTCGCGGCAGCTTCAGCGGCGGCGGCTTTTTCAGCAGCTTCTTTCGCGGCGGCTTCGGCGGCGGCCTTTTCAGCGGCTTCCTTCGCGGCGGCTTCGGCGGCGGCCTTTTCAGCGGCTTCCTTCGCGGCGGCTTCGGCGGCGGCCTTTTCAGCGGCTTCCTT
>JAZRWE010000055.1:0-6490 GCA_045599605.1 Thermoguttaceae bacterium
ATCCAAATCTTCCCCCTCAAACTCCCTACTTCGTCCTTCGTCAAACCTTGTTCTTGAACGTCTATAATAACTAATTGACGAGCCCCTTCTGGCAAATTATCCACTCGTTTAATTAATTGTTTCTTTAGTATTGAAAATTTATTAAGAGCATCGGGTAATTGGATTTTGGTCGTGAAATCCGATACAAAATGGAAGATTTGCTCGTAACGAATGAACAATATCGGAATAAGTTTCAGTTAATACAAGTACCGCATAAAGAAAGATCCAGGCAGACTGCTCGGTTTTTAACGAAACGTCTATACCGAGACTTGTATAACCAGGAATATTCGGCGCTTGAATGGATTTTTTCCAATCGCATGCCCAATCATCGTCCTCATAAGCATCGTTATTGTAGGAGAGACAGGCAAAAATTGCCCCTTCCCAGTTATTGTCAGGGTCGTATTCGTAATAAACCGCCTTAATACTTCGTCGACTTTTTGAATTCAAGACAGTCGTCAATTGTTTAGTCATTTCTTGTTGATAAGAGTTCCAGGAAATGGATCCAATTTTATCCGCAACGACCTTGTTGTTTTGATCGCAATGATTGTAAAACTCATTCCGCAACAATTGTAACTCCGGTTTACCTATCGCTTGCTGAATTTTATCGATTCCTTGATAAAGAATTGTTAGAGCGTTCATTGTTTCCCTCTTTCTTTCTTGATTTTTTCTTTTGCCAAAAACACACAGTCCTTGTCAAAACTAATTCCTGAAAACTGTCTTTTTTTTATTTCTTCTACAACTTTATCGGTAACGACATATTGATACCCCTCCTTACGAGCCGGATTGTAGAATATATTATACGGCATAATTTTTGATTGGTAAAAACAGGTTTTAAAATAAAAATCACCATGAGTCGTAGCGAGAATAGTAGATTGTTCCTTACAAACAATGTCGTCTGTAAGTTTTGTGCAAAAGTTCAAAAAATAGTAAGGATAATCGACTCCTTCGTAATTGATAAGAAGTTTACGCCATTTGGCCGATATATTGACAACAAGATTTTCTAAACACTCTTTCAACGATTGCGAAAATGCGCCTCCTATTCCAGGGGCATAAATAAAATCGGTGGGCGTCCCGCCAGGCGTTAGACTGAACTTTCTGCTTCTCCAAGCGACCTCTGTTCCCGGTACTAGCTCCATCCACTTATACATTGTACGCAAAGAAACATCAATAGACCCCGTGTCGAATTTTTCAGTTGCTTTAATAGTATAAATTTTCATTTTATTTATATAGGATTTCGGGATGATTGGCGACATAATCAATTACGTATTGTTTATAAAAAGCAAGAAATTTCTTCTTACTTCGCCCTGCTTCCTTAGAAGCGATTTTCATATTGGTTAGAACAAATTCGTGATAACTGGTAACATGCCTGCCTTGATGAGGCAAAGACATTTTATTCCAGTCGCCGTCCAAATCTAGTTTGTATTTATTGGCGATCTTTTCAAAGCGTGGTGTGTAATAACGGTGTTTATTTGTTGCGAAATGGTGTATTTGTTTCGGTTTAGAACCACAACTGTTATGTACCAACACGCCGTCGGCGGTAATTTGGTACACATGCTCGAAGTAAACTTCGAGGTTATAGACAGTCTGAGGACCGGGACGCGGGAGCTTACTAACTACGCGTTTCGTATCGCCGTTATAAAGTAGGACGCGTTCGCCTTCTTGTAGATCGCCTGCTTCAACAAAATCATGACGATCGAAATCGACGCAGGTTCGTTAGTAACAACGTTCAGTTCGATTACGAGTCGTCGCGTTCCTTGACTTTGTCATACGCGCGGAAAAACGCCTTCCACAAAATATCATCTTCCGGATCTTCCGGTTCCCCCCGCTTCACGCCACTAAGAACACGGTCGAGTGGCGAACGAGAGCCGTGCGGAACGCCGCTAGGTCGATTCGGATCCGAACCGGCCAATAGAAAAAAGGAAACGCACTCGTCGTAATCTCTAGTAGGATTGCCCCAACAGTAGTTCATCGCTTCCTCGAGAGGAACGTGTCCCAAATTGCTTTCAATATCCATCCTGGCGCCATTATCCACCAATACCCGACATAATTCCGGCATACCTTCATAAGCGACGAGATGTAGCAACGTAAGACCGTAGGAATCCTGATAATTAACATCCACTCCGGACTCTATATACTTTTGTAAAAAAATTAGCCCGTTTCCTCGCGCCTTAGCCCCGCCAAAATGTTCCACCCACTCGAGGAATGAGTTCCTTAGTAAAAACAAAAAAATACGATCGCGTGAACCGTATTTGGTATCCGGACCAATTTGATATTCGTTCTGCAACAGTTCTAACGCTTTGTCATATTTTCCTTTACCGACAACTTTCGCTATTTTATGCAACGCTTCTAGCGCTTTTCCGGTTGGAACCTTTTTCAAAAAGGTATTGGAGCTCTTCTTTACCATGTTAACGCCGGTCTCCACTTTTCCTTTACCGACCACTCCCGTTATTTTGCGAAACGCCTCTAGCGCTTTTCCGAATGCGATCTTTTTCAAAAAGGTATTAGCTCTCTTCTTTGTCATGTTAACGTCGGTCTCCATATAAACAATCACCGCATCACTGGGACGTATTCTTGGACATTTCTTTAAATCCCTAATAAACTTTGCCCCCAATAGTTTTTTAGTTTTTTCGTCATATCTTTATATTCACTCTTGTCTTCATTGATGTGCGAAGCGTTTATAGCCGCATCCTCTATTTGGTATAACAGAGGATTATTATGTAACTTATTCCAAGCTTCTCTACTCAAGTTATTGTCCAAGGCCCATCTCTTCAATCTCCAATATTCGAAACCTTCACGATGCCCAAATACCCAAGGATTCTCAGGTAAACACCCTCCTTTATTTATATAGGCCGCAATAATTTGTTTTTTTGTATCCTCTCTCAAGTATGGTCGTCCCTTTCCCAGATAAGGCGGTTCGTCACAGTTATTATGCACCAACACCCCGTCAAGGGTTACATGGTACACATGCTCGGAGTAGACCTCCAAATTATAGACTGTCTGAGGACCGGGACGCGGGAGCTTACTAACTACGCGTTTCGTGTCGCCGTTATAAAGCAGGACGCGTTCGTCTTCTTGTAGATCGCCTGATTCAACAAAATCATGACGATCGACTGACCAGAAAGGATGATTACTAGTACAACCTATCGGTTTAGGCTGATCTTCAATGAGTAAGTCGATCACGCTGTCGGCAATGTGCGCAAACGTCCCCGTCACCACGTTGCCGGGACCGGATTGGCCTATTGTTTCGTTGCCGATCTCAACTAATTTTGCCCAATCGACGACGTCCATTTCCGGAAGTCCTAACAAGACTTCGACCTCGTAGTCGTCGATTATTCCGGACAGAAACATTTCGACTATCGAGAACTTTACCGTCGGTTTTGCGTCGCAGTTGAACGTCTTCGCGATCGAGCCGATTACAATAAAGCGATATTTCCAAACGGTCCATTTTCTTTCTGATAATAAAGCGAGTAATCGTAATGCGTTATTCGATCAAAAACAGACGCGCCGGATTCTGAAGATTCAGTTCCTTGCCTTCATAACATTACCGTTAGAACTATTGATCGACAGGTCTCTGGTTCTAATTGTACAAAACAACGTCTCATTCTTCCAATAGTTCGAGTTTGACCAACGGTAGATTTATCTGCGCACAAGTAGCGTCTTTTTCATTTAACGGCAAATAACAGATCTTGATCTGTGAAAGGGTTTGATAGACCTTTTTTCGAGCTTCTAGAATATCGTCTCCTCGAGCTGTCGCTAGAAGAAACTTGCCGCCTGTCGAGAAGATCGTTTCGTTTGTGAGTCGCGCGTTATCGAAGAATAATTTGACGTCAGCGGGTGAATAACTAGCGTTGTGTCTTCGCTCTTTTTCAATGTCGGAAGCGACGACTACGTAACTATCGTGCGGTCGTTCGTTTCTCGGCGTCATCGAAACGCTAAAGACTTTTTTCTCGTCGAAATGTGGCGGAGGACACTGATCCAACTTTCCTTGTGCCGCAGAGGTCAAGAGTTCGGCGAGATCCGTTGTCATACGCGTTAAGATCGATTGACATTTTGAGTCGTGAAAACGAACCTTGAATCCAATAACGCTAGGCCCGTGAGACGTGACGATAAAATCGACGCATAGTATTCCTGAAAACGTCCCTCTAACGGATTTTAAACTTTTGAGTAGCGGAAGTATTATCTCTTCGCCGAAGCGCTTTTGAAAGTCGGCGTTCGTGTCTGCGCAGTCGAGCTCCGACGAAACGACGGCGGCATCGACGTGAAGTATTCTGAAATATTGACCGTCGACGATCGCGACGACGGACGCTTTCTCGCCGCTTAAGTATTCCTCGACAACTATCTGACTGCCGGCAAACCCGAACTCGCGCTTGTGCATCAGACGAAACGTCGCATCGCGAGCGGCAAGGTAATCTTCGCAAAAGAAGACGCCCTTGCCGTCGGTGAAGCCGTCAGCTTTGATAACGACTGGCGCGCTTATGTTCTGACGAAGCCAATCATTCGCAACCGCTCTGTCATCGAACGTCTTGTAGCGCGGGGTAGAAATGGAGGCTTTGGTCAAAACCTTTTTACAAAAAACTTTGCTGTTTTCAAGATTCGCGGCAACTTTGGTCGGTCCTAAAATTGGAATTCCCTCGCGTTTAAGAATATCGACAAGACCTCGCGAAAGAGACGCGAGCGAATTGACGACGACTAAGCCGATATTCTTGTTTTGGACCAAAAGCGAAATGGCGTTGAGGTCGTACTCGCTGATTGGAACGTTGACGGCGTCGAGGGCGGTTCCCGCGTTACCCGGCGCCGCATAGACGCATTCGACGTTGGAACTTTGGCGTAATTTCAATGCGATCGCGTGTTCGCAACTTCCTTTACCGATAATTAATATATTCATCGAAACCTCTCCTTTGAGCGTCCGGGACGGCGTTTACTTAGATAATAGAAATATCCACGACGGTAAGGATAACTATTTTTTATTTCTATTCTTGCGTTGTCGACGCGCAATCATTTTTTCGTAAGCCTGCCGTCGAAGTTCTTCTCTTTGGGGCGGATGTACTTGACATAATTTCACGCCGGTAAGGTTATTGTCTTTGATGCAATTTGCGACAGCATCTGTTACGAAGGTGTAAGCGGGCCTATGTTCGCGCAAATGAAAAATCGGCGTGTTAGCGATCTTCTCTTCATAAAAAAAATGATCGACAAAACTATAGCACGAACAAGGCCTAGAAGGATTGACAAAGATTCCTGTTTTTTCTTTTGTACTTGCAATCGACCTAGGAACATCCCATTTCAATTCGGATCGGGTCAAGTCGAGAACCGACGCATCGTGAACTGTTAGAACTCTATAAGTAACATAATTACCTTCATAGCTTGTCAAAGGCAGAAACTCGACACAAGGCTCGATTATCTTGTGCAAAGCCTCGTAAGCTCGTTCAGAAAGAACCGGTTCGTGAAAATCGGGGCAACTCATAAAATCTCCCTCGGTTGTGCAAGGTGGATAGTATTTTTCCTGATCCGGAGCTCTATACGAGGCTATTCTGATTTCAGGCCATTCGTTTCGAATACTGACGCCTTGAGTTCTACACTTCTCCCAAAGGGGAGTGAATAGGTCCAAAGGATTAGGTTTAGATGTTATTTTAAAATTTTTGTAACCTTCCGATAACGAACATTCTAATATATATACGTTCATATTCTTACGCTTTCTTACATATGTTGACAATATCGTAGTGTTCTGTTACCAAAATATAATTTTATTCTACCTACAAAAATATTTCGAAACTCTACATACGACATATTAAATTGTACAACATGATTCAATTAAGTTTAATCGTTAAGTTTGATCGTGCCATTTAGTAATCCACGTTTATATTTTTGCAGAACGATTATTGCTTTCGCTCGGGTTGGGGCGTCAGAAAGCTCTTTGGCAAGATCTTTATAATAATTATTATAATGCGATCCTACATGTGGTGTTGTACGATGAACAGACCGTCTTGATATTTCAAGGTTCTTTGCTGTTTCAAGATATACTCCATTCCAATGACTGTTAATACCAATATTATATTTTTCAAGAATACCACGAGCTTTCACAGCATTTTCATCTTGGGCAAATTGAGGTACAATGTGGTGTGCGACTCTGCCGGGTTCGCCGTAGACGCCTGCTTTTTTCATATTGTTACTGAGACAACTGTTATGTACCAACACGCCGTCGGCAGTAACTTGGTACACATGCTCGGAATAAACTTCGAGATTATAGACGATTCGCGGACCGGGACGCGGTAACTTCTGAGCGATGCGTTTCGTGTCGCCGTTGTAGAGTTGAACGCGTTCGCCGTCTTGTAATTGTCCGGCTGCGACGAAATCTTGACGATCGACCGACCAGAACGGGTGATTTGCGGTACACCCGATAGGTTGCTCCCGATCTTCGAGCAGTAGATCGACAACCTCGTCGGAAATATGCGCA
>JAZRWE010000056.1:0-198746 GCA_045599605.1 Thermoguttaceae bacterium
GTAACCATCGTCGTCGAAGTCATCAACGCCGAAGGCGAAGTCATCGATACCACCGAAACCACCACGACCGACGTTGAAGTCGCCGCTGTCGACGCCAACTACGGCGCGGGCAACGTCGGCGGTATTGCGAACGTCGCGGGCGACGCCACGATCTCCGGCAATAAGGCCGGCAACGACTACGGCGCGCTCAAAACCGGTTCCGAACTCCTCGTTGGCGGCGACCTCGTCGTTGAAAACAACGTTGCTGGCGACGCTTACGGCGCTCTCGCCGTCGGCGGCAACCTCATTGTCGAAAAGACCGCGAAGTTCGTCAACAACGAAGCCGCCGACAACTACGGCGCCGCGTTCGTCAAGGGCTCCGTCCTCGTCAACGGCAACGTCGAAACGGAAGAAGGTCAAGAAGCGGGCGACGTCCTCGTCGTCTCCGGCAACAAGGCTGAAAATGGCGCCGGTATCGTCGCTAACGGCGACGTCGTCGTCACCGGCGACGCCACTATCGCCAACAACGTCGCTAAGACCGATTTCGGCGGCCTGTTCGCCAACGAGATCGCTATCGACGGCGACGTCGTCGTCTCCGGCAACAAAGCCGGCGATAGCTTCGGCGGTATCGCCGCTATCAACGACGTTACGATCTCCGGTAACGCTACGATCGCCAACAACGTCGCGGGACAAGATACCGCCGGTATCTCCGCCAACGACGTCTTCATCGGCGGCGACGCTACTATTACCGACAACGTCGCGGGTAACAATTACGGCGCGATCGAAGCTAGCGGCGATCTCGATATCGCCGGCAACGCCGTCGTTACCGGCAACAAGGCCGGTAATGAAGTCGGCGCTATCTCCGCCAAGAACGTCTCTATCGGCGGCGAAGCCACCATCGCTAACAACGAAGCGACCAACGGCTCCTACGGCGCGATCAAGGCCGACGGCGATCTCGCGATCGACGGTAACGCCACTATCGCCGACAACAAGGCCGCTAAGGACTTCGGCGCGGCTTACGTCGCGGGCGAGGCCGCTATCGCGGGCGACGCCGCTATCACCGGCAACGTCGCGGGCGGCTCCTTCGGCGCGGCCTCCATCGAAGGCGATCTCGCGATCTCAGGCGCCGCCAATATCTCCGGCAACAACGCCGTCGCCAACGTCGGCGCTATCGCCGCCGCTAACGTCGCTATCACCGGCGACGCTACTATCGCGGGCAACAAGGCCGGTCAAGAAGTCGGCGCGGTCTCCACCGGCGTGCTCAAGATCGACGGTAACGCCGTTATCAACGACAACGCCGCGGGCGCGAACGTCGGCGCTATCTCCGCCGAGACTGTCTACGTCGGCGGAACCGCCGAAGTCTCCGGCAACAAGGCCGCCGGCAACTACGGCGCGCTCAACGTCACCGGCGAAGGCGTCGCTCTCGAAGTCGTCGGTCTCGCGACCTTCAAAGACAACAAGGCGGGCGTCCAAGAAGACGTCGTCGTCTCCGAACCCGTCGTCAATGTTGAAGAAACGACCGACGAAGAAGGCAACGTCGTTCGCACCACCACGACCACGGTCGTCACCACGAAGACCGTCTACGGTAAGTCCGGCGCTCTCAATGTCGAAAACGGTTCCGCTAAGTTCGGTTCCGACGTCGAATTCTCCGGCAACACCGCCGCGGTCGCGGGCGCGTTCAACGTCGCTAAGGATCTCGAAGTCGCCGGTAACCTGACCGCTAACGACAACGCCGCCAACGGTCAAGTCGCCGTTGAGACCGTCGTCACTACGCTCGTTGAAACGATTAACGCCGAAGGCGAAGTCGTCGATTCCACCGAAACCTCCGAAACGACGGTCGAAGTCGCCTACGAAGGCGCTAAGTACGGCGTCGGTAACGTCGGTCGCAACCTCAACGTCGATGGTAACGCCGCCTTCTCCGGCAACACCGCCGCGCAATCTCACGGCGCGATCCGCGTTATGGGCTCCGCTAACATCGGCGGCGACCTCGTCGCGGAAAACAATACGGCTAAGACCGGTATCGTCGGCGCGGCCCTCTTCGAAGACAAACTCAACGTCGGCGGCAACCTCGTTCTCAAGGGCAACGAAGCCGGAACCGACGTCGGCGCTATGGTCGTCCTTAAAGACGCCACGGTCGGCGGCGACGCCACGATCGAAAGCAACATCGCGGGTAAGAGCGGCGGCGCGTTCTACACCGGCGACTTCACGGTCGAAGGTAAGGCGACCATCGCTAATAATGCGGCCGGTAATAACTACGGCGCGGGCTACGTCGACGGTAACCTCGAAATTCGCGGCAACGTCGAAGAAGGCGAAGACGTTCTCACGATCTCCGGCAACAAGGCTGCGAACAACAACGGCGCGCTCATGATCGCCGGTAAACTCGTCGCCAACGGCAACGCCGTTGTCGAAGGCAACGAATCCACCGGTAAGTACGGCGCGTTCCAAACCGGCGACTCCGTCGAGATCGCCGGCGACCTTACCGTTCGCGACAACGTCTCCGGCGCTTACGGCGCGTTCTACGCCAATGGCGACGTCAACGTCCTCGGTGCGGCCAGCTTCGTCAACAACAAAGCGACCTCCGGCAACGCCGGCGCCGCGTTCATCAACGGTAACCTCTCCGCGAACAGCCTCGAACTCGTCGACAACCAAGCCGCGAACGACTTCGGCGCGATCTTCGTCGACAAAGCTATCGACGTCGCCAACGACTTCGTCGCTAAGAACAACGTCGCGGGCGGCAACTACGGCGCGTTCCACGCTCGTCAAACGGTCGTTGTCGGCGGCAACGTCGAAGCGATCGGCAACGAAGCCGGTATCAATGCCGGCGTTGGTCGCGCGTACAGCTTCAAAACCACGAATCCGGACGCTTCCGTCGTCATCGCCGACAACAAGGCGGGCATCGACGCGGGCGCGCTCGAACTCTACGGTAGCTACGTCACGTTCGATATCGCCGGTTCCGCGACTATCACGGGCAACAAGGCCGGTCTGAACGAAGTCGTCGATACCGTCGTTGAAGAAACGACCGGCGAAAACGGCGAAAAGATCGTTACCACCACGACTACGACTTCCAAGACCGGTAAGTACGGCGCTATCGCCGCGCTCAACGGCTCCATCAAAGTCGCCGGCGATCTCAACGTCTCCGACAACTCCGCGCCCTCTTACGGCGCTCTGTATTCCAAGAACGATATCAACGTTGGCGGCAACCTCGTTATGAAGAATAACGAAGCCAACGGCCAAGTCGTTACCGATACCGCCGTCGCCACCACCGTCTTCGAATACGACGAAGAAGGCCAAGTCATTTCCGAAACCACGACGACCGAAACCACGCAAGAAGTCTCCTACGCCGACGCCAACTACGGCGCCGCGTACGCCAGAACCAATTTCTCGATCGGCGGCGACGCTCTCGTCGAAGGCAACAAGGCTAACGGCAACTACGGCGCGTTCTACTCCGGTCTCGCTATCGCTTCCGGCGCGTTCTCCGTCGTCGATAACGAAGCGCTTGGCGATTTCGGCGCCGTCGCCACCGACTCCGCGTTGAAGGTCAACGGCGATCTCGTCGCCACCGGCAACAAGGCCGGCGGAAGCTACGCCGCGATCTACGCCAACGGCGCGATCGCCGTTAAGGGCGACGCCACCGTCGCTAACAACGTCGCCGGTTCCGACTTCGGCGCTATCGCGACCGAGTCCGATATGACCGTCGACGGCGGCCTCGTCGCTGAAAACAACGTCGCGGGCGGCAAGGTCGGCGCGATCTACGCTCTCGAATCCCTTACCGTCGCCGGCAACGCGACGATCTCCGCCAACAAGGCGGGCGCCGACGCGGGCGCTATCCTCGCCGGTAGCGTCGTCGTCAAGGGCAACGCTAGTATCGTCGGCAACGAAGCGGGCGCGAACGCGGGCGCTATCGCCGCCGGTACCGTCGAGCTCAACAACGCGCTTATCGCGAACAACGCCTCTGTCGATATGGCCGGCGCGATCCTTGCCACTACGTTGAAGCTCGTCAACGCGACCGTCGCGGGCAACACCGCCAACATGGGCGGCGCGCTCTACGTCTTCAACTCCGCTACGATCGACAACTCGATCTTGGCCGGCAATACCGCTGAAAACGGCGTTGAGATCTACGTCGCCGAAGGCGCTAACGTCTTGATGCGCAACTCGTTGATCCAAAACGCCGCCAACACCGGCGACGTCGCGCTCGACGAAAGCTGGTTCGACGCCAACTACCGTTGCTTCGTCAACGTCGATCCTAAGTTCGTCGACGCCGCCAACGGCAACTACGCGCTTGCGGAAGACTCCCCCGCGATCAACACCGCCTCCAACAAACTGGCCGTCTCTGGCGTCGAATCCGACCTCGCCGGCAACGCTCGTTTCGTCGGCGTCGAGATCGACGGCGTGATCTACTCCATCGATATGGGCGCGTTCGAATTCCAAGGCTTGAAGTCTAGCGACCTCGCGTTCAACGACGATCCGGTCAACTTCTGGTTCGCCTCCGTCGACGGCAAACTGACCGATCACTACATCTTCGGTCAAGACGTCGTTCTCGACTACTCGATCGCGAACCTCGGCGACGCTTCCGTCTACGACAAGTTCAACATCTCCTTCAACCTCAGCGGCACGACCGCTTCCGGTGAAGAATACAACGCCACCGTCACCGGTCGTTACCAATCCGGTTCCGACTTCTTCGATTGGCTCAAGAACGCCGATTGGCTCGTCCCCGGCGCCGAACAAAGCTACGCGCGTCAGAACTTGGGCGTCCTCCCGGTCGGTTCTTACACCATCACAATCACGCTCGACAGCTCCGCGGAAATCGTTGAACTCGACAAAGACAACAACATCTTCGTCGCGCAATTCGAAGTCTACGAAGCTCCGTCGCTCGTCGTTACCACCGAAGAAGACGGCGCGTATAACCCGTTGGACGACAAGATCACGTTGCGCGAAGCTTCCGAACTCTACGTCGGTCCGTACTGGTATACTTCTCAGATCTTGGTCGAATCCGGTCAATTCATCCGCGAAGATATGGTCGTCGTCACGGTTGAAGACGGCGTCGCCACGGTCGGCCGCAACGTCGTTGTCATCGACGGCGTCGAATCCACGCCTACCGACGGTCAAAAGTTCGAATACGGCAAGACCTACGTCGTCTTCAACAACGGCGTCTTCACGTATCCCGACGGCTCCGTCCAAGCGTACGCGCCCGGCAAGTTCGATTATAACTACTCCATCACGCTGACGCTCGCCGACGGCACGCAACTCACCGCGCACCGCGAATCGAAGTTCGATTACCTCGAATCGAAGGGCGAAGAAGCGCCGATCTCCACGAAGTACGAATACGTCGACGTTCTCGTCGCCGCCGACGGCACGAAGACGCTCCTGACCGATCTCCAAGCCGATCAGATCGTCTACTCCAAGACGTACATGACGTATCGCGATAACGTCGCGGTCGACTCGCTCGGCAACGTCGTCGCGTTGTACAACGGTACGAAGATCGCGTACGAAGGCGTCAACGGCCAATTCATCAACGGCGCGTTCGTCTCCGAAGACGGTAGCGTCAAGGTCGTTCTCGAAGACGGCGCTAACGTCGAGCTCATCGGCGAATTTGCGAACGTCCCGGCGACGTACCAAGGCCCGGTCTTCGTCCTCGAAGACGGTTCTTACCTCGAATTCGTCGACGGCGGCTCCATCGTCACCGAAACGGGCGTCGTTGTCGATACGAACGTTCGTCGCGACGCGGTCTCCGCCGAATTCACGACGATCGACAACATCAAGTACAAGTTCGCCAACGACGGTTCCGCCACGATCTCCATGTTCGTCGGCAACGATATCGTCGTCGCGGACGGCGTCGAAGCGATCGAGCTCAAGGGCGAAGCCATCACGCCCGCGAAGGATCAAACGATCGCCGGTAACAACGTTACGATCTCCGGCGTTAACGCGACCAACATCTTCGCGGTCAACTACGGTCTGACCGTCGTGATGAGCGACGTCGCGATGACGAACGGTTACGCTCTCAAGGGCGGCGCGATCAGCAACGCCGGCGACCTGACGCTCAACAACGTCTCCGTCAAGAACTCCGTCGCGTACTCCGCCACGCCGGTCGACCCGACCGACAAGGTCTTGTACGACGGCTTCGGCGGCGCGATCTACAACTCCGGTTCGTTGGCTATCAACGGCGGCAACTACGAAAGCAACCAAGCGCAATACTTCGGCGGCGCGATCTACTCGATCGGCAACCTCGATATTGCCGACGCTACTTTCGCGGGCAACACCTCCGAATACTTCGGCGGCGCGATCCACCTCCAAAACGCCGGCGCCAACGTCACGAGCTCCAAGTTCGTTGGCAACGCGGCTAAGTTCAACGGCGGCGCGATCTCGAGCGCGGCTACGAACCTCGATTCGAAGGTCAAGATCGTCAACTCGCTCTTCGCCGACAACGCTTCTAAGGAAGCGGAAGGCGGCGCGCTCTACGCGGTCGCTCAAAACGGTAAGAACGCCGAGATCGAAGCGATCAACGACACGATCGTCAACAACTCCGCGGCTATCGGCGGCGGCGTTGCGGTCGACGGCGCCAAGCTGGCGCTCAAGAACTCGATCGTCGCGGGCAACACGGCTTCCTACAAGGGAACCGATATCGCGATCGAAGAGACCGGCAGCGTCGACGTTTACGCCGGCTTGATCGGTAACGGCGAAGACGTCGTCAATCCTTCCGCGCTCGTCGTCGCGACCGGTTATTCCGCCTTCATCGGAACCAACGCCAACCCGGTCGACGCCAAGCTCGACTCCAACTACGTCCCGACGTCCGCGTCCCCGGCGGTCAACTCCGGCGTCAACGCGTTCATCGAAGGCGTCGATAAGGACTTGGCCGGCAACGATCGTATCCAAGCGGAGTTCGTCGACATGGGCGCGTTCGAATTGGGTTACGTCGCTCCGGACCTCACGTTCGACAGCGGCGACGTCTTGACCGGTTGGTACGCCTCCATCGACGGCGTCAGCACGGGCAAATTCGTTGAAGGTTGGGACGTCTGCTTCGATTACGTCTTCGGCAACTACGGTTCCGGCGTCGTTCTCAACAGCTTCGATTACGCCATTACGGTCGTTCGTCTCGACGCCGAAGGCAATCCGATCGAAGGTTCCGCCAAGGTCTTCAAGAGAACCTACGGCGACGACGTCGACGGCTACATGTCCGAAGAATACTGGCTCAACCCGAACGCGTCCGTCAACGGTTACTGGAACCTCGGCACGTTCGACGCCGGTCAATACGAAGCGACCATCTCGCTCGACGTCAACAACAGCGTCTTCGAATCCGATAAGAGCAACAACTCTTACACCGTCACGTTCGACGTCGCCGAACGTCCGAGCTTGGTCGTCACGACCGAACTCGACGTGGTCGACGCTTACGACGGCGTCACCTCCTTGCGTGAAGCGATTTCCGCTATCGGCAGCGAACTCGGCGACTCCATCAGCATGAAGAAGCTCCTCGTCGAAGGCGCCTCCTTCACGCTCGCTAACGGCGACGTCGCGACCTACGCTAACGGCGTCTTGGCTACCGTCAACGCCGAAGGCGAGACCGTCGCTCTCGAAGTCGGTCTTTCCTACGCGCTCGCCAACGGCGAAAGCCTCGTCTGGAACGGCGCCGACGAAGTCACGCTCACCAGCACGATCGCCGATACGATCACGTTCGCGTCCAACGTCTACGGCAAGACGATCACGCTCGTCGACGGCGAACTCGTCATCGATCGCGATATGGTCATCTCCGTTGAAGCCGGTCAAAACGTCACGATCGACGCTCACGACGAATCTCGCGTCTTCTTCGTCGCTCACGGCGACGTCCGCCTCGGCGGTCTGACGCTCGTCAACGCGAAGGCCGACGACGGCGCGGCGATCTTCAACGCGGGCAACCTGTCCGTCAACGACGTCGTTATCAAGAACGCTTCCGCGAACCGCGGCGCCGGTATCTTCAATGCCGAAACCGCGACGGTCGACCTCTGGAACGTCGAATTCGCCGATATGGCCGCCGCCGATAAGGGCGCGGCGATCTACAACGCGGGCACGATGGTCGGCAACCTCGTCAACGTCAACGGCGCTACCGCCAACGACGGCGCGGCGATCTATAACACCGGCGACGTTACGCTCAACCAAGCCAACTTCGTCAACGGCGTCGCCGCCAACCAAGCGGGCGCGATCTACAACGAAGGCGGCAAGCTCAACGTCTCGGGCGCCAACTTCCGCGGCAATACCGCTCAATACGGCGGCGCGGTCGTCAACTACCAAGGCGTTGCGACGATCGTCGGCAGCTCCTTCGATAACAATACCGCTTCCGGCGACGCGGGCGCGATCGACAACTACGGCGAATTGAACCTCGCCGGCGTCAAGTTCAGCGGCAACGTCGCGACGGGCTTCGGCGGCGCGATCTACAACAGCCAATCCACGGCCGCGGATCCGTACGTCGTCACGCTCAGCTCCGTCGAGTTCCTTGGCAACTCCGCCAAGCAAGGCGGCGCGGTCTACAACGCCGCTAACTCGAAGCTCGTCGGCAACGACGCTTCCGTCAAGTTCGGCGGCAACCGCGCGGACAACGGCGCGGCGCTCTACAACGCCGGTATCGTCGAAGCGGGCGCGGCTTGGAGCTTCGAATCCAACGTCGCTTCCGAAAACGGCGCGGCGCTCTACAACGCCGGTTCCGCCTCCTTCGATAAGGTCGGTTTCGTCGCCAACACCGCGACGAACGGCGGCGCCGTCTACAACGCCGGCGCGTTCAACGCCAATAACGCGAACTTCAAGTCGAACTCCGCTAGTAACGGCGCGGCTCTCTACAACGCCAAGGGAACCTCCGCGGTCTCCAACAGCTTGTTCTGGCTCAACTCCGCTAGCGTGAACGGCGGCGCGATCTACAACGCCGCGGGCACGACCACGTTGCGCAACGTCACGATCGGCGCCAACACCGCCGCGAAGCTCGCGGGCGGGGTCTACAACGCCGGTACGATCAAAGCGTACAACACGATCGTCGCTAGCAACTACGCCGCGAACGCCGTCGACCTCTACTCGACGACGACCAACGCGAAGTTCTACAACTCGTTGATCGGCTCGCTCGCGGGCGTCAACAAGAACCCGACGATGACCGCCTCTATCACGGGCGAAGCCGGCTTCGAAGTCGCTCCGATCTTCGTCAACGGCAAAGTCGTCAACGACGTCAACTTGTCGCTCACCGCTAAGTCCGCCGCCGTCAACGCCGGTAAGACTGAATACGCGCTCGACACGTACGGCAACGCTCTGGTCTTCGACCTCGCCGGCAACGACCGCGTCTGCACGACGCTCGACGCCGTCGACATGGGCGCCTTCGAATTCCCGTTCGAAGAACCCTCCACCGTCGTTACCACGAACCTCGACGTCGACGACCCGACCGACGGCGTTATCTCCTTGCGTGAAGCTATCGTTTACGCTCAACGTCTTGGAACCAACACCGTCACGTTCGATCCGTCGATCTCCAACACGATCCTCAGCTCGACTTTGTACGTTGACGCCGATCTCACGATCGACGGCGGCGCCACGGTCGTCACGATCGAATCCAACGGTTTCGAAGGCTCGTTGATCGTCGTCGGTAGCGAAAACGAAGACGCCAACGTCGCGTTGCGTCGCGTCGCTCTCGTCGGCGGCAACAACGCCGGTAAGTCCGACAATCCGGAATTCGCCGGCGGCGCGGTCCGCAACTACGCGACCGTCACGCTCGACTCCGTCACCGTCGCCGACAACAAGGCGGCTTACGGCGGCGGCGTCTACAACGCCGGTACGATGAGCATCGTCGATTCGACCATCGTTAACAACAGCGCGTCTTACTACGGCGGTATCTACAACCGCGGCGACTTGACCGTCAACCGTACGACGATCGCGGGCAACACCGCGGAATACTACGGCGGCGGTATCGGCACCTACACCGAAGCCACGATCGCGAACTCCGCTATCTACGGCAACACCGCGTCTCTCGGCGCCGGCGTTTACGCGCAAGTCAACATGGCCGACCTGTTCGCCAGCGATAACGACTTCGACGTCAACTTGATCAACACGACGATCGTCGGCAACAAGGCGACGGGCGCGCACAGCGACAGCCTCGGCGCGGGCGTCTGGGCCAACCACGTCCTCAACGTCACGAACTCGATCGTTTACGGCAACGTTGCCGCCACCGCGGCCGACGTCTACTCCACGACGATCTTGGCGTCCAGCAAGACGACCTTCGCGTACTCCAACATTGGTTCCTCCAACGTCGCTATCACCGGCGTTAAGGTCCAATCGACGGATCCGAAGTTCATCAGCTTTGACGTTGAAGCCGCTTGGACTCAATGGGATCTCAGCTTGCAGATCGGTTCTAAGATGATCGACGCCGGTAACGACGGCGCGGTCGTCGGCGAATACGACCTCGCGCACAACGCTCGTATCGCCGGTTCGCACGTCGATCTCGGCGCCTACGAAGAACAAGGCAACGTCGCCCCGACCGATATCAAGATCGAAATGGCCGACAGCGTCCTGTCCACCGCGAAGCCCGGCGCGGACGTCGCGACTCTCGAAGTCGTCGATCCTAACGCCGACGATACCGCTTCGTTCGAACTCGTCGACGATTGCGACGGCGCGTTCAAGGTCGACGGCGACAAGGTCGTCTTGGCGAAGAAACTCGCCGCCGGCGATTACGAAGTCGTAGTCAAAGCGACCGACTCCGGCGAAGCGTCCGTCGTCAAGTCGTTCAGCGTCGTCGTCACCGATCCGGCTTCCCCGGATTACGCGACCCCGACCGTCACCTCGCTCGGCCGTAACGTCGAAAACGAGATCGTCGTTCAATGGGATTCCGCCGACCCGGCTAAGGAATACGTCGTCGAATACCGCGTCAAGGGTTCCGATGAATGGACCTCTACCGCGGCGCTCACCGGCGGTTTCGGTCTGGTCAACGATCAATTCGTCGACGGCGACGTCGTCGAAGTCCGCATCAAGGCTCTGGCTTCGTCCGCTAAGAACGAATCCGAATGGTCCGACGTTGCGGAATACACGATCGAAAAGGCTCCTGAATCCGTCAGCGTCACGAGCGAAGGCAACTACTTCGGCGATTGCTATGCGGTCGTCTTCGACGTTGTCTCCAACGCCAGCGCTCACGCGTTCTGGAAGGTCGACTGGAACGACGGTTCCGAACCTACCATTGGCGTCGGCATCTCGATGAGCGAAGTCTTCTCGCACTGGTACATGACTTCCGGCGAGTACGCTCCTACGCTCTACCTCGACAACGACGAAACCGGTCTGGTTCTCGATACGATCAAGGTCGAACTGCCGAACTCTTCCGCGGTCGCCGAACTCGAAGCCGACGTTGACAACATCTTCTCCGAAGTTGAACCTGTCGCCGTTGGCGCCGCGATCCTGAACGACTCCAACGTCCAATGGAACGCGATCGCGCAAAGCGTCAGCGTCTCGGCTAACGCCGCGACCGTCGTCGCCGCCGAGTCCAAGGCCGTCGTTGAAGAAGCCGCGGTAGTTTCCGAAACTCGTGAAGCGGTCTTCGCCGACATGGTCGAAGGCAAAGCGGACGATTTCGAACTCGACTCCACGGTCGACTCGATCTTCGATGAAGATTTCATCAACGATCTGTTCGAAAACTGAGCGATAACGAGTAGTAGGGCTTCGTCGCGGACGAGGCCCGGTAGCGCGGCGTCAAGCTAACGCGCTTGACGCCGGTATCGATCCGGCGTTGCCCCGACGTTAGCGGCGCGCCGATCGCGTACAAAGAAAGGGGCTTTGATCGGCCCCTTTTTTTATTTGCGGCAACGATTTTTGCCGCGTTGCAACTTGTTTTTATTAGGGATATAATACTATGGCGCGGATCAAACGAATACTGGTAGCGGGGGGCGCGGGGTTCCTCGGATCGCATCTTTGTGAAATGCTGATAGACCGCGGACACGACGTCATCTGCGTGGACAACTTCTTCACGAGTCAGAAGACGAATGTCGAGAAGTTGTTGTCGCGCCCTAATTTTGAGCTGATCCGTCACGATATCACGATCCCGTTGGCGTTGGAAGTCGACGAGATCTATAACCTAGCGTGTCCCGCCGCGCCCGGACATTATCAATATAACCCGTTGAAGACGATCAAGACCTCCGTCTTGGGCTCGATCAATCTGCTCGACCTAGCGCGCGAGTGTCGCGCAAAGATCTTACAAGCGTCGACGAGCGAGGTCTACGGGGACCCTGAGGTGCATCCACAACGCGAGGATTATCGCGGCGCGGTCAATCCTATTGGACCTCGCGCGTGCTACGACGAAGGCAAGCGCGCTGCGGAGACGCTCTTTATGGACACGTGGCGTATGTATGGGACGCAGATCCGTCTTGCGCGTATCTTCAACACGTACGGTCCGAAGACGCATCCTTTTGACGGTCGCGTCGTTTCGAACTTCATTCGTCAAGCGTTGGCGGACGAACCGATCACGATCTACGGCGACGGTTCTCAGACGCGTTCGTTCTGTTACTACACCGACCTGCTTGACGGGCTCGTGAAGTTGATGGAAAACGATCACGACTTTATTGGCCCCGTGAATCTTGGGAACCCTAACGAGTTCACTATCAAAGAGCTTGCCGACTTGGTTTGGGAACTCGTTGGTAAAGAGCCGAAATACGTCTTCAAGGAATTGCCTGTCGACGACCCGTGCAAACGCCAACCGGATATCACGTTGGCAAAGAAAGAACTTAACTGGGAGCCGCGCGTACAGCTTCGCGAGGGTATCTCCAAGACGATCGAGTGGTTTCGCACGATCAATGTGGACGATTTCCGCGCTCCCACCCCTAATTATTGAAACTAACGCGACGCGCGCTTGCGCCGACGCTTTGCAAGTATTTCCACTTAGACTTATAAGAGATAATAACTATGTCCAAACCGAAAATTGTCGTAGTCGGAAGTTCCAACACCGATATGGTCGTCAAAGGCGCGCGTATTCCCGTACCCGGCGAGACCGTGTGCGACGGCGTTTTCACGACCGCGCCGGGCGGTAAAGGCGCTAATCAAGCGGTAGCCGCGGCGCGCGCCGGCGGCGACGTCGTCTTTGTCGCGCGCGTTGGCGACGATATGTTTGGTAAGCAAGCTATTGAAGGCTTCGTTCGCGACGGTATCGACGTTTCGTTGATCCAACGCGATCCTCAACTTGCGTCGGGCGTCGCGTTGATCATCGTCGACGCGACGGGGGACAACTCGATCGCGGTCGCGTTGGGCGCTAACGCCGCGCTTTCTCCCACCGACGTCGACGCCGCGGCCGACGCGATCAAGAACGCGAAGATGGTCGTTATGCAACTTGAAACGCCGCTGAAAACGATCGCGCGCGCCGCGAAGCTCGCCAAAGCGGCCAACGTTCCCGTTTTGCTCGACCCCGCGCCGGCCCCGAGCGAACCGTTGCCGCAAGAGATCATGGAATGCGTTACCGTTATCAAGCCGAACGAAACGGAAGCCGCGCGTTTGACCGGTATCGAGGTCGTCGACGTCGCGTCCGCGAAGCTCGCCGCTGAGAAGCTGCTTGAACTTGGCGTCGAGACGGCTATCGTCACGTTGGGCGCGGAAGGCTCTTATGTCGCGACGAAGAGCGGTATTCGCAAGAGCGTCTCCGCGAAGCGCGTTCAAGCGGTCGACGCCACGGCGGCGGGCGACTGTTATTCCGGCGCTCTCGCGGTCGCGTTAGCCGAAGGTCAAGACCTTGACGCGGCGTTGGAATTCGCTTCTAAGGCGGCGGCGTTAAGCGTTCAGAAGATGGGCGCGCAACCCTCGTTGCCGACGCGCGAAGAGATCGAGAACGCGTGATCGTCAAAGAGTAGAGATAAAAAACGGAACGCCGCTTGACGTTCCGTTGATATAATAAAAAAGAGGACGTCGTAAAAGGCGTCCTCTTTCTATTTGACTTGGATGTTTATTGGCGCTCACATATTGGCGAGTCGTTCTTCATTTTCGGCTCTGCTCTTCATTCTGTGCGTCAAGATCGCGAAGCTTTCGGAGAGTTTGACGTTTTCGCAGAGCACGTCGTCGGGCAATTCCAGCGTGACGGGCGCATAGTTCCAGATGGCGCGGACGCCGACTTGCAGGAGGCTGTTGGCGACTTCTTGCGCGGCGACGGCGGGAACGGTGATGATGCCCATCGTCACGTCGATACCGTATAGCGTGCGTTGGCGCGTCGCGAAATCGACCATATCTTCAAACGCGAAGACTTTGTGTCCGTTGATCACTTTACCGTAGAGCTGCGGACTAGCGTCGAACGCGCCGACGATATTGAGCCCGTGGAAGACGAAACCTTGGTAGTTCAAGATCGCGGAACCGAGATTACCGATCCCGACAAGAAACGCGTTCGTCTGTTTATCCCAACCCAAACAAGCCTTGATAGCGTCGATCAATTCGTCGATGCGGTAACCGACTTTCGGACGCCCCGTAACGCCGGTAATAGCGAGGTCTTTACGAACTTGGACGCTGAGTTGTCCTAACTCTTCCGCGATATGCGTGCAAGAAATAACGCTCTCGCCGCGCTTCCTTGCGGCGTCTAATAAGCGCAAGTAGCTCGGTAAGCGTTGTATACTTGGAAGTGGACTGGTTTTTTCGGTAGGCATGACCTTTCGCCGCGGTCGAATATTGTTACGATTTAGTGGTGGAACTTGTGGCTCGAAAAAGCCTATCCTGGTATTTTTACATGATTTTCTTGTTTTGACAAGTAGGGGCGGCTTGCTCGTGTATAAAGAAAATTTCTAACGACTAGACGTTACGTGATAGTTAGACGCTAACGCGCGTGGTAGAGAACCGCGAAAAGAATGGAGCAAGAAATAAAAAAAGCGTCCGATGGGAGTCGAACCCACAACTGGAGCTTGGGAAGCTACCGTGTTGCCGCTACACTACGGACGCATAAAAAAGAGTTGCCTGTCGCAACGTCTTAAGCGCTATCCATTATATCAATAGTTTTGATTATTTCAAGCGTATTTTCGATTTTTTCGTCTAACTTTGCTTCATCGGATCAGCTCTCTTGTTTTGAGTTTAATATTTCGCTATACTCGGGCGGGGTAGTAACGCGCATTTGGCGTAAGGAGGATAGAAATGACGATTAGACGTTTCGCGATCGCAGCGGTCTCATTTGCGTGTCTTTTGATCGTAGCGTTATCATACAATCGTTTTTTTGTACGTCCGATCTCGCCCGAAGACGCCAATTACCGCGGTCCGTCGACCGAGCGCGACAAGGTCGACGGTATCGGCGTGCTCGAAGCGCATTTTCCGGAACTGCTTCCTCTATTTCCCGATCCGAACGACTGGCGCCGAACGAGCGCTATCGTGTCGAGTTTCAATCATCGTCAATGTTTCATACTTTCTAAGGGCGGTCCTGAACTCTCGAAAGACGGTCGCATGGTCACGATGGGGACTTGCACGGTCGTTTTCTTGGACGGCGACCCTAATAAAACGGCCGAGGAACGCGTTCGCGATTCATTAGTATTTGAGTCTGCGGACAAGATCGAGTTGACGTTTGCCGATCCGTTGTCGAATTTCTTAAAAGGAGATTCTAACAACAAAGATTTCGACCTGAGTAAATTTGAGACGGGCAAGATACATGGCGAAGTGGTCTTTCGCACGCGTCTTGGCGCCGCCGCCGTCGTTTTCCGGACGCGCGACGTCGTTTTCAACGCGATGCAGATCCATACGAATTCCGACGTTTCTTTCAGCATCGGTCCTAACTCCGGAGCGGGTAGAGGACTGACGATCGACTTGGAGACGCCGTACAGACTCGCGTCGCGCGCGCGTCGTTCCGCCGATCCTGAGAACGCCGAGCAGGAACAACAAAACGAAGCCCCGGAAGATATGCTCGATAAGATCGCCGAAGAAGGGAACATCGGCGGCGGATTCTCGCTTAAAGGTATACAACTTGCGGAATTAGACGGTAGTTTGAAATTCTACGTCGGTTCGATCGCGGCTATTAGCGGCGATATTCTGTCGACGAAACAGGGAAACGCCGCGGAACCGGAGAGCGACGACGAAGAGTCCGAAGCCGACGTTGACGTTTCGAGCGTCTTAGCCGCGTCCGGACTTGTTTCCGACAACGCGCTCAACGGCGAGTTAGACGACGCGGAGGAGCCGGAAGAAGAGGTCGACGAGTTATCGCGTTACTATGTCGAGGCGCGTTGCAAGGGTAGTCTCTATTTCTCCTCCAATCCTAATATTACGGGCGGTTGGGGATTACGATTCTATAAAGCGGTCGAGCTCGTTGGGTTCCAAGACGGCGTGAAGTCGAAACAGATACTCTGCGACACGCTTTATATCTACTTACAAGACAAAGAATTGGCGGAATACGCGCAAGGGAATAAGGAACTCGAGGATACGATACAGCGCAAGAAGATCACGGGCGCGCTCTCGCGTCTGACTCCTACGAATATCCGCGCCGTCAAGGGCGAAGACCAACAAGTCGTAGCGCGCGATTTCGACTCTAGCGTCGAGTTGCTGTCCGACGAGGTGCAATACGACCTCGAGCGTTTCTCGATCGACCTTATTTCGGAAGACGAGCCCGTCAGGATCCGCCAATTTGCGCAAACGAACACGCTCGATTTCTCGTCGCAGAACGTTCGCGTCATGATGAACGATCTTGGGGAGATAGAATCCGTCTACGCGGGCGGGACGGGTAGTCTTGTCTTAAAGACTCGCGCCGACGACGGTTCCGTTCAGACGATCGAGGCCGGATGGCGCGACGGCGTTCAAGCGGCGCCTGCGCCAAGTAAAGATCCGGAAAAAGACGAGGGATATTTGCGCGTTACGACATCGGGAATGGTCGTGTTCCAATCTGAATCGCTCGGTTCTTTCCGCGCTACGGAAGGGGACGCGTGGTGTAAGCTCGGCGCGCCCGTCAGCGCTCAACGCGATCCTAACGCGCCGCTCAGCTTCTCGCCGAAGGCGTTGGCGGATATGCGACCCGTATGCGTCGATTTCAGAAAGAACGTCGTCTTTCGCTCGATACGCGGCTCGGCGATCGTTCAAGACTCGGCGCAAGTGCGTTTCGAGACGCGCTACGAAGAGGAGCCCGCGCCGGTTGAGGAGGAGACGAGCGACGAAGGCGCGTTCGGCGTCTTTGTCAACGATTCCGACCGCGAACCTGTCGCCGACCCGTTGAAAGACGTCGGCGGGGAATCGCTGTTCGAGATCTCCGCGAAGACGTTGGAAGCGCGTTGCTTGTTGCGATATTACCCGAATAAGACCGCGCCGAAATTTGACGTCGCGCGTTTGACGTTGCGCGGCGACGTACTGTTCCGCGAATGCGTTCCCGGCGCGCCGCAAGAACGCGTGCGCTTGCAGGCCGGCGCGGTCAAGATCGACAATCCCAATAGCGACGCGATGAAGATACTACTGTTGGGTACGAGTCAGGAACGCGCGTTGTTCAAGACGGAGAAACTCTCGCTTGCGGGCTCGAACATCACGGTGGACGGTTCTGCGAACTTCTTCCAAGTCTCAGGGGCGGGGCGTTTAGAACTCGCTTCCCCTGTCGCGAAAGCGCAGCCGGCTCCGACCGCCGAAACCGCGCAAAACGACGACCAACAAGGCGGTTCGCAGGAACTAGGCCGATACCTTACGGAAGAGCCGATCAATATCGTTTGGACGAACTCGATGCAGTTTGACGGCAAGAAGTTAAGCTTCATTTCCGACGAGGATAAGAACGTCGTCGTTTCGCAGGGAACGCAACGCTTGCTCAGTCCCGAAGTCCGATTGACGCTCAAAGACCCCATGTCGATATTCAAATTCGACGTGAAGAACAAAGACGATATGAACGTCGAGACTATCGAATGCGTTGGTAATTCGTATCGTCCCGTCGATATTGAAGTTCGATCGTTGCCGTCGACCGACCCGAAGGAACGCGCGTCCTATTTCCACGCGTTGGCGAAGACGCTTTCGTTTAACGTGTTGACGGGGAAATTCGTCGTCAACGGCGACGGGCGATTTTACGCGCTCGTACCGACGGAAGGGGACTCTATCGGTTCTATTGGCGAAACGCTTAACGCGAAAGAGCAGCCCGCGTTTGGCGTTAAAGACGCCGAAAAGTGGACGAAGATCAACGCGCGCTTCAACGGCGATATCGCCGGTTCGATCGGCTCGCAAGAAGCGACGATAGCGGACGGTTTCCGCGCGGTGGTAGCGTCGGTCGCCGATCCTAACGCCACGCTCGACGTCGACGACCTCAGCGTTTGCCCGGAAGGAACGATACAAGTGGAGAGCCGCGAGGCGTATATGCGGCTTCTCAAGGAGTCTGGGAATACCGCGCAGGACCGAACGACGAAGTTGAAGCAGGACCTCGAAGTGGAAGCGCGTAACAACGTCGTCTTCCGCCAGAAGGATATCACCGGGATCTGCGACTCGCTGCGATTCTCGTCGTTGAAGAACACGCTCGTTTTGACCGGTTCGCGTTCGAGTAAAGCGTCGATCTATAAGCAGGCGTACAACGGGGCCGCGCGAGAAGAACTCGGTTCGTTCTCGCGAGCGATCTATCAGCTCGACACGCAGAAGTTCAATATCGAATCGTTTACTTATGGCGAATAACGCTTGACGTTGTTCAAGTTAAGATAATAAAACGGACGCGATCGCATCAAGACGGTCGCGTCCGTTTTCTATATGATTCTATTGACGTCGGTTGTTTCTAAGCCGCGGCGTCATACTACTTTGACGATGAGGTCGCCCAATTTCGCCTCGGCTTGCGCGGCGATGAACGGACATTTCGCTTTATACAGGAACGCGATCTTTTTCGGGGTATAGACGTTTTCGCGGAACCCGAGCGTTTCGAGGTTGGCAAGTCCTTTGGCGATGATGAGATCGGCGTTGATAAAGTGTTCGTTGAATTCCTCGGAGGTGAGGTCGAAATGTACCCCGAGACCGTCGCCGCCGTTGCCGATACACGGCGCGATCTGCGTCAATCCGATCTCTTCCGCGTCTTCAAGCAACGCGTCGTTGAGGATCGGCTTACCGCGCAACGCGACGGTGACGTTTTTGCCAAATTTCGGCGACGTGAGTAGTTCGATGAAGAGACGGTCGTAGACGACTTCGCCGGCGTTGTCGGTGAGGTAGAGTATCGTCTTCGCTTCGTCGACCGCTTGGCGCAGTTTCGCGATCGAGCCGACGATAGGTTGCGAGGTCGCGGACTTCAACGCGGCGGTAACTTTCTCTTCGTCCACCGCGCCGAGCGCGAAGTCGATGGAGTTGCCCGCGATGGCGAGACGGACCGCGGTATCGAATTGGTCGTCCGCTTCTTCGATCTGTTTGCGAGCCTGATCGATATGGTCGAACGCGAGTTTGTTAAAGCGTTTTTTCTCTTTATAGTACGGATCGGGGTCTTTGGTGACTTCGCGGACGATGCGGTGCACGTAGGTCCCCAAGACGGTCGGATCGCAGTTCATGCCGAGTTCTAGCGTTTTACGCATCGTCTTTTCCAGGATCTCGGCATGCATATCGGGGTCTTGAGTCGAATATCTCGCCGCGTCAAGCGATTGTTTGACGAGGCAGAGAACACAGTCCATCGAGCGATTGATCTTCATTGATTACCTTTCCGCGGTGTTAAAACTTTACTTCGATGAATTTTAATCCTTTTAGCGCGTTAGACAACCCCGCTTTTAAGACGGGAAAGAACGTAATATGACGGCAAGACGGCGCCGAGAGCGTAAAAGCGCGCGATAGACGACGGACCGATACGCGCGATAGTATTTCAACAAGAAACGCAAAACGCCTCGCGAGTCTGTCTTTCGACGACGCGCGAGGCGCTTAGAAGACGGTTTTCACCGTTAGAAGTTCTGTCGACTCAAAATCCGGAAGCCGTGAGGCGGCCTAGCGATCGAGTCATAATTCAGTCTGAATCAGTTGCAATCGCAAGCGGGAGTGCAAGCTTCGCAACCGAGAGCGGCGCGGATGCGGCCAAGGCCGACGGCGGCGCAAGGAGCGCAAGCGGGAGCGCAAGGTTTGCAGACGTTGACTTGGACCGGAACTTGGTACGTAACGACGCGCGGAACGCAACGGTTGACGGTGTAAGGAACTTGCTTGCAAACGAGTTGGTAGCTGGTGACGTTGCGAGTGCATTGGACCGGCTTCATGACGGTGTTGTAAACCGTGCAGGTCTTGGTCTCGGGGACGCAGCGAGCGACGCGATAGTTGACCGTTTGGGGAACGACTTCGCAAACTTGCTTCGCGACTTTGCAGGTGACCGTGCGGACGCGTTGTTCAGGAACCATGCGGCAGACGTTGTAGGTGCAGGTCTTCGTTTCCGGAACGATCTGGCAGCACTTCTTCATGACCGTCTTGGTGCATTGTTGGGGAACCATGCGGCAGACGTTGTAGGTGCAGGTCTTGGTTTCCGGGACGCACTTAGCGACGCAGTAGGTGCAGGTGCGAACGCGTTGTTCGGGGACCATACGGCAGACGTTGTAGGTGCAGGTCTTTTGTTCGGGAACGATCTGGCAGCACTTCTTCATGACCGTGCGAGTGCATTGTTGCGGAACCATACGGCAGACGTTATACGTGCAGGTCTTGGTTTCGGGGACGCAACGAGCGACTTTGCAGGTGACGGTCTTGTAGGTGGTGCAGGGGACCATGACCGTGTAGGAGACTTCCTTCATGCAGGTTTGGGGAACCCAAACTTTACGCGTGCAGGTGGTCGGCGGGCATTGGACCGCGCAGATCTTCGTGCGAACGGCGCCGCAAGGATTGCACGGATCGCAGCAAGCGACGCGGCGATAGACGACCTTACCGGGGACGGTGTAGCATTGATCTTGCCAAGAACCGGAGCAGACCGGAACTTGTTTCGTGCAAGTTTGCGGGACCATCGTGGTGCAAGGAACTTGCTTTTGGACGTCTTCGTAAACAACGCGATTAACGGTGTAGGTGCGAGTCTTTTGTTCGGTGACCGGGACCATTTGAGTGTAGCAAACTTGTTGCGGAACTTCGGTCCAAACGGCGCGATTGACGGTGTAGGTGCGAGTCTTTTGCTCGGTGACCGGAACCATGACGGTGTACGGAACTTGCTTTTGGCGTTGTTCGTAAACCATGCGGTTGACGGTGTAGGTGCGAGTCTTTTGCTCGGTGACCGGGACCATCTTCGTGTAGCAGACTTGTTGCGGAACTTCAGTCCAAACAGCGCGATTTACCGTATAAGTGCGGGTCTTTTGTTCGGTGACCGGGACCATGACGGTGTACGGAACTTGCTTTTGGCGTTGTTCGTAAACCATACGGTTGACGGTGTAGGTGCGAGTCTTTTGCTCGGTGACCGGGACCATCTTCGTGTAGCAGACTTGTTGCGGAACTTCAGTCCAAACCGTACGATTGACCGTGTAGGTGCGGGTCTTTTGTTCGGTGACCGGGACCATGACGGTGTACGGAACTTGCTTTTGGACGTCTTCCCAGATCGTGCGGCGAACCGTGCGATTGACCGTCTTTTGGCAGTTTTCCCAAACCATACGATTGACGGTGTAGGTAACCTGACGCGCTTGACGTTCGGGGACGTACTTCGTGAACGTGCATTGGCGGGTGACCGGAACGCGTTCAACTTGCGTACGATAGCACGTAACTTGTTGGTTTTCGTATTCGACCTTACGGCACGTTTTCATCACGACGTTGCATTGCGTCGTGAATTCAGTCGCGCACGGACGGCACATGGTGTAAGAGCACGCGCCGCAGAAAGCCGCTTGCGCTTGTTCAAGCGAGAACGCCATGAACGACGCGACGGCTAATAGCGCCACCCCAAAAATCTTCTTCATTTTATCCTCCAATAACTCTAACGGACGAACCGTCTCCTTATATCATATCGAAACGCGAACGTTTCCGACATTTTTTCTCGTTAGAACGCAGTGAACGTACGCCTAGACCATAAGCCTAGAAGGACGTTTGCTCATTTATCGGCTATCGATTCTCTCGCGCTTGAAAAATTTTTATCAATTGCGTTAATCTTGTTAAAATAGCGCCGACGACAATGATTCTTCGCGTTTTTACGATCCGCTACAAAGGAGCGTCGTCTTGTCTTCTAGTAAAAACTCGACCATAGCGGAAACTTTTCGCGCCTTAGGTCTAAAACGTTCTTACGACGAGTACAAACTACTCGACACGAAAATTATAATATTCTGGGTAAAATAGGGTAGATGAAGAATGTTGAATTCTATTCCTTTTTGATCGTTTTTCAATAGCTCGACTACGATGATAACGTTTGTGACGATTATTTGGCCGCTTGAGCGAAGCGTGAAATTTGAGTAAATTATATAAAAAAACGAATCTTTGGATTGCAACGATTTTTTGTTTGACGTATTGCGCGAGGCTTGCTTTTCTTTTATACTCTGCATACGTTTTTGCAAGGAAGCCAGGACGAACCGTTTGTCTCGCCGCGTTTCTTGCGAGAGCGCTATATACACGAGGTGATATAAATTATGCGTACTATCGCGGTCATGAATCAGAAGGGCGGAGTCGGGAAAACGACTACTTCCGTAAATCTTAGCGCGGCTCTTGCCGCCGCCGGTAAAAAGGTCTTGTTGATCGACCTCGATCCGCAGGCGCACGCTTCGCTGCATCTCGGACTGACTTTCGAAAAAGAATTCAAATCAGTCTACGACGTGCTTGTCGGCAGCGATTCTTTAGCGTCCGTTCGTATGCAGGCGGGCGAAAATCTCTGGCTCGTGCCCGCGCATCTCGATCTTGCTTCCGCAGATTTCGAACTTGCTAGCGTCGTCGGACGAGAACTCATACTCCGCGACAAGATCGCCAACGACGATATGCAATTTGATTACATCATCGTCGACTGTCCCCCGTCGCTCGGCGTCCTCACGTTAAACGCTTTGACCGCCGTCGAAGAAGTCTTCATTCCGCTGCAACCTCACTTCCTCGCGTTGCACGGGCTGAGCAAGTTGCTTCAAACGGTCGACCTTGTTTCCAGACGCTTGAATCCGTCGCTCTACGTTTCGGGCGTCGTCGTGTGTATGTTTGAGCGCACGACGCTCTCGCAAGACGTGAAGAAAGACGTCGCGTCCTTCTTTACCGGCGAAGTCGAGGGGCGGCCGAAGTCTTGGAACAACGTCAAGGTCTTCGACACGAATATCAGAAAGAATATCCGTTTGGCGGAAGCGCCGAGTTACGGCCAATCGATCTTCGCTTACGACGCGAAGTCGAACGGCGCCGAAGACTATCAAGCGCTCGCCAACGAAGTTTTGGCGATGAAGGACTGACGTCTTAACGAACAGACGTTATAATAGCCAATACTATCAGTTCAACAATACGCACATAAAGGAAAGCACAATGCCGGACGTCGTCGCTAAGAAACCTTCCCCGAGTATTTTGGAATTCTTTGACAATCCCTATCCGAATCGCGATTACCTCATCACGCACGTTTGCCCCGAGTTCACGTCGCTTTGTCCGAAGACCGGTCAACCCGACTACGGCACGATGACGTTCGAATTCATCCCGGACAAACTCTGCGTCGAGTTGAAGAGCCTCAAGTTCTATCTCCAATCGTATCGCAACGAAGGCGTTTTCTATGAAAGACTGACGAATCAGATCGTCGACGATATCGTCTCCGTCATGAAGCCGCGCTGCTTGAAGCTCACCGCGGAATTCACCCCTCGCGGCGGCCTGCATTCTAAGATCGTCGTCGAATACGTTTCGCCCGAATGGGAAAATAGTTGCGGTTGCCATTGCCACGAGGAATGACGATATTCGCGACTTCATAACGAAAAGCGTTTGAAAAGCTCTCCGCGTTTTACGGAGAGCTTTTTTTTATGACGTTAATCTTTGATCTGTCTCAGAATGACGGGGTCTTTGATCTTGCCGTCTTCGGAGAGCAAGACGATCTTCGACATGATCTCCGCCGTTTTGGGATCGTCGTCGGCGAAGGGCAGGAAGACCCTGCCTCGCGCTTGCGATTGAACGGCGATGATATCGATCGCGCCTTTGCCTTCCGCGTGGACGATTCCGGACCCCATATGCACGGAGTACTTTGCGAGTTTTCCGACGATCTTGGCATGCGAACCTGCCCACGAGACGTTGCCTAGTTTGAGCAGTCTCGTAAGTTCGCCCGCGATCGCGACGCGCATCTCGACGGTGGACGCGCTCGATTCCGGATCGACGCCGCCGACATGCGCGACGCTGACCACGAGGTCGATATCGCGCATGACCTCGGAGAAGAGAATGGGCGGCACGTCTTCAAGAGGAACGGGCTCAAACGTCTTGAGATCGTAGAATTCGATCGTTTCGAGCGTCGGCGCTTCCGTATCGGCGGGCGTGTACCAGTCCGCCATCGCGAGCAATTGCACGACGAGTCCTTCTTTATGGAAGACGCGTTGCACGCCTTCGTCGTAGTCGACGGTCCAACCGCGCGATTTGAGAAGCGCGATCGTACGCGACGTTTGAACCTGATGACCTTCGTAGCGATGCGAGATCGTGCGTTCTCTCTTCTCGTCTTCCGTGATCGGATAGTATTCGCGGAAGACTTGTTTGAACGGCTGCACGAGGCGTTGGTCGTAGAAGTAACGCATCCACTGCGTCCACACTTTACCGTTTCTGAGGTCGTGCGGGTGAGCGATCCTAAGCTTTTTATCGTCGACGTTCTTGGTCTCGCCGTCCGAGTTGAGCAGTAGGAGTTTCGCGTCTTCTAAACGCAAGAGCCCGAAATCGTCGCCCGTCGTCCAGACCAGCGCGTCGACGAGCGGACGTAGCGTTAGACTACGCAAGATGTTGCGCAGTTCCGCGGCCTCAAATTCGGCGCTTTCGGTCATAGCGCGTTCCAGACTCTCTCGCGCTCTTGACTTTTGTTCTTTAAGCTCTTTCATCGCTTGTTTTAATTCAAGAACGACTTCGTGCTTAGCGATCGCTTTCGGGACGCTCTTGAGCGCCTTGCCGTTCTTCTCGACGCACAATGTGGTATCGCCCAACTCGTCAACGACGAGTTTTACGACGACGTCGTCTATCGTCGTCGGTTCGAATAGCGCTTTTAGATCGTCGCTCTTTGCGCTTTCCATCTGCCATATGAGGCGATTTACGTCGGAGTAGTTTGCGGACATAGCGAGGTTGTCCATAGCGGAAAGATAAGCGAGTCTTTCACTTTCGCGACGCTGCGCTCCAAATTGCTTGCTCTCTTTGAGGAAGCGCGCGAGAAATTCGTAGCGTCGCAGCGTTTCTTGCACGTCGCCGGGTTTAATGGGCAACAACGCGTAACTACGTAATTTGTCTTGGTTACGTTTTTCGACGATCTCTTGGCGAAGTTGTTCTTCGTCGATCCTTCCGAGCGCCGCGTCGCAATAGAGTTGGGAGCGCTTGTAGTGGTTATTTCCTTGCGCGATATATTTTGCGCAGTTATAAAGCGTTTGGAAGCGTTGTTCGCCAAGTTGTTCGTAGACGTCGAAGAACCAGTTTCTATCAAACGCGCCGAAGTTGAACTGCTGAGGCGAGATCGAGGAATATAGCGCGGTCTCCGTTTCTTTTTCCGCGGAGAATTCCTCGCTGATGTGAGCGTGGAAGAATCGTATGCCGCTTTTCAAGCCTTTCCAGCCGACGCTCTTTTCAACAAAGCTCGCCCATTGCGGCGCGTACATAGCGGCTTCAACGAGGCGTTCGGGCGTAATATTGGTCGACTTGAGCTCTTCCGCGAGCGTTTCCGGCGTGTCGTCCTTACTTGGATAACATCGTTTAAGGAGAGAACTTAATATCGCTTGTTTGGAGTCGTTCTCGTTCCAATAATAGTCGTATCGGAAGAAATTCTCTTTTCCTAGCCCCGCAAGAAGACGACAGAAAAGTCGAGCGCTTTCAATACGTTTGATATTTGAGCAGATAGCGGTTACGTCGGTTTTGAGGTCCCCGCGTTGAGATTCTATGCTGACAACTCGATCGGCGATCTGATCGACGATCTCGCGCGCGGACGCGTATTTCCGTTGTAGTTTTTGGATCGTCTCGGAACCAAGACCGGTATGATAATCTTTAAAAACTGTCGACGAGGGCGCCAAGAGATTACCCAGTAGAGCGTCCTTACTGATTATTCCGAGATCGTAAGCACGGAAGAATTGCTCCAAGCCTATGAGGTCTTTTAAGGCTATGGAACGCGAAAGGGCCTCGTCTTGTCGATCGGAGTCGTTCGATGTTTCATCGCCGCTAGGGTTGACGCTTTCCAAGTTAGCGGAGTCTTGCGCTCGTAACGAAATGAGTTTGATCTTGTACAGTTGGTAGAAATAATCTGTAAAATCTTCATTGGACAGCGAAAGTTGGCCGAGCAGATCGCGAATAAGTCGCAGTACGGTAAGGTCGTGCCCATAGACTCGTTTCTTAGCGTTAATGGCGACTTTGCCGACATTATCGCCGAGCATCGCGAGAATGCTGCTATGTCTTTTTTGTATCACCGCGTACAGCCGACTTTGATCTAACAGTTTGTAGCATGCGCAGATGGGCGCTATGAAGCAACGGAAGCGCGGGTATTTTTGATAGACTTCGTGATGGACGACTTGAATTCCTAGGCTTTGGAACGTTTTCAACCATGGTTCGGCGTTAAGTGAGAAGATCGTGCTTCTCTGTCGTAACTGGAACTGGTAATAAAGTTCAAACCATTTTTCGGGATCGGTCAGATAATCGCCGAGAACTTCCGCGAATTCGTTCCAGAATGGGATCGCTTCGGGCGTGGCGGCTTCGTCGGAAAACGATTTGCACCCGCTCGACGCCGGGAGCAGCTCGTTTCCGTTTGACATACAGTTGCCGAAAAGGATCGTGTTTCGAGAGCCCCAAGCGTTGACGATCTCGTATTCGTAGTCGGCATGTTTTACGAAGATCGCCTCTAAGCGTTCAAAGAGCGCTTCGAGTTCTTGCGACGTGATGAGAGACTCCTCGATCTGCTTTTCGGTAAGTATCTCGGAGTCGTCGAATTTCAACGGCGGCAGACTGTCGTCATAAGCGGCGGCGGCTTTGGGATCGTAGAGTCCTAAACCGTTTTCTAACGAGTATGGATCGCTAGCGTTTGCGTTAGGATCGACGATCTTGTCGAGTTGCGTCTTCGTTGAGGTGGAGAGGTCGCGACTCTTGAGCGCTTCGAGTTCCGCTTGGTTTTGCTGAATAAGCGCGGCGCTTTTATGCTTGATGAGAAGCTCTAGACCGGACTGGATCTGGTTTTCGTTAGTGGAAGTCAGGAGTCGGTTAATAACGACAGCGATCGTTTCCACGCTTTGGCGCTCGACGCCCTTAATAAGCTCGCCGTGCGTATCCAAATTTTTACTACGTAACGCGTCGCAGAATTTAGCGAGCGTCTCGTCGTCAAACTCTAGCTGTGAAAGCTTGTGAAAGACTTCGAATTTAATGTATACGCTTTTGTCATTAAAGAATTTAAGTAGTAACGGACGACTTCCGGGATCCTTTTTTGGTGAAGGTATGGCCTTAACTAGACCGTAGCGACAATCGGCCGAAAGAATTTTTTGTAAGTCAACTAGCTCTTGGAGATACGCTAGGTCGTTTTCCGCAAGAAGCCACATAATGCCGGCGACTCTATCGGCGGTACACGAAATTTCCGACCAAGGGAACGGCGCTCCGGTAAATTTTAGAGTCCTAGAGCCGATATGGAGCAGCAGCGACTTGAGTTGACCAAATAGTTTCGCGCATTGCTTCTTTTCTTCTTCCGTACGCGGAGGGAGCTCGTCGTATGATTTCGGACGCGGCTCGTAATTTTTCAGACGATTGCCAAAGCCGTTGGGAATACAGTTGATCGTCCATGCAAGAATTTCGTCGTCACGTTCTTCAAAACGGTCCTTAACGACGTTACTCTGAAAGATCTCGCTATCGGAGTGGCAGACAAAGTACCAACCGAGCAGACGACGATAGCGTTTCGGATCGTCCAATAGTTTGGTAACGCGCTGTTCGGCGTCGACGATCTCGCGGCAACCGACGCCCCAGAGCGCGACGTACGCTTCTACCGCGTCGGGGCTTTCGAGGTATTTGTCGATATTTTTTTCATCGGCGAGAACGTCGTACGCGATATTGGCGATCTTTTTAGGAAGCTTTACGCGAGAGTTGTCGACAGCCAGGCCCAGCCATGTGTTCAGCGCGCGGATCGCGCCGCTGAAACGAAACATATTTTCGTCGATACAGAATTTTAAGATCTTGCGCAACGTATTCAGACTTCCAAGGTCGGCAAGTTCCAGAATGCGTTGTCTTAGCCCCTCTTGGAGTTTGGCGGCCGCCAGCAGTTTCAGAAGGTCGTCGATAAGATCGTCGCGGTCGCTAGTAATGATAGCCGCTATGATCCCGACGTTAAGTGATATCTTGGTGTTGTCGCCATAGATCGCTTCGCGAATAAGCTCTTCTATCTCCGCGTCGCCTTGTTGTAACTTCAAAGCGATCGGGAGATAGAACAGTATGTATTCTTGAAAGAGACGGTCTTTGACGGTTCCTTCGAAATAGTACTCGCGAACGTAGTCCTCTAACGCGATAACGACGTTGTTGGCGTGATAACGGAAACGGTTCGAACGATAGCTCCTTCGGTACGGAGAAGCCGAGTATTGCCCTTTCATCAACAACGTGATGATATTACGGAAGTTCTTTGCGTATTCTTTGTCGGTCAAATACGCGAGCGCTTTTTCCATTGCGGGGGTCCAAAATTCGTCGGGGTCGTCTATCCGGTACAGACTTTTTCCCAACTCTTTGGCGGCTTCGGAGAAGAACGGTTGGTTTTTGGGCCGATAGGCGCCGCCGATAACGGACGGTCTCGCCATAGTTGAGGCTAACTTATTTTTTTCGGCCGCTTTTTTTAGAACCTCTGTTAATTTTTTTTCGTCGATCTTTAATTCTTTATCCATTGGTCATTCCTTAGTAATAACGCGTTGTAGACGCGGCGAACGGCTTGTTCAAACGACGTTTATCGTCGCGAGCGCTTTTGCGACGAGGTCGGCGGGGCCTGCGCGTTATATGTTTTATCGTTGAGGAAATAGAACTTGGGAACGCGACGACGCGAATCGAAAACGGCGTTGCGGCGCGCGTATTATCACCACCACCATGTCCGCCCCGCAAGAAATGAGAAACGGATAAACGTGAATTCAGCTTCCTCGGGTATCGTCAGCGCGACGTCGAGTTCGGTGAGTTCCGCGTCGTTCATGAAGACGCGAACTAGCCCGTCTTCCCAGCATTGCAACGCGTTGGCGACCGCTTTTTGAGGATCCGCTTTCTTATCGGAATAGACTCTGCCGAATCCAACTTTTCCTACGGTCGCTCGATCGTCGAGTTCTTCCGCGGTGAGCGGTAGAACGAACTGCGCGTTCGGGTCTTTGTTGTTATATTTTTCTACTTCCGTCTCGACGATCGCGGTCAAAAGACTTCGCAGACTATCGACGGAGTCGGGTATCTCGTACGGCGTTGGGCGGAGAATGTCGCGCTTTTTCCCAAGCGCCTTGATCCTGATCTTGATCTGCATGATCTGTTCCTCGGTTGGTCAATGAATATAGTTCGGCGTTTGTCGCGCGAAACGATCGCTTTCGTAAGCCGCGTCAAGGCGAAGCAAGCAAAAGCTGAACTATATTATATTCTACTTGTTTGATAAATACAAAATGTTTCTGAAAATATCGTCTGCGCGTCGCTAACAGTTCCGGTCCGCGCGTTTGAACAAATACTTTGACTCCGAAGAAACGCGAAGGGAACGCGAGCTTCGACGAATATTTCGACATGAGTAGGGGACTTGAAGCGACGACGAGTCTTTGAAATACGACCGCGAGCGAATAGAATGTGTATTTTTTTATATTATTTCAGGGAATAGTTAGATTTTTCTTGAAATTCTATTTAAATTGGATTTAATTAGGTAATGTGTTTACGATGACCGGGGCGCAGTTAGAAGACCGACTGTAAAACGGCAGGTCCAACGCCGCCGCCCGAGGACGTTAAGTGTATTGAGTTATTGACGTTACATAGGAGTTGATTATGGATCTTAATGATTCTCCAAAAAGTCGTGGAGACGCATGCGTCGACTTTATGAAAAAGCGCGTTACTCCCACGATGACAGTAAGCGAGTACGTCGAAGTGTACAAGGAGATGTGCGATATCTACCTGTCGGACGACAATTTGCTGTTGTATCAATGCGGATATTGGGATGAAGGCGAATTCAGCTTGATTCTGACCAGGCAATACCCCAATGAAGACGAGGAATATTATCAGAACAACATGACTCTTAATTTTGCCGAGACCGAGGAAAACAAAGAGCTCGAGGAATGTGTTTGGCATGACCAGCTCGACGTCGACTTCTTTGATTACGTCCGTGATTCCGCGGCTTTCAAATATGCGGAAACTCATCCGATCAAAAGCGTCGTCATTGAAATAGAAGAAACTTGATCCTGCGATTTGAGCCGCGTTCGTCGCCTTACTAGACGGCGCGGCCGAACTTCTTGGCGATCTTGCGCGACGCTTTTATTACAGCGTAAATACGAGTTCAAATTATCATTCAAAGAACAGAAAGTTTACGATGATATTTTTAAATAGTATGAAGGAACTGTTAAAGCGTTCGCACTCGATCGTACTCGTTTTGTTCGTGACGGCGGCTACTGTTGAATTAGCTTATTCAGAACAGACGTTGGCGTCAGCTAATGAGTCTAACGCAAGTTTGTCTTCTTCGTTATTGGATTATCTTAACGAGGAAGCGCGAAATATGGAAACGTTTCCCGTCGAGTATATTGCGGAAGTTGGAGATATCTGTAAAAGCCGTTATTTAAGTTGTGGAAAGGCGCTTGGCGTCTTTGATACTCATTACGACTTAACATTTGAACGCTATTTACCTTTTTACCGCTTTAAAACACGCGCTGCGGAAGCTACGGTCGAGGAATTAGATTACTGCGTTCAACATATTGAAGAACAAGAACCTAAGACGCAAGCGTTGATCCTTACCGCGCTTTATATTTATGAACGGATCAAGCGACCCGCGCTTGATGAGAACGCGGTTGCCGAGCGTCCGCGCCCGCTTGTTTTTGAACGGATCAGGCGGCCCGCGCTTAATGAGAACGCGGCTGTCGAGCATTACTACCCCGCTCCTTGGGGGAGTCGTTTCAATTCTGTCTTTTTACCGGAATACCGTCCCGATCCAACTATCTCGCAATCACTGTGGAACAAGTGGGCCAAGGTCGTTCAAGGATATCGTAGTAGCGACAAGGTCGCGTTTTCTAAGTTAGGCGAACCGTTTTACTTTATACTGACCAGAGGCGAGACCGGACCTGAAATGCGCGTAGAGTGGCTAAGAGCGGTCGAGCGTTTTTATGAAACGATCAAATCAGAAATAGGAGATTTTGAAGAAAAAACAGAAGAGGCCGAGCGTTATCGCCAAGATTATGAGAAGTATTTTGGAGGGCCTGTGATCGAAAACGTATTTCGAGATAGGTTTGATAACTACGCGTTTTTAGAAAGGAGCGCGGAAATAGCCCAAGATAATTCCGATCCCAAACGTGAAATGGCGTTGGCCATACGCGATTATTGGTATACTTTTCAATTTCGACATGAAACGCCGGAAAGGTTATGGTCCGACCTGCCCTTACCGGATGGGGGAAATTTTTCCGCTTTTGATCTAACGTTAGGGCTTCTCGCCGACCAACTTATTCGTTCGCGCGCCGACTATGAAAACGATCCGTGTAAAGACGACCCGGTTCGACATAGCGCAAACTATTTCTTTAAGTGGGGAATAGCAAGAAGCGTACAAATTAAAAACGAAAAGAATAAGGCGTACCTAAGTGAAGGTAAAATGGGCGATCTGATGGTAAAGTGGAATTTAGACGACGAGTTGAGGTACGACTACGAGTTGAATATAGACCACGTATTGTCTCCCGCTGTGGAAGAATATCTTGCTATGATCCTTTCTGAACCGGATCTCCAAAAAAGAAAAGCCCTGATCGAAGCGACGCATCCTGGGATAAAAAAAGAATTACAGACGAAGACCCCGCGGATATGGGTATCGTTGGATCGCCAAACAAAAAAAGACCTGAGCGACACGACGCCTCCTGAGCTAAAAATGGAAGAGCCGCCGGCGCGGGAGTTATTGGAGCAGATCTTGTTGATAATACTATATATAGTCGGTGGGGTAATAATATTGTTTGTTGTCTTGCGATTAAGATCGCCGAAACTGGAAAAACGTTAGTTTTGGACGATACGCTATACCATACTAGACACGAGGGGGGAAATGAACAAATATACTGTGAATCTATCAGTTTACGGCGTCTTTGTTATCGCGTTCGTATTATCGTTATGCGGCGGTAGTTTACGCGCAAACGAGGATTCGAAAGTTAAATCTGCCAACGAACCGCCTGTAATATTTACCGAAAAGCTTTATACGGATTCGTTATACGAGTATATTAAGGACTTTACTGATTATCAATTCAAGTACCAACCGTTAATTATTTTTCCATTCGAGCTTGTGGCAACGCGCGGCGGCGACGAATCACATTCTCCTCTTTATGAAGAGTTGTTCGATTACTATAATCAGGGCCCGCGTTTTAAAAATTGGCGCGTGCGGCTAGAGTGTTCATTTGATCGTTATTTGTGCTTTTATCGTTTGAAAGAGAGAGTCGCTCACGCAACAGTAGAAGAAATCGACGAATGTGTTAATAAGATGAATGAGGAATCAACAGCTCAGGAACAAGCGTTGATAATGATAAGCGTCTTTCTTTTTGAACGAATGCATCGTCCGTACTATGGTCCGGAGGAGATGGTAAAGAAAGATAAGGAGTTTTGGAAAAAAGATCAACCTCTTTATTTTGTGGAAATGCTTCCTAACTACGCTCCGGACGCGAGCATCTCTGAGGAGCAATGGGAGAAATGGATAGACGTTATCAGAGCAAAGGTCGGCGATCGTACGTCAGCTTTTTTTTATCATTTTGCTTCTTTACGCGCAGTTGAGAAAGACGACTATGTTTTTACGAAAAATGACGATCTTTCCATAAAAGACCCCAACGACGCTATTGGATCTTTGATTCATTTTTGGACTTCTAATATAGAGTTGCGCTTAAGTAATTTGGAACAGCTTACGGGGGAATCTTGCCCTATTGAAGAGTTTACCGCAAGCGATCCTCTTAAACGATATGAAAGTTGTCGACGCCTTTTCAGCTCTATAAATAAGAAGATTGAAGGGATGCAAGACAACGAACGGGATTTCATGCTTGCATTACGCGATTATTGGCTTTCTTTTTCTTGCGGTCGTTCCTTTATGCCCGAGCAGGATCGGGGGTCTTGTATTGGCAACGGATCAAAGATAAGACGAAGTTGCGACGTAATAGCGCGTCAACTTCTATACGCGCGCCTCGAATATCGGAAGGAACTTGCTGAACAAGGTCGGATTTGGAGCGAGGACGTCGAGAAGTGTTGGAGTGAAGAGGAAACGTCTTCGGACTCTGACTCCATAGATACGAAACTGAAATTTGATTCTGAATTTCTGCCCATCGTCTTTGACGAACATTTTGAAGAAGATTCGCTTTATGAGTATATCAAACGCGAATCCCCCAATATGAAGATCTTTCCGTTTGAACTTGTGGCGACGCGCTCTACGTTCTACCATTTGACCGAACCGTTTTATTGGGAATTATATAACCATTACAACGAATTCAGACCGTGTCATGTTTGGCGCGAACGCTATGAGACCACCTTTGAACTTTATCTTCCCTTTTATCGATTCAAAGAGAAAGTTTGCCGCTCTACTGCGCAAGAAATCGACGAGTGCGTGAATAAGATCGACGAGTGTACGCCCAAGGAACAGGCTCTTATATTAACGAGCGTCTTTATTTTCGAACGTCTTAAGCGTCCGTTTTTGGGGCCGGAAAAGATGTTGCAGAACGACGGACCTTTTGACAGACATAGACATAGTTTTTATTATGAGCATTTAACAGACTATTCCCCCGATACGAGTATAACTGATGAACAATGGGAAAAATGGACTGAGACGTTGGTTCGTTTTTCCAAAAATACGCAGATAGCTTTTCCCGCTTTTCGTCCGGATCAACGATATTGCTTTTCAAGAGGCTATTGCGACAAGCTGTATATAAGTCCCGAAGATCTTAAAAAATGGAAATTACTCGCGGATTGGTCGAACGATCTTGATCGTTGTCTTATGTGGCTTCAAACGCTCGTTGGGGAAACGCCTAGTAAATCGGAATTTGCCGCCGAAGACAGTTTGGACCGTCATGAAAGTTGCCGAAAGTTATTTTTTGCGCTCGAAAAGGTCGCGCAAGAGTCTGAAGGTAATAAGCGCGATCTAACGCTCGCTTTACGCGATTACTGGTTGTCGCTTGACTTTGGCCGCCTTGATACTCATTCTTCTGGTATTAACGAGGGACATTTTTGCGGCGGTAATAGTTCTGCAATGCCTAAAAGGTTAAACATCATTGCGAGTCAACTACGATATGCGCGCTTCGAATACAAGAAGGAACGCCTAGACCAAGGTATTATATGGAACTTGCCGGGAGGCCTTCAATTACAGGGAGGGACGTTACGATTATAAGAAACTATATGAAAATTTTGACTTTGTAAGATCTATTGGGGAAAATCATAAGATGAAGTATATGCCTCTTGGGGCTAAATAAGCGACTATAAGAGGTTTTAACAGATGCTTACAGTGAAGGAGCGTACTATGAATTGGAACTTTTGTTTATTAGCGTGCGCGACTTTGTCGTTATTGTTAGGAACAAGTACAGCAAGTCTGTACGCGAATGGAACGTCTAATGCTAAATCCTCCGAAGTCGCTATGCCGATCGTCTTTGACGATAGTTTTTACACTACGACGTTGTACGAGTATATCAAGAGTTTGCCGCACACGGAACCGTTGTCGACGTTTCCTTTTGAACTTATTGCAACGCGAGGAGGAGGCGACTCTTTATCGCCATTGGCTAAAGAGACTTATGCTCGTTATTACGATGAACCGCGGTATTTAACTTGGCGAGTTCGTTTGGAGTGTAATTTTGAGAAATATCTTCTGTTCTATCGCATAAAAGAAAAGACAGCTCTTGCAACGGCGGATGAGATCGAAGAATGTGTGCGTGAACTCGATAAGTGTCCCCCTACGGAAAAAGCTTTGGTCATAATAAGCGTCTTCATATTTGAACGGATACATCGTCCATACTTCGGTCCAGAGGAGATGGTTAAGAAGGATAAAACTTTCTGGGAAAAGGAGCGTCCGTTATATTTTGTCGAGATGTTGCCCGACTACGTCCCCGATTTAAGTATTTCAGAAGAACAGTGGACAAGGTGGAACGCCACGATCGAGAATTTTGTAGGCGATCCTGCTATTGCTTTCTTTCCGTCCAACGAACGTTTTATTGACAACGACGATCGGCTTTGGGGGCGAAATAACGACAAGAATGACGAAGCTGGTAATGCGCTGATTCAAAATTGGATCTCAAATATTGAAAGTTGTCTTAAATATTTGAAACACCTTACGGGGGAGAATGTTTCTATTGAAGAATTTACCGCCCCCGATCCACTTAAACGCTTTGAGAGTTGTCGTTTTCTTCTTAGCTCCATCGATAAGAAAATAGAAGAATTACAAGGTGAAGAACGCGATCTCGCGCTCGCGCTTCGCGATTATTGGTTTTCATTCTCCGATGGTCTCTCGTACGTAGGGGCGCTCAATGAACGCGCTTGTATCGGAAATCGTTCGAAAATGTTACTCAGTTTAGATCTTATCGCTCGACAACTTTTGTATTCGCGTCTTGAATATCAAAAGGAGTTGGTCGAAGGAGGTCGTATCTGGCATGAGTCTGATCAGGCTCCATCCAATAGCGAACTGAAATTTGATTCAGACTCGCTTCCGATCGTGTTTAACGACGATCTTGATGAACGCTCGCTTTACGAATATATCATAAATGAAGCTCCCAACATGGCGATCTTTCCATTTGAACTTATTGCGACGCGTCCTCAAAAGTTCGAAAATGACGCGCCGTTTTATGAAGCGTTATATAGTTTTTACGGAGGCCCTTCTCGCATCTGGCGTGAGCGTTACGAATCGACTTTCGAATTGTATCTTCCTTTCTACCGATTCAAGGTGAAAGTTAGTCGTTCTACTTCAGACGATATCGACGAATGCGTTCGTAAGATCGATGAATGCGCTCCAAAAGAACAAGCGCTGATCCTAACGAGTATTTTTATCTTTGAACGCCTTAAACGCCCGTATTATGGACCGGAAGAGGTCGTTTCAAAGACGATCTCTTTTCAACGCGACGTTGCGCCCGGAGTTTACGAGCTTTTACCGGAATACGCGCCAGACCCCAATATTACCGATGAACAATGGAATAGATGGGTCAACGTTATTTCTTGTTTTTCAGAAAGTAACAAGATCGCGTTTCCCGCATTTAGACCTGAACAACGATATTTTTACTCTGTTAGCTTTCGCGGCGATTTTGAGATAGGGCCGGAACTACTAAAAAAATGGGAACTTCTAGCCGATTGGACGGCTAATCTCGATCGTTGTCTTATATGGCTTCAAAAGCTCGTTGGCGAGACTCCCAACAGAGCTGAATTTGCCGGGGATGATTGTATTGCACATCATGAGAGCTGCAGGAAGCTATTATTAGCCTTAGATAAGGTCGTACAAGAATCTGAGGGTAACAAACGCGATCTGGCGCTCGCTTTACGAGATTACTGGTTGTCGCTCGACCAAGCTCGACAAATTCCAACTAATTCCGGGGGAAGCGCCGGCACATTTGCCTGCGGCGGCAATAGTTCGGTAATGCCTAAAAAGTTAGGCGTCATTGCGCGTCAATTACTGTACTCGCGTCTCGAATATGATAAGGCGCTAATTGAACAAAACGTTGAGTGGTACGAACAAGCCTGGCATGACAAAGGAATAAGGAAACCGGCTGCGCGTAATTATACGCGGGAACACATTATGATCCATTAATGTCGGCGCGACGTTTCGTTTCTAGTATTTAAGCGACCGTTGTGGAACGAATTTGTTGTTCCACAACGGTCGCTTTGTAATGAGATGTATTGGAAGCCGCGACGAATAAGACGCGACGGGTTACGATATACGTAGTTTCGAACCTCGTTGCGTCGATAGCGACTGTGTTCGCGGGGAACTTCGTCGCGGCGTCTATTCGTTGCAAGGCGTCGCGACGTTATTGGGCGTCGATCTTGCCGAAATCAAATCTTGCGGAAACCTTGCCGTCGCCGTGCGCCGCGATCCTGATCCAATATGCGGGGATAGCGTTAAGCGTTTCTACAAGTCGTCCTTGCGCGGGCACGACGACTTTTTTGTATTCTCGCCATTCGCCTTCGCAAGTCGGATCGAATTGTATTCCAAGTTCTATCGGCGCGTCGGAGCTGTTTTCAAGCGTCAATGTTCCATGTTCAAATCCGGTGGCTAGCATCGGGTCGGAGCAGTCGCCGGCTTCTACGTCTTGATCTTTCCAAACGTGCCCGTAGCCGCGCGGCGTTCCGAGATCCCAGAGGTCGTCGGCGACGCCGAGCCATAACGCGCACATGCCGTCTTCGGAACGCACGACGCGGTCGGAGTCGTTAGCGGCGTCGAACGAGAGCCCCGCAAGGACCAATAAGCCGCGATAGGACGCGTAATCGACGATCGTCGCGTCGCTTGTCGCAATAGGACGGATCTTAGGAAACCCGCCCGCGTTTTCGGCGGGAAGCTCGTAGAACGTGCCCGCGCAGTGGAATAGGTCGCGTTCCGTACAGACTTCGCGATCGAGACGCTCGATAAGACTCGTTTTAGCGGCGACGGCTTTGGACGAGCCGATCGGTAAACGCCAACGCTTGCCGCCGTAGTTCACGAGGACGCTGAGTTCGTCGATATCGACCACGTCTTTGGAGACTTCTTGCGGTTCCACCATCGCTTTGACGCGCGATATCGTTCCTTGTTCGCCGCCTTCAAAACGACACGGAACGCGTTCTAATCTCGCGTCTTCCGACAGCTCGTAGTAGCGTTCTTCCGCGATTTTTCCATCTTTGACGATCTCGGAGACGACCGCTAATCTGCGATTGTCTTGTCGAGTCCAGAGTCTTGCGCCAAGTAATTGTCCTTTGTCGTCGGGCCCGGCGAGACCGTTGAATTTCGAGACGTCGGCGCGTGCTTTGACGTTTCTGCGCGAATGGATGAAGCAGGTGGCGTCGCGCAGCGCGATATCGGAACTGACGCGCAACCATTCCGGTTTAGAGTCGGCGAGCTCGGATAGTTCGTAGAAACCGTAATCTTTGTCGTTGTCTGCGTTAAGGTCGAGTTTCTTCCAAACGCCGTCGGCGTCGCATAATTCGAGCGTGAGTCGCGGCGCCGCGTCCGCTTTGTAGGCGTAATAAATGGAGACGCTTTCGTAACCGCCGACCAAATAGAGGTCTGACGGCGTGTTTGCGTCGACGTCGTCGTGGAGCCATACGGCGCCGCGTCCGATCGAGTCGCCAAATTGGTCGAGTTGTTCCGGCTTAACGAACCAGAGATTCGAGTTGGATAGCCCGGGGCCCGAGGACTTCGGTTTGAACGCGTTCGTATTGAGGAACTCGCTCTTCGCGTTGTCGTCGCAGCCGAAGACGACGCGGTCGTTCCAGTAAGCCCAGTCGCCAATGACTTTAAGATAAGTCGAACGCGGACGGATACCGTACGGCTTATCGGCGCTGAAGCTCTTAGGGAAGCGCCAGAATTGTCCGTGCATCGTCGCGAGGAAGACGTCTTCGTCGTCGATCTTGCGGATGCGCGGCCACTCCGTGTTCCAGCCGTGAGCGCCGTCGTAGCAATGCGACGCCTTCGGAAGTCGGTACGTCGTCCACTCGCCGTCTTGGAGCGTCATGAGCATGACGGAGCGAACGTCCCAACCGAGCGACCAGAGAACGTCGGTACCGTCGCCGCCGTAGATACCGTCGGGGCCGGTCACTTCCGTGAACTGGTTGCGGCGAACGACGTTCCAACCGGCGTCTTCGCCCTTCCATTCCGCCAAGCATCCCGAAGGCGTCGTCGGGTCTTTGCGCGCCGCGTCGGAGTTCTCGCCGTTGTTGGAGTAGACGACGCGACCTTGCGACATATACGCCCCTTTGCCGTGATAGCCGGGTAAGACGTCTTCGCTCGCTTCGTGCGGCAAGTTGCCGTCTTTGCAGAGCATACGCGTTTCGAGCGTGTGCACGTCGACTTCGTAAAGACCTTCTTCCATCGTCAGGTAGTAGACTTTATTTTCGGGGTCGAAGAGGTGGCGCGTAACGGCCGTGTTTCTGCCGTACATCTCTTTATGCGGTATCGTGCGGACGTTGCGTTCCGCGTCGATAGCGTGGTTTCCAATGAAGAGCTGGTTCGATTCGCGATGTATCATACGGTTCGCGTTCGTGCCGCCGACGCTCTCCGGGCGGATCGTCATATTGAGCTCGGAGTCGATCTCGTAGAGCTTGTCGCTAGAACCGTTAGGGAGGTGCGGTCCATACGTTACGAGCCAGAGCCGATCGGCCCACGGCACGACCGCGCCCGTACCGCATTCGTTCTCGTTATTGAAGTAACCCAAGTGCGGATAAACGCCGCCAAAAGAGCGATGCGCGTCCGCGGCAAACGCCGCGTCCGAAGACGTTACGCTAGAAGCCGTCGCGAAGAGCAGCGCCGATAAGGCTGTTGCAAGTACTTTATGTTTCATGGTTTCGATAATACCGAGTCGTTAAATAAGGAAAGCGGCGTCGTAGCGGCGCCGCCTTCGCGTTATTGTCGTCAGCTTACTAGCGCTCAGATCCCGACGGGCGCGCTATAATCCTTTTCACTAGAATCGAACTCGAAGTTCGCTTCTTTGGTTCCCTTTTCGGGGACGGTGAAACGTAGTTCGCCGCTATTAGCCTTTGTCGGCATTTTGTACGGACATTCGTTCGCGACCGTCTCGCCTTCGATCGGGTTCTCCTCGGCGTCAGGGTCTTGCCAGACGAGGAAGACCGCGTAGTCGCCGGGAACGGCGCCCTTTTTCTTCTCCTTAGCGAGCGCGAGGGAGTATTCGCCGTTCTTATCCGTCTTACCGATGGCGACCGGCGCGACCGTCATACCGGTAGCGTCGGCTTGAAATACCACGCGAATGTTTTCTGCGGGAACGCCGTCGACGATAACTTTACCGGAGACCGGGACCGTCTTGACCCCGCAACCGCAGCACAGGCACGCGACAAGGACTAGCGCGAGGCTAGCGAACGTGATTTTATTATTTGTCATTGTATCTATTTTATACTTTACGTCTAATGATTTCTTAAAAGAGCGATCACGGAAGTTGAACGGTCTGGCCGTCTTGGACCGCGCAGAGGTTGCCCCAGACGCCGATATCGTACGGCGGCGTGCCGGAACCCTTCCAGCCCGTCCCGACGTTGATCGTTTCCGAGATGAAGTGGACGGAACCGTCGAGGAACGCGGAGTTATGACCGCCGGCATGGAACGCGCCCGCGGAACGACCGCAGAAATACGTGTTTTGCGGAGAACCAAGACCGCAGGTGTCAAGACAGAGCTGCCATTGGTTGGCGTAGAGCGTCGCGGCTTTCGGAGAGGCCGTGTAGATGTGGTTCGCCGCCACGCCCGACCAGAACGTCGTACGACGCGGCATTTCCGGCGCGGCGTGGTGTTCCGTGAAGATCGCGGTGTTGGACGTGCCGTCGGTGACGGAGGCCATCGATTCGAAATGCAGCGAGAATCTACCGCCGTCCGCGCCTTGTACCGTGCCGCAGTGGACGGTATGGATCGCGCCGCGGAGATTCGTGCGGTTGGAGGCGCCGAAGTCGTCCCACCACCACGTTCCGCCGGTGTTTGCGCCGCCGATAGCGCGGTAAGAAGACGGATAGATGTTGAACTTGGTATAGCTGCTATGTCCGTCGTCGGTCGCGGGGCTGATCGCCGTGCCGACGCCCGGGTCGCTCGGACATTCGTAGATCGGCATACGCATCATCGCGATCTCTTTGTTCTTGCCTTGGTTCGAGGCGTTGACGGCGCCGGGCGTCGAGTTTTCCATACCCGCCGCGCCAAAGTACATGCTAAAGACGTTTGCTTGTTCGAGATAAGGCAGGATCGAAACGCCCCAGAACGAATACCAACGCCAGTAACACGCGGTCGTGTTGCCGTTGTCGCGCATGACCGCGGCGGCGGGCATGACGTTGTTGACGTCGGTGTAGTTCATGACCGCCAAACCGAGCTGTTTCATCTTGTTCGAGCATTCCATACGTCGAGCGGCTTCGCGCGCGGCTTGGACGGCGGGCAACAACAGACCGATCAGCATACCGATAATGGCGATGACGACGAGAAGTTCCACCAACGTGAAACCGAAACGTCGCGCTTTGTCCGGATGGATAGACATACTTATAAGGACTCCTTTAAAGTAGTACGAGGAATAAGGAAGGAATAATGCGGCGTTCATTTCGAACGTTACAATACATTGATTATACTATACTTTTTTATGATTTCATTATATTATACAACAATTTTGTTGTTTTTTAAAACTGTTGCGCTGACATTGCGGACGATAAAGAAATAACTCTTGCTTGAACAAACTAAAAACGCTACTATCCCGATACTGCCGAGAACGCGCGAGCGTTTGGTCGCAGAAACTTGTCACCGTTAGTTGTTCCTTGTTATGCAGACCTTTTTTATGCTGTCGTTGGGCGCGGCGTCGTTAGGCGGAGCCGTCGCGCTGACCGCGTTGTTTTATTACGCGAGACTGTCGCGTAAAGACTACGCCGCCGTATCGAACCTTAGCGCCAACGCGCGTTCGTCGACCGTATTGCGTCGCGATCGCGCCATAGAACCGCCAACGCGGAAACGCGTCAAAACGGCCGCGTTTTGCGATTCCACCGAAATGGAACGCCGTCGCGCGGAAATGGAAGAATTGAATTACAGCGTCGTGACCGCGGCTCGCGCTATCGACAACGCGTTAGAAGCGGCCGGCGCCGTTTTCACGTGCGAGTTGGCTTCGCCCGCCGCTTTCGAGTCCGCCAAGCCGTTCACGCTCAATTCGTTCGACTGACGCAAGCATAGTAGGCATTTAATATAAGCAAACCGATGTTTTCCGTTAAATTAGACGCGTTTTGCGGTCCGATGGATCTGCTCCTCTACTTAGTGCGCAAGCGCGAGTTGAATGTCTTCGACGTCGCGTTGGCGGAAGTGACGGAACAATTCCTGTTATTTATCGAGACGCTAGAAGCGCTGAATCTTGACGCGATCGGCGAATTTCTGACGCTGGCGAGTTCGCTGATCGAGATCAAATCGTTTCAGGCGCTGCCGCATGAAGAAGAAAAGCCCGCCGAAGAGATCGAAGATCCGCGTAAAGACTTGGTCGTGCAGCTACTGGCGTATCGTAAGTTCTGCGAGAACGCCGGCGCGCTAGAAGAACGAGGCAGACTGTGGCAACGCCGTTTTCCGCGTCTCGCCGTCGATACCGTCGCGCGACAGCGTAATATCGCCGAGGAACCGATCAAAGACGTCGAGCTCTGGGACTTGGTCGGCGCGTTCGGGCGTATCTTACGCGAGAAAACGCCGGTGTTTAGGCACTCCATGAAGCGTGAAGACACGCCGTTGACCGTTCATATCGAGCGCTTGTATCGCCGACTCAAGCGCGAACGCAACGTCTGTTTCACCGCGTTGTTCGATTCCGCCGACCAAAAAGCGACGCTTGTTGGGATCTTCCTCGCTATTCTCGAACTCACGCGACACGGATACGCCTATGTCGAGCAAGAAACGCAGTTTGGCGATATCCGCGTTACGTATCGCGAAAACGCCGTCCCGTTCGACCTCGTAAAATTCGACGACGAACCTCAACAGGTCCTCGCGCAAGCCGGGTGATATAACGCCGCGCGCCGCAAGAACTTCGACTTGCGGCGCTCTTTTATTGCCTCTATTTCATGATTTCTTAGACGTTTTCTTGATTCTCGTTTCTCGTTTGATACAATGCTAGCAATACCGTTTCCAGATGGAAAGAGGGAGAATATACTATGATGAAAACAAGAACGTTGTTATGGTCGCTAGTGTTAGCGATGACGTCCGTTACAACTTACGCCGTCGATCTCGACTCGTACGCCTCGAAGCTCTGCCGCGACGGCGGCGGGGTATGGCAACGCGTCGCGCCGGTCGTCGTTACTAACGAAACCGAAGCGGATCAACAAGATCGCACGGTCGCCGTGCCGCTCGCGAGCGCGGACGATAGCGTCGCTAACGCGCTTCCGCTTGTCGGCGAATTAGCGCAGTCGGTTCGCGTATGCGACGCCGACGGGGTAGAGTATATGTTCAATATCGTCGACCGCGACGGTAATTTCGTAGACAAGGGCGCGATCCCCGCGGGCAGCGTGTTGAACTTCCCGGCGACGGTTCCCGCGAAGTCGGAAACGACCTGCTACGTCTTCTATCGCAACGATAAAGCGTATCCTAACCCCGACCGCTTAAAGAATAAGACCAAGCGCGCGACGAATCTCGACTTTGAAGACGTCAGGTCCGACGCGCCGATCGGTTGGACGATGGACTATCACGCGGACAGCGGCGTTTTGAAGCTCTCGACCGACGACCCGCAGTCGGGGAAATACTGCGTGTATTGCGAGGTTCCGAAAGGCGTTAAGCCGAATTGGATCGCCGCGAGAATGACGAACGTCGCGGTCGTGCCAGGCGATCGCTATCGCTTGGAAGCGTATGTCAAGGGCAAGGATATAGACGGCCGCGTCGGTTGGTATACTCACGTTGGGAACCGTAGCAACGATATGGTGATAGCGCCGACCGCCGCCGGACCGACCGAACCCAACTTCGATTGGACGAAAGTTTCCGTCGAATTCACCGTTCCTGAGAACTCTAATTTATTGGCGTTTGGCACGATGCTCTACGGCAACGGGACCGCGTGGTTCGACAACGCGAAATTGACGCGACTTGGACCCGACGGCGAACCTGTCGCGTTGGACGACCTTGGAGCCGCCGATTTCCGCGTTATGGACTCCGTCGCGATCAATACGGAAGTCAAGCAGACGCTTTGCGTCGCGCCGGAACTGCTTGCCGCGAACTACGACCTGCATCAATGGAAGCCGAGCGTCTATCCCGAGGACTGTCGTTACGCGCTCGTCCGCGTCAACGCCGTGCCGGAAGCGGGCAAGCGCTTAGTGCGGATGGAACTTGCGCCGTTTGAGAACAACTGGGGCAAAGTCATGACGGCCGACGATTTCGAGATACTTGACGCCAACGGCGCGCCGGCGTCCGCGGAGGTCTTTGACGGCGCGGCGTTCTGCGAACTCGATCTGCCCGCCGGATCGGATTGCGTCTTCGTGATCGTCGAAAAGAATACCGGCGCTAACGACCGTAAAGCGCGCGCGACGGGAACTAACGTCGCCAACCAAGCGTTCCCGGGCACGATGATGCAGACTACGAACGCCGAAAACGCCGCCGACGATTCTTCCGCCTCCGAGTCGTTGCGCTTACCCGACTTCATCGCCTCGCGCAACCTCTTGGACGACGGCGATTTCGAAAACGTCGATCCCGCGACGTTCAAAGAGTCGCCCGCGCCCAAAGACGGCGTCGGTTGGTCGCACGACGCGCCTGAACCCGGCGTCGCTTACGAGATCTTCGATTCCGGGATCGCCGACCTCGGTAAGCGCTCTTTACGCGTGAGCGTCGGTCCCGACGTCGATCTGAGATGGCGCGGATGGCGACGCGTTATCGATATCGTCCCCGGACAAACGTATTGCTACGGGTATGCTATCCGAACGGATTCTAATTCCGGTAATTACGATATGCACCTGCATTGGCATAAGAAGAACGGCGAGCTGTCCGGTTCCGGTATGAGTTCGCTCGGCAAGCCCGTCAGCGGGAAAACGGATTGGACGCTGAAGTGCGGCATGTCGCGCGCTTCCGACGACACCGCGAAGCTGACGATGCACCTTACGAACCAAACTCGCGGGGTAGTGGAATACGATTCCGTCTTCATACTCCCGATCGACGACGCCGAACCTATCGTTTTCCGCGGCGGCAAGCGCGGCGTGTTCCAAGCTCCCGCCGTCGTTAAAATCTTCCGCGATTCGACTTTCTCTCCCAACGAGCCGGAATTGGGCGAGGGTTCCCCCGCAAAATGCGTCGCCGCTAAGGGTGAAGAAGAAGTCGTTCAGATCGCCGTACGCGGACTCGACGCGTGCAAGGTCTCCGTGACGGAACCGACGCTGCGCGGCAACGACGCTATCAAGCTTGCGAAGCCGGAGCTCTTCGCCGTCGGCAACGTCCTCGTCGACTATCCTACGAATTATTACAGCGTTACGACGACCTCGGAAACGATCCGATTGTTCCCGCAGTCGACGAAAGGCTGCGACGGCTGGACAGGATACTGGCCCGACCCGTTGATCCCGATCGAAGACGGCGAACGCGAGGTCGTCGAACCGAAAGAACACGACGATAGCGAATCGTACCTGCTAGCGCAAGCCGGTAAGGCGGGCGAATGGGCGATCTCGAAAGACGTCGCCGCGGCGTTGTGGTTGCGTTTCACGATTCCCGCCGACGCGACGCCCGGGACATACGACGCGAGCGTCAGTCTTGGCGACCGCGTTATCCCCGTGGAAGTGGAGGTCTTAGACTTCCAAGCGCCGGTAACGAAAGTCGCCGGTATCTACGACGCGCGTATCGCCGGAGACTACTGGCGCGAGGGTACGCGACACGAAAAGCTCGTCAAAGTCGCCGAGAAGCTGTTGGAACGCAAGTTGAGTCCCGATAAGCCTGTCGCCGCGCCGATATTCAAATACGACGCGCAGAACAAGACGTTCGACGTCGACTGGACTGATTTCGACGCGGAATGCGCGCGCTACTTCGACGAACTTGGCGGAAAAGCGGCATATTATCCCGGCGAGTTCTATTTGTTTGGCTGGGGCAATCCGCCTCACGACGTCAACGGCGAGAAGCCTTATCCCGGCGAGTGGCCCTTTGCCGACGCCGATCGCGCCGTCTTGCGTCCGGAATATAAAGCGGTATATCAGAAGAAGTTGAAGCTGTTCTGGGATCATATCGTCGAAAAGGGCTGGGCGGATAAGATGGTCTTGTACATCTCAGACGAACCCTTCTACTCCAAGCCGGAAATTATCACGCAGATGAAGGCGCTCTGCGATATGATCCACGAGGTCGATCCCGCTATCCCGATCTATTCCAGCACGTGGGTGTTCGTGCCCGAATGGCTGAACTATCTTGACGTCTGGGGCGTCGGGCATTACGGCGGCGTCGGCGAGGACTCGCTGCGTACGATACGCGAAGCCGGCGGGCGCATCTGGTGGACTACCGACGGCCAAATGTGTCTCGACACGCCGTTATGCGCGACCGAACGACTTCTGCCGTACGCCTGCGTGGCGCATGGCGCCGAAGTTTATGAGTTCTGGGGTGCGACTTGGTATACTTGCGACCCGTTCGAATCGGCTTCGCATCTCTATATCCCGCAGTCGGACCAACCCGGCGTCCATTACTTCGTACGTTACCCCAACGGCGACGGCTATATCTTCTACCCGGGCGACCTGATCGGCAGACCCGGCGAGATCTTGGAATCGATACGTTCGGTCCAAGCCGCGGAAGGTATTGAAGACGCGGGATGGCTGATCGGGCTGCAACAAGCGATCGAGACGAAGACGGCGCCGGGCTCGAAAGAGCGTAACAACGCCGAGATCGTATTGAATCGCGCGCTGAACTACTTGCCGCTGAACTGCGGCAGCGGACGATATTCGACGCGGTACATGCCCGACCCGAAAGAGTTTGAGAGCATCCGCGAGGCGGTCGGACGCGAGTTGGAGAAGTTGACGCGATGACGCGGAAGAGTGAAGAACTCGCGACCTTCGACTGCGGTAAAACTACGGTAAGACGGTTAAAAGACTGTTTTTAAAATTTTATCCTGTTGCGTTATCCGATTTTTTCGTTATAATAGAAATGTTATCGCGTTATTGCGCGCGATAACATGCCCCCGTGGCTCAATTGGATAGCGCATCGGTCTTCGGAACCGAGGGTTGGGAGTTCGAATCTCTTCGGGGGTGCTATATGAAGCGTTTGCTTGGCGACAGGCAAACGCTTTTTTTATTGCGCTAACGACGTCTTGGAACCGCGCGGGAAATTTTGATACGAAGAAGTAGCGGTGGAAATCTCTCGTTTTGTAATGTATAATAGAGCAAGCGCGGGTAACGATTAACGCTTGCCCGTATTTTTGAGAACAAGAACGATTCGCACAGCGACAACGACGATCCCCCGAGGAGGAGACAGATATGTTAACGCGCCGTACTTTCACGCGCCTTATGTTATCCGCGGCATTGACAACCGCGTTACCGGCTTCTTTCGCGCAAGCGGCGGAGTGTAAACAGTATACTAACCCGCAAGGCGTGGCGGCCGACCCGTGCGTGCTTCGTAAGCCGACCGGCGAGGTCGTCGAGTACGACGGCAGATACTGGCTGTATTTTACAGCGGAGGGGCAAGACGTTCGCGGGTACGTCGCTCGTTCCACTACCGACTTTGTGACGTGGCGCGACGAGGGCGTGGTCTTCGACGCGACGGGGACTTGGGCGCGCGACGCGTTCTGGGCCCCGGAGGGATACGAGATCGACGGAAAATATTATTTGTTCTTCAGCGCGCAGAACGCGCCGTATCCCTGGACGCAGGCGGAGAAATTCAATATCGGCGTGGCGGTCGCGGACTCTCCGAAGGGGCCGTTCAAGCTCTTGAAAGACGAACCTATCTTCGATCCCGGCTACCCGATCATCGACGCCAACCTCTTCATCGACGACGACGGGACCCCGTATTTGACGTTCTCGCGCTGCTGTTACCAACACGCGGTGGAATCGGAACTTGCGGACTGGGCGCGTAAGGAGAACAAGTTCCCCGAGATCGAGGAGAGTTGGGCTTACGGGATCCAACTGACTCCCGACTTCAAAGACGTTGTCGGCGAACCGACGTTATTGATCCGACCTCCGGTGAAGTTGGACGACAAAGACGCGGAGTGGGAGAGTCGTTCGGTCACGTCCGGCGAAGTCAATCGTCGTTGGACGGAAGGAACGGCGTTATTCAAACTTGGCGACACGTACTATATCATGTACAGCGCGAACTTCTTTGGCGGGGACTGGTACGCGGTCGGCTACGCGACCTCGAAATCGCCGTTGGGCCCGTACGTCAAGGCGGCGAACAATCCGGTCTTAGAGAAGAACAACGCCAACGGCGTCCGCGGGGTCGGCCACGGCAACATCTTCTTCTCGCCCGACCGCTCCGAGATGTATTACGTCTACCACGCTCGCACCGCGGACGACGACGCGCGTAAGCTCTTTATCGACCGCATGTATCTGGAGTCCGACGGAACTATCCGCGTCGACGGGCCGAGTATTACGCCAAAAGACGTCCCCGCGTTTAGCGTGAAGTGATTACGCGTTGTGGATATCGACGGATAAAGGAAATGAAAAAAGCGCGGCTCCGAGGTGGAGGCGCGCTTTTTGGGGCGCTATGTGACGCCGCTAACTTCTTTCAATTATCTTCTTTATCGGGAATGATCCTGAAATTCTCGACTTCTTCTAGACTTGCCTTGTCCCCTTTACTACTTAATGACGCGTTGAAGACGACGTAGCGGTTCTTCATATGGCTGTCGTTGGCAATAGCGTAATCGTCGGCGTCGAGTTGAGCGCGGACGCGGATGTTTTGCTCGTCTTGAAACAGCATGATCTCGACTTCGCCGAAGCGACGGTTTTGGGCGTCTAATTGCGAGCCGTTTAGTTTATTTACGATTCCGACGAATTCTCGCGATGTTTCGGTCTTCTTTTGAGGCGAGAACGCGTGCGCCCAGCGTTTGAAACAAGCGGAATGGGTCTTAGCAATATAGACCTGATTGGGCGTTCCCTCTGCGACTTTGAGCATGGGTGCCCATGTTACGGAGAATTCCAGATCCGAGTTTTCATTGATCCGCGCGTTTTCTATCGCTGTCAATAAATTAGCGCTGATCATATCGGCTGAGTTTTGATTCTCTTGAATAAAGCGGTCGGCGTCGGAACCGCCTGAAATTTGCACCGCTCTGTTGAGAGAACGCATAAGGTGTTCTAAGCTTTGGCGAAATATATTGTTACATTCAGCGTTTCCGATCGGCATAAAAATGTTGACGATGAAGCTGCCGCGTTCCGTTTGACCAAACGAAGCAGTTTTGAGCATCTCGTCGATTTCAGCGGAAGCGAGACGTTTGTGGTATAATTCCGGTTGAATTACGTCTTTTAACGCAGCTCGGAACGTATTGACGACGTTCCTGATATACGTTTCGATCATTCCTAGCGGGGTGGAGCCGTCTTCAACTTCGTCAGAGATAAGGCGACAACGCACGCGGTCGACATTAGGCGTTTGTAACGCTATCAATACGTCCTCTATGGGGCGATCTTCGTAGCGAGCGATGTTTCTCGCCGCATCAAGGATATACGCGCGACGATTAGGAACGTCGAGTTTCGGTAAAACGACTTCTTCGTAATTACTTGCCGTTTCGTCCGGTGTTGAAAATAATAGTTTATCCTCGCGCCAATTGGATTCTTCTAACCATTGATTGGCTAAAAGATAATCACGTATTGCCGATAATTCGATTTTTCCGGCGGCTTTGAGTTTGGCTTCACGGTCGAACGTCATATTTCTTTTCCTTCCGCTATTGGAACGACGATCTGATCTAATAACGTTTTCGCCGTTAGAATGTTGTCTTTGGGAACGTATACGACCGATTTAGAATCTTGATCGGTCAACGAGACCCAGTATGCATTTTTGTAATTTAATGCAATCTCGAGTTATTTCCACCCACGTCTCGAGCGTATCTTCTGACGGAAGGATGAAAAGAACAAGGAGCAAACTTGTAACAGAGAACTCTTTGTATTTTTCAAGTTGTTCCGCCGGGAGGTTGAAAGCCCAACATTCTTTCCCATTATGTTCGACTGTTTTTAGCGTTTGCGTCGTACTTTTAAGTTGGACCGAGAATTCGACTCGTCTTGGTTTGGCTTGCGATCGAAGAAATTGTCCTCGAAAAATACAATGCGCGTCGACGCCGAAGTTGTCGGCGTCTCTGGGGGATCGCGAACATGACCCGCCGGCGTGCGAGACGATCGTTTCTAACGCCGAATAACTCAAATTCTCTTTGATGTTGTTAAGCGTTTCAGAATTATCTTCGGGGCGATAATGCGATAAGTCAAACATACGCGTAATACCTTGGCAAAGTCTTATTCCAACCTTTTATGTATTATCCTACGAATGGAATCATAAGTCAAGAATAGTACTGATATTTTCTAGAAGACGTCGAATAACTCTCGGTCTTGGAGAAGAACAACGCCAACGGCGTTCGCGGGGGAGGTCACGGCAACATCTTCTTCTCCCCCGACCGCTCCGAGATGTACTATACCACGCTCGCACCGCGGACGACGACGCGTCGAGCATTACGCCAAAAGACGTTCCCGCGTTCAGCGTGAAGTGAACGCGACGCTGAGGCGGCGGTAACGATCAAGCGCGATTCCGGCGTGGGATCGCGCTTGTTTTATAATTCTCTTTACAGAAATTTTGACTCTTGCTTTAAATGCTTGAATTTCTTGCTTTTAGACACGTGGTAGTAGTTTTGTATTAAAACGGTAAGTCTTCGCTCTTGTTCAGTATTGCCGTAGTCGCTCTTCTTATTGAAACATTTCTTGAAACGCGTTGGGAAGATGACTAAAGATATATGGGTCTATATCGAGGCTGAAAGAGAAATCTGTTATCAATGAAGCAAACGGTAATATTGGTAAAAATGATACAAAACATATTATTATTATTATTATTATTATTATTAAACCTGTTCTTGATGTATCTCTTGCGAATTGACGCTTTTCTATCTGGCTAAAATTTATTTTTTTAAAATAATCTGAATGATAGGGGGATCGTCCCCTTTTGTTGGAAGGCGGTATTGCGAACGCGAGAAGAGACGATGGTAACGTTGATCGATAATGTAACAAACAAGTTACGAGACGAACTTGATTCTGAGATCAAGTCCGGAAGTCGTCTTGCTATCGCCGCGTCGTGTTTCTCGATCTACGCTTTTCAGGAACTGAAAGACGCGTTAGAGCGCGTTGAGGAATTTCGGTTTCTATTTACTTCGCCGACGTTTATCTCCGAACGCGCCGATAAGGAAAAGCGTGAATTCTATATCCCGCGTTTGAATCGTGAACGTTCGCTCTATGGCGACGAATTTGAAGTCAAACTTCGTAACGAACTCAATCAGAAAGCTATTGCGCGAGAGTGCGCCGATTGGATCAAGAAGAAAGCGAAATTTCGTTCAAACCGCTCCAGCGACGTCTTTCAGAATTGCATCTGCCTTGATCAAAAAACTTACGCCAATATCAACGGTTTCACAACAGTAGATCTGGGGTGTGAACGCGGTAATAATATCTTCATGCCGAGCATCAAGTTGGAAGCTCCGGAATCGTTGGTGTACTTACAGAAATTCGACGACTTTTGGAAGGACTCAAAGCGCGTTCAAGACGTTACCGAAGAGATCGTCGAGAATATCGCCGCCGCGTATAATGAAAACTCTCCCGAGTTCATCTATTTCGTCGCGCTGTATAACATCTTCAACGAATTCCTTGAAGATATCTCCGAGGACGAATTACCTAATGAAGCGACCGGCTTTAAAGAGTCGGTCGTATGGGGTATGTTGTACGATTTCCAACGCGACGCCGCGCTGGGATTGATCAACAAATTAGAGCGTTATAACGGGTGTATTCTTGCGGACAGCGTCGGTCTTGGTAAGACTTTTACCGCGCTTGCCGTTATCAAGTATTACGAGATGCGCAATAAGAACGTTTTAGTTCTTTGTCCGAAGAAGCTCTCGCAGAACTGGATGACTTTTCGGGGGAACTACCGTAATAACCCGTTGGTTGAAGACCGATTGCGCTACGACGTCGTTTTTCACACCGACCTCTCGCGTACGCGCGGGCTATCGAACGGCAACGACCTTGAACTGCTGAATTGGGAAAACTACGACCTTGTCGTTATCGACGAGTCGCACAACTTCCGCAACGGCGCCGCGCTTATTGGCGGAGAGAATAAACGCGAGAATCGATACTTACGATTACTCAATAACGTCATTCGTAAAGGCGTGAAAACTAAGGTCTTGATGTTGTCCGCTACGCCTGTCAACAATCGCTTCAACGACCTTAAAAACCAACTGGCGTTGGCGTACGAAGGGGAAGCGGAAAACCTCGACTCCAAACTCAATCTGACGCGTTCTATTACTGAGATCGTTAGAGACGCGCAAGGCGTTTTTAATCAATGGAGCAAATTGGAAGTTGAACAGCGCACGGTTGAACGACTTCTGAAAATGCTGAGCTTCGATTTCTTTGAAGTGCTCGACGCCGTAACGATCGCGCGCTCGCGCAAGCATATTGAAAAGTATTACGATACGTCGCAGATCGGAACGTTTCCCGAACGTCTGAAGCCGATCTCGTTAAGTCCGTCTTTGACAAACCTTAGCGCGGTCTATTCTTTCGACGCAATTTTCGAAAAGTTGACGTTGTTAAACCTGGCTGTTTATTCGCCGACGTCGTACATTCATCCTACCAAACGAGATAAGTATACCGAAATTTTTAACGACGAGAAATTTCAGCGCGACTTCACGCAAGAGAACCGCGAACTCGGGATCCAACGCTTGATGGCGATCAACTTGCTGAAGCGTCTGGAAAGCTCCGTTTACTCGTTTTGCTTGACGTTGAAACGCGTGCAAGAGTCGATACAAGGCGCGATCAAGCTCGTCGACGACTTCAGTTTACATCGCGGCGGGATGGTCGATTTCAACTCGAAGAGTTTTGGTTACAACTCTAACTGGGACGACGACGATGAAAACGAGTTGGACCAATTCGCTTCTGAGAAACACGGTAAGATCGAATTGATCGATATGGACGTCGCAAGTTGGCGATCTGATTTACAATACGATAATGAGATCATTGACGACTTACTCGCCAATATCGGACGTATCTTGCCGGAACACGATCTGAAATTACAAGAGCTGTTGCGCCTTATCTCGAATAAAGTCGAGTCGCCGATCAACGACGGTAATAAGAAAGTACTCGTTTTCACCGCATTTGCCGATACCGCCGACTACGTTTATGAGAATGTGTCGCGTTACGTCAAAGAGCGTTACGGGCTAGAGTGCGCGGTCGTTTCCGGTACGACCGACGGTAAAACGACGATACCGCGATTGAAGGGAGACTTCAATACCGTATTGACGTGTTTCTCGCCTATCTCAAAGAATCGCGCGTCTCTCAATTCCTCAGTGCAACGCGATATCGACGTGCTTATAGCGACGGACTGTATCTCCGAAGGTCAGAACCTTCAAGACTGCGACTATCTTGTGAATTACGATATTCACTGGAATCCTGTGCGGATCATACAGAGATTCGGACGTATCGACCGTATCGGCAGTCGCAACGCAAAAGTTCAACTCGTCAATTTCTGGCCGGACGTGTCGCTAGACGAATACATCGAACTGCGTCAGCGAGTCGAAACGCGTATGAAAGCCGTTAACCTGACGGCTACCGGGGACGACGACGTTCTTACTAACGAGAAACGTTTAGAACTTGAATACCGTAAAGCGCAACTCAAACGTCTACAAAACGAAGTCGTCGATCTTGAAGAGACTTCTACGGGCGTCTCGATCACCGACTTAGGACTTAACGAGTTCCGACTCGACTTGCTTGAATACATCAAGAAAGAACCGAAGATCGATCAGACTCCGTTGGGGTTGCACGCCGTTGTGCCCGCTAATGATACTGCGCCAAAGGGCGTCGTTTACATTCTGAAAAACCGTAGCGATATGATCGATAAGGACAAGCAGAACCGCCTACACCCGTTCTACATGGTGTATGTCGACGAGGCGGGGGACGTTGTCGTCGATCACTTGTCGCCAAAAGAGATCCTCGATAAGATGCGGCGACTGTGTAAAGGACGCGTTGAACCGATCGCGGAACTGTATCGCTCTTTCAACGCGGAGACGCGCGACGGGCTCAATATGAAGAAGTACTCCAATCTCTTGCGCGACGCCATCGCGTCGATCGTGGAGACCAAGAAGGAGCGCGACGTCGCGAGTTTGTTCCGTCCCGGCGGAACGACGGCGTTAACAACGACGATACGCGGACTCGACGACTTCGAATTGATATGTTTTCTCGTTGTAAGATAAGCGTTTAGAGAGGCGACGTCGTTATGTTCGGTCTTCCCGTTTCCACGCATTTAGGTTCCCGCATTCCTAAGACTCAATTGTTGAGTGAAATGGGCGCCAACACAGCCCTGCGGAAATTATACGCCGAGCAGATCGTTTCGATCACGTGGAGCGAGAAACTAGCGCGCGAAACGATCAATCTCGCGCCCGGGCAAACAGTGCGCGAGATCCAGATATTCGAGATCGAGACGACCACGACGACTCCCGACGAGAAGTTGTTGAACCTTATCGACAAAACGATTCCATACCATATCCTTTACGTGTTGAAGTGCGACGATAAGTGTTGCGCTAGGATAAGTTACAAAGATATAACCCCCAACGCGGCGGTAACGGACGCGCGCGTTGTTGTGAGCGGAGTTTATCAAACGTCATGGACGACGGAAGACAAACTTCCTTGCCGCGTTGAAGGGCTCGATCTCGATTCTGTTTACGAGAATTTTGTTCGCCAAATTGCCGGCGGACGACTTACGACGAAAGAGGACGAGTCGATCCAAGAATCTGTCGATAACTCCAAGCGTCGCGAGAAGCTTCAGAAGAAGATCGACGCGCTTCGTAAGAAGATCGGCAGAGAAAAGCAGTTCAATCGCCAGATCGAACTGCGCGACGAAATGAAAGAACTTGAAAAACAACTAGCCGAGTTATGACTTTTAGGAGCAAGGTGTTCAAACAAAGAATGATCCACGGCGTAAGATAACGTTCTCGACCGTTTATGCGGTCGAGAGGCGTATAGGCGAGATATGGAAAAATTACGTATGGAGTCCGCGGACCTCTACTCGAAGAATGTCGCGAAATTAGCCGAGCTTTTCCCGAATTGCATTACTGAGACTGCTGATGAAGACGGCGGCGTAAAATTCGCCGTCGATTTCGATAAACTGCGCCAAAATCTCGCCGATTCCGGCGACCTTGCCCAAGGCCCCGAAGCATACGACTTCACGTGGGTCGGAAAACGCGCCGCGCTCGCCGAAGCGTATAAGCCGATACGCAAGACGTTACGTCCTTGCCCCGAAGAAAGCGTCGATTGGGATAATACCCAGAATCTCTATATCGAAGGCGATAATCTTGACGTGCTTAAATTGCTGCAAGAAAGCTATTTGGGTAAGGTTAATGTTATTTATATCGACCCGCCGTATAATACGGGAAACGATTTTATTTATAACGATAATTTTTCTATTTCAAGTGATGATTATGATTTAGAATTAGGATGTGTCGACGAAATTGGTACAAAATATTTTAAAAATAACTCAACGAATGGACGTTACCATTCGGATTGGTGTTCGATGATATATTCTCGCTTGCTGATTGCGAGGAATCTCTTATGTGAGGATGGCGTCATTTTTATTTCTATTGATGATAAAGAACTCGAAAATTTAAAGAAAATTTGTAATGAAATCTTTGGTAAGGGCAATGGTCTTGGTTGTTTAACATGGGTTAAAAAAACTAAGCCTATTAATTCGGGAAATGCAAAGTTTCAACTACAGTCAAGGCTAGAATATGTTTTAGTATACTGTAAAGGAAAAAATACGCCTGAAACGTATCGCTTTCATTTGGTTACCCAAGGAGAAAGACAATATAATTTTAAGACAGAAAAAGGTTTTTGTCGGTTAAAGGATATCGAAGACTCAGATTATGGAACAAAGTCGCGAGAAACTATGAAGTTCCCAATATTGGGAGTTAAGCCTAGTACTGGAAAGAGATGGAAAATTGGAAAAAAAGAAGTGGAGTGTCTTGTAGCAGAGGATAAAATTCGTGTTATCAATGGAAAAATTAAGGTCTTAATCTATCCAAACGATGAGTCGTCTGAGATTTGTAAGCCTTTTTGGTCTCATCTAGAAACTGTTGGTAGTGCGGAAGATGGAAAAAAAGAATTGGTGAAATTATTAGGCTCAAATATTGGGTTTGATACAGTCAAGCCCGTAGATTTACTTACAGAATTACTAAAGCATTTTGATAAAGATATCTTAGTGATGGACTTCTTTTCAGGGAGTGCTACAACAGCGCACGCTGTAATCAGACAGAATATCGAAGACGAGGGAAAAAGAAAGTTTATTTTAGTTCAAGTCCCAGAGCGATGTTTAGCAAACAGTGATGCCTTTAAAGCTGGTTATAAGAATATCTGCGAAATAGGTAAAGAACGCATCCGTCGTGCTGGTAAGAAGATTCGTGAGGAATCGGGGGGGACCGATCTCGATATCGGCTTCCGCGTCTTGAAAGTCGACGATTCTAACATGAAGCCTGTATTCTACGGCGCGCAAGATATGGAACAATCGCTGTTAGACGCAACGTTAAGCAACATTAAAGAAGACCGAGCGGGACTCGATCTATTGTTCGGTTGCTTGTTAGACTGGGGCCTACCATTGTCGTTACCTTATAAGGAAGAGACCATCGAAGGAAAATCGTTCTTAAATTACGCCGACGGGGAGCTCATGGCGTGTTTTGACGACGAGTTGACCGAAACGGTTATGAAAGAAGTCGCGAAACGTCGCCCGACGCGCGTTGTCTTCCGTGATTCTTGTTTCAAAGACAGCGCTACGAAGATCAATCTTGCCGAGATCTTCAAGTTATATTCGCCGGAAACGACGATCAAGACTTTGTAACATGAGTGAAGATAGAAGGTTGAACATGGATAAGATGCGTATGGAATCCGTCGATCTGCTCGCGAAGAACATCGAGAAATTAGGTTCCCTCTTCCCGGAATGTATTACAGAGATCGAAAACGAGTCGGGCGAAGTCGTTCACGGTGTTGATTTTAGTAAACTACGTCAGCTATTAGACGGAAGTGTTAGCGAAGACGCTGAACGCTATGATTTTACATGGGTAGGTAAACGCGCCGCGCTTGCCGAAGCGTATAAGCCGATACGCAAAACGTTGCGTCCTTGCCCCGAAGAAAGCGTCGATTGGGATAATACTCAGAATCTCTATATCGAAGGCGATAATCTGGATGTGCTTAAATTGCTGCAAGAAAGCTATTTGGGTAAGGTTAAGGTAATCTATATCGACCCGCCGTATAATACGGGGGCGGATTCATTTGTTTACCCCGACAACTTCCGCGCTGATGACGAGGAGTATGACGAGAAAGCACAACTCTTTGATGAGGAAGGAAATAAAATATTCAAAGAGAACAATGATTCTAATCCGAGATTCCACTCGGATTGGTGTTCGATGATGTATTCTAGATTGTTGTTGGCTAGAAATTTGCTTACAAATGATGGCGTGGTGTTTATTTCTATTGATGAACATGAAGTTTTTAATTTGAAAAGTATTTGTGATAATATCTTTGGAATGTCTCAATTTATTACTTGTGTTGTTGTTGAAAATGACTCACGGGTAAGACCCTATGATTCATTGTCAGTAACTCACGAGTTTTTGTTGATGTATAGAAAATCTGATTTGTATTGTTCTAATCCACTTATCAATCCAAATAAAAAGTTTCAATATCATGATGAACAGGGAGGATTTGATTTATATGAACTAAGAAACAGAAACAGCGATTTTAATGTAAGTAATAGACCTAATTTATATTATCCTTTTTGGGTTAACCCTGTTTCTGCGGATTCCAATGGTTTATATGAACTTTCTCTTGAACCCAAAGAGGGATGGCAAATTGTTTATCCGCAGGAATCACAAGGAATTAAAACAGTATGGAGATGGGGAAAGGATAAAGCACAATCTGGATTGAACTCAATTATTTTTGGAAAGAAATGTACAAAAGGTTGGCAGGTTGTAAAAAAATACCGTGAAAGTAACTTTTCTTTGAATTCTGTATGGACAGACAATGTTTTTAGTTCTGATACAGGAACACTTGAATTTAAAAAACTTTTCGAGAATAAAAGAGTTTTTACATATCCGAAACCTATTTACCTGATAATTAGACTTTTGTTGTTGTCAAGTGGAAAGGATTCGATTGTTCTCGATTTTTTTTCTGGAAGTGCGACAACAGCTCATGCTGTAATGCAATTAAATTCGGAGGATGGTGGTAATCGAAAATTTATTATGGTTCAAATCCCAATGGAGTGCGAGACAAAATCCGAAGCCTACAAAGCTGGTTACAAAAACATCTGTGAAATTGGTAAGGAGCGTATCCGCCGTGCAGGCATGAAGATCCGCGAGGAATCTGGTTCTACCGAGCTCGATATCGGCTTCCGCGTCTTGAAAGTCGACGATTCTAACATGAAGCCTGTATTCTACGGCGCGCAAGACATGGAACAATCGTTATTAGACGCAACTTTAAGTAACATTAAAGAAGGTCGTACAGGGCTCGACTTGTTGTTCGGCTGCTTGTTAGACTGGGGCCTACCATTATCGTTACCTTATAAAGAAGAGGCGATCGAAGGAAAATCGTTCTTAAATTACGCCGACGGGGAGCTCATGGCGTGTTTTGACGACGAGTTGACCGAAACGGTTATGAAAGAAGTTGCCGAGCGTCGCCCGACGCGCGTCGTCTTCCGCGATTCTTGTTTCAAAGACAGCGCTACGAAGATCAATCTTGCCGAGATCTTCAAGTTGTATTCGCCGGAAACGACGATCAAGACGCTTTGATAGGGAGGAGGACGTTATGAAACTACGATTTAAACATCAACAATTTCAAATGGACGCCGCCAAAGCGGTCGTCGACGTTTTCAAAGGTCAGCCGAAGGATTCGAAACAGTATCAGATCGATCCCGGTATTGAGCGACAAGCGTCTTTTTTTTCTGAAGAACTGATAGGATGGAAGAACGCGAAGATCGCTATCTCTGCCGAGCAGGTCTTAGAGAATCTGAAAAAGGTCCAATGCGCCAACCAGCTTCCCCCCTCTGAAAAAATCGAAGGGATGTATAATCTCACGATCGAGATGGAGACGGGCGTTGGTAAGACTTATACTTATATCAAAACGATCTACGAACTGAATAAGGCGTATGGTTGGAGCAAGTTCATTGTCGTCGTTCCCAGTATCGCTATTCGCGAAGGCGTCAATAAATCGTTTGAGACGATGCAAGAACACTTTGTCGAAGAGTACAATAAGAAGATACGCTTCTTCATTTACAACTCCACGCGTCTGGCCGAGATCCAACATTTCGCGTCTGATAATAACATCAACGTCATGATCATTAACTCGCAGGCGTTCAATGCGACAGGTAAAGACGCGCGACGTATCGATATGGAACTTGACGAGTTCAAGAGTCGTAAACCGCGCGACGTTATAGCCGCGACAAATCCGATCCTTATCATCGACGAACCGCAATCTGTTGAAGGTCCGAAGACGAAAGAAGGACTCAAAAAGTTTAACCCGTTGTTGACGTTGCGCTATTCCGCGACGCATAAAGCGGACTCACTCTACAATATGGTCTATCGACTTGACGCGATCGACGCCTATAATAAACGTCTCGTCAAGAAGATCGAAGTCATTGGTATCAAAGAGTCCGGCGTTACCGGGGCGGAAGGGTATCTCTATTTTGAAGGCGTCAAACTCAATGGTAGAAGCGGTCCGACAGCGGTCGTCTCTTTCCATTGCAAGGTGCAAGGGGGCGTCAAAGAGCGTCGCGCGATCGTGGACAGAGGGTTCAGTATCTACGAACATTCGGGAAATCTCGACGAGTATAGAAACGGGTACGTCGTCAATACTATCGACGGACGAACGAACACGATCGAACTCCTCAATGGTCAGATCCTTCATGCGGGGGACGTTATCGGCAAAACGAATGAATCGGCTTTTCGTCGTATCCAGATCCGCGAAACGATCAAAGCGCATATCGAACGCGAACACGAACTCTTCAAGAAAGGGATCAAAGTCCTTTCGTTGTTCTTTATCGACGAAGTCGCCAAGTATCGACTCTATGAGAACGGCGCGCAAAAGAACGGCGAATACGCGGAGATCTTTGAAGAAGAATACGACGCGATCGCGGGGAGTATGCAACGCGCTTTTGGAGACGACGATTATGTCGAATACTTACGTTCGATAACGGCTGAAACGACTCATGCCGGCTACTTCTCTATCGACAAAAAAGGCAATATGATCGACGGCAAGGTCGACCGCGAAGGAAATTCCGACGACGTCGACGCCTACGACTTGATCATGAAGAACAAAGAGTTGCTTCTCGATCTCGATCCGAAACGTTCGCCCGTTCGATTTATCTTCTCACACTCCGCGTTACGCGAAGGTTGGGATAATCCGAACGTCTTCCAGATCTGTACGCTCAAACAGAGTTCCAGTACCGTTCGCAAGCGTCAAGAGATCGGTCGCGGTCTGCGTCTCTGCGTGAACCGCGAAGGGGATCGCATGGACGAAAACGCGCTCGGTAAAGACGTGCATAACGTCAATCGTCTTACGATCGTCGCAAGCGAGAGCTACGAACGATTCTCGGAGAGTCTGCAGAATGAGCTTGCCGAAAGCGTTTCGACGCGTCCGCGTAAAGTCACGCCCGAATTGTTTGTCGGTAAAGAACTTGTCGCCGACGGTAATAAGCGCGTTATTGACGACGATCTCGCGAATGAGATCTGGTTCAATATCAAGGCTAATGGATATATCGATAAAAAAGGCGTCCTTACCGAGAAATACTATAACGCCAAAGCCGACGACTGCGTAGTCGTTGCCGAAGAGGTCAAGGAGTACGCCCCGCAAATCGTTGCGATTCTTGATTCTGTTCACGATACGAAGGTCCTCATGCCGACCGATAGACGCAAGAATAACGTCGAGCCCAAAGTCAACGCGGAACGCTTGAACTGTAAAGCGTTCCAAGAGCTTTGGAAACGTATCAATCATAAGACTTATTACCTCGTCAATTTTAAAGAAGACGATCTGATCGTTCAAGCGGTCAGTAAACTTGATCTCGAATTGACGATCGCGAAGTTTAATTACACGATCACGCACGGCGCCGCCGAACAGATCGACTCGAAAGAGACGCTTATCGCGGGCAAAGCGTTTAAGAAAGTGACGACGCGTACGGAAGAATCTAGCGTCGGCTTGTCGACGAACGACGTTAAATACGACCTTGTCGGGCGACTTGTCGACGAGACGGGGTTGACGCGAAGAACGATCGTCGAGATATTGCGAAAGATGAGTCGCGAGAAATTCAATCAGTTCAAATATAACCCGGAAGAATTTATCGCGAAGGCTGCGCATATCATCAACGAGGCGAAAGGGTCCGTTATCGTACAACATATCGCTTACGATCTGTTGAACGAGGAGTACGAAACAAATATCTTTACCGAGCCCGGACTTCGTGGACAACTCGACGTCAACGCTATGGCGACGCCGGACCGACACTTGTTCGACTACCTCGTTTATGACTCGTCGGTGGAAAAGAAATTTGCCGAAGACCTCGAGGTCCATGAAGACGTCGCGGTCTATGTCAAGTTGCCGAACAAGTTCTATATCTCCACGCCCGTGGGACGCTATAACCCGGACTGGGCTATCGCGTTTACGGAAGGCAAAGTCAAGCACGTCTATTTCGTAGCCGAGACGAAGGGAAGCAACGATTCGCTTCAACTGAAAGGAATGGAGACCGCGCGTATCGAATGCGCTCGAAAGCATTTTGCGCGCCTTGCCGAGGAACATAGAAGGAAGTTCGGCGACGAAGGGATCGTCTACGACGTCGTCGCTTCCTACGGTAAATTGATGGAGATCGTTAACCCCGCATATTGAGAACAAGGGGAAACACTGCGATCGTGATAGAACGCCGCGAGTTCACGTTGAGAGCTCGCGGCGTTTTGTTTTGGTTTTATCGTATCTTTAGCAAAATCCCAACGAACTCTTAAAAAAGATTCATATCGTTTCACTAGGATAACCGATACAACGAGAGCGTTATCTACAAACGCGTGCGCGGCGATATTGCCGCCGAATTATAAGGATGGTAAATAAGGATCGGTGAATCAAATGGATTTGATCAAGCAAGCGTTATTTGCGGCGACGAGCGTAAGCGCGCTCGCTGCGGCGTTGTTCGGCGTGCCTAGCGCTTTTGGCTATAACGGCGGGATAATGAGTAACACGGTCTACTCTTCCGCGCCGTCTCCTAACGACGTTGCTAGCGAAGAATATGTCGACGAAGGCGGGGCGCGCCAAGTCGGTTACGCGGAATACCAAGGCGGGTATACGCAACAAACGCAGCCCGTCGTCTACGCCTCCCAAAGCGACGCCTACGCCGCGCAACAACAATACGCGTCTCAATACGCCGGCGCCTATACCGGTAATCAATACGCCGCTTACGCCGACGAACCCGTCGTGCTCGAAAAAGATCTCTCTATCGATGAGAAATTCGAACAACTTAAGGCTGAGTTTGACGCGCTTTCCGCGAAAGTCGATAAGAAGACCGATAAGCCCGACAGCAAGAACAAGTTCACCAGCAAATGGAGCGGCTTGTTCGCGTTCGGGTCGATGTGCGTCAGCCAAAACGACGCCAGTAAAGCCGCGGTAGGCGACGTTCAAAATAGTTCGCTCCTGCGCGACGCGCGTTTGACGTATAAAGCGGAAGGTTACGACGTGCTCTTCGCCGAAATGGGTATTTCGTTCTGTAACGACTTCTACTTCCGTAACGTTATCGTCGGCGTGAAAAAGGTTCCCTTCTTCCAAGAGGTCAAAGTCGGTTACTTCAAAGCTGAGACCGATATGAACCTGCAGGACGCCGTTATTGATACGCCGGCTATGTATTATAACACGAACACCATGGCCGACGCCGTCTGGCGACGTATCGGCGCCGCGTCCACCATGATGACCGAAGATAAGCATATTCGTTGGTTCAACGCGATCCAAACCGGAAAAGGTTGGGGTAACACCGCGTCGTTGCAAGACGACGAGCCCGGTCTCATCATGACCTCGCGTCTCACCGCTACGCCGGTCGTTCGCGAAGACGCCGACGGCAACCTCCTTGAATTGCTCCACGTCGGCGGCTCGTTCATGTATGTCGATCCCGCCGGTTCCGCCGATCATAAAGTTACGTTGCGCCAACGTCCTACCGGTTGGGCTAACTCGATGCCTTACATCCTCTCCGCCGCTTACCCGATGGGTTCCAAGGGTTACTCCATCGCGGAAGGCGAAGTCGCTTGGCAAGTCGGCTCCTTCGGTATCCAATCGGAAACGCTCGTCGGTTCGTTCGATCGCTTTGGTTCCAACTGGGGGCAAGAACTGTTCATCCGCTGGATGCTCGATCCGGAAAGCTACCACACTTACGCTTATGACCGCGGTTGCTTTGGCAACGTCAAGCTCAAGCACAACCTCGGCAAAGACAAAGATAGCCAAAGCGCCTGGCTCGACCATTACGGGGTGTTTGAACCGTTCGTGATGTTGACGTACTCCGATATGGATAGCATGAAGAACGTGCCCGGCGGCGTCTACGGCGATTACTTCGAAACGATCGTCGGCGTCAACTGGTGGATGTGTCCGCAGATCAAGTGGGCTATCAACTACGAGCACGGCGTCTGCGACTCCACGAAGGTCGATACCGGCGAAAACTTCGACGGTAAGATGGATACGATCGGACTCCAAGTCAACGCGGCGTTCTGATCGATCCCAAACTGTATAACGCGACGTCATGACGCGTAACGATCGACGCCTCCCGTGGTCATAGCGGTAGGCGTCATTTTTTCTATCTTGCGCATAGCGCCTATGTTGTCAAAAGACGGCGTCGGCGCGGACGCTAAGCGACGTGAAAATTTTGATTTTCATTCGAGCGCTCGCGTTTAATAATCTTGACAAGATAGAAAAGTTTTATAAAATGTGATAAGATAATTTTTTATCGAATAAGGGCCGGAGAGGTTCCGCCTTTATTGGACGGCGTTCTAACCAACGTCGTCGTGAGCGCTAGATAGGGTTTTACGCGTTCTCGGAACGCGCGTGCGCTGTTTTGAGAACGTAGGCGTTTTGTTAAGTTCTTCGGAGTAGAGGAATAAGACGCGGCGCCGTAGAAGTATTTTAGAATACGTAACTATGCTAAACTTTCTTAGTTCGTCCATCGGCAAGAAGCTGATAATGAGTCTCAGCGGCTTGTTCCTGATCGTTTTCCTTGTAGTGCACCTTGGCTGTAACTTGACGGCCTTGATCTCGCGGGACCTCTACATGGTGGTCTGCGAATTCATGGATCAAAATCCGTTGATCCGCGTCATGGTGCCCGTTTTGGCCCTCGGTTTCATCGTCCACATTCTCTTCTCGATGTGGGTCGAGTTCAAGAACTGGACGGGTCGTCCTCGCGAAATGCGTTACGCCGTCAAGAATCGCACCCAAGCGACCTCTTGGGCTTCTAAGAACATGTTCGTCCTCGGCGTTATCGTCGTCGTCGGCCTCTTCCTGCACATGTTCCACTTCTGGGCTCATATGCAACTCATTAGCTTCGCCAACCTCTTCGGTTTGACGAAGGCCGAACCTGAGATCGCTTACGACCTCGTCGCGAAGTTGTTCGAATGCCCGTGCTACTGCATTCTGTACATCGTCTGGGTCGCCGCTCTCTATTACCACGTCTCTCACGGCTTCTGGAGCGCTTTCCAAACCATCGGTCTCAGCAACTCCAAGTGGATCCCGCGTTTGCAGATCCTCGCGAAGATCTACGCCGTCGTTATCGGCCTTGGCTTCATCTCGCTGCCCGTCTTCTTCTTCTTGAAGTCGCACTGCGGTTGCTGCTGAGTTTCGACCTAGTTTCCTAGGACGATATTTCCGGTTTTGAATTTTTCGGCGAGTATGTTTGGCGTAACGAAGTCGAACTCTCGCATCAACATACGAAACAATAAAGATTGACCATGTCTGAAATTAAGTTGGACTCGAAAATTCCGGCGGGGCCTCTGGCTGAGAAATGGACGAATTTCAAGGCGAACGTGAAGGTCGTCAGTCCCGCGAATAAACGCAAGTTAGATATCATCGTCGTCGGCACCGGCCTCGGCGGCGCTTCCGCGGCCGCGACTCTTGGCGAACTCGGCTACAACGTCAAGGTCTTCTGCATCTCCGACAGCCCTCGTCGCGCTCACTCCATCGCCGCTCAAGGCGGTATCAACGCGGCTAAGAACTACCAAAACGACAACGACTCCGTCTATCGTCTCTTCTACGATACGATCAAGGGCGGCGACTTCCGCGCTCGTGAAGCGAACGTCTATCGTTTGGCCGAAGTCAGTAATCTCATCATCGACAAATGCGTCGCGCAAGGCGTCCCGTTTGCTCGCGAATACGGCGGCCTCTTGGCGAACCGCTCTTTCGGCGGCGCGCAAGTCTCCCGTACTTTTTACGCTCGCGGCCAGACCGGTCAACAACTCCTTCTCGGCGCTTACGCTTCCTTGAACCGCCAGATCGCTTGCGGTAAAGTGAAGTCCTACAATCGTCGCGAAATGCTCGACCTCGTCCTCATCGACGGTAAAGCGCGCGGTATCATCGTCCGCAACCTCGAAACCGGCGAGATCGAACGCTACGGCGGTCACGCCGTCGTCCTCGCGACCGGCGGTTATGGAAACACCTACTTCCTCTCCACCAACGCGATGAACAGCAACGGTTCCGCCGCGATCCAATGCTATCGCAAGGGCGCCTGCTTCGGTAACCCGTGCTTCGTACAGATCCACCCGACCTGTATTCCGGTCCACGGTCTCCAACAATCCAAGTTGACGTTGATGTCCGAATCGCTGCGTAACGACGGCCGTATTTGGGTCCCGAAAAAGCTCGAAGACGTCAAGAAACTTCGCGAAAAGAAGATCAAGCCGAGCCAGATTCCGGAACAAGATCGCGACTACTACCTCGAACGCCGCTACCCCGCGTTCGGTAACTTGGTCCCGCGCGACGTCGCTTCTCGCGCCGCGAAAGAACGTTGCGACGCCGGCTACGGCGTTAACGAGACCGGTCTCGCCGTCTTCCTCGATTTCGCCGAACCGATCGCTCGCCTTGGCGAACAAACGATCCGCGAACGTTACGGCAACCTGTTCCAAATGTACGAAAAGATCACCGACGTCAATCCTTACAAGGAACCGATGCAGATCTATCCCGCGATCCACTACACCATGGGCGGTATCTGGGTCGACTATAACCTCATGACCACGATCCCCGGCTTGTACGCGATCGGCGAAGCGAACTTCTCCGACCACGGCGGCAACCGCCTCGGCGCTTCCGCGTTGATGCAAGGTCTGGCGGACGGTTACTACGTCCTTCCGTACACCATGGGCGATTACCTCTCTCACGAGATCCAATCCCCGAAAGTGGACACGAACGCTCCCGAATTCAAGGAAGCGGAAATGGCGGTCAAAGATCGTATCAAGGCGATCTTCGCGGTCAAGGGCGACGTTCCGGTCGACGAACTTCACAAGAAGCTCGGCAATATCATGTGGGAATATGTCGGTATGGCTCGTAACGAAGCCGGCTTGAAGAAAGCGCTCGTCGAGATCGAAGAACTCCGCAAGGAATTCTGGAAGACGGTCCGCGTTCCCGGCACGAACGAAGAATTCAACCAAGAACTCGAAAAGGCGTTGCGCCTCGTCGACTTCTTCGAAATGGCGAAACTTATCGCGATCGACGCGTTGAATCGTTCCGAATCCTGCGGCGGTCACTTCCGTGAAGAAAGCCAAACTGAAGAAGGCGAAGCCAAGCGCGACGACCAAAACTTCATGTACGTCTCCGCGTGGGAATATCAAGGCGAAGGCAAGGACCCGATCCTTCACAAAGAACCGCTTCAATACGAAGTCGTCCACGTCGCCACGAGAAACTACAAAGACTGATACGTCTTGCCGTTCTCATCGAACCTTCGGACTTACAGCTCAACGCGTCGGCGCGACTTCGCGCCGCGCCGCCGCGTTCCGACTCCGTTCGCGGGTTCGCTTTACCGTAAAATATTACCCTAAATAAAGATATTGCAATAGAGATGAAATTCACAGTTAAAGTTTGGCGTCAAAAGAACGCTAAAGCGAAAGGTCATTTCGAGACGTATCATGTCGACGGTATCTCTCCTGACACCTCGTTCCTTGAAATGCTTGACATTCTCAACAACAAGTTGATCCACGAAGGTAAAGAGCCCTTCGCGTTCGACCACGACTGCCGCGAAGGTATCTGCGGTATGTGCTCGTTGTACATCAACGGCCGCCCCCATGGTCCGGACGACGAGATCACCACCTGCCAATTGCACTGCCGTAAGTTCAAGGACGGCGACACCATCACGGTCGAACCTTGGCGTTCCGCCGCGTTCCCGGTCGTTAAAGACTTGGTCGTCAATCGTCACGCTTTCGACGAGATCCTCCAAGCCGGCGGTTTCGTCAATATCGGCGGTATCGTTCCCGACGCCAACGCGATCCCGATCAGCAAGCTCGACGCCGACGAATCGATGGACGCTTCCGCGTGTATCGGCTGCGGCGCCTGCGTCGCCACCTGTAAGAACGGCTCCGCGATGTTGTTCGTCGCCGCTCGCGTTTCCGCCCTCGCGAAGTTGCCCCAAGGCCGCGTCGAAGCCGCGAAGCGCGCTAAGGCGATGGTCGCTAAGATGGACGAACTCGGCTTCGGCGCTTGCTCCAATACCGGCGCTTGCGAAGCGGAATGCCCGAAGCATATCTCCATCTCCCATATCGCTCGTCTGAACCGCGAATTCCTTCTCGCGAAGATCCAAGACTAGTTCGATATATCGACTTCATTAAGCGATAGTCGACATACGCCGGTTGACTTAGTCTAGCCGGCGTCTTTTTGTGTGCCTTGGGCGCGCAAACGTTACAAAAATCAACGGCTTAGCCCGTTACCGTATTTTTCCACAAGTTCCATTTCTTACATTATTGGAGACGCACTCGTGACGTCTAAATTTGGCCTGAACATCGCCGCGGTTGTCCTCGGCGCCGTTCTCTCTGTTTGCGCTTGGCAAGTTGCCACCGCTTCTTATCAAGCTCCTGAAGAAGCTCCCGTCGCCGTTGAAGCGGTCGCCGAGGATATCGTTGTCGACGAAGTTGACGCCGACGAAGTCGCCGTCGAAGGCGAAGACGCCGCCGAAGCCAATGTCGCCGAACCGTTGCCGTTGGCTGAAGAAAAGGCCCCTTCCGGGTTCTCCGTCTATATTAACAAGGTCTTCATTACCCCGTTCGGGAACATCTTGTTCCTGACGTTCCTTGTCGTCGTTGTCGGTTACCTCTTTGGTAAGATCGAGATCGCCGGTCTTAGCCTCGGCACTGCGGGCGTATTCCTTATCGCGTTGGTCTACGGCCACTTTGCCTTCAACGACGATTCACTTCTTCACAAGATCGGTCTCGTTTCCGTCGACGCCTCCAAGATGAAGGTCGCGATGAAGACGATCCAAGACCTCGGTCTGTTGTGCTTCGTCACGAGCGTTGGTTTTATTGCCGGTCCTAAGTTCTTTGCGAACTTGAAGCGCAACGCGAAGTCCTACGTTATTCTCGGCACCGTCATCATCGGCACCGCGTCTCTTACCTGCTGGGCTTTGATCAAATTCACGAACGTCGACGCCGCTATGCTCGTCGGTATTCTCTCCGGTTCTTTGACCACCACCCCCGGTTTTGCCGCCGCTAACGAAGTCTTCGGCAACGCCTCCACCGAACTTATCGCCGCGTATCAAGCGAGCGGTATCATCGATCCTAATTCTACGATCGAAGCCGCTCAAGACCTTCTCGTCGACCGCTGCACCGTCGGTCACGCTATCGGTTATCCGTTCGGCGTCGTCGGCGTCGTTCTCTTCGTGCAGATCGTTCCGAAACTCCTTCGCGCCAATATGAGCGAAGAACAACGCAAACTCGCCGAAAGCTCCGGCGATAACGCCGTTGCCGGTGAAAAGGACGCCTCTACGAAGAAATATATCGATCTTGACCCGATCGGGCTTGGTCCTTTCGCGTTGGCCATTATCCTCGGTATCATCTTCGGTAAGGTCTACATTCCGCTTCCGGGCGGCGCGACCTTCTCGCTCGGCAACACGGGCGGCGCGCTCATCATGGGCTTGATCCTTGGTCACTTTGGCCACTTTGGTCCTTTCAATATGCGCATCTCCAACGAGTTCTTGAAGTCCTTCCGTGAATTCGGTCTCGTCTTCTTCCTGCTCGGCGCGGGCGTTCCCGGCGGCGCGGGCTTCGTTGAATACGTCAAGCAATACGGCTTCATGCTCTTCGTCTATGGCGCGATCATGGAACTCGTCCCGATGATCCTCGGCTACTTCATCGCTCGCTACATCATCAAGCTCTGCATGCTCAACAACCTCGGCTCTATCACCGGCGGTATGACCTCTACCCCGGCGCTCGGCGCTTTGATCAATGTCGCCAAGACCGACGACGTCGCCGCCGCTTACGCCGCGACTTATCCCGTCGCGTTGGTTTTGATCGTTCTCGCGTCTCAATTCCTGGCGTTGATGAAATGATCTGAGCTAGCTCGGTTCTAGCGTTTATGCTAAGAGCGCGTCTCTAATATCGGAGGCGCGCTTTTTTTATTGCTTCTTTCGCGAAAAACTCTTGAAAATCGCTTACTTCTGCGTCATACTATTGGTGTTTTAGCCCGCCTCTAACCCCGCGAGATATATTATGCAACGACTACTTTTTGCCGCTGTATGCTTCTTGACGCTAGCGACGACTTGCTATGCGCAGAAACTGGAAGACGAACCGAGCGAATTGAATTGGGACACGCTAGGCGGAACGACCGCCGCGTTCGCCGATTTCGCCGAATACGTACAGTCTCATCCCGATTATCGTAAGCGTCTATTGGCGCGTAAGCCTTCTAATATCTTCAAGCGCTCTACCGTCGCGCCCAAACGCGTGGAGAACGTCTGGGTCGGTCCTGAGGCGTTTTCGACCGACGGCGGTTGGGGCGTCGCGCAAGTCGAGGAAACGCCGGTGATATCTTATCCTAGCGGCCATGGCGGCGGGGCTGCTCGCGCGCTCGTAACGATCCCTCGCGCGGGGTACTATCGCGTCTGGGCGGCGTATCGTCACGAATTCGGCACGAGCGCGACGTTCGTCATGCGCTTGGAAGACCCTCGCGTGTTGAAACTTACCGGCGCGATGCAAACTATCCCGCAAGACGTGTTTACTTGGAAGTACGACGCCGCGGAGATGAGCCGACGCAACCCGTTGCCGACGCGACGCGACGAACCGACGGGGACGATCTGGGAATCCTCTCCGCTCGTCTGGCTAGAGAAGGGCGAGCGCGCGTTGACTATCGCCGGAACTATCCACGACGGCCCGTTTGCGACTCGCGCTATCGCCGCGATCGTGTTGACGCAAGAGCCGGTCGCGATACCGACGATGAGCGCGCAATCCCCCTCGAAACTGACATCCGCCGAAGCGCGTATCTGGGAACGTCGCCCTGTCGCGGGCTGCGGCGATCCCGAACTCGTCAAGCTCTGGAGTGAATGGCGCGAATCGTTCTTTGCGAAACTCACGTCCGACGAAACGCTCGGCGTCGAACTCGATCGCATGAAGTCTTGGGTCGCGTTCGATCCCGAGAGTAATTTACTTGGCACGCCGAAACAGATCGCCGACGAGAAGAAACGCTTTGCCGCCGCGTTGGCCGACGCGCCCGCGGACTCGTTTACGCAAAAGATAGAAGGTGAAGATTTTACGATCGCGGAAGGCTGGTATGTCGACGGTTCCGCCGACGCGTCCGCGGGCAAGATCCTCATGGCGAATTACGGAGACGCTTACGCCGCCGCGGATCATGTGTTGGATATCCCTCGCGCCGGCGAATACTCGATCTGGTCTCGCGTTATCGAGCTGCCCGGTTACCTCTCGAGATTCATGTTGGAAGTCTATTCCGGGGACGAAAAGATCTCGGAAACGACGTTCTGCAACGACGAAGAATTTAATAAGACTTCCCCCGGCGCGCGTTGGCTTGAAACGAAATGCGCGCTGCCGAAAGGCAAAGTGAAATTGACGCTGCGTTGCGCCGGCGGACCGGGCTTGACCTATCGCCGCTACGACTGCGCTATTGTGACGGATCGCGCGGGCTGGACGCCGGAAGGTCGCGGGGAGATCGTGCCTTCGCGTCGTAAAGAAGCGTTAACGCTTTGGGAATCCGATCCTTGGGCGGGCAACACGCGCTTGGATTCGCCCAAAGACGCCGACGTTATCTCGAAGCCGATCGAAGTGGAATTGCCTTACGGCGCCGTCGTCTCGCGCTCCTTGTTGATCCGCAACGACGGCGACTCCGCGCGCGTCTTACGCCCGACGCTTACCGGCGCTAACGACGTCGTGTCTTGGCGTTTGCAAGCGCTGACGCTTTCACCCGACTTCGGCTGGGTCCCTCACGTCTTGCTCGATCGCGAGACGGTTACCGTTCCCCCGCGTCAGACGGTCGCGTTGTGGTTGACGTTTGACGGCGATAAAGTCGATACGCCTAAAAAGTTTACGTGTAAACTTGCGCTCGACGACAAGACGGTCGAATACCACGTCGCGCGTAAGGGCGACCTGCGCGACGCGCCGATCCCGTATATCGGCGGATGGAGCTCGCCGTACGAATTGCTATCCTGTTGGGACGCGTTCAAACGCTTAGGCGTCAACGTGTTGAACGATATGCTCGTGGACTCGAAAGAAGCGGAGCGCTACGATATCAAGTTGTTTGTGAAACTCAACGACTCCGACGTTAGCGAAGAACATATCGCCGCGGTCGTTAAGAGCTTCCAAGACTACGGTTACGACTACGATTCGTGGGCGTGGAGCTTCATGGACGAACCCGGCGCGACGATGTCGGACGGTTGGGTCGAACTCGCTAAGAAGTTCAAAGCGGCGAACGATAAGATCCGCGTCTGGTGTAATCCCGGCGAGTACTGGGGCGCGCCCGCCGATAGCGATCTGAAGATGTTGCCGTACGTCGATTGCTACTGCCCCTATGCCGACCACTATTGGCATAACGGCGGCGGAAACGCCGACTACCTGAAAGAACTGCAAGGAAACGGACGTAAATACGCGATTCGCTTGACTTATACGACCCCGTGCTTTGGCGAGAAAGCGCCGGGCGCGCCGAACGAGATGTTCTCGCCATGCGGTACCGCGATCGGAAACGATCTCGACGGCTGGATGTTCTACGTCTTGATAGGGCGTTACGAGTACTGCAACTCGCTCTGGGACGAGGTCAACGCGTATATGGCGGACCAAGCGGTCAGCTTGTACCCCGGCGTCGGCGGGAAAACGCTCTACACGCGCACCGCGGAGGCGATACGCGCCGCGCGCGATATGTGGCGTAAAGCGAAGTTGGAAAAACAGAATAGCGTTGCGGAATGAACGCGCCTAGCGTTTTGTTCTGAAAACGGTTGTTTGTGTTATGTGTCGACGCTGAACGGCGTAAAGAAAAACTGTTTGGTTTTGATAAACGCCGTCTAGCGTGTCGATAGTGTTTTGTCTAGCGTTTGTCTTGTGTTTTGCGGGACAAACGCTCTTATTTGTAATAATATCGATAAAGGTCGTTGATAAACTATGCGTTCGCTCGTGTTAGCTCAGGTTCTTGCCGTATTGGCGTCATGCTCGTCGTTGTTGGCGCAGGACGCGCCGTTAGACGTTATATCGCCGACGCTAGTAGAAGAACGCGTCGCCGCTGTCTTCGACGTAACGGCGGGGACTTTCGATCTTACGCAATGGACGGCGGGACCTACCGTTACGCTCTCTCTTAGCGACGAGGGACTTGTGTGTCGCGGCGAACTTGACGACCCGTATTTCTTTTCTCCCGACCTTGAAGCGTTGGATATTCAAGGCGATATCGAGATCCGACTTACGGCGCGGCGCACGAACTCCGGATTCGCGCAGATCTTCACGAGCGAACAAGCGGCGCCCGACTACGCGGAGACGCGCGCGACGCGGTTCTCGATGGAAGAAGACGGGGAACTTTGCGAATATGTCGTTCCCGTCAAGACTTACAGTCCTTTGAAGACGTTGCGTATCGATCTCGGACTCGACGCGGGTCAAAGCGTCGTCGCGAAGCTCGTTATCGTTCAGAAGGTCTACGAACCGCTGAAATTTGGAGTCTTTACGCTCGACGACGGCGTTCTCAACGCGGAGTTGCTACGCGACGCGAAAAAGCTGCGCGACGTTCGTTTTGAGTTCCCTAAACGTCGACCGTTCGAATACCTCGACGCGACCGCAGTCGACGGCGCCGACGCGACGACGCGGCGTTTCTACGCGTTTCACGAAGCGCTTGCCGACGCGGCGGATAAGAGCGTTTGGCCGACGCTCGACGGCGTAAATTACGTCGTAAGATTCGCCCCCGACGCGCTTGGCGCGGAGATCGTAAGGAAGGCGGATTCGACGCGCGTCGCCGTTCTGACCCCGCTCGTCGCCGACGCCGACGATATCGCGCTTGAACGCGTTGCCGACGAGGTCGAGGTCGTTTTCCATAAAGCCGGTAGCCAAGGCGCGTTGCGTTTCGCTTTTGACAATGACGTTCTTACGTTCGCCGTCGCGTCGCCCGTCGAAGTAGCCGCGCCTATCGTTCGCGTGTTGGGCGAGATGCGTCAAGCGGTATTGCCCGGCGTCGAGTATCTTGAACAAGGGGAGCGTTCTTCCTCCACGCTCGACGTTAATCCCGACGAACGCGCAAGATATCGCCCCGCTCCGTTGTGGGTGACGGCGCCGTTTGCCGCCGCGACGACCGAGCGCGGCGCGGTTGCGCTCGTCTATAACGACCCGACGGCGCAAGTAGAATTTGCGGTCCCGGATTTCCTCGACGCGGACGAGAATTCTTCTCGATTCAACGTCCTCGCTAAGAAGCTCGAAGGAAAGCTGCGCTTCGCCGAGCCGGAACCTGTTGAAGAGTCGATACTTTGGGCGATCGAGGAGATCGGATTGCCCGACTTGCCTGCGAGACCGCGAAACGACGCGGAAGAGGACGCGCTGCATATTGCGGCATTCGAGCGTTCCGCGCTCAAAGTCGCCGACGGCTGGGTCACGTCGATCGGCCCCGGCGCAAGCGCGGAGAACTCGCATTACGGCACCGATTTTATCTCGACGATATACGAACTGACGGGCAAAGTCGTCGACGCTCCGCGTTGGAACGTCGGCGGCGCGCAGTTGCGCAACTACTCGGCGTTCTTTGCGGCGGGTAAGACTTGGCTCTTGCGGCAATGGCTCGACGGGGAAGCTAAGAATATGCGCGAGAAGCAATTACCGGACGGCTCTTTCCGCTATGCCGGGAAGTACTTGCGCGGTTCCGACGTCGACTACGCTTCCGGGGACTGCGCGCGATACGTATATCGCTTGCTCGACCATTGGCGTTTGACGGGAAACGCCGAGTCGCTAGCCGCCGGCCTCAAAGGCGTGGACTTCGTCAACGATTTGAAAACGCCTCGCGGCGCGCAAACGTGGGAACTGTCGTTGCATACGCCCGACCTTGTCGCGTCGTCGCGTTGTTGCGCGGCTAACGTTATCGCGTATGAAGCGACTTCCGACGCGCGGTATCTCGAACAAGCGCGACGCTGGGCGCTTTCGGGTATGGCGTTTATCTATCTTTGGCAAGCGCCGAGCTTAGATTCCGACGCCGTCATGCGTTACGCCGCGATTCCCGTCTTTGGCACGACCGACTGGATCGCGCCGTGTTGGATCGGAACGCCCGTGCAGTGGTGCGGACTCGATTACGCCGACGCCGTTATCGAGCTCGCACGTTACGACGACTCGCTAGACTGGATCAAGATCGCCGGCGGGATCGTTACTTGCGCGGAGCAGATGGAGTACCCCGACGGCGAATATATCGGATCGTTGCCCGATTCGTTCAGTATCGACAAGCAGACGCGTAACCCCGTGAATATCAATCCTTGCGTCGTACATATGCTCCGGAAGAAACTCGACCGCGTCTTGAAACGATAGTCTTGCGCGCTATAATGTGAATAGATTGAATCGGTTATTATTTCAGCAACGAGAACGAGGAAACGATGAAGACTGTTCGATTTGGCGTCTCACTTGACGAAGACCTGCTGACGGAATTCGATCGATATGTCGCCGATAAGGGTATGCCGACGCGCTCGGAAGCGCTGAAGAATATGATGCGCGAGAAACTCGATCTCGAGATGTGGCGTCGCGGGTCGCGGATCGCGGGAAGCGTCACGTTCGCGTATGACTATCGCAAGCCCGGCGTCGTCGAGAAGCTGCTCGACGTTCAACGCGAATACAGCGACGAGATCGTCTGCTCGCAACGCGCAAGTCTAGGCGACGACCTCTGCATGGAGACGATCGCCGTTCATGGATGCTCAAAACGTATCGATAGTTTTATTAACAACTTGCGTCAAGTTAAAGGTCTCGGAAACGTCGCGCTGACCGTCGTGTGCACGGAGCTGCAAAAACGCGACGGACACGATATGCGCGAACGCGCCGCTCGTCACGGAGAAAGCGGTCATATGCACGGCGACTGTTCGCGCCGGCGCCATAAGGGCGAGACGCAAGAGTAAATATTCGTTTTAACCCCTTTATTTCTAATAAAACTACGCTTCTACCCCTTGCGAAGATATCGGCGTGTGTTATTATCGTAACACGATTTTGAAAAAACGTGACACGCTGCGCGGAAGCGTCGCGTTGTTGTGACGATAGAAAAAGGGGTCTGCGTTATGAAACGACGCGCATTTACATTAGTCGAGTTACTTGTTGTTATCGCGATCATTGGTATTTTGATCGGTTTGCTTCTTCCCGCCGTCCAAGCGGCTCGCGAAGCGGCTCGGCGTATGCAATGCACGAACAATATGAAGCAGTGGGGGCTCGCGCTGCATAACTACCATTCCGCCGTCAATCGTATTCCCGGTCTGGCGGAAGCCGCGAACTCGTGTATCTCGCCGCAAGGTGCGATGCTGTCCTATACCGAACAGTCCGCTTTACACGGACTTATCGATCCGAAAGTCAGCTTGTATCGTTATCAATCCGGTTCGACGCGCAGCGTAACGCTCAACGATATCTATATCGACGTCGCCGCCACGCCGTTGCCGATCACGCGTTGCCCGAGCGACGGCGGCCAAGCGACGCAAACGATCGAGATCGCGAACGACTCCGCTCGCACATCCGAAACGTACGCGACGAACAACTACGTTTGGTGCACCGGTTCCGGCACGGGTTGGAACTTCCGCATCAACAGCACGCTCTCGACAGGCGACGCGTCGACGCGTAACGCCGGAAAATCTGACGGCGCGTTCTATATGAACTCGAATATCGGGTTCGAATCGTTCGTCGACGGCACGAGCAACTCGATGGTACTCTCGGAGACGCTCGTCGGGACCGGCGAAAAAGATCTGGCGATGAGCTACGACGACGTTATCAACGGCAAGTTGCAACGCACGTATATGGGCGACTATTCTTCCGCGAATCTCTCGAAGTACGAGCAGATGAAAGACGCGTCCGACGCTCAACTTGAAACGCTGTTCCGCGGCTTGACGAAGTGGCGTACCGATATCGGAAAGTCTTGGATCGTCGGTAAATGCGACTCCACTTTGTACAACGCGTTCCTTATGCCGAATTCGAGATTCCCGAACCTTTACATCTCGAACTACGGGTACATGGCCGCGCGTAGCTATCACAGCGGCACGGTCAATACGCTCTACGCCGACGGCTCCGTTCACACCGTCTCCGATACGGTGAGCGCCGACGTTTGGCGCGCAGCCGCTACCATTGCCGGCGGCGAGACCGTTAATTTGTAATACTAAACTATCGTAAACGCGAGGTCGGACTTGTCGAAATTAGCCGCCGTATTCTTTGTTATTTCAGATTCGTTGTTATGGCCCGTCATGATGGGGCTGCTACTTGGATTAGCGGCCTCGATCTGGAGATTGGGGAGCGTCCTTCGCGAATCGCTGGAACGCGCAAAGAGTCGTAAAAAACGCGCCGAGTTTGTTAAGGCATTGGAACAAAACGACCTGCAACAAGCCGAAACGCTATTGAACGCCGCGCAAAGTAACGCATTGCTAAGCGTTTTACGCGTTTTCTTTGAGACAAAGTCCGACCTCGCGTTACTCGAAAAGAAACTGGCCGATTTCCAAAACTCGCGCGCTAGTCGTTCCGTCTTGACGCGCGTACTGATGAAAGCCGGCCCCGCTCTCGGACTTATGGGCACGCTCATTCCGCTCGGTCCCGCTCTTGTCGGGCTTGCTACCGGCAATCTCGACGTGCTCGCGCAAAATCTCAGTATCGCGTTCGCCACCACGGTCGTTGGGCTCACCGTCAGCCTCTTGGCGTTCTTCTCTTCCGTTATGGAGAAGCGTTGGACGGCGCAAGACGGCGTTCTCGCCGCGTTTACCGTCGAACGACTGACGAACGCTAGCGCGAAGGAGACGGAACGTGAGTAAGAAAGATCGTTACGCGGCTTTTGTCGACGGTTCGGAAGAAGACGAGTTCGAACCGCTCGCTAATCTCTTTGACGCCGCTTTTGTCTTTGCCGTCGCGCTTCTTGTCGCGCTCGTGTCGTTTCTGCAAGCTCCCGATCTGCTGAGCCAAAAGGATTTCACGATCATCACCGATCCCGGGACTCCGGAGATGAAGATGGTCGTCAAGGAAGGTAAAGAGATCAAGCATTACGAGGCGTCGGATTCCACCGGTTCCGGGTCGGGCGAACTGCTCGGACGAGCTTATCGTCTCGCCGACGGCCGCGTCGTCTACGTCCCCAAAGAAGCCGAGCCTGTCTATACCGCGCCGGAAGCTAACGACGGAACAAAATAATTATCAAGACGATGATGAAGAATTCGACCCGCGTCTGTTGTGTTGTCGCCGCGCTTATTTTCGTAAGCGCGGTCGTTGCGTTTTATCTGTATAAAGCTCGCGCGCCTAAGAACGAACGACGGTCCGTCGCCGCCGTCGGATTCTTTGCTACCGACGTCGCAACGATGCGCGACGCTTGCGCGAAAAACGATCTCGATCTCACTGCGTTCTCGCGTGAAGAATTTCTTGCCGCGCCACCTAAGCGTTACGACGTTATCTTATTACGAACTATCGGAATGCGCCTTGAAGACGACACGCCGGAACTGCGCGAACGGCTGGACGCGAGCGGCGCCGTAGCGCCGTTTCCCGCTATCAACGAGCTTTACGACCGCTTTGCGCGCGTGCCGGACGCGTTCGATCATAAGGTCGTCGACGACTATCTCACGACGATCACCGCGCATAACGCCGACGCGTTCATGGCCGCGGTAAAACGCGATATATTTGCTATGCCGGACGTGGAGGTCCCCGCGCCGGAAGCGTTGCCCAATCGCGGGTTCTTCTATACCGGGTTCGACGTGCAACCTACCTATGAGGAATGGTTGAAACGCGAAGACGTGCCGCGGTTGCCGGAAGACGCGCCGCGCGTCGCGCTTGTCGGCCCGTTTCTCAATCCGTTCAAAGCCGCGCCGGACTCCGCGCCGCTCGTCGCTATTGTCGAAGCGTTTGCGCGTCGCGGTATACGCGCCGTCCCGTTCTACGGATTCCGTAGCGATCCCGGCGCCATTGAGCGCTTGAAGCCTGAGCTGATCGTCGCGTTTCCGCTTGGAGCGTTATTGCCGGCGTCGAGCTCGGAGAGCGGGAGCATAAGATCGCGACGCAAGAAGGGCGACGACGCCGAGAAGTCCGAGCGCGGTTCGCGCGCGATGGAAGAACGCGCGAGAATGGCGGATAAATACGCCGTAGAAAATCCTTACGCCTCCGCGGACGAGTTTTTGACGAAGACCGACGTGCCCGTTTTGACCGCGATCAGTCTGTCGACGTCGTCGCGTGAATGGCTAACGCAACCTGTCGGGATGACGACGACGTATCAGAATCTCGCCGTCGCGTTGCCGGAATTGGACGGCGCGATAGAGTCGACGCCCGTCTCGTCGCTAGAACCTAACGAGAACGGCGAAGAGTTCCGCACCCCGATCGTCGACCGCGTCGAGCGAATGGCGGACCGCGCCGCGCGATGGATCGCGTTACGGCATAAACCTAATTCCGAGAAGAAGATCGCTATTATCTATCATCGCGGACCCGGCGCCGCGCCTATAACCGCTCAGTCTCTGGAAGCGCTGCCGTCCTTATATAACGTCTTATTGAAGATGCGCGAAGAAGGCTACGACCTCGGCGACGAGTTTCCCGATACGATTGAGGAATTCGCGCAGATCGTCGACAAACGCGGAAGAACTATCGGACAATGGGCTCCCGGCGCGTTTCGGAAGTTCGTCGACGAAGCGGAGCCTGAGCGCGTCGATTCCGCGATGTTTAACGCGTGGGCGGAAAAAGATCTCTCGCAATACCTTCGCGACGAAGCGAAACGCGTCTGGGGACCGACTCCCGGCGTATACTTCACTATGCAAAACGACGCCGGCGGCTCGTTCATCGTCGTCTCGCGCGTTCGCTTTGGCAACGTCGTCGTCATGCCGCAGCCTACTACCGCTATCATTGACGACGATCCGAAAGCCGACGATTTCAGCTCCGTACACGGGACGAATAAGGCGATTCCGTATTACTACCAAGCGGCGTATTTGTGGATCCGCGAGGGATTCCAAGCCGACGCCGTCTTGAATTTTGGAACGCACGGCGCGCTCGAATTTACGCGTGGAAAATCGCTTATACTCTCCGAACGCTGTTGGCCTGACGCGTTGATCGGAGATCTGCCTAACGTCTATCTGTACAGCGTCAACAACGTTGGCGAAGGACTGCTAGCGCGCCGACGTATTCGCGCGACGCTCGTCACGCATACGACTCCGCCCTTCATGAACGCCGACGTCGACGAATACGCCGCGTTGGAGAAGCTGCTTGACGCGCTCGACGGCCTCGAAGACGACCAATTGCGCGAACAATACGTCGCCGATATCGAGAACGAGGTCGAGGCGGATAATTTGACGGAATACGATCCGCCGAACGCGGAGGATCGAGATAACGTCGAGAAACGCGCCGAGTTCTATCGCGAACAGCTGCGACGCTTACGCGAAACGTCCGTTACCGACGGACTGCATATCGTCGGAAAACAATGGACCGACGAACAGATTACGAACACCGCCGCCGCGGTCGGAGGGGAGAAGGCGGAAGCCGATCTCCGCGCGTCCGTCGGCGGACTAGAGATGGAACGACTGATCGCGGCGTTGAACGGACGATTTATACCCGCGTCCACCGGCGGCGATCCGATCGTCAATCCCGAATCCTTACCGACCGGGCGCGATATGGCGGGGCTCAATATCGAGCAGACTCCCGACGAATCGACGTTCAAGCTCGCGTGGAAGATGACCGAGGAGGATATCGCAAATTACGTCGCGAAGAATGGGCGTTACCCGCGACGCTTGGCGTTCACGTTCTGGGGGGGCGAATATATCCGCACGCGCGGACTCGCGTTGGCGCAAGCGCTCTGCGCGCTCGGCGTTCGACCGGTTTTCGACGCCAGAGGGATCTTACGCGATATCGAAGTCGTGCCCTCGGAAGAATTGGCGCGCCCGCGAGTCGACGTTGTCGCGCAGACTTCCGGACAGTTCCGCGACGCCGCGCCCTCGCGCATCGAATTACTCGATCGCGCCGCGAGAATGGTCGCCGCGTTGGACGACGAAGCGTTGCCAAACTATGTTAAGGAACATACCCGCGAGTTGGAGAAGACGCTGCGTGGACAAGGCTACGTCGAAGACGAAGCGCGAGAACTAGCGACGGCGCGTATCTTTGGCTCGACGCACGCGCTTGACTACGGCACGGGCATACGTTCCCTCGTCGAGCGTTCCGATCGCTGGAAGACGCGTTCGGAGATCGCCGACCAGTACCTGCTGAATATGGGCGGGATCTATCGCAATGGTAAGGTGTGGGGCGCGCCTATCAAAGGACTGTTTGAGGAGAACCTACGCGACGTCGACGTCGTGTTGCAGTCGCGTTCCTCGAATGTCTGGGGCCCCGTAAAGTTAGACCATATGTACGAATTTGGCACGGTCGCCGCGGTCGTGCGAGAGAAGGGCGGCGCAGACCCAGAATATCTGCTTTCCGACGCGCGAAAGAAGGGCGCCGAACGCACGCAGGCGCTTGACGAAGCGATACGCGACGAATTACAGACCACGATGTGGAACAAGAAGTGGCTCGAAAACGCGATACGCGACGGCGGCGCGGGGACCGCCGCGGCCCTCGCGAAGTCGACGCAGAACCTGTTTGGATGGAGCGCCGTCGGCAAAGAGGGACTGATCGACGACGCGACTTGGAAACGCACGTTCGACGTCGTCGTCGACGACTCGTTAGATATCGGAATGCGTGAGTATTTCGAGGAGAATTCGCCCGCGTCGTTGGCGGAAACGACCGCCGTGATGCTCGACGCCGCGAGAAAGAACTTCTGGAACGCGTCGCAAGAGGATCTCGAAAAGCTCGCGAAGGTCCATGCCGAGGTCGTTCAGAAATACGGCGCGCCATGTTCTTACAACGTCTGCGGAAATAAAGAGCTTCGTGAATACATAGTCGCGGGTTTGCCCGAGGTCGACGCCGCCGCTTATCAAGCGACGCTCGACGAGGCGACGACCGACCCCATGGACCGCGCCGACGTCAACGGTATGGAGCTTGTCGAGGTCAAGCAAGACGCCGCCGACGAGACCGCGCGCGAGACGGAACTCGCGATCGATCCCGAGTATATGAAGTTGCGCGGGTACGTCCTGCTCTTCGGACTCCTCCTCTTCGTATACGGCTTCCTCTCCAACAGACGACGATATTGAAAACGCCGAAAGCCGCGCGTGTTTGACGACTCGCGCGGCTTGTTTCTTGTGCGCGTTCGCTAATAATAATGCGTGTCCTTACGTCTCGACGACCTTGACGCGAGAGCGCGGCGGAGAAATAAACGCTAAGAACCGGGCTACGTCTCGCGTTCGACTTATCAATAAAAAACGCCGAAGCGTTCGGAAACGTTTCGGCGTTTGTTGTTTATATTGCGCGTTAAACGCGAGCTCGAATATCAAAGCATCTTGACGTCTTCTTCAATCTTTTCGCCGACTTTGAATTCGATGTTGTTGGAACCGCTTTGGATGGTGGCGGTCAAGCCGGAGTTGTGAGGATCGTTGTAGCGAGTGGCGACGTAGCGCGTAACGCTCTTGACGGTGGCGGAACCGCCTTGTTCGGTCGGATTTTCAATGTCGGAGACTTCCTTCGTGACCATACCTTGGTAATCGCCGGCGGGGACGCCGTCCCAGTTGCCGTCCGTCTTCATGACCGCGACGCCCTTAGCGTCGGTTTGACCAACGACGTTCCAGGTGCGGCCGCCGCCTTGTTGAGCAAGACGAAGAACGACGGTGGCGTCGGCAACGGCTTCGCCGTCGTCATAGGTGACGGTGATCGTAGTGGGATTGAGCGCGGGGAGATCGGCGGGCTTTTTGGGGCCTTTGGAGCAACCAACCATAGCGACGAGCGCGACGGCGAGCATGATCGACAACGCTTTTTTCATAATGATATTCCTTAAATTACTCTATGAGTTTCTATTTGGCGAGAACGAGACAAGCGTCTAACGCTCTCTGGTAATATGAAAAGACGCCGAATCGCTTCGGCGTCTGACCTGTCTTAGACAGGAATATTCGTGTGTTTCACGCGAATTACGCTATCAAGCGTTCATCACATAGAAACGGTTTCGCCGCCTTGCGCGGAACCCATGGCGCCCCAGACGCCGTAGGGGCTCTTACCGGTCGAAACGGCGTTGTTGTAAGCGTCGCCGCAGTCGATGGTGTCGGAGACGAAACGAACGGAACCGTCGAGCATAGCCGCGTTGACGCCGCCGCTGTGGTTGGATTGCGTAGAAGCAACGCCCCAGACGGAGTCGCCGGCGTAAGAGCAGCTAGGAGAGTTCGGAGGAAGAACGGTGTTGAAACCTTCGGACAAGACTTGACCGTCAGCCCAACGTTGACCACGCCAAGCGGCGGCCAAGCTATCGATAGTGGCTTCGGTGCCGTTTTTGATAGCCAAGCAGGGACCCGGCTTGGAGTTGCCGTCGTACATCGCGGAGACCGTGAAGAGGTTGCCCTTGATGGAGCGACCGCCTTGGCCGTTCGCGGAAAGCGTTTCGGACCAAGCGACGGTGTTGGAGGTACCGTCGACAACGACGGACATGTTCGGGAATTCGCCGATCCAGAAGATACCGCGGTGAGCGGTCTTAGCGGCGGCGCCGCCTTCATCGTCCGGGTGACGGTTGTTGTTCCACATGGAGTCGCCGCGAGAGGTGACGTAGTTCAAACGACCGGATTCGTGGCCGTCGGTGGACTTTTGGGTGGCGTTACCGTCGGACGGGCAGCAGAACGCGGTGATGGTCTCGCTCAAGACCGGGTAGTTGGTCTTAAAGGAACCGGACATGAACGGGTGTTGAAGACGACCGGCGGAGTAGTTGTCTTCGGTGTAGGAAAGAAGCGTGCTGTAAGCGGCGCTTTGTTCCAGGTAAGGCATGAGGTGAACGGCCGCGCCGAAAGCGCCGCCCGCGGACTTCGAACCGTTGAGGATGAAACCGCTCTTACCCAATTGAGAACGAGCAGCCGGAAGAGCGTTGTTGGCGTCGTGGTAGTTTTGGACCGCGAGACCAAGTTGCTTCAGGTTGTTCGTGCATTGCATACGACGAGCCGCTTCACGAGCCGCTTGGACGGCGGGAAGGAGCAAGCCGATCAAAATACCGATAATGGCGATAACGACCAAGAGTTCGACAAGCGTAAAGCCTTGACGATTACGGGAAGTAAGCATTTGTTGGATCCTTACAACAAAAGGTATGAAAGAAAAAAATAACCTTATATTGTTTTTGCGCGGCGTTGCTTAAAGCGCCGCGCGCTAGCTTTTTCATAATCCTTACGCAAATCAGCGCGAATAAAATATTGAAAAGCTTTACAATGATACCAGACGATTGAAATTTGTGAAGTTCACAAAACAGTTAACGCTATTATTTTTACCGTTTTTTAATAAATTGGGCTTCCTTTTTAAGGTTAACACTGTTAACCTTTGTGTCACTTTCGTCTTTGTATTTCTCACAGCGCTATTTTCATAAGCAAACCTGTATAACGCGCTATTTCTTAGCGTCTCGACGTTGTAAGAGCTCTTGTAATCTCTCTTGAAAACGCTTTGTTTTGGCTTCTTCCGCGGCGCCCGGCGCCCACGATTCGCTTAACTCAAAGCGTTCGTGAGTTTTTTTGTCGTCGCGCAAGATGAACGCCGTCGACGCCGGTTCAGTAGCGGCTTCCGCCGGCATGCCCGCGCCGCCCCCCGCAAACGAGGCGTCGGGAGACGCGCCCGCGTCGAACAGCGTCCCCGACGAGCTCGCGCGTTTCACGGACAACGCGTCGTCGCGCGTCGCGGCTTGGTCGGTCGTTCCCGTGCTCCCGACTTTGGACGGTAGTTCGACGTCCGTATTCGCGAGTTCGTTATCGGCGCGAGACTGTTCTTCCGCCGCGATCGGCGTATCGCCGTCGGACGACTTCTTGACTCTCTCGGGCTCGTTTACGGTTCGCGTCTCTCTCGCGTCGAAGACGGTTCCCCAGGTCAGCGCGGCGGCAAGTTCCGCGTAAGCGTCGGACTCCGTCGCGTTAGTTTCCGCGTCGACGGCGAGCGCGTCAAAGCGTTTTGAAAGCGCGTTTGTCGCCAGTCCCCAACGCTCGTTACGCGCGTCTTCCGCCGACCCCGCGCATAACGCGCGATAGCCGGCGAGCGTGCGTTGCGCGCGATCGTAGTTATTAGACGTAAAGAGCGCGTCGTAGGTTTCGGTCGCGCGCGCGATTTCTTCAATAGACGCTATGAAACTGGTGTTTTCCGGTCTTTTCAGGTCTTCGCGCAATTCGTTTGCGTCGATCTCTAATTTGTTGATAATGTTGGATAATACTTCGAGCTGCGATAGGAACGCGTCGACTTGCGCGTCGGGGGAAGCGTCGTCCCAAGGGAAGCGTCCTGCGCGAGCGGATAAGAGGTCGACTACGGAACCGTATGCCTTGATGCGGCGCGTTTCCAATTCGTCCAACTTTGCCCCGAAAGTCCAACTTCGAGCGAATAACGCGAGCGCTTGCGACTCTTCACGCAACGCGGCTTGTTGAGCGGCGCATTCTCGTTGAAACGCTTCTAACGCGTCGCGGCGTTCTTGCGAGTCGTTCGAGCGTCCAAGCGTCCCTAACGCGTCCACGACGCGACGTTCGCTCGTTTTACTATCTTGCCATAACGCGCTAAATTGCTCTAGATTACGCGAGAGGAACGCGGCGGCGATCTCGCGGCCCGAGGCGGAAGTCGCCAAAACGCTTGGATAGGTCAGTTTCGCGCAAGCGAGCGTTCTCGCCGTCGACGCGATCGCGCCTTCGTGAGGGGCGTTGACGTAACGCCATATCTCTTTGACCAATTTATCCGCGCAATAGATATCTTCGTCGACAGGCTCGGCTTGAAGCGCGTCATAGAGGTTGACGAGTCGCGCGAGGACGTCGCGTAGCGCGGCAAGTTCCGCGGCGAGGTCCGCGTTTGACGGCGGTTCCGAGACGTCTTGCGAGGTCGGCGAACCTTCGAAAGTCGTCGCGGCGTCGCGTTCGAGCTCGGACTGCGTTGGCGTTTCTCGCGCGGTTACGTCGTTTTTCGGTTCCTCGAGAGCGTGGCGCGTCGAAGGCGCGACGACGAGAACGCAAGAGAGTAGGAGAGACGCGGATACGAGAACGTCCAAGACGAGCGCGAGACGTTCAAGGCGGCGATCGTCCGAAACGCCCAACGCCGCGAGCCCGCGTTCGCGACGAGGACGCGAGTCGAGCGCCGATAGTTCGTCGACGGCAAGTTCGATAGCGCGACGCGTTAGCCGCGCCGAACCGTTGACGCGAGTCGAACGTTCGAGATCGTACGCGGCTAGCCACGAACCTAGGCCTTGCGCGTATCGTTTTTCTAGTCGTAACGCCGTCTGCTTCAACGTCGGAGCGTTCTTGACGGCTCTATACGAGAAAAAGAACGCCGCGACGACCGCTAGCGTCGCGCCAATATATGCCGCCGCCTCGCCGGCAAAGAGCCCCGGCGCTAGGAAAAGTAGTCCGACCATGCGAGACAGACGCCGCGCGTTACCGTCTAAGACCGATATTGCGTCGGCGCGGGCGCGTTGCAGTAAACGCGTCGTCGTGTTCTCGTTGCGTCGGTCGGTCGTCATGATGGTCCTGATTCGTATGATTGAGCGGAAGTTTCAGTTCATTATAGAAACCGCGCGCTTTTTTTCAACATCGACGCGAATGTTTAAAACGATAAGATAGCGAATCTGGATAAACGATTGGAAGAGACGAATTGAACGATTATGATGAAAAAGAGAATTATTTGTGTTTTTAGGAGAGGCCGAGGACGATAACAACTATACGGCTAGGACTGCGTCTAGGATGGACGAGTTAGCCGTCCCGGCGTTATTACGCGTCCGGAGAGGTTAAACGAACTGATTTGGCAAAGGATTGAAGATGTCACGTTTCGACGACTCGGTTTCTCGCGAAAGACTCGGTCTTTCTCGCACGACCTCGGGCTCCGTTTCGAAGTATCGACGCGTAGGAGCGATCGCGTTGGGCATTGCCGCGTTGAGCGCGGCGTTAGGGCCCGATATGAACGCGTCGCGCAACGCGTATTCCGCCGAATACGGTTCCATCTATAGTTCCGCCGATCTTTCCGGGGCTTCTTCCGCCGCCGCGGCCGCTTCTCGCTCGCAGTATATGCAGGCGCAACGCCAACAAGCCGCCGCGCAGCAAGCCGCTCAACAAGCGTACGAGCAACAGGCGTTGGCGCGACAGGCCGCCGCGCAACGTCAGGCGCAACAACAGCAGATGAAGCAGGCGCAAGCTCAACAAGCGCAAATGCGTCAACAGCAACAACAGCAGCAAAGCGGTTCTAGTAACGGCGGTTCTAAGCGTCTGCTTTCCGGCTTGTGGGGAGATAATTCGTCTTCGCAATCCGGCGCCCAACAACAGCAACAGCAGCAACAACGTCAGCCGCTGATCCAGAATCCGTTCCAACAGAGCGCTCAAAACGCCTCGGGCCCGGAACGCAATAATATCCTCGGATTTTCACCGTTGATCAAGCGCTCGCCGAAGCCGCAACAGTCGCAGCAACAACAAGCGCAATCTCCCCAACAACAAGCGTACTCGCAGCAACAGCAAGCGTATGCGCAAGCGCAGACTCGCGGTTCCTACGCCGGGGCTCAAAACGCTTCCGCGCAACGCGCGTTTGCTCAACCCCAACGCGGTTCAAACTACGCTAGCGCGCAGAATTCGCGCACCGCTCCTACCGCCGAAGCGTTGGCGCAAGCGTCGACAGACCGCAACGAAGCGCGCGACGTGTTGGCGCGTATTCCGTGGGATAAGCTCTCGCCGAAGGCGCAACAGAAGGTGCAACAACTCACGTCGTCTCCGACGATGTATCGCCGCTTGCCAATGGCCGGCGGACGATGCAATCCCGAATTATTCGACTTCTTCCTCACGCATCCTAACGCCGTCGTCGAGCTCTGGCATTCGATGGGTTACGACGAAGTTACGATGGTCGCGGAAGGCAATAACATCTACTCGATGCGCGAAAAGAGCGGGTCCGAAGGCAAGGTGCAAGTTTTGTACCAAGACTCGGAATTGACGCTCGCGTATTGCTCCGGATCGTATCGCGGTCCCGCGCTCGGACGTCAGATGGTCGGCGAAGTCTTCCTCGTTTTGCAAACGCGCTACACTGAAGACGTCGATATGACCCCGCTCGTCGTTTGCAGATTGGACGCGTTCATCGATCTCAAGAATCCCGGCGTCGACCTCTTGGCGCGCACGTTCAGTTCCGCTATTGGCAAGATCGCCGACTCGAATTTCGAACAGACGCTCGCGTTTGTCGACAGCGTTTCTCAGACAATCGAAGCGGAACCTTACGAGTTCCAACAGATCGCGTTTAGTATGCAAGGCTTGACTCCGGAAGCGCGCAAGGTCTTTGCGGAAAAAGCGATGCGCGTCGGTTCGCAAGCTCAAGCGCGTAGACGCGGCGAAGTTCCGGATTACCAACTTCTCGCGAAGATGAACGAACCGTATCCGACTTCCGCGCGTATCTTGGCTCGCGAGAAGAACGGCTACGGTCCGACTCGCGCGGTCGCCTCTCAACCGAGCGTTCCGCCGCTTCCGTCTTCCGCGTCTGAGAACGGTTACGCCTCGCTGCCGTCGCAAACTCCCGGCTTGAACGCGCTGCCGACGACGCGCGCCGGTTCGATCGCCTCGAAACCTGAATTCAGTAGGTCCTCGACGCTCGCCAATAACGATTTCTCGTTGTCGAGCGACGATGACGACGATTTCAGTCTGTCTATGGATTGGGACGACGAAGAAGAAAGTCCTTCTTCAACGTTCGTTTACAGTTCGAAGGGCGCGACCCCGTCGGTCGTTGCGCCGGGTAGTTCGTTGGCGAAAGTTGGCGCGAAACCGTCGACGAATAGTGAAGCGATGGACTTGATCGAGGAACAAGAAGAACGCGCGACGTTGAGCTATTCCGCGAAACGCCCGACCACGCTCTCCACCGACGAGGACGACGAGTTGCCGATATCGCTCAATAGCGACTTCGTATTGGCCGCCGACGACGAAGCGGACGAATATGAAGACGTTGAGGAAGACGAAGATATCGCGATCGCTATACCGCAGTTGGCGACCTCGAAACGCGCCGACGCTTCTCGCGCCGAAGCGTTGACGAGCGAACCTGTCGTAGCCGACGATCTTGCTGACGCCGCCGTCGAAGCCGCGCCGTTGATCGCTAGCGACGACGAAACCGTCGTCGACGATACGGACGCGCCGTTGCTCTTCCTCGATCTGCCCGACGAAGACGAGCCCGTCGCCAACGACGACGATTCCGACGTCGCGATCGCTTTGCCGACCTCCGACGCCGTAGCCGAAGAGAGCGAGGAAGACGACCTGACGTTGGCGCTGACCGACGAGGCGTTGGAAAGCTCCGACGCGAACGCGCCGCTGCTCATAACCGTCGACGATCCCGACGAAGCGTTTGGTTTAGTCGCGGAAGATATCGCGGAGAACGTCGTTGACGACGCCGCCGACGCCGGAACCGAAGAACGCGCCGACGGCTTCACGCCGGTCGTGGAAGAAGACGACGTCGAAACGGTCGCCGCGCCTATCGGAGCCGAGGAAGAGACTACGCCGCTCAGCGAGTCGAGACCGAAGCGCGAAAGCGTTGAAGACCTCAATAAAGCGTCAGGTTGGGTCCCGGTAGCGTCCGCGACGCCTGCGCCTGCGAAAACGACCGCCGCAAAGACGACGAAAGTCGCGGCGCGCGCTGAAACGAAGACGTTAGAACAAGGGAATTGGAGCGCCGCCGATCGCGACGAGGTCGTCGCGACCTCCGTGCCGTCGAAGTTCGTAACGCGACGCTATAATCGCCCCGTCGCCGAAGAGAACGCCGGCGAGACCGCGTCCAAGCCGCTCGAAACGTTTACCTCGGAGTGGAAGGAGCCGGAAAAGACCGCGTCTCTCGTCGACGCGCCGTCGTTCAAGAAACCGCGCTGAGTTTACGCGTTGCTCCAATAAGAAACAAACGCCGCCCGATCTTGTAATAAGGTCGAGCGGCGTTTTTATTTTGCTTGTATTCCCTAGGGCGCGCTGATATAATGGCGCAAGCTGTATCGAGCGCTCGTCGACGCGAGCGCGTAACCTCAGGGAATTGCGCTACTATGAAACTTAGATCGTTCTTATTATTCGCGGCGTGTTGTCTAGCCGCTAACGCCGCGGTCGCTACCGATTACTACGTCGACGCGACTAAAGGTTCCGACTCCGCCGACGGTAAGTCGCCCGCGACCGCGTGGAAGACGCTCGATCGCGTTAACGACGCCGACGAACTTGTTCCCGGCGACGTCGTTCGCTTCAAGTCGGGCGAGGTCTTTCGCGGTGGACTCAAACCGCATTCCGGCGACCCGGGAGCTCCGATAACGTATACTTCTTATGGAGAGGGACTTAAACCGAGCCTTTGGCGTTCCGTCGCGCTCGATAAGGAATCGGATTGGGTGAAGATGGGCGAGGAGCGTTGGGCGACGCGCGGCGCCGAAGTGCGCGAACTCAAGACGGTCGAGTTGCTAGGCGACGGGAATTGGGCGTTGCATCAAGAGAACGGCGCCAAAGTCTCTCAGAAGGTCGAAACGGTCGACGGCGCCAAGGTCTATCGCTTCCGTTGCGATTCCACGGGCTCCGCCGGAAACCATATCCAATGGTTCAAGAGCGGGCTCTCTATTGAAAAAGACGCGTGTTATCTGCTCTCTTTTGATATCAAAGCGTCGAAGCCTTGCGCGTTGTCTATGCGTTTGTCCGGGACGTCGGCGCCGTGGCCGAGCTACGGTACGGTCATACTCGGCAAGGCGTTGGCCGACGTTGAGACGTCGCGTTGCGCCGTCGCTATCAAAGCGTCGCAGACTGCCGACGACGCGCGCGTTACGTTCTATATGGGCGGTATCGGCGACGATATCGATATTGAGATCGCTAACTTTGAGACGAAACTCGTCGAAGTCGACGCTTTGGAACTTGGACCCGACGTCGGTAATATCATTCTCGACGGCAATAAGGCCGCGTTCAAGCGTTGGTTCGTCGACGACGTGCTCAACGACGACGGGAAAGTTAAGCTCCCCGGGATCGACCAACAAGACGACTTCGTCTACGACCGCGGGACCGGACGCGTTTGGTTCAACTCGAAAGAGAACCCCGCAAAGGCGCATAAGTCGATCGAAGCGGCGGTCATGCGTCACGTCGTCGACCACAGCAACGTTCACGACGCGATCTTCGACGGGCTGGATATCCGCTACGGCGCGGCTCACGGTTTCGGCGGCTCGAATAGTAAACGCCTTGTTATCAGGAATTGCGATATCGCGTGGATCGGCGGGGGCGACCAGTACCAAGAAGGGGGCGAAGGACGCAGAACGCGCTTTGGCAACGGCGTCGAGTTCTGGAGCGCCGCGGAAGACAACGTCGTCGAAAATAACCGCATATGGGAAGTCTACGACGCCGCGCTCACGAATCAAGGTTCCGGCGTCAATACCGAGAAGAATATCGTTTATCGCAACAACGTTATCTGGAACTGCGAGTATTCGTTCGAGTACTGGAATCGCGACGAGGAATCGATCACCGAGAACGTCTTGTTTGAAGACAACTACTGCCTTAACGCCGGATTCGGTTGGGGACACGCGCAACGCCCGGATCGTAACGGCCGCTGCTTGATGTTCTACAGCAACACCGCGCAGACTAAGAACTTCGTCGTGAAGAACAACGTTTTCGCCAACGCGACCGAATCGCTCGTGCGCTCCGATAAAGCGTGGACGCCCGAACAACCGCAGTTGAGCGGAAACATTTACTGGCAAGATCCCGACGCGTTCGAGAAATTGCCCGCTTACGTGCGTTGGGTCGGCGCCGTTCATATTGACGCGGACGCGTTCAAGACGACTTACCAAAACGAACTAGGACAGGAAAAGGACGGGAAGATACAAAAAGTCGACGTTGAGAAACTGATCCCGACCGATATTCGTTGACGTTTGTCTCTTCGTTTGCTCGAGAAAAAATGCCCCGCTCGGAACTGAAACGCTCCGAGCGGGGCTCTTTATTTATGCCGTAAAACGACGATCACAGCTTGAAGTTGAAGACTTGACCGACGAGTCTGATCAGGCGTTGCAACAACGTCTTAGGCGCGGCCTTGATCTTGACCTTCGCCGTCATGCCGACGCGCATCAGGTCGTCTTCGTTGTCGAGGTCGACGCGCACGCGGATCGATTCCATCTGCGGACGCTCGGTCCCGCCTTCGCCGGTCTCCGTGGCGATAGGCCCGCCGCCCTTGACGGAGAGTTGGTACGGGACGCTGTTCATAGCGCGGCGTTCGACGTCGACGTCGGCGACGATCTCGCCGTAGTAAAGTTCTGCGGGTCGCTCGTTGAGCTTGATCTTAACGGTCTGACCTTTGGCGACGTCGTCTTTCTTAGACTGGTCGACGACGATGATCGCTTCGAGTTTCTTCGGGTCGCCGACGCTGCAGACGTGCGTACCGGGCTCGACGGTCGTGTTCAAGTTGCGTTGCAGTAACGGCGTTCCGTTCCACGGGAGCAATTCCGACGACGCGTCGTGGAATTTGTTGTCGCGATCCATCCGCCAGTACGGTGAGACGACGACGCCGTCGATAGGCGCGGTGAGCGTGAGGCGGTCGACGTCGACTTGCACGGCGTCTTTCGCCTTATTGAGCCCGACGAGTCTCGCGCGCATCTCTTGCAGTCTCGCGACCGCTTCTTGGTTGGCGCCAAGTTGCTCGCACGTCTGGATATCGCGTTCCGTTTCGAGGATCTGACCTTTGAGGTCGTTGAGCTCGGAGAAGAGTTGAGGGTTCTTCAATACGACGAGCTTGTCGCCCGCTTTGACGCGTTGACCGTCTTTGACAAGGATCTCGGAGAGGATGCCGCCGGATTTTGGCGCAAGGACGTTCGCGGTCATCGTCGAGTCGGAACGAAGTTCCAAAACGGCAGGCGCGTAGATCGAGTACGGAAACTTGACGAAACAGCATACCGCGATTATCGCAAGTAAGCCCGCTAACGATGGATAAAAATGCGACTTTTTCACTTTGTAGATCCGCCCGGGAACCCAGAAAAATTTACCGATCTTCCACAACGGCATGACTAGCAGACCGTATAACGACATCGCCGCAATGCACTGCGCGACTACTTTGAGCCCGTAAGTGTCGAAGAATCGGTAGATGAAGAACAAGATCGACGCCATGACGACCCAACGGTAGCAGACCGCTCCGATCGTGTACAGCGCGAAAAGGAACTGATTACGCTTGGGCAAGAACGGGTCTTCTTGCGATTCCATCCCCAAGAACCATTCGGACGCTTTTTGCGACATGATCTTCGTCGCTTTTTGACGCAAGTTGGGGATCTCCAACAAGTCCGCGAGGATGTAATAACCGTCGTAACGAAGCAACGGATTGATATTGAAGATGATCGTGCTGATCGAGGAGATGAACATGACGTTCAAGCAGAGGTAGTGCAGCGTGTTCTCTTTCGTGAACCACCAGATGAACGTACATATCGACGCGAGCGTACACTCGACGAATACCCCCGCGACCCCGATCGCCGCGCGCTTCCATTTGCTAGGGAGCATCCACGAGTCGGATACGTTGCAGTACAAACACGGCGTGAGAACCAAGATCATGACCCCGAGCTCGTGACACTCCCCGCCTAGCACTTTACACGATAGCCCGTGCCCGAACTCGTGCAATACCTTGGTGAAGAATAGTACGAAGCTCAGCAGTATCAAGTTGCCCGGCCCGAAGAACTGCTTGAATTCAGGAAGCTTCGAGCGGAAGTGGTCGAACTCGATACCGATCAGCAGCAACGCCGACAGCATCAACATCAAGCAGCATATCAACGTGACGGGGTGGAAGAACCAGCGCACGTAAGGCAGTAAGAAGTTGAAGAATCTGTCGGGGTCGACCCCTTTAAAACGAATCGCCAAGATGTTGGAGCAAGCCGCGAGGATCTCCTTGCGACGTCGCTTCGTGCGACGCTTTAGGAGTTCGTGACCTTGATCCGGAACGCCCGCCACGATCAAACTGCATTGGTGTAGCTGTCCAACGAAGCTTTGGATCTCTTCTAGCGTGATCTTTTGCGGCGGAAATTTCGCTTCGAATTCTTCCTTGATCGTTTCTAGCGATTTAGTGCCGTCTAGCGATTCGAGGATAAAGTACTCTTCGTCTTGAAAGCGATAGTATTTCAGACCGATCGGATCTTTTACGATCCAAAACGCGCGTCCTAGATACGTGGCGCGTTTGGCTTCTAGGTCGTTTCGCGCATATACCGTTAATACGCGTTCCGCGCTAGATACCAGACTGTCGGCCAACGACGCCATATGTTACCCTTTTATCCTCTCTATCGATATCGTCGCGAACCGTCGTTAACGACTCGCGCGCGAATATCTCTGTCTATTTCAATAACTGCGAGACTGACTTCATTCGACGACGATCTCGACCGTGACCAGAGAACCCGGATTGAGAAGCCAGTAGCTCTTATTGGATTCCGTCGCGATCGTCTTGTTCTCGACGTCGGCGTAGAAGTAGTAGTGACCCGATTCCACGACCTGACGGACGTAGACGACTTCGCCGGGAAGCTCGATCGCTTCGTAACCGGGACGCGTCACCTTGACGACGACAGGTTTGCCGTCGACGTCTTCAGGAGAGAAACGCTCGGCGTCGATCGTGCCGGTCACTTGGACTTTGTCCAGACGCAGGATGTGAAGGACTTGGTCTCCTTCGCGAAGCCATTGACCTTCGTTTTGGTAGATTTCGTCGATGAAGCCGTCCATCGGGGAACGGAGCTTGCGGTTGCGGATCTGGACCTTCGTGGCGTTGGCGCGCGCCAAGCTGACCTTGACTTTTTCTTTATTGACTTCGAGATCGTAACGCGCTTTCTCGATCGATTTGGCGGCGCGGATCCAGTCGTAGTATTTTTCGTCGACTTCTTCAGGCGAGATGGAGCCGGGCATCGATTTGTTCATAGAGTCGGCGCGGCGGTAGGAGGCTTGCGCTACGCGCGCGGCGGCGATGGCGACGTCGACTTCCAACGTCTTTTCCGCTTCTTTACGCGCGACGAGCAGTTCTTGCAACGCGACCATGAATTCTTGTTTCAATTCGTCGTCTTGAAGCTTGCCAAGGTATTGACCTTTTTTGACGTGCGTGCCGCGCGTGAGTTGAGGACGATCGCTTTCTTTTTTATCGAGGTCGACGAAGCGATTGAGCAGTTCGATCTGTTCGGAGACGGCTTGTTCCGCCTCGGCTCGCGCTTGCGCCGGATCGACCGTCTTCTCGGTCTCTTTTTGCGCGGCGTTCTTGTTTTGAGCTTGATCTTGCGCGATCACGCCCGCGATCTGCTTGGAGAGTTCTTCCAATTCGGAACCGAGGTCGTAATCGTCTTCGTAAAGACGCAGTTCGTCAAGCAGACCTTGACCGTTCGCGCTGATGACCGCTTCGTAACCTTCGCCCTTCGGGATCTCGACCTTCGCGTTGCGGACGACGATGCGACCGTCGACCAGTTGCGAGGAAGCGAAATCGACGGGGGAAGACGCGGCGTCCGAGAGCCCCGCGCTCGCGCCGAGCGTCGAGGACGTTATGCCGGCGGAAGCCGCGCCGCGTCCCAATACCGCGCTTTCGTAGTCGTCTTGCGCAAAGGAATTACAAACGCCGCAAAGCGCGATCGCCGCGCTAGCGAACAATACGCGCGCGCTTTTGTTCTGAATAGTCATTGCTTTATGTAATACTTTCTAAGTTTAGTTTATTATTCGATATCCCGCTCGTCTCACGTTCTCGTTCATTGGAACCAGAAGAATACCGTGCGTTGCAGGAACGCCACGAGTTCGTTGAAGCAGACGTAACCAAGAGAACGCTTGCCGCAGTAGACTTTCGCGGAAACACCCATGCCGGCGCAAGCCGCTTCGGGCAATTCGCTCGGGTCGTCGATCGAAGCCAGGATCTCGACGGTAGTCTCTTCGCCGCCGCGATTTTCCGCGCGGTCGTGTTCTTCCGCGACGGTCGCTTCGTGGGAGTGAGACGGATCGACCGTCATGACGAATTTGACCTTGAGGGGCGCGTCGGGATCGTCTTCTTGGATCTTGCGTTTATAGTCTTCAATATGCCCCATATATTTTTCGGGCATCTGGAGTTCCAATTGCAGTTCGCCGTCAGGTTGCGCGATCTCCATCAAGATCTGACCGGGTTGGACGGGGCGGCTCTTCAACGTGTTCTCAAGTTGGAACGTCATGACCGTGCCGTCGATCGGCGCGCGAACTTTCAGGTCTTCGTTACGCGCTTCGAGAATGCTCTTTTGGATCTTCAACGTGCGCTCGCGTTCGACGTATTGCGCTAATTGACCGCTGATGCGGATACGCTCGGCGTCCTTCGCTTGATAGCTTTGCTCTTTAAGCGTAAGGATCTCTTTTTGCACTTCGTTGAGTTCGCCGTCGTTCTTTTGACGTTCCGCTTCCAACTCGTTGTTAGAGAGGATGAGCAGCACGTCTCCCGCCTTGACAGTGTCGCCGTGCTCGACGTTGAGCGTGTCGACCTTGCCCGACTCGCGAGCGAAGACGTTGCGGCGAACCACCGGCTCGAGCGAGCCGTCGCAATGCATATTGAAGTTCCACGGGAGGAAGATCATCAGCAAGATGAGCGCGAGAACGCCGACCGAGACCGCGATCGTCTTCGGGAGCATACGCGCCGTGACTAAGACCTTCGATTTGCCTATGGCTTGCCAGACGGGCGCGAGGAAGATCGAGTTATGATCCAACGCGTTGCCGACCGCGACGCGCGCGTGTTCGACGACGATCTCGACGCGCTTCATCATATGCTCGGAGACGTTGGAGTTCTCGATCTGTTCGACGATGATCGCGCCGAACGGCGGCGGGATCGTCACTTTGTTATGTTCGGTCTCGTCGTAGTCTTTTTCGTCGAGCGTATGCGCGATGAGCGGATAGACCGCGATCGTCTTCGTATGCGAAGCGTCGACGTATTCTTCGACGCGATCTTCGATCTCGCGAGGGAAGTTGGTCGTGTCGCCGGTGTAGACGATCGGCTCGTTCGCTTTAACTACCGCGGAGGCCAAGCCGCCGAGGAGCTTGATCGTCTCGGAACGCTTGTCGACCATATCTTGTCCGCTGACCGCCTCGATCTTCGCGCGTCCGCCGCGCATGATCGCCAACGAGACGCGGTCGCATTCGATCAAGCGCCGACTTTCGTTCGCGACGGTGTAGAGCGTTTCTTTCAGGTCGAGCGTCTTATGGATATTGCGCGTGAAGTCTTCAAGTTGCGTCCAAAGACTTTGACGATCGCTAAAATTCTTGAGCTGACGATTCTTGTAGTATTCGGTGGCGTAACGCGTCACCTGGCGTACGAACTGTAAGAACCCTTGTTGCGTGGCGGGGTTGGAGTCCGGGCGTTGGAATACTTCGAGAATACCGACCTTTTCCAACTCCGTCGAGATGACGCCCATAATGACGAGATAGTCCGTCGGATTACCGCCGTCGTTGGCGCCTTCGCCGCCGGAGTGCGGGGGGACCATCAGGTCGTTTTCAGAGCCGCGAAGCGTGTTGTACAACAAATACGAGTGCGTCTTGTTCGCTTCTTCGTCTTCGTGAAGTTTCGCTTCTTTGAGGTTCACTTGGTACCCGAGCGAGAGACGACCGGAACCGTCGGTCATCCACATTGCCCCGCCGATCGCGCCGAGCGCGCGGACGACGCGCGTTAGGAATTCCGCTTGGAATACGTCGGGAGAGACGTCCGAACGCGATACTTGCGCGATCTCGTTGACGAGTACGCGTATCTGCTGTTTCGTTTGTTCTAACATGCCGGGATCGTAACGTTGTTCGGAACTCATCTTCTTGCTCGATTAGTTTACTGTCGCGCGATTCGCGCAATATTGCGTATGCCTTGCGGCGTCGTTATGTGTCGTTTATTGGTTTCGGATCGCGTTTTCTCTTGTGAAAACGCGACGCTACATTATAATAGTAGCAAATTTCCCGCCATTTTGGCGTTTAGCGCGTCGGCGGACGCTTGTCGCTCGTGAAAACGAGAGTGTAAGCGTATCGGTTATAACGTATTTTTTGATTTAATAAAACCCCAAACGATAAAAATATCCTATTTTGCCAATATTTGTTTGGGGTTCGATAAGGAAGATCCTATGGGGAAATCCACGCTAGCCATTTATCCCGGTTCTTTCGATCCTATCACGCTCGGGCATTTGAACGTGATCCAGCGCGCCAGCCGATTATTTGAACGTCTCGTTGTCGCCGTTGGGGTCAACTCCGAGAAGAAGCCGTGGTTCACGACCGAGGAACGTTGCGAGCTGATCAAGCGCGTGACTGCGGAACTTGGACTCGACAACGTCGACGTAACGACGTACGAAGGGCTGACGGTCCGATTTGCGAAGGAGATCGGGGCGCGCGTCATCGTGCGCGGGGTGCGTCCTTTGACCGATATCCCCGCCGAGTTGACGCTCATGATGGCGAATAGGAGATTGGAACCGGAGGTCGAAACGCTCTTCCTCATCGCCGACGGCGAGCTCGCGCACGTTTCGAGTTCGCTCATCAAGGAGATCGCCGGCGCGCATGAACGCGGCGTGTTGGACGGCTTCTTGCCCGAATGCGTCGTCGAAGCGGTCGAGAAAAAGATCGAGGAACGCTCCCGACGCTGAACGCGAGCGCGGCGAGACCATGACTTTCAAAACTTTTTCTCCAAAAATTTTTGACGCGCGAACGCCGCGGATGTTCCGTGAATCCCTCGTAAATTTGCGAATAAAACGACGTTTCACAGTCTTGAAAAGCGTTGAAAACTGTGGAAAGTTTTGAGGGACGAAAGTATTTTTTTAAAATAACCTCTTGCGAAAATCGAAACCTCGTTTATATTCTCAGTCATGCAAGGCGACCTAGCCAAAAGGCTAAGGCACAGGTTTGCAAAACCTGCATTTACCGGTTCGAGTCCGGTGGTCGCCTCTAAAAACGACCCTCTACTCCTTAAATGGGGGTAGAGGGTTTTCGTTTTTATAGCGAGTTTTGGAACTAATCCCCTTGAAGCGTGCGCCGGGGTTGTGTCTAGAAAAGTTTCCACTTTCTTGCTTCCCTTTCCCGCTAGCCCATTGCTTGTCTTAAATCCCGCCTTTAATCGCAGCTTTGGCGCACGTTTCGTTTGAAAAGTTACTTTTTCAAGCTTTCTCTCTTTTGTCTAGATTCTCTGTCTTCGCGTTTCGTCGTTTTCGTTTTTGACTTTTGTTTTTTATCTATCTTCTCACGTCGCTATGTTGGTTCTTTGGCTTCCTGCGATCGAGCGCTTTTTTCTCATAAACTGATTATGTGAAATTTTGTTCAAATAGGATAGGGTATAGACAAAATCGACTTAGTTTTTAAAAAAATGTTTGTCATTGGCGTTCTAACTGTATATAATAAAGATGCGCATTTGGTTCGTTTTTGGCATAAACTATGCGGAAATGTTGCGCGATAACGACCTGTATATTTTTTATTTTGGCGCAGAGTTATACAAGAGGCGTGTGAAATGGCTATTAATCTTAGCAAAGGCGAAAACAAACCGCTAGACCCGGGGTTCACGAGTATTTTAGTCGGTCTGGGATGGGATCCGAGAACGACCGCGGGCGAGGCGTTCGATCTCGACGCTAGCGCGTTCATGCTCGGCGCGGATAAGAAGGTGCGCGCCGATTCCGACCTTATTTTCTACAATCATAAAGAGTCCTCCTGCGGTTCCGTGATCTACGCCGGCGACAACCGCACCGGCGACGGCGACGGGGACGACGAACAGATCCACGTCGACTTGACTAAGGTCCCGAGCGACGTCGACCATATCGTTTTCACGGTCACGATCTACAAGGGCGTCGAACGCAAGCAGAATTTTGGGCAAGTGGACAACGCGTTCATTCGCTTGGTCGACAAAACGACCGGCGAAGAAGTCTTCCGTTTCGATCTTACCGAAGACGCCTGCATCGAACAATCGCTGATCTTCGCCGAACTCTATCGCCGCAACGGAGCTTGGAAATTCAAGGCTCTCGGGGAAGGCCTTGCCGGCGATCTTGGCGCCCTCGCCGCGTACTACGGCGTCAACGTTTGAATTCGCGCTTCAATCTGTACGAAATGAAGGAATAAAAGATGGCTATCTCTCTTGTTAAAGGTCAAAATATCAAGCTCGGTCTTACCGACGTTACGGTCGGACTTGGATGGGACCCTCGCGTTAACAGCGGCGAAGAATTCGACCTCGACGCATGCGCTTTCCTACTCAACGAAGAAAAGAAGGTGCGCGGCGATCGCGACTTCATCTTCTATAACCAACTGGCCTCGCCCTGCGGATCGGTCGTACACCAAGGGGACAACCGCGACGGCGAAGGCGAGGGGGACGACGAACAGATCAAAGTCAATTTGGCGACGCTGCCCTCCGACGTCAAGTATATCGTCTTCACGGTCACGATCCATAAGGCGAACGAACGCCGTCAAAATTTCGGACAAGTTGACAACGCGTTCATCCGCATCGTCGACAACAAGACCGGCGACGAGATCGCGCGCTTCGACCTCACGGAAGACGCCTGCATCGATCAATCGATGGTCTTTGGCGAACTCTATGTTCGTAACGGCGAATGGAAGTTCAAGGCGATCGGTCAAGGAGCGGTCGGCGATCTCGGTTCCGTTGCGCGCGGTTTTGGCGTCAACTGCTGAGCAATTTGGTTCATACTCGATTTTCGTCGCGTTACGGCATAGATAAAGAAGGAGCGCCATTATGGCTCTATCTCTAGTTAAAGGTCAGAATACGGCATTAGATTCCGGATTGACGGAAGTCATGATCGGGTTAGGTTGGGACGAACGCGTCGGATCCGGCGAGGACTTCGATCTCGACGCGAGCGCTTTCATGTTGAATAGTCTTCGCAAGGTCCGCAGCGACGACGACTTCATCTTCTACAACCAACTCTCGTCAAAATGCGGTTCCGTCGAACACCAAGGGGACAACCTCACGGGCGGCGATAGCGAAGGCGTCGGCGACTCCGAACAGATCAAAGTCAACCTCCCGCTAGTCCCGAGCGACGTAGAACGTATCGTCTTTGCCGTTACGATCTACAAGGCCGAAGAACGCGGACAAAACTTCGGACAAGTCGACAACGCGTATATCCGCATCGTCGACTGTAAGAGCGGACAAGAGATCGCGCGCTTCGACCTTACCGAAGACGCGTGCGTCGATCAGTCGATACTGTTCGGCGAACTCTATCGAAATAAGGGCGCTTGGAAGTTTAAGGCGTTAGGACAAGGTTTCAGTTACGACCTTGGCGTTATCGCGCGTAATTACGGCGTCGAAGTTTGAGAGACGAAGGAGAGAAACAATGGCGGTTTCGTTTCGTAAACAATATGGCGTCGAATTAGAGACGGAAAAGATCTGTATCGGATTGAAATGGGAGACCGAGCCCAAGATCGATCCCAGAGATCTTGACGATCGGCCCCTTTCGTTGACGCTCGACCTCGACCTTATCATCTTGTTGTTGAATTCGAAGGATAAGGTCCGCGGCGATAGCGATTGCGTCTTCTACGGCAATAAAGAATCGAAATGCGGTTCCGTTTGTTGCGTAGGCGACAATATCAGCGGTAGCGATCGGGGTAGCGAGAAAGACGCCGACGACGAAGTCGCTTCGATCGACTTCAAGAAGTTGCCGAAAGGTATCAAGAAGATCAAGGCGATCGTATCGATCAACGACGGCGAGAGATTACATCAGACCTTCAAGAACGTCGAAGGCTATTTACGAGTCTACGACTGCGTGAAGGATTTTGAGATCGCTCGCGTCGCTTTGTCGCATCTCTTCTGGCGTACCGAGTTGTGCGATCGCACATACAGTTACGCTATTGAGTGCGGGGAATTCATCTATGTCGACGGAAAATGGAATTTCAAGCCCGCGGAAGTTCCGAAAGCGGATCGCCTGGCCGATCTCGCTAGATCCTACGGCGTCGACGTTGCGGAAGACTGAGTTTCCTTCCGCGTGTTTCGTAAATTAAAATTGAAGTTTGCGCGCGTGCGTTAAGACGTGTTTTAACGCGTTGCGCGCGAGAATATTGATAAAGGACAGTTTAATGAGAAGACTTCCGGTCTATCTTCTTCTCGACGTTTCCGGCTCTATGAGCGGCGAACCGATCGAGGCGGTTAAAAACGGCATGCAGTTGATGCAACAAGCGCTCCGTAAGGACCCCTACGCGTTAGAGACCGCGTATATCAGCGTGCTCACGTTCAGCAGCGAGGTCAAGCAAGTCGTGCCGCTTACCGAAGTTGCGCTTTTCCAACCCCCGCAAATTTCCGCGAGCGGCGGCACCGCTCTTGGCGAAGCGCTCAAACGCGTCGCCGAATGCGCCGCTAACGAAGTTCAAAAGACGACCGCCGAAGAAAAAGGCGACTGGAAACCCGCCGTCTTCATCATGACCGACGGTTCGCCCACCGACGACCTCGACAAAGGCCTGAGCGTCTTCCGCACGTACAAGTGGGGCACGGTCGTCGTCTGCGCGGCGGGCTCCAACGCCAGTATCGACACCTGCCAAAAGATCACCGAGAACGTAGTCTCGCTCGACGTCGCCGACGCCAACTCGATCGGCGCTTACTTCAAGTGGGTCTCCGCGAGTATCTCCACCGGCAGTAAGAAAGTCGACGCCGGAGTCGAACCCGACGGCTTGGACGAACTGCCTCCGCCGCCTCCGGAGATCACGCTCGTCAAACCGTGATCCGCTAGAGATCGCGCCTTTACGCAACACACCGAGCGGTCGACGTTTATACCGCGTCGACCGCTTGGCGTTTCTATCGCGCGAGAGTTCGCGCAATTCTTGCGACCAAGTTAGTTTGGGATCGCGTTAGCCTTTTCGTTTAGAGATTTAGACGTTTATGCGCAGATTACCTATCTATATATTGCTCGACACGTCCGGTTCGATGCGCGGCGAGCCTATCGAAGCGGTCAAAGTCGGACTTGAGGCGATGGTTTCGAGTCTTCGCAGAAATCCGTACGCGTTAGAGACAGTGAGTCTCAGCGTGATCACATACGACGCCGAAGCGCGCGTTCTCGTGCCGCTGACCGAGCTCGAAACGTTCCGCGTTCCTAAACTACCTATGCCGAAGACTTCGCCGACGAATCTTGGCGAAGCGCTCGACCTGCTCATGACGCGCTATCGCGCTGAAGTTCGCCCCTCCACGATGACGGAAAAGGGCGACTGGCTGCCGTTGCTCATCGTGATGACCGACGGCTCGCCCTCCGACACGATGCTCTTCAAGCAATCCGTGCCGATCGTCCGCGCCAACCGCTTTTCGAAGATCATCGCTTGCGCCGCCGGCGCTAAGGCGAAAACGGAACCCCTTAAAGAACTTACAGACGAAGTCTATGCGCTTGAAACGATGGACGAAGCGACCTTCACGTCGTTCTGGAAGTGGGTTTCGGTCAATGTCGAATGCTCGAGTCAAAGCGTTGGTTCGCGTGACGACCTCGAAGATCTACCGCCTCCGCCCGCGGAGATCAAGCTCGTCTTGTAAGAAGTCGAGCGCGCGTTGACGGCTTATAGGTGAACGGTTTAAAATAAAAGGAGTTGCGATGGCTGTTATTTTCGGAAAGAAAGATGTGGACCAAGGAGGCGTCTATACGCCGAAGGAGCCCGTGTCCGGCGAAAACAGATTCTGGATCAAATTGACGTTTGGTTACCGCTTAAACAACTCAAAAAACAGTTACTACCTAAGGCTCGCCAATGATAACTATAAGTTCTTTGAGTTTGGCAAGAACGGTAGGACGAACGAAGATTATGTGCTCGTTTTCGATATCTTTGGCGATCGCGAGGGGCCGCAAGCGCTTAAGTATTTGAGCGTTGACGTTGAGTGTTCTCCCGCCTTGATGCAAGCCGGGTTTAGTTGCAAGATCGACGAGTACGGAAGACTTGTTTTTTCCGGCAGATTATCGACTCCGTTCGACGAGTCCGTGGTATTTGAGGTCTACGATCCTGAGATTACTAAGCCTTTTACATTTTTGAAGCGATTAACGATCGTAGCTAACAATACCGAATCGTTATGGAAGAAAAAAGAGTCGCCGAAAGATGGACCGTATCCTCAGTTGATCGACGATCTTAGCGAAGGCGCGAAGGTCGACTTTGAAGATCTTACATTGACCGCTATCGTTGCCTCAAAACGAGGGCGTATGCACGAACACGTCGGCACGCCTCGCGACGATAACTATTGTATGAGGCTTTCCAAAAAGAATAGCGATTGGCATTTCTTTGCTATCGCCGACGGCGCCGGGTCCGCTAGATACTCGCGTAAAGGTTCGGAGATCGCCTGTAAGGCCGTCGTTGACGAAATGGAACGACTCTTCAACGAAAACAGCGCGTCAATGCGGTATAGCGACGTATCCGATGAACGTGAAATTCGTAGAAACGTTGCGCTCGCTATTCAAGGAGCGTATAACGCTATTCGCGAAGAAGCGATCAGAATGAAGCAAGAAGACGATAGGGTCGCTCTTCGCGATTATCATACGACGCTTTTATGCGGCGCGCTGAAACGCTTTACCGCTAACGAGCTCCCGGGTGCAAAACCTATGTGGGCGCTCGTCTCGTACTGGGTCGGCGACGGCGCGTTGGCTCTCTATGGCGTGGACGGTCCTGAATCCGTCATATTATTGGGCGAATCCGACGGCGGCGAGTATGCGGGCGAAACGCGATTTCTCACTATGCCGACAGAAGTTGAACCGGAGAAGATCGACTCGCGTATCCGCGTTACCTTCTTCAACGACTTTAAAGCGCTTGTGCTCGCGACCGACGGCGTTACCGATCCGTTGTTCCCGTCTGATAACGCGTTGCGCTCCCCGAAACATTGGAATATCTTCTGGAATGAGAAGTTACCCGAGAAGATCGGTTCCGGCGCGTTTGACAAACAACGGACTACGCAGAAACGCGCTCAAGCGCTCTTGGAAGGAATGAATTTCTTTGAACGCGGATACCACGACGACCGCACGTTGTTGATATTGACGCCGGAACCTAGAAATGAATCCGCCGATCCGGGTTCGGGTATTAAGCAAGCCGAGAACGAACCGCGTGTTGAGACGCACCTCGTGACTCCACAAAATATTTGTAGCGTTAGTGTTGACGGCGCTATGAACGCGTCTGTCCCCGAGTATAAACAAGGTTTGACTCCATGGGAGCGGTTTGCTAGTGTGAACGGGCTCGAGTCGGGGAACGTGTATGCCGAATCGAAGTATAAGTATAAGGACGACGAACAAGACTGCTAAAGTGCGTTAGCAACAAGACGACCGGTCGATATAAAACCGCTTTAACCAAAACGTTCAACGCGACATAGATACGGAAACGGAACAGGAATACGGAAAATGCCCAACCTTGAAAAAGACCAAATGCCGCAAGATGCGAACTCCAACGCTAATACGACGAATATCCCCGCTCCTGAATTGCAATTTGACCTGAGGTGCGACGATCCTGAACACGCTCGCGCAGCGATCAACGCATTGATTGAAAAGATCGGAAATCTCGTCATTGCCAACGGAAGCGTTTTACGTCCGTTTTCTTTTACGGAGCAGCTTTACGATCCGAACGCGCCGGAATTCCAAAATGTGAAACTTGGTTTAACCGCCCTCGGTTTTAGAACTTACGGTCTTGGTGTTTCTCTTACCGACGGAGCCTTGTGCATTGAAGGCATGAACGAAGGGAAATGTCCAAGTAGCGCTTATGACGGCGAGATCAAGCTCTCTATCAAGTATTGGATCGCTCAAAAAGTGGATACGAAGCCCCTTTTTGACGCTGAACTACCCGTCGGCAACGTTGCGACAGCTCGCGCCTACATCGAATCGACGATTGAACTTGAACCGCTGAAACTCGTCGTCAATCCCGATCCTAAGACTTTGTGGAAGGATCTACCCACTCCGCAAGACGCGCCGTATCAAAAGCCGAATAGCGATAAGTTTGCGCAAAAGCTCTGCGACGGCGTTTGCGTTTTAGCGGCGAGCCAACGCGGGCGTTCTCACGCTAACGAAGGTAAATTCCGCGACGATCATTTCTTGGTCGAGATGGGAGATAACGCGAACGGTTGGTCTATCTTCGCGGTGGCCGACGGCGCGGGCTCCGCTCAATACTCTCGCGAGGGCTCCAAGATCGCTTGCGAGACTGTGATCAATAAACTCTCCGAGTTTTGTCGCGAATACGCCGTTTCGTTAGACGAGAAAGTTATCGCCGAATTTGAAGCGAAGACCGACTGGAAGTCCAACCCTATCTGTGAAACGAGCGCGTTGGAACAAACGAACTTCTTCCAGTTCATCTATCGCGCGGTGTACGACGCTTATGGCGCGATCGCGCAAGAGGCGAAGAACCGACAGGTTAAGATCAAGGATTTCAGCACGACGTTACTGTGCGCGGCGATGAAACATTACCCGGCGACGGAGACGCGCGAAGCGTTTTGGGCTATCGCGACGTATTGGCTAGGGGACGGCGGCATGGGGATCTATCGTCCTAACGGTTGCGCCGATTTCGTCGCGCTCGGTATGCCCGACGGCGGCGAGTTTGCCGGACAAACGCGATTCCTCACGATGGGGGAGGAAATTACGCCTGAAAAATGCTTGGCGCGTATGCGTTTATCCTTTGTTGAAGGTTTCCGCGCGGTGGCGCTCATGACCGACGGCTTGACCGACCCGTTCTTCCCCGCGGAAAACGATTTCACGAGTTACGACGTTTGGGAAACTTTCTGGAACAACATTCTCCAAAAAGAATTTTCCGGCGTAGACAATGTGGAAGAGCCCGTCGAAAAGCGCGGAGACTGCCTACTCAAAGGACTCGATTTCTTTGTTCCCGGAAACCACGACGATAGAACGATCTTGTTTGTTCTTAATGACGTTTGTCCGATCACGAGCAAAAAGCTCGCCGACTTTGCGCCCGTTACGCCGCAAGAGGAATCTGCCGTTGAGGTAAGTGAGCAGAGCGCTTTGGAAGAGACGCCTACGCAAGAGGCCGTCGAGACGCCGAAACCCGCTGAATCGCAAGAGAGTGTTGAAACTTCGGAACTCGCTGAATCGCAAGAGAGTGTTGAAGCGTCGGAATCCATTGAATTACAAGAGAGCGTTGAGACTCCGGAACCTGTTGAACCGCAAGAGAATGTCGAGACGTCGGAACCCGTCGAATCGCAAGAAGCGACGAGCGTTGTCGAACTGTCCGAGCCCGCGCCCGAGATCGAATTGACCGACCAAGGCGAAGTTGAAGCCGACGACGACTCCGTTTTACCTCCCGAAGTGTGCGAGACGCAAGAGAATAAAGCGACTGAACCGTGCGCTTCTAGCGACGATAGGATCGTCGACGACGAGACGGATTTTGAATTGAGTAGCGAGTCGATCGTTCTCGACAATACTACTGAGAGCGCGGAAACGTCGACGGCTAAAGAGGAAACGCCCGCCGCCGGATCGGAAGACGTCCCCGAAAGCTCGGAAGACTCCAATCTTCTGAAAGACGTTGAAGGCAGTTCCGTCGACGCGTCGTGACGCTCGTTCCGAGTCGTAAGGTTCCAATACAATAAACACGTTCAAATAAGAGTAAAGACTGATGGCGCAAATCGTTACATTGACCGACCGAGACGGTAAGAAATTCGAGTTCGTGAAAGACGATCCGAAGTCGGGCGCGATCAAAGACGTATATTTTTCGCCCGACCGCAGTTACGTCGTCGCGTTCTTCCGCAAAACGCCTGATGAAAACGGTAGACGACGTATCGAGAAGATCGTCGGCGAGTACTACGATCGCATCTTCAATCGCATCGGCGGTGAATACTGGCGCACTACGTTCTGCTGGCCGTATGCGATCGTCGAATACGATGAAGAAGTCAAGAGCGACGACGATAACGACGCGACTAAGACCGTGCACAAAGTCGGGGTCGTGATGCCGACGTACGGTCCGGAGTTCTTCTTCCGCTCGGGGCAAGAGAAGGAATGTAAATGGTGGGGTTCCGCGAAGAACTATAATCGCTTTGTCGAGCCGGACGAGAAGGGGACGCTTAGAGGATTCATCCACGCTTGTCTCGAAGTGAGTCGCGCGATACGACGTCTGCACCTTGCCGGGCTCGCGCATAGCGACCTCTCGTATAAGAACTGCCTCGTCGACCCGGTCTCCGGACGCGGTTGCGTTATCGACGTCGACGGTCTCGTCGTTCCCAACCTCTTCCATCCCGACGTTTTAGGCACGCGCGATTTCATGGCGCCGGAAGTTGTCGCGACGAAGGATCTCCCCAAAGAGGAACGCGTTCTGCCGAACTCGCAGACCGACTTGCACTCCCTTGCCGTCTTGATCTATCTTTGCTTATTGCATCGACATCCGTTGCGCGGCTCGAAGATCTTCGATCAAGAGGACGACAAAGAGCAGGAGAAGATGGAGATGGGCGAAGGCGCGCTCTTCATCGAGCATCCGACCGACGCAAGCAACCGCCGCGTCGTCGCGAAGAACGAAGAGCCCGGCAGACCGTGGGTCGATCCCGAACAGATCCCGTATACGGTCTGCGGCCCCTATCTCAAAAAGCTGTTCGATCGCGCGTTCATCAAAGGCCTGCATTCTCGCCTCGATCGCCCCGCCGCTTCGGAATGGGAAGACGCGCTCTCGAAGACGCTCGACCTTATACTGCCGTGTTCGAATCCGCGCTGCGTGAAGCACGAATTTGTCTTCGACGGTCAAGGTAAGCCGGTATGTCCTTACTGCGGAACCGTTTATAAAGAGTCGATACCCGTCCTCGAATACAAGTCGTCGCGCAACGGCGTCGACTACCGCGACGAGGATCGCAAGCTCGTCGGCTTCGACGGCAAAGAGATCTTCCAATGGCATGTCGATAAGAACCTTGCCTACAACGAGAAGTTGACGGAAGCGCAGAAGAAGCGCGTGGGGTACTTGTCAAAGAAGGACGACGAATGGTATCTCCATAACGAAGGGATCGAGAAGCTCTTCGATATGACGAACCAACGCGCGGTCCCCGTCGGGGAAGCGGTGCGATTGTCCGATAGCTTGCGTTTATCCCTTTACGACGACTCGCGTTCCTATATCGCGCAAGTACGCGTGATGAACAAGGCGCGTCGAGGCGGAATGGGTGGCGCCGCGATGCGTATCTCGCTCGACCTCGCCGAAAACGACGCTACGAAGAAGCACGACCGCATCGACGCCGCGTTGCGCGCGATACAGAGTCTGCGTTTGCCTAACGGCACGGTCGGCAAGCCTTATAGCTGCAAGTTGAGCTTCAAGAACTTCCGCGACGCCAACGGTCGTAATATCGGCGTGTCGATCTTGGAAGCGCAAGGCTTTGACGAATTCGGACTCGTCTGTACCGTCCAACGCGATTCCGTACTGTTTGAGGGAACGCCTACGCGCGAATACGACGGTAAGGTCGATATCTATATCAGCGGAAAGTTCCGTTCGTCGTTCAACTTCGAAGGGCGGACGCCTATACCCGGCGAATTCAAGTTCACGAATATCCGTATCTCCAAGGTCTTGTCGATCAAGGTCAATACGGAGATGGCGAACGCGATAAGCAGGGAGCCCGAGCCGGTCGAAGAAACGCCGTCGAGCGTCGCGCCCTCGACTCTGCCCGAGCCCGAGAGCTCCGTCGCCGCCGACGAAACGACTCTCGGCGATATTTGACGCGCTCAATACAAAATTCGTATAACCCCAATAGTAGAAAATAATATAGTAGCGACGCGCTTATGTCGCGAAACGACTTAGCGCGATACAAGGATCGATATCGATGTCAGACGTTGTTCGAACGAAAGCAAAAGACGGTTCCGTGGTCGAGTTTGTAAACACAGAACCTGTACAAGGGGGAGTTAAAGACGTATATTTCTCTCCCGATAGAAGTTATGTCGTCGCTTTCTTTCGCAATAAGCTCGACGCCCAAGGGCTAGATCGCGTTGACAAGCTCGTTAATCAGTATCGCGAACGCATCTTCAATCAGGAGGGCGGGGAGTACTGGAAAAATGTCTTCTGTTGGCCCGAGAAGATCGTCGAATATGACGGCAGGATCGGGATCGTTGTGCCGACGTATCAGGAATGTTTCTTCTTCCCCAAAGAAAGCTCGCTTGCCGGCGCGGAGAAGGAAGGGAAGTGGTTTACTTCCGCAAAGACCTTCAATCGCTTTGTTCCGCCGGAGGAAAAGGGCGAATTGACGACGTATATCCGTATCTGCATCATGCTTAGTCGCGGGGTGCGTCGTCTTCACGCCGCCGGTCTGGCGCATAGCGACCTCTCGTATAAGAACTGCTTGGTCGATCCGAAAGGCGGTAACGCGTGTATCATCGATATCGACGGACTTGTCGTTCCCGGCCTTTATCCTGCTGAAGTCTATGGAACGAACGACTTTATTGCGCCTGAAGTCGAAGCGGCGCGAGGAACGAAGAATCCTATATTCCCCTCGCGAGAGACCGATCTCCACGCGCTCGCCGTCTTGATCTATCTCTATTTCTTCCATCGTCATCCGTTGCGCGGCCGCAAGGTCTGGTCGACGGACGAAGGGGAACAGGAGCATTTGGAGACGGGCGCCAAGGCGCTCTTCGTTGAACACCCCAACGACGATTCTAATAGGATCAAGATCGGTAAAGGGGACGAAAGATTGCTGCCGTGGATCGATACGGAAAAGTTGCCGTACACGATCATGGGACCATATCTGAAAGAGATGTTCGATCGAGCGTTTATTGACGGCCTGCACGACCCCTCAAAGCGTCCGAGCGCAAACGATTGGGAAGAAGCGCTCTTCAAAACGAGCGATAGAATTCTTCCTTGCGCGAATCCAAACTGCGTTATGAAGTGGTTTGTGTTCAATAACGAGACGAAGAACCCGTGTTGCTCGTATTGCGGAACTCCGTACACGAAGTCGGCGCCGGTCTTTGATTTCTATGTCACCTACAACGGCCAAAATTACCGAACTGAAAACCGCCGTTTAATGATCTTCAGCGGACAATCGTTGTATCAATGGCATATCGATCGCAACATCTTCCCGAACGAGAAGTTAACGCCCAAGCAGACCGAGCGCGTCGGGTACTTCCAGTTCCACAACGGCAGATGGCTGCTCGTCAATGAACGTATGCCCGACTTGCTCAACGTGCAAACGCACGAACCGATCCCGGTGGGCAAGCCGGTCGTGTTGACCCATGGATTGCAATTGCGCCTGTCCGCGAAAGACACAGGCCGCATCGCCAACGTGATGATCGTTAACGACGGTAAATAATCGTATTACTTAGTTTCACGCGAGCGGAGGATGAGACGATGAGAAAGTTGCCCGTATATATTGTGGTCGATACTTCGGAATCGATGTACGGCGAGGCGATCGACCAGGTCAACAAGAGTCTCGACAATATGTTGAGTTCGTTGTTTAGGAATCCGTACGCGTTGGAGACGGTATGGCTCTCGCTCATCACGTTCGATTCGATAGCGCGCGTTCTTGTGCCGCTGACGGAGCTGGCGGATTTCCGCTTGCCGGAACTCAAAGCGCGTCCCGGCACCGCGATGGGGATCGCGTTGCGACTCCTGCGTTCTCAGATCGAGAAAGAGGTAACGCTGTCGACCGACGGCGATAAGGGGGACTGGCGTCCGATCGTCTTCTTGCTGACGGACGGACAACCTACCGACGAATGGCGTCAAGCTGCGGCGGCGTTGCGCGCGCAGCGTCCTAAGCCGGCGAATATCTACGCGATCGGGGTTGGGGAGGAGATCGATTTCGCGCTGCTCAAAGAGATCGCCGACGTGACGTTCCAAGCGACGGACGCGACTCCGGAGACGTTGTCGAAGTTGTTTATCTGGATGAGTTCCGCCATACAGTCCGCAAGTTGCAACGCCGGCGAATTGAAAGGCGACGCGCTCGCTACTCCCGACGGTATCGTGGAGATTGGCGACGATTATTCCGACGCCCCGACGTTTCCGCGGCAGTTGTTCTTCCACGGCGTCTGCTCGACAACGAAACAGAAGTATCTTATGCGATTGCGTTGGTTGGACGAGATCGAGATGTATGTCCCCGTCATGTCGTACAAGATCCCGGAAGACTTCCTAGCCGACGGCGGATACGAGCCCCCCGAGGTCAGTTCCGACCGGATCGCGTGTATGCCCGTTTGTCCGCATTGCGAGAACGAAGACTGGGCGTGTTGCTCTAATTGCAACGAGGGATTCTGTTTCGATCATGTGAAGGCGTCGGAAGGTCCGTTCGTTGTCTGTCCTTCTTGCGGTGCGCGTCTTGCCGTCGGCGAAGGGCGAAGCGATTCGTTCTCGGTGCGTCCTTCCGCGGGCTGAGCTTGTTTCAGTTTCAAGTAATTAAAGAGTTATTGCTAACAGGGTGAGAGTCAAATGAGAAAATTGCCCGTCTATATTCTGGTCGACGTTTCGGAATCGATGCTTGGCGACGCGCTTGATACCGTGTACGCTAGCGTTCAACGCATGGTCTCCGCGTTACGGCGCAATCCTTACGCGTTAGAGACGGTCTGGCTCTCCGTGATCGGGTTCGATTCTAAGGCGCGCGTCTTAACGCCGTTGACGGATATCTGCGAATTCCAGCCTCCGAGACTTAAAGCGCGTCCCGGCACCGCGCTCGGCGCCGCGTTGCGTTTGACGCGTGAACGCATACGTCAAGAAGTTCGCCCGACCACGCCCGACGAAAAGGGCGACTGGCGACCGATGGTCTTTGTTCTCACCGACGGCCAACCTACCGACGGATGGCGCCAAGCCGCGAACGAGCTGCGGACGTTAAAACCGCGACCTTCGAAGATCTATACGATAGGTATCGGCGACGATATCGATTTTAGCGTGCTCAAAGAGGTCGGCGACGTTACGTTCCATATTGCCGACGTTACCGACGGACGATTGGAAGACTTGTTCGTCTGGATGAGCGCTTCGATCCAATCCGCGAGCGTCAACCTCGAAAAGAACGACGACGCGTCTAGCAAGCTCGATCTACCCGCCGGGATCGACGAAGTCGGCGACGATTACGCGCCCGCTTCGAAGTTCCCGAGACAGTTGTTCTTCCACTTTACGTGTTGCAATACGAAGAAGAACTACATTGCGCGTTTTCGCTATCGGGACGAAAGCGAGACGTATTGTTATTCCGAGAGTTATCCCGTTGACGATGAGTTCTTCTCCGATTCCTCGTTTACGGCGCCGAAGATCGATTCCGAGAAGATGGAAGGTGTGCCGGTTTGCCCGTATTGCGGGAGACAGACGTGGTTCCTTTGTTTTTGCAAAACCAATACCGACATATGCGAAGCCGGCGAACGTTGTCCGCATTGCGGTCATAGGGTCGAAGGACTTTCGGCGTATTCCGGCTCGCTCGAACAGTCGTTAGGTTGATACGCGCGTTCCCGTTCCAAGAAAACAAAAACGCTTCTACTATTGCGGTAGAAGCGTTTTTTTTATTGCTGTAGCGTCGGCGTTTAGCGATCATTTACAGTCGCTTTGATAGCGTTCACACGCGGCTTGCGCGAGTTTTGCGCCCGCTTCGCGGCATTGCGCGAGGACGTCGGCGTTCGGGCGTTGTTTCGCTTTGATAGGCGTTTCGCAGATCGCGGGGTACTTGAGCTCGACGAGCTTCTTCTGGATGGTTTCCGGCCCGCCGGGTCCCCAACCGAAGGAGCCGAACGCGACGGCGGTCTTTTCGCGGAATTTCAGGCCTTGGAAGTACGCCAAGACGGACGCCATCGCGGGCATAAGATAGGCGTTGAGCGTCGCGCTGCCGAACGCGACCGCGCCGGCGTCAAGCGCTTCCGCCGCGATACGCGTGAGCGTCGTCTTACGCGCGTGCATCAGATGTACGTCGAGCGTCGGGGCGTTGGGATCCGCTTGCTTTAATTTCTGTCCGTATTCGACGGCGCCGGCGTAGATCTCTTCCGCCATCATCTCGGTACTTTGCCACATCGAATCGTAGATAACGAGGACCTTGGGCGCGTATTTCCCGGAGGCCCACGCCGGATAAGCGCCGACGATATCCGCGATATGGGAACGCCACATAACGCCGTGCGCGGGCGCGATGAGTTCGATATCGAGTTGCGACGCGGTCTCCAACGTCTTCAAGACTTGCTTGCCGTAGGGCGCGACGATATTGGCGTAGTAGCTCTTCGCTTCTTCAAGCAGTTTCGGGAGCTCGCATTCGTCGTCGAAGCGCGCGGAACACGCAAAATGTTGCCCGAACGCGTCGTTAGAGAACAAGATCTTCTCTTCCGCCATATACGCGACTGAAGATTCGGGCCAGTGCACCATCGGGATATTGACGAACGTCAGCGAGCGTTTACCCAACGACAGCGTATCGTCGGAATCGACGATACGGAACTTCCAATTCGAGATGTCAAAGTAGCCAGCCAACGCCTCGCGGCATTTCGCGTTGCATACGACCGTCGCGTTAGGACACGCGTCGACCATGGCGGGAAGGGAGCCCGCGTGATCGAGTTCCGCGTGAAGACAGACGAGGTAATCGACCTTGTCAAGATCGACCAACGAAGACACGTTGCGCTTAAGTTGGCTTGCGAACGGCGCTTTGACCGTGTCGATCAACGCGACTTTCTCGTCGCGAACGAGATAGGCGTTGTAGGTGGCGCCGCGTTGCGTGTCGTAGCTGTGGAAGTCGCGGACGTTGTAGTCGACGTAACCGACTTGGTCGATTCCGGGACGTAATTCGGTAGTGAGATTCATAATATTAACAAGTCGTTTCTAAATTGCTGTTGTATTGAGCGTCGTCTGCGGTAATGTCCGCGCGTCGGCGCGTAAGAATTGTACGACGATAACGCGTCAGACGCGGAGGAACTTGCCGCGGCGCCAGAAGTCCCAGAGAATGAGCCAGATCAGCGCCACGCCGCTCAGCGTCAACGTGAAATGATACCAAGAGCCGAGGAAGCGTTCCGTACCGTAGAGGACCCAACCGCAGATCTGGTCGAAATGAAGGATATGCGACAACATATACGCCGCGATCGCGTTTGTGCCGAAGACGACGAGGAACGTCTTCAAGCCGGGGAGCTTCCAGATATCGAAGACGGCGTAGAACAACGCCAACAGCAGTAGACTGATCCCGGAGGCGTGCAAGACCATCGACGACGTCCATAGATGCTTGACGATCGGACAATAGAAATACGAACCTTCCGGCATAGCGTTCCAGAGTCGACCGAGGAACAAGCAGACGGCGCCGAAGATCGTGAGCGCCGCGCACGCTTGCCATTGCGCGAGCTTGCGACCGCGTTCGTCTTCCGGAATAAGCGTCTTGAGCTTCTCGCGCGTCGTGTAGAGCAGGTCGCCGCCGAGCATGCCCGAGAGCGCCGTCGCCACGAACGTCAGCGAGCTGAAGATCCACGTGTATTGGTACCAAGGCGCGAAAACGACTTCGCCCGCTTCGTTGACGCTAGCGGCGTCCATATGCGCGCCAAGCAAGCGGCAATCGAGCCAGTACGCGAGGTTCGTGCCTTCCGCGTAACTACCGCCGCCGCAACCGCGCGCCGTTAACCATTGCAACGTCCATTCGGTCAAATTCTCCGTCTCGCCGGATCCGCCGACCGTTATATACTTCATGCCCGCCCAGAACCCGACGAGGAGCAGAACGAACAACGCGCGTTGCGCCCATTTCGGGAGATAGAGATACGCTAAACACGCGAAGAAATAACCAACCGCGATCGATTGCAAAGTGTTTGAGAAGTAGCGGAAGTTCTCCGAATGTAGCGACAGCAACTGGCCTTGCACCGCCATGCCGAATAGCCATAACACGACGACGCGACGGACGACGCGGAGCCATAACCGTCCCCAACGCTTATCTTCGCCGCGAAGGTATCGCGCCAACGAGAACGGGATCGCCGCTCCCGCCATGAATACGAACAACGGCATCGCGAGATCGCACAGCGTAAAGCCTTCCCAAGGAACGTGATTGAACTGGCTGACGAATTTGTTCCAGAATACGACGCAGGTCTCCGACTTTCCTTCGAGCAGACCCGGCATAGGGCCGCGCGCGAATTGGGCGACTACGTCGAGCATGAGTAATAGGAAGATATCAAATCCGCGTAACGCGTCGAGAGAGACGAGTCGTTCCGAACGCGGTTTGGCGACGGGTAAGTCGGGAGCGGTAGACATAGCGTTTCCTCTGAGTTGAATATCGTTTGATAATGAGAACCGCGGACAAAACCCGTATTCTCACGATGAAGCATAGGGGTGATTATAACACAGACGCGCGACGTTTTGACGACGTTTTTCAAAAATATTGGCGGCGCTACGGCATAAAAAAACTCCGAACAAACGCGGTGGTCTGTTCGGAGCGTTAACTATAACGCGTTATCTGCGATCATTTCGCTTGTTGAGCCAATTCGCGACCGAGATAGAACGCTTTGAGGTTCAGGTCGACAAACGCCGGCTTGACGCATTTCTTGATAGCGTTTTGCCACGCTTCGTCGGTGAGATCCAACTTCGTAGAGAGCGACCCGAGCAAGATGACGTTCGCGGCGCGCGCGTTGCCAAGTTCGATAGCTTGATCGACGGCGTGCACGTAAGCGAGGTTCGGGAAGATCTTGCGCAGACCGGCTTCGTCGAGGTCGGGATAGACCGCGGCGCCGGAAGAGACCGTGACCGGGACGATCGCTTGGTCGGAGATGACCGCGAGACCGTCGGGAGCGAGGTAGTCCGCGTAACGGATCGCTTCGGTGCGTTCGAGCGACGCGAGCGTCGTCGCCGTGCCTTTCGGGATCAACGGACTATAAACTTTTTCGCCGTAACGCACTTGCGCGAGGACGGAGCCGCCGCGTTGCGCCATGCCGTGGATCTCATTCGTTTTAACGTCATAACCGGAATCGAGCGCCGCGGACGCGATGATAGCGCTCGCGAGAAGGATCCCTTGACCTCCGACGCCGACCAAAACGACGTTCGTTGTGTTCTTAGCCGTCATACGAGACCTCCCTTCGACGATTTCAGATCGATACTAGCCAACGCGCCGAATTTGCACACTTGCAAGCACAAGTCGCACGAGACGCACATCGTCTCGTTGATCGAGACGACCTTGTCGGCGGAACGTTCGAGCGCGGGACAACCGACTTTAAGACACATGCCGCACTTCTTGCACTTGTCCTGATCGACGCGGACGACGTGATCGGGCTTTTGGCGATACGCGAGCGGACAAGGTTCTTTCGCGACGATGAGCCACGGTTCGGGAGACTCGATCGCGGTCTTGAGCGCGGCGCTCGTTTCGGCGAGGTTGCGAGGATTGACCGTGACGACGTTCTTCATACCGATAGCCTTGGCGATCGCGGCGATATCGGCGGCGAACGTTTCTTCGCCGTTGATCGTCTTGCCGGTGCCGGGGTTGTCTTGGTGACCCGTCATCGCCGTGATGCGGTTGTCGAGAACGACGATCGTCGACTTGCCTTTATTGTAAACGACGTCCATCAACCCGGTCATACCGCTGTGGAAGAACGTGGAGTCGCCCATAACGCCGACGACGGGGCGATCGTTCTTCGCGCAATCCATACCGTGAGCGACCGTGATGCCGCCGCCCATGCACAAGATCGTGTCCATGCAGTTGAGCGGAGGAGCGACGCCGAGAGAATAGCAACCGATGTCGCCGGAGACGACGACGTCGAACTTGCTGAGCGCATAGAACAGTCCGCGGTGAGGACAGCCGGGGCAAAGCACCGGAGGACGGTTCGGGAGCGTCGGCAGCTCGGGATATTCCATCTTCGCTTCGACGGGCAACGCCGTAACTACGTCGGAAGTCAGTTCGCTTTCGCTGAGCTGTTTGCGGATCTGCTTCAAAACGTCGACGTCCAAAGGACCGTAGGCGGGAACGAGGTTCGCGTCGCCGAGCTTCTTGCCGATCGTCTTAATACCGAGCGACTTCATGTGGTTTTCGACGAAGTCTTCCATCTCTTCGATGACGATGACTTTGCCGACCGCGTTCGAGAAGCTGAGCAGGAGTTCGTCCGGGAAAGGATACGACCAACCGAGTTTCAGAATGTTCGCTTCCGGGAAGACTTCTTTGACGAATTGATACGCCGCGCAAGAAGTTACGATACCGTAGGAACGATCGCCGGATTCATTCCATTCGACGCGATTCAACGGCGATTTCGAAGCCGCTTCGGAAAGCTTCGCGACGCGTTCTTCAAGACGAACGCGCATCTTACGCGCAAACGCCGGGATCGGGACGAAGCGTTGAACGTCGCTCTTGAAGGAGTGAACGCGATCCAATTTCGTCGGTTCCGCGAGCTCGACCACGCCGCGAGAGTGGCTGATGGTCGTCGTGGTGCGCAAGATGACGGGCGTGCCGAATTCTTCGGAGATCTCGAAACCGGCTTTCAAGAAGTCTTTGGCTTCTTGCGAATCGGACGGTTCCAAGACCGGGACCTTCGCGAAATGCGCGAACAGACGCGTGTCTTGTTCGTTTTGTGAAGAATTCATACCGGGGTCGTCGGCGACGATAGCGACGAAACCGCCGACTACGCCCGTGTAAGAGAGGGTCATCAACGGGTCGGCGGCGACGTTAAGGCCGACGAGCTTCATCGTGGTGATCGCGCGAGCGCCGGTCGTCGTTGCGCCGGCGGCGGCTTCAAACGCGACTTTTTCGTTAGGTGACCATTCACAGTAAACGTCGGAACCGTAATACTTGCTTACGTTCTCCAAGATCTCCGTCGAAGGAGTCCCCGGATAACCCGTGGCGACCGAACAGTTCGCTTCGTACGCGCCGAGAGCGATCGCTTCGTTTCCTGACAGTAGTTTTTTCGACATTGTAAAGATTCTTTCATGCGTTGGTCGACGCGTCGGACGATCCACAAGGATCGAAGACGGTAAAGCCGAGAATTTCAAACGTTGTATAAAACCGGCTCGTCGACTCTCCAGTTGATACCCGTTAGTATAACTATTTATTTTAGAAATTCAAGTTTTTATTGTATTAGCGCGATTTTTATCTTCTCTACGCTTAAACGCCGACGGCGCGCGAGATAATGAACGCGCCTAACGCGACCGCCGCGAGACCGCCCCCGTTTTGTAACACAAAGTCGAGACACGCGCGAGAGAGTTCCCCCGAACGCAACAACGAGTTCAACTCGAACGCATACGTTGAAAACGTCGTGAACGCGCCAAAGAAACCCGTTAGTATCACCGTCTTATACTGCGGGTCCCAATGCGATCTCGACGCGAATAACGCCGCGATCGCGCCGAAGCAGAAGCAACCGACGATATTGACGATCGCCGTGCCCCACGGCGCTCCTTTGCCAAAGAATGACGCGAGATAGGTCGACGTCGCGTAACGAGAAAGCGCGCCGCAACCGCCTGCCAAGAATAAAGCTAAGAGTAGTTTAAAAGCCGGCATTGTATTAGGTAAGCAATATAGTGAAAACAATAAAGCCGGACCGCGTGCGTAACGCGATCCGGCGTGGTCCTTAGTCCGCGTCTATTACGACGCCGACCGTACTATTTTTCAAGTCCGAGACGGAAGCTCAACCATCGCGCGAACTTGGCGACGGGCACGATCGTGAACGTTACCAACGCGATGTCAAGCCATTGTTGCAGATGCAACGGGGTGGTTCTGAAGAACATCCCGACGGCGGGGATCTGAACGAGAACGATCTGCAACGCGGTGATCGAGAAGACGATGCCGAGGAACAGCTTGTTCTGCAAGACTTGCGTGAACGGACCTTCGTCGTGACGCAGCGAACGGCAGTTGAACTTGTGCCAGAATTGGAACATGACCAAGATCGTGAAGAAGATGGTCAACGCTTCAAGGTTATGCGCGTCCGTGGCGCCGACTTTGAACGCGTGTCCTTCCGTCGTGAACCAGCCGCAGAAGAGCGCTAGGAATAGGAACGCCGCTTGATACAAGCTGCAGATCAGGATCGAAAGACCCATGCTCGCCGTGATGACGTTCGCGTCGCGCGGGATCGGCTTGTCTTTCATCGTGCGCGGACGAGGCGGATCCGTCGACAGCGCGAGCGCGGCGAACGTGTCCATAATGATATTGATCCACAGCAACTGCGTGACGGTCAACGGTAGCGGAACGCCGACGAGCGGACCGAGCGTCGAACATATCAACGCGACGAAGTTGACGGAAAGCTGGAATTGCAGGAAGCGACGGATGTTTTGGAAGAGCGTGCGGCCCCACCAGATACCCGTCACGACGCTCTTGAAGTTGTCGTCCACCAAGATAATGTCCGACGCCTCTTTCGCGACTTCCGTGCCCGCGACGCCCATCGAGAGACCGACGTCCGCCGCTTTGAGCGCGGGAGCGTCGTTCGTGCCGTCGCCGGTCATACCGACGACTTCGCCCTTGCGGTGCAGCGCTTGAACGAGTCTGAGCTTATCCGACGGGGTAGAACGCGCCAAGACGCAGAGCTTTTCCGCGATCTCGGGGAGTTCTTCGTCGGAGACTTGCGCGAATTCCTCGGAGGTCATCGCCAATTCGCCTTCGGCGCCGGTCAGGATGCCGACGTTCTTCGCGATCGCGATCGCGGTCGGTTTCGCGTCGCCGGTGATCATCTTGACTTGTACGCCGGCTTCGTGGCAGCGCTTGATCGCGTCCGGTACTTCGGCGCGCGCGGGGTCTTGGATCCCGACGAACCCGAGCAGGCAGCGGCCTTCGCAGTTCTTGCAGAGGTTCTCGTCGTTAGCGCCGTTTTGGCAGTTCGCGCAATCGCAGGCGCGTTCGCTGAAACCAAGCACGCGCAACGCCGCGTCGGACGCGTCGACGAGATTCTTTTCGATGATCGGCATATACGGCTCGATCGGCTTGACTTCGCCGTCGATCAGGATCGTGGAGCAGCGCGCTAAGACGCGTTCCGGCGCACCCTTGACTAAGCAGCGTTGTTCGCCGGCGCCGTTTTCGTAAGCGGAGACCGAGAACTTGCGATCGGAGTTGTGTCCGAGTTCGTAAATGCGTTTCGCGGCGTCTTCGCGGATCGGACGATAGTCGACCTTCTGGTCGTGGAGGAACGTCAGGAGCGCGCATTCCGTCGGGTTGCCGACGCCGCTGACTTTCTCTTTACCGTCTTCAAGCGTCTCGATATGGAGGTTCGCTTGACTGTTGACGGCGATACCGCGAATGAAGCCGGGCCAGGCGGGACTCGATTTCAGTTCTTCAAACGCGTCGCGCTCATAGAGCTTGCCGTTGGCGAAGACGCGCACCGGCGTCATCTTGTTTTCCGTCAGCGTGCCCGTCTTGTCCGTGCAGATGATCGTCGCGGAACCGATCGTTTCCGAAGCGACGAGCTTGCGGACGAGACAGTTCTCGCGCGCCATCTTCATCATATTGAGCGCCAAGCTGATCGTTACCATCATCGGCAACCCTTCCGGGACCGCGACGACGATGATCGTTACCGCGATAACGAACGCCAACAACACTTCTTTCAGCAACTCGACCCCGAGTTCCGTTTGACCGTTCATCATGCCCCAGACGCCGGTGAAGACGACCGCCAACGCGACGGCGCAAGGCGCGACGATGAGCGACGCTATACGCTTCGACGTTACCGGCGTTCCCATGCTCGCGAAGAAGGGTTTGGCGGCAAAGCGTTCCATCACGACGCCGAGGACGATCGACAAGACGCCGATGACGCCCAACGCCGTGGTGTTGTGCATCAGGTTTTGCGTAAACAGCTCGCTATGGAACGCGCCGACGAGACTCATCACCGTGAAGATGACGGTCGCCGCGGAGACGCCGACGACGCTGATCAGCTGCGCCAACTTGGAGAGCTTTTGCGTCAGCGGCGTTTCGGAGTCGTCGATCGCGGCGGAAGCGAGTGCGTCGGCGATCTTGCCCATCTCGGTGGCGTCGCCGACGGAGGTGACGAGGCACCAACCGCGGCCATCGGAGACGGTCGTGCCGCGCATAACGAAGTCGTCGTTGCCGAGCTTGGTCGTCGGCGCGAGTTTATCGACGTCCCAGACGTACGGCGTAGGCTTTTTCTTGACCGGGACCGATTCGCCGGTGAACGCCGCTTGGTCGATGAACAAGTTGGTCGCTTCCAACACGACGCCGTCGGCGGGCGCTTTGTCGCCGGATTCGAGACGGACGACGTCGCCGACCACGATATCGTTGATGCTGATCTTGTCTAATTGGCCGTTGCGGACGACCTTGACGGGGACGTCTTCTTTGATCTTATTGAGCGCTTCAAATTCCTTCGCGCTCTTACGTTCGGTGAAGAACCCGACGAGCGTCGCCAACGCGACCGCGATGAAAACGCCGATCGTGTCGATGAAGTTCGCGTCTTCCGAATGGAGGACCCATTTCTCTAACGCCGTGACAAAGAGGGAAAGCGCGGCGGACGCGAGCAGGATCTTGATCGTCGGATCGTCGAAGCTCTCGAGCAGGTCTTTCCACCACGGGTCGCGAGCCGGGGGCGTCAGCATATTCTTGCCATGTTTAGCGCGCGAGTCGTTCGCTTGTTCGGTCGTCAGACCTTGTTCAAACGAGTAGCTCTTACCGTCGAAAGCGATCGTGACGTCGCCCTCGTCGCGCAATGGAATACTCTCATTTTTTTCGTTTGTTGCCATAGTAACAGATACTTTCTATCGCGCGCGGTTCGAGACGTTGCGCGGGTCGTTGACTCTGAAGTTCCTTTTCTGTTTAGTTGAAAACGCGGACGCTTCGCCAATATCGAGCGAGTCGGCGTTTTTAGAACAAGCGAGCGCTCTTACGGATAGAGCGCTCGCTATTATAATTATACCATTTTTGTCGCGCGCGCCAATAGTCTTGGTTGGCTATCGCGAAAAAAACGCCTTTTTTCTACGACTCATTTTGGCGCGATCACGATGCGGAAACCAAGATCGGCGGCTTTGAAGTACGGCGCTATGGGGGCGCGGTACGTCGACGTGGCGCATTCGGGCCAATCCTTCCAACTACCGCCGCGGATGACGCGAGACGGACGCCCCAACGCGTTGACGTCGTCGTCTTGGACTTCGAGCTCCTTCGAGCCGGCTTGCCAACCAAACGTCGTCCAGACGGAGTCCGTCAGTTCCGCGACGTTCCCGATCGTGTCGAATAACCCGAAAGCGTTGGGGAGATAGCCGCCGACTTCGCGCATACCGATCGCGCCGTCGTCAAATTGCGACTTACGCCAGTAATCGACGGAACCTTGACCGACGCGCATCTTGTTGAGGCTCTTATCCGCGAGGTTGGCGTAGCGACCGTGGTCCGCGGCGACGTCGCCGAAGAAGAACGCGGAGTTGGAGCCCGCGCGCGCCGCAAATTCCCATTCAAGTTCCGTAGGCAGACGCACTTCGTAGTCGTCCGAGATCGCGCCTTTCGCCTTCAACTCGGCGTCGAGCCATTTACAGAACGCTTTCGCGCGGTCGTAACCGACGCGACTGACGGGCTGACGCGGAAGATTTGCGGGCAATCCCGGCCGCGCGTGGTCTTTCGTCAACTCGTCGACGTAGCGACTGTCGTGCGACGCGTCGAAGAGCGCGTATTGCTCGTTCGTTACTTCGTACGTTCCCATCCAAAAGCCGTTCTCGATACGCGTAGGTCTTGCGGGGTACTCGGCTCTCGATTCGTCGTTCGTCCCGAACGTGAAGTCGCCGCCGGGGATCCAACGCAGGTCGATGGAGACGCCGTCTTTGATCGCGAGCGATTTGCCGACGACGCCGTTAGGCGCGGTCGCGAATTGACGCGCTGCTGCTTTGGCGGGCGTGTCGAGCGGATCGCAGTCTTCCGGTATCAAATACTTGAATTTCGGTAACGCTTCTTTCTCGGGCACGATAGCGGGAATCGCCTTTCGGCGTTCCTCCACTTGTTCGTAAGAGAGCGCTTCGTCGACGGCGTCGCTTTCCGGATCTTCTTCCACATCCGCGAATTCTTTGGAGTAGAGCTTGCGCAATTCGCGATACTTCGCGATCGACGCCATCTGCTTCGGATGATCGATCTGCATCCAGTCGAGCAACACTTTGTTCTGCCAATGGCGATGCGCTTCCGTCCAAGTGCCGTAGCAGGGCGCGTTGAGGTCGATCCACGTGTAGAGTCGGTCGTACGCCTCGTCGTCAAGTTGGACGTTATGGTGTCCCTTATACAACATCCGGATGAGCGGAGAGACCGACGCGTGGTACTCGCCCGGTTGGAAGATATGCACGTCGCTCTCGGGGCCCGGCGTACTGACGTAAGGACGCAACGCCATATAGCTGCGATAGAACGGTCCGATCTGACGCAACGCGCCGTCTTCGACCGTTTCCAACGCGTAGTCTTTGAAGTTCGGGAAGACGCGGTCGGCGGCAAGTCCGAATTTCTCGCGAGCGTTTTCGGCGCCGTCGTGACAGCCGATGCAGTACTTGTCCAAGACCGGCTGCACTTCGCGTAAGAAATCGAAGCCGCGCGTTTCGCCGCGCCACGGCGTCAGTTCGTGCGGCGCGATGCGGCTCGCTATCGTTTGACCCGTCGGAGATACGTCGTTCGCGTTTTCGTGACAACCAAAACACGAGACCGATTCGCCCTGTTTCCCAACGAGCCAACTGCGCATGAGTTGCAACGCGCGTCCTTGTTCGTCAAGCGGTTGGATCGAGACCGGGACGTTGGCGGGGATCTTGAACGCCGCGCTGCCGTCTTCTTCGACGGGGACCGTGCCGAGGACGCGCTTTACGTCCCAACTACTCTCGACGCCGATAACGTCGTTGTGGCCCGAGAAAGGATAGGCGAAGTGGTATTCAAATACGCGCAACGATTTGATCGTACCGCGAGGTACGTCGCGCAAGCCGGGACCGAAATAGACGTCGGCGATAAAGACGTTCGCGTCTTTTTGGTCGGGATCGGTGCGTTCCGACAAGACCGGCGGACGTTTGCGAGGCGTCAACAAGATCGGATCGGTGAACGCCGCGTCGGACGCTTTGAGGATCGGCGTCATATTGTCGAAGACGTCGACGAGATAAATACCCCAACCGTCGCCTTGATTCGCGGAAACGAGGAAGTAACGACCCGCGCCGTCGTCTTCGTTTGTTCCGAGAGGATCGACTTGGAGGAATTTCGGCCAACGATCTTGATACAATCTGTCTTCGATCTCGTTCTCGACGACGTCTTCGCGCCCCGGGATCGACTGCACTACGCCTTCCGTCTCGTGACGACCAAGGCGCGGATCGAATAACACGAGGCGACCTGGACGACCGACGTGGTGCCCGGAGACCGTCCCGACAAAGCGTTCGGGATCCCCGGGGATCGGTTTCGCATAGAAGAGCGAATTGGGCCAGTAGGAGTTGGAACCGTAGACGGCGGTCTGGTTCGTTCCGTCCGGATTCATCGAGAAGAGTATGCGGTAGAAGAAGTGCGGGGTATCCGTATACTCCCAACGCAGATACATGACACGACCGTTTTCCATCATCGTCGGGCACCAGTCGCTGTCTTGTTCAAACGTCAACTGCTTGATCTGTCGCGTCTTCGGATCCATGCGGTAAAGCAGCGCCATTTGCTTGCGACCGGATTCGCACGGCAGACCTTGGAACGTCGCGTTGGAGCCGTAGATAACGTCGCCGTCCGCGAGATAGCAGGAGTCGAAGAAATCGATCTCGTCGAGGTCGGGACTGAGCTGCTTCACTTCGTTCTTGTTTTCCAAGTCCATCTCGAACAACGCCCAACGCCCGTTGGGGCCCGGCGAGGTGAACATCACGCGACCGCCGTCAAATTCGAGGTCCGTGTCGACGATCGTCTTATTCTGCGCGTCGTAGAGCGTCTCGTAAGAACCGTTCGACGCGTCGATCGAGATTATCTGCGACGCGATACCTTTCGGCACGTCTTCCGTTACGTACGCGTTGAGACTCGGCGTGGCGATCTGGCCTGCCCCGCGCTTGATCGCGAGGATGCGACGGTCTTTCAGCAACGGGTTCGCGAGCAACGCGCGTTTCTGGAATTCTATCAGTTTCGCGTTACGCTCCGGCGTGGAGGCCTCTTGTTCTAACGCGTCGAGTTCTTTTAGAAACGCGTCGCCGCCGGGGTACTCGTCGCCAAACGTCTCGATCGCGTCTTCGATCGCCATGCGTATCGCGACCGGGTCGGGCGAGCCGTCGTTAGACGCGAACGCGCCGGAGACGAACGCCGACGACGCGAGTAATGTCAATGCCAGTATTGTTCGAATAGATCTTGTCATAGGGTTCCCTCGAAGGCTGTCTTAATTTCGCGTTATTATAACGATTTAGAATCGCGTTGACAACTATGAAGAAAAATTACGCGAGAAAGCGTGAAGATAAAAGGGTAGAGGAACCGGAGAATAAAAAACGCCGCGCTCCGAGGCAAGGAACGCGGCGTTGGCGAAAAGAGCGCTAAAACGCGTCTCTAATAGGCAATATCGAAACTCAGATACCGACGTAGGTGTTGACGTTGTCGAAAGCGGTGCGAGAAGAGCTTTCTTTTTCGAGCTTTTCAGACGCGGCGAATTGGACGCGAGCGATCTCGGAGGCGAGACGAGCGTTTTCCGCGATGAAAGCGTCGATACCTTCTTGGCAGAGCTTGTTGTTTTCTTCGGCTTCGGCGATCAGGTTCTTAACGAGTTCGTTGTAGCCTTGCATCTTCGCGAGTTGAGCGCGAGCGTCGTCAAGTTGTTCGAAGTAAGACGGGATCTTGTTGCGGTCTTTCGCGGCGTCGGCGAAATCGGCCCAGTTTTCGAAATCGGCGACGGCGGCTTGCGCGTCGGCGAGCGTGTCTTCAAAGCCCTTGCTCGCTTTGGCGCCCATCGCGACGAGTTGATTGGCGATGACGACGTTGAGGTCGTTCAGCGCGAGCGTGTTACGAGCGAACATGACGTTGCCGGCGTCGCGAGTCGACCATTGACGTTCAAGCGTGGCTTGGTAAGCGACCGGCATACGCATATCGGCGCCGAAGAGATTTTCGAAATCGGCGGCGGTCTCGACGTCTTTGAGTTGTTCGGCGTCGGCGGTGCCAAGGCTCAGGATCGCGTTGAGGTCGGCGTCAAACGCGGCGAACAGTTCGGAGTTTTCAGCGTAGAACGCGGCGATATCGTTGGGGGAATCCATCGGGAGACGGTCGACGAAAGCGACGAGCGAGTTGCCCGACTTCTTGACGCTTTGCAGCAACGCGAGTTCGTCGTCGGAAGCGAAGCCGATAGAGTCGACGTTGACTTGCGTGGAGGTCGCGCCCTTGACTTTGAACGCGCCGAGGAAGACGTATTCGGAACCGGCGGAAGCGACGGCTTCGTCGGAATCGTCGGCGGTAGCGGAAGCGTCGGAATCAGAATCCGCGTCCGCGGCTTCTTTCGCGACGTATTGTTCGCCGGAGTCAAACAGGTAGACGACGGCGCCGTTGCGGAAGGAAGACATGGTGTATTGGGGATCGACGCCAAAAGCGACCGTGGAGGTCTTCGCGTCGTCGTCGACGACGACTTGGATCGTTTGGCAGTTGACGAAGGATTCGCCCGCTTCGAGATTGCGGAGATAATCCAATTGCGCGTCAAGACCGAGGTCGGTCCAACCCTTAACTTCCTTTTGAGGATCGCCGTAGATCTCGTAACGCAGTTTCATATTCGCGTCTTGGAGGTCGGCGAGTTGTTTTTCGAGATTTTCGAGCTTTTGCTCGTTGTCTTTCGTTAACTGGTACTTATTGGCGGCAAACACGGTAAACGCGATGCACAACAATCCGGTCAACGCCATCAATACTTTGTTCCAAACGTTCATTTTAATGCCTCTTCGCCAAAAGCGCGAGCGTTATCCGTTCGCGCGGCCCTTTATTTTTTGCCTCTTGCCAAGTTTTCAAACTCGGCGACGCGCTTGCCAAACGCGCCTTATGCGTAGTATCGACCGCTACTGCGTGTTGCCTTAGCTGTTTTATCTAAAGTTCCCAAATTTACAAAAAAAGGAACTTTTACCCAACGCAAAATTTTTCTATTATTGATAGTATCGTGAAAAACTCCGTTTGTCAAGTTTTTTCTTTATTTTATCTGAAAAATAAATCTTGCCTAACGCTACTCATTTTGTTTTATCGTTACATTCGTTTTTATGTGCGATTCTTGACTATCGCGACGTAGTTTAACGCTTATTTTACGGAGTTTGTCGCTATTATTTGCGACGCCGGGTTTCGCGGTCGTCGCGTCGCTCGAATCTTGTGCTTGTATTATGCTTTTTATTGATACGACATGAATAATCGTTAAAACTTCTAAAATTGATAATTTTGTTCTAACAGTATCGATTGTCGGCGCCGATACAGGAAAGAGGGCGTTATTGTATTTGCGCGCGCATACTAGTCTCGAACCCCGTTAAAAAGATCGCGCGCGTTGACTCCGGCGTTTAGGCGAAGCCGGAAACGTCTCTTTTACCGATCCAACGCGCAGGAAGCGCGGATCGAACGGCGGCGGTCGCGTAGGCGAAAGAGCGCTCGCCGCTTATACTTGTTTTTACGTTGGTCGCACTCCCAGCCCGTGTGGGAGGCGATATCCAGTTTAGAGGTTGTTATGCAAAGGAATGAAAACCTCCGCCGCGAACGACGCGGCGACGCGAAAGAACGCCAAGGATTCGGCTTCTCGCGTCATTGTGCGATCGGCGCCGCTCTGGCGTTGATCGGCGCGACTCTTCTCTCGTCGGGAATCGGTTGCTCGCGCCAAAAATATCGTACTGACGCCGATAACGAAGTCTACGAATTACTTAATACCGTTAACAAGAACGCGAACGAGCGTTATTGGGAACTCGACGGCTTCACGCTGCAAGAGTCCTGCGGCTCTCGTTACGCCAACCGCTATAACCCCGACGCGCAACCGTCTCCGTTGGACGACGGCACCGCGGCGAGATTGATGAACGACGTCGAAGGCCCCAAAGGCCAACAAAAGTGGTCCAAAAACGGGTTCGTCTCCACCGTCGAAAACGAGAACTGGCGTCAGACGTTGCCCGCGCCTAACGAAAACGGCGAGATCGTGCTCGATCAAAAAGTCGCGTTCGATCTGGCGTTGCTCCACTCTCCCGACTACCGCAGCGCGTTGGAAAACGTCTACCTCTCCGCGATGAACGTCACCGCCGAGCGTTACGCGTTCGACGTCAAATTCTACGGCGGCAGCTCGTTGTTCTATCAAAACAACGGCGCTTTCAAGAAAGACGCGTCCTCTTCCACGCTGAGTCTCGACACGATCGACGCCGGCGCGCGTAAGAAGATGGCCACCGGCGCCGACGCTATCGTCGGACTCGCCAACTCGATGGTCTGGACGTTCACGCCCGGCGATCAGAAGTTCGTGCCGACGACCTCGCTCAGCTACTCGTTGACGCAACCGTTCCTGCGCGGAGCCGGTCGCGCCATCGTTCTCGAAAACCTGACTCGTAGCGAACGCCGCTTGCTCGCCAACGTCCGCCAACTCGCTTTCTATCAACAAGGCTTCTACGTCGGCGTCTTGACCGGTTCTTCTCCGGTCCGCGCTCCGGCTAGCGGCGGTTACCCGAGCCAAGGCGTTTCCAACGCCCAAGTCGGCGGCTTCTACGGCTTGCTCGCCAGTCAAGTTCGTATTCGCAACCAAGAATCTAACGTCGCGTCGCTCGCCGACAACTACCAACGTTACGAAGAATACTTCGCGACGAGCCGCGTCACTAACCGTACGGAAGTCGACCGCGTTCGTCAGAACTGGCTCGCGTCTCAAAAGTCTTACATCGAGCTCAAGGACAACTACCGCGACTCGATCGAATCCTACTTGATGTCGCTCGGCTTGCCTCCGAACATCGACAACATCGTCGTTCACGACTCTTTGGTCGATCAATTCAGTTTGATGCCGAAGACGCTCGAACAATTCCAAGCGGATATCTCGACGCTCCTCGCGTGGCTCCGCAATAAGAACCACGAAGTCGTTGGAGACGGCGTTACGCGCTACGTCTACTCGGTCTCCGACCTCGCTCGCGAAGACGTTACGAAGATCTCCGTCGCCGACTTGCGCGTCCTGTTCGACGATTTCGATCGTCAGTTCGCCGCCGGTCTCGACGAAACGAACGGCGACCTCGTCCACTTGGAAAGCGTCGTTCGTCCGCACCGCGCTCAGACGCTCAGCTCGATGAAGGGCCGTTTCGAACACGAAAACGCCGAACTCGACAGCTCGTTCTTCGACTACCGCATCGTCGACCAACGCATCGCGACGATCCGCGAAGACCTCGATCGTCCTAAGGAGACCGTCAACGACTTCGGCGTCGTCTTGAAGTCTCGCGGCGTTAAGTACAATATCGCTAAGACGTTCGAACTCATCCGTCAAACGATGTTGACCTACGCTCCCGACGACCTCGCGAGCATGATCGCGTTCCAACGCAAGAACGAGGGGCAATCCCCGTTCTCGGACGCCGTCCTCCAACTGGTCGACGACCTCCATATGAATTCGCAACTGAACGACCCGATCCAATTCAATTCCGGCGAGATCGAACAAGAGATCGTCGAACTCGACCGCATGGCCGCCGGACTTAGCGAAGAAGATCGCGCCGTTTATCAAGAACGTCGCGCTAAGCTCGAACAATCGCTTGCGAATCTGCGTTCCGGCGTCCTCGCTCGCAACGACATTTACCGCTTCTGGTTCACGTCCTGCTTGACGAAGCTCTCGGAAGACGTCATGACGCTGCGCCTGATCCAAGCTCGCGCTCGTCTGGAATCGATCGAATTGTCCGTCGTCGACGTCGAGTCCGAACTGGCGTTTGAAGTCGCTCGCGAACACCGCCTCGACTGGATGAACGCGCGTTCCAACCTTGTCGACCAATGGCGCAATATCGAGATCGTCGCCGACCAACTCCGCAGCGATCTTAGCGTCTCCATCGGCGGTAATATCCGCAACGAAGGTTCCAACCCGGTCGATTTCCGCGCCAAGAACTCGCAACTTAGCGCCGGCGTCCAGTTCGACGCGCCGTTGGATCGGTTCCTCGAACGCAACAGCTATCGTCAAGCGCTCATCAGCTACGACCAAGCTCGTCGTTCTTATTACACTTACGTCGACGGCGTCCATCAACAGATCCGCAGCTCCATCCGCGCTATCCAACTTGCGCAAGTCAGCTTCGAACTGCAACGCGACAGCGTCTTGACCTCCATCAAGCGCGTGCATACCGCGCAATTGAACTTGACCAAGCCGCCTACCGGTTCTTCTCGCGTCGGTTCGGTCGACTCCAGCGCGGAAGCGTTGACCAACGCCTTGGACAACCTGCTCTCCTCGCAAAACGAATTCATGCAGATGTGGTTGCAATACCAAGCTCGTCGTATGACGTTGATGCTGATGCTCGGCGTCTTCAATCTCGACGATACCGGGCGTTGGATCGACCCGGGCGAGATCAACACGACGATGTTGCAAGGCTATCTTGCGCAAGCTGCGGTCTCGCAAGACCGTCTGGCGGGCATGGATCGTCTGCCTAGCGTCGAGCAACTCTCCGGCGGTCGTTCCATCCAAACGCTTCAACAAATGGGTACGAACGACTTGAACGCGAACTCGCTGCAAGCTCAAAACGGCGCGCCCGCGACTTACACGTTCACCGTTCCTAGCGACACGAGAATGAACGTCAACCAGGTCCCCATGGATCTGCAAATGACGAACGCGCCGTTCCCGACGCCGACGACTCTGCCGCCCGCGCCGGCTCCCGCGCAACCGCAAGCGGATCTCCCGCTCGTCTACTCCAACGAGCCGGCGTTACTGCCCGCCGCGCAAGAGCTTGACTCTAACGCGATCGGCTATGCCGGCGGAAGTTACGTCGCCGCGCCGATGAACTCCGCGTACGGCGCCCCCGCGCGTCCCGCCGCCGTTCCGGTCGCCGCGCGCTCGACGAACTTCGTTCGCTGAACGCTAGTAGACGGCCTCTAGGCTATCCAACGTAATACCTTTCGCCTTTGCGCCTCGTACGGATCTTTCCGACGGGGCGCTTTTTTTGTATCACACCGGCCTTAAAAACTGATTTGAACGATATCGAACCGTTTACCGTGTTTGGATTCTTTAATAAGGGAATCAAACGTGAAAATCGTTACGCAATTTTGAAGGGCTTGAAACAGGAGTTAAACGTTGTCGCGAATGCTCCCGAGCAGTTTGATGGTATTCCGCTTCTTAGCAATCAAAACGCTACCTATACAGTGTATAACCCTTTGACCTCCAAGGGGGAAGTCGACGATCTTTGGAAAGCGGCGAGGTTGCGGGAATGCTCTTGTACGCGAAGACGGACGAGGCGAGCGTCTCAGGCGAAAAGCGTCGCATTTGAGACAGCGAGATCGCCGTCCGGACGCTCGACCTCAACTGCGATTTCAACAAGATCCGGAAACAGTTTGACGCTATTATCAACGATCAGTTTGGAGTTTACCCTTCAAATTAAGAAAAATCGATTTCCCGCTCTCGATTTTTCTTGCAATTCTATTTTCTATTCTTTACAATGTACCACGTCGTTACATGACTCGTGTTGCAACAAACTTGTTTTGGCGTTTGTCAATTGTTTGGTGTTGACGCTGTTTTGTAAAGCGTTGTATTAATACGGTGACTCCGTTCATTGATTTTTTCCTTACGTTTAGGATATAAGTGGACGCTATTTGTAAGGTCGTCAAATCGTTAATGAGAGGAGCTGACAACTCGCTTTTCGACCTGTTGCTGTTTAATTCATTATTCAGGGATAATATGAGAGAATGTAACTTCAGTCGATTTCTTTTTTGAAGGAGTCGTTTAATGAAATTTTTTTACAAAACATTATTTTCTTCGTCGATTCAGCGTTCGAACAAACGACAGTCGCTACCCGTTCGCAATTCGAATTTCAATCGCAAGTTGCGTCTTGAAACGCTCGAAAAACGCGAGTTGCTGGCGGTCGACGCGTTGGGAACAACCAGTTGTACGGACCGCCGACGCTCGAGATGTTCTTAAGCGCCAACGAAACGTCAAATGATTCGGCTCTTGTTTCAGAACCTATCGCAAACGCTACGATTAACTCTCGTTCAATTACGGATCGTGTCGCGGGGCCGCCAACGTTTGAAGAGTATGTGGCGTCGCTTGGGTGTATTGAAATTGAACGTGTTGATGACGCAAACAACGCGCATGCGCCGACGTTGGTGGACGACGAGGTTGTATATGATTCGATTGGTCTTATTAGTTCCGTTAAAACTTATTCAGTTTCCGTTAATTACAATTGCGAGATCAATGATAGGTTCGTTGATCCTGTTAGTTTTGATGAGAATTTTGGGATCCCTCTTGAATTGGGACCTCCTTGTCATTTGACCGGTTCTTTGACAACCACTGGCAGTTATACTGTAACTATTACAAAAACAAGATTACATGTCAATTAATAATATTTTTGTAACGAACGTTTTTAGTTTAACTTTTGGATCATAAAGTGTAGATCTTGAAATTTAGGAACCTATTATGATCGCTTATAAGCCTTCTCGACGTTTCCGGAATGTCGCTATTTTAACGTTGACGCTAGTTGCCGCCGCTTCGTTGTACAGAATATGTGTGTCCAGTTATTACCTATTTAGGTCTGAAAAAGCGAACGCCGAAAAAACTATAATTCCGAAGCGGGGATTGTCGTTCGACGGCGGACCGTTCCGCGGACCGCTTCCCGATAAGTGTTTCGAGCAAATTGAAGCGGTTTCGGACACGATATCGCTCGAGTTTTGTAGAACGAGAATAACTGCCGACGATCTCGAACGCTTTGTCGCCAACCCGTACATTATTCGTATCTCGTTTTGTGACGTCCCTGATTTGACCGACGCCGCCGTTGAGAAATTGTCGCGACTTCCTAATCTTACACATATTAAATTTGAACAAGCGCCGCAATTGAAAAGTTCGACGTTCGCTACATTAGTTAATTGTAAGAAGTTGAAGTGTTTGACGTTGAAGCGATGCGTCAACCTTACGCCGGAAGCTTTCGCCGATCTTTCTAACGGCGAAGCCGACATAACGGAGCTGAGCCTTGAGGCTTGTCCTGTTTCCGACGCGGCGTTTAAACAACTTAGAAAATGCAAAAAACTTAGATCCATTGAACTCTTGGATTGTCCCGGAATTACCGACAAGGGACTTGCGCAACTTGCGAAGTACAAACGACTTTATTCCGTTAAGCTACGGAATTGTCCTGAGATTACTGAGGCCGGCGTTAAGTCGCTGAGCCGCGCGCCGCGACTTAGGTTTCTAGAACTCGACGCCTGTCCGAAGCTAACGGCAAAATTTGTCGAATCGTTGGAAAGTTGGAAGTTGGCGATCGGTTCAGATCTTCTTAAGAACGAAGTCGTCAAATCCGAAGCTCCGGTGACCTTAGACAAGCTCGAAACGCCGACGACCTTGGCAATGTATTTCGGAGAGAATGAACAAGACGATAAGCGCGCGCCGTTCACCGACGCTGATTTCGAGAAATTTAACTCCTCGTCGGGGCCCGTCGCGCTTCATTTTCGAAATTCGGAGATCAACGATTCCGATCTCGACCGATTTGCCGACGATCCGCGTCCTATTTCGATCGAATTTCAAGACGCTCCTAATATTACCGACGCCGTTATCAATAAGTTGGCGCGGATTCCGAATTTGAGCTCTATTACTTTCACACAAGTTCCGCAATTGAAAGATCCAAATTTCGCTACGTTAGTTAATTGTAAGAAATTGAATACATTGACGTTAAAACAATGTGACGATCTTACGCCGGAAGCGTACGCCTCGCTCGCGCATTGCGTCGGGGTAAAAAGTTTAGGCCTTCAGTCTTGCCAGATTACTGACGAGACGCTTGCGCAACTTGCAGAGAACGCTGAGTTTATAATGCTCGGACTGACCGATTGTCCGGCGATTACCGACGCCGGCTTTGCTGAAATCGCAAAATTTTCCAAGTTAGAGATCCTTATGATTAAAGGCAATCCGCAACTTTCCGACGCGGGCGTCGCGCAATTGGGCGGCGCAGCTAGACTCCGGAACATTTTTATCAGTTCATGTCCGAAACTAACTGAGGAAGGCGTTGAAGCTTTACGGCAAAGGCTTCCGAAGACGGAGATCAAGTTCTTTCCCGCCGTCCGTTAGGTTTTCGCGTCTTAATGCTGCGTCGCTTTCACGGGAACGCCCGAGGGCGTCGCATAACCGAAAACAGAATGCCGATACGAACTTTCATATCGATTAAAAATGTTATTGCTAACACATTGAATAATTAAATGTTAAGTTTTAGTAGATGATAATGTTGCGACTAATGGATAACCCTAACGGAATGTTCGATGAGACTTCTTTTTTCATCGTATCACAATTATTTTGATCGAACGAGTGGGGTCGCAATTTCGACGCGTTCAGTTCTTTTAGAACTTGCGCGTCGAGGTTGGCGTCTTCGCGTCTTCTGCACTCGGGCTAAATGAATATTTTTTAGTATTACTTGCGATAGATCGTCCCAATGGCGATTTTGAGAAATAGACGGACGGCAAGGATTCCGTAATTGTTATTGAATTTTCGTTTCGCGGTCTTTATAATATCGACAGCGTTGCGCGGGGATGCTTTCGTTTTCGCGGCGCCATGCTAAACACTACCATTGACGAGGAGATATTTATATGCGTACGAGCCGGACCGCTTTTATGTTGTTGACGATAATTTTAGCGTCGACACTATTTACACTCGTCGACGTAGCGTTGGCGCAAGTACCCGGCGCGCCGTGGCAAGCGATCGACGACCTCGGGCGCAAGACGGTCGCCTCGAAAGACGCTCCGGACCTGCGCGAGAACAAGACGGTCGGGTTATTCTATTTCTTGTGGATGGATCCCACGACCATTATCCCGCAAGATAAAAAGAATCGCGCGGAAGGGGACGTCGGACCTTACGACCTCAATAAGATCATAGAGACCGTCGACCCCGCGCCTACGCAGAAAGACGAATTGCTCGGCTCCAACGGCGAGATGCATTTCTGGGGCGAACCGCTTTTCGGATACTACGATTCGCGCGACCCGTGGGTCGTCAGACGGCATATCCAACTCATTGCCGACGCCGGCGTCGACGTGCTGATCTTCGACACGACCAATGCCGTAACGTACCCGCACGTCTATCTCCCGTTATGCGACTTGCTACTCAAAATGAAGTCGGAAGGCGCGAACGTTCCGCAAGTTACGTTCATGACGAACACGCGCGTCGACCTGTGCGTGCCGCAGTTGTGGGAAGACTTCTACTCCAAAGAGAAGTACAAGCCGCTCTTCTTCCAATGGGAAGGAAAGCCGTTCATCCTCGCGAACCCGGACGAAGTACAAGACGCGTTTAAAGATAAGTTTACGTTCCGTTCCGCGTATTGGCCCACGAACGGTAATAAGAATACGCACAACGAATGGCAATGGGTCGCGGGGTACCCTCAAAACTACAGTTGGTCCAAAGACGAGAACACGCCTGAGGAAGTGAACGTCTCGACTTCGCAAAACCTCTCTCGCGACGCGAATTGCGATCCGGTCTGGATGAGTATGAACACGGCGCGCGGACGTTCCTTCGTCTACGGCGCGGAGAAACAACAGGACGATCCCGACCTCGGACTCAACTTCGCGCAACAATGGAGCCGCGCTTACGAGTTGGATCCGCCGTTCGTCATGGTTACCGGCTGGAACGAATGGATCGCGGGGCGTTGGTACGTTCCTTATCGCGATCCTGAGACTAAGAAAGTTGAGAATATCTACGCTTTCGTCGACCAATACAACTACGAATACAGCCGCGACGTCGAACCGAACCGCTCTTCGAAACGCGTCGACGCCTACTACCTGCAAATGGTCGACGGTATTCGTAAGTACAAGGGCGCGTCGAAGTTGACGCAACGCGCGCCGCGGATGACGATCGATATCAACGCCGGGACCGAGCAGTGGGTTGACGTGCAACCGACGTTGCGCGATTACGTCAACGAGACGGCCCCGCGTGATTTTACCGGCGTGGGCGGCGCGTACTACAAGAACGATTCCGGACGCAACGATATCGCCGTCGTTAAGACCGCGCGCGACGCCGACAACGTCTATATCTATATCGAGACGCGCGAACCGATCGCCAAAGACGCGCTTAACGGCTTGTGCGTTATGCTCGACGCCGACTCCGATCTTGCGACAGGTTGGCGCGGCGGCGACGTCGTCGTAGGGCGCGAATACCGCGAAGACGGAAATGCGAGCGTCGAAACATACGCCGCCCCCGCCGATAACGACTCGCAAGCGTGGAATACCGACGCGAAGACATTCGACGCGCGATGGGCGCTCGACGGAAATAAGTTGCAACTTGCGTTGCCGCTCGCGTTATTCCAAGCCGGCGACGGCTTGAACGCCGCGACGTTCAAAGTACTCGACAACGTCCCGATGGAGTCGTTCGCCGACCTCTACGATCAAGGAGACGTCGCCCCCGAGAGCGCGTTCTTCTACACCGTCGAATACTAAGCTCGGTCTACTTGTTCGATTTGTAATTTGTTTTGATTTAAAGACCTACCTTTTTTAAGGACTCATAGATATGAAAAAGAATCTCGATCGTCGCTCGTTCTTGAAGACGAGTTCGTTATTGAGCGCCGGCGCGTTGACGGTTCCCGCGTTCGACCTCTCGTTCAGCGCCCAACTCCGCGCCGCGGAAGAGTCTGCCGAAGCGCCTAAATTCGCAAAAGCGGTTCCGATCTGGGAAGCCGGTCGCGAGACCGAGATGAACGTTACGCTCGTCTTCTTCGCGCCTGTCAACCTCAGCGCGGAAGCGGCGCGCGGCGCGATCTTGCGCGTTACCGGCGCGAGCGTCTACCGCGTTTCCATCGACAATAAGCCGGTGGCGTACGGCCCCGCGCGCGGACCGCACGGATGGTTCCGCGTCGACGAATGGGAACTTGGCAAACAGTTGACCGGTATGCATTTCCTCACGATCGAGGTCGCCGGATACAACAGTAATAGCTTCTATATCCTCGACCAACCGTCCTTCCTGCAAGCGGAACTTGTCGACGGTAACGGCAAGGTCGTCGTCTCGACGCAAGAGAAGCCGGGAAAGGACGCGTTCAAAGCGCTCGATTTCACCGGCGTCCGCGTTCAACGCGTCCAACGCTTCAGCTTCCAACGCCCGTTCATCGAAGTGTATAACATTGCCGACCATATCGAATTTGAGACGATCGAGCTGGCGAAACAACCGGAAGTCCATTACCTTCCTCGTCGCGTTCCGTATCCGGAATTCGCCGTTTTCGAACCGACCGCGTGGGGCAAGACCGGGAAGCTCTCGAAGCTCGACAAGGTCGACTCGCCGTGGCGCGATCGTTCGCTCGTCAATATCGGGCCTCAACTTAAAGGCTATAAGATGGACGAGTTGGAGATCTGTCTCTCCGACGAGGTGCAATCGTATAAGACGACGTTCGACGCGAATGCGAAACCGCTTGCGACCGGTTCGACGTATCAAGCCGGCGACGCGCAAATTATCGATTTTGGCGCCAACTACTGCGGTTTCTTCGGTATGGAGATCGAGACGAAGGGCGAGACCGAGATCGTTCTCACTTTCGACGAGATCTTGAACGAGGACGGCGATCTCAACTTCTTGCGTCTCGGGACTTGCAGCGCGATGAAATGGACGATCGAAAACGATATCGCGAATTTCTACGAAGCGTTTGAACCGCAAGTCGGCCGCTACGCGAAACTGCACTGCTTGAAGGGCTCGTTCAAGCTCAAGAGATTCTATCTTCGCGAATACGCTTATCCGCCGTGTCGCGACGCGTCGTTCGACTGTTCCGACTCGCGCTTGACGAAAGTCTATAACGCGGCGGTATTGACGTTCCGCGAAAACTCCGTCGACGCGTTTACCGACTGTCCTCACCGCGAACGCGCGGGGTGGTTGTGCGACTCGTTCTTCACGGCGCGCTCGGCGTTCGACCTCACCGGCAAGACGGACGTCGAACAAGCGTTCTTTGAAAACTATATGCTTCCGGAATCGTTCAAGTTCCTTCCGGACGGCATGTTGCCGATGTGCTATCCTTCCGACCACTACGACGGCGTCTATATCCCGAACTGGGCGATGTGGTTCGTCGCCGAATTGAAGGAATACGCGAAGCGTTCCCCCGACCAATCGACGGTCAAGGGCTTGCGTAAGAAGATCGAGAAGCTGCTCGCGTTCTTTGAGAAATACGAGAACTCCGACGGCTTGCTCGAAAAGCTCCCGAGCTGGGTCTTCGTAGAATGGTCGGAAGCGAACAAGCTAGTCCAAGACGTCAATTATCCGAGCAATATGCTTTACGCGTATATCCTCGACGCGGCGGGCAAGCTCTACGACGTTCCCGCGTGGGTCGAGAAGGCGGAAAAAGTGCGCGTTAAGGTCCGCGAGCAATCCTATAACGGCGAATTCTTTGTCGACCACGCTATCCGTAAAGAAGACGGCTCGTTGGAGATCCGCGACGAACGTACCGAAGTTTGCCAATACTTCGCGTTCTTCTTCGAGACCGCCACGCCCGAGACGTTCCCCGAACTGTGGTCGATCCTGCTCGATAAGTTCGGCCCCAACCGTATTAAAGACGGGATCTACCCCGAGGTGCATAAGGCTAACGCGTTTGTTGGTAACGTCGTCCGTCTCGAACTGCTCGCGAAAGCGGACCGCGGCGCTCAACTGCTCGACGAATCGCTCGCGTATAACGAATACATGGCGGATCGCACCGGTACGCTGTGGGAAAACGACGACGCTTACGCTAGCTGCAATCACGGGTTCGCGTCGCATGTCGTCCGCGTCTTCTATCGCGACGTTCTTGGCGTCGCCGACGTCGACGCGGTCGCGAAGAAGCTGACGATCCGACTTCCGAAGATCGACAATCTCGACTGGGCGTCCGGCGTTCAACCGATCCCCGGCGGCGCGATCAAACTGCGTTGGGAAAAGAAAGACGGCAAGCTCGTCTATTCGTTGGAGACCCCGAAAGAATACGACGTCGTCGTTGAAAACGCTAGCGGACTGGAACTCGTCAAAGCGTGACGGTAAGATAACGCGATAACGCCGCCGTAGAGGCGTCGCGACCATATATAAGCGCGTCCTATCTCCTTCGATCGAAGGGGATAGGACGTTATTTTTTGAAGACTAGCGAGTCGATTTTGAACGATCGGACACACGCCGTCGCGTACGAAAAAAGGCCCCCGTCGTGGATGGCGGAGGCTTGAAGCGTTCAGTCTATTCGCGAACCGATAAACGCGTCGCCGTCAAGCGAATCGAGTTTGACGTTGAGAACGTCGCCCAGTTCGATCGCGTCTTTCGCTTCTCTCGCTAGCGGAATACGCGTTTCGTAGTAGCGGTCGGTCGTGCCTTGTGCGTAGAACGAACCGTCGTCGTTGCGGACGATATCTTCGACGACGACGCGCGCTTGCGCTCCGAGGAAGCGTTTGGCGTAGCGTTCGCGTTCGTCTTGCGCGATCTTGATGAGCTTTCTCGCGCGTTCCTTCTTGACGCTCTCGGGGACTTGTCGCGGCAGCTTCGCGGCGACTGTGCCGGGGCGCGCGCTGTAACGGAAGACGTGGACTCGCGAGAAGTTCAGTAGTTTCACGACTTCGCATGTGCGCTCGAAATTCTCGTCGGTCTCGCCCGGGAACCCGACGATAACGTCGGTCGTCAGCGCGGCGCCGGGTAGGCGTTCGCAGATCTCTTGACATTTCTCGATATACGGCGCGCTCGACCAGCGACGTTTCATCGCGGTCAAGACGGCGTCGTCCCCGCTCTGCATCGAGAGATGGAAATGCGGACAAAGCTCTGCCGGGTAATCCTCAAAGACCTTCAACATCTTATCGGAAACTTCGACAGCCTCCAGACTTCCAAGACGTATGCGCATCTTGGGCAATCGCAACGCGGTCAGCGCGCGCAGGAGGTCGGCAAGGTCGACGCGTTCCTCGACCGGCGTGAGTTCTTGACGCGCGAAATAGTCGGCGAGCGTCAGCTTTCGCGCGCCTTGACCGGAGTCCGGCGCAAGTTCGCCCGCCGCGACGCGCGCTTGTTCTTCCGGCGTCATCGCGCAGAAGTCTAAGCCGTAGTGTCCAAGATGGATACCGGTCAAAACGATCTCGCGATAACCGTTCGCGCTGAGGTTTTGCGCCTCTTTCACAACGTCGTCGATAGGGCGGCTGTGCAGATACGGTCGCGTCGACGGGATGATGCAGTACGCGCAACCGACGCGGCAACCGTCTTGCACCTTAACGTAGGCGCGTTGGCGTTCCGCGAGTCCTTTGACTCCGGTCGGGATATTGACGAGCCCGCGGTTACGGAGGAAATCGACGAGCAAACGCTTATCCGAAACGACTTCCGAGACGCCGGGCAACTTCGCGACGTCGTCTTTTGCCCAGGCGGCGTAACAGCCGGTTACGACGATCTCGGCGTTGGGATAGAGTTTCGCGTAATGCGTTATCGTCTTGCGACTCTTCGCGTCGCTTTCGGCGGTAACGGAACAGGTGTTGACGAGGACGAGGTCGACTTCTTCGGGCGCGGCGTCGTTTTCCGCCTCTTCCCAGCCGTTGGCGAGGAACGCGGCGCGAAGCCACTGCGTCTCGTATTGGTTGACTTTACATCCTAAGGTAGCGGTCTTAAATCGCATCGTTGACGTCCGTTATGTACTAGTGATCCAATGAACGGCGCCGCCGACGCGCCGGGTGTTTACGCTTAAATACTATTATAGGCAGTTTACGAGCGCGTAAAGAGCCCCGAAAACTATATAGAAAAACCGCGTTCAAAGCGGACGCTAAGAACGCGGTCTTGGCTTAGTTAGATCGTAACGCCGATCGCGCTAGATCTCATTTCAACATGGCGTCGAGAATGTACCAGTTGAGTTCTTCGTAGTCGCGCGTGCCGACGAGTTCGGCGATCTTGGCGTCGTCCAAAGAGCGAGAGATCTCGAGCAAGCGCAGGAAGATCTTGCGGCTGTATTCGAGGTGCTTGAGAGCGACGTCGTCTTTTTGCGTGCGGAGAACTTTGACGTCGAGACCGACCCATTCGCCGTTCGTGCCGTAGCCGTGCTTATCGAGAACGCGAACTTGGTTGAGCGCGCGGCGAGGATCGACCATGCCGAACGTTTGGTCTTGGTCGAACTTCAGACCGTTTTGGTCGTTGAGGTGGACGCTCCAGAGCTTCTTATGAGCGAGAGCGTAACCCATTTCTTCGGACGGGCAAAGGTTGGCGAGAATCGCGTGCGCGGTCTCGATCAAGCAGCCGACGCGGTCGGGAGCGTTAGTCATGAGACCCATGGCGATGGCGTGACCGATCGTCGGAATGAACGCGTGGTCGACCGGTTCGTTCGGCTTGGATTCGATCATGACGCGGACGTTCTTGTTGTAGTCAAGAACGGTTTGGAGCGCTTCACCGATACGTTCGGTAGCTTCGACCGGGTCTTTGGATTCGCGGATATAGGTGCCTTCGCGAGCGAGCCAGAAGACGATGTTCTTCGTGCCGAGCGCGTCGGCGATGTCGGCGGTCGTCTTAAGGCGATCGATAGCGTACTTGCGGCATTCCGGGCAATTGGAGGTGAAACCGCCGTCGATGGTGTGCGGGTCCATCCAGAGACGAGGAGCGACGAATTCGGCGACGAGGCCGTGATCGTCCAAGACCTTTTTGAGTTCCGAAGCTTCTTTGACGATTTGAGCTTGGGACTTTTCGTTCAAATTCGGAACGGCGTCGTCGTCATGGAATTGAACGCCGTCGAAACCGAGCTTCTTGTACAGTTCCAACTTTTCGTTGAACGCGATCGTCTTACGGACTTCCGGACCAAACGGATCGGCGCCTTCGTGGATGTTCCAAGGACCGAACGAAAAACGGAATTCGCCTTGCATGTATAACTCCTTGCTACAACGATTCTTTTTTTATGCGCTTACGCGAGTGGAGACGTGGCGGGCCGCACTATTACGGAACGTTTGTCTCCACAATTTTCTTGTTCGTGGAAAATTATAACGAGACGATTGCGCCTCGTCAACGATTTTTCAAAATATTTTTTTACGCGTTTTGACGTTTCGGAACGGAGCGGAAGAAACGCTTCTCGTTCAGTTCCAGTTGTTCAAAGAATTCGCCAAGATCGGCGTTGCGCAACGCGGCGACCTCTTGCGCGGTCTCGATCAACGCGGCGGGAGCGACGACCAACATCCCGTTGGCGGCGCGTTGTTCCAACACGATCGGCGGAAACGCGTCAGGGGAACCGGCGTAGCCTCGCGGCGGCACGAGCGTCGGACCGTCCGATTCGAGCAAGACGCGGTCTCGCGGAACGGCGGCGACGGTTGCGCGCGCTTTTTCGGCGTTGGCGGCGACGCTTCTCGACGAGAACGAGAAGAACGCGCCGAGTTCGACCGCCTGGTCGATCTCTTGTTTTGTCGCGGTCCAGCCGTGCAGTAGCCAAGCGGGAACCTTCGGGTACTCGCGCATGATCGTCAACAACTTCGCGTTGGCGCGAACGGAATGAAGCACGACCGGTATTTTGAGCGACGCGGCGAGGTCGAGTTGCGAACGCAGCGCCTGTTCCTGCGCGGCTTGCAGCTCGGCGTCAAACTCGCGTACGGCGTAGTCGAGCCCGACTTCGCCTAGTATCGCTTTAGTCTCGCCGTCTTTCGCGACGTATTGAACGAGCAGGTCCGCCAATATAGTCAGCCATTGGCCTGAGATCTTGCCGACTTGCCAAGGATGGACGCCGAACGCCGCGTAGACGCCGTCGAACTTGCGGCAGAGTTCCGCCGTGCGATTCCAGTCTGCGGGCGAGGTTCCCGCACAGATCATCTTCGTGACGCCGACCTCTTTCGCGCTCTCGACGTAAGCGGCGACCTCGTCGTACTCGCGGCCGAAGCGATCGTCTTGAAGATGGACGTGCATATCGCTGAATTGGATCGTTTTTGACGCGTTCGTCATAGCGTCGCCCTTTCTAATAGTTGTCGCACGCGGTAAAGCGGAACGGAAACGCGCCTCAACGCGTCAGGTCGATCTCGAGGAAATACGGTTTGGAATCGCGGATGAGGAAGACGCGCGCCTTGCCGGCGTTGACTTCCGCGAATTCGTCGACGCGTTGCGCGATGTAGTAGAGGTTGTCGACCGACGCGACGCCCAACTGGTTCTGCTTCTCGTCGCCGACGCCGAAGCCGAAGATCAGGTCGCCCTCTTGCAATTTGACTTCACCGGAACAGAAGATACCGTCGGAACCGGCGCGAGTGATGCGAACGCCGCCGTTAGGTACGAAATTGAATTCCCCGATCGCCACCGCTTGCAGGTTCGGATAAGCGACGCGATATTCTTTCGCGTCGACCGTCGCCGCTTCGACTCCGAAAACGTCCCAGATCGTGTCGGCGGAAGAGGAGGACTTAGAAGCAAACGTCGTCTTTTCGTCTTCTTCTTCGTCAAACGCTTCGTCGGCGAAAGAGTCGGCGACGTCGGCGTCGGCGTAGAGGTTGGGCTTCTTCGCGTTGAACGCGATCGCCGTATCGCGATCCGACGTTTTAGAGAGTCCGCTGAACGCGAGCGTCGCTTCCATCTCTTGACCGTCGCGAACGAATTCGAGTTCGGCGGAGTCGCGCAGGCCTTGGCCAATGAGCGAGCAGGTGAAGTCGAGCGCGCTATGCGTTTTGTAACCGTTGGAAGAGAGCAGCACGTCGCCGGGACGCACGCCGGCGTTGTAGGCGGGGCTCTTGGAGTCGATCGCCTTGACGACGAGACAGTCGTGACCGTCGCCGCATTCGGGGTAATTAGGATCGTCGCTATCGACGACTTCGAACTTCAAGCCGTGGTGAGTCATCTTGGCGACCGTTTGACGCATCATGCGGTCGACGACTTCGGAGACGACGTCGACGGGGATCGCGAACGCGATATTCTCGGCGTCTTCGCGCACGGCGGCGTTGAGACCGATCATCTCGCCGTCGATATTGATGAGCGGACCGCCGCTATTGCCGGGATTGACCGCCGCGTCCGTTTGGATGACGCGTTCGTAAGCGAGTTGGTCGTTGACTTTCAGAGGACGATCGAGAGAACTGACGATCCCGCGCGTGATCGAACAGTGATATCCGTAGGGATTGCCGATCGCGAAGACTTCTTCCGCCAACTCAACGCGTTCCGTTCTGCCCATGACCATCTTACGGAGCGGTTGTTTCGGCTTGATCTTCAAGATCGCGAGGTCGGTGTCGACGTCGTTGCGGATCAATTCGACGTCGCGATAGCGTTCGCCGTCCGCCGTGATGATCTCCAATTTCAGCAAGCCTTTGACGACGTGGTAGTTCGTCAGGATGTAACCGCGCTCGTCGACGACGACCCCGGTCCCCATGCCGTTGAATACGTCGTATTGCGCGACCCCGCGAGCGTTGCGCGCGCTGACCTCGTATTGCTTTTCGCCTTGGATGCTGACGACCGACTGACACGTGTCTTTAACGACGCCGACAAAAGTAGAACGAGGAGCGCGAGTCCAGCGTTCCGCTTTATCGACGGAGTAAGCCGAGCGAGTCGACGTAAAACAGCTCAGGAGCGCGACGAGCGCAACGAACGAAACGCCGGACAGGCGGAGGCTCCGAAGCCAATTCATCAAATTGATCATGGGAATATTGCTCAAAGTCAAGTTTTTAGTTCGTCCGCCGCGCGTCGTTGGGAAACGGCGCTTACGCGGACGGATATTCTACTTTTTTTGAATTTTTTGCGTTAAGTTTCAGTACGTCGACGCCGAATAAACGCGCTCCCTTATGGGGATAACGATACGAACAGACGAATGAACAGATGAGGAATCGGCTTTTAGGTTTTACGCTCTTTAATGAAAGTTATTGTTTTTTTAATTAGATAAACTTTAACGATAAATTAGAAAATCATGAGAGTTTTTGAGAATGGATCGACGTCGAGTCAAGGTCTTGCGCGACGAGGTCGGCGAGATCGTCGCGAGTCGTTTTTTGTCTTGACCGAGCATAAGCGTCGACGGGGCTATATAGTAGAGGGGGAAAGCGCGGGAGAACGCTATGGACGACGCCGTTTGCAACTATAGAATATTATTGACGTTGCGACGAATGAACTTGACTTACGTTAAGAGAGCGCCGAGGAACGAGGAAAAATTTTTAAAAAAAAATCTCTTGTTTATTGATTTTAGGCGAATTTTTTATTACTTTATTAATAGAAAAAGACGATAAAAATTATTGGCGTAAGCCGTCGATCTTTTTCGAGTACAAAACGCGTTGAGTATGCGTTTAGATATGATTTATAAATAGTGTTATTATCGTGACCGACCACGTCGAAGACGACAAAGGGATAAACATGGCCAAGACGAAGACCGCCGTAACAGCCGAACCGAAGAAAGTTTGTAAACGCGCTTGTAAAAAGACTACCGAAGTCGTAGAAGAAGCTAAGCCCGCGAAGAAGACCTGCAAAAAGTCTTGCAAAGCGGAAGCCGTGGAAGAAGCCGAACCTGTTAAGAAGACCTGCAAGAAGGCTTGCTGCAAGGCGGAAGTCGTTGAAGAAGCTAAGCCTGCGAAGAAGACTTGCAAGAAGGTTTGTAAAGCGGAAGTCGTCGAAGAAGCCAAGCCCGCGAAGAAGACCTGTAAGAAGGCTTGCAAAGCGGAAGTCGTTGAAGAAGCCAAGCCCGCGAAGAAGACCTGCAAAAAGTCTTGCAAAGCGGAAGCCGTGGAAGAAGCTAAGCCCGCGAAGAAGACCTGTAAGAAGGCTTGCAAGAAAGCCGCCGAACCGGTCGAAGAAGCCAAGCCGGCCAAGAAGACCTGCAAGAAGGCTTGTAAAGCGGAAGTCGTTGAAGAAGCTAAGCCCGCGAAGAAGACCTGCAAGAAGGCTTGTAAGAAAGCCGCCGAACCGGTCGAAGAAGCCAAGCCGGCCAAGAAGACTTGCAAAAAGGCTTGCAAGAAAGCCGCGAAATGAGCGGGATATTCGTATTAGCGTAGCTCGTTGAGCGATCGCGAAACGCATTAAGCGCGTCGACCTATTTTCAGGCGGCGCGTTTCTTTATTTCTTGGCGTGCGAAGTACGAGTAGTAACGCGCTGCGCTATATTTCTCTTTTTCGGTAAAATCTGTAAAAATTTGCTCTGTTCTTGAAAAAGTTGTTAAAAAATACCTCCGTCCGCTTGAAAAAGAGGACGCTCTAGCTTAAGATATTAACTTGGAACGCCGTCGAATCGTATTCGTTGGCGCGCGAGTTCAGCAGTATAGTCTAGCGCGTATTAGCGCGAACTTTGGAGTTGGAAGATGTTGAAAGTAAATGTTTGTCAAGCGACGATGAGCTTGGCGTTGAGCGCGATCGTTTGCGTCGCCGGTACGACTTTTGGTCAAGACGGCTCCAAAGCGGCTGCTTCCGGCAAGAAACCTGTCTCTGTGAAGACGATCCGTCCTTTCACTCGCAACGAGACGCCCGCCAATCAAGCGCCGAATCTCTATGACGCGACTTCCGACGAATTCAACTATTTCCGCGAAGACCTTGGTCGTCAAGAGATGTCGACGAAGCAACGTCAACGCCTTGAACAGATCGCGTCTCGCGTCGTTTACGCCGACCCGATGGACAAACCCGCCGAAGACGGTTCTCCTTTTGTCGACATTTACAGCTTGGACGAAGTTATCGCCGACGGTAAAGCGTTTGAAGGTCTCGACGATCCCGACTTCATCTATTCCGCGGACGAAAACAATTTGCTTGCTGAGATCGCGAAGGAATGCGACGTTCTGACGACGGTCCTGCAAATTGCGACCGGCGTTGGCGCGACTGTTGGCGAAGCGAATAAAGGTATGGATTCCGGTTATATGGGCACGCCCGGTTCCGGTCCCGCGATGCCGATGCCGACCGTTACGATGGGCCCCGTCATGATGGAAGGCGGCCAAATGTCCGGCGGCGATATCGAATCGAAAGAGCCTTCCGGCGCGAAACCGGCCGCGAAAGCTGTTGGTCCGAGCAATAAAGACGACTCCGCGTTGATCTTCCCCGGTGAAGACGTCACTAACCCGTTCGCCTCCGAAGAAAATACCGAAGCCGAAGCTGCCGCCGACGATTTCGATCTCTTTACCAAAGAAGAACGTGAGTGGAAGGCGAGTGAAGCTCCCGCGGCGCCTAAGACGATGGGTTCGGGCGGTTACGGTAGCCAAGACTGATCTGCGCGTCGGGGCGCAGTATCGCGCGTAGTATAACTTTTGCCGCTCGAGTAATATCGAGCGGCGTGTCCAATTCGGCGTTTGAACGTCTTTCGCGAGTACGAAGCGTTAGACGGAGCATAACGTCGATTTTTTATTTTAATTGAGATATTCTGTGAAGATGCAACTGTCTCGCCGTAATTTCTTATATGCGCTTGGGGCGTTATCGAGCGCGCCGTTCCTATTTAGCGTCGAGGGCTGCGCGCCGAAAGACGCCGAGTCTGTCGCGGACGGCAAGCTCGCGATCCTTGTCGCGGTCGACCCTATCGCGTATTTCGTGGAACGCGTCGGCGGCGATAACGTCGTCGTCGCCGCGCTGACCCCGCAAGGAAAAGACCCCGAGTCGTTCGCGCCGACCCCCGGCAGCTTGAAAGCGGTCGCCGCCACGAAGATCTTTTTCCGCGTCGGACTGCCGATCGAAGAACGTTTCGCGCGCAATATCGCCGCGATCGCGCCTAACGCCGAGACGGTCGACTTGCGCGACGAACTCGATATGCTCGCGTCGGAACACCATCATCATCATCACGACGAAGACGACCACGAGCATGAACACGAACATGAGCATGACGACGAGTCGCTTGACGCGCATGTCTGGACTAGCCCCGCGAATGTGCGACTGATGACGAAGAAGGTCGCCGAGACGCTCACGGAAGCCGACCCCGCCAACGCGGAAACGTATCGCGCGAACGCCGCGGCGTTGGACGCCGAGCTTGCCGCGCTGCAAGCGGAGACGGCGGAACGTCTTGCGCCTTACGCGGATCGCGGGTTCTTCGTCTTCCACCCCGCGTACGGGTACTACGCTCGCGAGTTCGATCTCAAGCAATATGCGATCGAATTTGAGGGCAAAGCGCCGCGTCCTCGCGACCTTAACGACCTGATCGAACGCGTCAAGAAAGAACAAGTTACGAAACTGATCGTGCAGCCCGAGTTCAATAGGTCTTCCGCTCAAGCCGTCGCGAACGCGATCGACGGAGAGCTTGTCGACCATTCCCCTTTGATCAAAGATTATTTCGCGAACATCCGCGGTCTTACGGACGCGGTCGTCGATTCTTTCGAGTCCGCCGATCGTCGATCGCAGCAATGAGCGCGTTTCCCGCCTGAATAGAGAATAGTAGTAGAGATATAGTGAAGAAAATGAAGAACTTACCGCTTGAGTCGTTATTGGGATTCTACGCGCCTTTTGTCGCTCGCATCTTGAAACAAGTCGAGACTTCCGACGTATCGCCGTCCGCTCGCGCCGACGCGTTGATCTCGGCGTTGGCGTTGTTGCGCATGGAGCGCGAAGCGCGTTTGGCCAACGATAAAGATTTTGACGCGAGCGCCGCCGCGGAAGAATGGCGCGGACGCGTGGAAGCGATCGTCGCGGCGACAAAGAAGATCGTCGACTCGGTCGAGGTCGAGATGGAACAAGACTATCTCCGCCGCATCTTGTTGACGGCGTTATTGGAACTGTCGCCGCGCGAGGGCGCGTTCGTATGGGAAAGCGCGATCGACGCGTTACTCGATACGATCGCGGACGACGACGAGCGTCAAAACGCGATCTATCCTTATACGCTCTATCTGGCGAGCCGCTTGGCGTTTGCGTCGAAAGCGGAATTGCCCGTCGCTTGCGCGAAGATCGATCGCCTTGCCGACGAGCTGCAAGACGCGTACGAATACGAACACGCGATCGGGAAGATGACGGCGGGAGCGGCGGACGCGAAGACTCGTTTGGGCGTCGCCGTCGCGCTGACCGAGTCGCTTGACGATATGGAAGAACTCGACGCCGCGGAACTGAAGTTGGAGACGGAAGACGGTCTGCTTCGCTTCTTCAACGAGTCCGCGCTCGCCGACCTCGACTTGCTTTCCGAATCTGACGCTAACGCGCGTCTTGACGAGGCTTATGAAGGCTTGAAAGCGACGATCGCGCGAGTTGAGAAGACGATCGAGACCGGCGTGCGCTACGTAACTTACGACGGCGAGGTCGAAGAGGAAGAACTGGACGAAGACGAGACCGACGAAGTGCGCGACTTACTCGTCTATCTCGACGTCAACAATCCTCGCGTCGCGACGGAAGGGGATTACTGGCGCGAATTCGTCAAGCGCTACGACGCGTTTGGCACGCTCGAACGCGCGGTCGCCGCGACTACCGACCCCGTCGAACGCGCGAAATGGCTAGAACTTGGCGCCGAACTCGCGACGCAAGACTCCGCGCCAGTCGCGACTGTCGATCGTCTTGTGCGTATCGCGAAGCTGGAATTCCTCTACGGGGACGCGACGAAAGCAAAGAACAGCGTCCGCGCCGCGTTGGGCGTCGCGCCGAAACTTACCGGCTCTTTCGGCGTCGGGGACCGCGTCGACGCGATGGCGAAACTTGCGCGTCTCCACGTCGATGTGAAGATGACGAAGCCCGCGACTAAGTTGTTGGAAGCGCTCGACGCCGAGATCGGTAAGATCGACGAGCTGCTGATGTTTGAACACAAGAAGGTCGACAACTTCGATCTGTATCTCGAACTCTTTGACGACGACCGCGTCGACGAGGTCCTTGAAGGCTTTGAGTCCGTTCCGGCAAGACTGCGACAAACGCTCGTCGTGGAAGCGTATCGCGCCGTCAAAGCGTACGACGGTACGGAAGACGTCGCGGCGTTGGACGCGCAACTTGCGCAGATCGTCGAGAAAGCGTTGGAGAACGAGGCTAATTCCGACCCCGTAGTCGCGGCCGCCGCGTTCCGCGACCTTGCCGGTTTTGTTTCGAAACGCGACTGAGCGCGAGGAGTAAATCATGGCAAACGAGAGTTTTATCGAGCTTGACGACGCGTTGGTCGACCTTGATCGCAAAGAGCGTTGCGGGTTCTCGGAAGTGATCTACGGCGAGAGCAAGACGGCGGAACAGATCGAACGCATCGCGCTTGCGCAGCTGGAACGCGGCGTCGACGTGTACGCGACGCGCGTGGACGCGGCGAAGGCGGAGAAGGTGTTGCCCGCGCTGAAGAAAGTCAACGCCGACGCGTATTATAACGCCGTCGCGAGAACGCTGCGCGCGCCGCTGAACGACGCCAAGCCGAGCGACGCGTACCGCGGCAAGGTCGCGATCCTGACGGCGGGCACGAGCGATCTTCCCGTCGCGGAAGAAGCGCGCGAGACGGTGTTGTGGACCGGTTCCGACGCGATCTTGATCCAAGACGTAGGAGTCGCGGGGCCTAAGCGCTTGATAGCGAAACTACCGTTGTTCGTAGACAGCGACGCGATCGTCGTCGTCGCGGGCATGGAAGGCGCGTTGCCTAGCGTCGTGGGCGGTTACGTCTCCGCGCCGATCGTCGCGGTGCCGACGAGCGTCGGTTACGGGGCGGCGTTTGGCGGGGTCGCGGCGTTGCTCGGAATGATGAACAGCTGCGCGTCGAACGTAACGGTGGTGAATATCGACGCGGGTTTCAAGGGCGGTTACGTAGCGGGGCTTATCGCGAAGCGCGTCGCCGACGCCGTTAACAACGCTAAACGCAGTCGATAAAAGGGGATGGAAATGACGTCGCGAGTACCCGAACAATTCACGCGCACCGCGCTCGTGCTTGGCGTCGATGCGCTCGAGCGCCTGCGCGAGTCCTGCGTAACGATCGTAGGACTTGGCGCGGTCGGTAGTTACGTAACGGAAGCGTTGGCGCGCGCCGGCGTCGGACGGTTCCGTATCGTCGATTTCGACTACGTGCAAGAGAGCAATATCAATCGTCAACTCTTCGCGACGCACGAGACGCTCGGACAAAAGAAATCGGAGATCGCGACGGCGCGTATCCTCGCTATCAATCCGACGGCGAAGGTGGAGTCGAAAGCGATCTTGATCAACGCGAGTACTATCGACGAGCTCTTTACCGGCGACTGGGAAACTCCTTCCGACTACTATATCGACGCGATCGATTCGCTAGGACCGAAAGTGACGCTCATTACGGAACTTGTGCGTCGCAACGCGCGGTTCATGTCGAGTATGGGCGCGGCGTTGCGGCTTGACGCGTCGCTTATCCAAGTAGGGAAACTCACGGACGTTACGTTCTGTCCTCTCGCCGCGCAGATCCGTAAGCGCTTACGTCGCGCCGACGTCGATACGGATAGAGTGAGATGCGTCTACTCGCCCGAGCCGATACGCGACAAGATGCGCGACGGACACGAGACGTTTGAACGCGTCGCTCCCGCCGCCGCGCTGACGCCGGAGAACGTCAACGACCCGCCGGGTAGACCGCGCAATACGCTCGGCTCGCTCCCGACCGTCGTCGGACTCTTCGGATTACGCATCGCGCACGAAGTCTTACTCGACCTCGGAAACGTCGAACGCTGAAACGCAACACCTTGTAATTTATAGAAATAAATAACGCCGCGCGGAGGTTGTTGGAACTCCGCGCGGCGTTGCGTTTTGATACTAGCTACGTCTTACGTTATCTCATTCGTCGATCTTCTCGCCGACGACGAAGACGCTTTCTATCGACTTGAGCGTCAGTTGAACGCTAGTCGTGCCTTTTTCTTCGTCGACGCTTTGGACGTCGAGCGTTTGGGTCTCGCCGGAGATCGGATCCCAAGTTTCGAGCGTCTTGAACTTTCCGCGCAGCGTCGCGACGAATTGCGCGTCGTTGTTGGAGGAGTTCGCGAAGTAGTAGACGTCTAAGCCGTTCTTGACTTTATGGAGGTATTGGAACATCCCGTCGACGGGGTAATCCCAACGCGGAACGACGTTGAGCGTCGGGATGGTCGTTCCTTCTACCGCTTCGATCTTAACGTCGGCGACGGGAACGAGATAGTCGCAAGCGGCTTTTAAGTTCTCCGTCGTAGGACGCGGTACGAAGACGGCGCGTTCGCGATAGACGGAGTCTTCGTAGGCGATCGTTTCCTCGGCGAGTTCTTGACGGTATTCGCCGACGGCGTTGAGCGCGCGCGCTTTGACGAAGTTCTGCGGCAAGACGATATCTTCTTGTCCGGTCGCGATAGAGTCGCGCGGCGCTTGCGTCAACGGATCGACTCCGAAGATGCGGATCATCGTTTGACGCACATGGTCGTTGTACTCGGGCCCCTCGGCCGCCATAGACGGAAGTCGCGTCGTCGCAATGAGTTTACCGCCGGCGTCATAGAAGTCGGCGAGTTTGCGCAGGTTCTTGAGCGAGACGACGTCGGCGCCGGGAATGATGAAGCACGGGTACTCTTCCCAGTTCGCGGCGTTGTCTAAGCGCAGTACGGTCTCTTCGGACTTGCGTTCGACGACGAGTTTTTCGTCGACGATATCGGGATGCACGAACGTGAAGTCGCGCCAGATACGCGAAGTCAGTTGGGAACCGACTGCGAGGTAGTCCGTTTCACGAGGGATCAGAACGCCGTAGGGATGGTCGCCGGTGATGAACCCGTGTTGGAAATGGAAGAACGACTTCAAGTTGTCGATCGGGTACAAGACGCCGAAATCGGCGACGTGCCGTCCTCCGCGTAGGAGCAGCGAGGCGCGCGAGACGAAATCGCCGTATAGCGGTAGGAACCCTTCGAGTTTCGGATTACGCCACGAGATCTCCGGCGGGATATATACGGTCGCGGGGTCGGTCCAAGTACCGTGCGGGAGCATGACGTTGCCGCCGCGCGCGAAGATCTCCATCGCGGAACGAAGCATCATGCTCTTGTCGAACGAACCTTCGCGGTAGTTGCCGTAGATCTCGACGTAACACAGCGGGAAGTCGTAGTTATACGCCGCGGAGGTCGGGACCTTGAAGCCGTCGCGACCATGACCGTAGTAATGGATCGAGTCGAACAACACGGCGTCGGAACCGCGTTGGAACATCATCGCGTCGCCGCACATGTCGATAGGTTGGATAACGTAAGGGCCTTGCGCGTGCCCGGTCGCGATAACGTCGAGTCCGCGTTCTTCGCGCCATTTCTTGACCATGCCCGGATAACCGTCGCAGAAGAGCTTCGTGCGCACGGACCAGAGTCGGTAGCGCGCGGAGGGAGTTTCTTCGCCGATAGGATAGAACAGCGCGGGGTAATCGAGGTCGGGATCCTCGCCGTAGACTTCTCGGTATTTGTCGTTGAACCCGAGCGTCCAGTTTCGCGAACCTTCCGTTTGCGTGTTGGTGATATCGTCGAAGAATATCGAGGTGATCGTCTTGCCGAAATGGGACTTGAATTTTTCATAGAAGACGTCGTAAGTGAGCGAGAAGAAATCTTTTACCGCGCTCGGGGACATATAGTCGACGATACCGTGCGGGTCGGCGACGCAGACGAATAAGAAGACCTTCCACGCGCCTTCCGGAACGTCCCACGAGACTTTGCCGTCGTCGGAGACCGCGGACTTGATATTGACGCGTTCGTTCGTGTCCATATTCATGGCGACGGCGGCTTGCAACACGCCACCTTCAACGCCGAATAAGACTTTGTCGCTAAAAGGAATAGGACTTTGTTGTTCAAATTTCGTAGGACCTTGGACTTCCCATTCGACTTTGTCGAGACGTTTTAGCGTCGATTGCGGGAAAAGCTCCTTGAGATGCCAGCCCGCGCTGCCGCTAGGATAGTCGAGGTCGTCGTAGAAGATGACCTTCATGCCGAGTTTGTCGGCGAGGTCGAGCGATTTGCCGTATTGCGTAAAGTATTCGTCGGTGAGGTATTTAGGCGTCGTCGCGGTCAGGGACAGGAACGTGATACCGCCGAAACCGTTTTGCTGACCGACTTCGAAGATCTCGTGGATGATCTCGTCGGAGAGTTCGCCGTTCGTGTGCCACAGCGGTTGCCCTTTGAGCGGGATCTTGGCGTCGGGTAAGATCGAAGGCGCTTCATGGAACCATGTCTTCAGCTGTTCCGCGTCCGCTTCGACCGCGGCGAGCCCTTCAGACGCTTTCTCAACAGCTTTAGCTTCGTCGCTCAACGGCGCGGCGGCATAGGCGGACGCGCAGGACGCGGCTAACGCTAAAACGGAAAATAACAAAGTGTTACGCATATATGTCTTGCTCCAATTCTGATTACGAGACGCGCGTTCCAATACGCAAGCGTCTAACGCATGACGTATTATAACATAAAACGAGAAGGTTTATTACGTTTTTCAAGAGCAAAAAAGAAAAACGCCTCGCTCCGCAAGGGAACGAGGCGCGTTGAAGTTATTTCGACAGACGGACGAAGAACGCCACGGCGGCAACGGTAAACGCGACGAGCGCAGGTTCGATCGCGCCGTCGAAAAGCGCCGTGAAACCAATGTAGGTCGCGATAATGGCAACGATGAGACATCCGCATCCGCCCTTCTTCTTAGGCGCGTCAAAATTAGCGGGCGGGATCGGGGCGTTAGGTGGATTTTGGACGTTAGGTGTGTTTTGGACGTTGGAGGTCGCGGGACGCGCGGTAGCGTTGGGCGACGGTCTGCTCGTCGTATCGCTAGCTTTCGCTTGCGCTTGCGCGACGTCGGCTTTCGTCTTGGCGGCAAACGCGTTTTGTTCGTCGAGCTCCCGCAAGCGACGTTCCACCTGATTGGCGAAACGTTCTTTCGCCGGGCGTTGGGGCTTAGGCGTTTCCTCAACTTGCTTAGGCTCCGTTTTCAACGCGTACACGGACTCGGCGGTCTTGGCGCTCTTGGACTTGGCGCCGCGCGTATGAGGTCGACGTTCCGAGGCGTCGATCTTAGGCGGTTCGTATTTCGGCGGTTCGTACGAGACGGAATCGACATGAACGTCGAGATCGAGACCGCCGTCCAACTTGATCGCCGAAGAATCGCGCGTCGACGCGCTTGACGCGCTTGACGCGGGCTGAGCGCTCGACTTGGTCGTCGACGCCGGAACTTCTTTCGCGGCAGGCTGTTTCGTCTTAGCGTTGCGATCGCCGATCGCGCTAGGACGCGGCTTGTAGCGTCGTTGCGGCGCGACAGGTTGAGCTTGAGCTTGAGCTTGCGCCGGGGTCGGCTTCGCGTTGGGCGGAGTCGACGTCTTGGGCGTTTCTTCCGCGTCTTGCGGTTGCGGAAACGCGATCGCGAACTCTTTTTCTAACGAGAGGTTAGGGAAGAGTTCGGCGATCTTGCCCGCGGTCGTTTTGCTGCCGTATTCCGATTCGACGACGGTCGCCGGAGTAATTTCGCCTTTACGCGCGAGGTTGCGAAGTTGGACGGACGCGATCGGTCCTTTACGCTCCGAATCTTGGTAATAATAAAGTCTCACGATATTACTCCGACGTGATAATAATTATATAAACGATGAATTTTCAGCGTTTAACTTACATGATCTCGTTAGCGATCAAGCTCTCGAAGGACTGCTTCTTGCGGATGAGTCTTGCTTCGCCGTTTTCGATCAAGACTTCGGGGGCAAGGAACTTGGAGTTGTAGTTCGAGGCCATAGCGGAACCGTAAGCGCCGGCGACTTCGAGAACGAGGTAGTCGTCGACTTGGGCGACCGGCAATTCGCGCTTAACGACGAGTCCGCCTTCTTCTTGCGTGAAGACGTCGCCGGATTCGCATAACGGCCCGCCGACGACGACTTCTTGCGTTTCGGTGGAGTGCGGGGCGCCGTTCTTCTCGTTATACGCGATAGCGATGGGGTGATAACTGCCGTACATCATCGGTCTGCCGAGGTGAGTGAACCCGGCGTCGACGAGGTAGAAGACGTTGTCTTGTTGCTTCTTTACCGCGCGGATCTTCGCGATGAGGGAGCACGAGTCGGCGACGAGGTAGCGGCCCGGTTCGGTTTCGAGCGTAACTTTGTGTCCGAAGGCGCTTTCGAGTTTAGCGACAGTCTTGTGCCAGATCTCGGTGTAGCGTTCGACGTCGAAATATTCTTCGCCGGTGTGGTAAGGCGTGGGGATACCGCCGCCGCAGCTGATCGATTCGATCTGAGAACCGACTTGCAACGCGAAGCGTTCCATCGCGCCGCTGACTTGGGAGAGATGTTCGAAGTCGCTGCCGGAACCGATGTGCATATGGAGCCCCGCGACCGTCATGCCGTACTTCTTCGCAAGTTCGACGCATTCCGAGAGTTGTTCATGCCAGACGCCGTGCTTCGAAAGCGGACCGCCGGTGTTCGTCTTTTGGCTGTGACCATGACCGAAACCGGGATTGATGCGGACGGTGATCTTCACGCCTTGCGCTCTCGCGCCAAGACGTTCGCCGTATTGCGAGATCATATCGATCGACCCGACGTTGACGATGCAGCCAAACGCTTCGCCGGTAACGAGTTCCAACGCGTCGTCGTCGAAGATATCCGCAGTGTACGCGATCTCTTCCGGCTTGTAGCCGACCTTGAGCGCGCGCATGATCTCGCCCGCGCTGACCGCGTCGACCAAAACGCCTTGTTCGCGGATCAGCTTCAGGATCGCGAGATTCGGACACGCTTTTTGCGCGAAGCGGACGACGCCGAAATTACGTAACGCGGCGCAACGCGTCTTGATCGTCTCCGCGTCGTAAACAAAGACCGGCGAACCGCCAAATTCCGTCGCTAAACGGTTGATGGAAATTCCGGCGATCTCGCCGCGCAACGTCTTATATGAAGCAGGCATGGCTATGTTCCTTACGATTTAGGGACGGATAGTCCGTCGCTAGTTATGATACTTTTATTATATATAATTTTGGACGTAAATAAAGACAAACCCCGTAAACGTTTGATAAACGCTACGGGGCAGGGGTCAATTCTTTCGCTTAACGACGAACCGCGCTAGCTCTACGAGCGCGTCGAACGCGGGCAACGACTGCCGTCTGCCTTCGCTCTCCGCTTTCGCCTTGAGCTTAGCAAGTAGTTCGAGACTCTCGTCGACGAGTTTGTCGGCCTCTTTACGCGCGGCGTCGATCGCGCCGGCGGCAATAAGGATATCGGCGACTTTCTGACGTTCTTCCGCCTTAACGCCGGATTCGAGGAGCTCTAATAACGACTTGCGATCCGCTTCGCTCGCGTTTTGGAAATACAGTATGAGCGGGAGCGTTTCCTTCTTGTTCTCGAGGTCGGTGCCGAGCGTCTTACCGACTTTCTCTTCGTCGCCGACGAGGTCTAACACGTCGTCTTGGATCTGGAACGCGATACCGAGCGCTTGGCCGATACGCGCGAAATCCGCCGCGTCCGCTTCATCGGCGCCGCCGAGATACGCGCCGAGCATCGTCGAGGACTCGAGTAACGACGCGGTCTTACCGCCGACGATCTTGCGATAGTCGTCGGTCGTGAGATGGAAGTTGCCGACGGACTCCGTTTGATAGAGCTCGCCCTCGACGGTGGCTTGACAGCATACGGACATCTGTCTGAAGATCTTGAGGTCTTCGCAGTCGCAGATCAACTCGAAAGCGCGCGTGATGAGCAGGTCGCCAACCAGGACCGCGCGTTGAGAATCCCATTGCGCGTTGAGCGTCTTCAACTGGCGACGGAATTCCGCGCCGTCGAGGATGTCGTCGTGCACGAGCGAACCGGTATGTATCATCTCCATCGCGGCCGCGACGAGATGGTGACGCGGTTCGATCTTGCCGGCCGCTTTACCGCATAAGAGCGTGAGCGCGGGACGAAGACGCTTTCCCCCGAGTTTGAACGAGTATTCAAGATACGCGTCAAAGGACGGATCGAGATGGCGAAGACGATTCTTCAACAATTCCGTCGTTTCCGCCAGCTCTTGTTCGATAGGGCCGTAGACGGCCGCAAGCGCGGGAGAGGCGGACGGGGAGGTGGAACGATCTGACATGGGGAAAGGCCTTTACGGTTTATGGCGTCGCGCGGCTCGTCGCGACTCGCTCGACCGAATATGGTTGCTCTGTGTGTAGACTTTCGTAGTTAAAAGCGCGCTCAGCGTTTCATGGCGAGTTTCAGGAACTCCGCGCGCGTCTTCGCGTTGGAGAGGAACGAACCGCGCATCGCCGACGTTACGCAGAACGACCCCGGCTTCTTGATACCGCGGATCGTCATGCACGAGTGCGTCGCTTCGATGACGACTCCGACGCCTTCCGCGCCAAGTTCGTTCGTCAATAGGTCGGCGATCGTTTCCGTCATGCGCTCTTGGAGCTGAGGACGACGCGCAACCGTCTCGACCACGCGCGCGAGCTTGCTGAGCCCGACGACGCGACCGTTCGGGATGTAACCGATGTGAGCTTTGCCCGTGAAGGGAAGGAGATGGTGTTCGCACATCGAATGGAACGTGATATCGCGAACGATGACCATCGAGTTGTACTTCTCGGTGAAGAACTTTTGCAGATGCTTCGCGGGGTCCTGGTTGAGGCCCGCAAAGAGTTCCGCGTACATTCTCGCGACGCGAGCGGGCGTCTCGATCAGACCTTCGCGGTCGGGATCTTCGCCGATAGCGAAGAGTATCTCGCGGACGGCGCGTTCAATGCGCGGTTTGTCGACGACGAACGATTCGTCGATCAGATGGACGTTCGGATCGACCTCGACGCGAGAAGACGTGATTTCTTCTTCCATCTCTTCTTCGTAGTTAGAGTAATGCGATTCGTCGAGCATTTAGAAAGCTCCTAATTTCTTTTCGATGAAGGTAGCCAACGCGGCGGGGTCGTCCTTAGCGATCAGCGCTTCGATATCCTTCTCGGGGACGTTAAGATTCTTCAACGCTTGCGAGACGCGCTTCCATAACGCGGCGCGCTTTTTGGGCGTGTCCGCTAAAAAGACTTCCGTGGTCAGTTCGCTGAGCTTCTGACGCATGAGGTCGGGCATATTCTCGTAATAACGTTTGATCAGCTTTTCTTGGTATGGCGTTCGGTCCATTTTTCTTCTCCTCCATGCGAAAAATATCTTGCGGCGACTCGGCTCAAGGCGCAAGTATCTGCATCCCCCAATTATACGCCGCGGCCGCGCTTTGAAAAGTAGGAAAACGCGCCTCGCAGTCAATATAGAACGAATACTACGCGTTATATTCCAACATTTGAAATATCAGGTCTTCTTATAATAGAAAAGAAGCGCCTCGCCCTATTTCGGCAAGACGCTTCTTCGTCTATTTCTTCGCGCTCTTACGCGGCGCTCATTTCTCGTCCATGCTGAATTCGTCGTCGGAAGCGGCGTCCTCCCCGCCGTTGGCTTCGTCGAATTCTTCGAGACTGAAGTCCTCGGAGGAACCGCTTTCGCCGTCCTTCTTACTGAACCACGTTCCGGGGTTCATCTTCGACCAGACGGACGGCTTGTTCATCTCGCGTTCGGCGCGCTCTTTTGCGGCTTCGCGTTCCGCGATCGCTTGGATGTCCTTAACGCGCTTGAAGCTCATATCGCGCGAGCCGGGCAACGCGTCGATCGCCAACGCGCATTCCGTGGAACCGCCTTCCGCGTCCGTCGCGTAGAGCAGCTTCTGCGTGCGCGCTTGCGTCAGGAACGAGACGACGTCGGGATAAGTTCCGCCGATCTCGACGATGGCGCGGACCACGTCGTCGACCTTGTAGCCGACGCGGCGTTGTTCGTCGACGCCGTCGTCCATTTCGTATTTCTTAACGACGATATCGTCGTCTTCGCTTCGCACGGTCAAGCGCGGGTTAGCTTCGACGTCGACCACGCCTTGGAGGAAGATGCTGTCGGCGTTGAACAAGACGACTTCCGGTCTCGTGCTTTCCGCGATGTGAACGTAAGGCTTGCCGCCGCAGTTAAGGCAGTGATAACTGAATTGGTTCGCCATGTTCTCGCCTTGGATCATATAGTCCGAGGGATTGCGCGTCCATAACGCGCGGAAAGCGCCGTAGCGCGTCTCGATACCGTCCGCGGAGAGCAGCTTGCGCAACTCGGCGTCGACGTCGAACGAGGTCTTCATACAGACGCCGAGAGTCGCCAACGCGGCGGGACGGTACGTCTTGTTGTTGGCGGCAAATTCGGCGAGGATCTTAGCTACCATTGGACGATCCGCGCGCTGGTTGAAGTACGCCGCCGTGATCGCGGAGTTGAAACGGACCGCGTCGTTCGGAGACTCCATTCCGCGACGGATGGCGTCAAGAACTTTTTCGTTGCGAGGACCGATCGCTTCAAGTTGGATGGAGGCGAATTCTGAAGACTCGGGGTCGAGCAACTGCTCGGCGAGTCGGTCGATACGCTCGTTCATCTCGTCGGTCGTTTCGTAGAACGAGATCGCGCCGACGACGTTGACGTAGCGGATGACGTTGTCGCGGTACTCGTTCGGGATCTCCAAGTTGACGCGCGCCGCGCCCGCCTTGGCTTCCGCTACCTTCTTCTTCCCGGCGTACCCGTCTTTCGTGTAACTAAAACGCTTATTGATAACGTCTTCCAAGCGCTGAGCAACGCCCGCCGAACGTTCGTCTTCTTTGAGTTCCAACCATATCGGACGCGAACGCGAGACTACCGCGCCGCCGATGATCTTACCTTGCTTGTACGCGACGGAGCTTTTGTTCTCGACAAGGTCGGGGTCGAGCGTGATGAAACCGTTGACGGCGCCGAGCTTATAGCCTCGGCGGATGATGTCGGCGGTCATGTATTGATATAACTCGGCGTTTTCGACGTAGCCGTTTTGGATGCTCGTCGCTTCAGAGCCGGGTTGCAACTTGATCGTGACGTCGAGCCGGTCTCCTTTTTTCGCGCCGGGAGGCACGATCGTTTCCATCAACGCGATCGCCGTGTTCATCGACGCGATCTGGGACTTCGCCGTTTTCTTGAGTTCCGTGTCGCGCTGCATATCTTGTAACAACAGCTGTTGGTAACTGGACGGCGGTTCGTCCGCGCCCGTTCCCTGAAGGCCGTATACGAGCGCGACGCCTTCGATCTTGGCGGCGTGCACGTTCGCGGGACGCGCTAGGTCTTGCACCAGACGTCCTTTATTCATAAGCACTTTCGCTTGCTGTTCCTTATAGGGGTCGTTCGGGACCTTCTTCGAACATCCCAAAGGCGCCAGCGCGAGCAGCGTAATCAGCAGCGTGGTATAAATACGCATCGTCGTTCTTCCGTTTCCATAAATACAACGCGCTCTTAAAACAAGAACGCGCCGTACTCTAAACAATAGAGGACGGCGCGTCAAGAGCAATATGCGTTCTAACGCGGAATTTGAGTCGCGAACGCGTCGCGCGAGAAAACGCGACGCAAAACGACTTACGGCCGAGAACGATTCAGAACGTACTCAACGTTCGCGGAAGACGATGCGTCCGCGTTCCATATCGTAGGGGCTGATCTCGACGGTGACGCGGTCGCCGGGGACGACGCGGATGCGGAATTGACGCATTTTGCCGGCGAGGCGGCAAAGAACGTAGTGTTCCATGTCGTCGATCTTAACGCGGAAAGCGCCGCGGACTTCTTCCGTGACCACGCCCGACAATTGGATCGCTTCTTCTTTGGTCTTTTGTTCTCTTTCAGACGCCATAAAAAATAACTCCTAATAATACGCTCGGCGGTATAGCGTTCGCCGACGCGCTGACTTTCCCTTGGGATAATGTCGAACTATATTGGTATTATACCGATATCCAAACTCGACGCAAGGATTTCGTAGTATTTATTTTGCTTAACTTACGCTTTTGTCGCTCATTCGCTATCTTTAACGAAGTAGGAACGATAGACCGGCAGTTCGTTCAGACGCGTTCTGCGTTCGAAGTGCGTGTGGAAGTCGAGGTCGCCGGTGGAAGGACGTTCCGGAACAGAGTAGGGGCCGGAAAGCTTAGTCGACAACTTAATGATCTCGACGCCGCTGTCGAAATACTCTTTGACGTCCGTCCAGAAATGGAGCTTGCCTCCGACGACTAAGCGATCTTCGATCATCTTAACGACGTCGGGACGAACGATCCGTCGCTTGCGGTGCGCCTTCTTCCACCAAGGATCGGGGAAGTAGATATGCGCGCCGACCAACGAGTTAAGCGGAACCAGTTCGCGCAGAACGCGAGCGGCGTCGGCGGCCAGCATCACGCCGTTCGGCGTTTCTTGCTTCGCGAGCTTCGAAGCGCACATGAGCGCGTAACGATACGCGATCTCGACCCCGAGGATGTTGACGTCCGGATGGGATTTCGCGTACCCGGAGATGAAGAGACCTTTACCGGAACCGATCTCTAATTCCATCGGGGCGACGCGCCCAAAGAGGCGTTGCGAGAATTCTTCGCCGGAAAGACCGGAGAGAGAATCGTATTTTACGCGCAGGACTTTGTCCGCGCCGTCGCCGGGTTGAGCCAAAGCCGCCGCTTCGGGATCCACTTGCGCCATGTGCTCAAATTCCATCGGAATGAAATAATGAGTGAGGTCGCGATTAGCTTGAATTTCAGGCAGCGAATGTCGAGGCATTCGAAGAACTCCGCGAAAAAAGAGGCGTTGACGCGTCGTCGTGAAGAACGCGCGCTCGCCGCACGGTTGCGCGATCTCGCGATCGCATTACATATTCTATAAAAACGCAACGCCGCAGGTCATACGCGACGTTTGAGTCGAGAGAACTGCGGCTTGACGAACGCTCAGTTTTCGGCGTTCGCGGCGTTGGGGTCGCCGTCTTGGATCGGAAGCGGAACGCCCTTCAAGACGCCTTGACAAACGATCTCGTCGTTGACGACGCACATAAAGTTCGCGATGAAGAGAAGCTTGCGCCATTTCACCGCTTCGCATTGCACGATGACGCGGTCGCCCGGACGGACCATGCCACGGAATTTGACTTCTTCGAGACCCGCAAAGCCCATGACCGCGTTCTCGAACATCTTGTGTTTCGTCGTGAAGTAACTCGCCAACTGCGCGGCGACTTCGCAGAGAATGACTCCGGGGGTCAACGGGAAGTTCGGCATATGCCCTCGGACCCAGAATTCGTTGGGAGTCATGTCTTTATAACCGACGCATTTCTTTTCCTCGAAATCGTCGTACAAGATCGCGCTCAGCTGTTCCATCTCGAAACGCTGACTGTTATATTTGCGGATCTCTTCGATCGTGGCGATCGGCTTATTTTCGTCGTATAAAGAAGGATCGACGAGCAACGGCTTTTTGGCCATGGCGACTTCCTTGCAAAATATTATGCTGAAGATTCTCGCGGTGCGCTAGAATCAAAAAAAAAGCGCGATTCGACGACCGATCGTCTAATCGCGCTCTTGGATTATCGCGACGCTTCAAGCGCACGTCGGCGACCGGATCGTAGGATCGCGCCGTCGACTGTGATAACGCTATCAGGTCTTAACGATTCGGCGCTTGGCGCGACGCGCTTTGGCGTTCGCGGGACGTTTGCCGTGGTTCGCCTTTTTAAGGGTTCTACCAGGTTTAGCCATTTTAAACTCCTTTAAGTTACGTTTCGTTTGAATTGCTTCCCGTACGCGTCGGCAACTCAAACCGCCTTTTAACGACGCCGTTAAAAAGCTGTGGACTCGATATATCGATTCTTTCAAAAGCGCCAAATCGCTTGAAAGGTCAACGCCGCGTTTCATGCGCTTGCGCGCGTCCATCGCGACGATAAGAGGCGAGTTGCTCTCTTCACGGATATGGGCGCGTCGCACGAGTTGCCTCGAGACGAGGGCGCTCAAATTCGTACCGCACATTATAACCCCGTTTTCCTCTTTGAAAAGGGGAGCGCGAGAACATTTATACTGAAATAATAATTTTTCTACTTGCTCGAACTCTTGGAATATTACCTATTTTGCCTATTTTTATTTGCCTTGGATGGGAAGTCCCATTTCTCGCATGAGTATTTGCAGGTCTTTCCATGCCTCCGCTTTTGACGCGGGGTTCCTCAACAGATAAGCCGGGTGATACGTGCACACGACCTTGGCGCCTTTGTATTCGTGGAGCGTTCCTCTTAGTTTTCCGATAGTCAGGTCGGTCTTCAAGAGGTTGGTCGCGGCGACGGAGCCGAGGCAACAGATGTATTTTGGTCGCACGATATCGAGCGTCGCGTCCAAGAACGGTCGGCAAGCGTCCGCTTCCTCGCGTTCGGGGTTGCGGTTTTGAGGCGGACGGCAGCGAACGATATTGCAGATGTAGACCGAGCTTCGCGGGATACCCATCCCTTTTTCGATCATGCTCGTCAAGAGTTGCCCGCTGCGCCCGACAAACGGAAGCCCTTGAAGGTCTTCTTCCGCCCCGGGACCTTCGCCGATGAAACAAAGCTCCGCGTAAGGATTGCCCGATCCAAAGACGGAATGCGTGCGCCCGGAGAGCTTCGGACAGAGTCGGCAGCGATCGACTTGCGCCGCCAACGCCGCTAGACTCGCCGCGCGGTCGACGGCTTGCGCTTGCGGCGCGGTTTGGACGTTCGCGATCTCGATCGGTCGCGGCGCCGGTTGCGCGGGCGCTTGTGAGATCGGCGGCGTCGGCTGAGACGGTTGCGCTACTTGTTGCGGTTGCGCGGGGACGCCGGGCACGACGAGCGGCTTCGGTTGGCGCGCGGCAGGTTGCGCGGTTACGGGAACGTCTTGTCCCGGGAAATCAGGCACGCCCGCGCGCTTGAGATCTTTCAGGTATTCCGAGAGATAGTAATTGAGCGATTCCTTACGAAGATTTTCCATCTGGTATTTGCCGACGTGTTGCGTGAGGGAAACGAGTTCAGTGTTCTTCCATACGTACGATTATAGACGTCTCGCCAAAAAAAACAACGCGGAGACCAAAAATCTCCGCGTCGTCGTAGTCGTATGATCGCGCTTTACGCGTGCGTCTATAATATATAATGAAAGCGAATAATTAGCGATGCATTTGGAATTCGTAATCGGCGGCGCTGGTCTGCGCGGGCTTACGCGCGCCCGTCTTTGCCGCGACTTTGACGTCGGCTTCACGACAGCCGGTTCCCTCGGCGTTTTCGCGTTGGATCGCTTCGTAAATTTCTTGGCGGTGGACCGGAACATTAGCGGGCGCTTCGATACCCAGGCGAATGCGATCGCCACGAACGTCTACGATCGTGACTACGATGTCGTCGCCAATATAAATGCTCTGATCCTTGTATCTTGATAAAACAAGCATAGTAACTGCTCCTTCTTGTACTACATTGTCGTAACCGGGCGTCCATCCGTAGACTCGGTCGCGCTCGTTCTCTTCCGGATCGTGCAAGCGGAGGATCCAAAGAAGTCGTCGAGCTGTGGCGCGCGTGCTGAAAGCCGTCGTTCGTTCGTTTCGTATACGCTTCACATCAGGTATTACGCGAACCGCGCTCCATGTTGACGTCATTCTTGCAAAAAATATGAAAAAATAATATCAGCTTGGAATCGCAGTGTTGGTCGCAACGGTGGCGTAATTTGGGTAAAAACGCCCGCGCCGCGTATCTCGCTTCTGTAAAAGGATCATTCCTAAACTTTCCTTTCGCAGTCTTCGCGACGATACGACGGCGCCGGTAGACCTAACGAACTTGCTCCGCAAACGCGGCGTCGATCGGAGACGCTTTCCAAAGAATTAACTTTCTAGAGCGCCTCCGCGTCCGGTGGTTGTTAAATCGACGAACAACGCGAGCGTCATTCAAAAAAAACGCGTTTCATATCGTAAAACATAGCTTCAGACGCGCTTTTATTCTCTCTATGACGCAATACGCGATAGTAACGATTATTCGCTTTGCGACGGTCGTTGCGGTCGTTTGGAATAGTAGGAGCCGCGACTCCGCAACGGCGCTTGTTAGAAAAAAGATGACGATTAGAACGATTGAAGCGGAAACAAGAGTCGTGATAAATGTCGTAAAAATATCATGAGCCAAGACGCGGCGACTCGCGTGAAAGAAATGAATGAGAAATTCGCTTTTTGATTACAAAGAGAATAAACGGAAATTTTTAACAAACGCGCCCTTTAATCTTTTTGAAAAGATTTTGAAAAAATTTGCGCAGAGGCGCGTTTTAGTCTTGTTTCAAAATCCAAAATCTTTAAAATAAACGATGGATGGTTGCGCCGAACGGCGTAAGAAATGAATATTAGGAGAATATGATGAGATCGACAGCTAAGACGATCGGGCAAGAGGCCGGATACGCTTTCGCGAAGACGCGCGTTTTCTGCGTCGCCTTGTTTTTCGCGCTTGTCGCCTCCTCCTTCTGCGGATGCAAATCGACGACGGCAATGCGCGGGCAAGACGGAACTGCCACGCCGTCTTTCTGCTCTAATTGCGGGAATCAGCCTCACGGCAGGTACTGCGAACACTGCGGTCTGAAGGTCGATTGGTGGCCCGAGAATAATAATTCGAATACCGGATCGTCTCCGTCCGATTCCGGCTCCGGCGCTCAAACTCCGACGCTCGCGGGAGGCGGCGCGGAATTCGGCGATACGTCCGCGTTCGTGCAAGATACTTCCGCCGCGTTCAATTTCGCGCAAGAAAAGCCGGTGGAGCCCGACGCCGCGTTCAGTACCGGCGTCGGCAGCGCGGTCCCCACGACCTCCAACGCGCTCGTTGAAGATACGACGCGCGGCTCTGCGCTCGGTAAAGAACAGACGCTTGGCGACGTCGCTAAGGCGCAAGCCGAAACGGTGCGCAACGACGTTCAAAACGCCGTCGAACAAGCCAAGACGCAAGTCGCGGAAGCCGCTAACGAGGCCGCCGCGAAGTTCGACGAGAAGAAAGACGAACTTGCCGCCAAGGCTAACGAAGTCGCGTCCAACGTCGAAGCGCAAGCGAGCGAAGCCGCCGCTAAGGTCGAGGAAAAAGCGAAAGAGCTTGCCGACCAAGGTAAGGAAACGCTCGATTCCGCCGTCGCTAGCGTGAGCGAACAGGCCAAAGACGTCGCGGCTAACGTCGAACAAGCGAAAGACGAGCTGCAAGCTAAGGTCGAAGAACAAGCGAAAGAAGTCTCTAAGGCCGTCGAAAATATCGCGGAAGAAGCCAAAGAAAAGGAGCAAGAACACTCCGCGAATAAGGCCGAGGAAGAAGTGAAGCCGGTCGAGGGAGAGGTCGATCCCGACGACGATCGCTATTGGCCCGAAGGAATGGCGAAGAACGACTCCGCCTCGCCGTTGAAGACCGCTAGCTTCTCGAAGAAGTCCGGTTCCGTCGCGTTGAAGAAAACTTCCGCGTCTTCTACTCGCGTCGGTACGGAAGTCGCCAAAGCCGAGCCTAAGAAGTCGAGAAGCGTTTCGCTGCCCCAACGCGGTAAGACGAACAGTCGCCGACAGCTGACCGTCGGTAAAGCGGACGCCGATAAGAAATGATGAAACGCGTTTGCGCCGTTGGAACGACGCGATAGCGTATGGAAATAGAAAAGCTCCCCGGGAAACGATCTCGTATCTCCGGGGAGCTTTTTTTATCGCTTAGTTAGCGTGCGCGTTTTGAACGACGAAGTTCATTTACCGGGTTCGGCGACGCGTTGACTGAAATCTTCTTCCGGCTTCCAACCGAGCGGTTCGACTTCGGGGAAGAGTTCTTGGAGCGCGTCGGCGAGCTTGCAGCCGCGAGCGTCCGTCATGATGACTTTACGATCTTTACCAACGAGGATCATCTCGGGCACGCCGTTGATCGAATAATACTCGTACAAGCCTTTGAAACCGGCTTCGACGGAACGTTTTTGCGAGGTCATAGTCCACGGGATCTCGTTGTCGACGAGGAACTTCTTCAAGAATTCGATGTCTTGGTCGATGCTGTAACCGACGATCTCGAATCCGGCGTCGCGATATCTTTCATAGACTTCCTTCAAGCGCGGGATCTCGCGTTTGCACGGTCCGCACCAGGTCGCCCAAACTTCGATCAGGACGACTTTGTCTTTGTAGTCGTTCCAATCGAATTTCTTGGTGAATTCGTCGCCGTCCAGTTGCATCGCTTCGAAGTAGGGTTCTTCGCCGGGCATACGGATGTAGCGGCGTACGCCGAGCGTCTTTTGTATCGGCTTGATCAACGCGGGATTGCCGGACGCTTCAAACGATTCGCAGAGCGCGTCCAACGCCTCTTCGCCGAGCTCGGGGGAATACATACGGATCGTCGTAACGATATTATGAGCGGTCTCGCCGAATTCGGGAACGCTGAGCGCGAACGTGATCGCGTCGCCGACGACTCCGACGAATTGCTCGTCGCGTTGTTCCGCGTCGAGAGGCAACGCCGCCTTAACGCGGACGCTGAACAACTGCTTGGCATACGTCAAGAAGATCTCTTGCGACGCCTTGTCTTGGTCGAGTTGGTAGCGACGACCCGCAGCGGCAGTCTCGGAACGCAGTTCGGCAAACTTTTCGCCAAACGCGCCGGCTTCCGCTTCTTCAAGCGCGTAGTTGCCGAGGATGCCGGCGAGTTGCGCGTTGTATTCGATCTGTTCTTCGCAGGAGAGGTCCGACTTCAACAGCTCTTTCGTCGAGCGATAGAAGCCCTCGCAAGTCGCTTTCCAGAACTCTTCGCCGTTCTTGACGGAGCCGTTGCCCCAGTTCGTCAATTCTTTTTGATAAGCGACAAGCGCGTCTTTCGTCGCGTTTTCAGGATAGGAAGGCAGTTCGGCGGCATAGGCGCAGAACGAAGACGCACAGAGCGCCAAAGCTCCGAGCGCGGCGGTAAACGTGTTACGCATCGATTAGGGTTCCTTTAATAGATCGTTATGTAGTGACAAGCGAATATCGATCGTCATAACGGGTTATGTACGTCGAGCGGTCCTTCCGGCAACGGGACGTTTGTCAACTCCTTATACATAGGGTAATCCGATTGCATATGTATGGGCAATTCACGATCGCGCCACATGATCATGGAGTCGTAAGGCAGTCGCCAGCCGTTGATCTCGTAAAACCGCACGAGCGCCTCGCGACAGAACAGGATCGCGTAGAGATAACCTCGACGACGCGATTCTTCCAACGCCGCTTCGAGAACGCGCGAACCTAGGCTGCAGCCTCGGAATTTCGGCGCGGTCGAGACGCCTTGAACGCTCGCGGCGGGAAAACGACAGTTCCATTCCGTCGTGATCGTGCGCTCAACTACGGCGACATGTCCGACGATAACGCCGTCGTCCGTCGTCGCTAACGCCGTGAATTTTGGCGTCGCGTCGTGCCAAGCGCGGCGTACGCGGAAGATCTTATCCCAGTTTGGAAAAAGCGCGCGCAAAAATTCGCGCAGACGACGATCTAGGTCTTCGTCGATCTCCGATTCCGGGATAATTCGTATCGTAATATTAGGCTCGGACGACATGGTCGGACTCTTAAGGTTCGCAAGGTCGCGGGAGGGCGATGAACGCGCTTTCCACGCGGCGACGTCGGAAAATTCCGTTAGTTTCAAACAAACAGTATTGTACGGTTATCGGCTGTTAAAAAAAGCGCTTCGTTCTGTTTTTCGCGCTTTTGATATATGTGTTGAGTAGAATCGCAACCGTTTGGGGCTTTATTTGGATTTGTTAACGCTAATTATTTTATCGTAATAAATTAACTAGTCGCGTTTAAATTGCGTTATTGGAATAAGTTTGTGTGGAAAACCGGCGTAAAAAGGGAAAAATGACGCTCGGATAAAAATTTTCGCTTGATTTTATTGCGGTTGATAGTTATCATAAATTGCGACGACGTCGCGAGACCGAAAACGGGAGCTTCTCGCGTGGCGTTAATAACGATCTTGTCTCGCGGTTTAAAGGCGTTTACGCCTTGCGCAAGAAGGACGCGCGACAAACGGATCAAGTTAAATACCAAACTTTTGCGGGCAAAGTCGACGAAGAACGCGTCGCGAGTTCCGCGCGTTGTTTTTCATTAGGAGAAGAAAAATGGCTGCTATTATTGATAAAGATACCTGTGTCGGTTGTGGCGCTTGCGCTGACGCTTGCCCCTGTGGCGCTATCACCATTGAAGCTACCGCCGTCGTCGACGCCGATTCCTGCGCCGGTTGCGGTTCCTGCGTTGACGCCTGCCCCGCCGGCGCTATCACGCTCGAATGAGTTTCGCTCTTATAAATTGCGTCGACGTCGCGGTCTTAATACCCGCTCTCTGTTAACGAGTTCACGTCGACGCCGCGTCGTTACGCGCCGCTCGTGTTTTCGAGCAGCGCCGCTTCAGCTTTGCCCGGCGTCATCCGTTTCCACGCTTGAACGCCGGGTCTTTTTTTAACGACGCTATTCTATTCTCTGTTCCGATGGAGGTCGCTATGAGCGAATCCGAGACGTCAGACGTCTCCGCGTCATCCGACAATTCGAATCCGAAGAAATTTACAACCGGCGGTCTTTCGCGCATCCTCGCGAGTTTCTATTCCGGCAGACCCGACGACGTGATCGACGTGGAATCCTGCGAGCGTTGCGAAGAAGCGCTTGATTCCGAGACGCGCGATCGCGTTACGCGTATCTTTGAAAAGAATTGCGTGGAAGCGGAAACGCTTGCTGAAAATTCCGACGACGTTCGTTCTCTTCTCGACACGCTGAAAAATTGGTCCGCGCGTTTCGCGAGAAAACTTAACACCGAGTCGTTTCAGAGCTTGACGACGATATTCCGGATGTTGAGCGCGACGGTGACGGGCGAGTATCAAGGCATGTCTAAGAAGACGCTCGTCTATCTTATCGGCGCGGTGTTGTACTGTGTGTCGCCGATCGACGCGATCCCGGACTCGATACCCGTGGTAGGACTGTTCGACGACGCGTTCGTGCTCTCGTGGACGGTCAAGAAGATCGCGGGCGAGATCCGTTCTTTCCGTATGTGGGAACGTTTGCGTACCGCGAAATCGGTTCTCGCGTGCTACATCCCTTATTTCTCGGACGTGAAGCGCGTCGTGTTGATACCCGGTTGGATGACCGCCAACAACGATTGCGCGACGGAGATCGATATCCTGAAGCCCGTCTTCCCGAAAGCCGAATTTGAGACGTTTCGTTGGGAATCGAATTGCTCTTGGTCCGCCGCGCGAGATTACGCCGACGCGCAAGGCGCGGACGACCTCGACGAATTCCTGCGTAAGACCGGCGACCTTGGGAACTGCGTTCTCGTCGGTCATTCCCTTGGCGCGCGCATTGCCGTCAGAACGTTGGCAAAACTGGCGAAAGAACCGGTCAAAAAAGGGTTCTGGGCGCGCAAGCCTTTGAATCGCGTTTCGCAAGCGTTCCTATTTGGCGCCGCCGTCGACTCCGACGACCTCGACCTGCCGCTCGCGGCTAAGGGCGTCAACGCGCCGTTGTGCAACTTCTTCAGCCAATCCGATTTGGTGTTGAGCTACCTCTATCGCGCCGCGGAACAGAAAGCGCCTCTCGGACTTTCCGGACTTGCCGCGCCTTGCGAGAATTACGTCGATTGCGTCGTTTCCGGGCAAGAAGAGTACTGGCTCGATTTCGCGAAGAATATCGCCGCCGTGTTGTCGTTCGTACGATCCGGCTCGATCTTGACGAAATTCTCTCTCGCGGAGAGCATTAGCGCCGGGTTGCCCGACTTCTTCGGACATCAGTTCCAACTGTACGCTCGATTCTTCAAAGAGTCGGCGCTTACCGAAGAGCAAAAGTACGACGACGAACCGCTTGAAGGCGAAAACGATCCGACGCTTTGAAATTCTCGCTCGATCTAATACTCGATCGCAAGAACGCGTTTTACCCGGCGTAGGACGCGTTCTTTTCTATCTTTGCGTAATTTCTAAAAAACTTGCAATTTGTCTAATTTGTGTTAAAATAGATAATGTGGGAGTTTTGTTCTCTGCGAGGACCTCCTTTTGACAACGACTGTTTTTTGATAGCGGGTCGTATGTAAACTTTGTAAACAAACAGTATAGAGTGAATAAAACTATTGAGAAAAAGGACGGCAATATGGACTTAACGACGATCTACGCAAACATAGAAAAACTACAACAGAATATAGGAAAAGTTTTTTTAGGAAAACCTGAAATAATAAAATTAACGCTAGTGGCGTTTTTCGGCGAGGGACATCTGCTTCTCGACGACGTTCCCGGGGTCGGGAAGACGTTGCTAGGTCAAGCGCTGGCGCGTAGTCTTAACGCGTCGTTCTCTCGCGTGCAGTTCACGTCCGACCTTTTGCCTTCGGACGTCGTCGGGGGCGAGGTCTATAACCAGAAGACTCAAGAATTCCAATTCATCGAAGGCCCTATCTTTGCGAATATCGTATTAGCCGACGAAGTGAACCGCACGCCGCCGCGTACGCAGAGCGCGACGCTTGAAGCGATGAGCGAGCGTCAGATCTCCGCCGGCGGCGCGACGTACGCGTTGCCCGATCCGTTCTTTGTTGTCGCGACTGAGAACCCGACCGAGTTTGAAGGCGTTTACCCATTGCCCGAAAGCCAACTTGACCGCTTCATGCTCCGACTCTCCGTCGGCTACCCCGACCGCCAAGCGGAACTCGCGATCCTCGAGCTCTGCGGTAAAGGCGACGCGTTGGATAGTATCGAGCCCGTCTTGACGGTCGAACAGACGCTCGAAATACGCGAAGCCGTCAGGAATGTGAAACTCGATCCCGCTATCGCCAACTACCTGCTCGACGTCGTCGAAGCGACGCGCAACTCTTCCGAATTACTCGTCGGCGCCAGTCCTCGCGCCTCGTTGGCGTTTGCGCGCGCCGTCCGCGCCTACGCGCTGCTCTCCGGTCGCGACCACGTCGTTCCGGACGACGTCAAAGCGCTTGCCGTTTACGCGTTGGCGCATCGGCTTGTAACGAAAAACGGTCGTCGCGAGGGTTCGCGTCGCGCCGTCGAAAACTTCATTCAACGCGTCCTTGGCGTAACGCCCTGTCCGTGAGCGTCTATATAAATATTGCGTGTCGGCTTCCGCGGTAATTTCGACCAAAACGTTTAGGTTTGCGATAAAAAAACGTATAATACATAGTGACGATACGTTTGCCGCGGTAATTATTGGCGTCGTTGTCGGCGCGTCGACGGCTCCGGACAGATTTGAAATATGAAAAGGACGTGAGAATGAAGAAAGCGATAATCGTTATTTCCGGTAAGATCTTTGATAAACCTTTTCCTTTTGACAATATGGCCCTCGTATTTGATACGATCGAGGGATATCTAAAAGAGCGCGACGTTTGTGTGACGCGTCGAGCGGTCGCGCTATCGCGTCGGCATAGTATGGCGGCGATATGTTGTATGGAGGCGGAAGTGGAGGTGTTCCCCGCCGACGAGGACGAAGACGTACAAGCGGCGACGTTCATTATGCGCGAGCTCTATTCCGCCGACGCGCCCGACGAAGTCGTCTTCGCGCTTGGCGGAGAAAATCACAGTAATTTCTTACGCTCGCTCGTCGGTTCCGAGAAGAAGGCCGTCTGTATATGCCTTCCCGGTGAAAATTTCGCCGAGAACATTGGGCATATGCCTTACGCCGACGCGATCGACCTTGAATTTGAATTGAAGAAAGCCGGGTATAATTGGGACGATCTTAGAACGCTTACTTGGAAAGAGTACGCGATCGAAGAAGGTTTCCCGATGGTGAGCGCGCCTACGCGACCGGCGCGTCGCATTATCGAGGCGACTCCGTCCGAACCGGTTTTGAAAACTAGTTCCGTCGTAACGCAAGTCGAGCCGATCGCGATCGAGTCGCAAGAAGTCGCCGAGCCTGAAGTCGAGACCGAGGAAGAGACGCAGGTAGTTGAAGCGAGCTCCGCGGAAGATGCGCCGATCGAGGCGGAAGTTCTCGTTGAGGGACCTGTCGAGACCGAAGCGCTCGTCGAGGAGCAAGACGAACCGGAACCTGAACCGGCGCCGGAGCCTGAGCCGATTCCTGACGTCGAGCTCTCGCCCGAAGAAAAGAAACGCCTTGAATACGAGAGATTCAAGGAGAGCGCGCCGAAGTGGAACGACGCGATCGAGAAGAAACTTCTGGCGCAAGGCGAGCCCGCCGCGCGTAAATGCAAGCTCTACGATCTCTCGGAAGAACTGAACGTTACTTTCCCCGGGTTCTATGAGTTCGTTTGGAAGCGAGAAGACGACCAAAAGGCGTTCGGTAAATTGCTTGACACGAAGAGACTGCGTTTCGCCGTCGACGAGCAGTTTAAGTGCGTCTTCCATGTGAGTCATCCGGATATGCTCCCTGTCGGTGAAGCGCCGACGCTCGACGCGGTTCCGGAAGTTGACGTCGAACAAGCCGCCGCGAGTTATGAGCGCAACGGCTGGACGGACGATTTTTCCGCGGATCGCGCGAGAGAAGTTGCCGAGATGGCAAAGCTCCGCGCGGAGTATTGCGAGCTTCACGCCGACGCCGCGTCGAGAACGTTGACTCCCGACGAGGCCGAGCGATGCGAAACGCTTAAAAACAAAGGCGGTTTCCAGGGTCTTTCGCCGGCGTACGGACGTAGGATCGACGAAAACGAGTATCGTACGCTCGCCGTCGCTTATAGAACGCTTGTCGCGGCGTTGGAATTACTCGCCGACGTGGGCGAACACCTGGCGGAATTCAAGTCGGCTTATGTCTATAAAGTGTTGCAGAGCGCGGCCAATGTTCAGACTATTGTGAAGACGTATTTGCGCGATCTTGACGTTTCGTATGAAAACGAGTGCGTTCAGTTTGCCTCTTATCGTATTTTGCTCGCGTATAAACAGAGTTGTAACGAGGTCAGTAAGACCGATCCGTTTATCAACGGGCTACAACAAAACGACACGTTGGCGGTCGGAAAACTTCCGAAGGTCGTTGACGCGTTAGAGGCCTACCGCAAGGAATTCGATCGCGTCGTCAACACGGAGAAGGTCGTCAACCAAAGATTGGGCGAACTAGACGCTTTCGTCGACGCGGTCGCCGAGTCCCCGACCGACTCTCACGACGAGGAATGGCGCGAGATCGCGCGGATCGTGGAAGAGCTTTGCAATATGGGCGTGCCTAAGAACTCCACGAAGTTGCGCTCTATCTTGATCAAATGCGTCAACTTCATTCCCGGCGATATCGAGACCAACAAGCTCTTTGACGACGTCGTCGACGAAGTTATTAAAATGCGAGACAAGGATCTGGAAGATATCGACGATATCGAACCCTTGCGCTTTGCCGACGACGCTAGCCCCGCGCTTTTGGCGTTCCGGGAATGGTTGAAGGGCAGAAAGGTCTGCTGGGTCGGCGGCGACGGAAACGCCGAGTTGCTCGACAACTTGAAAGACGGGTTCCGTGCTGCGGACGTCGTTTGGGACTACCATCCGCATTCCGAATCTTTGGACGCGTTTGAATCCGAACTGAACGATCGTGATATCGCGATCTTTATCGTCGACGTAACCTGCTCTTCGCACAAGCATACCTGCAACGGCTTGGACGATCTCGTTCGAAACGCCGGAAAAGCGTTTGTGTTGAACGGAAAAGGCTCCACGAATCCCAATGTTGTCGCGGAGCTAGTCTGCGAAGCTCTACATATCCCCGTCGCCGACGCGGAATGATCTCTTGATGAATGGGAAAGTCCCAAGCGATCTTGGGACTTTCCGTCTACTCTTTGAAAAATTTTACATAATAGATAATACAAGCGTTGAATATTGAATAGAGAAGGGAATAGTAATGGCGAAGTTTGAACAAGGGGTATTGATCGTTTCGGGTAAAGTATTGGATAGAAATTTTCCGTTGAACGATCTGGATCGGATATTAACGTCGGTAGAGGAAGAACTACGAGACCGCGGAGTTGCGTTGACGCGCCGCGTTGTAACGTTAAGCGGGGATCACCGCTTTCTAGCGAGCGTATTTTTGAACGCGGGGTTCGAGACGATACCCGCCGATAATGAAGACCTGCAAGCGGCGGCTGCGGCTTTCCCGTTAGCCTTTGGGAATTGTCCTCCCGACGAGATCGTCTTCGCGTTAGGTATGGACGAGGAGCCGGTCAACTTCCTTAGAACGTTTAACGGACTAACGCGTCGTTCGTTCTTAGTCTTTGACGATCCTCAACACTTTGGCGCGATCTCAATGAGTTTTGCGCGTCAGGTCGAGCATTTCATGTTCGCGTCGGAGCTGATAGAGAAAGAGGGCGGCGATTGGGCGAAGCTCGAACGCTACGACTTTGACGCCTGGGTCGACTTCTATATGTTGGGCGCCGAGGAGGGCGACGAAGGAACGCAACGCGTCGGACGCGAAGCGGCTTCGCAAGTCGAATACGAGCGCGAAGGGAGCGACGATAGAGTTCTAAAACTGATCGGCAATATCGAGCCCGCCGAACCTACCGTTGAAGACGTGTTGAACGAAGACGACAAAGCCGCCGCGGTATACGCCGAGCTAGTGGAACACGCCGACGAATGGAAACAAGAACTCGAACACCGCGTTCTTGATACGCTAGTTTTGACTTGCGAAGCGACGAGACTCGTCGAAGAACTCGATCGACACTACAACGGCCTGTATAACTTCTTTATGTTCCGTCGCGACGAATTCAAGAATTTGATCGCGCCGCGCGTCTTTTTGATCGAAGAAGACGAGGGCGTCTGGACGTTCTATCACTGTGAGCATGAAGAGATGCGCCCCGTCGACGCCACCGCGCTCACTTTGGGCGCTTCCGCGGAGAGAACTGATACGTTCGTTCAAGAGGTCGGATCGTCCGCTAAGCCCGAAAGCGTTAACGACACTACGCGCAACTCGTTTGCGCAGATCGCAAAGGCGGCAAGGTTGTATTACGACGAGTCGCGTTGGATGGTGGAACGTCGCGCGAAATCGGACGCCGGAGCGCCGCATACGGAGATCAAAGAACAAGACGCGGTGATGATGAGTCGCGCGAGAGAGTTGGGCGTGACGCTATGGCAAGCGTTCGTGCAGTTCTCGTCGCTTTCCGACGACGCTTTCAACGAGATGGCGGACTTTTACGAACTATTTGCCGACGCGCTCGAATTGATGGACAGAGTCGAGAGATATCGCGAAACGCTCGATTCCGAGCTTGTCAACAAGGCGTTGCAAAACCTTGCGAACGTGCAGTGCCTCGTTAAATCCGCGTTGAATTTCTACGAGGTTCCGTTAGGCAACGACGCCGCGCAATACCGCGCGTCCGTGCGTATGAAGGGGTTCCGCGAGAGGTTTGTAACGGCGTTCATATTCAATATGAGACTTGAAGACAAGATCGAGCTCAGCGAATACCCGACGTTGCGAACGGCGCACGACGAACTCGCGGAAAAGCTCTCGTCTTTGCTCGACGTCTCTAAGAAGCGCGACGAATACAAGAAGAAGCTGAATTACCACCTTGGTTTGATCCGCGGCAACCAAAGCGAACCTAGTCTGTATGATTGGGGAAAAGTCGTTGAATGCGTGACCAAACTTGTAAAAGACTGTCACGAACCTTGTAGCTCGTGGCTCTTCCGCGATCTGCTGAAAGACCTTGTCGACGACGTGCCCGAGGAACTTGACACGACGAACGAATTTGGTCGAGTCGTTCAAGAGATCGACGATTTTAACGAGCTCGAGCGCGAGCGCGCAAACGCTAGCTTTGAGACAGAGGAAGAACGCGAACCTTCCGCGAACGTTCTCGCGGTCCGCGAGCGTCTTAACGGCGGTAAGGTCGTCTTCATTGGCGGCACGCCGAAGGACCATCTTCGCAACCGCGTCGAAAAAGCGTTTGGCGTTTCGATGATCTGGATGGAGACGAGCCACGGCGACTCGCTCGATCGCTTCGAGACGTATCTCAACGATCCGGAAGTCAAGCTCTTCCTTGCCTATATCCCGTGGTGTAGTCATAAGCATTCCGAGGAGTTCGTTTCCGACTACGTGAAACGCTGGGGTAAAGATTCCGTACGCCTTCGTAAAGGCACTAATCCGGAGCAGATGGCTGTGGGGATCTTGGAACAGTTGAAGTGGACGGAAGCGAAGTGACGCCGAGGTAATAGGAGAGCGCTTTATGGCCTCGCGTAAGAAGTTTGCAATACCGCGTTTAGACTCGATACCCGCGGAGAACGAGATCCAAGAACTGCTCGACGCCGAGCTTGCGAAAGGATCGCGCGCGGTGAAAGTCTGCGCGGAAGTCGCGCCTACGGACTCCGACGAAAATACGAAACGCGCCGAAGAATTAAGGCGCTTAAGCGAACCCGCAAAGTATTTCGCCGACCTCGCGCCGATATGGCGCGCGGAACTCGAACGGTTGCTTCGAGCGTCGGGCTTGCGTCTTAACGTCGTTAAAGCGCTTAACGAACTGGAATTGCATTACCACGGTCTCTCGCGTTTCTATCGCGATCATTCACGCGATTTCGAAGCGTTGCTCGACGGTCGCGTCTTTATCGTCGAGCCGAATACAAAGCGCGCGGCGTTCTTTCATCGCGACCATCCCGACTTAGGCGACGTCGCGCCCGGCGACGCGTTCAACGCGCTGAATTTCGCTAAGAGCGCCGTAAATACGGAGCCGAGCTTCAACGCTGTCGCAACGTCGTCGACGCGTTCTTTCGAACCTTCGAACGTTCCTGAGTTTACGCCGAGCGCCGCGTCTGACAAGAGCGTTTTCTTCACGAAGACGAAGATGCATTGGAAGAAAGAGATAGCGAGCGTCGTCGCGGAGTATTCCGGGAAATGCGACGCTCATATCCTTCTGACGCGTTTGGAGGAGAATTATCAAGGCATAACCGATTTCTTCTACGGCGATCGTAAGACCTTCGAACGCTTATTTGAGAACGCGGATATCGCGCTCATCTCCGAGGAGGCGGGCGAATATTTTTATAGTCGCCGTCGCCCCGAGATCGATCCGACCGCGCTCGACGAGTTCCAGGTCTTGATGGGAGAAAGCGTTCGCGTCAATACCGCAAAACAAGAGAAACGACCCGCGAAGCGTGTGCCCGCGATCGCGAAACGCGTCGTAAGCGCGAACGGTACGAAGTCGAATAAGACGTTCGCTAGAAAGAACGCCGATCCTAACGCGACGTTAGTTACGAGATTCACGGCTAACGCCGACGCGTGGCTCGACGCGTTGGAACATTATCTTCAGAAAAACGACCTGCGCGCTCCGGTCTTGGACGCGTTGGAGACGCTGAACGATTCTTTTTCGGGCATAACGGACCTCTATCTTTTCTATCCTAAAGTCTTAGAAGAACTAGTGCAACGTCGCGGGGTCTTTTTTGACGACTCCGACGGCGGCGAGTATTTCTATCACAAAGATTCTCCCGAGTTTAAGCCGCTCTCAACGCGCGAAGCCGCGAAGCGTCTCGACGTCGGTTCGCAAGCTCCGAAACGCGCTTCGTCGATCGAGATCGCGGAGGACGTCGTGTTAAGGAAGGCGGAATCTTTCGACGACGTCGGCCTACTTGCGGAAATGACTTCGCGACAATGCGATTGGGCGGTCGAGCGTCAAACGATCCTCGCGCTCGGAGGGAATTACGATAGTTCGGTCCGCGCCGTCGACAACGAGATCATGCGTAACGCGAATAAGTACGACATGTTTCTTTGGACCGTTCATATTCCGTTGGGACACGAACAGTTACGTAATTTGGCGCGTTGTTACGAGTTGCTTGCGCGTTGCGCGAGAACGTTACAGCGTATCTTGGACGATCGTTCGCTCTTTCCGCCGACGCTATGCCGTAGAGCTTTTTTAACAACCTCAAAGGCGCAGTGTCTAGTCAAAAGTGTTTTAATCGATTATAATATCAAGATCGGGTGCGATCGCGCGCAGTATGCCGCGTCTGAACGCCTGCGCGAGTTTGCCGACGAGAACTACGGCGATCGGATGAACGCGCCGCTCGACTTGAAAGACCGAGTTGCGCTTGATTCGTTCGACGAGTTGTCGCTCGAATTTCAACGAATAAGGGGCGATTACGTCAAGCTGGCTTCACAGTTTGACGGTAAGAAGAGAGCTTTCGAGCGATTGACCGCTATCGCGCGCCGCGTCGCGGAAGCGGACGTCGTCAATTTATACGACTGGAACGCTTTAAACGAGAAGGTCGCCGAGCTTTGTCGCGATTACGACGTCAAGCCGTCCGCGTCAAAACTGCGCGAGATACTGCGCGAACTTGTCGACAGAATACCCGACGAACTCGATAAGAGCGACGAGTTATGCGACGTCGTTCAACAGATCGAGCTGTACGAACAACAGCGTCTTGAACGCGCTGAAAGCGTTAACGTCGCGCGCGAAAAGGTCGCGTCTCGCGAACTTGCCGCCGTGCGACGTTACCTCGACGGTAAAAAAGTCGTGTTCATTGGAGGAACGCCGCAAGACCATATGCGTCAAAGATGGGAGAGAGAACTCAACGCCGAGATCGTTTGGGAACCGTGTTCTCACGGACATTCCCTCGATCGTTTTGGCTCGAGTCTACGAGACCCCGACGTGTTGATGTTTATGGTCTATATTCCGTGGTGCAGCCATAAACATTCCGAAGAGTTTGCGCCGATCGTTCAGGACGCCGGTAAGGATATCGTACGATTGCGCAAGGGGACGAGTCCCGATCAGATCGCGTGTTCCATTTGCGATCAGGTCTCCGTTTTTATTGATTGAAGCCGACACATTATTTTGAACGCCGCCTCGCTTTACGCCTCCGTAGGGTTGTACAGGATATAGAGATGCCGACAGATAAGACCCCAAAAACTTATTCCAAGAGCAAGACTGCCAAGACGCTTGTGGGAGACGTCGCCAACGAGACTGCTAAGGAAGAGAAGTCCGTAAAAAGTCAAGCCGTGCGCGAGAAATTGATCCTTGCCGCGCTTGAGGAAGTCGACGCCGTTGGGTTTGCGCGTTTCTCGTTACGCCATGTCGCCGAAAGATGCGGTATGTCCTGCGCCGCGCCGTACAAGCATTTCAAGAACAAGCGCGAGATCATCGAGGCGATCTTGCTCTATATCAATAACGACTGGCTCCGTCGGCAGGACGTCGTTTTGGAAGAATTCGCCAACGAATCGCTCCGCGTGCAGTTGACGGAATTAAGTCTCGAATTCATACGCTTTATGTATGAGAATCCGCAGTTTCGTTCGATCTTGATGATCCATGACGAAACGTTTGATTCCGACTATCTTACGATCAAAGCGGATATCAGCGCCAAATCGAAGGAACTCATTAAAGAGTATAGTCGCCAAGTTGGAATGTCCGAACAGACCGCGTTGGCGAAAATGTATATCGTTCGATCGCTGATCTATGGCGCCTCGTTGATGTTTAGCAACTGTGAGTTAACGTACGACGATAATTCTATGAACTTCGTTCGTCGCGCGGTCGATCGCGAATTCGATCTACCCGCGTTTATTGACGACTCGGCTGTTGAAGCGGCTTTCGTGCGCCCTACAAAAAAATAACCCAAAATAATAATGAAAATGTTATTTTTTGATGTTTGCTAATGGTTGACGCCATTTTTGTTTTGGGTATATTTGTTTTTGTGGTTAACACGTGTTAACCAAACAGACCCACGGTCGCTCGCGCGGCCTCTATCCTCTGTAAGCGTGGACGTTTGCCTTGTCGGCGCGCCCTCGCGCGAATAATTTTGGGAGCATGAAATGGACACGTTCCAACTAGTTTCTCGCGCCTTAGCCAAGCGTTTAGGGATCGACGTTTCGGAAATTACTTCCGATACCGAATTGATGGTCCTCGGCGTCGATTCTTTGGACGCCGCCGAATTGCTGATGGAACTTGAAGAAGTTCTTGGCGTTGAAGTCGAAGCGACCAAGCAGATGAAAACGGTCGGCGACGTCGTCGAAGAGATCGAACGCGCCGTCAACGGCTGAGCGAAACGCACAACTGAGGAACCGCGAAAATTTTTGGAATTTCCGCGTAACGCTCGGATCGCTTAGGGCGTATATATTGGCATGCGACGCTCCTTTGCGAGCTCCGAAGCGCGGTTAAACTAAGATCGTCCTCCATACTCGTACGTCTGACGAGGCGTATGAATAATGAAAGGGATATTGAATATGAATCGTCGAGTCGTTATCACCGGTATGGGCGTCGTTTCTCCCGTCGGTATCGGAGTCGAAACGTTCTGGGCTAATCTTTTGGCGGGTAAATGCGGTATCGATAAGATCACGCGCTTTGATACGACGAACCATCGTTCCTGCCTCTCCGGCGAAGTCAAAGACTTCGATCCGCTGAAGTATCAAGACGTCAAAGCCGCGTCGCACACCGACCGTAGCGCTCAATTCGCGCTTGCCGCCGCTAAGGAAGCGGTCGAGCAAAGCGGCGTGATCGGCACGGTCGATCCTTATCGCGCCGCCGTCTACGTCGGTAGCGGTATCGGCGGTTTCGAAACGACCGAAGCGAACTGCCGTAAGCTCATTGAAAAAGGTCCGCGTCGCGTTTCGCCGTTCTTCGTCCCGATGATGATCGCGAATATGCCCGCCGGTTCTATCGCCATCGAATACGGTTTCCAAGGTCAAGCGGTTCCCGCCGTTACGGCTTGCGCTTCCGGTTCTAACGCAATTGGTGAAGCGGTCCGCGCTATTCGTCACGACTACGCCGACGTTATCATCACCGGCGGCACCGAAGCTCCTATCGTCGAAGTCGGCGTTGCCGGGTTCAACGCGATGAAGGCGCTCAGTCCCGCCACCGAGCCGAACGAAGGCTCGTTGCCGTTCGATAAACGTCGCGGCGGTTTCGTGATCGCCGAAGGCGCGGGTATCTTCGTTCTCGAAGAATACGAACACGCGAAGGCTCGCGGCGCCCAGATCCTTGGCGAGATCGTCGGTTACGGCACCACGTGCGACGCTTACCACATGACCGCGCCGAAAGCGGACGGTTCCGCCGCCGGTCAAGCGGTAGTTCAAGCGCTCAAAGAAGCGGGCTACAAGCCCGGCGAACGCGTCTACTGCAACGCGCACGGCACGGGCACGTCGATGAACGATAGCTGCGAGACCAAAGCGTTGAAGATCGCGTTTGGCGACGAAGCGTATAAGATCGCGATCAGCTCGACGAAATCCGAGACCGGGCATATGCTCGGAGCCGCCGGCGCCGTCGAAGCGATCGTCTGCGCTCTCGCGTTGCGCGATAAAGTCGCTCCTCCGACGATCAACCTCCTCGAGCCCGATCCGGAATGCGATCTTGACTACATCCCGAACGTCAAACGCGAAGCCGAATTCGATCTCGCCATTTCGAACTCGTTCGGTTTCGGCGGGCATAACGCCTGTATCGCCGTTCGTCCTTGCAACTGATCTTAACGTCCGCGGTTAAATCAGGTTAAGAAAGAGGGTCGCGCGACTCTATTCGCGCGATCCGAATGTTTGATTTTACTTATTCGCGCTCGATCTTTATGCGAATATGTGTTGTTTAAATTATTTAGCTTTCTATATATAGACTTTTTAGTCTTGTCTTGCCGTCGGCGTTCTACGACGCGGTATAGAGACGGAAAGAGGTATATATCATGTCCGACGCGTCACAAGTCGATCCCAATCTTGCTCATTTTGAAGCGATCAAAGCGCAATTCGAACGCGAATACGATTCGCTCACCGCGTTTGAACGAAACGCTCGTCGTTTTGGCAACAAGGTTGCCGTTAGCGACCCCGTCCGCGATAAGATGCTGACCTACGCCGAATTGAACGAAGCCGCCAATAAATTGGCCAACGCTCTTCGCGCCGACGGATTGAAAAAAGGCGACGTTCTCGCCGTCGTTATGTACAACAGCATCGAGTTCGTTATCGCCTATCTCGCGTCGGAAAAAGTCGGCTCCATCTTTAATCCGTTGAACTACAACTGGTCGCAAGACGAGATCGCGTACGCGTTTGAAGACAGTCGTCCGAGCATCGCGATCTACGACGCCGACGTCGTCGACCTCGTTACGAAGTCTGTTGGACGCGCCAAGGCTGAAAACACGTATGTTCCTCCGAAGACGATCGTTGTCGGCGCCGTCAAAGAGAATCCGCTTGAAAGCGTCGATTTCGACGCCTACTACGCCGACGCTAGCGCGGAACAATTGGAACGCGGCGAAGCCGTCTCTATCTTCGACGAGATCGTTCGCCTCTACACCTCCGGTACGACCGGTCGCTCCAAGGGCGTTCCGCTCAGCAGACTTAACGAACTCATGTCGGTCCACGAAGTCGCGATGCGTTATCCGATCTTCTCCGACGACGTTACGATCAACACGACCCCGTGGTTCCACCGCGGCGGTTTCCACGGCGGTATGACCCCCACGCTCCACCTGGGCGGCGAGATCGTCATCCTTAAGCAATTCAACGCGACGACCTGCTTGAAGAACATCCAAAAGCGTCGCGTTACGATCCTTCTTGGCGTTCCTTCCGCCGCCGTTATGGTCGCAAAGAAACAAGAAAGGATCCAAGCGGAGATCGATTCGGTCCGTCTGCTCGTCATGATGGGTAGCGACCTCGAACGCAACACGTATTTCTATCTCCACGAAATGTTCCCGAAGGTCGGGTTCATCAACAGTTACGGTACGACGGAATCTTTTCTCAACACGTTCCTTGACTCCAAAGACTTGCCCGAAAAGGCGGGAACGGCGGGACGCGCCAGTATCGACGACGACACGATCCTCGTCGAACCGGTCGAAGACGGTTGGGGCGATCCTAAGAACTTGACCCCGAAAGACGGCAAGACGCTCGGCGAAGTCATCGTTCGTTGTTGCAACAAAACGACCGGCGGCTACTATAATAAGCCTGAGATCTCCGCTAAGAAGTTCCATAACGGTTACTTGTACACCGGCGACCTCGCGGTCTGGGATGAAAACGAATACATCTCTATCGTCGGACGTAAAGACGATATGATGATCTCCGCCGGCGAAAATATTTACCCGCAACCTATTGAAGAAGCGATCTGCAAGAACGAGAAAGTCAGCGACTGCATCGTCGTTCCGATCTCCGAAATGACGCGCGGTCAAGCGCTTTGCGCTTACATCGTCCGCTCCGACGATTCGCTGACCGTTCGCGAACTCTTGCAATTCTGCTCCGAGTCGACCGCGCTTTCCGCGTTCACGACTCCGCGTTATTATCGCTTCGTCGACGAACTCCCGTACACCCCTACCGGTAAGAAACAACGCTACATCGTTCGCGCGCAAGCTCCTAAAGACTTCGAAGAAGGTCTGCTCGCGCGCAACTGATCCGCGTAACGAAAAAGCGCTTTGAAAAGAAAGACGCGCCGTTCCATTGAGTTGGAGCGACGCGTCTTTCTTTGTTTCTAAATACCGTTTCTCAATAACGATAGACGTTACGAATGGCTCGCGTTATTTCGCTTTCTTTTCCGCGGCGGCGATAACGCGTTCCCAACGCGCTTTACGTCCGGGATCCGTCGGGTCGGAGCGCGTCAACCACAGCGTCTTCAACATCTTCTTCGCTTGCTCGGTCTTGCCGACCTTGCAGTAGACCTCGACGCATCGTTCTTTCGCGTCCCACCACTCCGGCGTTCCCGCAGGATACAGATCCGCGAGATCGGACCAGTATTTGACGCTCTGTTCAAGCGTCTTGGCGTCGCTGCGCGCGGCAAGGAGCGTCGCGATCCCGCGTATAGCTCTCGCGTTTTTGGCGTCTTTCTTGTATTGCGCGGCGTATAGATTCAGCGCGTCTTGCGATTTGCCAAGCATACGCAACGCGTCGGCTTTCAAGATATTAGAACGCGCGTCTTTACCGCCGAGCTTTACTAACGAGTCGAGCGCGAATTGCGCGAGTCGCGTTTTAGAAGACTGTTGCGCCGTTTCCGCGAAGAGCAAGATCTTATCGAGCGCGTCGACGACGGCGCCGGAGTCGAGATCGTCCAACGAACCAAGTAAGCGCGTAAGTTCTTCCGGCGTTTTGGTATCGACCGCCAACGAGAGTCGGAACGACCCGATCTGCGCGAGCGAGCCGCGATCGTTCTTTTCCCAACTATCTAATACCGCTTCCAACGCTTCCGCCAACTCCGACGACTTGCGCGCGTCGTTTTGTAACGATATCTCGAAAATAAACGCCAGCAACGCTTTATCGGCGTCGGTCGGCGTTTTCGCGGATAGGGCGTTAGCGCAGGCGGTCAGGCGTTGCGCAAGCGTCGCGATATCGTCCGCTTGCGTCGCGTCGGCAAACGACGCTTTGTTCAGCGCGCGGTCGAGCGTCGAGACGTACGACGTTTCGTCGTTGGCGCCGGCTTCGTAGATCGAACGCTCTAACGCCAACGCGTCGGCGAAGTTGGCGTCGTTAGGCGCGATATAGTCGAGCGCGGCTTGCGCGCCTTGTACGTCGTTTGCGGTAAAGCGTTGACGCGCAAGATCTAGCGCGAACAAGGCGCGGTTGGGCGCTTCGGGGAAAAGCGTTAAGTATTCCGCGCGCATCGCGTCTTCTTCCGCTTTCGTCGCGCGTTCTAACGCCAACAGGTAGAAACTCGAACTCAGCTCGTTCTCGGGGCGTTCTTTTGCCAACTCAAGGAATCGCGTCTTCGCTTCGGCGTTCCATTGCGCTTCCGACTTATCGGAAGGCGCCGCGGCGTCTTTATCGCGACATATCTTATCGACGATCGCGGCGGCGGTTGAGCGGAGTCGATACGCGTCGTCGGCTTGTCCGGCTTCTTCCGCGGCTTCGGCGGCGCGGTCGTATTCCGTCAACGCGGCGCTCAGTTCGGCGTTGCGATAGCGTTCCTGCGCGCTCGCTTCGATGGCGTTCCAGTCGTCGATCGCGTCGCCAAGAGCTTGCGTTTGCAGCGACGCCAACGCGCGCCAGACATTGGAACGCAGTTCCGAGGTCGAGAGTTTCGCGGCTTCTAGCAACGCTTTCTTGGTCGGCATATCGCTGATAGCGGCGTCGTCGCTTTCGTCCGGCGCGTCCGCCGCTTCTGTTCGGAAGAGCTTTGCGCGCGTATAGTTGCGTTCGCTGAATAGATCGAGTAAGCGGTCGGCGTAACGCCCTTGGTCTTCCGGTAGCGGAGCGCCGAGCAGGTCGACGTCTTGAACGGCGGTCTTGATCGCGTCGACGTTCTTGCCTTCCGCGAGGAGCAGCTTCGTTTCTTCGGAGACGAGGCCGACGGCGATCTCGACCGGCGCGTTTGGCGCGTTGTTCAGTTCGTCGAGCGTCGAGGAAACGCGTTCCCCCGCAAGTTTGAGATCGCCTTGTTCACGCGCCGTTTCGACGCCTAGCAACAGCGCGTAGAAATAGTATTCGTCTTTCTTCTTCTGCGACGACTTCGCCAACGCGGCGGCGCGTTTTTCCGCCTTCTCAAAGCGTTGCGCGTCGGCGCGATCCGCTAGCGTCGCCTTGATATGCCAGTACAGGAACGGTCGAGCTTCGGTCGCGTCGAGTCGTTCCACCGCCGCGCGAGCCGCTGCCGCCGCTTGCGTTAGATAGTTCGTCGCCTCTTCGCTAGCGTCTTCTTGCGCCGCGGCCGCCGCCAACGCGCCTAGGTCGTAGAGCGCGCGGACGTAAGTCAGTTCGTAGGAGACCGCGTCGGCGTCCGGAACGCGCGAGCGCAGCGTTTCGAGTTTTTCCGCAACTTGCGCGCGATCGGCTTCCGTGGTCAATTTCGCGGACTCCATAAGCGCGCGTATCGCGTTTTCCGCGTAACGGCTTTGCAGCGCCGCGGACGCGTCGGTAAGCGCGGCGTCGTCGAGCTTAGCAAGTTCTTCTTCCGCCAACGCGTTGAGTCGACGATCGAGCAACGCCTCGACGAAGCGCATATTCTCTTCCAGTTCGTTGAAGGAGTAGGGACTAGCCCACGCGGCGGCGCGTTGTAGCGTACGCGTTTCCGCGGCGTCGACCGACGTGTGAACATAGAATAACGACGCGATACAAAGAGCGGCGGTAGTGTGTTTTAGAACGCGCATGACTGTTCTCGCTCGGTTGGTTTGAAGAAAAGAAACGACGGTAAGCGTTTTTTACGTCACATCGTCAACGCTTCCGGCGAAGCCGCGAATTTGATCTTTGACAGCCCCGCGCGCCGGGCGCAATCGTAGACGTCGAGTACGTTTTCTAGCGGGGCGGTTTTATCTGGATCGACGATGACCGGAACGTCCGGATCGATCTCCTGTAACGCGACGAGCGTCGCTTCGACTTCCGCGATCGATTCGACCGGTTTTCCGTCGATAGCGTATCCGACGCGTCCGGCTTGGTCGACGAGCACGCGCGCGACGATCTTACCGAGGTCGCGTTGCTCTTGCGTCTGCGCGACTTCGCCGACGATCGCGCCTTGACCGTTGACGTTAGTCGGTAGACTCTTTTCCGGTTCTTTGAGATCGGTAGTGCAGACAAAGAATATCAATAACAAGAAGATAACGTCGATCATCGACGTTAAGTTCAGGTCGATAGGTTGTTCTTGTCTTATTTCTTTCGACGATCTCATCGAGCTTCCTTTCGATCGTTGATCGGTGTAACGAGTTCAAGAGTTGTTTTCAAGTAATTCGCGATTCTGCCATTTCCCTAGACGGAAGCGGATGAAGAATACGAGCGAGTTGACGACGAGGTACCCCGTCATTACCCACCAACTCCAATATACGCCCAGATGGAACCATTGAACGCCGCCAAAAAGCGCAAATAGCGTTATCGCGACGACTATCGACGTCGACGTCATGATGAATCGCGCGTCGCCCGCGCCGCGTAACGCCGACGAGAAGATCAGATTCGTCATATCGGCGATAAGGTATATCGCGACGATGCGCAAAACGTCGATCGCCAACGGTCTGACGGTTACGAATTCCTCTTTGTTGCCTAGGAGCGCGTAGAGGTCGACAAAGATCTGCGGGGCCGTCAAGAATACGATCGCGAAGAATCCGGAGACGCATATCCCCATGATAACTGCGGTAGCGACGGCGCGCGTCGCGAGTTCGGGCTTATTGGCGCCGATCTGGTTGCCAACGAGCGCGGCGGTCGCGAGCGATAGCCCGATGGCGGGCATATACAGGAAACCGTTGAGGTTGTACGCGATCGCGGTAGCGGAACTTGCTTCCATGCCGAAACGTCCCATCAACAAGACGAATAGGAGATAGAATACGTGCTCTATCGTCATCTGGAACCCGCTCATCGAGCCGAGTCCGAGTAAGCGTTTCAGCGTCGTCCACGAGGCGCGGAACCCTTGTCGAATACCGTAAACGTCGTTCTTAGCCTCTTTTAAGAATAGGACCAAAAACACGACGAATTTTGACCACAACGCGATAGCCGTCGCGATGGCGGCTCCGGCGACGCCGAGACGCAAGTGACCGTCGATACCGAAGATCAGTATCGGATCGAGGATGATGTTGACGGTAAAACCGAGCAACGTCGTCCACATGACGATCTTGGTCTTATATATCCCGTTGAAGAACGAGACGAACGATTCAAGCGCGACGCTTGCGCCCGCGCCCATCGAGATGTAGAACCAGTACTTCTGCGCTAGCGTCGCAAGCGTCGCGTCGGCTCCGCAAGCGTTGAAGAAGCGTCCGATGAACGGCGTGATCGCGAACATAACGAGTCCGAATAGGAAGCCTAAGAAGACGCCTTGCCAGACGAATATTCCGATCTTCTCTTTCTCGTTGGCGCCGTTGTATTGCGAAACGAACGTGTTGACGAAGTTGCATATCCCTGTCGGGAAGACGATCAGCGTCCAATACAGACAGCCCGACTGAAACGCGGCGTTCATCTCGTAGAGACTGTACCACGAGAGACAGAGTCGGTCTGTCAGCGTCATGATCGACACCGAACACATCGACAACATGATCGGTATCGCGAGTTTCAACACCTCTCTCGCGCCGCAGGGACGGCGGTACCATTCGCGTAAATAGGTTTGCGAAAATATATTGCTCATATTGATCTAGCGTTATGCGGCGCAACGTCGTTAGTTAGCCGCGATAGACGTTTCTATATCGTTTTTAGGTCGAACGAGGCTCTTGTCTTTCCAGCGTCCCATCGCGAATCGCGTGATGAAGATCGCGCCGTTAACAAAGAGGTAGGACGTTTGTAGGATCCAACACCAGTATACCCCGCGATTGAAGAGGAACACGCCGCCGAAGATCGCCGCGAGGATCGGTATCACGACGAGCGTCGTCGCCCACATGATGAATCGCGTGTCGCCCGTGCCGCGTAACGCCGACGTGAAGATCGCGTTCAGCGTGTCCGCGAAGAGGTATATCGCGACGATGCGCAACAAGTTCACGGCGAGCGGCCTGACTTCGGCGTATTTCTCCGGCGTGCCGCTCATATACATATCGAGGAACAAATTAGGCGCGACTAGGAACGCGATCACGAATACGGCGGCAAACGCGCAGGCTAGCGTCGCGGAGGTGTACGCCGCGCGCGAAGCGAGATCGACGCGCCCCGCACCGACTTGGTTGCCGACCGCGGTCGTCGTCGCGACGCCCATGCCGAATATCGGCACGAGCATCAAGAAGTTCAGATTGAAGCATATTGCGGTCGCCTCGCTCGCGGTCTCGCCGAACCAGCCCATCAACAGCACGAAGAACGAGAAGAACGCGTTTTCGATCGTCCCTTGGTATCCGCTCATCGAGCCGAAACGCAATAGTCGTTTCATTTCCGGCCAGTCTAGTCGGCAGCGTTTACGGAACCCGTAGACGCCGGACTTGTCGCGTCGATACACCAACGCGAGATAGACGAAGAATTTGAACCACAGCGATAACGCCGAGGCTAGCGCCGCGCCTTTGAGTCCGAGACGACAATATCCGCCGACGCCGAAGATGAGCAACGGGTCAAGTATCATATTCAGCGCCACGGTCGCTATGCCGAGTTTCATTACGACTTTCATCTCGCGCTGACCGCTGTAAAACGACGCGAGCGGTTCGTGTCCGATAGCCGCGGCGGCGCCGACGCAGAAATAGAACCAATAGCTCTGCTCTAATAACGCCACGTCGCGCGGAGTTCCCAACGCGCGAAAGAACGGTCCTACTAACGGCGTTGCGGCGAGGAATAGTAAGCCGAATAATAAGCCGAGGAAGACGCCTTGCCAGACTAGCGCGCCAATACGCTCTTTTTGCTCCGCGCCGTGGTACTGCGCGACAAACGCGTTGGCGAAAGCCGCGAGTTCCGTCGGGAAGGTGATGAGCGCCCAGATCAGGTTGCCCGACTGAAAAGCCGCGTTCATCGAGACGGAATCGAACCACGACAAATAGATTCGGTCCGCCGTATTCATCAACGCGATCGTACCCGACGACACGACGATGGGGAGCGCTAGCCGTAAGATCTCGCGTCCCCCGCACGGACGCGTAAACCATTCGCGCAGAGAATTCCGCGCAGGCAATGCAATCATGATGACCTTTACTAAAGAGGTTTAAAACGACGCGCCATTAACGTCATTCCAGGTGCAAAAACAGCGCGGCGGCGACGATAGCCGCAGTCTCGACGCGATAGACTTGTCGCCCCAGATCCATCGGCGTCCAGCCTTGTTCGACCGCTTCTTGCACTTCGTGATCCGCGAATCCGCCGACCGGGCCGACAAGCATGATCGCGGCGTTAGGGATCGCTTTACGTTCATGGATGAGGTTCAGGAACGACTTTTGCCCAAAGAATCCGTCGGAGATCGGGTGAGCGATGACGCGGAAGACGTCGTCGCCGGGCTTGATCTCGTCAAACAGTCCGAAACCTTCAAAGCGTTTCGCGAGCTTTTGCGCGAGTTCGGAGTATTCGGAGTCGGTCTTCCCGGCGACTTTGGCGTCGAGTAGTTCGACTAATCCCGGCAGCTCGGTCGGCTTGATCGACGGTAAGACGCCCATGAGGCGTAATCTGCCGCATTGCTTCGAGGCTTCAAGCGTCTGGCGTTCGAGACGTTCGCGGACGGATTCGTCGAATTTGACGTCGGCGCGTTCGGCGTCGAGCGTGATGAAGCGTTTAACGCCCAGTTCCGTCAGCTTCTCGATAGCCCACTTCTGACGATCCCCTTTGGGTAGCGCGACGATCGCCGTCAACGCCAACGCCGGTTCGCGGTCGTCTTCGCGCGTTTCCAGGATATCGAACTCGACGCGGTCGCGCGATATCGCGCGGATGCGACCGTGATACTCTTTCCCCGAGCCGTCGAAGAGGTCCGCTTCGTCGCCCACTTTCTTACGCATGACGCGTGAAAGATGTTGGGCGTCGGAACCTGTCAACACGGCGACGCCGTCGTTCAGAGCCGCGCGTCCTTCGGGGGCGATATAATACAAGTCGCTCATAGCTTGATCCTCGGGTAAAATCGTTCACAAAAACCGCATTTTGCCGACGTTCCGCGCTTGGCGGGTCATTATGTCGACAAGTTCCGCTATTATACATGTTTTTCCAATTCGTTGACGCCCCTGTTTCAGATTTTTCGGTTCCCGACGGCGCTTAACGCGCGCGCTTAGCTCGTCCGCTTTCGCCGTTCTTTTCTCGCTTCCTATGTTGAAAAACGGTAAAGTTTTGGTATCTTTAAATCTTTGGACCGTTACGACGGTAAAGAAGACAATTTTTAGACCAAACGAGGATACAACTACGGTGAGCGACAAGAAATCGAAACAAAAACTCGGTCTAACGTCGAAGATCTTTATCGGACTTATTTTGGGATTAAGCGTCGGCATTATATTAAAACTGTTCGTGCCGGAGTGCTATTTTCGCGATACCGTCTTGATCGACGGCGTTTTCTTTGTTTTGGGTCAGGGGTTCATCCGCTTGATGAAGATGCTCGTCGCGCCTCTCGTCTTCTTCTCGCTCGCTTGCGGGGCGGCTTCGATCGGCGATCTCGCCTCGTTGGGTAAAGTCGGCGGTAAAACGCTTGGTTACTTCCTCGGCACGACTGTCGTCGCCGTTGCGATCGCGCTCTGCGTAGGGTTCGTTATCAAGCCCGGCTACGGTCTCGATATGTCTTCGATCGAAGTTTCCGACGTCTCCGTATCAAGTAAAGTCTCCGTCACCGAAACGTTGCTGGATATCATCCCGGAGAACCCCGTCGGCGCTATTGCCAACGGCACGATGCTGCAAGTCATCTTCTTCGCTATCCTCGTCGGTCTGCTCTTCGCGAAGCTCGGAAATCGCGTTGAAGCCGTCGCCAAGCTCTGCGAACAATGCAATAATTTGATGATGGAGATGACGAACTGGGTCATGTGCTTTGCACCGATCGGCGTCTTCTGCTTGATTGCAAGAACGTTTGCGAATCTTGGACTCGACGCGTTTATGCCGCTGCTGAAATATATGACCGGCGTGACGCTCGCGTTGGGACTCCAATGCTTTGTCGTCTATTCCGCGCTTCTCTTCGTTTTTACGCGACTTAATCCTTGGCGTTTCTTCAAGAAGTTCTTCCCGGTCATGGCGTTTGCGTTTTCGACGTCGACTTCCAACGCCACGATCCCAATGAATATCGACTGCCTGCGCGATAAGATGGGCGTTCCGACGAAGCTGTCCTCGTTCACGATCCCGCTGGGCGCGACGATGCATATGGACGGCACGTCGATCATGCAAGGTATGGCTGTCGTCTTTGCGGCGCAGGCTTACGGAGTGCATCTCGACCTTCTCAGCTATTTAACGGTGATAGCGACGGCGACGCTCGCGACCGTCGGCACCGCGGGTATTCCGTCCGTCGGGCTCGTTACGCTCTCGATCGTCTTTCTGTCGGTGAATTTGCCCGTCGAAGCGATCGGGTTCATTATCGGTATCGACCGCATTCTCGATATGATGCGCACGGCGGTCAACGTGACGGGCGACTCGATCGTTACGGCGGTAGTCGCGCACCAAAACGGCGAACTCGACCGCAGCGTGTTCCTTGCCGACGACGTTAAGGTCGACGCTTGTTAGGCTATTAGCGTATTACGGACTATGCATAAGAAAGAATTGTATATGAAACGGTTTATGAACGTTCTCGTAGGTTGCGCGTTGAGCGCCGTCGTTATGGCGACTACTGTAACGCGCGTCTCCGCCGACGAAGAGAAGAAGACGCTTGATTCTCCGGAAGTCGCGCAGGCGATGACGGACGCGAAACAAGCGGAAGACGCGCAAGACTGGGAGAGCGCTTTACAACAGTACGAGACGTTGTACGAATCGGGCGTTCTCGACCAAGCCGGGAATATTGAACTGCGTAAGAAATTTGCGCAATTACGACCGCAAGTCAAGAAGAACCGAACGCTCGCGAACGCCAACGTCTGGCGCGTTAAGGCGTATATCTTTAAGACGCTCGATTTTACATGGGACGACAACGGCGAGAAGCGTCGTAGCGTCGCTCGCTATTCGCAAGAAGAGATCGACCGTATCATTCGTTGTTTGAAGGGATTTGAATACATCGTATGGGATTTCTCCGACGGCTGGCTCCGTATCGAATGGGATTGCACCGTTGTTTATGGCGCGCTGACCGAAATGGCGCCTATTGGCGATCGATTCTGGATCGCGCCGGACACGACGATGAAGTTCTTACCCGAGCTCGGCGAAAACGAAGCGGACACGATCATGGTCTTCGCGAACACGTTCGATCATAACGCGACGGAAAACAACGACTACATCCCGACTTATAGTTTCGGCGCGGCGGTAGGAGCTTGGTACCCCGAAACTAAAGGCGCGACGTATATTTCCTTCTGCTGGGAAGAACATAGCGTCGACTACGAGCCCGACGGTGAAGCGATGACGCATGAATGGCTGCACTCGCTGCAATGGGCGCTCGACAACGCGCGGCATTGGCCGCTCGGTCTGACTGGCGACCCCGACGGCGGTCGGTCTATCGGCGAGGAACATAATCTCGACTCCGCCGACCCGTGCTTCCGCCGCGACCCGGAGAAAGAGAATACCTGGATCGAATTCTATCGCCATATCCTCCAAACGCATACGACGAGAAATATGCTGCGCGACGCTTCTCCAAGAGAGAAATGAACGCGCGGACGTCACGAAGACCGTGGGATAACGAACGTCGCGCTCTGCCTCGCGGGAAGAGAAAAACGTTGTAATAATAAGAGTTGTAATAAAAATAAAGCCTCTCAAGGAACGGTTCCTTGGGAGGCTTTGGTATTGAGAAGGCTCCCCGCGGATCGACGACGGGGAACTTTCGTAATAAGCGTTAAACACAGATTCCGATGAATATCGCGGCGAGAACCGCAAACAGTAAGAAGATCCCAATGCAGAACAATACCGCGAGGATACGGAAGAAGGCGCGCCAACTTGAGGCGAAGTATCCGACTACCAAGCCGACGATCGCGCCAAAGGGACCGTTGGGGAGGAAGAAAGCGAAGACGAGCATCGAGGCGATCATCAACACGACGCGTTCTTGATTCATACCGCTAGGGATCTGGGATTGCGTTGGGAGCGGATTACCTTGCATATCGTATTGTTGTTTCGGTTTAAGTAAACTGATCGCTAGTGTTATTCCTATTGCCATTAAGCCGGCTGATACCGTGACAAAGAGCGAGATGATTATACCTATGAAGCGGCCGGGTCTCAGCCCGTGGTTTACTCCAAGGCCGTTTTTGAGAAAACGGAACATGTCGCTTATTGGGCCGGAGGGAGCGAGCTCCGTAACCGTGCCGTCTTCGTCTACCTTGTACTCGACTGTCTTGCTGAACGGTCCGGCTTTGACCTTGAGCTTAACGTCCTGCTTAGCCAAGTCGCCGAACAACTTACTCAAGCCGTCTTCCATTTGATTTAAGTCGTCCGCGACCCCGTTCATATCGTCTGCGACGGAGTCTAGCGTCTCGTTAACGGTTTCTTCATTCGACGTTTCGCTTTGAGGCGTTTCTTCCTTAGCGGGTTCTTCCTTCGCGGCGTTCGTAAAGAGCTCTTCCGCGACCTGTTGCGCGTCGGCGTTGTCGTTGACGACGTCGGCGACAGTCAACTCGTCTTTTTTCGCTTCCGGTTTAAGCGCTTCGGTCTGGGAGACTAGTTCGTCGAGCGCGTCGAATTTCTTTTCGTTATCGAGCGTGACGCCGCTTTCCGGATCGAATCCTAATTGCTTGATCGAATCGACGCGCTCTTGGAGTCGGTCGCGTTGCGCTAACGCTAGCGTCAGTTGGTATTCGTATGTCGCCAGTTGTTCGCGTAGCGTCGAGGTATGACGTCGTAATTCGACCGCTTCGATATATCTTGCGTAGAGCGGCGCGATCTCGGGGGACTTCATATTCTTTTCCGAGAGCGCGCGCGTTTCAAATTGTTCGCGTAATTCCGCGCGCTTGGAGTCGTCAAACTTCGCGAGTTTCGCCGAGATCTCTTCTCCGATCTCGCGTTCCTTCTTCTGCGAGTTCTCCAACTGCGAGCGTAGCGTATCGCGTCGTTCAAGGACCGGAATAAGCGTCTGGTCGAGCTTATTCAGTTCCGCTTCCGGACCTTGGACTTGCTTCCCACGGAAGCTTAGTCCATGTTCTGCGCGCCAAGACGACGTCGAGAAGCAGACGAGAAGCAAGGCCGCTACGATCGCCGCGGCGATCAGTGTTTTCTTTTGGGGCGCTTTCATTGATCTATTCCAAAGTATTAAAAGCGTACGAACTTGAAGTATTTGCGTGAAACGCTATCTCTTTTCCGTTCGCGCGTCGTTCGTTTCTAAGAGCGTTTTGAGTCGTTTGGGAGCCAGGCGAAAGATCTCGCGCCATTTCTTCATTCGGCGTTGAAGCGTTCGCCCTTTATCGGTAACGTGTCTGTCGATCGTCGTTTGCAGCCATGCGTACGCTTCCGCGTCGGTGGAACCGCGAAACGCTTCCGCACGCTGACATACGATCCACAATATCTCATTGAGGACGTCGCACGCGTCTTCGAACGTGACGGAGTAACCGCCGCTCGCGTCGCGATAGTTCGCCAACCTCCGCTCGATCTTGCCGCGAAACAACGCTTCGAGTAGCCGCCCTACCTGAACGAGGGAGGCGTTGAGCGCATCGGCGTTGCCGGCGCGTCGAGCTGAGGCGGTCTGCTTGATCAGCGCGCAGAGCCCTTGCGGCTCCGACACAGATTCGTTCATGACTATCAATTCCAGAAAGCGTCGAGTTTATCCGAGTTATCCGACGGCGTCAACACGTCGATCGGGTTAAGTTCCGTCTTCTTCGTCTGCGCTTCTTCTTGATACGTGTCGGCCAGCGCGTTGAGTTCGTCGATCTGGTCTTCGATGATCTGCAACGCTTTGCCTTGTTCGCCGACGTTGACGCCTTGGACGTTCGCTTCCATCTCCGCCAATTCGGCGTTGAGTTTCGCAAGATCTTTGGACGCTTCGAGTTCCTTAACGCGACCTTCCATCTTCGCGAGCTCGTCGGTCATCTCGCTCTTCTTGAGCTTGATCTGTTCCGCGGTGGAACGCATACGCTCGATCGTGTCCGTTTTGATCTGCGCGGCGTTCGAGCGCTTTTGGAAGTCGTTGAACCAACGCTCGAGCGTGGCGTAAACTTCGCGACCCGTAACGCTCTTGCCCCCAAACGTGAGCTTCGTTGCCGCTTGCTCGTCCGTCAGCGTCGCGATTTCGCTCGGCTTGGGGAGGCCCGCGTCCTTAGCCGTCGCCGAGAGCTTCTCGATCGCTTCTTTGAGTTGGTCGAGCTCTTTTTGCTCGCGTTCCAACGACAATTCTATCTTCCTGGCTTCCGTCGTATATTGACGCGCTTTCCCGTCGAGCGACACGATATCGGCGCGCATCTTCGCGATTGCCTTATCAACGCGAGCGGACGCGGTCGCGCGTTCCACTTGCTTCGAGAGGTCGGTCGCTTTTTCCGAGAAGAACCCGATCTGCCAAACGGCGATCCCGCCGACGATCGCAACGATCCCGACTGTCGCTAATACGTTTTTGAGCATCTGTATTTCCTTTGTATTCGTCGTAGATTTTGTATTATATCAAAAATATACAACCGCGTGGGCGCGTTATTTGTCGAGCTCGATAGAAGCGCAGTATTCCGCCGTCGCGCTTTCCATCGACTCTAACGCGTAACACGCGAATGGGAACTGTATTACCAAGAACGCGCCGACGACGATAGCCGCGTAACGCACCGTCGCGAGCCGATCTTCCCAGCGCTTAGCCGCCGCTCCACGCGCCGCGGTAGAAGCCGCGCTCGCGCTTAACATCCGTTCCCAGTTGTCCGAGAGAAGCGCGTCTAGCTCGCTCGTCTCCGCGGATCCGTGTTGATTAAGTTCTTCGATCATGGTCTAGGTCCCTAATTGCTTAGCGGTCAAAGGAGCGTATGTCGATCTCTATGCCGCTTATTAAGTATGGACGACGCCAATTTGCGATCTCGAAGAATATTTTTGAGATTTCTTGAAAATTTTTTCATTCTCGCGTTTCTAAATTATTGTCGGCGGTTATTCCTACAAGTTGACGACGCTATCTCGAATCTATATAATGGTAGTAGTTTCGCGATAGTTCTCGAACGAGGATGAATTAGATGGAAAAGAAAAGAGGGAAGACCGCGTCGGCGGAGCCTAAGCGTTTTGGGTTCTGGGCCAAGCCGGGGTCTAAGCCCGGGGAATTTAATCCCGAGGCGTTGAAAGAACTCTACGACGAGTTCGAGTTGACGAAGAAGAAAGGCGCAAGCGGCATACACGGTTCACATCACGACCTGTTTTTCTTTCTGATGATGAGCGACCGCGCGCTTGCGATCGATTTCTTCAAGAGTTATTTATCCGCATGGGAAGAAGAACTGGATTTCGATAACTTGGAGATCAAGCCCGGCGTTTATGTCGACAAAAAATTTCATAAGCATATCGCGGATATAGTTTTTTCGGTCCCTAGTCGATCGAAAGAATATGGCGCGTTTGATTTTGTGATCATCGTCGAGCATAAAGCGCAAAGCGGGTTCGTCTCACGACGCGAAACGATCTCGAACTTGATGGAATATATCGTCCTCGAAACAGCGGGTCGTCGCGAACCGCGTAAGGTCGAGATCCTACCGCAAGCTGTTGCCGTGTTGGTCTATACCGGCGGCGATACGAAATACGAAGCTCCGCGGTGGGGAGATTTTTATAAATTGCCCGCTTGCATGAGCGCGTTGCAGATCCAAGCTGAGATTCCTTGTATCAATTTCACAAAGTTGTATAAGGAGGGGAACTTACTTGGCGGGCCGCAATTGCACTCGATGGGGAACATCATGGCGAGCGCAAGTTTGCGTACTCTGAAACAAGACGTCGCAAAGTTGCTTACACCCTTCCGAAACGTCGAGCAATTGAGCGACGACGATTGGCGTAAACTCGAATTGATGTATACCTACCTCGAGTACGCGTCGTCTAATATCGGACAGGATCTGCAACAAGACGATTATGAAGAATGGTTTGCGGGCGGAGATAACGCTTCTAACGACGTAA
>JAZRWE010000057.1:0-12744 GCA_045599605.1 Thermoguttaceae bacterium
CCTGAGCTAAGAGGCATGTAATCTATATATTCCTATCCCTTTCGCCGCTCTAGGGTTTCCGAAGAAACCTTGCCGCACGACTTGCATGCCTAATCCACGCCGCCAACGTTCATTCTGAGCCAGGATCAAACCCTTCAATTCTTATTATTTTATTAAAAACTTCAAAGAAGTTTTCGTTCGATCGTGGTGAAGTTACCGGTCAGAGTAACTTCAAGTAATGAATCAATTCAATATTTGGCTATCAAAGGTATTAGTTCTCATTAAAAAGAACTAATACTTAACAGTTTCTCACACTGTATGATTTGTACTTTACCTGAATGTTAAATATCGTTGAGCTTTCGCTCTGCATCGTTTTCAACTTTCGTTGTCAACAACACGGGAAAATATACAACGCGATTTTGATTCGTCAAGCGGTTTCTTAAAAATTTTTCCTTTTTTCATCATCGCCTTCGTTAACGTCTCTTCTAACACAAGCCATATATAATTTTACATCATTTCAAAAAAGTTCGTTTCATCAGTATTTCTTCATAAACGTCCAAAACTTTCTCGTACCCTCGACCGCCGGCTCTTACGATCGTTCGTTCTTTTGATCCACAAATCGCGTCTCCATCATAAAGCTCTACGATCTTTTTCACCCGATCGCCCTCTTCAGACGTCGGCGCGTTTGCTGCGGCGGACGCTATATCAGTCGGGAGCTTTATAAACGTCGCCCGCTTTGCTCTCAGTCTCAGGCAACGCGCTCGACCGAACGCGCTCGTCATCGAAAAGCCGTTAATCAACATAATGAAGTTACAAAATCCAATCACTCGCTCAATACGGTATTTCGTTCACTCGTTTGAGAAATACCAAAGCTCTTTTGGCTTTATCGACCGGTTCGGAACGAGAAGCCCGTTCGGAATCGTTATATTGACGACAATAATTTTCGACCTCCTCGATAAATACCTCGAAAGACTTACGCGACAACATCATAAGTTGTCTAGTATTATTACCGCACATATAATGTAAACGCGGATTTACGATCCTTGCGCAACGATCTCGGAAAAGATACAACTCGCGCACTTGTTCATACGCTTCTTCGTATTGACTTTTGAGCTTAGTACAAGGAACGACCGACGCTCTTTCATCAAAATCTTTGACCTTTTTCTCAATATCGTCAACGGCAATCATAGCGGAATATTTCAAGATCAGATTGCATAGTTCCTCAAATCCCGCCGCATATTGACTTACGGCAATATCTTCCGATGAAGTTAGATACTGCGCGTAATTTTTTCTGGCCAAGATCCATTTCATATCGTCGCTTGTAGTGTCGTATAGCGCGTTATAGACGTTACTTGCCTTTTCCCAATCTCCCATCAACTCTAACGCCAGAGCGCAGATCGACATACCGCGTCGATAAACCTCCGCGCGTATCGGATTCTCCGCTTCGGCAAGCTCCTGCGGGCCATTAGGTAGGATCATGTATTGCGTCGCGTTCTCTATCGCTTTATCAAAAGCTCCGTTTATTAAGCAGAACTTGGGATCCTCCGTCTTATTATTCGATAAAAACGTCGGCATTCCATTGTTCGTGGTCATCCAGATCTCATGAAAAATAGAATCGGCTTCCAAATACCGATAATCGACGGTCGAGCTTACCTCAGGATTCCACGTTCTAGGCACGCAACACTCCCCTCGTTCAAATATCACATAAGGTACCGCGTAATTCCCAAAAGAATCGTCGACCTTTACGCGAGCCGTCGTAGCGCCGCCGTTATTTTCTTTATAAGACCGACCGCAAACGTATTTCCCTACCGCCAAAACAACAAGAACCGCCAACAATACAAATACAAGTCCTACTCTGATCTTCATGCTCAACACCCCTTTAAGAACCTTACAAGCTCTTTGGTTCCTTCAATTTTATCGTCGTTCGCCGTAACAAAAGTTCGTTGAATATCGACAACGATCGTAATTTCAAGCGTTTATAAAAGGAACGTCGCGACTAGGTACGTCGTAAATAGATTCCGCGACGTTCCTTACGCTCAATACGGCAGTTCGCTTACTCGTTTGAGAAATACCAAAGCTCTTCCGGCTTTATCCAACAATCTAGAATTAGGCTCGGAACCCAGTGGGGTATCGTTGAATCGGCGACAATAATTTTCGAACTCCTCAATGTAGACCTTAAAAGACTTACGCGTCAATATCGTTATTTGTCCGACGTCGTAGCCGCACATATAATGTAAACGCGGATTCACGATCCTGGCGCAACGATCTCGGAAAAGATACAGCTCGCGCACCTGTTCATACCCTTCGCACTCGGGCGAATAGGGAACGAAATTCCCTCTACCGTCGAACCGTTTGACCTTTTTCACGATATCGTCGACGTCAAGTTGCGCGGAGATATCCAAGATCAACTCGCAAAATTCTTCAAATCTGAACGCGTTATCTGTGGGAATTCCTCCCTGCAAAGCTAGATACTGCGCGTAATCTCTTCTTGCTACGATCCATTGCATTTCAACGCTTCTATCGCTATACAACGCGTGGTAGACCTTAATAGCCTTTTCCCAATCCCCTTTCAATTCCAACGCCAACGCCCACACCTTCATACCGTCTCTAAAAACAGCCGCGTCTACCGGATCTTGTTTTTTACAATATCTTGCGAGCTATTAGGCAGGATCATATTCTGCGTCGCGTTCTCTATCGCTTTGTCGTAATCTCCGTTTAACAAATGCATTTGGTTATACATATATATTCTGGAAAAGTCCGAGTTGACATAGCGTAAGGACGATATTTCGGCGTTATCCAAAAACACGGAGTCGCATTCCAAATACCGATAATCGACGGTCGCGAACACCTTAGTTTTCCACGTTTTAGCAGATTCGCCTTCGCCTTTCCCTATCTCCAATTCCACATAAGGTACCGGGGTATTTCCAAAAGAATCGTCAAGTTTTACATGTGTCGCGGTAATTTTGGAACCAAATTCAAGCCGCGCGACACGAGAAGCGCCGGAAGACGCCGCGCCGCACTTTTTACAAGACCGAACGTCGCTACCGTAGTAAACGCCAATAATGAGAGCGATCAATAAAAATACGATCGTCAGTTCGATTTTCGTCTTCACGTTCATACTCCTCTAAAAACTTACGGACGCCTTGGTATCCGCCGATCGTATACCTAATAACTCTCACAAAGGCTCAAAAACTACTGTGTCCCTCGGACAAACAAGGCAAGATCGCACAGCCTCGCCGCCGCTAATAAGTCCATTGTAACGGCGGCTAAGAACGAAAGCAAATGTTTTATATATGCATATGAGAATTTTATCAAAACATTTCCTGTCTTCCCCGGAGCTTATTTATCCAAACGCGTCGTCCTTATTCAACCTCGGCGCGCAAGTAATAACGCCGCGAAGCTCGAGAAGACGGAAGAAAAAATATCGAGCGCAGAAACATATTATACAGCCGTCGAATTTTTATCGCCGACGCCTAACACGCGTACAGCTTCGTCAGTCGCTCAAACAGAACGCTTTTTCCGCGGAAGAACGGCGCTACGGCGACTCGCGGATCGGCGTTATTGCGGAAATCGATGATATTACTAGCGTTAGGAAGTTGCGTAAAAAAATCCGGCTATTTTCCTATAATCTTAGTAGGTTTTTGCTTGACAAAGCCGATATCGGGTCTATACTCACCCGTAGTTGAAGCGTCGGGCGACCGGCGCAGTGAAATAGCGCCGCTTAAGCGTTGACGCCCTATTCGGGGTAATGCGACAACTTGGCGACTTGTTTATTAGGAGAAAACGCAATGGCTCGTTATGATTCGATTCTGGATACGATCGGCGGTACCCCGTTAATTCGCATCAATAAGCTTAATAAAGGCAAGGCGGAAGTTTACGTCAAGGTCGATTACTTCAATCCCGCCGGAAGCGCCAAAGACCGCGTCGCCGCGAAGATGGTCGAAGACGCCGAAAAAGCCGGGATCTTGAAGCCCGGCGCAACTATCATCGAACCGACTAGCGGCAATACCGGTATCGGTCTCGCGCTCGTCGCCGCTGTTAAGGGTTACAAACTCGTTCTCACGATGCCGGAAACGATGAGCGTCGAACGTCGGAAGCTCATCGCCGCTTACGGCGCGCAGATCGTCCTCACCCCCGGCGCGACCGGGATGCAAGGCGCGGTCGATAAGGCGCGCGAACTCAACGCCTCGATCCCCGGCTCCTGGATCCCGATGCAGTTTGATAATCCGTCGAACCCGAAGATCCATTACGAAACGACGGGGCCCGAGGTCTACGACGCGCTCGACGGCGATATAGACGCGTTTGTCGCGGGCGTCGGCACGGGCGGCACGGTCTGCGGGGTCGCGAAATATCTCAAAGAGAAGAAGCCGAGCGTGAAGACGTTTGCGGTCGAACCTAATACGAGCCAAGTACTTGCGGGTCAACCTGCGGGCCCGCATAAGATCCAAGGTATCGGCGCGAACTTCGTGCCCGGCAACTTCGATCGCAGCGTGATCGACGAGATCTTGCCCGTCGCCTCCGACGACGCCGGCGATACCGCTCGCGCAGCAGCAGCGCAAGAAGGACTCCTCATCGGTATTTCCAGCGGCGCCGCGCTTTGGGCCGCGTTGCAACTGAGCGAACGACCCGAATTCGAAGGGAAGAAGATCGTCGCGTTCTTGCCCGACTGCGGCGAACGCTACCTCTCCACTTGGCTCTTCTCGTGAGATAGGCGCTCGATAACGACGCGATACCTTCACGAAATAGATATGTAAAAATACTAACGCCGACGCGCTTAACTTGGCTCGTCGGCGTTAGTTGTTGTTAGGTTCCAAATACTAGGAACGCATTCTTGATATATATCGGTTCATTTCTTGACCGGTTTCTCGGGCAGCGCTTGCGGCTCGGGCGCGTTCTTGAGCTTCCAAACGCGGACGTAGTCGATAGAGAAAGTCGCGGGCAAGTCTTCCGGATCGGGTTCGCCGAACCAGTCGTCCATGATCTCGCAGTCTAACATGATGTGCAGCGGGCGATTGAAGTAGTCGTTTTCACGCGTGTACATCTCTTTACCGTCGACATACCACGTCAGCGTTTCCGGCGTCCACGCCAACGCGAACGTGTGGTAGTCCGCCCAGAAATCGAAGTCCATCTTCTGCTTGAAGGAGTAGTTCGGCAACTTGTCCTTCTTCTTATTCACGATAGATTCCAAATACGGGGTAGCGTAGCGGTGCAGCGTCGCCCAGTAGACGCGATCTTGCGATTCGTGATGCGGCTTACCACAGAACTCTAAGATATCGATCTCTTCCGAGTATTCGCCTTCCACGTATTTGATATCGGGGCGTTCCGAGAACGGGTCGTAAAGCCAGAACGCGTTGCAGACGCATGCGCGCATCGACTTGCAACGCGCTTCGTAGTACCCGTAAGCTTGCTTCTGCTTGCTCTTCACGATCGCTTTCCAGAATTTGTCGTAGCCGCGCGCCTGCATCTCGACGTCGACTTCCTCAGGCTGCATCGCGCTCGCCGTCAGCTGCAACGCGCCGTCCGATACTTTGACGTTATTACGCGAGAATAACGCCGGCTTTCTACCGCGCCACGCGGGATTGAAATCCCACCATTTCGCGTCGTCAAGTTTGTCGCCGTCGAATTCGTCGCTCATCTCCGGCGCAAATTCGTAATCCGCTCCCAACGGACAGATCGGCGCGTCTTGCGCAAATACGCCGCCCGCTATCGTAAGTAGCCCTGCTAACGATAAGATCAGTAGTTTTTTCATCATAAGCTCCAATAAGTGTGCGTTACGAGAACATAACGTCCTCGAAGGCGTTAATACCAACGCCGCTCGCGCTCGGAAAACGCCATGACGAAAAGTATAACCGAAATACACAAGCTGTTAAACCAAAAAATCTCCTTTTTCTTCCACGACCGCGACGGCGCATACTGCCAACTGCAAAACAACTTGTCCTCTACGGTCGGACAGGCCGGCGCCGCCGAGCGCTCCGGGATCGCGAACCAGAAGTCGCGGCCGTTTAGAAGCCGCCGACGCCGGAGGCGCCTTTGCCGTTATTGACGGGGATATGGACGGGCTCGCCGCAATCTAGCGTGAACTCGTTCTTACCTTTTTTGACCTCGATCTCCAGGTTCGTGGACTCGATAGTAGCGAATTTCGGGTCGACGACATAGAATTCTTCATAAGTCGCGCCGGAGTCTTGGTATTCTTTCCATTTTCTAGCGGATTCTTCGTCGATCGGGGACGGCGGCGGCGGGGTTCCTTCGCCGACGGTGCACGAGACGGCGACTTTGTATTTCCCTTCCGGCGCGCCTTTGTATTGACCGTGCGTAACGACGACGGCTACCCCTTTTGCGTCGGTCGTTCCACCGCAGGTGAAGTTATTAGTGGTCGAGGGATCGACCGATTTGATATTGAGCACGGCGTTAGCCAGAGGCGCGGAGCCCTGCGTAACGGTGATCGTCGTCGGTTGCAACGGCGGCATGCCGTCGGGCATTTTAGGACCGCAGCCGCAAACGAGCGCGGTAAGAAACGCCGCGGCGAAAAATATTACTAAACGTTTCATATTCGTAATGTTCCTTGGTCAAGAAATTTAAGCGACGGCGTTACGCAAGCGGCGCGCGCCGTCGTCAAAAGCGCGTATTCCAAAGCGCGTCGCCGGGAGCGTCCGAGGCGACGCGCTTAAATTCTTTAGCGGTTCAACTTAAACAGTCGTCACGCTCACATGCTAACCGTTTCGCCGCCGGCGGGCGTACCCATAGCGCCCCAGACGCCGTAAGGGCTCTTCCCGGTGCATTTCGTGGAGACGGCGCTCAGGTCGCCGCAATCGATGGTATCGGAAACGAAGCGCACGGAGCCGTCCGCCATACCGACGTTGACGCCGCCGGAGTGGTAGCTATTTGCGGGATAGATCGCGCCCCAGAACCCGCTAGTGGTAGCTTGGCAACTCGGCGCGTTCGGGGGCAAGACGGTGTGGAAGTTGTTCCACGGGCGACCGTCTTGATAGAAGTTGCCGCGCCAAGTATCGCACGGCGCGACGAGCATATTAGGATCGTCCGGCTTACGCGCGTTGTTCATACAGACGTCGGGATGGCAATCCAAGTCGTCGGTATAGAACCCGCTGACCGTCGAAGTACCGCCCTTAACTTCGGGGGAGTAGTAGCCTTGCGGCGCGCTTGCGGATTCGCTGACCGCCACGGTGTTCGAAGTGCCGTCGGTGCAGGAGGCAAGCGTCTTCCAACTGTATTGATGGAATAGCCCGCGAGTGTTGCATTTCTTCGTGTTGACGTTGATATAATTCGGGTGATTCCACGGCGCGTCGAGCTTGCTCGTGCCGTCTCCTAACGAATAGACGATATTAGTACGAGCGTTATTAGCGTGCACCGACGCGACTTTGGCGTTCGGTTCCGAAGGACAAAGCACGCCGCCTAAGCGGTTGTCGTTAGAGTAGATCGCGTCGCCAAAGAAACCGCCGCCCCAGATATCGACTTCGCCGTTTTTCATCTTACGGTCCAGTTCCATGATCCGATCGTAGCGCGAGTTCTCTTCCATGAACGGCAGGATCGAGATCGTCACGCTCAGAGGCGCGTAATTGTCCCACCCGAAAGAAGCAAACGGCGCCATCGTCGGAAGCGAGTCGTGCGCGTCGTGGTAGTTCTGCAACGCCAACCCGATCTGTTTGATCTGGTTAGTGCACTGCATACGCCGCGCCGCCTCGCGCGCCGCTTGAACGGCGGGCAAAAGAAGACCAATAAGAATACCAATAATAGCGATGACAACGAGAAGTTCAACAAGGGTAAATCCCTTGCGACTCTCAACGTGGTTGGAATGGGTAATCGTCATTTCCCGTCTCCTAAAAAAACTATAGATGTAACTTCCCGGATAAAAGCCGTTAAAACTCTACGCTTCAACGGCTCATAACGGTACGGAATTGATCGAACTTCACAATGTATGAACCGTGTATAACATTCATAAATAATGAACTATCCAAAATGGTACCCAAACAGAATCCGATTGCAAGCAATTCCAACCCGATTTCTGAAAAATTATGAAAATTTTCAAAAAAAATTATATCAAAGCATAGAGACTGCCAACACAGAAAGCCGCGTCAGTCCGTCGGTCGTCAGCTTCCGCCGTAGCGCCGTTCATGAGTATGAAATTATGGCGTAAAGATCTTCATAACGACGGGGCAGTCAAGAAATGAAAAAGCCCGCTCCGAAGAACAGGCTCGACTGAAATATGAAAACCGCCGCCGTAATACCGCGCGATCGATAGCGCGTATACGGCCGACATAACGCGGAGGCTACGCGCTTGCGAAGCGTCCGCGTCATCGTTATACCAACACCCCAATTCGGCGTCACAGGCTTACGGTCTCTCCGCCGCTTCTAGTCGCTAACGCCTTGACTTGCTCCTCGCCGATCGTCTCGCTCGTGAAGTGAACGGAACCGTCGCCATAGAGGAAATTAGCGCCGCCGGGGTGATAGCTAGAAAAACCATGTTCTTCGCCATCGTTATGGAAGCCCTCGTGAAAACTACCGACAACTAAGGCGGGCAAACATCCGTCGCCGGCAGGATTGCCGACCCATGTTGAAAAATGCTCTTTCTTCGCCGTGCGTTCGCCAACAAAGATCGTATTGCTCAAGCCGTCCAAAAACGCGTTGGTTCCCAATTCGCTATTATGATAGAACGCGCCGTCGCCCATGAACGTTTGCCCCACTTCATAATCTTCGGCGGAGTGAATATCGGTAGTTCCGATCGACGCGACGTAATTAGAAGATCCGAACACAGTAGCCAGAAGTTGCGGGCTCAATTCGTGATGTTCATGCTCGTGCTCGTGCTCATGTTCATGTTCGTCGTCATCGTCGTCATGCTCGTCGTGAAGGACGCCGGAATCCGCAATAGAAAACGACTTATCGGCAATAGGTTCCGTCGGGCAACGAAAAGCCTTAACGGTCATCTCGCGCACTTCCCTGTTTACAGGCGAAGCGACCGATTGCGTCAGATCGATCTTTTGATACAAGTTGGTCTGTTCCATATACGGCAAAAGCGCCGCGCACCATCCCCAACCGGGATCGCCCATAACGTCAGATTTCTTCCCCGAAGGATTATACCCGCGCCACGCCGACGGGAAGACGCCGTGGACGTCGGCATAGTTGTGAAGCGCAAGACCCAACTGCTTCATATTGTTCGTGCATTCCATACGTCGCGCGGCTTCTCGCGCGGCTTGAACGGCGGGTAAGAGCAAGCCGATCAAAATTCCAATAATAGCAATGACGACAAGGAGTTCGACAAGGGTAAACGCGCCCCAAAAACGGTTGTTTCTAGTATTAAATTCTTTCATTTTTTCCACATACTTTCCCTAAAGACTATAAATGAAGACCATTTACGCCTTAATATCTTTGAATCAAGACACGCTCGAAGCACAACTCACCACACGCTTTGCGACGCAGGTCGAACAAAGGCGAGAAAGCTCGTGCAGAGCGATCGACAGTATAGAGTTTCTTAACGACAAACGCGCTCCATTGCCGCGACGTCGCGACGAAATAGCGACGTTACGAGCCTACGACAACGTCGCAAGCAAAACGACGGCAAAGCGGAACGGCGGCGTTACGGCGATATAGCGTCGGAGCATAGCGATCGGCTCTCGCGTAAAGCGTTGAAGTCTAACGTTTCGTTGAGACAAACGTTCCCCGTCGCTTCTCACGATCAAGCGAGAAGTTCAATAAAGCAAGAACGATCCGCGACGCGTAAATGCTAAGATCGCAAGAGTAACACTAAGTCGGTAAGAATATCAGAAAGACATGCGGAGAGGCGGAGCGCGCCCATGATATACGGAAAGCGTAACAGAAGAGAGTTTCCGCCAACACATAAACAAAAGAGAAAGAGCGACAATGCCGATAGAAAAGACCGGCGCCGCCCACACGAAAGAGCGGTTGTACGAGAGCAATCGACAAATCGGACAATCGAACTCGTCGCACGAGTCCACCCCGCTTACAACGCTTTCATTTCCGGAGTTTACGCCAGGATCGACGCAAACGTATTCGGAACAATGGTCGCAATGACAGTGTAGCGACTCGTGAAACCAGTTGCCCAATAACGAGATCGAGACATAGACCGCCAAAAAGATAGGCGTGAGAGTCTTCAATCTATCGAACGTCAATTCGTTCTTTTGAGCAACAGAGAGTGTCGACCGTTTCTTAGCCCTACGCAAACCGCCGCGCTCATAGGCATGCAAACAGCTTGAAAAAAGCCGTTTGCAACACGCAAAAGCGTCTTTAAATGAACGCAAGCTTTGCATAAAAACTCCGATCGTACTATAACGTTGAATGTTCAACGATCTACCTAACCCGTATTCCGTAAGACTCGAGAACACGATCGTAAGACCCTGCGTTGGCGTCGACCCTACGGCATACAAGACGACTAAATTTTAGCGCTGTAGCGGACTTTCACAAGGGGACGCGCGCTAAAAAATACTTATAATCTTTGAATCAACGATATTCCTTCCCTATTTCGCGGAGTCGTTAAGTCCCTACGTCATAGCGCTCGTATCCCAAACACAGCCAACAACATTAGCGCGCTATACCGGCGGAATTATTGAGAAACAAGTCGTAAACCTCGCGCCCGAATAATTACAGCTTTACGTCGCTCGCTTATAGCCGCGATAGTAATATGATTTTTCTTGCGCTATCCCGCCACGCTCGGTGGCGTCGCGATCTGAGTCCGAGCCGTCTCGACAAATATAAAAGCCGCAGGTCGGAGACCATACGGCTTTTATATATCGAAGCAAAGTCAAATCACACAGTATGAACTTATCGAATCGACCTTTTTAAAACCACTCGCAGGGAGTTGAGTTTCTAACATCCTTGTTTCTCATTTTCACGCAGCAACTTATGGATGCGTGTAGAAACGGAGACGAATGTTGCTATTCAGCCGGAAAACGACGCGTTTCAATTATATTACCGCCGTAACAACGCCGGCGCGACTCTTCATTTTCCTCTGTTTTGCTCTTTGGGTAGTTCAACTTTATATGGCATTTCCTTTAATTCTTTTAGAAATTCGATTTTTTTTGAATAATTATGCGTAGGGTCGCCTTTTTTCAATGACGTTTCATCACACACTTTTTCGAAAAAATCAACGAACTTTTCATAGTTTTCTTTCTCAAGCTCAAAAAAATCCATTGCATAACCATGAGAAGAATCGTATCCGTCTATACTACTTATCAATAATAATTCAGGACACATGACAAGCGCGCAATTCAGTCTAAACTTCCATAGTGTTCGCCAGTCCGATCGCTCATATATGCCGTGTAAGGCGCCGGCGCCGGCATTACGTTTCGAATTAGCAGTAGTTCTATAACTCTCTATTTCACGAATGACAGAATCAACAGAAGGTAATCGTTCCTCGTCCATTAAACGACCTATGTCCGTAACCAGCCATGCATTATCTAGTCCTTTTGCGTATCCCATTCGAATTGCAGCCCAGCGATATGCCTCGCTTTCACGACCGCAAGCCATTGCATATGCGAAATACGCCTTTTTCCAATCGCCTTTCAGCTCATAAGCAATAGCAAGAACACGTTCATATTCAGCCAAAGAATAAGGGTTGCATTCTGAAAAGTTTCCCGGATCGCGGTGATTCTCTAGATCAGGATCTTCCCACCATGCGGCATTTCTTTTAATAACGCTCTGAGCTTTTTCGATTACGGCGTCATAATCGCCACTTGTTAGATTGTTAAACAACTCAGAGTCCCTAAAAACGACTCCACGTATTTCACATAAGGTAGCGCTAAGCGCCAAAGACTCAACTATCGCCGGGTGACTAACATGTTCCATCGTAATTCTTTCAGGAACAGAGTTTTGACGTTGGTCGGTTTGGGCAATTACATTAGTAGAAGTGAATACTAACGCCATTAAACACCCCGCCAAGCCAAAGATTCTAATGTATCGTTTCATTCTGTACCTCATTAATCAATTATTACCGTTATCACAAGACAGTTGAACATCATCCCTATACCTTACGTTAAAATGTTTACTAGTCCCTTGCAAACCTCCTACCGTACAGATTATATAAGCGCTATTGTTATTAAGCCCCTTGACTCAATAAAATGTCAAGCAGTCGACTTACTTATTTTCAATCGCTGTTTCTTATATTACACTCAAAACATTCAATGTCAAAAAATTTCTTAGAGAATTGCAAATTTTTCAAAAGATTTCTGGTGGCGACGGCGCCACTCCCGATTCGCGGCGCCACCGGGCGCTCCGGAATCGCGCTGCCGCGGCCGCGACGCGCGGCTCCCGGATCGCGCTACCGCGCGGATGAAGATACCCGCACGCGTTGCTCGCTTGTTACGAAGATACCCGCATGCGTTGCTCGCTTGTTACGGTAGTAGTATTATGTTTTTTCTTGCAAGGTCAGCGCAATTCCGTCCGCAATCTCCGGCCGAGCAAGTCGGCCTACAATTTGCGGCTCCTACGTGAGCGCTTTCGTGACGAGCGCTGTAGTGGTGGGTGAGCGCGACGCAACGCAATATGCCAACGTTGTTCGCCTATCATAACGCCGTCCATACGCCAACAAACGATCTCCGAGCGCAAGCGAGGTTAACCGTGACTCGCAGTCACGGGCGCCGCATGGCGTCGGGTACCACGCCTACGACTGCACTCCCAACGCGTGTATCGCGCTATTACATGCGCCGTATGGCCGCCGAACTTGGCGCTTCGATAGAATAACCGCAATACGCCAACGTTGTTCGCCTATCACAACGCCGCCCATACGCCGACGACCGA